>JBCBBJ010000004.1:0-243753 GCA_038531745.1 Pseudomonadota bacterium
ATTTGCCCTACCACCAGCGTTTAAGCGTGATCATCCGGGTCCCGGTGCGGGTATGGACATGCCGGCCCTTGAGCCCGAAGACGAGAATTCTGACGATATCCCGAGCACTGAAATCAGTAGCTGTGTTCCCAACGTGCCACCTCAAAGCGGTCGTCAAAAGATATTGAATTCGGCATCTCCCCTACCCCATGACAAGCAGTGGGAGTAGATATCGTTTTACTCAGTATACAATTTAATACCCAACCGGGCTGTAAATATTGCGGTGGCCGGGGGTTTACGCTGTTCCAGAACCATCGACGCTGCCCCGTGGCTTGACCACGGGGTCCATGGCGTTACCATTAAGGCGGTCTATCCATAACCCTCCGTAGACGGCGCACCCCGCCTCCCCGCGATCAAGTCGCGGGGAGGCGGGTTTGAGGTCACCATAGAATTGGGTGGCGTCCCGCGTGCCGAGAAATACGCCTTGAAAACCCTCGTCTTTCTTATTCTGCGGCGGCAACCTTGTCAGCGCCGCCGAGAAAACCTCCGGATTGACGTGCCCAGAGGTCCGCATACAGACCACCAGCCTTGGTCAGGTCCTCGTGGGTGCCCTGTTCCACGATCTGGCCCTGGTCGAGAACAATCAGGCGATCCATTTGTGCGATGGTGGAGAGGCGGTGGGCGATGGCGATGACGGTTTTGCCTTCCATCAGGGCAAAGAGGTTTTCCTGAATGGCTTGCTCCACCTCCGAATCGAGGGCGGAGGTGGCTTCGTCAAGGATCAGGATAGGCGCGTTTTTGAGGAAGATGCGGGCGATGGCGATACGCTGGCGTTGACCACCGGAGAGTTTCACCCCGCGTTCACCCACATGGGCATCGAGCCCGGTGCGTTCTTTTTGGTCCGCAAGCTCATAGATAAACTGATCAGCGCTTGCCCGCTCAATGGCGCGGCGGATCTCCTCGTCGCGGGCATCGGGGCGGCCATAGGCGATATTCTCGCGGATTGATCGATGGAGGAGAGAGGTATCTTGCGTCACCATGCCAATATGCGCACGCAGGCTATCCTGGGTCACACTGGCAATGTCCTGATCATCGATCAGAATACGGCCTTTTTCCACGTCGTAAAACCGCAACAACAGATTGGTCAGCGTTGTTTTGCCAGCACCCGACCGGCCCACAAGCCCGATTTTTTCCCCCGCCCCAATGGCGAGCGACAACTCTTCGATCACACCTTTGTCTTTGCCATAATGAAAGCTGATGGCGTCGAAGGTGATGGCGCCGCCGGTTGGCGCCAAAGAATGCGCATCCGGCCGATCAACAACGTCTACGGATTTATTCAACATCGCCATGCCATCATGGATGGTGCCAATATTTTCAAAAAGGGCGGAGACCTCCCACATGATCCATTGGGACATGCCATTAATCCGCAGGGTGAGCGCAACCGCCGTGGCAATGGCGCCCACCGACACTTGATCTTGCAGCCACAAGGATATGCCAATCCCGGCAACGCTCGCCGCGGCGGTGAGATTCAACAGGTAAACCAGCACCTGAAACTGGGTCACGAGCCGCATTTGGGGGTGTACAGATTGAAGGAAAGTGTTCATGCCCTCGCGGGCGTAAGCGCGTTCCCCGCCTGCGTGGGCAAAGAGTTTCACCGTCGTGATATTGGTGTAGCTATCAACAATGCGGCCTGTCATGGCCGACCGGGCATCGGCTTGCCGTTGGGATGTTTTTTCAAGACGCGGCACGAAATAGCGAACAAGGCCGCCATAGGCCAGAAGCCAAACCGTCAACGGCAACACAAGCCGCCAGTCCGCAGTGGCGATCATCACCATCATCGCCGCGAAATAGATGGCGACGTAAACGGCGATGTCGAGAAACTTCATAACAGATTCACGCACCGCCAGCGCGGTTTGCATCAGTTTGGTGGAGATACGCCCAGCAAATTCATCCGTATAGAATTTAAGGCTTTGACCAAGGAGAAGTTTATGCATGCGCCATCGCGCGATCATCGGCAAATTACCCAGCAAGGTCTGGTGCACGATAAGGGTATTGACCGCATCAATACCCGGCAAGACGAGCAGCATCAGCCCCGCCATCAAGGCGAGGGTCATGCCCTCGCGGGCCAGGAAATCCTCGCGCCCCATGGTGGTAAGCCAATCGACAAGCTGCCCCAGAAAGCCGAACAGCATAACCTCGCCCACCGCAATCAGTGCAGAGAGGAAAGACATGGTCAACAGCCAGGGCAACGCATCGCGTGTGTAGAATAGGCAAAAGCCGATCAGGCCTTTTGGCGGTTGCAAGGGGTTTTCCGGCGCGCCAGCCCGTTGCTCGTCAGAATCTTGCGCGTTCGGCATGCGGGCACGCGGCGGGGTGCCCTCCGGAAACGGTTCCAGCTTGCCTTCAAACCAGGTGAATATGCGTGGCATCAGACCCATCGGCACCTTGTGGCACGCAGGGCAGGGCGGCGAAAGATAGGTTGGCAAATAAAGTCCGGGGGCGATTTGCGCCCGGCAAATACAGGCTTAATCCGCGCGGCAATCTTCTGCCGGATCGCGGTAGCCCAATTGCAAGAGACAATCGGCGATGGCATCAAAAATCAGGAGGGTTGACGCGTGGCGCTGGGGGTAGTCGCGGATGGCGGCAAGGGCACCAAGATCGGCAAAGCGCGGGTTCGAGGGGCCGCCGCCCTGTTCTTTCAGCATGGCCCGCATCTGTCGCCGCAATACAAAGAGCGATGCTGGGTCGGCGCCAATGATGTTTTGTACGGTTAGCGACGCGGCAGCCTGGCCAAGGGCGCAGGCCTGGGCCTCCAGGCCATAATTGCTGACCACGCCGCCCGTTAGGGCAAGATCGAGGGTAAGAGACGACCCGCATACCCGCGACACCTTTGTGGCGCTGGCATCGGGCGACGGTAAACGTTCTGCGGACGGAATGGTGGCCGCCGCCTCCAGAATTTTTTGCCCGTATAGGGTGTCAATTGCCACGGTCTTTCGCCCTCGGCTCGCCTGTGTTTGTTGGTCCATGATTTAGGGGTTTTTCGCCTTTTTTCAAGGTTTTACGGGGTTAGTTTCGCGCCTGTGCCTACTGGCGATGCCCCGTATTCACGAAAAGTTTCCTTGACCGGGCGCGGTTCTTGCGACCAACTGTTTGCGATGAGGACAGCACCGCTCACAGGCGATTTTTCTGGCAATTAAAACCCCCGTGGCGGGAAAATTATTCTCTCCTCTGTATACAAATAAAGGGCATAGTCATGAAAGCACTAACGCTTCTTCTCCTTCGCGTTTCCACGGGCGGACTTCTTTTCTGGTGGGGCCTGCGGCGATTGCTTATCCCGGCAAGCGGGCCTCGTCTTTCGGAAAAATACTACAATAATCTTCTCGATGGGGAACTGGCGCAACTGATCCTCGGCGGTGCGGAAATGGCGCTTGGCCTTCTTATTATTGTGGGTTTGTTGCGATTTGTGGTCTACCCCGTGCAAGCAGTGTTTTTAGGGGTGTCCACTGTCTTTATCTGGAAGCACCTGATTGACCCCCTAAGCTTGTTTTTGTGGGAAGAGGGCACACGAGCAAATCTGTTATTCTTTCCGTCCTCCACTGTTTTCTTTGCCACGCTTGTTTTACTGGCGTTCAAGGCTGACGACGATCTTGCCCTCGACCGGGTTTTCGTCCGGCGATAAAGAGGAAAGCCTTAGGCCGCTTTATTGTGGAAGCGCTTGATCAAAGCGGGCATTGCGATCATGAGGCCCACTGCCCGGGCAAGAAAATAGATCGAAAAACCGAGCCAAAGGCCGTGATTGCCCATCATTGTCGGTAGCCACAGGCTAAGCGGGATAAAAATGCCCGTTGCCAAAATCATACTGTTGCGCATATCGCGGGCGTGGGTGGCGCCCACAAAAATACCGTCGAGCTGAAAACACACCATCACCATCAGAGGACTGATGATAATCCATCCCCAATAACGGACCACTTCGGTAAAAACGTTTTCATCCGGCACGAGGCGTTGGAGAATCGCCGTACCGAAAAGCAAATACAAAGCCATGAACGCGAGGGCTGCGAGCGTGGCCAGTGCAAAACTGCGGCGGACGATGACCATAAATCGGTCGCGCATATCGTTGCCGCCCACACCTTTTTTGCGCAACCCAAGCGTTTGCCCCACCAGGGTTTCCGTGGCAATGGCCGTCCCATCCAGGGCGAGCCCGGAAAGGAGAAAAAGCTGAAGCAAAACCTGATTGGCCGCCAGGGTCACATCACCAAAAATACTGCCCCGCTGGACAAACCAGGCAAAAGAAAAAGCCAGCAACAATGTTCTGATAAAGATATCCCGGTTCACCCCCAGCATACGGATGATCGCCGGCCCGTTAAAAAGCGCTGGCAACAACAGGCCTTTGCTGCCCGCCGGGTCTTTCCGGGCAACCTGCCACACCAGAGCCAGGCTGAGAAAAAAGCCGCTGACCTCCGCCAGAAGGGTACCAAGGGCAATTCCCGCGGCACCCTGTTTCAGGGAGAGCACAAAATAGAGATCGAGAACACAATTCATCAGTGTCATGATGATCGCTGTGAGCATCAGAAAGTCGGTGCGTCCGCGTGCCGTCAGCCAGCCAAAACATGCATAGGTGGCAAGGGCAAAGGGCGCACCCCAGATGCGGATATCGAAATACTGGCGCGCTTCGGCAACTGTCATATCGGTCGCCGCTGAGCCCAGTCCCAAAAGGTGAAAGGCAACCGCGCCCAGTGGTGTCTGCAGCAAGACCATAACGAGACCAATTGCACCGCCCAGGGTCAGCGCCCGGATGAGCCCCAGCCTGACCTCTTGAAAATCGTCTGCGCCAGCGGCCTGCGCCGTCAGGCCCGCCACACTCATCCGTATAAAGCCGAATGTCCAATAGGTCAGCGAGAAGATGGTTGCCGCCAACCCAACCGCCGCAATATCAAGCGGGCGATCAGAACGGCCCAACGCCCACACATCAACAATTGCTAAGAGCGGGGTGACCGATGCGGCAATAGCCGCCGGCCATGCCAGCTTGAGGATCAAACCATAGGTTGGTTCCGGGATGGTTGATCTTGCCATGGTCACATGAACGAGTACGGATCAATATCGATTGTCCGCCGAACTGCCCCGGGCATTTTTAGGGCGCCGGTCCAATCGCGCAAATAGGCTTGTAGATTGAGATCACGCCGCGCGCGTACAAGCATGCGCATCCGCACCTCGCCGTTGAGCCGGTAAAGCGGTGCCGGTGCCGGGCCCCAGATTTCGATACCGTCAGTGCGGGGCGCCGCTTGCCGCAGGTTTTGGGCGGCGGTGCGCACTTGATTTTCGTTCTTGCCACGGAGTAAAATGGCGGCAAGTCGGCCAAAGGGAGGAAACAGCATGGCCATGCGCCCCTCCGCCTCAATGGCAAGAAAGCGATCGCGGTCCCCATCAATCAGCGCTTGTAGAACCGGTGCTGCCGGCTGGTGAGTTTGGATCAGAGCGCGGCCTGGTTTATCGGCGCGTCCGGCGCGCCCGGCCACTTGGGCAAGCAATTGATAAGTGCGTTCCGCCGCCCGCAGATCTCCGCCAGAAAGACCCATATCGGCATCAATCACCCCCACCAAGGTGAGGCCCGGAAAATTGTGCCCCTTCGCTGCGGCCTGTGTGGCCACAAGAATATCAATCTCGCCTGCGCGCATGGCCTCAAGCAGGGCCTTGGCGGTGCCAGCCCCTTGCGTTCGATCAGAGGACAGAATTTCCGTATGCGCATGGGGCCAACGCCGGCGAACCTCATCAGCAATACGTTCTACCCCCGGGCCACAGGCGGCAAGGCTATCGATGGCATTACATTGGGGGCAGGCTTTGGGTTTGGAGATGGAATAGCCCGTATGATGGCAAATCAACCGGTTTTCAAATCGGTGCTCCACGAGGCAGGTATCGCTATCGGGCGCCATCATGCGATGCCCACATTTGCGGCAAATGGTCAGTGGCGCATAGCCACGCCGGTTCAAAAAAAGGAGCGTTTGTTCGTGCCGAACCAGGGTTTCGCTAATGGCATCGGCAAGGGGCGGGGCGATCCAGCTTGGCTGACGCGTTGGGGATGACGTTTTATCCTGATGCTGATTACCGTTGGATATTGAAGGCGGGGTCTCGCGCAAATCAATCAGATCAATCGTGGGCAGGGTTGCTGCGCCAAACCGCTGGGTCAGGGTCAGGCGATAATACCGATCATCGAGTGCATTGACCATGGTCTCCAAGGCCGGTGTGGCCGACGCAAGAACAATTGGGATACGGTCAAGACTACCACGGGCGACGGCCATATCGCGCCCATGGTATATAACGCCGTCCTCCTGCTTATAGGCGGGGTCATGTTCCTCATCGACGATGATCATCTGCAGGTTTTGAAACGGCAAAAAAAGCGCGGAGCGCGCCCCAACCACGAGGCGCACCTGACCATCGAGCACCCGTCGCCAGACCCGCCGACGTGCAGCGGCCGGTATGTCGGAATGCCAGGCCGCGGGCGCGGCGCCAAACCGCGCCTCGATGCGGTTGAGAAATGGCAAGGTCAACCCAATCTCTGGCAGGAGGATCAGCACCTGTGCAGCGGGATCATTTGCAAGGGCAAGCCGGGCCGCCTCCAGATAAACCTCCGTCTTACCGGAGCCGGTAACCCCGTCGATCAGGATGGGTTTGGGCGCCAGGTCGTCCTGGCCGGGGGCAGTTGGCGAGAGACGCTCGGCGATTTCCGCCACGGCGCCGGCTTGCGCCGATGACAGGTCTTTGCCGCTGCGGGCGAGATCGGGGGGCGTAAACGGCGCATCGGGGTCAAGGCTCACCGGCGTGAGAGCGCCCGCCGTGACCAAACCGCGGATGACGGCTGCACTCGCCCCGCTTTTTTCTGACAGGGTTTTGATAGCCATGGGCGCGGCCCCGCACGCCGCCAACACCTGCTCGCGTTTGGGGGTCATCCGAATGGCGCTGGGGGCAGGCGTAACCCGCTGGACCGCCGGGATTGCCCGCGGGGTGGACAGGCCATCGCCCGCCCGCATCACCATGCGCAAGACCGAGCCCGGCGGTGACAGCGTGTAATTGGCAACCCAATCCACGAAGCGGCGCGTGGCCATGCTCAAAGGGGGAATGCCAAAATGATGGGCAACAGATTTGAGTTTTTCAGGGTCGATGGTGCCTGTCGGGGCGGCCCCGGGCGCCCTTGCCGTTTCGCCCGGCCCGCGCCAGACAACGCCGCGCATTTGGCGGGGGCCAAACGGCACCTCTACCCAGTCTCCGGCAGCAAGGGTCATGCCTACCGGGACGCGGTAGTCAAACGGCGCGGCAATGGGCAGTGGCAATAAGATGCCAACCTGATCACGGGTCACGAGCAAATCTCATAGCGCCGGGCGCGCTTGTCCGGGCGTCCGGCAAACACAACCTTGATCCCGCCGGGGGTTCGGGTAGAGATATCCGGTCGGTCATATCGGCGCTGGGGCGAGGTAAACAAGGGTATCGTCACTATGGATAGACATATGCGGTTTTTGGTTGGCGCAGCAGTTTTCTGGTCTGTGCTGGCGGGGTCAACCGTCTTTGCGGCCCCGGCTGAAGCGAAATACAGTCTTTGCAACCTGACCAGCTATGCCATGCGGGCCTCCATTGGGTATGTGGATGGCGACCGCTTGGCAACCCGCGGTTGGTGGCCGATGAACCCGGGCCAGTGCAAAATCGTTCTTACCAATGATGTTGTGCCGGGGCGCTATTTTGTGTTTGGCGAGGCGATTGACGGCCATAAGGGGCCAAAACGCACCTGGTCCGGTGACACTGCGCTTTGCGTGGAAAATTCCGGGTTCTTCAATTTGCGCAATCAAGAGGTGTGCCGCGAGGAGCCACAAAACCAACGGGCGTTTATGAGTGTGGAGGTGTCCAATGCCGCCGACGGCACCTACACGACGAACTTCGTGGAAAAAAGAACGCTCACCGTTTATTCGGCCAAAGTTGCCGGCGTACAGCGTTTGCTGTCGGATGTGGGCATGCCCGTGGATAATATTGACGGCACCATGGGCCGGGAAACGCGACGTGCCATCGCCGCCTATCGAAAAAATCGCGGCCTGCCCGACGGCAACAGCATTGACGACGAAATCATTTCCAGCCTGATTGACGAGGCGAACACCAATGACGCCAAACTCGGGTTTTTCTATTGCAATAAGTCGAGCGACGAGGTGTGGGCGGCAATCGGCTATCCCGCCAATACGGAAAAATCCTACAAGACCGAGGGCTGGTGGCAAATGGACCCCGGCCAATGCATCAAGGTGATCAAAGGCGAGCTGGAACATGATCATTACTACGTGTACGGCATATTAGGCGGCGGTGACGCCAAGTCACCGGACCGGGTCCTTTTGGGCGGGGATAAATCGCTGTGTGTGAATGATGTGATTTTCAGCACCGATAACCGCTCAAGCTGCGCTGACCAGGACCTTGATGTGGCAATGTTCAAACGCGTGGAGATCGGTGGCTCACCCGTGGCAACTTATGATTTTGAAGATGGGGCCTTCGCGCCCACGCCAACGCCGTAAGGGGCCCCGTTAATCACTCATCACCAGCCGAAGCAATTACCCCACTTTAATCCGTACACCCCGCGAATTTTGCCGTGGCCATTTCTGGTGAGACTGGGATTGGTCTTCTGCAAATATCCGTCTGCCAAAATGTAACCCCGCGCCCCTTCTTTTCGCCCAACGACCTCTCAGGATGGCTCATGCCCGATTTTGCCCATATCAATAGCTGGATTTTCGATCTGGATAACACGCTTTATCCGGCGGAATGCCAGCTCTTTGCGCAGATTGATGCACGCATGACCAGCTTTGTGGAACAGACCCTGGGCTTGCCCCATGGGCAGGCGCGGAAGATCCAGAAACAATATTATGTGCAATATGGCACAACCCTTTCAGGCTTGATGATTGAGCATGATGTGCCGCCTACGGATTTTATGGATTATGTTCATGATATTGATGTGAGCGCCGTTACCCCCTGCACACGCCTTGCGGCTACGATTGCGGCGCTGCCGGGGCGGCGTTTTGTGTTTACCAACGGGTCGGTGAAACATGCGGACAATGTGCTCGGGCGCTTGGGGATTGCAAATCTGTTCGATGAGATTTTTGATATTGCGGCGGCGGGTTATGTGCCCAAACCAAAAGCGCAACCCTATGACATCTTTGCTAAAACCCATGATCTCGATCCACGCCGCGCGGTGATGTTTGAAGATATTGCGGACAATCTTCGCGTGCCGCACAAAATGGGCATGGGCACGGTACTTGTGTGTTCGCGTGCCGAATGGCTCAACGATGAGCCGGCCGCGAAAAGACCAGCCCATCCCGATGATCAATTTGCTCATGTTGATCACAAGACAATGGACCTTGCTGGATTTCTTGAGCAAGCCTTGCAAAAATTGGCATCCTGACATTTCTATCCCATATGCGTGTGCGTCGCGCGAACACCAAAACCCCCAAAGAGACAATTATGAATAATCAAACCCTGAAAGCGACCATCGAAGATGGCTGGGAAAAACGCGATAGCCTGGCCGATGTTCCAGGTATAGCCGAGGCGGTGGATGGCGCCATTGCGCTCATGGATAGTGGTGCTGTGCGGGTGTGTGAGCCCGGTGATAATGGTCAGTGGACGGTCCATCAATGGCTAAAAAAAGCGGTTTTGCTGTCCTTTCGTTTGACCCCAAACAAACTGATCAGCGGGGGTCCCGGCGGCGCACCCTGGTGGGACAAGGTTGCCTCCAAGTTTGATGGTTGGAATGCGGATCAGTTTAGCGAGGCTGGGTTCCGCGCCGTCCCAACTGCCACGGTGCGCAAGGGCTCTTTCGTGGCGCCATCTGCGGTGCTGATGCCGTCATTTGTCAATATTGGCGCCTATGTGGGGGCAGGTACAATGATTGATACGTGGGTCACGGTTGGCTCGTGCGCGCAAATCGGCGCCAATTGCCATATCTCCGGCGGGGTGGGGATTGGCGGGGTGCTCGAACCCTTGCAAGCCAATCCTGTTATCATTGAAGATAATTGCTTTATCGGTGCACGGTCGGAGGTTGCCGAGGGCGTTATTGTCCGAGAAGGGGCGGTTCTGTCCATGGGGGTTTTCCTTGGCGCCTCCACCAAAATTGTTGACCGCCAGACAGGAAAAATCCACCGGGGTGAGGTGCCTCCCTACGCGGTCGTTGTGCCCGGTACGATACCGGCAACGGATGCGATGCCCACAAGTAATTGGGGGCCATCGCTTTATTGTGCTGTGATCGTTAAGCAGGTTGATGAGCAAACCCGGTCGAAAACGTCGGTAAACGACCTATTGCGCGACTGATCCGCGATTATCCGTCAGCGGCATCTTCGATGGCGTCGCCAGCATTTTCGATATCACGGCCAGCGCCTTCAATCGTTTCGCATGCGCTAAGCAAGAGTAAGAGTGAGAATAGGGATGCTAGAATTTTCACACCGGTCTCCTTTTGATAGCAAGAGAACCCAAGGGCTGGTGAAAAGTTCCGTATCCGCTGCTAAAAAGCGGCATTCCAAGCCAAGTGCGATTTATAGCGGGATAAAATCCCATGGCTGAGACTGGCTTTACACATATCGAGATTGAACCGGGGCGCCGGGTGCATGCCTGTATTGAGGGGTCAGCCGGTGCACCCGTTATCCTGTACGATGCTGGGGCCTATGGTATCTATGCGGATGGTTGGTGGCTAAAAGAGGCGTTAAAGACCGATTTCCGCGTTTGTCTTTATGACCGTGCTGGCATGGGCGCTAGCGATCCCTTGCCGCCCGGTCAAACGCCCTCACCGGACTGGCATGCTGAGGAGATGGTGCGTCTTCTCGATGCCATTGGTGTCGATGGCCCGATCATTCTGGTGGGCCATTCCATGGCGGGGTTACGCCTGCATGCCTTTGCCACGCTGTTTCCCGGTCATTTGCGCGGTCTTGTGTTTGTTGACGCGGTCTCCCCGCGCGTTGCCAAGGCACCGGTGACATATTTCGGCCATCGCCAGTTCAACTGGATTGCCAAGGCAACCGCGCGCGGCGCGAGCATGGGGCTGGCCGATATGGCGGCGCGGTTTGCACCCAATCATTTCAAGCTACAGGGCAAGCCCCGCGCCGATCAGGTTGCTGCACTAGCCAGTCAACGCCATCACGACACCGCCCGCGACGAAGTTCTGGCGATTGATCATAAGGCTGATTATCTTGATGGCGGCGCGGTGGTCCAATTTCCCCTCGCCATCTTTGCGTGCACCGTTGTCAATGGCATGGAACCCGCAGATGCTGAAGCGGCACGGCTGAATTCGGGCTATGGCTGGTATGGCCGGTTTCCGCGGGAAAACCATATGAGCATTCTTGTTGATGTTTATGCCGAGGCAATTGCCAACCGCATCCGCGACATCCATCACCATACGCGCGCCGCGGTGACCCCTAGCGCCTAAGCGATGACATTGCCTCGTCAATGCCTTTCAGGGTAAGCGGAAACATACGCTCTTCCATCAGCTCACGGATAAGTTGGATCGACCCCACATGGGCCCAGCTTTGTTCGCTAGTGGGGTTAAGCCACACCGCCCGCTCGTAGACTTGGGTTAGCCGCTGCATCCAGATTGCCCCTGCTTCTTCGTTAAAATATTCAACGGCGCCGCCGGGGACCGTAATTTCATAAGGGCTCATGGAGGCATCACCCACAATAATCACTTTATAGTCGTGGGGGTATTTATGAAGAATATCCCAGGTGGGAATTTTCTCTGTCCACCGCCGGCGATTGTCCTGCCAGACATAATCGTACAGGCAATTATGGAAGTAGAAATATTCCATATGCTTAAATTCGCCCCGGGCCGCCGAAAACAATTCCTCGCAAACCCGGATATAGGGGTCCATGGAGCCACCCACATCAAAAAAGATCAGTACTTTGATCATATTGCGGCGTTCTGGCCGCATCTGGATATCGAGATAGCCCGAACGCGCGGTGGCGTCGATAGTGCCACCCAGATCAAATTCGTCCGGTGCCCCCTTACGGGCAAACCGGCGCAGGCGGCGCAGTGCCATTTTGATATTCCGTGTACCGAGCGCGACCTCATCATCGAGGTTTTGGAATTCCCGCTTTTCCCAGACTTTGACCGCGCGGCCCTGGCGCTCACCTTGATTGCCGATGCGCACGCCTTCCGGATTATAACCGCCGGAACCGTAGGGCGAGGTGCCGCCCGTGCCGATCCACTTATTGCCCCCTTCGTGGCGCTTTTTTTGTTCATCAAGACGCTTTTTCAGCGTCTCCATCAATTTGTCCCAGCCGCCCATCTTTTCGATTTCGGCTTTTTCTTCTTCCGAGAGATATTTCTGGGTCATGAGGTGGAGCCATTCCTCGGGCACCTCTGCGGTATCGACCCCGTCGGCGAGGCTTTCCAGGCCCTTGAACACTGACCCGAACACTTGATCGAATTTGTCCAACTGGCGCTCATCTTTCACCAGCGTGGTGCGGCTCAAGACGTAAAAATCCTCAACCGCGCGGTTGGCGAGGTCGGCCTCCATGGCCTCCATCAGCGTCAGATATTCCCGCAGGGATACCGGCAGGCCAGCGGTTTTCAGGGCGTGAAAAAACTTCGTGAACATGGCAATCCTGATCTGTTGTGGTCGCGTGTGGATGCGTTTTCGCCGCCGGGCCCGGCAAGCGCCGTGAGCGCGGCCAAAGACTAGCAATTATTCTTCACAAAGTTGAGCCGAAATGGCGGTGGGTGATGCCCCGAAACGCCGACGGCGGCATTGGCGAATTTGCGCGTTCACGCCCGTGGCCCTATGACAATGTCTTCGGCAAAAGGATCGCGCACCGCTCAACGGTCGCGCCCAACCAAACGCGCAAGGAACAACCGGCATGATCAAACCGCTTGTGGCTGGCAACTGGAAAATGAATGGCTTGGCGGCCAGTCTCACCGAGATTGACCTGGTGCGCGAGGCCCAGCGCGGGGCCGTCGATGAGGCGTGCGATATCTTGATCTGCCCGCCCTTCACCCTGATTAGCGACGCGGCACAACGCTGTGCCGACAGCGCCATCGGGATTGGCGGACAGGATTGCCATGCCAGGCGCGCCGGTGCTCATACGGGGGATATCAGCGCCGAAATGCTGGTGGAGGCGGGGGCAACCCACGTGATTGTCGGCCATTCCGAACGCCGGGCCGACCACGGCGAGGGCGATGATGTGGTTCGGGAAAAGGCCGAGGCGGCCATCGCCGCCGGTTTGTCACCCATTATCTGCGTGGGGGAAAGCGCCGCGCAACGCCAGGCCGGTCAGGCGCAAACAGTTGTTGATGAGCAACTTTTGGGCTCCATGCCCCGCACCAATACCGATGCGATTGTTGTGGCCTATGAGCCGGTTTGGGCTATCGGCACGGGCCTGACCGCCAGCGCCGAGGATATTGCGCAAATGCACCGCCATATCCGCGGTCATGTGAGCCGCACAACGCGCATCCTTTATGGCGGATCTGTTAAGCCCGCCAATGCGGCGGAGATTCTCGCCATTGACGATGTGAACGGCGCGCTGGTGGGCGGGGCCAGTTTAAAAGCCGCTGACTTTCTGGACATTATCAAGGCCGCTTAAGGTCTTAAAAGCCTCGGGGCATGGCATGCGATATCTAATCGTCTTTATAACAATCATTTTTATTTTGATGGCGTTGGCCGGGTGTACCACGTGGCAGATTGAACGCGCCCATCCGCCCATCGGGGCCTATGTGGAGGCGGGGAAGACGCGTCTGCATTATGTGGATATTGGCCCGGTGGATAGTGGTCGCCCACCGGTTGTTCTCCTCCATGGGGCAAGTGCCAATCTGAAAGATATGAAAGTTGCCCTTGGCGACGGGTTGTCAGCCGATACGCGGGTATTGATTTTTGACCGGCCGGGCCGGGGCTATTCATCCCGCCCTGATCAGGGGTACCGCGTTGCAGAACAGGCACGGTTGATCCATGACGCTTTGCAAAAGCTAGAGATTGAAAATCCGGTCATCCTCGGACAGAGCTTTGGGGGCATCGTTGCGCTCTCTTACGCTCTTCAGTACCAGGATGAAATGGCGGGGCTTGTGCTGCTGGCGCCAGTTTCCCACGAATGGCCGGGCGGGGTTGTTTGGTATAATGAGGCGTCGCAGGTACCGGTGCTGGGCTTTTTCCTGCGCCGCGCGCTGGTGCCCCTGATGGGTCCCCTGAAATTGCGTGACAGCGCTGGCGGCGCCTTCTGGCCGCGCCAACCGCCGGAAAACTACATCGAAGACACCGGCTTGCCGCTCTTGTTTCGGCCAAAAGACTTCAAGGCCAACGCCGCCGATATCGCCAATCTAAAGCCACAGATCGCTGACATGGTCGCGCGTTATGACACGCTAATGGTGCCAACGCTGATTTATGCGGGTACGCACGATGTGACGGTCAGCCCAACCATCCACAGCTATATCCTCGACCAACAGCTACAAAACAGTAGCCTCGTCTTAATCGAAGACGAAGGCCACGGCCTCCACCACACCTCCAGCGCGCAAATCCTCGACGGCGTGCGGGAGATGTTGGATGACCTCGCCCAACCGAACCAACCGCCTACTGATGAAGTGGTGGCGGAGGACCGACCCGTGAATTGATGGGTGGGGTGCTTTGTGCTAAAACAAAAGATGTGCTCGGATTTTCGCGCCGGAAGCAGGTAGAAGCTAGGGCGGGTCGAGCGCAGCGACACCCGCCGTTAGATTTTGCTGATATGGTGAGGGCGCCAATGTTCCGGCTTGCCGCTCACCGGTCTGTCATATTCTTTTTTGATGCATGCTAAGTCGAACAGCGCCATTCATATGGCCCCTCGATATGTCGGTGTATAAATCATTCTGATTGAACTGTGCCAATTGCAGTGGCTGAACGCGGAGAAAGACGCTCTATCGGTAATGCATAGACAGCGATCAGTCGCCATAATATTGTTATTGCTGTCAACCGCTGTGTGGTACACCGATATGGCGGGTATCGCTGCGCTCGACCCGCCCTACTTGCTGAGGTGGCTATGTACGGCAGTTGGGCCGTGTTGAATGCCGGCGGAGGAACGACATCATTGCTGGAAAGTTCTCCAGGCGGGCACGCAGATTTGCCTCTGACAGTCGGGCCAGGGGGGGGCCGCCGACGCGGTGTGTCCCTTCCGGGTAGACATAAGTCTCTGTCTCCAACCCCGCTTTTGTTCGGCGCGCCGCGATGATCCGTGACAGTTTTCCGGACGCCCAGGTGGTGTCTTTGTCACCGCCGATCACCATCACGGGCTCGTCTATCGCTTCGACGCGGATGCGGGCGCTTTCGACGGCGCCGGGAAATGCGGCGCGTCCATTTTCATGGGCCTGTGTCATTGTGTAATTGTCGCCGGTGCTACGGGCATTCCAGACCCGCTCAATGTCAACATACGGAACAAAAGGCAATGCATCACCGCGCCACAAAAAACCAGAATAGCGCTCGGCCGCCTCATATTTGCCCCACCCTTCCCACACCACATCGGTGGGGACGTCGGCGACAATGGCGCAAAATCCGCCGCCGGCACTGTCATCGGGAATGAGAGACGCCGCGAGGAGGACATACTCTGCCCCTTTTGAGCCGCCCAAGAGAGAGACGCTGGACGCATCAACATCGGGACGGTCGCGCAGTTTTTCGACGGCGCTTTCCAAATAATCAACGGGCAGCTCGGCAAACGCCCGGGGAAGTTCAGGTATCGCAGGCTTGTCGCCAAACCAAGCGGGGGAGTAATAGGGAAAGCCGAGGACAATATATCCCTCCGCCGCAAAAGTCGGCGCTTGCGCCCGCGCGCTTGTTACGCCGCCCTCTGATCCGCCAAGAATGACCAGGGCGGGCAAGGCGGTAGTGAGATCACGTCGCTTGAGCACGAACGCCCCCGGAAAATCTGCGCCAAGAGCTTCTTCATAAAAACGATCTTGCGGGGGCGATGTTCTCACCTGGCGTTCATCAATCACCACACCGTCCGCAGATAGGAGCCGCAACTGCACAATTCCCTTCGGCACGGATGTGGGTCCCTTTACGGACGCCATGGTCTGAAACGGGAGATAGGGACTAAGGCTTTCGTCTGTTTCGTCAGGGTACAGCGCAGTATTGATGGCGCCATTTTCATCCGCCACATAAGTCAGCGACGAGTTTTGATGGGTGGTATCGCTACTGAACAAGGCGCGCTCCACTTCCAGTCGATAGGTGGCCAAGGGCTGCAAGTTTTTTGCCTGAATGATTGGCGGTTCCGACCAAACGAAATTCGCCGGCACTATCAGGGCCGGCTCCTGGGAAAGGCTCTAACAGGATATGCATAGGAGGGCTAATAAGACGCTAACCAGCTGGCGAATGGGGATGATGCGCTTTTTCATGATCAAAACAATAGCACATCCCAGAGCCCGCGCCCAGACCGGTTGGTCGCTCGGTATATCCGCCCATAAACCATCTTTGTTGAAATGTTTATCTCACCAATTGGTCCGTACAGGGCGGGTTTAGCCTATAAGCGTTTTGCGCCTGCGCAGGGTTACCCGTTTATGGATGTTGGCACAAGGTAGCCGGTAGGGGTTGAGCACAGCGAGACCCGCCTTTGGTTTGCCGATGTGGTGAGGGGCCAATTTCCCAGTTGTATGTTCATCAGTCGGCGATATTTTTTTATTACATACCGTACTGAACAGGGCTAGTTATCGGTGCCTTTGAAATATCCGTGTATCACTCATTATAATTAGACTGTGCCAATTGTGCTGGGTAAGCGCGAAGAAATACGCTCCATCGGTAATGCATAGACGACGAGAGGTCGCCATGGTATTGCTATTAGTATCAACCTCTGTGTGGCACTCGAATATGGCGAGTATCGCTGCGCTTGACCCGCCCTACTTGCTATTATCAATATATCCGATAATGAAATTTATCGAACGGAAATACTTGGTCTATCAAATGGTTGGTATGAGAAAATTTGTTATAGCTAGGGCTTATCTCTGTGGCGGGAACTCAATTTTTCAGCCCATGTGATCTTAAGTAGAGTGCATTACTATTATACGGCTTCATAAAACGCCTATTCCCCTCACGTCGCCTCGGCCACGTCGACCGGCTGGCCGTCGCTGAGACGTTCGCCGCCGCGGATGACGAGGCGGTCGCCGGGGGCGAGGTCGCCGATGATTTCGATATTGTTGCCCTGGGCCACGCCTAACGTGACCGGAATACGTTGCGCGCGATTGTCGTCGGTGATGCGGTACACATCGATACGATCCGTACGGATATGAAGGGCATCGCGCGGGGCGGTCAGGGCCAAACGTGGTTCGGCGGCGGGGACGGTGACGCGCACGGGGGCGCCCACAAACCAGCCGGTGGCGGGCGGCAGGCTCACGCGCATTTCAAGGGTTCGGCTGATCTCATCGCCCACGGGCACGATGGTACGCACCATGCCGCGAACGGTTTCACTGCCTAAGGTGATATCAATGGCGTCCCCGGCCTTGAGGTTAGCCACCAGGCTGGCGCTCGCCTGACTGCGCACCTCCAGGCTATCAATATCAACAATGCGGGCAATCTCCGTACCCGGATTAGCAAACTCACCCACCTGCACACCGCGGCGTACAACCCGGCCCGTGAAGGGGCTTTTTATCTGTGTACGGTCGAGGAGGAATTGCGCCCGCTCAAGGCCAACCTTGGCGCTTGCTACCTGCTGGCGGGCCTCATCGCGCTCAGAGCGCATTTGCATGAGCGACGTTTCGGATTCGCCGATATCGTCGCCAAGCTCGGCAAAACGCTGATACCGGTCCGCCAGAAAATTAGCACGGCTGGCAAGGCGCAACATTTCAGCCTCGCGTTCGCGCACGGTGAGTGATGCCGGGGCATTATCGATCACGGCGATCACACCGCCTTTTTTAACAACGTCCCCAACCTCAAGGATTGAGGTGATTTTGCCGCTGACCTCCGCGGCGATGCGGCTATCATTTCGGCTGATAATCGTGCCCGGCGCGGCGGCGGATGGGGCGAGCATACGTTCCTTGGCCGGAACAACGACAACTTTTGCGGCCCTGGCAATCCGCTGGCTACCCCGTTGGCCACCCGCCGGGCGATCTCCTTGGCTGAGTTTCCCTTGGCTGCGTTTTTGGCCGGTTTCTTTCCCGCGTTGCGGTGCGTCCTGCCGTTGCTTCGAAATCGCGGGGCGTTTTTCAGGTTTGGGTCCTGTATTTGCCGGTCCGTTGGCGGTGGCGGCGCCCGCACTTATTAATTCGTTAGCTGATAGCCGCGCGTCAGCTTGCGGTGCAAAAACCCCCGACTTGATGACAAGACCGCCCGCAAGAAGAACGGCAATCGCAAGCAGTGGTAAAATCCGGTTTATCATGACGTTTTCCTTGCCATCGAGGCACTAGCCATCTGAGTACTGGACATCGGGGCACTGGCCACTGGGGGGGGTACAGGCTGTCGCTGTTGTTTTTTCTGGGAACGGTGCATGGGGGTTATCCCGCCGGTACGGGCGCCCCCTCGGTGAGGGGTGTATTTCCAGCCGCAGCGCCTTTGCCAAAGTTGAGCTGCAACATGGCGGGCAGTAAAATCAGGGTAAAGAGTGTTGATACCGCCATACCCCCAACAATAACCGCCGCTAAACCGCGATAGATAAGGCTGCCCGCGCCCGGCGCCAGCAATAAGGGCAGCATGCCCATGAGCGATGTTGAGGTTGACATAAAGATCGGTCGCACCCGCAAGCGGAGCGCCTCATGCACTGCATCGCGGCGCGACAGGCCCGCCGCCTCGGAGGCGCGGGTTTGTGACACCAACAAAATGGCGTTATTGACCACCAGACCTAAAAGGATAATAAACCCGATCATGCCAAGAAGATCGAGCGGCGTGGGGGAGAACAGATCCAGTATACGGAGCAATAGGATACCGCCAACCGCCGCCATGGGCAGCGTAATAATTACCAAGGCCGCGTCTTTGACCGATTTGAAAAGCGCCGCCATGATCAAAAACAGCAACATAACCGCGAGAATAAAGTTACCCCCAAGATTAACGATGGCGCGGGCGAGCGCATCGGCATCACCGCCATATTTAATCGATCCGTCACTTGGCATTAATTCATAAATCTGCGGGTTTGCCTCGCGGCGCAGGGTTTCCACAGCGGTGCCAAGGGCAATGCCGTCGGGCGGGCGAATGCCCAGCGAAATTGTCCGCCGACTATCAAGACGGCGGATGGAGACGGGCCCGACGCTCCGCTCAAGACGGGTTAGCTCGCCCAGGGTGACGATACCGCCCGCCGGGGTGGCAACGGGCGCGGTCATCAGATATTCCGGCTCACTCCAGGCGCTGGTGCGCAGGAACATATCGAGGCGCTCCCCGCCGGTAAAAAACTCCCCAAGGAAAAGACCATCGCCAAGGGCACGAACATTTTGCGCCACGTTCGCCCGTGTCATCCCCACCTCGGCAATCCGGCGATCATCCGGGATAAGACGAAGTTCCGGTGAAACAACTTGGGGGTCAGGATTGGGGCGCACCGACGTACCTGGCAGAACCGTTTTGATAATCTCAATGGCCTCATTGGCGGCAGCGGCCAGGGCGTCGCCATCACTGGCTTGTAACTCCAGGGAAATAGACGCGTCGCCGCCAAAGCCGTTGAAAAGACTGCCCTGATTGACAAAAACCCGGGTGTCAGGAAAACCATTAACAACATCTTTGCGCAGGATAGAAATCATCTCATTGACCCTCGTCTGATCATTGATCCGTACACCAAGAGATGACCAATTGGGGTTTGCAAAGAAATAGTAATTGCGCAAGGACGGCTCTTTTTCGCCGGTGAGATAGGGGTCGAGGCGACTGATCACGGGCTCAAAGATATCAGTTTTCAGGGTTTGAATACTGGCGCCCGACGGGAAAGAGAACCGTACATCGATTTTGTCCTGCTTAACCGGCGGCAGATAATTCATCTGTGGCCAGAAGATAAAGACGAGTGCGATGGGCGCAACAATCAACCCGGTTACGGCAAAAAGCCGGTGGACTGGTTTTGCGGTCAGCGCCATCAGGAAATCGGCCAGCCTATCCCATAACGTGCCGGTTTTTTCAGATGATTTGGCCCCGCCGCGAATAAACATGGCCGCCCCCACGGGCAAAACCGTGATTGCCACCAGAAAGCTGAAGGAAACAGCGATTGCGATGGTCAGGGCAAGATCGGCAAAGAGTTGACCCTCCACATCTTCAAAAAACATAATTGGTATAAAGATCGCTACCGTTGTAATGGTTGAGGCGAATAGCGCACCCCCTACCTGGGAAATGGCCGTGGCGGCAGCATCCTTTGCGGGCGTGCCGTTTTCACGTAGTCTCACGAAATTCTCGAGCGCGACGATGGCCGCGTCCAAAACCATGCCGGTGGCAAAGGCAAGCCCCGCAAGCGAGATAATATTCAGGGTACGCCCGAAAAGATCGAGCATGGTAATGGTGGCCATCAGACAGATGGGGATGGCGGCCGCGATCAGGAGTGTCGCGCGCAATCGCCTGATGAAAAGCCACAACGCCCCGATCGCGAGACTGACCCCAATGATCAGATTACTGCTGAGGAGGGCAATGGCGCGGTTGATAAAGATCGATGGGTCAAAACTCTTTTCAAGGAAGATACCGCGTGGTGCCAATTCTGAATTCAACCGATCAACCATCCGGGTGAGGTCGTTGATCGCGGCGAGCGTGTTCGTACCCGGTTCACGTTCCACGCGGATTGACAGTGCAAGGTTTCCGTTTTGCACAACGATCCCGTCCGCATCATCGGGCCCCACGGCAACGCTTGCCACATCGCCAAGGGTTACCGGCGCGCCATTACGGTACGCAAGAACAGTGCTTTCCAAATTATCGGCGGCGAATTTGCCTTCATAACGCAGGGTGTAATCGCGCCGACCCACCTCAATCTTACCGCCGGAAACGTCGTTGGACCTGTTCACCCGCTGGGCAATGTCGCTGACATTGATGCCAAGTTGCGCGGCAATCAGGGGGTCGAATTCAATTTTGACGATCTGCTGACCGTCATTGCGGCGAACATCAACACCTGCGACGCCTTCAATGGTTTCAAATTCCGGAGCAAGCCGTTTTTCGATAAAGTCCCCGAGCGGAATATCCAGCGGTGGGGCATCCGGCAACATTTGCGCAAATAAAAAGATCAGGGTTTCGGTATCACCGCCAAACCCGCGCCCTTTGCTGATGCGCGGCGGGTCCGCGTCTACGGGCAGGCCGTTCACGCGCTGCATACGGCTTGATATTTCAGTGAAGGTCTCGTCCATGTCCGTGCCAAGGGCGAATTCCATGGTCACCCGGCCGCGGCCCGTGCCCGAATTCGACACCATGGACCGCATACCGGGTATGCCGCGCAATTCACGCTCAATGGGTTCGATCAGCTCGCTTTCAACTTCCCGCGGGCTGCCTCCCCGCCAATTGGCTGAAACCGTCATGACCGGGCGTTCGATATTCGGCAGCATTTGCACCGGAAGACGATTGATCGCCATCAGCCCCATAAGCAGAACCATGGCGATCATGACCGCAACAGCGGCGGGATTATTGAGGCACTGGCGAGTGAGGGACACAGGCACACCAATTTGTTGTAAGCGATGGCAAAATGCGATCGCATGAGTGGCAACCTAATCCGCAGGTCACCAGCCTTGGGCGCGTGCCCGGGCTGTGCGGAACGCAATTTGCCGTAAAAAACCAAGAGGACACGCGCTTTTTGAAGCGCTGACCCCTACATCTATACGCCTCGGCACCGAAATTTGGTTGGTCTGCCGGCGTTTTCGTCAAATTAACCGGCCTTTTGGCCAATTTTTCTGCTGTGCCGCTATGAGGCGCTGGCGAGTTTGAGGGCTGGTTGGCGCCTACCCTCAAAGATCGTTTCCGCCAGTTCCGGGTTGAGCCCGTTGGCGGCGCCAGCAAGGCTATCCAGGACCAACGCTGCGTCAAAGAAATTCTGGTCCCTGGTGAGTGCCCCTGGCGTGGCGATTACCGGTAGGCCCGCTTGGCGGGCAGAGAGAATACTTGCCGATGTGTCCTCAAGGGCAATTGTGTCGGCTGCGGCGATCCCGGTGCGGCGCAGGGCGTGGAAATAGGCCGCGGGGTCTGGCTTGCCCGCCGCCACATCGGCGCGCGAGACGATAAGGTCAAACCGCGACAGGGCGAGGCTCGCCCCCGCCGCATCGGCGATGGCATCGATATTTTCCTGATAGGTTGTTGTTACCAGCCCCAACGCAATACCGTTTTCCAGGCATTGCGCGATGAGCGTCGCGACGCCCGGGCGCAAATCAACGCCGGTCTCGCGCAGATGTGCGCAGGCAATCTGAGTCTTGCGGGCGTGAATGCTAGCGATTTTGTCGGCGGTGAGCCCGGCGCCCGTGGCATCGCTCAACAGCTGTAACCGATCCTGGCCGCCCGTATGATTGAGTAGGGCGCTATAGGTCTCTCGGTTCCAGCGCCAGGTAAGCCCGGCCTCATCCAAAGCTTGATTATAGGCCTGCCGCTGAATGTCCGAAGTTTCCGCCAGCACGCCGATAGATCCCAATAGAACAAGCTTTTTGGCCATTATCCGATCCTTTACATTTGCGTCGTGAGGCGCGACATCTTGAACAACACGTTAATCCTACGTTTGATGCAGCGAATGGGTCTTATTTCGATCAATTTTTTCGTGGCTGGCCCGCCCATGTGGCGCAAACAGGGAGATACAGGGATGGAAAAAGTGTTGGGCTTCGGCGGATTTTTCTTTCGCGCCCATGATCCGGCGGGCTTACGCCGGTGGTATGCCCAGCATTTGGGTGTCGATGAAACACCAACCGACTATGACACGCCTGGTTGGCGCCAAAATGGTGGCACAACCGTCTTCGAGCCCTTCGCCGCGGACACCGACTATTTTGATCGCCCGCAACAACAATGGATGATCAATTTTCGCGTGCGCGACCTGAGCGCCATGGTGGCGCAATTGCGCAACGCGAATATTGACGTCACGGTTGATCCCGAACCCTATCCCAACGGGACCTTTGCGCGCCTCAATGACCCGGAGGGCAATCCGATCCAACTTTGGCAGCCGTCGGGCCCATCGCTCGGCGATGAAGAAACGCCATAACAGATAGGCCGTGTTGACGATGCATCAGCGCTCTGATCTGTGCACCAACAAAAAGGATAATTACCATGCAGATGAACCCGATCTATTCACTGGCCATGGTAATTGCTCTGACGGCCCTAACCGCGTGTGGCGGCGGCGCAAACGACGCGAGTGATGAAGAAACGCTTCCCGCTGAAACGACTAGTCAGGCGGCGGATACCCCGCGCGATCTTTCCGCCGCATTGCCCGCAACACCCCGCGATGCGCCGGCCCCCCGTACGCTCCCGGAGATTATGTCTCTCTATACATTCGATTGCGGTACCATTGCCATTTCCGACCTTGACGGTTTTTCCACCGCGGGTGACTACAAAGACAAGAGCGATGAATTTTCCAACACCTGTTATTTGATCCGCCATCCAGATGGTGATCTCCTGTGGGATGTGGGCTTACCCGCCGCGATCAAGGGTCCCGACCCCACCGTCAATGACGTCTTTACCCTGACGGTTGATGAAACCGTGGAAGAGCAGCTTGCCCTGATCGGTTTAAGCCCGGCGGATATCGATTACGTGTCTGTCTCCCACAGTCATTTCGACCATACCGGCCAACCGGAGGCGGCGGGCAATGCTACGTGGCTTGTACACGCCCGCGAATATCAGGCCATGTTCGCCGACCCGCAAACAGCGCAAAGCTATGCAGGCTTTGCCGGTTTTAACCGCCAGGAATTTACCGGCGACTATGATGTTTTTGGCGATGGTAGCGTGATGATCCTCGAAATGCCCGGTCACACCCCGGGGCATACGGCATTGCAGATTATGTTGCCTGATAATGGCCCGGTTTTGCTCACTGGCGATCTTTATCATCGCAAGGAAAGCCGGGCCCTGAAACGCGTGCCCCGGTTTAATACCGATGAAGCGAAAACCCGCCAGTCCATGGTCCGATTTGAACAACTGGCCGAAACGCTCGACGCGTTTGTTATTATCCAGCATGAACCCGACGATGTGGACCAGCTGCCCACCGTACCGGACGCGCTGAATTAAAATCAAACACGCCGCCATTGAGCCAAAGAAAAGCACAAATTAGGCGTGTTATGCTATCCGTTAAAAACGGTCCAAGTGCGCTTCAGGATTTCTAATTGTGCAGCGGCAAGTTTCTCGTTCTGCACTGATACTTTTTTTTCTAGTCGATCGATTTGGCGGGTCAGGAATCTTTCCACATTGTCTTTCCTCCGCCGCTCAAGGTCAGAGTGCTCACACTCGCGCTCGTACAGACGGACTAAAGCCGATACCTTCCGTTCATAATCTCGGTTTGAATAATGTTGATAGGCTACATAGTGCTCTCCACGATGCCTCAATAATTCAGTCCCCCATTCAGCGCTAAAAAAACCAACACCGTCCTGATATCTTTCAATGTAGACCGCTTCGCAAAATACCGCTTTCGGATCCATTAGCGCTTCATACGAATGAAGGGTAACAACGAATTTTCTGAAGTCATTTAGGTCTAGGATGACATCACTTTCGAATTCGAGCACGATCTTTTCGTTATCGATTTCGTGATGAACCAGAACGTTCCATCCATTCAAGACAGTTTCTACCGGCCCGCTTTTTGAGGTCATAGCCTTATTCGATTTCACCTAAGTAGCGTCGACCTTGCGGTTAAAGAAAGTCTTACTAATAACCCACACTGAGAAATGGACGCCTTCATCGGCCACGCCCATCGCCCTTACGCCTTAATCAAATCAAAAAAGTTTGCGGCAAGGGCCTTGTCTTCGCGGAAGGCGCCGGTCAGGCGCCGGGTCACGCAGCTGACCTCATGTTTGTGGATCCCCCGTGTTGTGATGCATTGGTGCTCGGCCTCGACCAAGACGGCAACGCCGCGCGGGGCCAGCGTCGTCTCAATGGCATCGGCGATCTGATTGGTCAGCGTTTCCTGGCTCTGCAGACGGCGCGCATAAATTTCCACAACCCGGGCCAATTTTGAAATGCCCACAACTTTCTGCGCGGGCAGATACGCCACATGGGCGGTCCCGATCATGGGCTGGATATGGTGCTCACAATGGCTTTCAAACCGGATATTCTTCATCAAGACGATATCGTCATAGCCGACAACATCATCGAAGGTGCGTGACAAAATCTCCACCGGGTCCTGGGAATAGCCAACCAGAAATTCTGCATACGCATCAACAAAGCGTTTTGGCGTATCGAGAAGACCGGGCCGCGCCGGGTCTTCGCCATAATAGGCGAGGAGTGTGCGCACGGCCTCTTCGGCGGCCTTACGGTCTGGTTTTTCGTTGGCAAGGGGGACGATATCTGCTGACATTTATGCCTCCGTCAGGGTGCGAGTAAGATTGGCCATTTCAAGGGCAACGCTGGCCGCTTCGGCGCCTTTGTTGCCGGCCTTGGTGCCGGCCCGTTCAATGGCCTGTTCGATGGTATCGACAGTCAAAACGCCAAAGGCAACGGGCACGCCGCTGTCATGGCCAACCTTGGCAAGACCGGTGGCAGCCTCGCCGGCCACATAATCAAAATGCGGTGTGGAGCCGCGAATAACCGCACCAAGAGCAACGATTGCATCGTACCGACCGGCCTTGGCGAGCATTCGCGCGGTGAACGGCACTTCATAGGCGCCGGGCACGGTGACGATATCAATGGCATCATCGCTAACCCCATGACGGCGCAAGGTGGAAACCGCGCCATCGGTCAGTTTATCAACCACAAAATCATTCCAGCGGGTGGTGATCACAGCGATTTTGAAACCGCTGCCGGTTAAGGCGCCTTCAATATGACGTACCATGATGGGATCCTATTTTTGAGGTCGCAGCGGCAGGGGCGTTGAACCGATTGGGATTAGACGGCTTTTTTAAGATCAATGGGGGCAGCCTCACTGGCGCGTCGATAATCGGCAATCGCCTTTACTGAGATGATTTTTAGTCCGTGACGGTCGGCAAATTTTTCGAGGTCGGGCAAGCGCGCCATGGTGCCGTCATCATTCATCACCTCACAGATCATGGCCGCCGGGGTCAAGCCGGCAAGCCGTGCCAAATCCATGGAGGCTTCGGTTTGTCCATCGCGCGCAAGAACGCCGTCTTCACGCGCGCGCAACGGGAAACAATGGCCTGGCATGACAATATCGTTGGAGGAAGCTTTCGGATCGATCAGGGTACGCATGGTATGGGCTCGGTCATGGGCTGAGATGCCCGTGGTCACACCGTGGCGCGCCTCCACCGAAACGGTGAACGGCGTGCCAAAACCGGATTGGTTTTCTTCCTGCGGTACCATCAAGGGTAGGTTGAACCGGTCAATCAGGGCCGGAGCCATGGAAAAGCAAATGAGACCGCGACCTTCGCGGGCAAAGAAGTTTACCGCCTCGGGCGTGACAAACTCGCCAGCGATGGCAAGATCGCCCTCATTTTCACGGGTTTCATCATCAACGATGATGACCGTTTCCCCGGTTTTGAACGCGGCAATCGCTTCGGGGACACTGGCTAGAACCGAATTTATGATTGTCATCAGGACGCTTCCTTTTTTGAATATCCGTGAGCGGAGAGAAATTTCGAAGTAAGGGCAGGCTTTGCGGCGTCGGTTTGGCCCACAACCAGCCGCTCCACATATTTGGCGAGAATATCGACCTCAAGATTGACCGTGTCGCCCACGGGCTTTTTGGCCAGGATGATTTTCTGTTGGGTGTAAGCGATCAACGTCACGTTGAACCAATCGGGTCCAGTATCAACAACCGTCAGCGAAGTGCCATCGATTGCCACATAGCCTTTTGTAACAACATAACGCATCAGGGCTGGGTCCAGCCGGATGGTAACCCACAACGCATCTTGATCCGGACGCAGATCAATAATCTCACCAGTGCCATCCACATGGCCTTGCACATAATGGCCGCCCATACGCGTCGTTGGCATCACCGAGCGCTCCAGGTTTACGGACGCGCCGCGTTTCAATGCCCCCAGATTGGTCCGCTGTTGGGTTTCGGGTGCCAGGCCAACGGTAAAACTGTCGCCATCAAACCGGGTGACCGTCAGACAAACGCCATTGACGGCGATGGAATCACCAAGCGTAACGCCCTCCAGAACGGTGCGTGCACGGATGGTAAGGTCAAAACTGGTGTCTGTCTGATTGACGGCCGCGACGGTGCCAATTTCTTCGATCAGGCCTGTGAACATAGCGATGCCCCTTGCTGTTGATCGGTGCTGGATGACAAAGAGCGCCCCACCTGGCCGCGGATCAGGATATCGCGGCCCAGCGTTTCAGTCGCGATGTGATCAAGCCGCAGCGCATCGCTAAGGCTGCTCGCACCGGCGCCGCCAAACGGGTTTTTACCGCCGCCAATCACCATCGGTGCCAAAAAGGCCCACACTTCATCAATCAGCCCGGCATCAAAAAAACTGCCTAATAGAGTGCTACCCCCCTCAACCATCACAGTTGTGACGCCCGTGGCGGCAAGATGGTCCAACACAGCATCGAGGTCAGTTCGCCCGTGCATAGTTGATGGTGTACGGAGGATATCGACGTCCATCGCGCTGAACGCGGCAAGTCTATACGCCGGTGCCCGGTCCGTGGTGGCGAGCAGCGAACGGCCCGGCCCATGAAAGACCTTTGCCATGGGGGAGGTGCGGGCAGTGCTATCGACGATCACCCGCAATGGATGGCTGGGATGTGCGGGTCCCCGGACGGTCAGGGCGGGGTTATCGCTTAAAACTGTCCCGGTACCGACAATAATCGCATCGGCAAGTTGGCGCAGATCATGGCTACGCTTGCGTGCTTTGGGCCCGGTGATCCATTGGCTGTCGCCGGTGCGCGTGGCGATCTTGCCATCAAGGCTGGCGGCAAATTTAGCAACAATGAAAGGCCGCCCGGTGATAATCTGGTGGCGCCAGGCGCGGGTTTGCGCCAATGCTTCCGCCTCGCAAACGCCTGTTTCAACAACAATCCCTGCAGCGCGCAGGGTATTGATGCCGCCCGCTGCGGCGGGGTTCGGGTCTTGCGCCGCGATGACCACCCGGGCGACCCCGGCCTTGATCAGGGCATCCGCGCAGGGCGGTGTCTTGCCGGTATGGTTGCACGGCTCCAGCGTCACATAAGCCGCGGCGCCGCGCGCCCGGTCACCCGCCTCGCGCAACGCCTCAATTTCCGCATGGGCCTGACCTTTTTTGTGGTGCCAACGATGACCGCGGTGCCAGCCCTCGCCGACAATTTGGTTCCCTTGGACAATCACGCAGCCAACCACGGGGTTGGGCGCGGTAAAGCCTGCGCCTCGCCCGGCAAGCGCGAGGGCGCGCCGCATCATCGTCAGGTCCAGGTCTGTGTGGGCAGTGCCCATATTTACCCCGATCAAAAATCGTTTCGCGACAACCGCGACACCTTGATCTTGGGGCAAATAGGAAGGATATCGCTGGCCAACGACCTGCGATATGCACGAGCATGCTGACACACCAAGGGCGTGACCGGCTTGCGCGCTTCCTGATCTTCTACCATCCGGACTATAACCGTCGGCTCTGGGTTCTCACCAGTATCCTGCATCCGGACACCCGTGCTTTACGTGAAAAGCAATGGATGACCTTCCGCTCGCGGGCTCGCAAAATCGATGTTTGCATCACCGCCGGTGGGGACTTTCACCCCGCCCCGAAGATCTATGTGTGGCTCTCGCCAGACTCCAACATAGGCCCGAACGCGCTCTTGCGCAATATGGCTGCGGCAACCGGGCCTTTCGGGACGTGATTTGGTAGTGTTCACCGCATCAGGATATGGCGTGCCAGGGCAGCTCGATCCTCAGCTATAGCGGGGTTTTTGGGTTGATCGCGGGTATTCCTGCTGGCTTCGCGTGCGGAACGATCCGGGTCAGACCGCCGCAACTGGCGCGCTAACCATGCCGGTAAACGCGCCGTCGCCCGGTCGAGCAAGCGGTCGAGCCAGCTCCAGCGTCGCCGCCAAAACCGCACGAGACCCGGCACCGCAATGGCCAATAACGTAAAACTCACCACGATCAGAAAAAGCCCGAACGGGATGGGCGTAATCATGGTGACGATCCCCACCACAAAGAGGAGGAGCGCCAGCACCACCAATAAAACCCTGACCAACAATCCCACCGGCCGCCAAGCCCCCGCGAAAAACCTAAACTCCCGCAAAAGTTAGCATGGGCGCACGGGCGGGGCCAGCGACAGCGCGCGCGGTTACCTCTTTGCTTTTTCCTCCGCGAGGATCGAGGCAATCAGCGCGTCAAGGTCAGCCGTACCGGCTACCTGATCACGTACTCGTTGGCGCACATGGTGGGGCAATTGATCGGGGGGAATATCTCCGGCCGACTTTACCGTATCACGGATCACTGCCTTAACTGCCGCTTCACGGTCTGGTGTCCACTCTGTTGTTTTGGTCATCATTGGCGTCCTTTCGCGGCTAATTTAACAAGGCGCCCGCCGGGGGTTGATCCGTTGGCGTCTCAAATACCGGTGCCGTGCTGGCGGCCTTTCCATCGATCAATAGGCCCTTTTCATTGGCCGAAATGGTCAGTGTCGCCCCATCGGCAAGATCACCGCGCAGGATCATATCGGCCAGCGGATCCTGAAGGTTTTTCTGGATCACCCGTTTGAGGGGCCGCGCCCCATAAACCGGGTCATACCCCGCATCACCCAGCCAGGTTTTTGCGTTCTCATCAAGGGTAATGGTGATCTTACGATCAGACAAAAGCCTTTGCAGATAAGCGGTCTGGATATCCACAATCGCATTCATCTGTTCACGGCCTAATCGATGGAACAAAATGGTTTCATCAAGGCGATTGAGAAACTCCGGGCGGAAATGGGCCTGCACGGCGGCCATGACCTGTGGACGGACCACATCAACCGATTGACCATCGGGTTGATTGGCCAAATGTTCCGCCCCCAGATTAGAGGTGAGGATAATCAGCGTATTCTTGAAATCCACCGTCCGCCCCTGACCATCGGTCAGACGACCATCGTCGAGCACCTGGAGCAACACGTTGAAAACATCAGGGTGCGCCTTTTCCACCTCATCAAACAGGATCACCTGATAGGGGCGCCGGCGTATCTGTTCGGTTAGAACGCCGCCTTCCTCATAGCCCACATAGCCGGGCGGCGCGCCGATCAAGCGGGCAACGGCGTGTTTTTCCATATATTCAGACATGTCTATCCGCGCGATGGCCGTTTCGTCGTCAAACAGGAAATTGGCCAGCGCCTTGGTCAATTCGGTTTTGCCCACACCGGTTGGCCCCAAAAACAAAAAAGAGCCCATGGGCCGGTTTGGATCCTGCAGGCCGGCGCGCGCCCGCCGTACCGCGGCGGAAACGGCATGGACAGCCTCGCCCTGTCCCACAACCCGGCCCGCCAAATGCGATTCCATGGAGAGGAGTTTTTCGCGTTCGCCCTCCAACATCTTGTCCACGGGGATACCGGTCCAGCGGGAGACAACACTGGCGATGGCTTCATTATCAACCACCTCCTGGACAAGTGCATCAACAGGGGCATCGGCGCCGCCCAATTCTTCTTTTTCGCTTAAGGCCGCCTCCAGCTTGGGGATCTCGCCATATTTTAGCTCCGAGGCTTTGGCGAGATCGCCGCGCCGCTCGGCCTCCGCCAGGGCCTGTCGGGCCTGATCCAGCTGTTCTTTTACTTTGGTTGACGAGGCAAGGCTCTCTTTTTCCGCACGCCATCTGGCCGTGAGGTCGGCGGAGCGTTGTTCCAAATCAGAAAGCTCCGTATCCAGCGCGTCCAGGCGGTCTTTCGACGCCTTATCATCTTCTTTCTTCAGGGCTTCGCGTTCGATTTTCAGTTGGATAATCCGCCGGTCAAGCTCGTCCAGCGCTTCTGGTTTGGAATCCACACTCATGCGCAAGCGTGATGCTGCCTCATCAACGAGATCAATGGCTTTATCGGGCAAAAACCTGTCGGTAATATAGCGGTTTGATAGCGTCGCCGCCGCCACAATGGCGCTATCGGATACCCGCACCCCATGGTGAAGTTCGTATTTTTCTTTCAGGCCGCGCAGGATTGAAATCGTATCTTCAACCGTCGGTTCACTGACGAAAACAGCCTGGAACCGGCGGGCAAGGGCGGCGTCTTTTTCCACATGCTGGCGATATTCGTTGAGTGTTGTGGCACCGATACAATGCAATTCACCGCGCGCGAGCGCCGGTTTCAACAGGTTCGATGCATCCATAGCACCGTCGGCCTTTCCAGCGCCAACGATGGTATGCATCTCGTCAATGAACAGAACAATTTCGCCATTGGCGCTGGTCACCTCCTGAAGGACGGCCTTGAGCCGCTCTTCAAACTCCCCGCGATATTTTGCACCTGCAATCAAAGCGCCCATGTCGAGCGCCATTAGTCTTTTATCGCGCAAGCTTTCCGGCACATCGCCATTGACGATCCGCAAGGCCATACCCTCGGCAATGGCGGTTTTACCAACGCCCGGTTCCCCAATCAAAACGGGATTGTTCTTGGTACGGCGCGATAGAACCTGCATGGTGCGGCGGATTTCTTCATCGCGGCCAATGACCGGGTCAAGCCGACCATCACGGGCATCGGCGGTCAGGTCGCGGGCATAGCGCTTTAGCGCATCATAGGCTTGCTCGGCCCCGGCGCTGTCGGCGGTGCGGCCTTTGCGGATATCATTGATGGCCGCATTAAGCTTAACGGCGGTCAAGCCCGCGTCTTTCAGAATGCCATGGCTTTTCGCGCTGGCCTCAACCGTCAGGGCAAGGAGTAAACGCTCAACAGTGATAAAACTATCGCCCGCTTTTTTTGCCAGCTCTTCGGCGGTGGTAAAAACCTTCCCCAATTGTTGCGCGAGGTAAATCTGGCCGGACCCGCCTTCAACCTTTGGCAATTGGTCGAGGGCGTCATTGACCTTTGACAGGGCGAGGCCGGGCTGGGCATCTGCAGCCCGCATCAAATTGGCCGCCAGGCCCTCCTCATCATCGAGAAGCGCCTTGAGCACATGTTCTGGGGTGAACTGTTGGTGGCTATCGCGCATGGCAATGGCTTGCGCGGCCTGGATCAGACCGCGTGCGCGATCCGTATAATTTTCAAATTGCATGGTTCGACCTCTGGGTGAGCATCTATGGACAAAAGCACCCCGAAACCGGCGATGCTTCATCCATGGAAATGGGGTTTTTGCCCCCAAATTCAAGGTCGAGATTGTGTTGGTTGGCGTCAGGTGATGATGACGTAAGGCCCCAGACCACCTTCATCTTTTACTGGGCAGGATTTAAGAGCCCAACCGAAAAGTCTATTTTCGTCGTCTGCAAACGCGTTTTTCTGCGCTTCCGGTGCTCGCATACATATGTACGCTGCGCTCCGGTTCTCAAAAAAATTTTTTGAAAGACGAAACCGATTTTTCCGTTAGACTCTAAGCGTCGGCGCTTTCGCTGGCTGTGACCCGTTTTCTCCGTGTGCGGCGTACCGGTTTTTTGGGTTGTTCGGCTTCTGCCGCTGCCTCCTTAATTTCCGGCTGCTCGCTATCGGCCTGGTCGGGTGCTGGTGCCTCGTCGCTTGCCGGGCTTGCGCTTTCCGGGCTCTCGGCTTCCGGGGCCGCTCGGCGCCGTCGTTTGGTGTCGCGTTGATCATCGCGCTGACGGTTGGCATTGAGCGGACTGTTCTCGTCACGGCCCGCCTCACTATTGTCACGCGCGTCGGTCCGGTCTTCGCCATCGGGTTGCTCGCCATTGGTGTTGGCGGCGTTCGCATTCGGGTTTTGGGTCTGCGCGTTCTGGGGTTGCATCGATTTGATTAATCGAAAGTAATGCTCCGCGTGTTGAAGGTAGCTTTCTGCCTTCACACGGTCGCCAGCGGAGGATGCATCGCGCGCGAGCGTCTGATATTTGTCATAAATCTGATTCGCGGTGCCCCGAATACGCACATCCGGCCCATTGGAATCGAGTGCCCGGTTAACGTTCATCCCCTGGCGGCGACGTTGATTACGCCCTCGTTTCATGTGTAATCCTGTTTGTTTTTTGCCGTTTGTCCTGCGGCGCGTTTATGGCTCAGATGGAGTAATGGGATCCATCGCACGGCGATGGCTGTCTCTGTGCAGGGTTTATGCGGAACACTTTCGCGTACTGCCAATCCACTGGTGAGAGGAAATATAACGCCTACCCAAGGTCGCTATCTCTAAACAATAGGGGCAAACGGGCCCAAAGCAAAGCTTTTTTTCCAGCCCGAATTTTATCAGCGTTTAGCTTTGTCGATGACCAGCGCCCGGGGCTGACCTGCCAAATCCGGGACAATCGAACACTGTGCCGTCGGAAATTGCGCCTGCGCTTCATCCATCAGGAACCCAGCCTGACCATCTCCGATCTCCAGAACAAAAAGGCCCTGCGGACATAGGGCGCGATCAGCCACGGCGAGCAGATGGCGATAATCAGCCCGGCCATCCTCTTCGCTAAAAAGGGCGATTGCCGGCTCAAAATCACGCACATCAACGGGCAGGCCCGATTGTTCATCGGGGGCAATATAAGGCGGATTACTGACGATAACATCGAAGCGTCGACCCACAGCCTGCAGCCAGGAGCCATTGATGATCTGTGTACGACTGGAAAACCCAAGCCGTTGCATGTTGCGCGCAGCGATGCGTGCTGCGCCATGGGAGCGGTCAACACCGAGACCAATGGCACCGGTAAACACTCCCATCAAAGCACCCAGTAGACAGCCCGACCCCGTACCAAGGTCGAGAACATACCGCGCATCTGCTCGCCGTGCAGTGATGGCCGAGACCAGCGTTTCGCTATCGGCGCGCGGGATCAACACATCGGGTGTCACCACATAGGATTGACCCCAGAATTCCTTGGTGCCCACAAGATAGGCAATCGGCTCACCATTAGCCCGCCGGGTGATCAACGCTTTGTACTGATCATTGATAACATCGGGGAGGGGCGCCGCCCCCTGGGCAATCATTTCGCCATGGTCAAACCCTGTCACTTGCTGGCAAAGGATTCGCGCATCAAGAAGCGGCGTCGAGCTTTGGCTTAACTGCGCCGCGGCTGCGCGCACGGCCCCGTCAAGGGTGACGGGCATTTAGGCGTCAGCCTCAATCATCGCCAACCGGTCAATCCGGTCTTGTTGCATCAAGGCCTCGATAACCTCGCCCAGGCCATCACCGGCAACAATCTCATCCAGTTTATACAAGGTAAGATTGATCCGGTGGTCGCTCACCCGGCTTTGGGGGAAATTATAGGTCCGTATACGTTCGGATCGATCGCCAGAACCCACCATGCCGCGTCGCTCCTGTGCGCGTTCTGCATCAACCCGGGCGCGCTCTTGATCATACAATCGGGCGCGCAGGACTTTCATGGCCTTGGCGCGGTTTTTATGCTGCGATTTTTCATCTTGCTGGATGACAATCGTGCCGGTGGGAATATGGGTGATGCGCACCGCGCTATCGGTTGTGTTAACTGATTGTCCGCCGGGCCCCGACGCGCGGAACACATCAACGCGCAAATCCGTGTCGGCAATCTCGATATCGACTTCTTCAGGCTCAGGCAGAACGGCAACCGTGGCGGCGGAGGTATGGACACGGCCTTGGGTTTCGGTTTCGGGAACCCGTTGGACGCGGTGAACGCCGGCCTCGAATTTCATCTTCGCAAAAACACTCTGTCCACTGATGTTTGCTTGAATCTCCTTATATCCGCCCACCTCGGATTCCGACATGGTCAGGACCTCAACCTTCCAGCCTTCCAACTGGGCAAAACGCTGATACATGCGGAAAAGATCACCGGCAAAAAGCGCCGCCTCATCTCCGCCGGTACCGGCGCGCACTTCAACGATAACGGAGGAATCATCGGCCTTGTCTTTGGGCAGTAATAAAAATTGCAACTCTTCCTGCAGGCCGGGTTCGCTTTGTTTGTGCTCCTCAAGCTCGGCGGCGGCCATCTCGGCCATCTCAGCATCGTCGCTTTCGGCCAGTTCTGTCAGGTCCGCAATCTGTTGGCGTACGTCCGAAAGAGCCCGCGCTTTTTCCACAACAGGTCTTAACTCGCCATGCTCTTTGGAAAGACGCACAATCTCCTCGCCATCGCTGGCGGTAGACATGGAGGCTTCCAGCGCCTCAAATCGCGCGATCAGCGCATCCAGTTTTTGTTGGTCGATCATCAGTCGCTCAAGGCGTTCGGGAATTATTCAGAGGTTCAGTCACGGAAGGCAGGAAGTATTACTCCGCCGCCACCACGGCTGTTTCTTTTTCGGCTTCGATTTCGGCAGCACGCTCTTCGACGAGCCCGACAAGGTGATCAACCAATTTGTCGTTATCGATGCGGTGATCCACGTCACCGCCAATATAGACCATGCCGTGCTCTTTGCCTGCGCCGCCGCCGGTAAAGCCGATATCGGTTTCGCGTGCTTCACCCGGGCCGTTCACCACACATCCGATCACGGATAAACTCATGGGTGTTGTAATATGGGCAAGGCGCTCTTCGAGTTTTTCCACCGTATCGATGACGTTAAAGCCTTGCCGTGCGCAAGAAGGACAGGAGATCACATTCACGCCGCGGTGGCGCAGGTTCAAACTCTTCAGAATATCAAAGCCGACTTTGACCTCTTCGACGGGGTCAGCGGAGAGTGAAACACGGATCGTATCGCCAATGCCGGCCCACAATAGATTGCCAAGGCCGATTGACGTTTTGATGGAGCCAATGCGCGCCCCGCCAGCTTCCGTCACGCCCAGATGCAAGGGACAATCGATTGCTTCGGCAAGGGCATGGTAAGCGGCAACGGTGAGAAAAACATCTGACGCTTTCACGGAGATTTTGAACTCGTGAAAGTCATTGTCCTGAAGAATTTTTGCATGGTCGAGCGCGCTTTCCACCATGGCCTCGGGGCAGGGCTCGCCATATTTTTCCAGCAAGTCTTTTTCCAGCGAGCCGCCATTAACGCCAATACGCATGGAGCAGCCATGGTCTTTGGCCGCTTTGATAACCTCTTTGACGCGCTCTTCAGACCCGATATTGCCCGGATTAATCCGCAGGCAGGCCGCGCCATTCTGGGCTGCCTCAATGCCGCGTTTGTAGTGAAAGTGAATGTCGGCAACCACGGGGATGGGCGACGCTTTACAAATCTCCTTCATTGCAGCGGTGGAGTCCACGTCTGGGCAGGAGACCCGCACAATATCTGCACCCGCCTCGGCCACCTCATTGATCTGGCGAATGGTTGCCTGGGCGTCGCTGGTGAGCGTGTTGGTCATGGTTTGTACCGCAATGGGCGCATCGCCGCCCACTGGCACCGCGCCGACCATGATTTTGCGGCTTTGTCGGCGTTCAATATCGCGCCACGGACGGATAGACATGGGCCAGCGTCTCCAGATGCCAAGGGGTGGGCGTGAATGTGCACGCCGCTGCAGCGTCACCTTGTCCGGCTGGCCCGGCTTGTCAAGGGGAGAACCGGGGCCGGCTGCTGCGGCGGCACGCAGGCGCCCCGACACGCCTTGGCTTAGGCGGGGCGTTTGAACATAAAGGTCAGCGTCTGGTCATAGGTTGCCACCGGCTGACCAGCCCGCATTTGCGGGGAAAAACGCCAGCGCTTCAGGGCGTTAAGCGCCGCCCGGTTAAAACACCGGTTGGAGGCGGCAATCACCCGTGCGCCCGCCACGCGGCCATCGCGAGTAATATTGAAACTTGTCTCAACGGTTTCCTGCGGACTGGCCTGCCCTTCACACAAACGCGGATAAACCGGCTCAATCCGGTCTGTAATATGGGCAATAACCGTGCCGTCCCCATCCGCCAATGGCGGGTCCGCCAGAGGATCGGTAATGGCCGTGGGAAGTGCCGGGGTGCTGGCCATGGGAATGCCCGCCGGTGAACCCAATGCCGGATCGGTCAATGCTGTGTTGACCTCGCGCATTGGCGTGTCCGTCATCCCCGTTGAGCCCTCTGGCGCCAAGATGCTGGCCGCACCAGAGAGCACCGTGTCCGAGGATACTGTCCCGTTCAAGACGGGGGCGGTGCGGCCCGCATCATTGCGTGTCTTTGCCTCCATCACTTGCCATGAACACCAGAGAATAAAAGCGATCACGGCAACGACACCGAGAAAGGACATATCCTTTTTCTCGGTTTCGGCCCGGGTTTCGGCGGTTTCAAAGCTTTTTGGGTCAATGGTTTCCGGTTTGGTCAGGCCCACATCCTCGCGGAACCGGGCCACAATTGGCGCCGCGTCAAGGCCCAGCATCTCCGCATAGGTTTTGACAAACCCACTCACATAGGCACGGGCCGGCAACAGCGATAAATCTCCGGTTTCGATGCCGCGCAAATGCTGCTCGCGGATATGGGTACGCGTGGAGATATCATCGAGGGTGAGACCGCTCGCCTCGCGCACATCACGCAGATATGCCCCCGCTGTATCAAAGCCGGTGTGACTGGAAAAATCCTGCCGCCGGGCGCGGGCCTCCTCCATGTCAAAAATATCTGCGGTGTTGCCTGGCGCCTTACTCACACTGATTGTCCCATTCTCACGCTACGTCGCCCCATCTTCCCCACTCACTATCTCCCGGCGCCCCTGCCACCCCATAGGCAACGCCATTGCAAGATCGGCCCGCGTTTTCCTGAGCCCTCGAGGAATCACTTAAGAAAAGGTTAACGACAAATTTTCCGCTTGGCGACCGCAAAGACGCGGTCTCCTGGCGCGAATTATGAACCCAATGGGTTGTTGGGAGGTAAATATTCCCGCCCTGGGGGATGAACCGGCTGCCATGGTGTTGAAACGCGCCGATGTTGAAATTTTCTGTGGCTGGCATTGGCCTTGCAGTGGATAGCGCAAATCGATCCCGTTTGGCTCGTGATCCCAGGCGGGCGGCGGATAACTATCGCCCGGAGCGAACCTTTCTATGGCCAAGCCGGAAAATGATCCCGTCCTTGAAACCGAGCCAGCAGATGCGGGCAAGGAGCCGGTGGCTGCAGACCTTTCAGTGGGTCAGAAGCTGGCACAAGCGCGCACCGAACAGGGTCTGACCCGCGAGGCGGTGAGCGAGGACACCCGCATCAAGCTAGACTATGTCACGGCCCTGGAGACGGGGGATTACGGGGCCCTGCCGGCGCTGTCCTTTGCGGCGGGCTTTGTGAAAATCTACGCAAGGCGCGTGGGCTTGCCAGCCGATGAACTGGCGCGGGCCTATCGCGCGGAGGTGGAATCGCCCGCAGGCAGTCTTCTTCAAGCCAATGTGGCGGTACACCCGGCGGCCGGTGACAAGCTCGACCATGGGCCAGCCCCGTTGCGCCCCGCCAAAGCAGCCGAAAAGGTGCCCGTGCTGGCTTTGCTCGCGCTTGCCGCGATTTGCGCCTTTGCAGCTTGGGCGTTCTTTGCGTTGGCGTCGTCGCGCCAGCCGGTTCTGTCAAAGACGAAAGAAGCGCCTGCGGTGAAAGAAGAGCTTGCGCCAACAGAGGCGCCCGCAATGATTCCCGCGCAAACACCCATACAGACAACAGAACCAATAATCGCGCCAGCGCCCATATTGGCGACCAATCCGCTGCCCCCAAGCGGCCAGGGCACGATGACAACCCCCAAGCCAGAGGCACAAGAGCCAATGCCCGAGGCGCAAGAGCCAATGCCAGCGACGAGCGCCCTATTGGTGCCATCTGAACAAAAGCGTCAGCAGACAGATGAAATTGCGAACGCGGCGATAGACATTACTCAAGCAGATGTTCCGCCCACAGAAGTCACTAAGGCCGAAACGCTACCATCGGCGCCGCCGGCGATAGATCCTATCAAAATGCCCGCGCCGGCAGATGTCACCCCTGTGGACGTTGCCCCTGTCGACCCCGCGCCCGTTTCTTCTGCGACGCCCGCGCCGGCGCCGCGCTTACCAACTGTGATCCGCGGTGCGGGCCGATCAGGGGTGGTGAACACGGATGCCCGCCAGGTTATTCTCGGCGCGAACACGTCTCTGCAACCGGAAAAGCGCACCATTTTACCGACGCCGCCAGATGTCAGACAAGGACCAGCCCTTGAAAGCGATGATCCGATTACGGACGAGCAGTCTTATAATGAGCGTGCGGCGGAAAATTTGCCCGAAACGCCAATCTCGTCACCGGACCTTTCTTTCCCGCCGATAGACCCGTCCTCAACGGCCGCGTCAGACGAGATCATTATCAGCCGTGCCAAGCTGGTGCGTTCCGTGCCGCCGAAATTTCCATCGCGATGTGCAAGTCGGGCCCGCCCGATCGAAAAGGTTGGGGTTAGCTTTACCGTTTCGTCATTGGGCACTGTTCAGTCACCGACGGTGACCAACAGCACCAATCCGTGCTTTAACCGTGCGGCGTTGAAATCGGTTCAGCGGTGGCGGTTTAACCCGCGACTGGAAAACGGGCGCCCCATTGAAAGCCCGCAACGCACCGCAACCGTCCGTTTTCGCCGATAGATCCGGGTCAGACCCAGGATTGCGCTGTGTTCCCTAGCCACCACCAACGCCTCCCCGCGACTTGATCGCCGAGTACAGTATGAAACGCCTTCGGAGGATTATGGATAGCTTGCTGAAGTGGCAACGCCATGGACCCCGTGGTTAAGCCAAAGGGAGGCAGAGTCTGCGGGATGTCCGCCTTCCGTTTGAGCACAGCGCGTTAGAACACGCCTTCGCGCCGCAGATAGTTTTCCAGATCCGTACGCAAACTATCACGGCTACTGTCAAGATGATCATCCATCCAGTCCCCAAGCTGACCCGCATTGAGCTGGCGCACAAGACGGCGCAGGGGGCCAACACTGGTGGCGGCAACCGATAGCTGATGGACGCCGATGCCGATCAGGGCCGCAGCGATCAGACGGTCCGAAATCTGCTCCCCGCAATAGCTGACCGCGATACCGGCCTTTCGCGCCTGGTCAACGATGCGGCGAATAAAGCTCAAAAAGCCGGGATTGAGCGGGTCATAGCGACGGGTCACCCACGGGGTGTCACGGTCGGCGGCGAAATAAAATTGCGCCAGATCATTGCCGCCAATGGACAGAAAATCGACCTTGGGCGCAATATGATCAATCTGCCAGCCCACGGCGGGGGTTTCAATCATGACACCAATATGAACTTTATTCGCATAGGGACGGTTGCGTTTTTTGTGCCACTGAACCTCAAGGTCGAGCATATCGCGGGCCGCATCAATCTCCGAGGCGAGCGTCACCATGGGAAACATCACATGCAAATCACGGCCGGCAGTGGCGGACAAAAGCGCACGTAATTGTGGGCGCAAGAGACCTGGCCGGTCCACCGCCATGCGCAAACCGCGCCAGCCCATGGCGGGATTACCTTCTTTGCGGCGTTTCATGTAGTCAGCGCTTTTATCACCGCCAAGATCGGCGGTGCGGAAAACAACGGGACGTCCGTCGGCAAAATCCATGACTTCACGGTAGAGCGCTTCCTGTTTTTCAACGCTGGGCAGGTTGCGGCCAATCAAAAACTGAAGCTCGGTGCGGAAAAGACCAACGCCGGATGCGCCGGTGGCCACCAATTGCGGCATATCAAGCACCAGACCGGCATTCATCATCACATTGATGGTTTGTCCGTCTTGCGTCACAAAGGGCAGGTGGCGTTCTTTGGCGTAGCGGGCCTGTTCCTCCGACTGCAGATCGCTTTTAGACTGGTAACTTTTTACAACATCTTCACCCGGACGGATATGAAGTTCGCCGGTCGTGCCGTCGATAATGACAGGGTCATTTTCCTCAACCCGTTCGAACGCATCGGCCAATTCGCCAAGCACCGGTATATTCAAGGCGCGAGCAACAATTGCCACGTGGGAGGTGTCAGTCGCCTCGGCGAGCACGATGCCGATTAGCTTGTTATGATCATATTCCAGGAGGTCTGCAGGGCCCATGGTGTGGGCAAACAAAATCGCCCGGTACGGGATCGGGCGCGGCATATCCGGCGATTCCCCGTTCAGGATGCGCATCAAGCGGTTGGCCAGATCGTCAAGATCATGCATGCGTTCGCGCAAATAGGGATCGCGCGAGCGCAACATGCGCGTGCGGTTTTCATTTTTGACCTGGAGAACCGCAGCCTCCGCACTCAACCCAGAGAAAACCGCCGTACGCAGACGATCTTTCCAGCCACGATCATAGGCAAAAAGCCGATAGGTCTCCAAAACCTCTCGCGAAACGCCTTTAAGATCGCGGGCGGTGATCATCCGGTCAACCGAACTGCGCAACCGCTCCAGGCCATCTTCGAGGCGTTTGGCTTCGTCAGCCTGGTTCTCCGCAAAGACTTTGTATTTCGGGATCGGCGCTTCGTGAAGGGAAGCCTGCCCAATGGCGATACCAGGCACGACGCCTTTACCGGTTAAAAACTCCGGGCGGTGAACAACCTGATCAACCGCTTCGGTTTCCTCTCGGCTGAGGAGTTCGCCGGAGGCGGCAATTTCCGCCAGCAGGGTGGCAACTGCCTGGGCAGCGCCAACCTCGTCATCGCCATACCGCCGGGCAGAAATATTTTGGAGAACCAGAACACCGATCACCTGGCCCGACCGGATCAGCGGCACACCGAGGAATGCCTGCAATGGGTCCTCGCCCGTCTCCGGACGATAGGCAAAGGCCGGGTGGGCGGGCGCATTTTCCGAAATGATCGGTCGTTGGTTGGTGGCCACCATGCCCACCAGACCCTCGCCCCAGGTCAGCCGTGTTTGGTGAACAGCCCCACGGTCGAGACCGGCGGTTGAGAACAGCTCCAGCTGATCGTCCGGGCGGCGCAGATAGATCGAGCACACATCGGCAACAACGTGGCTTGCGATAATGCTGGTCAATTGGTCGAGGCGTTCTTGCGCGGTCACATCATGGGCGACCACGTCATGCATTTGTTTTAACAGCACCGTGATCCCGCGATCACCGTGCCCCCCATAAAGGGGTCTGGTTTTCTCGATGCTCATGGGACTTACGCAATCAGCTCTGGCGCGGTGGAGCCTGGCTGCGCTTTATCTAACCCATAGGCCTGGTGCAGGGCGCGCACGGCAAGTTCGGTATATTCTGAATCGATCAAAACACTGATCTTTATCTCCGAGGTGGAGATGTTCTGGATATTGATGCCGCGTTCGGCGAGCGTTGAAAACATGATTGAGGCGACGCCCGCATGGCTTTTCATCCCCACACCGATCACTGAGATTTTCGCAATGCTGGGGTCCTGGATCATCTCGGCAAAGCCAATATCGGTTTTGCGGGCGTTGAGCACTTCGGCGGCCCGATCCACCTCGCCCACATTCATGGTGAAGGAAATATTGGCCGCATCGGGGGAGCGCGACGGGCTTTGCACGATCATGTCCACATTGATGTTGGCCTCGGCGAGGATGATAAAAATCAAGGCGGCGCGGCCTGGCTCATTGGGCACGGAGATCAGGCTGATCTTGGCTTCATCGCGCGATGGGGTTACCCCGCTTACAATTTGCTGTTCCACAATCTCTTCCTCGTCACAAATGATGGTGCCCCCCGCCTGGTCGATCAGGCTTGCCGACGGGTCAGAGAAACTCGACAAGACCCGCAAGGGAACACGGTGCGCCATGGCCAGTTCGACCGATCGGGTTTGCAAGACCTTCGCCCCCACCGACGCCATTTCCAGCATTTCCTCATAAGAGATGCGGTCGATCCGGCGTGCGGTCTTCGCAATGCGCGGGTCGGTGGTATAGACCCCGTCCACATCGGTATAGATATCACACCGCGCCGCATCAATCGCCGCGGCAAGGGCCACTGCGGTTGTATCAGAGCCGCCACGGCCCAGGGTGGCGATCCGCCCGTTGGGGGCGATGCCCTGAAAACCCGCAACCACAGCCACTTCGCCATTGTCGATGGCCGGGCCAATATTCAAGTCCGGGATCGCATCAATGCGCGCCTTGGCGTGATTGCCATCGGTGCGCAGCGGTATCTGCCAGCCCTGCCAGGAGCGGGCGCGAAACCCCATATGCTGCAGGGTGAGCGCCAGTAGGCCGGCGGTCACCTGCTCCCCGCTGGAGACAATGGCATCATATTCCAGCCCGCGGGCATCAAGGCTCGGGTCCGGCGGGCCCACATCCTCACAAAACTGGACCAGCTTGTTGGTTTGCCCGGCCATGGCGGAAACCACCACCACAACCGCATTGCCCGCATCAACTTCGCGGCGCACAAACCGCGCCACATTGGCGATCCGGTCCAGATCAGCCACGGAGGTGCCGCCAAATTTCATCACAATGCGGGTCATGGGCCTTGCGTGCCTTCCACTCTTTGGGGCCGGTGATGCGGCCACGCTGTTTCTAACAAGACGGGCGCAACCAGAAATAAAGCCGAGGATGCCGCGCGTGCCGGTTCCCCCGGTGCCTGCGACGCGGCGTCTGTTTACTCAGGCTGGCGGGCGCTTACAAGACGAGCACGATGCGCCCCCAGATGTTTGTGGCGTACCATCAACAGGTTAATAGCCCGGCGGCGCACCCCCAAAAGGGCGGTGCCGGCTTTCGTGAAAGGACAAGGCGCGTGAGCAGCACATCTGACGTTGGCACCACGATCGATCCCAGCGAGGTGGAGAAATTCACCAAAATCGCAGAGGAGTGGTGGGACCCCGCCGGCAAATTCAAACCCCTGCATAAATTTAACCCGGTGCGTCTTGCCTATATCCGTGATCAGGTTTGCCATCATTTCAAGCGTAACCCTATGGATGAGGCGCCCTTGAAAGACTTGCGGTTGATTGATGTGGGGTGCGGCGGCGGTCTTGTGGCTGAACCCATGGCCCGGCTGGGCGCGGCGGTAACGGCCATTGATGCGGCCGAACGCAATATCAAAACCGCCATGACCCATGCGGGCCAATCGGGCGTGGAGATTGATTACCGCAACACCACGGTGGAGGATTTGGTGGCCGCAGGGGAACAGCCTTTCGATGTTGTGCTTAATTTGGAAGTGGTTGAGCATGTGGCTGACGTGTCGTTGTTCCTGAAAAGTTCGGCTGATCTTGTGGCGCCGGGCGGGATGATGGTCCTCGCCACCATCAACCGGACCCTGAAGGCGTTACTGCTGGCGAAAATTGGCGCTGAATATGTGCTGCAATGGCTGCCCATGGGGACCCATGATCCTAAAAAGTTTGTCAAACCCCGGGAGGCCGAGGCCGCGTTGGGTCAAGGCCAGATGAAAATTGCAGCCCGTGCCGGCGTCAACTATAATCCGCTCACCGACAAATGGCAGGTGACGGACAATACTGCTGTGAATTACATGATGGTGGCCAAAAAGGACACGGCACATGGCTGATATGCAAGACTATGACATTATCGTTTGGGGGGCATCGGGCTTTACCGGTCGTCTGGTGGCCGACTATCTGTTCCAGACTTATGGCGCCGATGGCGATGTGCGCTGGGCCATGGGCGGGCGCAGCGCGGAAAAGCTGCGCGCCGTTGCCGATGACCTTGGCATTGCCGGTGTGCCGATTGTCACAGCGGACGCCGCTGATCGCCAGTCCTTGGACACGCTGGTGCGATCCACTAAGGTAATTTGCACAACCGTTGGACCCTATCAGAATTATGGCACCGCGCTGGTGGCTGCGTGCGCTGCGGCGGGTACGGACTATGTTGATCTATCGGGGGAACCCGCCTGGATGCGTCAGATGATTGATCAGTATGGGGAGGCTGCAGCAGCCTCTGGCGCCCGGATTGTGCATAGCTGCGGCTTTGATTCGATCCCGTTTGATCTTGGCGTCTACTATCTGCAACGCGAAGCAAAGGCTCGCCACGGCAAACCATTCCGGGAGGTTAAAGGCCGCGTAAAGGCCGTGAGGGGCAAAGCCTCCGGCGGAACTGTTGCCAGTATGGTGGCAACGATTGAGGCGGGCGGCGATGACCCGGCGGTGCGCCAGGTGATGGTCAACCCTTATGGTCTGGCCCCTGATGATCAGGCCAACCGGCCCCGCCAACCTAATGATCAAAAACCCCATTTTGATGCTGATACGGGTACATGGGTCGCGCCGTTCGTCATGGCCGTGATCAACAGCAAGAATGTCCACCGCAGTAACCTACTGATGGATTATCCCTATGGGGAGGACTTTCTCTACAGTGAAATGATGATGGCCAAGAGCAAGAGCGCCGCCACAAAAGTGGCGCGGGGTATGGGTATCTTTACCGGTGCTATCGCCATGGGACCTGTGCGGGCGTTCCTCAAAAAATTCATTTTGCCCAAACCCGGTGATGGCCCCACAAAAGCTGAACGCGAAGCCGGGTTTTATGTGGTCAACTTTATCGGCGTTGGTGCTGATACGGAGAAATTGACTGTCACGGTAAAAGGTGACCGTGACCCGGGATATGGGTCAACCAGCAAACTCATTGGGGAGGCCGCGGTTTGCCTTGCCCTCGACACGCCAAAGACGGCAACTCGTGGCGGGGTGTGGACACCCGCCGCAGCCATGGGGGACGCGCTGATCGACCGGTTAAGCACCCGCGCAGGCCTGAGTTTCAGTGTGGTGTAGATGGGCGCGAGGCTTGCGCTGGGGTTGGGATGAAACAAGACCCCGTTTCCTGCGCGAAAATCCGCATAGCTCAACCGTATACAGATTATTTCTGGCTTTATGGCAAACCCAGCGTGCTTAGCCCGGCGCGGTTTCAGCTTGTGGGGGCCGGGCGATTTGGTTTAGGCAAATCCCGATATTACAGACGCATTAGTTTTGTGAAGGAGAAGACGGTGGCGATTTCACTTTTATGTGTTGGTCTTTTGGGCGTACTGATTTTCCTGTTGGGTTTTAATGTCTCGCGCGAGCGCGGGGCGGTGATCAAAACCCAGCATGAGGCGGAGGCTGATCCCGCCTCGGGTCTGCGCAAGGCCATGCGTGCCCATGGGAACAGTACTGAGTATGTGCCCATGTTGGCGCTTATGATCCTGGCGCTCGGCCTGCGTCTGCCGATCATGCCGATCTGGATTGGTGCCATTATGGTAGCAGCCGTCGCGTGCCGGTATCTCCACGCGGCGGGCGTGCTCTTTGGTAGTAGTGTCTATGAGGGCAACGCCCTGAAATTTGTGGGCGCGCTCGGCACCTATGTGACGGGTTTCGTAATGGCGCTAATTCTGGTTTACCGTGCCGCGCGTCTCGTCATCGGGTGAGGGCGTCACCAGATTTGCCGCTTTCCATTCCATCGCCCGGCGAACACGGCGTTCAACGGAGGGGTGGGTATAAAACAATATCTCCTGCCACCGGGCGGGCCGGGGATTGCGGTATTCAGCCGTTTTCACAAGCGCGGTAGCAAGGGCATCGGGCAAGCCAACTGTGTCCAGCGAATATTGATCCGCCTCGGTTTCGCCAATACGGGTTAGCGTATTGGTAACCGGCTCGGCCAGCACGCCGAAAAATCCGATTACGAACAATAAAACCGGTAGGGTTGACGGATCGGCAAGGGTACCGCGCGCGCCAAAGACGCCGGCAAAAAAACCAAAGGTGCGATCCGCCAAAAAAAACATCACCATGGCAAGGACGGACAGTACGCCAACACTGCGCCAGACATGGCCTAGCACATAATGGCCAACTTCATGGCCGGTGACGGCCTTCACTTCATCCAGTGATGCCGCGCCCAAGGCTACATCGGAAATGGCAATACGCGCCGCATCCCCCAGGCCAGACACATTGGCGGTAAAATTATTGGATTGGCGCGAACCGTCATAGATGAAAATCCGGTCTGCCGGAATGTTCGCCTCCGCGGCCATGGCCAGAACCGCCTCGCGCACGGGGCCGTCCGGGATGGGTTCGAAGTCGTTAAATAACGGTTCGATATAGGTGGGTGACAATAAGAGCAGTAGGCTGATTAAGGCAGCAGTGACAGCGCCGCCCCATAGCCACCAGTACCGGCCTGCCTGGCGAATTAAAAAATACAAAATGACAAAAAAGAGTGCCCCCACCACGGTGCCAAGCCCATTGGCCAGCGTCGACTGTGAAAGATGATCGGTGAGCGGCTGGCTGGTACGGCCATAATGTGTCTCGCGCCACCAGTCCGTGTACAAATCCCATGGGAGAGAAAGCAGGGTACCCAGAAGAAGCGTCACGAAGGTGATCGAAAAGACGCCGATGAAAGATCGCGGTCCGAATTTTCTGTCCAGCTTTTGCAGAATGCCAAAACGCACTAGCGCAAGGGTGACCAGCGCAGAAACGACAAGACCCGCACCTAAAAGCAAATGGTTGCCCATGGTGTAGGCGGCCGCTTTTTCCAGCGCGTCAGGCCCAAGGCCGTCAATATAGGCTTTGGTTGCCGCAGCAGGATCGAAGTCCGCATTAAAATTCTGTGTACTCACAGCCATGATGAAATTGCCCCTTTGGTCACCACTAACGCTTAGATTGCCGAAGAAAAGCCCGAATGCAAACCGGCTGGTCGCGGCTACCTATCCCCCGAGCGATTCTCGAATTGAGTTTTTTGGGCCTTTCGCTACCATGATCGTCAATGCCGTGCTGATCTCTTTTAGGATTTTGCGCCCGGCATGTGGGTACTATGGGCAATTAAAGGGAAAAATTGGGGCGCGGCGCGCCCCGTCCCCTAGAGGAGATGATTGATGACGCAAACCGCTTATGACGCCGCGCTGGACGACCGCTCGCGGCCCGGCGCCGATAGCGGCGAAGAGGAATTGCGTTTTATCCGCAATTTCCATGATGTCTTTCTCAGTATCGGTTTGGGCATTTTTGCCGCCGGTCTCGGACTATTCTCTATCCTGATGATCACCAATCTCGCTGGTATTGACTTTGGCGAGGGGATCGAACGCGGCTTGCGTCAGCCTCTAATCATTGGCGGTATTGTTTTTCTGGTGGATGCGGCAGTGATGTGGGCTGTGGGGGAAATTTTTGCCCGATCACGGCGGCTGTTTCTCCCAGCGATCGTCATTTTGCTGACCTTTATTGGTTTCTTGTTGGCTGGTGTTGCCTTGCTGTATTTGGGTTTCGTGGGCGATATTGGCGATAATATCAGTGAGTGGATTAATAATGCCAAAGTCTTTCCGTTGACGCTTGCGGCCACCGCGACACTGGGCATTTTCGTTTACTATGTGCGGATGAAATTGCCCTTTGCCATGGGTCTTGCCGGGGCGTCGATGGCGGGCCTTGTGGTGGCGACGGCCATTTTTATCGAACCCGGTCTGGTCTTGAATAATTATTGGCTATGGGTGTTGGGGTCAGGTGTTTTTCTGTTCTTACTAGGTGTTTACTTTGATGCGCGCGATCCCGAACGGCGCACCCGCATCTCCGATAACGGGTTTTGGCTTCATTTTTTTGCTGCGCCGCTGATGTTTTGGTCGATCACCAATATGGTGGCGGGCGGCGGCGCGTTCTCCTCCAATGATACCTTTCCGGCGGCGGCAACATTGTTGATCGTGATCGTGTTTGCGGTGATCTCCCTCCTGATCAATCGCCGCGCCTTGCTGGTGGCGGGGTTGTTGTCAGCGGCAGCTGCCATCGGCGTGTTGTTTTCCAGCACCGGTCTTGACGGGGCGTGGAGCATTGCGGTGACATTGCTGATCCTTGGCGGTGCCATGGTCTTGTTAGGGGGAGGATGGAAAACGGTGCGGCGTATTCTGATCAAGCCATTTCCAAAAACCGGCTGGATCGCCCGTGTCATCCCCCCAGACACGGTAATTGATTGAGGGGGGTGTTTGGTGGCCCCGGTCCCGGGCATTGGGGCAGGCGCGCGAGCATAATCGGCTAAATGGGCCAATTTCCTGCAAACTGCCACGACCAATAAGTTGGCGATTGACCTGCCCACGCATTGTGCGCAATAGCGCTCTTGGGCCACGCCTCCCCAACGGGGCGCGCCTATCTGTGAGGATAGGAGTTATCATGAGCACAGACCTCTCTGCGGCAACATCCTTTGCACGCGCGCCGTCCGACGTTTTGGCGGTCAAACCTGTTTTGAAACCAAACCGACCGCATTTTTCGTCGGGGCCGTGTGCTAAGCGGCCCGGCTGGTCACCCCATACTTTGCCGGTAAAGGCGCTCGGGCGCTCCCACCGCTCAAAAATTGGCAAACAACGTCTCGCCGAAGCCATCGACCGCACCCGCTCGTTGCTAGAGGTGCCCGATGATTATCGGATCGGGATTGTGCCGGCCTCCGATACCGGGGCGGTAGAAATGGCCATGTGGTCGCTCCTCGGCCCGCGTCCGGTTGACATGGTGGCGTGGGAAAGTTTTGGCCAAACCTGGGTCACCGACGCGGTCAAACAGTTAAAGCTTGATGCCCGCGTGATCACGGCGCCCTATGGGGCGTTGCCGGATCTTGGTGCGGTCAATCCCGCCCATGACCTGGTGTTCACCTGGAACGGCACAACCTCCGGTGTTCGGGTACCGAATGCGGATTTTATTGCCGATAACCGGGCGGGACTAACCATTTGCGATGCCACGTCTGCCGTGTTTGCGCAGGCGCTCGATTGGTCCAAACTCGATGTTGTCACATTCTCCTGGCAGAAAGTTTTGGGCGGGGAGGGGGCGCACGGTGTTTTGATCCTAAGCCCGCGTGCTGTGGAGCGGCTTGAGCGCTACACACCCCCCTGGCCCTTGCCCAAAATCTTCCGCCTGACGAAGGGCGGCAAACTGATTGAGGGCATTTTTACCGGCGCGACCATCAACACACCGTCCATGCTGTGCGTTGAGGATGTGATTGACGCCCTGAAATGGGGGGCAAGCATTGGCGGACTAACCGCGATGCAGAGCAGGGCCGATGCAAACCTTGAGGCTATTGCCGATTGGGTGGCGCAAACGCCGTGGGTTGATTTTTTGTGTACGGATCCAGCATGCCGGTCAAATACGTCCGTGTGCCTGTCCATCACTGATGCTGCTGTGAACGCGCTGCCCGATGATGCTCAAACAAAATTCATCAAAGCCATGGCCACAAAGCTGGAAGCGGAAGACGCGGCCTATGATGTTGCGGGCTACCGCGATGCGCCGCCGGGTTTGCGGGTCTGGTGCGGGGCAACGGTGGAAACCGAAGATGTGCGCGCGCTCCTGCCGTGGCTCGACTGGGCGTTTACCGTCACAAAATTAGAAATGCTCTAGAGCCGTCACGCGCGCTCTCAGAATGAATACTTCTCTTTTATCCTTGCAAGGACAATCCTGATGCCCACTGTTTTGATTTCTGACAAATTAAGCGAGACTGCCGTCAACATTTTTCGTGAGCGCGGTGTTGATGTTGATTACCAACCCGACCTTGGCAAAGACAAGGATAAGTTGCTTTCGGTTATTGGTGATTATGATGGGTTGGCCGTGCGGTCGGCAACAAAAGCCACCGAAGCGATCATCAATGCCGGACACAACTTAAAAGTCATTGGCCGCGCCGGAATCGGGGTTGATAATATCGATATCCCTAGCGCCACGGCGCAGGGCGTTGTTGTGATGAACACACCGTTTGGCAATGCGATCACAACCGCCGAACATGCCATCGCCATGATGTTTTCCCTGGCCCGGAAAATTCCCCAAGCTAGCCAGTCAACCCATGCGGGCAAGTGGGAAAAATCAAAATTTATGGGTACGGAGCTTTACGGCAAAACGCTGGGGCTTATTGGCTGTGGTAATATCGGGTCCATCGTGGCAGATCGCGCCCTGGGGCTAAAACTGCGGGTTGTGGCATTCGATCCGTTTTTGTCGGCCCAGCGGGCAGTGGATATTGGCGTTGAAAAGGTTGAGCTTGATGACTTGCTTGCCCGGGCGGACATCATCACCCTGCACACCCCGCTCACCGATCAAACCCGCAATATTCTTGATGCGGAGAGCTTGGCAAAAACCAAAAAAGGCGTTTCAATTATTAATTGTGCGCGCGGTGGATTGATTGATGAAGATGCCCTGAAAGAAAAGCTTGATGAGGGGCATATCGGGGCCGCCGCGCTTGACGTTTTTGCCGTGGAGCCCGCCAAGGTCCATCCGCTCTTTGGTTATGAAAATGTTGTCCTGACCCCGCATTTGGGGGCCTCCACCCGGGAAGCGCAGGAGAATGTTGCCATTCAGGTTGCTGAGCAGATGGCTGAATATCTGATCCGGGGCGCAGTGACCAACGCGCTTAACATGCCATCGGTTTCGGCGGAGGAGGCGCCGCGTTTGCGGCCCTTTATTCAGTTAGCGGAGCGTTTGGGGCTTTTCGCCGGTCAATTGATTGAAACGAGCATTAAAGGTATTGAAGTTGTCTATGGCGGCGATGTTGCCAAACTTAACACAAAACCCTTGACCGCCGCCGCCATTGCCGGGGTCCTAAAACCCATGCTGTCCGATATCAATATCGTCAGTGCGCCCTCCATTGCCAAGGAACGCGGCGTAGCAATCGCTGAAACCTATCTTGACGATATTGAGAACTTTGATTCCATCATTCGACTACGGATTGTAACGGAGCGCCAGGAACGCTCCGTCACCGGGGCTCTGTTTGGCGCTGTTCCGCGCGTGACCGAGGTGAACGGCGTTGATATGGAAGCGGCGTTTGTTGATCATATGTTGTTTGTGACCAACGCTGACAAGCCGGGCTTTATTGGGGCGCTTGGCCAAACCCTTGGCGATGCGGGCGTCAATATCGGGACGTTTAATCTCGGCCGGTCCGGCACCGGGGGCGAGGCGATTGCGTTGATTGCGGTTGATGATGCGGTCAGCGACGCAACCCTGGGCGCGGTGCAAGCCCTTGAGCATGTGAACGCCGCCAAGGCCTTAGCCTTTTAGCAGCTTTTTTTATGGGTCTGGCCGGTTCGGCTATCAGCGTGCATTGCCGTGGTGAAACGTGCGCTTTGGCCGGGCTGCATTTGCTGGAAATGGCTATGGCTATTGTGGTATTGTCCCCTGGATCAAGTCCGGCGGCGATGGGAGAGTGTCATGATCGTTGGTGTACCGAAAGAAATTAAAAATAGTGAGTTTCGGGTGGGGCTGACCCCCGGCAGTGTGCGTGAATATGTGACCCACGGTCATGAGGTACTGGTGGAAAGAGGTGCAGGTCTCGGCATCCGCGTAAGTGATGAAGACTACCGGGCTGCCGGGGCGAAGATCGTCGATGATGCTGCCACGGTCTTTGCCAGAGCCGATATGATCGTGAAGGTGAAGGAGCCCCAGCCGAGCGAATGGGTGCAACTGCGTGAAGGGCAAATTCTGTATACCTACCTTCATCTGGCGCCGGACCCTGACCAGACCAAAGGCCTGATCGACAGCGGTGTAACGGCGGTTGCCTATGAAACCGTTACCGATGCGCGCGGCGGCCTGCCTCTGCTGGCGCCCATGAGTGAGGTAGCGGGCCGTCTGGCGGTACAAGCGGCGGCCTATGCGTTGACGGCCCATCGCGGCGGGCGCGGGCTTCTCATGGGCGGGGTGCCCGGTGTGCCCCCGGCCAAAGTTGTGGTTGTCGGCGGCGGTGTCGTGGGTACCCATGCAGCAAAAATGGCCGCCGGTCTTGGCGCTGATGTAACTGTGCTGGATGTGGATATCTACCGCATGGGCGAGCTTGACGATATTTTCCTGGGGCGGATTAAAACCCGCTATTCCACGTTTGAGGCACTGGACGAAGAAACCGATGCGGCCGATGTAACCGTTGGTGCGGTGCTGATCCCCGGTGCCAGCGCGCCAAAGCTTGTGACCAGGTCCATGCTGGGCGGCATGAAAGATGGCTCAGTGCTTGTCGATGTGGCGATTGATCAGGGGGGGTGTTTTGAAACCTCCAAGGCAACAACGCACGAGCACCCGACCTATGAGGTTGATGGCATTTTGCATTATTGCGTGGCGAATATGCCGGGGGCGGTGCCGCTGACCTCCTCCCACGCCCTCAATAACGCAACCTTGCGCCACGGCCTGGCCCTCGCCGATCACGGCTTGGGCGCGCTCAAGACAAATCCGCATTTGCGTAACGGTCTGAATGTCCATCACGGCCAGATCACCTATGAGGCGGTGGCAAAAGCCCTGAATCTCAATTTCTCCCCCGCCGAGGATGTTTTGGCCGCCTGACCGATGCAGCCTTGAACTTGCCCCAAAGCAGCCCCATTTATACACCTGAGAAGAATGCGTGGGTTTTACCGCTGTATTTATCGGTGCTGGGAGGCAATGATGGCTTGGTCAATGAACGGTGACGTGCGGGCGGGCAGGATTAATATTGCCCTCCTTTTAATGATCGTTGCCACTGGGCTTTGCCTCGCTGCAATCACAAAGGCGCAGGCCGCAACGCCGGCAGGCATTGTCCATGGTACCCAAACCGCAAATGCGGGCGCGCTGCCGGGGCTCATCGGGCACCTGATCAGCGCGGAACCGGCGCAAGCCCATACCGATGACGATGGTGTGGTTGGTTTTGTTACCCGCGCCCTGCGCTTGATCGGATCACGGGCCCATCTTGCCTACAAGGTTGCCACCAACCAGATGGGGGCTGAGCTGAAACGCAGCGGTATTGACGCCCACCACTATGTGGTGCGCGAGGGTGAGGTGTACCATGGCCGGGAAATCTGCCCGGTGGCCGGGGATATGATGACAGCCACAGAGTTGCGCAGGCGCCTGATCGGACGGCAGGTTTTTTCCTTCTAGCGGTGATTAGCCTAAATTCTTAAGGCATTTTGGAATCATCTGTTGAAAGCTAGGTAGTTTCCAGCATAGGGAACGCTGATGGCCATCCGCACGCCTATTTTGAGACAGATCCGTGACCAACACTAACGCCAACCGCAATATTGCGACCCCGCAAACGCCCGATGACGATCCGTCGGCGCTCACCCTTGATGCGGTCTTTGACGCCCATACCCGGATTGCCCCCCATATTGCGCGCACACCCACCTTGCGGGCCGATAAACTCAGCCTCCTGACCGGGGCCGATTTATGGATGAAGCTGGAGTGCTTGCAATTTACTGGCTCGTTCAAGCAACGCGGTGCCCTGAATAAATTGTTGAGCCTTGATGATGCTGCGCGCCAGCGCGGTGTGATTGCCGCCTCCGCCGGTAACCACGCGCAAGGGGTTGCCTATCATGCACAAGCCATGGCGATCCCCGCCACCATCGTGATGCCCACCACCACGCCGGACGTAAAAGTGCGGCAGACCCGGGCGCTTGGCGCTGAAATTGTTCTTTATGGGGATAATTTTGATCAGGCAAATGGCCACGCATTGGCACGGTGCAAGGACGATGATTTAACATATGTGCATCCGTTCGATGACCCGGCGGTGATCGCCGGTCAGGCAACCATCGCCCTTGAAATGCTTGACGATGCGCCTTTGCCCGATTGCGTTCTCGTGCCGATCGGTGGCGGTGGGTTGATGGCGGGCATGGCGCTTGTCCTGCGTCAACAACATCCGGAAATTGAAATCATTGGTGTACAGACCGAACTTTTTCCCTCCATGGTCAATGCGCTGGATGCCGGCACACGGCCCACGGGCGGCGATACCCTCGCCGAAGGCATTGCCGTGCGGGAGGCGGGGCACTTGACCCGCACCATGATCGCAGCGCGTGTTGACGATATTGTTCTGGTCAATGAGCGGCATTTGGAAAAAGCACTAACGCTTATCATGAACGAACAAAAAATCCTGGTGGAGGGGGCGGGCGCCGCTGGTTTGGCGGCGATGTTGTGTGATGCCAAGCGGTTTCAGGGCAAACGGGTGAGCACCGTTTTTTGCGGCGGCAATATCGACCAGCGTCTCCTGTCCATGATTTTGATGCGCGATCTTGCCCGTTCGGGGCGCTTGGCGCGCTTGCGCGTGCAATTGCTGGATAAGCCCGGGCAATTGGTCCGTGTGTCCTCTATTGTGGCGCGCCAGGATGGTAATGTAATCGATGTGGGTCACCACCGCACCTATTCTGACCTCCCTGCAAAGATGACGTGCATGGACCTCACGATCGATACGCAGGGCCAGGATCATTTGAACCGAATCCTCGATGACCTACGCGGCGAAGGCTATGATGTGGAAATTGCCGCCTACTGATGGTTTAGGGTTGACGCTCTAGCGTTGACGGGTTGGCGCTGTCGCTGCTGCACGCCGTTTCCAAAACCGCCCTTGCGCAAACCGCATCACCACCAAGACCAGGCCCGAGATCGCGAATACGACCCCTAACCCCGCGGCGATCCGCAAGAGCGGATTGTTAAAATCGTCGCGCTCATCATAGTCCATGATGTGCAGCATCCAGAAGAAATCGAACACACGCCAATATTTGTTCCGCCGGGTCAGAACCTCCCCAGAAAATGGCGAGATATAAAGACGCGTGACATTGGCGTCGCGAAATTCAACCTGCCATACGGGGGTCTTGCCGCGATATTCCCCCGGCGTTTTTGTCATCAGCCGTGCATGACGCACCGTCCCATCGCCTGCATAGTCCGCATTGGCCACATCAAGTACCTGGTTTTTACGCAAGGGGCTGATCTTTTTGCCGGATAGGGCGTCAAACAAATGATCTTGCCCATTGCCTTGGGTCACATAAACCGGCTTGCCCTGAAACGTCTTCAGGGAAATCTCCGTTGCCCCCGGTGTTTGGGCGAGAATGCCGCCCGGTGCAGCGTAAATCTGCGGTGCCAATTCGGCCGGATAGACAAGCGTGGTTGTGGGCTTGGATTTTACCAGCGGGAATGGGATCCAGGTCATGATCACACCGCTCAGCATCCAGAGCATCACCTGAAGCCCCAACAACAAGCCAATCCAGCGATGAAGCTGGGCAATACGCCGCGACAGACCGGGCAGGCGATTGTGCTGGCGGCTAGCATCTTTTGCCGCCGCATCGGGTTGATTGGGTGTCGTGTCAGTGGCTTGCATGGGTCAGAGACCTGAGATGAGGAGCGACACGGGATCAGTTTGCCGCCTGTGTCAGCGCTTTAATACCGGAGGCGGTGCTTGGTGTGCGCAAGACATGTTCAAAGGCGGCCCAGCGGTCTTCGCCTTGGGCAACAGCGGCATCGATATAATCGCTAACAATCTCCTTACCCAGATTATAATTGATCACATAACCGCGATAGGTCTCGGTGAAGGCGACGCTTTGTTCGGCCCGGTCACGGCTCATCAGATTGTACTTCATTGACATCACAATGGCTTCTTCGCGGGTGATATCCCCATCCAGATAGGCCCGTGCCACATGGTTGCGCGCATGAGAAAGCCGGGCGCGCAAGGCGTTCAGTGTCGCCAGCGTGTCGGCAGCGGCTGGGTCCAGACCAGCCAGAGGAAACAGCTTTTCGCGTTCAAAGGCGATTTTTTCATCGCCCGGAAAGGCAAGATCAATCCCATAATTGGCAGAGCCTTCGGCGGTAACTGACAAGGGGCTAAATAGGGGGTAGACGGCATATTCAATCCAGCCCTTCCCCTTCAGCACATCGTGTTCAAGGAGAACATTCCACGTATGGTGACCGGGATAACCCTCATGACACCCAAGATCGACGGCGCGGTCGATGATGATGGGAAAGTCCGTATTCACCTGAATGAGGCTTTCAAAACCGCCTTGGTACCAATTATACCCGCTCCAGGGTTTGTCAGTGACAAACTCTAAGCGAAAGGTTTCACCCGCAGGTAAATCATAATGGGTCAGTGTGCGGCGGCGGCATTCGGCAATGGCGGCGTCAAAAACGGTCTTCAGTTTCGCCTTGGGAATGGCGAGTGTTTCGCGAAATGCATCAACCCGGTCGGCAACGGTACCCGTACCGGGCAATAATTGATCAATCTCAAACAAAACTTCATCGAATTGGATCAGGTTATAATCGGGTGCAACGGCATCATAGAGAAGCCGCGTTTCCTCATCAAACGGATATAAATTACCGCGTGTCATCTCGATCCGGGTCATGGCGGCGACCACTTGCTTTTCCAACATGGTCCGCCGTTCCGTATCCACGTTGTCTGGTAAGCTACGCAGCTCATTCATTAAGCCCCGTGCATCAAGAAGTAATGTGGTCAGCGCGCGCGGGTTTGCTTTTGCCTCCGCCATCCAGGCTTCGGGGCCCTGATAGGCATCAACAAAATCTTTGTCATATTGGCCAATATTCAGGGCAAGTTTCACAAAGCGCTCGGCAATCTGATCGATAGGGGCGGCATTTGTGTCCGGTTCGGGCGGTTGGCTGGTGCCGTTCTTACGATTGCGATCCTCATCGCTGCCACACGCTGCCGCAATTACGATAAGCCCGATTACAAAAATGCTGATTATTGATCTGTATAACGATTTTATCATTCTACTCCACCATCAGGTTCACAGCGCTTTAGCATGCCCCAAGGCGCGGTGCAAAACCGATAAGGACGCAGCAAAAAGCCTCCAGCGCATTCGCGCCAGAGGCTTTCTCGTTTGGTCAAAACTATAGCTGTCCTAGGCGGCGGCCCCGCTGAAGGTCGAAGCGCCAAATGCGCCCAGCTTGACGTCGCCGGCAATATTGTCGCCTTCGGTTTTGCCGGTAAAATCGAGGGTTACGGGCATGGGCGAGGTCACATTGGCCGACCAGGTCAATGTGTCACCGTCAACTTTGCCGTTCTGGATCTCAACGGTGCCCATGGCGCCGGACATATCACCGGTCAGGGTGTCGCCATCCTGCTTCAGGGTGAGCAGGGCGGTCTGGTCGCCCATGGGGGTTTTGATCGAAATATTCCATTTGCCGTCAACAGCCATGTTTTCCTCGCGGGTTTAGATCAGAATAGAGACAAAGCGCAGTGATAAACTGTCCAGTGTACCGTCGCCTTGTGCCCCGCACTCTAGCCATTCCGCCCCTAAGTGCAACCGGCTGCTGCAGGTGCACGCGCGTCGGACTAGCCGGCAAATCCCTTGGGGTTTTGCGATTGCCACCGCCAATGGTCGGCACACATTTGTGCCAGTGTTTTTTCCGCTGTCCAATTCAAATGTGCTGCGGCGCGCCGGGCATCGGCGTAATTTTCGGCAACGTCACCCGCCCGGCGCGGGGCAATTTGCGCGGCAATCTCGCGCCCGGCAGCCAGCGCAAAGGCGTCGCGTACCTCTTTGACCGAATAGCCAATCCCCGTGCCGAGATTAAACACATGGGCCCCGCCTTTTTTCTCCGCGCCAAGAAACTCCAGCGCGCGCAAATGGCCATGGGCGAGATCGCTCACATGGATATAATCGCGCACACCGGTACCGTCAGGGGTCGGATAATCGTCACCGAAAATCTCTAACGTCTCGCGCCGACCCACCGCGACCTGGGCAATATAGGGAAACAGATTATTGGGAATGTCATTCGGGTCTTCCCCGATCAGACCGCTGGGGTGCGCGCCCACCGGATTAAAATAGCGCAAATTACAAACCCGCCAGCGCGCATCGGCCCGGGCAAGATCGTTCAGCATTTGCTCGATCATCAACTTGGTATGGCCATAGGGATTGGTGGGTCCGGTGGCTCCCCTCTCGCTCACGGGGTTTGCATTGAGATCGCCATAGACCGTGGCCGAGGACGAAAAAACGAGATGGCGTGCACCAGCGGCTTCTAACCCCGCGATCAGGCCAAAGGTTGCATTGATGTTGGTCTGATAATACCGCACCGGCTCGGCGACGCTTTCGCCCACGGCTTTTAGTCCGGCAAGATGGATGGCGCCGGATGGCTGGAACGAACATATTGCATCAATGATCTGTGTACGGTCTGCCGGGCTCGCCAAATCAGCCTCCACCAGGGTTAACCGGTCGGGGTCATTGACCCCGGTGATCTGGCGTACCCGGTTTAGACTTTCCGGGTGCGAATTGGCAAAATTATCCACCACCATCAGGCTGTAGCCAGCCTCTATAAGGCTCACACACACATGGGAGCCGATATATCCAGCGCCGCCGGCAACGATAATTCGTTTATCCATGATCGTTCCTATTGGAAGTCGCTATTCGACCGTGACCGATTTCGCCAGATTGCGTGGCTGATCCACGTCGGTGCCTTTTGTGGTGGCGGTGAAATAAGCTAGCAGCTGGATCGGAATAACACTCACAAGCGGGGTCAATTGGGGGTGCGCCGCGGGCACCGCGATGGCCGACCAGACGCCGTCGCCCGCCTTGTCAATGCCAGCGCGGTCACTGATCAGCAGGGCCTTACCGTCCCGTGCCATTACCTCATGCATATTGGAGATTGTTTTTTCAAAATGCCGATCGCTGGGGGCGATAACAACAATTGGCAGGTCCTTTTCGATCAGGGCGATGGGCCCGTGTTTGAGTTCACCGGCGGGATAGCCCTCGGCGTGGATATAGGAGATTTCCTTAAGCTTAAGCGCGCCTTCCATGGCGAGCGGAAAGTTAATGCCACGCCCGATGTAAAGCACGTCCCGCGCCTCGGCGATGGAGCGGGCAATCTCTTCTATCCGATCACTGAGCTTTAGTGCCTCGTTCATCAGTCGCGGGAGCGCCAGCAGCCCCCGCACCAATTCGGTCTCCTGCGCGCTGCTAAGAACGCCGCGCTCGCGCCCCGTGGCAATGGCAATGGCGGCAAGGGCCACAAGCTGACACGTGAAAGCCTTGGTGGAGGCGACACCGATTTCAGGGCCCGCCGCCATAGGAAACATCACATCGGCCTCCCGGGCGATGGTTGATTCTGGCACATTGACAACCGCGGCAATCGCTTGGTCATGGGCCTTCGCGTCCCGCAAAGCGGCAAGGGTGTCTGCGGTTTCGCCCGATTGCGAAATAAACAGCGCCCCGCCGCCCGGTTTGTACGGCACGTCGCGATACCGCAACTCCGAGGCTACATCCACTTCAACACTTAAGTTTGCCCATTCTTCAAACCAGTATTTGGCGATCAACCCTGCGAGATAGGCCGTGCCGCAGGCGGAAATCGTCAGCCTATCAATCTTTGTGAACTCAATGGCGCTTTCGGGTAAGTGCAGGCTTTGGGTTTCCGGGTCCACATAGCGCGACAGGGTATGGGCAACAACTTCGGGTTGCTCATGAATTTCCTTCGCCATGAAATGACGAAAGCCATCCTTGTCCACAAGCGCGTCGGTTGCCGCAGAGATTACACTGTTACGGGTTATCTGCTCGCCTTTTTCGTTAAAAATGGTAAGGCCACCGCGCCTGATCTCTGCATGGTCGCCATCGTGGAGATAGGTGACCTTGTTGGTGAAGGGGGCCAGAGCAAAAGCGTCCGAGCCCAGAAACATCTCGCCTTCGCGAGCCCCAACCCCGTGCCCGATCGCTAGGGGCGGGCCCTGACGCGCGCACAGGATCAAATCATCATCACCCTGAACGATCACCGCCAGCGCAAAGGCGCCCCGCAGTTTGCTCAACGCCGCCACAAATGCCGCACGGGGGGTCAGATTTTGGGTATCCATCAGGTGGGTAATAAGCTGCGCACAAACCTCGGTATCGGTTTGCGAGGTGAATGTCACACCGGCATCCATCAGGGTACGGCGCACTTCCGCAAAATTCTCGATGATCCCATTATGGACGAGCGCCAGCCGCGGTGTTGTATGCGGGTGGGCGTTTGCCTCGGTGACCCCGCCATGGGTTGCCCAGCGGGTATGGCCGATGCCCGTGCGGCCTTCCAGCGGCGCTTCGGCCAGCCGGTCTGCCAAGGCCGCGAGTTTGCCGACGGCACGCTGGCGTTCGATTTTGCCGTCGCGAATGACAGCGATGCCCGCACTGTCATAGCCGCGATATTCAAGCCGTTTAAGCCCGTGCAGGATTGCCGGCGCGGAATCGCCAGACCCAAGAATACCGATAATCCCGCACATAACTAACCATCCATGGTGGGTTGATGATAACGCCGGGGACCAGCGTCCATTTCGCTATCTACGCGCTTGCCCGTAGGGATGCAATTTGCCGGCCGGTTATTCGTTACAGCCCCTCTATGCCGCCGAACGATGCGCCCGCGCTTTGACGATGAGATCGGCCGCTTTTTCGGCGATCATAATGGTGGGGGCATTGGTGTTGCCCGACACCAGCGCCGGCATGACGGAGGCATCAACAACCCGTAAACGATCAACGCCGCGCACGCATAAGGTTGGGTCGGTCACACTTGCCCCCGCCGGCCCCATGCGGCAGGTGCCCACCGGATGGTAAATCGTGTCGGCGCGATTGCGGATATCGGCAATCACGGCCTCATCACCGGCATTTTCGGGCAGGTAAAGCTGGCCGGTGCTCAAGGCTTTCAGGGCCGGTGCCTCGAACAACCGCTCCACATGGCGGGCGGCCTTGACCAACCGGTCGAGATCATCCTGATCGCTCAGAAAATTGGGGTCGATAGCCGGGGGCATATGGGGGTCGGGGCCGGCAAGACGCACGGTGCCCTCGCTCTTCGGGCGCAAGACGCACGCATGGCACGAAAAGCCGCCGCCGAAATGTTTCTTGCGGCCATGATCATCCACCAGCGCCGGCAAAAAGTGCAGCTGCACATCCGGGATGGCCTCGCCCGGATCGGTTTTGATAAACCCGCCAACTTCAGCCAGATTAGACGTGAACGGACCATTGCCATCGCGCCGATAGGCGCGCAGCGACGGCAGGGCGCGTTTTACCATGGGCCAGTTAAGGCCAACCGCGTCCGGCGATGCCGATGTGCGCAACAGGCAATAATCAAGATGGTCCTGCAGATGGCTGCCCACGGCGGGGTTATCGTGGTGGACGTCAATGGCTTGCTCGCGCAAATGGGTGCCCGGCCCGATGCCGGAGAGTTGCAACAGATGGGGCGATTGCAATGCACCGGCGCTCAGGATCACTTCCCCATCGGCAAAGACCGTGCGGGTTTCGCGGCCCTGCCGAAAACGCACACCCCGGGCCGCCCCATCTTGCAGCAGGATCTTTTCCGCGTGGGCATCGGTGATCACGCAAAGATTTGCGCGGCTGCGTACCGGTTCCAAATAGGCTTTTGCGGCGGAACAGCGTTTACCGTCCTTTTGCGTCACCTGATAAAATCCAAAGCCCTCGCCGGTGGGGCTATCAAGCGCGGGGCCGTTAAAGTCATCGACGATGGGCCATTGCAATTGGCGCGCGGCTTCCAAAAAGGCCTCGCAAAGCGGGTTCTTACTGCGCAGGTCAGCAACATTCAGGGGCCCACCGGTGCCGTGATAGGCATCGACGCCCCGTTCATTATTCTCGGCACGGACAAAATAAGGCAGAACATCGGCGTAGCCCCACCCCGGCGCGCCCATGGACGCCCACTTATCGTAATCGGTTTGGAACCCGCGGATATAAATCATCGCATTGATTGACGAAGAGCCACCCAGCACGCGGCCCCGCGGTTGATAGCCAAGCCGGTTATTCAAATGGCGTTGTGGCAGCGTATCGAACGACCAGTTTTCCTTGGCCTTGTCGCCCATAAACGCAAAGCCCACCGGCGCGTGGATCATAGGATTTTTGTCGGCACCGCCCGCCTCCAGCAAACATACGCGGATTGCGGGGTCGGCGGTCAAGCGGTTGGCGAGCGTACACCCTGCGGACCCGGCGCCAATGATCACATAGTCAAACCGGCCCGGGTGGGGGGTATCTGCGCGTGTTGCATCATGATTGGCACTCATTGCTGGCCCTTTCCCTACCAAAGCGCTCTCAAGCCTCGCGCGGCGCCACCGACCTGTCCAGCCTGGCGCGCAGCTTGGTCGTGCCTAAGTCTGATTTGACCGGGTGCAAGTCGCCAATGTCGGACATTTATAAAAACCATAAGCGGCCGTTTGGAGCGATTTTAGGGCTCTCAAAATTTCTGAAATGAGTGCAAAAGCAAACATGAAAAATGCACTTCCAGCATATCAGCTATCGACCCAGTTCCGGGCATAGGCTTTCGGGTGGTTCGTCGCTTCCGGTGCACGAACTTTCTGATCAACGATCAAAAGGCTTAGGGAAACCACCCGAGTCTGGGGGTCTCATCCATTTCGGTTTTCACTGGATTTCCGAAGTGTCCCGGGTACAAACGAGCATCATGTAACTGCGATAACAATGACCGGCGGCCGATAGCTGCTGCAGGATTAATATCAGGACAGTATCATGAGAAGCTTCATCCTATTTGTGGGCGCATTGGGTGCCTTGCTTTCAGCTCCGGCAGCCGCACACGAACCGGCTATAGACTTTCGCGGTGTTGACGAGGCGCTGACGACCAAGCCAACCAAAGTCATGGTGGCGGGCTCGACGCATCTCGGCGGTAACGAGGCGGTTACGGCAGAAACACTTACACCATTGATTGACCGGCTCGCCACGTTTGCAGACTGGCCCGACGAACCATCGGGGCGCGCGCGCCGCAAGCTTGCATCGGCTTTCCTTGCAGCTGGGGAACCTTATTCGGCGCTCGTCCAGTGGTGGCGGCTTCCCGAAAAGGAGCGCAAGGCCGGTGATGGGCTTGGACCGGCATCAATCAAGGCGCTGGAACGTTATGCCAGCTCGATGAACGAAAATTCCTCGATTGCTGCCCGGCTTGCCGCCCAACTTGGTCTTGAGCGGGTTTACGCCGCTGATGATCACAGCTCTGATTTGGTGCTTGCTGATCATGGGGAGGCCTTATGAATCCGCATGGGGCAGATTTGGTCGAAAGCTCCTCCATCCTATCGCGAATCCTATGGGGCCGCAGAGGAGATGGTTGCCGATGGCCGCATCATTGAGGCCTATCAGTTCTATAATGACCCGGAAACGCAGATCATGGCAGTAAATAATGATTTTCGCGCTGCGATCGGCGATGACCAGGCCGAGCGCTATGGGCGTATCTACAACAGCTGGTATCAGGTCCGGAACCTGCGCATGGTTTCGAACATCGTCGCTGCCACCGCCAATGAGCCGGGCGCACGAGTATTGAGCGTGGTGGGAGCTTCACACAAGGTCTATTTCGAAGCCCTGCTAGACATGATGCACGATATCGAAGTGGTCAGTACCGACACGATCCTGAAATAGTGTAATCAGTTCATGAGGTCTCTTCTGGATGGAACGAGGCGGGGAACAATATCGCCTTGGCGCCGACACTATGTCCGCTTTCAACCTGCCGATATTAGACCTTCGCCATAGCCTACTATACCATCTGCTCTTTGGATCTCGGAGACGAAGGATGAGCGTCCTACTTTGGGCGATACTGTTGAAAAAGTCGGCGCTGATTTTGGTTGATCCCTGATCCGAGTTCCTACGGCGGCCTGTATCTACAGGGTGTTCGCTCCTGTTGCCCGCTCTAAGCGGCATTTTGGATAGGGAGAGACGGTTTCGGGGCGTATTTGGCGAGTTTTCTGAGGTTTTGGGTTGTTGCGGCGAGGAGAAATTCGTCATTGGCTCCAGTGGGGCCTCGCAGCCTTAATCGGCGGAAGCCGTGCTGGCATTTCAAGTGTTCGAAGCTCATTTCGACCTTCTTTCGATCTCGTTTGGATTGTTCGTACTCCTCGGTTCCTTGGAGCTTTCTCACTTCATCGCGGGCATGTTCATAGATAGAACGGCCAACGCGTCTGGACCGGGCATTGGGACAACATTTCTGTTTTAGTGGACAAATGGCGCAGTCTGAGCTGAGGGCTCTATACATCCGCTTCTTATCTTTGGTCATGCCAGACCGAGGAACTTTATAGTTGCGGCGCTGATGGCACAGCTCCTTGGCGTTCGGGCAGATATAAAGATCGCGCTCCTTATCATAGACGAAGTCCTTGATGGTGAAGTTCTTCGTTGGTGGTCCAGGTATATCCATCAGGGCGACATGCGGTGCTATCTTTTTCTTATCGACCATCCAGCCCAGCATTTCCGCTGAGCCGTAAGCGGCATCTCCCATCAGGCGTTTCGGCTTGAGCCCAAATCGGTCCTCGGTTCGATTGATCATGGTCTTGGCGGCTTCAACCTCGGCGTTACGATAAGCTTGAGTTGGTTCGACATCGACAATGACGGATGTCTCGACATCCAAGAGATAGTTGGTGGCCCAGGTAAACCGGGCCTGTCCGCCGATTGCAGCCGTCCAACGTGCGGTTGGGTCGGTCAGCGAGATCTTCTTGCGAGGAGCACCATCCTGATCAATCGCATCGAGATACTCTGTGACAGGGCGAGATGCGATCTTCGGATCAGACCAGTCAACTACCTCACCACCTTCGACGGCATTATCCTCACCTGCATCCGCGCGGATCATGCTCGCATCAACGGCGAAGCCTTCGCCTTTGACTAGGCCCTCAGACATACAGCTGAACACAACCTGTTCGAAGAGCTTCCGGAAGAGATCACTCTCACGAAAACGGCCATGTCGTGCCTTAGAGAAAGTCGAGTGGTTTGGGACCCTGTCTTCAATACCCAGCTTGCAAAACCATCGATAGGCGAGGTTCAAATGGACCTCCTCACACAACCGACGTTCTGATCTGATGCCATAGCAGTATCCCACGATCAGCATCCGGCACATCAGTTCCGGATCAACCGATGGTCGGCCTGTGTGACTATAGAACGGCTTCAAATGCGCCCGGATCTGATCGAAGTCGAGGAACCGATCAATGTTCCGGAGCAAGTGATCCGCCGGAACCATCTTATCCAGTGAAAACTCATAGAAGAGCTTTGCAGCGTCTTTTTCCAATCGTCCCATCATCGCGCATCTCCTCGATCTGCACGAAAATCACTGAATCAGAATTCGACCACTTTGACTCGGTCTTTTTCAACAGTATCGGGCGTTCTAAGCCTCTCGGCTAATGTCTAAAAAGGGCGAAAAGCTGCCTGATCATAAATTGGATTTCAATTTGAGACACCGTCTGCCGCTTGCGTCGTTTGCAAACACCGCTTAGATGCCTCAACGCTCGCCCGCACAAGGAAAACCGCCATGGCTATGGTTGCCTCATTCGTTAATCAGTTGATTAGTCTTTATATTTTTGTGATCTTCGCATCGGTGGTGTTGAGCTGGCTGATCTCTTTTAATGTGGTGAACCGCAATAATCAGTTTGTGGATATGGTCTGGCGTTTTACCACCGCGGCGACGGAGCCGTTATTGCGCCCGATCAGGAATGTGCTGCCCAACCTCGGCGGTATCGATATTTCGCCGATTATTCTGCTTTTCGCCATCAATGCGCTGCAGGTGGGTCTAAACACATACGTGTTCGCCCCGGCTCTCACGCGCGGTTTGTAGAAAAAGCGCCATTAGGGGCAGGGGTTTGGCGCCTCGCGGTGGATTTGCGTCACCCGCTTTTCAATGTCGTCAGTCCACTTGATCTCCAACGACTGGAATACCGTTTCCAACTGGTCCATGCCGCGGGCGCCAAAGATATTCGAGGTGAGAAACTTTCGTGTGGTGACAAACTGGTTGGCAAGGGCTGACGGGTCAACACCAAGCTCTTCGGCAAGAGCCACATAAGCGCGGATGGCCCGCTCTGCCGCGGGGGTCTGATAGCGCTCCAGGCGCCCAAAGACGGCCCCGCGTGAGCCCGCCGGTTTGCTGCCCCCAAGATATTTGCCGGACAAAACCCCTTGCGCCATGGGTGAATAGGCGAGCAAGCCAACTTTCTCCTCAAACGCGATCTCGGCAAGGCCAAGATCGAACTCGCGGCTCATGAAGTTGTAAACGTTCTGGATTGACTGCATGCGGGGCCAGTCTTTTTGTTCGGCCAGTTTTAGAAACTGCATCGTGCCATAAGGTGTCTCATTTGATAGGCCCACATGGCGTACCTTCCCTGCCTTGACCAAATCGTTCAAGGTAGAGAGGGTTTCTTCATAGCTAATATAATCATCATCATAATGATCATAGCCGGAAAATGAGGCCCCGAAGACACCAACTTTGCGATCCGGCCAGTGGAGCTGATAAAGATCAATATAGTCTGTCTGCAGATTTTTTAGGCTGCGCTCCACAGCAAAAAGAATGTGCTCGCGTGACAGGCGGGTGGGCACGCCGCCTTCGCGGAACCAGTTCATGGGCGACCGGCCCGTGACTTTGGTGGCAAGGATCACCTTGTGGCGGTTGGCCCGTGTCTTCATCCAGCGCCCGATGATCCGTTCCGATTCGCCTTGGGTCGGCGGCTTTGGCGGAACGGTATAAAGCTCGGCAGTGTCGAAAAAATTGATGCCACGGTCGATGCTCACATCCATCTGGGCGATGGCGTCGGCCTCCTTGATCTGGTCGCCATACATCATCGTGCCAAGGCAGAGAACAGAGACATCGAGATCAGTTGTACCAAGTTTGCGGGTTTCCATGGGCTATCGTCTCCAGCAGTAAAATCAGGCGCGTGCGCGGCGATACGAGCGCGCGGCGGGGCCAAATGCCTTGAAAAATGCCCCGTGCGCCGCCACCTTATGAGCGTTGTGTCAGGAGGCAATGGCCATGAAAAAAGAAATTCTGGGGTTTGTTATGCACAGTAATCAATCGGATATTGGTGGCTCGGCGAGTGCCTTTTTCGCCTCCCCAATAGGCGCGTCAGCGGCCGCAAAGCCTCACTCAACGGCGCATACGGGTCGCAAACCCCGGTTGCGAGCAACAACGGCCATGGCCCTGGCAGCGGTATTAGGCCTTTCTTTCACGGGGCCCCTCGCTGGGGCTGCGGCCGCGTCTTCCGTGGGGGATGATCTGGAAAAGTCTTTCATCATCGCCGCGCAGGAAAGCTATGGCACCAGCGTGCCAGCGGTATCGGGCGTATCTGCAGAGGCTGCAGAAACCTCACAAAAGAAAAATCCATGGCTGATCGGGGCGGGCATGGCGTTAATCCTCGGCGCGCTCGTCAAATTGATTGGCGCCAACCGCGTCATGAACCTTGCCGCTGAAGCCGGGCCGGCCTTGCAGAAAACTGCCGAAACCTTGGCCGAAGCCCCCAAAGCGGCGGCCCGGGCGGTGGGCGCGGCCATGACCACCCCGCTGCGCTATGTGATGCTGATTGGCGGTTTGGCCATGATCGGGTTCACAGGGATTTCATTTTTTGACTTGGAGTGGGGCGCGGGCATCCTCACCGGTATTGGGATGACGGCGGTGACCTGGGCTGGGTCGGCGCGGCTTGGCCAGGTGTTTCGCCGCCAGCGTGTGCCTGTGCGGGCCCGCACCAAGCAAGACCGTCAGGCGTCACGCGCACACCGTTAATTTGAAATTAACTAAGGTTTTCAATCAATTAAGGCGGAAAAACGGTTGGTGAGACCGGCTTCGGTCTTATTTGTGCCCTAAAGTCCCTCGATAGTGTAGGAATGATGAATTCCACACCGACATCATTTTTGAGCATTAAGACCGGACGCGTAAAACGCGTGTTCATGGTGGCCTTGGCTGCCCCGCTGTTGCTGACGGCAGGCTGTGTTACCGGTGCTAATGATTACAATCGGGCCAGCGTCGGCGTGCCCTCCGAAATCGTCAATGGACGTTTGGTGGGTATTGAGCCCGTTCGCATCAATGGTAATCGCACCGGTCTTGGTGCGGCCAGTGGCGCTGCCCTCGGCGGCGCCTTAGGCTCCCAAGTTGGCCGTAATCGCGGTTATCGCGGACGCTACCGCGGCAACACCAATGTTGCTGGCGCGATCGGCTTTGCCATTCTGGGCGGACTTGTGGGCGCGGCCATTGAAGAGGGCGCCACTGGTGGCAATGGTTGGCGCTATACGATTGAACTGGATGACGGTCGAACGATTACACTGGTACAGGGCGATCGTGATCCCATTGCCCGCGTGGGTGAGCCCGTTCGCGTTGAATATGGCCGCCGGGTGCGCGTCTTGCGCGGCTAGAAAGATGAATTCGTCTCGCCCCTTGGCGGGACGCCTCAGAGATTGACGATCGGATCCTTGTATTCGGTTTTTGATACCCTCCTGTGACTTCGCCTCTTTTCCGAGGCATTGACTTTCAGCCCCGCCATTTTTGGCGGGGCTTTTTTTTGCCTGTCTTTCCGCCCGGATATTAACTTGCGGGGAGGGGGCGGCGTGCGATACCGCTTTCCCATCATTCGACAGGGGGGTGCCCGCCCTGATGTTGACGATCCGCTGTTCATGAGTTGCCCATGCCCTGCCTGTCAAAACCGGATGTTGCTATTTCACCGTCGATCTTGTCGGCTGATTTTGCCCGGCTGGGCGCAGAAGTTGAGGCGCTGACAAGCGCCGGGGCCGATGCCATCCATGTGGATGTGATGGACGGTCATTTTGTGCCCAACCTGACCATCGGGCCACAGGTGATTAAGGCGGTACGCGCTGCCAGTCCGTTACCGTTTGACGTGCATTTGATGATCGCGCCGGTGGACCCTTATTTGAAAGCATTCAAGGACGCGGGCGCCGATATTATCACCGTGCATCCGGAGGCGGGGGCCCATCTGCACCGCACCGTGCAAACCATTCGCCATCTGGGCGCGAAGGCGGGTGTGGCGCTCAACCCGGCAACACCGGTCAATGCCATTCGCCATGTGATTGATGAGATTGATCTGGTGCTGGTGATGAGCGTCAATCCGGGCTTTGGCGGCCAGTCTTTTATCGCCAGCCAATTACGCAAAATCGAAAAGCTCCGCCGGCTGATTGAACGGACAGGGCGACCCATCATGCTTGAGGTTGATGGCGGCATTAATCCCGATACCGCAAGGGCCGTTATTGACGCGGGCGCCACCATGTTGGTGGCGGGCTCTGCCGTCTTCCATGGTCAGGGTGCGGATTATGCGGCCAATATCGCCGCGTTGCGCCATGATGGCGTGCCGTTTAATCCACTCTATCCACAAACCCGGACCCGCAATACCGCTCAATCTTGAAGACGAAGGGCCCGATGGCTGATCACCCCGCCGATGATGGCGCGCAAAAACGCTCCCGCAATCAGGCCACCACGCAGGGTCAATCCGGCCTGATGGCGCGGGTTCAGCGCGCCTGGGGTCCTGGCCCCTTACAATCGGCGCGGATGAAGGGTCCGGCCCCTGATCGGCTTCTCCACCGACCGGTTTATCCGCGCCGAGTAGATGAAACGCTCGCCCGTCTGCTTCTCACCGGGCAGGTATCGGTGGGCAAAACGCGGCTACAGGCCGCTGCAAACCCCGCAGCCCTCTGGGCGGGTATTGCCCCCACGGACCCCGATTATGAGGCTTTGCACCGCTTTGCGTGGTTGCCGGGACTGGCGGCGTGCCACGTGGCGGCAACAGCGACACCCGAACCATCAATTGCTGGCCCCGCCGTGGACGATCAGACCGCGCCCCGGCGTTTGGCCCTGGCATTGACGGCCGCCTGGCTCGATCGCCATGAACGTTGGTCGCCCGACGTGTGGTCCGGCCCACATCTTGCCGACCGGCTTTTGCATCTTTGTTGCCATGCTGATCTTTTGCTGACGATGGGCGATACGCTGTGGCGCAGCCGGTTGCTCAACAGCATGGCAAGGCAAACCCGCCATCTGGCGCAAATTGCCCATAAGGGCACGCCGGGCACGCCCATGATGATTACCGCCATGGGGTTATTGTTGGCGGGTTTATGTTTACCGGGCTGTGCGGTGGCGGTGGAACGGGGCCAGGAACTGACCCGCCGTGAATTCCGGCTTCAGGTACGCCCCGATGGGGGCCACCATAGCCGCAACCCGTCAATTCAGTTGGAGCTGACCTTACGGCTAAAGATGATTGCGCAAGCCTATGCCGAGCGCGGCTTGGTTGTGCCGGGTCATGTGCGTCTTACCCTGGCGCGCATGGCGGCAATCATTGACTTTTTCCGTGTCGGTGATGGCAAGCTGGCGATCTTTGGCGGCGGCTGCGAAGATGACCCGCAAGCCGTCATTGCCGCCACGCAGAGTGCCGACCCGCAAAGCCGTCCCTCGGGGTTTGCCCGCGATACGAAGTTTCAACGCCTTACCGCCTCCCGCGCCCTGCTTATTGCCGATGTGGGGGCAAGTACCGGGCAAGGGCGCGGTTCTAGCAACGGGCCCTTTGCCGGGGCATCATCCTTCCACTTTTCCTCCGGGCGCATGCGCCTGATCGGCAATTGTGGTCAGCCCGCCGCGAGTGGCCCCGACTGGCATGAGGCGATGCGTCAGGCTGGTGCCCATTCAACCTTCAGTCTTGATGGGGACCCGGGCTTGCGCGAAGGGCTTTTTGCGGGCGAAACCCATTTTCAGCGGGCGGAGGAAGTCACCGGTTTGCTGCTGGAAATCGCACGTCCCTTTTCGTTTCGATTGGCGCAAGCCACGGGCGCCGCGCACTCGGGCGAATCTGGCGCCGGATTGACCCGTCAGGATCAGACGCCCGCACCCGGCCTTGACCACGCGCCGGGGCATTTACGCCGGCTTTTTCTTGCCGCCGGCGGCGCGGACTTTCGCGGGGAGGACAGGCTGATTGCTTTGCCAGCCCGGTTCTGGCCCCATTGGCGCTTGCGTTTTCACCTCCATCCGTCGGTGAAGGCGTCGTTGGCGCGTGATGGACAATCGGTCATCCTTGTTCTGCCAAACCAGGAGGGTTGGCGTTTCCGGTCAAGTTTTGCCGGGCTAAAGCTGGAAAAAAGCGTCTATTTCGGCCAGGACGGGCGGCTTGCCCATACCGAGCAGATCGTCATTGCCCCATTTTCCGAGGCGTTTGACACGCCGACAAGCGGGGGCACACTGGACAGCACGCCATGGCGCGATATCATTATTAAATGGGCGCTGAAGCGTCTTGACGGTGTTTAAGCCGACGGGTCCGTTGTCAGCGGCGGAAATTCTTGGCGTAAGGGGTGTGTAATGGATTTTCTTCGGCGGCTGCCCGGTATGGGTCAAAAACGAAAAAATGTTGCCGATGCCATGGTTGTGGATCAAAAGGCTGCGCTGAATACGGATGATCTTGACCTTTCTGCGCTTCTTGGCCGGTCGCCGCGCAAAATCGATCAACGGGCCGCGCGCCGCCTGATCAGCGGCAAACGTGTAATGATCACCGGCGCAGGCGGGACCATCGGCTCCGAGTTGGTCCGCCAGGCCATCGCGTTTGATCCTGAGCATGTGGTGCTTGTCGATAATGCGGAATTTAATCTGTACCAGATCGATTTGGAAATGCGCGAAGGCGGTCACGCAGGCCGCTTTACCTCATCACTCACCGATGTGTGCAACCATGAACATCTCGGCCGTCTCATGGCTCAGTGGCGCCCCGAAATTGTTCTTCACGCCGCTGCTTTCAAACATGTGCCGATTGTGGAGGAGAACCGCTGCGCCGGGGCCATGACCAATGTCTATGGCGCAAAAAATGTTTTTGATGCCGCCATTGAGGCAAGAGCCGAGACTGTTGTCTTTATTTCCACCGATAAAGCGGTCAATCCCTCAAGCTTTATGGGCGCCACAAAGCGGATTGCCGAACTCTATGCCCAGGCGCAGGACGTTGCCCAAAATGACACCCGGTTTGTGACAGTGCGGTTTGGCAATGTGCTTGGCTCAACGGGGTCTGTGGCCCCGCTTTTTATGCGCCAGATTGCGCGCGGTGGGCCGGTTACCGTTACCCATCCAGAGATATCGCGTTACTTCATGACCACGCGCGAGGCGGTGCAACTGGTCTTGCAAGCTGCCAGTCTTGATAATCGCGAAGAGAGCATTCTGACCCATGACGGGCGGGTCTTTGTGCTTGATATGGGTGAGCCGGTGAAGATCCTTGATTTTGCCAACCGGATCATTGAGGCCCATGGTTTCGTTCCCAATCAGGATATCGAGCTGCAGTTTACGGGCCTTCGCCCGGGCGAAAAACTGTTTGAAGAAATCTTTCTTGATACGGATAAACTGATCAAAACCGGTGCCGACGGGGTTTTGCTGGCCTCACCAGCCATGATCGATTTGCCTTTGTTGAACCCGCGTCTTTCCGATGTTGTGGAACATGCGCTGGGCGGCAATCAGGCTGCCCTTGATGAGGCGGTGCACCATCTGGTGCCGGAGTTTTCCCCCGCGATGCAAAGCGCGCCCAACCACACTGACATCAATGCTGAAAATCAGCGCGATGAGGGGCGGGCGGCACGCTAAGCTGCGGGAGCGCCGGGAAGGGGAAAAATTATGTCGCGCGGCGTGGCCGTGCCCCCTTGCGGCAACGCGAAACGGCCCATAGGACCATGGTTTTTGCCGGAGAGCGCCCATGTCCGCCCCAACCCCCTCTTCCTCATCACCATCATCGAAATTTGGTGAGAGCTTGCCCGTAACACCGGTACGCCGCGCGCTGTTATCGGTGTCTGACAAGTCTGGTATAAAAGAGTTGGCAAGCGCGTTGGCGGAGCAGGGTTGCGATCTTGTGTCGACCGGTGGCACGGCAAGCCTGCTGCGTGCGGCGGGGTTGACGGTGACCGATGTGTCGGATCTTACCGGGTTTCCCGAAATGATGGACGGGCGCGTAAAGACTTTGCACCCCAAGGTCCATGGCGGGCTCCTGGCGGTGCGCGGTGATACTGATCATGAGGCGGCAATGGCGGCCCAAAATATTGTGCCGATCGATCTGTTGGTTGTTAATCTGTACCCGTTTGAACAGACTGTTGCCAGCGGCGCTGACGATGATGTCTGTGTGGAGAATATCGATATTGGCGGGCCAGCAATGATCCGCGCGGCAGCAAAAAACCATGCCGGTGTGGGTATTGTAACCCATACGGATGATTATGCACTTATACTGGCTGATCTGGACGCCCATGGCGGTTTGCGCGGGCAAACACGCGCCCTGTTGGCGGCGCGCGCCTATGCCCGCACCGCCCAGTATGATTCGGCGATTGCGCGTTGGTTCGCTGATCAGTTGGATGATGATTTTCCGCGGCACATGGCGGTTGCGGGTACCCATGCACAAAGCTTGCGCTATGGCGAAAATCCCCATCAGCGCGCAGCATTATATCTGGGCGGGCCTGCGCGCCCCGGCGTTGCCACCGCCACCCAGCACCAGGGCAAGGCGCTGTCTTACAATAATTTGAATGACACTGATGCTGCGTTTGAGTGCGTGGCCGAATTTGATCCCGGCGTGCCCACGGTGGCGATTATCAAACACGCGAATCCTTGCGGCGTCGCCAGCGGACAAACCATTGCCCAAGCCTATGAGCGGGCCCTCAAATGTGACCCGGTATCAGCCTTTGGCGGAATCATTGCCCTCAACCAACCGCTAGATGAGGATGCGGCCCGCGCGATTATTGAGATTTTTACCGAAGTGATAATTGCTCCGTCTGTTACCCCGGCAGCAGAAGAGATTATTGCTACCAAGAAAAATCTCCGTTTACTGACGACAGGGACGCTCCCTGACCCGGCATTACCCGGCACCTTGATAAAGCCCATTGCAGGCGGCTTCCTTGCCCAGACCCGGGACCAGGGCCGCGTGTCCGCCGAAGCCCTAACGACGGTGACGAAACGCGCCCCCACCACCGACGAATTGGCTGATCTGATTTTTGCCTTTCAGGTCGCCAAGCATGTGAAATCGAATGCCATCGTCTATGCCAAGGACGCTGCAACGGTGGGCATTGGCGCTGGCCAGATGAGCCGGCTTGATTCAACGCGGATTGCCGCGCGCAAATCGGCCGATGCGGCTGAGGCGGCTGGCGAAGATGCGCCGCTGGTCAGCGGCTCCGTTGTTGCGTCCGATGCATTTTTTCCGTTTGCGGATGGATTGCTTGCCGCTGCGCAGGCAGGGGCCACCGCCGTCATCCAACCGGGCGGTTCAGTGCGCGATAAAGACGTCATCGCCGCTGCTGACGACGCCGGTCTCGCCATGGTCTTCACCGGCATGCGGCATTTCAGGCATTGACGCGCCGTCGCCTCAAGAGCCATCTGCGACGCCCGCGTCCAACGCTGGCCCGGCCGCGTGGAAATAGTGGTTGCCGCCATTGCCGGTGAAATGGGTGATAGCGGTAAATCCCGCTTGCGATAACAAATCATCATAAGCCCGCTTGCCGAGGGAAACTGAGACCCGTCCCGTGAGGGTATCGCGCCACGCCCAGCGTTCGGCAGGGGCGGTGAAGAGAAGCTGCCCACCGGGGGTCAACGCCTCGCCCAACCGCCCGATTACCAGGCGCTGGACGCGGGGGGTGAGCAAAAAAATCAACCCGATGGCGATTGCGGCGTCGAAGCGTTGGCCAAAGAACGTGCTCGTCTCCACCGGCTCACAGCGGGCGGGCGCGCCTGGAACGGTGTCTTCAAAGTTGGCAATCATGGACGGTGAGGGGTCGATGGCATGGGGCCGGAACCCCGCCTGGGCAAGGGCCACCGCGATGGGTTTGCCGGTTCCTGCCCCCACATCCAGAATGGCCGCGCCGGCGGGCAGATGCGTGATGGCCCAATCGGTAACAATCTGTGCCCCTATATCCGATCGTGCGGCCAAAAACGCCGTGGCCGCGGCCTCCCAGCCCGACGTGGGATCAGTGGCCATGGCAAAACCATCTGCAGTGGGCGCCGCCGCGCCTGGCAGCGCACATGATGGTGCAGCGCGACATTTTGGTTGGAACCGCTAAAAGGGGCGTAGTTTGCACTTTATTCTGCCACGCCACCGGGCTATCTAGCGCGGTCGCAAAACGGTTTTCCATGTATATTCGTACCTATTTATAGCGTAACAGGACCAATCGCCCATGCTTAAATTCACCCAGACAGATCGGCAACCGCCGGAAAAACGCGACCCGGCCCGGCGGCGCGATGATTTTGATGAGATTTACCGCAAATTTGCCGATGATAAAGCGGCCGAGCAAGCCGCCCGGTGCAGCCAATGCGGGGTGCCGTTCTGTCAAAACCACTGCCCACTCGGCAATAATATTCCCGATTGGCTGAAACTCGTTGCCGAGGACCGCTTGCAGGAGGCCTATGCCGTCTCCTCCGAAACCAATGCCATGCCGGAGGTGTGCGGGCGTATTTGCCCGCAAGATCGTCTTTGCGAGGGTGCCTGCGTGATCGAACAATCAGGGCATGGCACCGTAACAATCGGCTCGGTTGAGCAATATATTACCGAAACGGCATTCGAAAATGGCTGGGTCAAACCTGTGCGCCCCGCCGCAGAGCGCGAGGAGAGCGTGGGGATCATTGGCGCGGGGCCGGCCGGTTTGGCGGCAGCGGAAGCGCTGCGCAAAGACGGTATTCAAGTGACCGTTTATGATCGCTATGACCGCCTTGGCGGCTTGCTTGTCTACGGTATTCCGAACTTCAAACTTGATAAGGCGATTGTCACCCGGCGGACTGATTATCTGCGCGATAGCGGCATTCAGTTTGAAACCAATGTTGAAATTGGGCGTGACATCACGCTTAGCGCTTTGCGCAAACGCCACCATGCAATCCTGATCGCCACGGGCGTTTATAAAGCGCGGGACCTGACCTGTCCGGGCTCGGGCAGTGATGGCGTAGTGGCAGCGCTCGATTTCCTCACCGCTTCCAACCGCAAGGGGCTCGGCGATGCGGTGCCAGCGTTTGACGATGGCGCGCTGAATGCTGAAGACCGCCATGTTGTTGTGATCGGTGGCGGCGATACAGCCATGGATTGCGTACGCACGGCCATCCGTCAGGACGCAAAAACTGTCACTTGCGTTTACCGGCGCGACCAGAAAAATATGCCCGGTTCTGCCCGTGAAACCAATCACGCGCAGGAAGAAGGCATTAAGTTTGAATGGCTTGCCGCGCCCAAAGCTGTTTTTGGCGATAGTGATAAGGCGAGCGGCCTGCGCGCGGTGCGCATGGAACTGGGTGAGCCTGATGCAACAGGCCGCCGCGCGCCGGTTGAGGTTGCGGACAGTAGTTTTGATTTGCCTGCCGATCTGGTGATCAAGGCATTGGGCTTTGAAGCTGAAGACTTACCCACCATGTTTGAAACGCCCGAATTAACAGTCACAAAGCGCGGTACGCTGAAGGTTCATCCCACAACGCTGGAAACGTCTGTACCGGGTGTTTTTGCAGCAGGCGATATTGTTCGCGGTGCATCGCTTGTGGTGTGGGCAATCCGCGATGGGCGCGAGGTTGCACAGAGCATGCTTGCCCATATCAATGCCCTGTCGCGTCCTGTGATTGCTGCACAGTAAACGGCTCAAAAGGAAATTAAAGCGAATGACTTTTTCTCCTGACCGCTATCGGCTTGCGCGCCAGCGTCTGATTGATGCCGGGGCGTATGATCCGGCAAGTGAGCGGGACGCCTGCGGGGTTGGCCTTGTGGCTGCCATTGACGCAAAGCCGCGCCGCGAGATTGTTGATATGGCCATTGCCGCGCTCAAAGCGGTCTGGCATCGCGGTGCCGTTGATGCCGATGGTAAAACCGGTGACGGCGCTGGTATCCGCCTGAACGTGCCGCAGGAACTCTTTCGATCCTATGTGGAGCGCACCGGCCACCAGGCGGGTGAAGAGGACATTTGTGTGGGCATGGTGTTCCTGCCCCGGACGAATTTTAAGGCGCAGGATGCAGCCCGCACCATCGTGGAATCGGAAATTCTGCGCGATGGATTTTATATGTATGGTTGGCGCCAGGTGCCGGTGACGAGCCGTGTTCTGGGCAGCAAAGCCAATGCAACGCGTCCTGAAATTGAGCAGGTCCTGTTTTGTGACCCCAAGGGCCGCAACCGTGAGGAGTTGGACCGGGTTCTTTATCTTGTCCGCCGCCGGATTGAAAAGCAGGCACGCGAAGCGGGGCTCAATGATCTTTATGTGTGCTCCCTCTCGTCTCAGGATATTGTTTATAAGGGCATGTTCCTGGCCGCTGAAATCGATAATTTTTATACGGACTTAAAGGACCCGCGCTTTGTTTCGCGGATTGCGATTTTTCACCAACGCTACTCTACCAATACCTTCCCGGAGTGGCGATTGGCGCAGCCTTTCCGCATGCTTGCCCATAATGGGGAAATCAATACCCTGAAAGGCAATGTGAACTGGATGAAGAGCCATGAGATCCGCATGGCCTCTTCAGTTTTTGGCCCCCATGGCGATCAGATCAAGCCGGTGATCCAGCCGGGCTCTTCGGACTCGGCGGCGTTGGATCAGGCCTTTGAACTTCTCATGCGTGCCGGACGGTCGGCACCCATGGCCAAGGCCCTATTGATCCCCGAAGCCTGGTCAAAACGCACCGCCGCCATGCCGGCCAACTGGCGCGCGCTTTACGAATATTGCAACGCCGTGATGGAACCGTGGGATGGGCCCGCCGCAATTGCGGCCTATGATGGCCGATGGGCCATTGCCGGGCTTGACCGCAGTGGCCTGCGCCCCCTGCGCTATGCGATTACCGATGATAATATTCTGGCGGTGGGCTCTGAAACCGGTATGTGCCCGCTGGGTGATCGCAAAGTCTTAACGCGCGGCGCGATTGAACCCGGTCGGATGATTGCCCTTGATCTGGAAAACTCCAAATTTTATTCGTCGGCGGAGACTGTTGATGCGCTGGCGTCTGAAAATTCTTACACGGAATGGCTTGATAATATTACCGAGCTAGAACCGATCATTGGCCCCGGGCCGGAGCCGCAGCTTTTTCACGGGGAAAAACTCAAACGCCGGCAAGCTGCTGCCAGCTATGATCGCGAAGTCTTGGACCTGATCTTACGGCCCATGGCGGAAACTGGCAAAGAAGCCATCGGGTCCATGGGTGATGATACGCCGATCGCGGTCTTGTCAGAGAATTACCGGCCCATGTCGCATTTCTTTCGCCAGAATTTCAGTCAGGTGACAAACCCGCCCATCGACCCCTTGCGTGAGGCTGGTGTCATGAGCCTGAAAACCCGGTTCAAAAATCTGGGGAATATTCTGGAGACTGATCAGACGCAGACGGATGTTTTTGTTCTCGAAAGTCCGGTCCTGACCAATGGCATGTATGACCGTTTGCGCGGGCGGCTTGATCAAAGCATCGTGGAGATTGACTGCACGTATAACTTTGCCCAAGCCGATGGCGGTGGCGCGGGGCTAAAAGCGGCGCTGGAGCGCATTCGCCGGGAGGCAGAGCGGGCGGTGCGTGACGGGGCTGGTCATGTGATTCTCACCGATGAATATCAGGGCCCGGGGCGTATTGCTGTACCGATGATTCTCGCCGCCGGCGGCGTCCATGCGCATCTGACCAAAACCGGCCACCGTACCTATTGTTCAATCATTGTTCGGTCAGCGGAATGTCTTGATGCGCATTATTGTGCTGTGTTGGTTGGTGTGGGGGCAACAGCGGTTAATCCCTATCTCGCTTTTGATTCTCTCGACATGGCTTGCCTAACCGGCAAAGAGGGCCACGATGCGGTTAAGCCTTTGGCCCATAATTATAAGATGGCGCTTGAAGCAGGACTGCTCAAAATCATCTCCAAGATGGGCATCTCAGTAATTTCATCCTATCGCGGGGGGTGTAACTTTGAAGCGCTTGGCCTGTCGCGAATGTTGGTGGAAGAATTTTTCCCCGGAATGACCAGCCGCATCTCGGGTATTGGTCTTGCCGGGTTGGAAAAAACGACCATGGTCGTCCATGCCCATGCCTGGGAAGGCGAGCAGCCGGCCATCGGTGTGGGTGGATTTTACCGTCATCGCCGCCGGGGGGAGCACCATGTGCTGGAGGCTGACCTTGTGGCCGACCTGCAAAAGGCAGTGCGTACCAATGATATTACGGGGTATCGGCGATATAGTGAGGCGCTAACCACTCAGCCTCCTGCGCAAATTCGCGATTTGCTCCGTGCCCGGCCTTTGGGCCCTACTCTTGCCACCGATGCAGTGGAGGCGGCCCATGATGTGCGCCGCCGGTTTGTCACGCCCGGTATGTCGCTGGGTGCGCTTTCACCGGAAGCTCACGGTACACTGAATATCGCCATGAACCGGATTGGCGCCAAGTCAGTTTCCGGGGAAGGCGGGGAGGTGCCCGAACGCTATAAGCCCATGCCTAACGGCGATAATGCAAACTCCGCAATCAAGCAGGTTGCATCGGGCCGGTTTGGTGTGACTGCAACCTATCTTAATCAGTGCCGAGAGATTGAAATCAAGGTTGCGCAGGGAGCTAAGCCGGGGGAGGGCGGACAGCTGCCGGGGTTCAAGGTTACTGAATTCATCGCCCGTATGCGCCATGCAACGCCGGGGGTCACGCTGATCTCCCCGCCACCGCACCATGATATCTACTCGATCGAGGATCTGGCGCAGCTGATCTATGATCTAAAACAAATCAATCCGGAGGCGCGCGTTTGCGTCAAGCTCGTCTCTGCCGCCGGTATTGGGGCGATCGCCGCCGGGGTGGCAAAGGCCAAGGCTGATGTGATCCTGATCTCGGGCAATGTGGGCGGCACAGGCGCCAGCCCGCAAACCTCCATCAAATTTGCTGGTGCGCCTTGGGAGCTTGGCCTGGCTGAAGCGCATCAGGTCCTGACCCTGAATAATCTGCGCTCTCAGGTAACGTTGCGCACCGATGGCGGTATCCGCACCGGGCGCGATGTGGTGATTGCGGCCATGTTGGGGGCGGAAGAATATGGCATCGGTACGATTTCGTTGGTGGCCATGGGCTGTTTGATGGTGCGCCAATGCCATTCCAACACCTGCCCCGTTGGGGTGTGTACCCAAGATGAAGACTTGCGCGGGCGCTTTCCCGGTATCGCCGATCACGTTGTTAACCTCATGACGTTTATCGCGGAGGAAACACGCGCGATTCTTGCGGGTCTTGGTGCTCGCTCCCTCGAGGATGTGATTGGCCGTGCTGACTTGCTTGACCAGGTTTCGCGCGGGGCGCCCCATCTTGATGATCTTGACCTCAACCCGATCCTGACCATGGTTGATGCGGGCGAGCGGCCGATGCGCTCCCTGCGCACGGGCCGCACGCCGGTAAATGACACTGTGGACCAGGCCATCCTGCCGGAATTGGCGGCATTTCTGGAACGCCGGGAGCGCGTGCAAATCCGCGTGCCTGTGCGCAATACTGACCGCGCGGTGGGTACACGGATTAGCGCGCACATTGTCCGCCGGTTCGATCCCGAAACCTTGAGCGAAGACCATGTGGCCATAAATCTCAATGGCTCGGCCGGTCAGTCCCTCGGCGCGTTCGGGGCACGAGGGCTGAAACTGACCGTTGACGGGGATGCCAATGATTATGTGGGCAAAGGCCTGTCCGGCGCCATGGTTGTTGTTCGTCCCGCTGATAAAAATATGGGTACGGAAGATTCAATTATCGGCAATACCTGTCTATATGGGGCAACCTCCGGCGCATTATTTGCCGCCGGGCGGGCGGGCGGGCGCTTTGCCGTGCGCAATTCCGGCGCTGATGCGGTGATAGAAGGGTGCTCGGCCAATGGTTGTGAATATATGACCGGCGGCACTGTTGTTATTCTGGGACCAGTGGGAAGCAACTTCGCGGCCGGTATGACCGGCGGTATCGCCTATGTGCTTGATGAACATGGCAGGTTCACGTTAAACCTGAATGGCGAAAGCGTGGCAGTGCGCGAGTTTGATCCCGATAAGGATCACCAGTGCGAGGCCTTGATCCGGCTTCATCTGGCCGAAACCGGGTCGCCCCGCGCTGCGGCACTGCTTGATGATTGGCCCAGCACCCAGACCTATATACGTGTCGTTGAACCCCTGGAGATGATCGCCTATCGCCAGCGGCAGAGGGACAATGAGCAGGCGTTGGACACGGTAACACAAAGCGCTGCAAACATCGCATAATCTGTCCGTTGGCCTATAATGCCAAAACCGGTTAGGGCTACGCTCAACACAACGACGTCTCCGACGGGACGCACAGACCATGGCACAACACGAAGATTTTTTCCGGATCAAGCAACTGCCCCCTTATGTCTTTGAGGAGGTAAACAGCCTGAAAGCAGCGCTGCGCCGGTCAGGCCGCGATATTATCGATCTTGGCATGGGTAATCCTGATATGCCGACGCCCGATTTTATCGTGGACAAACTGGTGGAAACCGTGCGCAATCCGCGGACCCATCGATATTCCGTGTCGAGAGGGATCGCCGGTTTGCGCAAAGCCATGGCGCGATATTATGAACGCCGGTTCGATGTTGCCCTCGACCCCGACCGCCAGATTGTGGCAACGCTGGGTTCCAAGGAAGGCTTTGCCAATCTGGCACAAGCGATTACCGCTCCCGGTGATATCATCCTGTCACCAAACCCGGCCTATCCCATCCATGCCTACGGCTTCATCATTGCGGGTGGTGAGATTTGTGCTGTGCCGGCTCTAACGCCGGAGGCACATTTGCGCGGTTTGCATCAGGCGATTGGTGATTCCCGAAAAACGCCGCGCGCCATGGTGATCAATTACCCATCTAACCCAACGGCACAAACGATTGATCTTGATTTCTATACGGAGATTGTCGCCCTTGCCCGGCGGCATGACATCCTTGTTCTGTCCGATCTTGCCTATAGCGAGATTTATTTTGAGACACCGCCGCCCTCAATTTTTCAAGTGCCGGGCGCCATTGATCTGGCAGTTGAGGTGAATTCTCTTTCCAAAAGTTTTGCTATGGCGGGCTGGCGTGTGGGAATGGCGGTGGGCAATGAGCGGATGATCAGCGCGCTCGCCCGGGTCAAATCCTATCTTGATTATGGCGCCTTCACCCCCATTCAGGTCGCTGCTAGTGCGGCCCTCGACGCTCCCGATAGCGAAATCAAAAAAATCCGCGCCATCTACCGCGCTCGCCGCGACATTCTTGTGTCGAGTTTTGCCACCGCTGGCTGGGATATTCCGGTGCCGGCGGCCTCCATGTTCGCCTGGGCGGCAATCCCCGCCAACTTTCGCGATCAGGGCTCGGTTGCCTTTGCCAAACATCTGATGGAGACGGCGGATATTGCCGTGGCGCCGGGCCTCGGTTTTGGGGAACATGGAGATGGTCATGTGCGGATCGGGCTGGTGGAAAACGAACAGCGTATTCGCCAGGCCGCCCGTAACGTCAAACGCCTACTCGCCAAGGCTGCCTAAAGTTGGAATTGCGAGTGCATTCTGCTCAATCTTGCAATTTTTTTGGTGGGATTAGCTTGCCCCGTGCAGGACGATGGCGTACTCGTCCTCGCACCAAAGTAATTGAAAGCTTGGCCCATGTCTTTGACGATGCGGATTAACTCTGGTGCCCTCCTGGGCTTACCCTTAAGGGTGCGCCTTGGGGGCAATGTGGTGCTCCTATCGAGACAACAAACAAGCGGGTAAAGCTCTTATTAGGCATCAGAATCTATACACCCGCTTCCCCTCCCGGTGGCGGGTTTTTGTTATGGCGAGGCAGCGCACCATTTAACGCCAGCACCGGCGAAGAACAGCGATTAGATCGCATGATTACGCGATTGATCAGTAAACAGAGAAAGTAAAACGGTCATGAAAGTCTACGGAAAAGCCGATACCAATCCCGATCTTGTGAAGTCTGAAACCGTTGCCGTCATCGGCTATGGCAGTCAGGGGCGCGCCCACGCGCTCAACCTGAAAAATTCCGGGTGTACGGTTCTTATCGGCGCGCGCCCGGGCGGCGCGGGTGCCAAGCAGGCTTTGGCCGATGGGCATAAGGTTGTCAGCGTAAAGGAAGCGGCTGCGGAAGCCAAATTAATTGCCATCCTGACGCCAGACATGAGCCACGAAGAGATTTTCAAGGATGATATTGCACCGGGTCTGCAAGCTGGCGACACCATTTTGTTCGCCCACGGATTTACAGTGCTTTATGACAGGGTTGTGCCGCCGGCCGATATAGATGTTGTGCTGGTTGCACCCAAGGGCCCGGGTGATCTTGTGCGCCGCGAATATGAACGGGGCCGCGGGGTTCCCTGCCTTTTTGCGGTGCATCAGGACGCCTCCGGTCACGCAAAAGACCGGGCGCTTTCCTATGCAAATCTGATTGGCGGTGCGACCGCTGGGGTCATTGAAACAACCTTCCGTGAAGAAACCGAAACGGACCTTTTTGGTGAGCAAGCGGTCTTGTGCGGCGGCGCCACGGAACTCGTCACCGCCGGGTTCGAAACCCTGGTTGAGGCCGGTTACCAGCCGGAGATTGCCTATTATGAATGCCTGCATGAGTTAAAGTTGATCGTTGATTTGCTGTATGAAGGCGGCATCGCCCGCATGCATGATTTTATCTCCGAAACGGCGATCTATGGTGACCTTGTTTCCGGCCCACGCGTTGTCAATGACGAAACAAAAGCGCGGATGAAAGAGGTGCTGACCGACATTCAAAACGGCACCTTTGCTAACAACTGGATCAAGGAAAATCAGACTGGAAAAGGCGAATATGCCCGGATGTTGAATGCTGATTTGGAACAGCCCATTGAAAAAACGGGCAAGGCGTTGCGCGAGCGTATGGCCTGGCTCCAAAAAGATCAGTAAACAGACGGATACAATTACGCACTGATCTTAAGTTGAGGGAAAAGCGATGTCATCTCCAACGAGCCTGTTTGACAAGCTTTGGCAGCGCCATCTTGTGGTTGACGAAACCGATGACCGCCCGGGTGTTCTCTATATTGATCTGCACCTGATCCATGAGGTGACCTCTCCGCAGGCTTTTTCTGTGCTTGACATGCGGGGATTGAGTGTACGTCGTCCTGATCTGACCCTGGCGACCCTCGACCATTCGGTACCAACATTGCCGCCCGGTGATGATGGGGCGCTACCCTATGCCACCCCAGCGGCAGCCAATCAGGTCCGTACCCTGATTGATAATTGCGAGCGGCATGGCATTGATCTCCTCGATCTTGGTGATCCGCGCCGGGGTATTGTCCATGTGATCGGACCGGAACTTGGCGTCACACAGCCCGGCAAAACCATCGTTTGCGGTGACAGCCACACCTCAACCCACGGGGCTTTCGGGGCACTCGCCTTTGGTATTGGCACGACGGAGGTGGGGCATGTGCTCGCCACCCAATGTGTGTTTCAGCGTAAACCACGCACCATGCGGATCATTATGGAAAACCGCCTGGCGGGGGGCGTGACCGCGAAGGATATGGCCTTGCATATCATTCGAGAAATCGGGGCCGATGGCGGTCAGGGTTATGCGATCGAATTTGCCGGCCCGGCTGTGGAAGCCTTGTCCATGGAAGGGCGGATGACCTTGTGCAATATGTCTATCGAGGCGGGGGCCCGATTTGGCATGGTTGCTCCCGATGAAACGACATTTGATTGGCTTGCCGGGCGGGCCCACGCGCCAAAAGACGCGGCCTGGGACGCTGCGCTTGACGATTGGCGCACCCTCAAAACCGATCCCGGTGCCCCAATTGATCGCGAAATGACTATCGATGCCGCAACCATCGAACCCATGGTCACCTATGGCGTCTCCCCCGACGCGGCAGCGCCGGTTAGCGGTATTATTCCGCAACAGGATGAAGCGGCGCATGCCTATATGAAGACGCAAGCGGACCAAGCCATTGGTACCCTGAAGGTTGATCGCGTTTTTGTGGGAAGCTGTACCAATTCCAGGCTGTCCGATTTGCGCGAGGCGGCTGCGATCCTAAAAGATCAAAAGGTCAAGTCAAATATCACAATGCTTGTGGTTCCTGGATCAGAGGCGATCCGACAGGCTGCGGAGGCCGAAGGGCTCGATCGTATTTTCATCGATGCCGGGGCGCAGTGGCGCCAGCCTGGCTGTTCCATGTGTATTGCCATGAATGGTGACAAGGGTGAGCCGGGCGATCTTGTTGTTTCCACGTCGAATCGAAACTTTATTGGTCGTCAGGGTAAGGATGTTCGCACCGTTCTCGCAAGCCCGGCAACGGCGGCGGCCAGTGCCATTGCTGGCCACGTGGCGGACCCTCGCGATTTCCCCGCGGTGACCTTGCCGTAGTGCGATAATTTTACAGGAGGGTGCCAATGTTTGCGCCGCTCAAATCGATTAGGTCGGAAACGCTCGTGCTTGCACAGGAAAATATTGATACTGATCAAATTATTCCCGCGCGATTTCTGACAACCACCAGCCGCGAAGGCTTGGGCAAAGCTGCTTTCTATGACTGGCGCTATGACGATCATGGACAACCCCTGGCTGATAGTCCGCTGCGAGCGGAAAAGGCGGACGGCCGCGCCATCCTCGTGGCGGGGGCAAATTTTGGCTGTGGGTCATCGCGTGAGCATGCGCCTTGGGCGCTTTACGATTTTGGTATTCGCGTGGTTATCAGTAGTGAAATCGCTGATATTTTCTCCAGCAATGCCCTCAAGAACGGGTTGCTGTCCCTATGCGTTGATGAGGAAACCCATCGCTACCTCCTCGCGAACCCGGGGTTACAGGTGGAAGTGGACCTCGAAACGCTAACCCTGACGGCGGGCAACCACACGCTCACTTTTGACGTTGAGCCTTTCGCGCGCCAATGCCTGCTCCAAGGGCGCGATAGTCTTGGTGTTCTTTTGAGCCATACGGACGATATTACCGCTTATGAAGCAGCGCAGAAATAAGCACTAGGATGAGCGTAATCGCGTTATGACAAAAAAAATCGTGCTCTTGCCCGGTGATGGTGTTGGTCCGGAGGTGACAAAGGCCGCTGAGACCATATTGGGCGCTGTGGGTGACCAGTTTAATCTGGACCTCTCCATGCGGTCTTTTGCCTTTGGCGGCGCCGCAATTGATGCGGCCGGGGATCCGCTACCGCCTGAAACTCTTACCGCCTGCCAGGATGCCGATGCTGTTTTTCTGGGGGCCGTGGGCGGTCCGAAATGGGATGGACAGGCGATACGGCCCGAGACGGGATTGCTTCGGTTACGTAAGGCACTCGATGTGTTTGCCAACTTGCGGCCTACACGGATTTATAAAAGCCTCCTTGATCGCTCGCCCTTGCGAACGGTTACGCCAAAAACAGACTTTCTGATCGTGCGCGAACTCGTGGGCGGTATTTATTTTGGTGACCGGTCGGAGGGGAGTGAGACCGCAAGTGATGTGTGCCTCTATCACTGCCATGAGGTTGAACGGATCGCCCGGGTTGCGTTTGAGGCGGCGCAAAAGCGGTCTGGCCGACTGGTGTCGGTGGATAAGGCCAACGTCCTGGCCAGCTCGCGGCTTTGGCGCGGTGTCGTTACCGATCTTGGTGCGCGTGATTACCCGGATGTCACTGTTGACCATATGTTGGTAGATGCCATGGCCATGCGGCTTATTCAGGCACCGGATGATTTTGATGTGATTGTCACGGAAAACATGTTTGGCGATATCTTGAGTGATGAGGCCTCGGTCATCTCCGGCTCCATCGGCTTGTCGCCGTCAGCATCATTGGGGGACACAGGCAAAGGCCTCTATGAGCCGATCCATGGCTCCGCCCCAGACATTGCCGGCGAAGACATCGCTAATCCGGTGGGGGCAATCGCGAGTGCGGCCATGCTGCTGCGCCATTCCTGCAATGCCGAAGCGCCAGCCCGTGCCATTGAGACAGCAATCGAAACGGTCATGGCCGCCGGGCACTTGACCCGTGATTTGGGGGGTGACCTCGCCTGTACGGCAATGACGGGCAAGGTGCTCGCTGCCCTAGAGAAGGCATTCGCCTCGTCACATTGAAAACTCACTCTATTGCAAAGGACACACAACTTGAATCAGGAATTGCCCCAAGGCTGGGCATTTCCTGATACTTCTACGCGCCATCGCGAATGTCTGTTGCTCTGACCAATTGCGAGCGCGTCTCCGTGCTCACCCAACGCCACAAAAAAAGGGCGGCCCAAAGGCCGCCCTTTTCCGTCACTCGTCAAAGAGACCTAGTTGATGGAGTCCATAATCGAAGTCCGCTGCAGTTTTTTCAGCGGTACTTTAGGACCAAAACGGCCATCATCACCGGATACTGCATGCTCCGAATTGGAGTCGTTGGCATTGTCGCCATACGGTACCATGGAGCCATCGCTGTTGATCATCAGACGGTCAACATCGATTTTGAAGTTCTCGGAGAATGAGAACGGGCTCGCCGGGTCTTGACCTGGTGCCGAGTTCACAAAGAATGTGAATGACAGGTCGGACGTACCGAATGCGGCGCCGGGTGCTCCACCGTCGTTTAGGATGTTGGTGATCGCACCTGGCGTGATCAAGTACACACCATTGGCACCCTGATTAACAACCGCTGGGTCGAAGGGAAGCTCGAACTTGTATGTGTCGTCATACAGCTCGCCTGTTGTTCCCGTACGACCAGTGGTGTTCTTCATGGTCATCACACCTTTGAGCGATGTAATTGGCTCGCCATGGCCGTCAATCAGCGGCAGGTGCGATACGCGGAAGAAGTTCCGTGTAGCGGCATTACCCTGACCAACCCAGTCGAACGGACCAAAGTTTTGACCGGTCAGTTCAAGCTCAGCAAGGTCACCCGTTGGCAGCGGGATCGAGCAGACAAATTTCGGTGTTTTCGCACCGCCTGCACCACCATTGATCGTTACGCCATCACGTTCTTTACACGGCTCAACAAGGTTGAGGGTGTTTGACGCGATGGAGATCACCTGATGGTCAATGGCGCCAGCACCGGTTGGTACTTTGATCGTGCCAACAACAACACCTTTGTCATCGAGGACATCTTCCTTGATGAATTTTGGTGTACCGGGCTCAAACGCCGTCAGCTGAACCCATGCAGAAGCATTTTCTTCAACCATAACTTTTTCATCTGAATCATCGTGGTCGATATCTTCAACACGTGTTTCCGCGATGAACTCATAATCGTGTGGTGTTACAACAAATGTTGCTGTCCCCGCAGCACGGTCAAGCGTTGCCGTTGCGATAACGCCGCCATAGCCATCTGAAGAAACGAGATCAACCGACTCGATACCGGTCAGGTCTTCAAACTGAAGAACCATTTCGTGTGACTCGATATCTGTTGAGTCAACAATCCGGTCGAGGCTTTCTGGATCAGCTTTTGGATCAAACAGATTGTTCCAAATGCTCAGATTGATTGAGCCAACGGTCAATGACTGCACGGGATCATGCTGTGGTGTCAGGAAGCTTTTGAAATCCGTTTGGAAATCAATTTTTGCTTCTTTGGCACCAAAGGTGAAACCAAACGAAGGCTCACAGGTCATGATTGTGATCGTGTCGGGTGCACCAAGCGCAGCAGGGCCGCCAAAACCAACGGTCGCAAAAGCTTGGACCTGAACCTGTACATCGTCACATGATGTGAGAATGTCTGTGTCACCACCGGTGATCAAAAGAGGCAGAAGCAGACCAAAATCTGTCTGACGACCATTGTCACGCTGGTTAACAACTGAAACTTCAGCGTATGATTCGCCGAGCCCACCGGTGTTGGCAAGAATGTCGGCATCAAGATTGCCTTCACCCATCATGCCATTTCGGATGAGATCTTCACCGTTCAGCGCTGTTTTGAAGGTGGCACCACCAACTTCCAGCTGAAGCAAGAACTCGTCGGGCAGAAACTCAACAAGCTCGCTATCTGGATCGATCCGTGTGGCATTCAATTCGAAATGCGCTTCGAACGGATGCTCCTCGGAGATGATGCGCTCATCAGCAACCGCAGCACCGGTAGATTTGATTTTCCCAACGGTAACGATTGGGGGAAGATCAGGGTGCAGAGGATTAGCTGTTTGGGTTTCCCGGATGATAAAGCCTGGGCGATCAATCGTCGTTACACCGGTTGCGGTGTCGATCGAATCATCGGCGGCGGTGTTCCCGTTGCCGTTGATGTTTTTCAGTTTGAGCTCGAGCTGACCAGCATTGGCCGCCGTGCTCATTACGAGTACTGACGCAGCCGCCAGCAAAGACAGTTTTTTCATGAGTTATCCCCACCATAAGTGTTACACATACTGTGTGCGGAAACTTTGATCGTGAAATCGGTTGCGTTGTTGGTGAAATAGGCAACCAGCCTCTGCACACCATTAACGCAATAGTAATATATTAAGTTTTTGTCAATGTTATCACAAACTGGTGAGGGTTGTATTTGGGCTCTATATTTCGCCTGAAGTGAATACACCGATAAGGGGAATTTTCACCATAAAATATTCGCATGGCGAGACCTGTGCTTTGTAGATTTTTATTGTTAACGCGCGAAAAGGTCTTCCGCGACGTCGTTCCTCTTTTTCGTGTTTCAGTAGCAGGCTCACTCGCGGCTCATAAACGACATACGCAATGAGTGCGCAATATGATCCGGCTTTTACCAACAAAAAAGCGGGCCCCGAAGGCCCCGCCTTTCGATTTCATGCCGAACGCGATGCTCAGCGCTGAGATCTGGATTTACATCGCTGTGTCTTTATCAAGGAACTTCAGCGGCGTTTTTGGACCAAAGCGGCCATCATCACCGGACACAGCATGGTCCGAATTGGAATCGTTGGCATTGTCGCCATATGGCACCATAGAGCCGTCGCTGTTGATCATCAAACGGTCAACGTCAATCTTAAAGTTGGCGACGTTGACGTCCGATTGCGAAGCAATCGCCGCACCGCCAACATTGTTCACAAAAAATGTGAACGAGATGTCAGAGGTACCGAATGCGGCACCTGGCGCGCCGGCATCGTTCAGGATGTTCGTGATCGCACCGGGTGTGATCATGTAAACACCGTTGGCACCCATATTTGGTACTGCTGGGTCAAACGGCAGCTCAAATTTATAAGTATCGTCGAACAAGGCGCCCGCATTTCCGCCGCCGCCAGTTGTGTTTTTCAGGGTCATCACGCCTTTCAGGGACGTGATTGGCTCGCCATGACCATCGATCAGCGGCAGGTGCGTTACCCGGAAGAAGTTCCGCGTCAGCGCGTTTCCTTGGCCAACCCAGTCAAATGGACCGAAGTTCTGGCCGGTGAGCGTAAGCTCAGCGAAGTCACCAGTTGGCAGTGGAAGATCACAGATAAACTTCGGTGCTTTTGAATTACCACCGAGGCTACCATTGATCGTGACGCCGTCGCTTTCCTTGCAGGGTTCTACAAGGTTCAGCGTGTTCGCCGAAATGCTTACCGTTTGGTGATCAATAGCGCCAGCACCGGTCGGTACTTTTTCTTGACCAATTACATCACCTTTGCTGTCAAGGATATCGACTTTTTCAAATTTCGGTGTGCCGGGGGCAAAAGCCGTAATTTGAAGCCAAGCTGTTACGTTCTCTTCAACATCAGTTTCTTCGTCTGACCCGTCATGGTCGATGTCGGTTACGATTGGATCAGCGGCCTCAAAGTCATATCCTGTTGAAAAGCTGACGGTATTTGTCGCCCGATCCAGCGTACCTTCGGCAATCACCGCGCCGCCATCCGCTGCATCAACCAGTTGAACTGACTCGATCCCAGTCACGTCTTCGAACTGGAATGTGATGTCGTGTGAGGCAATGTCCTCGGAGCCGACGGTCCGGGCATCGCTGTTCGGATCCGCTTTTGGATCAAACAGATTGTTCCAGATCGCCACGTCAAAAGAGCCAATTGTGATCGCTTGACGAGGCTCATGCGTGTCATAAGTCAGGAAGCTTTTGAAATCTGACTGGAAGTCAACTTTCGCCCGGCCCTGATTAATGTCGAAACCAAATGATGGTTCGCAAGTCATGATCGTGATCACGTCAGGAGAGCCAAGCGCGGCCGGGCCGCCAAAACCGACGGTTGAGAAAGCCTGAACCTGAACTTGTACCGGCGCGCATGGCGTCAGAATGCTTGCGTCACCACCGGTTACAGCCAAGGGCAAAAGCAGGCCAAAGTCTGTGTGCCGACCATTGCCTTGATTGACGACGGAGACTTCCACATAAGATTCACCAAGACCGCCTGTATTATCGAGCACATCGGCGTCGAGATTACCTTCACCCATCATGCCATTGCGGATGAGGTCCTCACCATTCAGGGCTGATTTGAAGGTTGCCCCGCCAACTTCCACTTGAAGCAGGAATTCGTCGGGCAGAAACTCTACGAGCTCACTATCAGCGTCGACGCGCGTTGCATTCAGTTCGAAGTGTGCATCAAACGGATGCTCTTCTGAAATCACACGTTCCGCAGCAACAGCAGCACCGGTTGATTTGATTTTACCGGTCGTCACAACGGGCGGCAGGTCCGGATGCAGCGGGTTCGGCGTTGTTGTTGTCCGGATAATAAAGCCGGGGCGATCAATCGTTGTGACGCCCGTGGCCGTATCGGTTGCATCATCGGCAGCTGTGTTGCCGTTGCCATTGATGTTTTTAAGTTTGAGTTCGAGTTGTCCAGCGTTCGCGGCGGTGCCGAGAACAAGTGCTGACGCAGCGGCCAGCAAAGATAGTTTTCTCATGAGAAATCCTCACGTTAAGGTTAAACACACTGGCTTGTGAGGACGGTAGACAATGCTGATGTTGGATTTTCCCAATCCCAGATCGCCACACGCGATCCCCCCCACAGACAGCAAGTGAATAATTATTAACCATAATCGGGGAAGTCAACTCTATTCACATTAAATTAAACATTGGTGAGAAACGCTCTCGCCATAAAAGTGGGAAAAACCCAGCATACCCAAAGGCTTGCTGAGTACCACTCTCTTAAGGCGAGAGTCGAATTCTCACTTCAATCATCAGTTGTGTAACGATTTTGTGAAATTGCGGCTTTTTGTCGTGCGCCGGTAATTCGGCGTTTTTCCGGCATTTCGACCCGCCGGTGGTCGCTAGGGGCTTAATTGCTGGCGGGAAAAACCGTGATGTCCGTGGTGTTCTCACCATTACGTACGGTAACGGTTTCAAGCGTGATGGTTTCAATGGTCCATCCGCCGTCCAAAACTGCGCCCTCTGGATAACTTGTAACCGCGCGGTCTTTTGCCAGCACGGTAACGAATGGTTGTTCGTCAATGGTCTGGACCGCAATGATCAGCGGGAAAGAAGGCGATTCCGGCGCTTTTTCTTCCGCAACCGTCTGCCTGATCGCCGCCGCGTCAAACCCGAAATGACCGGTTTTTAACAGGCGTGCCTGCTCCGCGCTCGCCAACCCGGCAAAGTCATTGGGCGCTAGCGCGGTTTGCCAGGCCTGTTCGCGTTTTGCATAGGCACTGCCTGCCGCCAACGCCGATAAAACGCCGCCGGCTGAGCCGAGCGCAATCAGACCGACACAGAGTAAAATCAAATTTCGCATTACTGGAGGCCTTCGTTACTGTCGGTGGGCGCTGGCGCTTCAACAGTGATAAAGGCCAAGCCGGAGGCGGTAAACGCGCCGCTATCATCCTGACGTACCGTGAGTGAAAGATCCGTCACCGGCAAGGCTGGTTTAGCGCTTGCCATACTGCCCAACGCTTTGATCACATCAACTGCATCGCTGCTGCGGCCGATAACCTGAAACCGAAGTGCCTCGCCATTTTCAAGATCGATGATCACCGGATCAACCTCAATCGTGATCCGTTCAAGGAGCGCGCGGCGGCCGATTTCTGACAGGGTGCTGCGGATCTGCGCGGCGATAATGCCCGCCGTCGGGCCTTTCCAATAATGCGATTGCCAGTCAGTGAGAATGGTGTCGGTCTGGCGAACCCGCGATTCCCAACGGTCAATATCGATACCGTCCCCATACTGAGCAAGGCGTTTGGCCAATACATCATGTTCACCGCGCATGACACTCACGCGGTCGCCCACTGATAGTACTGCCGATAGGCCAAGCACAAAGCCAAGGGCGATCAGCGCATATTGGGTGCGTGGTGCAATATCTGCAAGGAGCCGAGACAAGCCGGTGCTGAAATTAGCCATTGTCGCCTCCCGTTACGTCCATTTGGCCGTTGATCGCCTCGCCAGTTTTTTCGGTTCCGTTTGCGCGGCGTGCATCGGAGGAAACATTCAAGCCTGCGCCGGAGGGTGATGGCGCCAACGCGGGCGCGGCGTCCTCCGATTGCGTATCACCGCGGGCCGGTTCTTCGCGATAGAGATCAAGATCACCGGCCAGCGCGGGTACCTTTGCTTTTGCGGTAAAGAATGCTGCGTTGGTGCTCTCCAAAAAGACATCTTCAAGATAGGGCGAGGTTTCAAGCGCGCTGGCGAGCGCGGTGAAGTCGGGCGCTTCTTCCACCCGGGTGAAAACCTCAACACCGGTATCATTGATCGTGATACTGACAATATCACCCACCTCTTCGGTGATCGACTGCGTTATCGCGGAGACAACATGTAAGGCGAGGGCAGGGTTCGCAAGGCTGCGTGCGGTATCAATCTGCGCCTGATTGCCAAGCGCTGCGGCCCGGAGTTGATAACCCTCCCGATTATCACGCACCGCTTCGGCAAGTCGCTGTTGACCGTTCTGTATCCGTACAGAATATGTTGCCGCTGCCCCCAATTGAAAGGCCAGCAGAAGGCCAAGTAGACCAGCGGCAAGACCAGCAACTTTTGGCGGCGCAAAACTGATGGCCAAATTGTCGGGATCGCGGTCAAGCATCGGCAAGTCGCTTCGCCAGGGCACGTGTTCTGGCGTTGGTGTCACGCTATTGGTCCCCACGCCAAGCTGCTTGCCAGCCCGCAAGAACAGCTGCCATTCGCGGGAAGCCGGTGTTTCTGGCCACCATCGTGAAGCCGTCAGAACACTATCCTGCCAAATCTCGCCTTCCACGCCTTCATCGCATTGAACAAGCCGATTGCCATTTTCCAAGGGCTCCCGGGCGAGACTTTCGGGCAGGCACCGCTGGGTGGAAATAGGCGTGTCCTGATCAATCTTGAGATCGCCGGACCAGGCCCACAGACCGGCATCCCGCGGTTCGGCGCGATCTTGTTCAATCCGCATTCTGATGGCGGCAAAGCGTTGTTGTTGGCGGGCTTTTAGGCGCGCCGCCTCAAGACCGCTTTTGGTATTGGCAGCAAGCCGGATCCGCGAGAAATTACAGTGTTGCCGGGCCACCAGATAGACAATTGGCGCAAGCGCACCGCCCGGCTGGACCGTGTGAACCGTCCCGTGATTGCGCACCAGCTTAAGGGTAGGCTGGAAGGACAAGCGGGATGACCGGTTCTCTGTCGCCGGTGTCGGCATCTTTTTGGGTAGTGTCTGGGTCATTGTTTGCCTGGCGGTCTTCCTCTGGCGCGGTTTTACGGGGCTCTGGTGCGGGGTCGGTTGACCCGTGGGTGGTGGCCGCATCCGTCAGCCGCCCGGTGGGGGCTGTGGGCCCTGCACTTATAAAAGAGCGCTTATAGGGTTTGACCAGATGGTTAACCGATTTTTCCACCTCAATGATGCGATAAATGCCGCGCTGGTTCGAGGTGGTAAGCAAAAATCTTGCCCTCGGGCCGGGTCTCGGGTTGGTCAGGGTCGCAAGGCTCACAATATCGGCGCTGGCCTCATCGAATTCCTCGGTCAGGGTGCCGATAAGCGGCGGCAACGCAAAGTCCGGTTTGACCAGCGCAGTATTTCGATCGAGCGTTGTGATCGCCATCAGGCTGTTCCAAAACCGGTCACCAAGCTCTGGTGGAATGGACAAAAGCCTCGTCATCTCCAACACGTGGCGCAGGGGCGCATCGGTTGGGGGCGTGCGCTGGTACAAACGATAGTCAGCGCTTTCCGCGCCCAGAAACCGGCGTTCATTGTCGCCGTCCATATAATCGCCAAGCTCGGCAGCAAGGCGGGTTGCATCTTCGCGGGCAAAGCCCGCGATCTCAAAATACGCGATCAGTTTTTCGTCGCGCAGTAAATTGATGGCTGCCAGGCCGCCGCTGTCCCGATATGACACAAGTACGGGCACATCATCGGCCACGGAGCGGCGGACACTGCCATCGCCGCGCCAAAGATCGACGGTGCTCGTTGGCGCGTTCGGATCATCGATGCCAAGCACAAATTCTGACGAAAGATCCGCGATGGCGCCGTCGCGGATGCCGCCTGGCACCGCCACAGAGGTGAGAAAGCGAAAGGTTGCTTCCGCCTCCGCCGACTGAAAGGCCGCCGCCACACGGGCCTGATCCTGCAGAGCGCGCATATACAAAGAGGAGCGTTCAAGAGCGGCATAGGCGGCAAACGCAACGAGCGAAATGGCCGCCAGGGTCATGAGCACGAAAGGGAGCACAAAACCCGATTGCGCCGATTTTTTCCGCTCTGTCATTGCCAACCCCTCACAAGAAATCGCCGGGGCGGACGGGCAAGACCGGGTCGCTTTCCACCGGTGCGATCAAGACATTGCGCGTCACGGTGTTACTGCCCGCCGGCGCAGGCCCGGTGACTTCCATCTTGATGGCCATGGGCAGCAACGGCGTTTCAAAAAGCTCAGCATCGGTAAAGGGGCCCGGTTCCGGGTTTTTCGCGGGTGGCCAGACCGGGTACCAATTGCCATCGGCGCCTAAATAGGAAAACGCCGCCGCAGTGGCACCGGGAAAGGTCTCCATGACCCAGCCCGTATTCGCCGCCGCGTAAGAAAGGGTGATTGCATTGGCATTCCGGTCTTTCAGAAGTTCCATGCTTACCACGGCCAAACCCTGTTCGCGTTGGTGGAGAGACGCAGTGGACAGACCTGAAAAAAAGTCGGCGCGCCCAATAAAAGCTTCATCGGGTTGGGCGGGCCAGCCCGGCAAAAGACCACCCACAACCGCGCGAAATTGCTGATTATTGACAACCCCGCTCAGCGCGCGTTCGGCCGCGCCGGTGGTTTTTGCCGAAATGGCGAACCATGCACTCATGGATTGAAATAGCGCCAGCGACGCAAGGGACGTGATCACCAGGGCAATCAGCACCTCGAGAAGGGAAAAGCCGGCCATGCCCCGGGTCACTCGCGTTGCCCGGTCGGAAACCCTGGTCATAGGCCATCCCCTGCGCGCGCGGGGGCGGCACGGCCCGGGGGCCTTTGTCAGGGGAATGTTTCGTGCACTGGCCATTGCCCTCTACTTTTAAAGGATTGCCCTTAACCGCTCCCTACCGGGAATTTGGTACGTCACCATGCGCGCCAGCCTATAGCGCGGCCAGAGGCGGCAAGCGAGGGTGCTTTTCGCCTAAAGGGTGTGCCATGTTAGGGCGTTCAGCCCTCGCGAAAGCCCATGGGGGCTGGTACGCCATTTGCTCTGGGGAGGAATGATGGATCGAAAAATCGTGTCATGGGTGTACAATTCGGTGCGAGGCGCATACGCCACGCAAAAATCCCGAGTCTTACACATTGATGTGGTGACCGAGAGGGAGAAGTGTCTGTGTCAGTGACAGCGGAAAAATCGGCGCTTGACCGCGGGCAGGAAGCCGCCGCGGGTGCGCCCGATGGCGCCCCGGATTTTGGCTTGGAATTGATCGGCGATCTGTTGGTGGCGCGCAATCTTGTTACCCCGAAAGATGTGAAGCAGGCCCTTGCCATGCAGCAAGAGGTTGGCGGCCTCATCGGTCAGGCGTTGTTGCGGCTTGGCGCGGTGACCGAGGAACGATTGCTTGAAACCCTAGGTGACCAGCTTTCCCTACCCATTGCCGATCCATTGATTATGCCTGTTGATCCCGCTGCCTATCTGACCGGCGCAACGCTGTTGGGCTTGCCCGTACCATGGTTTGCTGCCCATCAGACTTTTGCGTGGATTGAAGAAGAGATTGACGCCAATTGCGACGCCAGCGATGTCGCTACCAGCCCCCAACGCATCGTGATCAATGTTTTGTCCGTAGACCCCTTAAATCTCGAAGTGCGCGAAACACTCGATGCGGTGGTTCGCGATATTACCGCCACGGGCGCCGCCTTACCGGGGCCAAGCCAAGGTGATGGTGAAGCGGATGGGGAGGACGACAACGCAGCTGATGTCGCCCCCAAACGTGCGGTTGAAATCACAGGCGTTGACTATTTTCTTGCCAGCAACCAGACCATCGAAATGTGTCTGAGCAGACTGCAACGTCAGCAATCGGACAATCTTGCTGATGACGAATTTGCCGATACCATTCGCCTGCGTGAGATGGCCGAGGAGGCGCCGGTTATTGATTTTGTCAATAACATCTTCGCCGTGGCGCTCAAGGATAACGCATCGGACATTCACATTGAGGCATTCGAGCATTCTTTCGTTGTGCGGTACCGCATCGACGGGGTCTTACATACCCGCCAAAACCGCAGCCGCTCACAATTTGACGCCATCGCGAGCCGTATCAAACTGATCGCGGGGATGGATATTGCCGAGCGCCGCTTGCCGCAGGATGGGCGGCACACAATTCGTTTTGCTGGTAATGATATTGACCTGCGGGTGTCTTCGGTACCCAGCAGTTGGGGTGAGAGCATCGTTATGCGCTTACTGCGTAAGCAAACCGAATTGCCGGATCTTGCTGGGCTTGGCCTCATGGGCCGATCAAAGGCACTGCTGGACGATATCTTAAAGCTTCCCAACGGGGTTTTTCTGGTCACGGGGCCCACCGGGTCTGGTAAATCCACCACGCTTTATCGCGGTCTGGAACAGATCAATGACGGCTATCGCAAGATCATCACCATCGAGGACCCGGTTGAATATGACGTGGACGGTATAACGCAGATTCAGGTGAAGCCCGATATTGGCTATACTTTTGCCAGCGGGTTGCGCGCGATCTTGCGCCAAGACCCCGATGTGATCATGGTCGGAGAAATCCGCGATGGGGAAACGGCGACCATCGCGGCGCAGGCCTCGCTCACCGGGCACTTTGTGCTGTCAACCTTGCACACAAACTCGGCGCTAGCGGCAATTACCCGGCTCGAAGATATCGGCCTGGAGCGCTTCTTGATCAGCGCATCGGTCCGCGGCTTGATGGCCCAGCGTCTGGTGCGCCGTGTTTGTGATCAGTGCTCTGAGGAGGCAAGCTCCGCCGAAGGCGAAGCCATGATTTCGCAAGTGGTAGGCCAGGGCGCTGACCTTGGCGCGGCCGCGCGCGAACCGGCCCGCTGGGTCACGGCAAAAGGCTGTGCGGCGTGCGATCATACCGGGTATAAAGGACGGATCGCGATCTTTGAGATTGCCAAGATTGATGATGAATTGCGCGAGGCTATTATCGATGGCCTGCCCCAATCAAAGGTCTTCGCCATTGCGCGGCGCCAGGGGTTTTTGACCCTGTTGGAGGACGGCTTGCTCAAAGCGCGTCTTGGCCTGACCACGCTCAACGAGGTGCACCGCGTTTGCGGCGCCGATGCGGGGTAGCGCGCGATGGCGGTGATGTCTTTTCTCTATAAGGCGCTTGACGGGCAAGGCCAGCAGGTTGCTGGTACCCTTGATGCGAACGATGAAAAGTCGGCGTTCGATCTTTTGGTCCAACGCGGGCTGTCGCCGTTTGAGATCAAACAACGCCAACAAAAAGGTCAAGCGTTATCGTTTGGGACGCCAAGCGTGCGCAAACGCGATCTTGCCCGCTATGTGCGCCAGCTTTCGACGCTGTTGAATGCCGGTGTCACCCTGCTCGAAACAGTTGAAACACTTTCACAATCCTCCGCACACCCCCTATTGGCGGAGCGAACACGGGCCATAAAAGGCGATTTGCGAGCTGGGCGTAAATTGTCTGATGCCCTCGATGGCCATATTCCCGAACTGCCCGACTATGTGATCAAACTGGCAGAGCTTGGCGAATTGACCGGCTCTTTGCCCAAGGCGCTAGCCGATGCGGCGGACCGGCTTGATTACGAAGAAACCCTGCAATCGGAGATGCGCTCGGCGCTTTCCTATCCGGTGTTTCTGGCCAGCGTGGGCGGTCTGATTGTGCTCTTGATGTTTTTGTTTGTGGTGCCCCGCTTTGCAACCCTGTTGGGTGATCGCATTGAAAATGCGCCCTGGTTGTCACAAGTGGTGATCTCATCGGGGGTCTGGCTGCGCGAAAACTGGATGGTCGCCGCTATTGGCCTGGCGTTAATTATTGTGGGGGCTGTGCTTGTGTGGCGCAATGATGGCTGGAAGGCGGGCTTTCGCACCCAGCTTGAGAAAATGCCCGTGGTAGGCGGATTTTTAACCCAGGCGGAGATTGGCAGCTGGTCGCGCACCGTGGGCGTTGCCCTGGAAAACAAGGCCCCGCTCATCGATGCGTTGCGTCTGGGGGAGGATGGGACACGTTCCCCGCAGTTTTCACGCAACCTTAAACTGGTGCGCCGCGCCGTGCGGGCCGGGCGCCCCCTTGATGAGGCGCTTTATGAGGCGCAACAGGATATAGAGCCGGTCCTAATCGATTTGATCCGTACGGGACGCAATGCTGGCGCTCTGGGGGAGATGATGACGTTTGCCGCTGAAATTTTTGAAAAAGAGGCGCGCGAGCGGGCAAAAAAACTGACCGCCCTTATGGAGCCCTTCGCGGTTTTGATGATTGCCCTGATTGTGGGCACAATCGTTATTTCCATCGTCATGGCAATGACCAGTTTGTACGATATCAATGTGTGAGGACAGACCAATGACTTACCCCATGAGCGCCAAGACCCAAAGCACAGCCGATCAGCCAGACGCCGAGCCTGTTTCTGCAGATCACAAACCGCGCAAGACACCCCGAAAAGCTGAGCGGGGCTACTCTCTTTTGGAGATTCTCGTCGTGCTCGCCATTATTGGGGTTCTGGCAACGCTGGTGGGCCCGCGGCTCTTTAATCAGGTTGATCGCTCGAAGATTACGGCGGCCAAGGCGCAAGCCCGGTTCTTAAAAACTTCGCTGGAGGCGATGTATCTCGATATTGGTCGGTACCCCAATGATCAAGAAGGGTTATCGCTCCTCGTGACACCGCCTACCGATCCCGGTTTGCGCGCGCAATGGGCCGGGCCGTATATTGATGGCGATCTGCCCGTTGATCCGTGGGGAAATGATTACCGGTATGAACAGCCCGGCCAGGATGCAGCTGGGTTTAATCTGCGGGTAAAGGTTGTTTCGCTCGGCGCGGACAATGAGGTTGGCGGCACCGGTCTCAATCAGGACATCGAAGCCTGACCCATGGCACAGGCGCTATCTTCGGGGCGGGCGGCGTCTCAGCAAGGCATGACCTTGCTGGAAGTTCTCGTTGTTCTGGTCATTATCGGCATCGTTGCGGCAACCGTGTCACCGCCCATGGCGCGGATTGTTGAAAGCGTGCGGTTCAAAACCACCGCCGACGGGGTCGCTGAGCAAATCAGGGCGCTGCGGATTGCGGCGCTGCTGGAGCAACAAGACCTGACTTTGCGCGCGCAAACCGAAGAGACCATCCAAAATCAAAGGCGAGACGCCGGACGAAGCGGGCCAGTGGGTGACCCAGATGCAGGCCTGGCCCTGGCGCTTGGCGGGCCCGATGAGCGGGCGCTTGCCTTACCCCCCGGCTGGTTCCTGTCCGGTGATGATTTGGTATTTTTGAAAAACGGCGTGTGTCTTGGCGGCACTGTTGTTTTGCTGGCGCCCGCCGGGCGCGCCAAAACCATGCGGTTTAAGGCACCCGATTGCGCCATGGACGACCGGCCCACGCGCTGATAAACCCTTCGTTTTTATGGCCGGCGGGGCCTGTCTGGTCTCAAAGTATTAACTCTAATTCGATACAAATCTCGAAATTGTACTAAGGGGATCGTCCGTTGCGTAGGCTTGTTTTATCATCCAGAAAACCGCTGAAATTCGGGCTGTTGTCGGGGCTGTCTGTGCTGGCATTAAGCGGCTGTGCAAATTCTGCGCTGCTTGAAAAGCGCACCCTTGAGGTAGATGCGCTTTCGCGTCCCCAGTCGGTCCTTGATCGGCCAAAGGCGGGCGCCACTAACGGCACGCCTGACCCCAGCGTGACAACAACCGCCGATGGCACGACGATCATTGGGGGAACTAATAACAGCCAGACGAATGGCGATGATGGGCCGGTGCCGTTTGATGAGCGGAGCGGCGTCAGCCGTGTTCCCAGTATTGGCGATGCGTTAACCGCACGGGACCTGAGCCGTGGAGGCAATGCGCCGGGCTTGCCCAGCGGCGACATCAATATTGCCGTGCCCCCGGCTTCCCTGCCGAATTTTATCGATGCGGTTTTTGGGGGGCTGCTTGATGTGCCTTATGTGACCGGGCCGGGCATTGCCAACCGCACAGACGTGGTGCAACTGCGCTCCTCCGGCGAAATGGCACCGGAGACGTTTCTTGATCTCGTGGGCATGGCGCTCAAAGACTATGGCGTGCGCGTCACGGCCGAAAACGGCGTGTTTCAAATCCTCGAAGATCAAGCGCTGAAGGCACGCACACCGCAATTTATAAAATCGCGGGCAAAAATCTCCACGCCCGCAAATCTGCGCCCGGTGGTCCAGTTTGTGGAACTGAACGCCATCGATGCCAATGACATGGCGGCCATTTTGCGCCAGGCGTTGGGCCGTAATTCCGATGCGGTCTCAATTGAATCGGCCAGCGATACCAATTTCATCATCCTATCGGGCTTGCCCGGCGATATCGAAACCGCCCTCGATATTGTCTATCAAATGGATGAGCTTGATTATGCGGGCACGCAGGTTCAGCGCTATTCACCAGCCTATTGGAACGCGAAGGAATTACAGCAGGAATTGCGCACCTTGCTAGAGGCGGAAGGCTGGCAGGCTAGTATCTCCGCCAGCTTGCCGAAAACAATCTTGATGCTGGCGGTGGATTATTCCAACGATCTGATGATCTTTACCCGGTCTCGCGAGGCGCGGGCGCGGGTGAATTACTGGATGCAGGAGTTAGATCAGCCCACCCCGCAAGGCGATATTCCGCAATTGTTCGTATACAGCGTACAAAATCTTGATGCCAACCTTTTGGCCGCCACGGTCAATCAGGTGCTCACGGGGCAGGGGGGGGCGGCCAGCGTTGGACGGCCCAGTAATGTGTTGAGCGGCCAAGGCATCGGCGCGGGTGGTAATTTTGGCCGCCAAGGCGGTGTCAATGCTCAGGGTACGGCTAATGCCAACAATAATGAAGGCCTGCCCAGTGGCGGCACGCGCCTTGTGGTTGATACCATCGGCAACCGATTGATCTATTCGGGCACGGCCAGCGACTATCAACGCCTGCTCCCGCTGCTGCGTCAGCTTGATACACCGCCCGCCGAAGTGTTGATTGAAGTCACCATCGCGGACATCAATCTGAACAGTGGTATCAATTTCGGTGTCGATTGGGATATCGGCAATTTAGGCGATCCTGTTCTCAACCCGCGAACCGGTGCCCGGGAAGCGAGCCGTGTCGGTGAGGGAGATAGCCGGGGCTCGCGCGGTGAGAATATCTTCGACAATCCCACCAGCGCTATTGCCGGTGGCGGCGGCGGCCTCGTTTATAGCATCGCCAACAACAACTTTAATGCAACGCTGAACGCTGCGGCGAACAATGGCGATATTCGTATTCTGTCCACACCGCGGATCATCACCCGGTCAGGACAGGGCGCGCAGATTCAGGTGGGTGCCGATGTGCCCGTCATCTCCAGCCAGGGCGCGGCCAATGTTGACCTCGGTCAGGGTCTGTTGGGCCTTACAAGTATTGATTACCGCTCCACCGGTATTCTGCTGTCTATTGAACCCATCGTCTATGGCAACAACCGGGTAGACTTAACCGTTAGCCAGGAACTGTCGAACTCCTCCGCGGGCAGTGTCGCAGGGATTCCAAGCCCAACCTTTTCCAACACCAGTGTTTCCACGGCCCTATCTCTTGAAGATGGCGCAACAGCTGTGATCGGTGGTTTGATTCAGGAGACTGCCGATATTACCAGTAGTGGTGTGCCGTTTTTGAAAGATATTCCGGGTCTTGGAAACCTGTTTTCCAGCACCACCGAGGACACGTCCAAACGGGAGATCGTCATTCTGATCACCGCTTATGTGTTGCAAGGGCAGAAAGATAAAAACGCAATCGTCGATGAATTTACGGCGAGCTTTAACCGCACCACGGCTGCCAGCGATCTCGTGACCCTACGCCCACGCCGGTTTTAAGGGGGGCTGCGTGTGGGTGTCGGTTCGAGCACCATGCAACACAACGCCCGCCCGCGAGCCGTTGGGACGCAAGCGGGTTTCTCCGTTTTGGAAGCCATCGTTGCGGTGGCGCTGATTGCGGCTGCCTTTCTACCGCTCCTTGCCTTGCAAACCCAATTGACGCGCACCGCCATTGCCATTGAGCGGGCGGAGGCGAATTTACTGGCGCGCAATAACGCGCTTGCCCTGCTTCAAGCGATCAATCCAGGCATGCGTCCCGCGGGCAGTGAAGAAATGGGCGCCGTGCGGCTCGATTGGACAGCGCAGGCGCTCTCACCGGTGCAACCGGCGCGCGGCCCGGCGGGCAGCCCCGGGCGCTTCAACGTGGCGCTTTATGAGATCAAGGCAACGCTGACTTTTGATAATGGCCGCGAGGACATCTTTACCGTGCGTCAGGTTGGTTGGCGAGCAATCCGCCCGGCAGGGGATTTGGGCTAGATTTAAGCTGGGCCCCCAGCGGATTTGCCGCGTCGCTGACAACAGCTGTAAACCCGGTTTTTGTTGCGTTTCGGGCAATTCCTTCATAACAAAAGAAACAAGGAAGCGTCGTCCCCAACCGCGGAAAGCAAGGGGAGCAGGCACGGCGTTGGCCCATCGAAAAGGTAAGGACAGGGACCCCATGGCGACCCCGGAATTTCTGCTGAACTATTTGCCGATCATCGTGTTTCTAGCCATCGCGCTTGCCCTGGGGCTGGGTTTCCTTGTGGTCCCCGCCTTGATGGCGCCCGCCGAGCCCGATGTGGAAAAGAATTCCACCTATGAATGCGGCTTTAACGCCTTTGACGATGCGCGTATGAAGTTTGATGTGCAGTTTTATATTGTTGCGATCCTTTTCATCATTGTGGACCTTGATGTGTCGTTCCTATTCCCGTGGGCGGTGACACTTTTTAATCCAAAATCTGCTGAGATCCCAGGCTTTCAGGTGTTCGCGTTCTTCTCCATGTTTGTGTTCCTTCTCGTGTTCGCGGTGGGCTATCTTTATGAGTGGAAAAAAGGAGCGCTGGAATGGCGCTAAGTGATGATCCCAAAGCGGTAGGCGCGCCGATTACGCCTGACGCGGTGCCCTATGGCACCGGCGCACGGGCGGGCAATCCGGGCTACGATCCCGATGCGAAAGACCCGTTTTATAACGCCTTGTCCGACCAACTCGCTGACCGCGGGTTTATGACCGCGCCCGCCGATGCATTGATTAACTGGGCGCGCACGGGCTCGCTCTGGTGGATGACCTTTGGCTTGGCCTGCTGTGCGGTGGAGATGATGCAAGCGTCTATGCCGCGCTATGATCTGGAACGCTTTGGCATTGCGCCGCGTGCGTCCCCTCGTCAGTCCGATGTGATGATTGTGGCGGGAACGCTCACCAACAAGATGGCACCGGCTCTGCGCAAGGTTTACGACCAGATGCCAAACCCGCGCTATGTGATCTCCATGGGCTCCTGCGCCAATGGTGGCGGGTATTACCATTATTCTTATGCCGTTGTGCGGGGCTGTGACCGGATTGTGCCCGTGGATATCTATGTGCCTGGCTGCCCACCAACCGCCGAAGCGTTGGTGTACGGAATTTTGCAGCTGCAGAAGAAGATTAGGCGTGAAGGGTCAATTGTACGGTAGCAACTTCCCTCATCCAGAGGTGCGATCCATCAGGATCGCGTCTCGAAGGATTGCAACTTGGGAGAAAGCCGGCGGTATCGAAGCCAGACGTCATCCTTCGAGACGCATCGCAGCGGCGATGCTCCTCAGGATGAGGATGGTCGATAAAATTGGAATGTAGGCAATGACAAGCACCGAAGACCTCACCGAACTTGCCGAGCATATAGCCGGCATCATTGACAGCGACATTCGCAGCTATGCCATTGAGTTTGATGAGCTGACGATCAATGCCCGCGCAGATCGGATCGTCCCGGTACTGACCTTTCTGCGGGATGATAGTCTGTGCCGGTTTGTGCAGCTCATTGATGTCTGCGGTGTGGACTTTCCTGAACGCTCGAGCCGCTTTGACGTGGTCTACCATCTTCTGTCCATGCACAATAATCAGCGTATCCGCGTGAAATGCGTGGTGGGAGAGGATGAAACTGTTCCCTCCGTGCAAGATATTTTTCCGTGTGCTGTCTGGTTTGAACGCGAAGCCTTTGACATGTATGGCATCGTCTTTACGGGGCATACGGATTTGCGTCGTCTGCTGACTGATTATGGGTTTGAGGGCTATCCCCTACGCAAAGACTTCCCGCTCACCGGTGAGGTTGAGGTACGATATGATGACGAACAAAAACGCGTTGTCTATGAACCGGTAAAGCTGGTGCAAGAATATCGCAATTTCGACTACCTCTCCCCGTGGGAGGGGGCGCAATACGTCCTGCCAGGCGATGAGAAATCGCCGGAGACAAAGTCGTGAGCGATGTACTAACCGGCCAATGCTTGTATGGTGCTGTAAGATTTACCGTAAAACCCGAAGTAGCAGCCGATGGTATTCATCTGGACGCGTGTCATTGCTCCATGTGCCGGCGTCTGGTGGGGTCGGCGCTCATGGGTTTGAACCTCCTAGAGGCACCAAAGGTCGAAGATGACACCCATCTGACCAGCTATGCGTCATCTGATCGGGCCACCCGGCAATTTTGCGCGGTATGCGGATCAAACCTTTTTTATCAATTGAACGACGGATCGCTCTTTACCGTCATTGCCGGGGCGCTGGATGATATTCCGGACGCCTGGTTCGCCAAAGAAATCTTTATCGATGAGAAACCGGATTATTACGACTTCGCCCAGCCAACCTATAAAATGACGGGGGCCGAAGTTCTGGCAGCCTTTGCCGGAAATGGACAGGAAGGATGAGCCATGGCTGATGGCAGCACACGTATCATCGAGGTGACGGATTCCGCATCTGACGCTTCATCAGATCGCAATTTCACGATCAATTTTGGCCCGCAGCATCCCGCCGCGCACGGCGTTTTGCGGCTTGTGCTCGAATTGGATGGCGAGGTCGTCGAGCGTGTTGATCCGCATATCGGACTCCTGCACCGCGGGACGGAAAAGCTGATCGAGTACAAGACATACCTCCAGGCGATCCCCTATTTTGACCGGCTCGATTATGTGGCGCCCATGAACCAGGAGCATGCGTTTTGTCTCGCCACCGAACGCCTCCTCGGCATTGAGGTGCCACGCCGTGCCAAGATCATCCGTACCCTGTTTTGTGAGGTCGGGCGTATCCTCTCCCATATGCTGAACGTGACGACACAAGCCATGGATGTGGGCGCGTTGACGCCGCCGCTTTGGGGTTTTGAAGAACGCGAAAAACTTATGGTGTTCTATGAGCGTGCATCGGGTAGCCGGATGCATGCGGCTTACTTTCGTGTGGGCGGCGTGCATCAGGACCTACCCGACGATCTGATCGACGACATGGACGCCTGGTGCGATCAGTTTGTGGCAACCCTCGATATGATTGAGGAACTGATCACCGAAAACCGTATCTTCAAACAACGCAATGTTGATATTGGTGTGGTTACGGAGGATGAGGCGTTTGAATGGGGTTTCACCGGCGTGATGCTGCGTGGCTCCGGCGTAAAATGGGACCTGCGTAAGGCCCAACCCTACGAGATTTACGACGAACTCGATTTCGATGTTGTCATTGGCAAAAATGGTGATTGCTGGGACCGCTATCTGTGCCGGATGGAGGAGATGAAACAGGCAAAAGACCTGATGAAGCAATGCCTTGCCTTGCTGCGCGAAACACCGGGCCCGGTGCTGACCGATGACGGCAAGATCGCGCCGCCCCGCCGGGCCGATATGAAGGGCTCCATGGAAGCGCTCATTCACCACTTTAAGCTGTATACGGAGGGGCCAAAGGTTCCTGCTGGCGAGGTCTATACTGCCGTTGAGGCACCGAAGGGCGAGTTTGGCGTTTATCTTGTTTCCACCGGCGAGAATAAACCATATCGCTGTAAAATCCGCGCGCCGGGCTTTGCCCATTTGCAGGCCATGGACTGGATGAACCGCGGCCATATGTTGGCCGATGTGTCTGCGATCCTCGGCTCGCTCGATATCGTGTTCGGCGAAATCGACCGGTAGGCGAACTCTTTTGTGGGGCGATCATTGTCCTGCGCGCGCTTCTTCGCTACCCTTAGAGCGGGTATAGTAGCGGGGTACGGGGCATGACCGCTTCCGGCATTGTTTTAGAAATCGGCCGCCGGGTGCTGGTGGCGTTCGTATGGTCCGGGTTTGCGTTCGGTATTGCATGGCTTTTGTCGAGCGGTCGCATACTGAATAACCCGGCGCTTAGTCTGTTCACCTTCCTGAATATTTTTAGCTTTGCCATGGCGGGTCTTATGGGATTTTTGGCTGTGGCCCTTGCCCGCCAGAAAATGCCTGTATTCATTGCCCCGTTCATTGGTCTTGCCGTGGGGGCACTGGTCTTATTTTTGGTGCAAAGCGCGTCAGTCGTGCTTTTTGATAATCTGGTTAGCCCTATCGATCGGTCAATCGATGTTCACCACATCGATATCCTGCCGCCGGGTATTGATTAACGCACTTTTTTTACAAGCGCAGATTTGTTTGCCACGATCGCTACGGATTTGTGGACAAGGTCTGTGGCTATGCCAGGTAGAAAACGTTCCTGTATCTCGCCAGCAAGCGCATCGACTTGCCAGGTTTGCATGGTTACCCCGCGATCAATCACCTTGTGCATATTGATGTCATAGTGAAAGCGACCGGCGTATTCGGGGTGGCGCTCCAAAACGCGCAGAATATTGGCAAGATCGAGGTGGAAATAATCTTCCTCACAGCGTCGTAGATTTTCTGTGGACCAGTCCCCGTCCGAGAGTGAAGCACCACTGTAGCCGCTGCCCCGTCGGTCGCCTCCTAGGCGCCGCTCAAAGGGTTGCGCCGCCTCCGTCGCCCGCGCCGGGTCGTCTCCAATCGCTGGGTATGTGGTTTGCGCCACCTCATTCTCGCCGTCCGCGATTTCCTCAACCGCCACGGCCATTGCCCTCGTTGGTGTCATTTATTGATCCTGTCCGGTCGTCTCGTGTTGCCCCCAACGCGAAAGCCTATGCAGATGGCATTAATGTCCGGCTCAAATGGCCATGACATTTTATATTGGATTTAAGATGAATGCTGCTCAGTGGCGAGGGCGAAGCAGCGATGTGATCTACTCCGCCGCGATAACCTGAACGCCGCCACGATCTTCCCGGTACTGATTGATGCGCTCTTCGATTTCGTGGCGGAAATGGCGCACGAGGCCCTGAACGGGCCAGGCTGCGGCATCGCCCAAAGCGCAAATTGTGTGGCCTTCAATCTGACCGGCCACATCGAGCAATTTGTCAATTTCTTCGGTTGAAGATTCTCCGCGTACCATGCGCTCTAGCACACGCCACATCCAACCGGTGCCTTCGCGGCAGGGCGTACACTGACCACAGCTTTCATGCTTATAGAAATAGCTGATGCGGCTAATCGCTTTGACCACATCCGTCGATTTGTCCATCACGATCACGGCCGCCGTGCCAAGACCGGAGCGATGTTCCTTTAACGCGTCAAAGTCCATCAGGACATCGTCGCAGATATCTTTGGGCAACATCGGTACCGACGAGCCACCGGGGATAACGGCTTTAAGATTATCCCAGCCGCCGCGCACCCCGCCACAATGGCGCTCCAGCAAGGTTTTGAGGGAAATGGACATTTCCTCTTCCACATTGCAGGGGCGTTCCACATGGCCGGATATACAAAAAAGCTTGGTACCCGCATTATTGTCGCGGCCAAAGCCTTTGAACCAGTCGGCCCCGCGCCGCAAGATCGTGCCCACAACGGCAATCGATTCAACATTATTCACGGTGGTGGGACATCCATAAAGCCCCGCACCCGCGGGGAAGGGGGGTTTCAAACGGGGTTGGCCTTTTTTGCCTTCAAGACTTTCCAGCAGCGCTGTCTCTTCGCCGCAAATATAGGCGCCCGCGCCATGGGCCACATAGATATCGAAATCCCAGCCGGAACCGGCGGCGTTTTTGCCCACGAGCCCTGCGGCATAGGCCTCGTCAACCGCCGCCTGCACTCGTTCGCGCTCCAGCACATATTCGCCGCGAATATAGACGTAACAGGCATTGGCGCGCATGGCGTAGGCGGCGATCAGGCACCCTTCGATGAAAAGGTGCGGATCGTGGCGCATTATCTCCCGGTCCTTACAGGTGCCGGGCTCGGACTCGTCCGCATTCACCACCAGGTAATGGGGCCTGTCTTTCACTTCCTTGGGCATGAAAGACCATTTTAAGCCTGTGGGAAAACCGGCCCCGCCGCGCCCGCGTAGACCTGAATCCTTTACCTGCTTGATAATCCACTCATGGCCCATCCGGATCAGTGATCCGGTCCCGTTCCAGGCCCCGCGTTGTTTTGCGCCCTCCAAGCCCCAGTCATGCAGGCCATAGAGGTTGGTGAAAATGCGATCTTTATCTTCAAGCATTGGCTTTATCTTCGGGCAGGGGATGTATGACGTTCACATCGGTGGTGATAGCCTGTCGTGGCGGCAAAATAAACTACCCGGATTGCCGCAAAGGGGGGCGACCGTTTTGTCTCTTGGCCTTTCCTTTCGACACATATGCCAATGCCCATCCGCCCCTGCATTTTTCTATTTACGGGCTGATCTGTTCTCGCCGAACGCATCCTCCCTTAAGCATAGTTGTTGCGGTTCGCTGTTGGCTGTGATTGCATGTCTACGGGCACAAAATGCGGGGTCTGTGATGATAAATGTTTCGTTAAGGGCGATTTGGTGCGCCTTCTTGGTCGGCGTTTGCCTGTTCACGCCAGCGGCCCGGGGGCTGCAGATCACATGGGAATTTCCCAGCAATGATCCCTCGCAATTGCTCGTGGGCAATTACACGTTGGCAATTGTTGAGGACGCCAGCGACGCAAACGCCAGTGTGGCCGGGAGTTGTCGCATTGAGCTTTCTGCCGCGCCGCGCCTGTTGGAAGGGTCGCGCGTCAATTTGGACGGTACCTGCCCCGCACCTTTTGATAAGGCCCGCGGATGGACCTATGCCGGTAATCAAAAGCGCCTTGATATTTTCAACCGCTGGGATCAGGGCATCTGGTCCGGCAATCTCGATGAAATCGACGGCGCTTTTGTTGGCGGGGCCGCGAACGGCACCCGGTTTCGCCTGAAGCCACAATTTGAATCGAAGTTAAAACTGCCCGCTTACGTGGTGAAGGCCCTCGCCGCCCATGTGGGGCAATGGTCAGTCACCTTTGTACCCGAAGGCATTACGTGCGGTGCGGTATTGATGAATATTCGAGGCAATGATGGCCGGTTGGCAGAGTTTGATAAGCGCTGTGCCAATCAGCATCGGCGATTGCGCCGTTTCGTGCGGGCCGGTGGCTGGCGGCTTACGCCGAAGGGCCGCCTGGCCATAAGCGAATATGGCGTTGATGACGTGTGGGTCGGCGCGGCGATTGCCGGGCCCGAACCTACCTATGGGGGGCGACAACGCCGCGACCCGCCGGGACCGGCGGTTTTGCTTCAGCGGGTTGGTGATTTGCCGGCCCCGCCGCCGGAGGATCGCATTGGCGGGCGCTATAAGCTGCAAAATATTCTCGGTGCGCACAAATGCGAAGTTTGGCTTGCGGCAGAAAAATCGAAGGCGACCGGTCGGTTCAAACCGGCAAACCCAAACCAGCGCGGGGCCCGCATCAAGGGGAACCGCTGCGACCTCGACTGGTCAGCATCGGCCTGGGAGTTGATTGGCGAGGAATTGGTGCTGACGGATATCGAAAATCGCACGGTCTGGCGCGGGCAACTGGCGGGCGGGGCAACCTGGCTCGGGGTTGATCGGTTTGGTTTTCCGCGGCGTCTGGTTTTGATCCAGTAGGCATAGCGCGGGATCAAAAGGCTTTTAGGTTCAGGAAAAGCCAACAAAAGCAATGAACGGGGAAACAAGTAATATCTCGATGATGATCAGAGTGATGGTCAGCCAGTCAGGGCCAAAATTTGCAGAAATGACGATAAATGCTGCATTCGTGACAAGAAGATAGACATAGCGCATCGTCCATTTGCCAGCGAAACCCTTAGGCGACTTAGGGTTGTCCGGGTCGAATTCAGGAATATAATGCGGCCCGCCCTTTCCCTTACTCATGTGAGATGCGCCCAATCATGAAGGGCAACACCGCCGCTCGCCTTCAGACGCAACGGCCTCATGCGGGCGCTTCAGCGTTGGGGATCGCTTTGAGCGGCTTTGCGGCTGACCCGTCATACAGTGAAGGATCGGTGAGGGTGGTGTTTGCCCCCGCCGGGTCAGAGGTGTGGCGGTCGGCAACCTGGGGCCCAGGCTTGATGTCTTTGCCAGCGCGCAGGTCTTGCAGCAATTTGGCAAAGCTGTCTGGCGTCAAATCCTCATAATAATGGTCATCATTGTTGGTGGAAATCTGCACCATGGGCGCGTTACAGCACGCCCCGAGGCATTCCACCTCAAGCCAGGAGAACTTGCCGTCTTCCGACACGGCGCTCTCCGTGCCAATCTCATCCTTGCAAACCTCGCGCAAGTCTTGCGCCCCGCGCAGCATGCAGGGCGTTGTTCCGCAAAGCTGGATGAAAAAGTCACCAACCGGCGCGAGGTTAAACATCGTGTAAAACGACGCGACCTCATAAACGCGGATATAAGGCATTGCGAGTTGCTCGGCGATCACCTCCATCATGGGGATCGAAATCCAGCCTTCCTGTTTCTGGCCGCGCCATAGAAACGGAATGACGCAGGAGGCCTGGCGCCCCTCGGGATATTTTTTCCGCTGCGCCGTACACCATTCGGCGTTATCGGCGGACCAGGCAAAGGCGTCGGGTTGATGTTTTGCGGGTCGGCGAGCGGCCATGGGTTTGTCCTTATACTGAACCGATCGTCCACCCTCCATAAGAGCACGGGCCGACGCCGACATTCACAAACCATAATCTATACCGCCTTGCCCGGCCCTGATAAAGGGCGAAATCACCGCAACCAGTGGTGCGGGGCTACCGCGGGCTCACCTCATCCAGAACAATACCGTTCACATCCGCTGCCACGCGGAAGCATCCGTAACACAGCGTCCGTATGGTCTCGGCCATAGACGCCTCAAACGCCGCCGCATCAAGATCGTTGCAGGCGCCACATACCGCTTCAAACGCGCCATCCTCATAGGACCACCAAAAGCCGCGGGGTTCCCCGTCGGCAACCGTCTCCACAATATGCGTGCACACATAGGTCTCGGGTTGGCGACCATGGGTGCCACATTTCAAATACCGCATGCGGATGTTCTCACCAAGACGCCGCATAGATCGCGGCAGGGGTAATGCTGTCTCGGCAAGGATTTAGCAACAATTTTCCATTAACCAAACCCAAGTCCTGCGAAAAATGAGGGGGCAAAAAGCCCGGCAGGAATCAACCAGGAGAGCCCAATGACAACAAAAACATCAACCCGCAAAAAGGCCGGTCGCAAACCCGCCACCCGCCGTACCACGGCCAAAACTGTTGCGAAGACGCCATCAACGGGCGCACGCAAAACAAAGACAACCGCCAGCAAGTCGCGCAAGCCCGTCGCCAAAGCTACAAAAACAGCAGTGACGAAAGCCAAAAAGCCCGCCACCACGCGCGCGCGTAAAGCCGACCGTGATATCGAAAAGGGGTATACGCACAAGCAATTCGTAGCGAAGCTACGCCGTCTTGCCGACTCCATTGAGAAAGGCAAAAATTTCCAGATTATGGTTGCCGGTGAAAAGATTTATGTGCCCGACGCTGCGATTTTCAATGTTGAGCATGAGCGTGAAAAAGGCGCCGAGGAACTGGAATTTCAAATCAAATGGAAAAAAGCCGCCTAACGGTTTTAATCCCATCATGAAAAGGCGCCCCTTTCGGGCGCCTTTTTTGTGCGTATCGTGCCGTGAAAGAGCGAGAGGGGTGATTTTGGGCTGTTCCCCCTCTAAAAACGCATATGGACATCAAAACAACCAATGATCCGGCCATGGCACCGGCGTTCGCCCATCTGGGCGCGATCTCGTTTACGCAAACCTTTGGTCATCTCTACCGCGAAAAAGACCTGCGCGCTTATTTGGAAACGTCCCATAAGACAGAGGAATATGCGCGGATGCTAAGCGATCCGGCCTTTTGTTTGTGGCTTGTGCGCGATGATCGCGGCGAGGCTGTTGGATATGGTGTGTGCGGGCCAACGGATTTGCCAATTCCAAACCAGCCACCGGGAAGCGGCGAGCTATGGCGTCTTTATCTTTTGGAACAAGCACAGGGTCGCGGTATCGGCGCGCAACTGCTGGGCCAATGTCTGACCTGGCTGAAATCGCATTTCGACCACGTCTTTCTTAGTGTCTATGCGGAGAATTACCGCGCCCAAAAGCTATATGCCCGCCACGGGTTCGAAAAGGTCCATGACTATCAGTATATGGTGGGAAATCATGCCGACCCGGAATGGATCATGCGCTTGCGCGGCGACTGACCTGCGATCGCCATTAAGGGTTTACCCGGTGGCAATGGCGTCCTGCGCAATCCGCTTGCGCAGGCATGCCAATAGCAGTTGCCGGTCTATAGGTTTGGCCACAAAGGCGTCCATCCCTGCTTTGATACAGGCTGTGCGATCGCGTTCCATCACATTGGCGGTGACAGCGATGATCGGCGTGTGACGCGGGGTGCCCGCTTCTAGGGCGCGGATTTTTTCCGCTGCTTCAATGCCCCCCATGATTGGCATGGACATATCCATGAGAACGCAATCGGGCGACAATTTTTCGAAAGCGGCGACAGCATCGGCTCCATTGCCCACCATATGTACGCGAAATTCCGTCTCTGCGAGCATGGTTTGCAGGACCAACTGGTTGATGGCGTTGTCTTCGGCAACGAGCAGTGAGTAGCTGGCATTCGTTTGATAAGACGCGCGCCGCGGCACTGCGGCAGCTTTCAATTGGCGGGATGTTGCCTTGATTTCCCGAATACTCTTTTTGAACAGCGCGGTGATGATCGATTCTAGAAGAAGCGAGTTGCGGACCGGTTTGACCAGCCAGGCATCAACATGGGCTTTACCCCTTTGTTCGATTTGTGTTCGTTCGCTCACGGAGGATGTGATAATGATTGGGATGCCACAGAATTGTTCATCAGCCTGCATCTTGATGACGAATTCCTCGCCATTAATTTCCGGCATTTGATAATCACTGATCACGAGGGCAATGGGCTTACCCATGGAAGACGCGGCATAGAGCGCGGCCATCGCTTGCAGGGCAGAGTTGGCTTCCACCGTTTCAAGTCCCCAACCTGCGCAGCGTTCCACCAACATACGGCGATTGATTTCATTGTCGTCGAGGATCAGAACACGGGTGCCTTTGATATCGAAATCATCCATGGCGCGTCCGGTTTGGATGTCATGATCGAGCGGCAAATCCACTTCAAACCAGAAGGTTGAACCCGCGCCCAGTTTGCTGTCGACGCCGAGTTCCCCGTCCATCAAATCGACAATAGACCGGGCGATGGCAAGACCAAGACCGGTGCCTTCAAACTGGCGGGTGCTGCTGGTGTCGACCTGTTCGAACTGGTCAAAAATCCTGGCAAGCTTGTCTTCAGGAATGCCGATGCCGGTGTCGGTCACCTCAAAACGTACCCGGGCATCATTGTCATTTACTGTGCTTGAAACACGAACGACAACATGACCGGTTTCGGTGAATTTTACCGCATTGCCGATAAGATTGGTCAAAATCTGCCGTATACGGCCATTATCGCCAATAAACCCCTCGGGACAGTTCTGATGATAATCAAAAATAACCTCAAGATTTTTCTCGCGCGCGGTTGCCGAGACCATAATGACAACATCTTCGACCGCGCGGCGCAGATTGAAAGACTGGGCCTGGAGATCAACCTTGCCGCTTTCAAATTTTGAAAAATCAAGAATGTCATTGATAACATTGAGGAGGCTGTTGCCAGAAGACTTTATGATATTGGCAAGGTCTTTTTGTTTGGCGTCGAGCCGCGTTGTCATCAGGAGATCGGTCATGCCGATGACACCGTTCATTGGGGTACGGATCTCGTGGCTCATATTGGCCAGAAAGTTGGCCTTGGTTTTAACCGCGCTTTGTGCCTCGGTTACAGCATTGAGGAGTTTATCTGTCTTTTCCTGGTGACGCCGCGCAAACGAGGTGGCGGCAAGGAAGGAGACAATCATCATGCCACCGCAAATATAGGCGGCTTTGGTGCCCATTACCAAAAGCGCCAAAAAATATGGGATATACGCAGCCGATAATAGGGTGTGTGCGGTGCGAGGCATGACGCTTAACAGGAGGCACCCGATCATGCCGGCAAGAACCACCAGAAACGTCATCATCACCATCTCGGTCTCCCCGCCATAGGGCAGGAGCGAGACGCACCACACGGAAAAACACACGCCCATAAATGTCGATAGGATCAATGCCAAGCGAAAGCGGCGGCGCATTCTGGTGATGGACTGGGATTTTTTGCGGTCAGCAATCCAGACGGGCCCGCGCGCAATTAAAATTGCCACAAACAATCCCATGGGCGAGTATAAGTGCCAAATTGGTAAAGCACGATCCACAAAGCAGAGGATAACGGCAAGCGCACAAGCCGCACAGGAGCCATAGCCCAGTAATACAAGCCGCGCATAGTCGAGGTAAAGTTCCTCAACATCTTGATCATTTCTCAACATCAATCCGTGCCCAATTCGAAATGCAAGTTTTGCATGCAGGGCTTTATGTTCGGTAAAGGGGCAGCCCCAATTAGTACTTCGGTAAGAATTTATAAATTGTCGTGGTGCGTTGGTGATCATCGTCAAAAACGTCTTAATCGCACTGGGTAAAATCACAGGTGTAGATACACTTTGCCTAGTATTAATTGGTGTACCGAACGACCGTGACAAGTACTTAAAGGAGAGGTTGTTATGGTTATTCGTTCGGCACCATGTTACGCCGCCGCTCTCCTTGTGATGCAAAGCATGATACCGAGCGCCTACGCGGCGCGGTGTACGGATTATACAAGCTGTCGCGAGGCGGTTATCGCCTGGTGTGGCGGTACCCACCCAAAAGCCGACGGAGACAAAGACGGCATCCTGTGTGAAAATGTCTGCAAGAGCCTTGCGCAGATGAACCGTATTCGCCGCGAGATTGGGTGCTAAACCGCGCTTGCTTGGACAAAGTCTATGTGCTTTCGCGGACTTGAACAGCCATCAGTGCACGTTAACGGGGTTCATTTCCTGTTGGCGTGCGGCGGCAAACGCAAGATCGAGATCGCCAACTAGCGCAATGCGTTCCCCATCGGCGGCGTGCACCGAATAGAGCGTCGCATCATCGGGCAGGTCAAAGGCAGTGAAGCCGTCATCATCCATCAAATGCTCAGCCACATCGGCGGCAATAACCGGGCGGATATAGACAAGCTTGCGTCCGCCCATCTCCGCCAATTCTTTTGGCGAAATGACCGGCACTTCGTCATGGTGGGGGAGGACTTTGATTTTTTGATCTGTCATGGCCAATCCTTCGGGCATGCGCAGGCGCTGTCGCATACCTTTCCATTTTGTCAGTTTGCCAAAAAAGACTGAGCAAACCGTGAACACCCATCCAGCCAGATCGTCTCAAAACGCCACACGCCTGCATTGAAGGTAACTGATATTTTATAACATTTCAATGACGAAGCGGGCCCTAAGCGAAATCGGGTTGGCGTCTTGATCATCACCTCGTTCTATCATGTGGGCCCCTGCAGTGTTTTTGCCAATCGCTGATCACGCGGATGTGCGCGGCTCGGCACCTTTAATCGCGGGGCTTCTCAGAATGTGCGTTGAGGATGCGGGCAAACAGATCAGGATCAACATTGCCGCCGGACAGCGTGAGCCCCACAACTTTGTCCCGCACCGGCACATGCCCGGCCAAAACCGCAGCGAGCGCAACGGCACCACCTGGTTCAAGGACAAGTTTGAGATATTTGAAAGCGAAGACCATGGCGTCGCGCACTTCAGCCGGGGTCAGGCTGACACCGCCGGTCACCAGCGCTTGCATGATCGGCAAGGTCAACTGCCCAGGTGTTGGTGTGGCAATGGCATCGCATTCGGTCATTTGCGTAATGTCGGCGTGACACCGCGTGCCCGCACTGACGGACGCCCAGCTTTCTGCAAATCCTTCCGGCTCGGCTATGGTTATTGCGGTATCGGGGGAAATCTCTTTGAGGATTGTGGCGCACCCAGCTGTTAACCCGCCGCCGCCGCAGCAAATCACAAAGTCATCCATGGTCAGCCCGCGGGCATCTGCCTGCTGGGCTGCTTCTAGTGCCGCCGTTCCCTGACCCTCAATAATATCAACATGGTCATAAGAGGGGGCGAGGGCATAGCCTTTTTCGGCGGCGAGGGGGCGGCCAATAGCTTCGCGATCCTCCCTATACCGATCATAGGTGATAATTTGCGCGCCATAAGCCCGGACTTTTTCCACCTTTAGGGCCGGGGCATCGGCGGGCATGACGATCACGGCGGGAATGTCAAAATGGCGGGCGGCGCGCGCCACGCCTTGGGCATGGTTGCCCGATGACCAGGCAAGGACACCAGCTTTGCGTTCGGCGGCGGTGAGCTGTGAGAGCCGGTTGAAGGCACCGCGGAACTTGAACGATCCACAGTGCTGGAGCATTTCGGCCTTCATCAGCACGCGTCCGCCAAGCCGATCATTGAGAATTTCATTCTCCATCAGGGGCGTGCGCACCGCGTGCCCCTTCAGCCGCTCTGCTGCCCTGTAAATTCCGTTTGCGCTTACCACCCTGGGGCCTTTCTATGCCGTACCACCGCTCTGATTATCACACGGAGTATGTCATGGAGATGTTAAGGGTAAGTCATTTCGGGGGTGAATGGTGGGCTTTATCGCAAGGCAAACACGATCAGTGCCGCCCCCATGATTATGCGGTAAATCACAAAGGGCGTGTAGCTGATCCGCCGGGTCAAGGTGAGGAACACATGGATCGCGAGAAGCGCGGCGATGAAGGAAAGGACCGCCACCACAAAGGCCGCCAGGGGTGAGGTTGTATCAGTCCCACCCGTAATCAAATCAAGCCCGGCAAACATTCCAAGAGCAAGAATCGACGGGATCGCCAGCAGCATGGAAAAGCGCGCGGCCTCCTCCCGGGACCAGCCAAGATAACGCGCCGCCGTCATGGTGACGCCTGACCGGCTCGCCCCCGGGATCAAGGCCAGCATTTGGGCGACACCAACACGCATGGCATCACCAGTGGTCAGCGTATCAATCGTCTTGGTACGGTTGACCGAACTGCGATCGCTAAACCACAGGACGATGGCAAAAACGATACTGGCAACGCCGATCACCAGCGGATTGCGCAATTGGTCAACAAGTCCGGTGATTCCCAGAATGAACCCTACAGCGAGGAGCGGCAGGCTCGCGGCCACCAGACGCAAAAATAATGTCCGCGCGGGCGTTGCTTTTTGCGTGAGCGTGTGGATGCCGCCAGCCGCCAGCATGCGCGTTTCCCGGTGGAAATAAATCAACACCGCACCAAGCGAACCCACATGGGCAGCCACATCAATGACGGGGCCTTGATCAGACCAGCTCTCCACCACAATCGGCGCCAGAATAAGATGGGCCGAAGAGGAGATGGGCAGGAATTCGGTTATGCCCTGAACAAGGGCAAGGACCAGGAGTTGGATCAAGGGCATGGCGACGGCAAGGGGGTTGATTGATTATGAGCTCCGGTAGCTATCGGAATTTGCCAGGGCGCGATATGCTATCTTTCGGATTTTTTCGCGAAAAGGATGGCAATGATGAAGCCTTGTTTCGGATCTGGGGGTCGCAAGCGGGGCGGCAACGTGGCCCAATCAGTGGCCCCGGCATTGGTCATGACGCTCGCCGTGACGGTGGCAATGACCGTGACGGGCTGCGGCGGCGGGCCGAAACAGGTTTATACGCCGCCGCAACCCACCGATCTGCTGCGCACCTATGAGCAGGCGGTGCTGGACCCAGCGATCCCCGTGGTCATGCCGGGCGGGTTTGGCGATCAGCTTGAAGCGCGCACCCAAAGTCGTTTTGCCGCGGGGTTGAGAGACCTTGGCTATGAGATTGCGGCGGGTGACGTGGCAACGGCAACCCCATCATCCGGTCCTGCCGGCGATATTTATGCCGTTGTTTTCTCGCTTACCGCGCCGCCGGGCCCACGGCCGCAAAGCTGGCGCAGTCCGGTGCAGATAGAGGAGGCGGAAAACCCGCAAGGGCGTCTGCCCACGGGGCCGCTTCTCAATACAAGCGATTTTTCCGGTCCGCCGGCCGTCACTATTACCCCCGGCCAACGCGGCGCGCCGATCCTTAATCAAATCAAGATGCGGGTCACCTTGCGCCAGGGAACACGCGATATGTGGACGGGCGTTGCCTTTGCCGCGCTTGATGGGCGGTCCCGCGAGGGGCTTGCCCTTGCCATGGCTGATGCACTGGCCAGCGCCATCGGCCAATCGCGGGCCCAAAGCGATTTTCGGTTTACGCCGGTGCGCGCGCCAATCATTGAGATTGAGGGCGCCGCGCCGGTTAGCGGTGAGGGGTGATCCTTGTTTGCCCTTGCCTCTATCAGCGAAAAAATTTCGCCGGGTGTGTCCCCGGCTCGCTAGCCGCTTTGCGTAGAGCTAGTACGCTCTACTTAACGTTTTAAGTATCATCGTTTTGCCAGTGGGGTACGTGCCACTCATCCGAGCGCGACGAAATAGAGGATTAAGGTATGCGTATCATCTGGGGATTTTTGCTCGGCGCGGTCCTGTGTGCTGTCGGCGGCGCGGGCTATCTTTATCTCAAGGCCGATAAAGCGACACTTGTTGCGCCCAGCACAGACATCGTGGCGCCGGCACCCTTTGATGATGACGCGTTTTTCGCCGCGTTAAAGTCAACCGAGATGCGCGCCGAAACTGTCAGCGAAACCGCCATCGATACGATCATCGCGGCGGCCCCGTCCTGGCTCGCCATCAGCTATGACAGCGTCACGTTGGACGGCGCGAACAATACCCTATTGGTCCGGGGGCTGAGTATCACTAATGCTGGCGAAACCAAAATCGGGGTGAAAGCCGATGAGGCCCGGTTTTGGGATTTGGATGGTGACGGCGTTGCCGACCGAATGGGCGGGGCGCGGCTAGACGATCGTATCCCCGTGGCCAGCCGGATTGAGTTATCCGGGGTATCTTTAATCAATGGGGATAGCTTTGCCCAATTGATGGTTAGTGCCGGCGCTGAAGCGGTAGAAAGAGTTGCGGGGCTGGTCGGCGACAACCAGATTCATTTTGCGGCATTTGATGATTTTTCCGACGTCGATGCGTCCGTCGCGGTGGGGATCAAAAAAACAGTCATCACTGACCTCGCGCTGGAACCTTTTGTCTTATCGCTGATGGATTTGAACGAAGCGCCGAAGGCAAGCCGCGAAGCGAAAATAGAGTTTTTAACCGCACCCACCGCGCAGGCGGAGGGGGGTGCGCCACCAATTGGGGCACTCCTCTCCTTGGAGACCGACGCCGACGCCAACCCCGATTTTTTAATTGATATTGAGCCGGTTCACCTCGCCCAATATATCGCCGCATGGAATATGGCCTATAGTTTTGAGGAAATGGCGCTTTACGACATGGCTCTATCGATCAGTACCGGGAGTGCCTATGGCGGGGCATCAAGCTATTCCTACTCGGTCCCGTTCTCCGGCTATCGCGGCTATGACCGCGGCGATACCGCTGTCACTGTAACCAAGGGCACAAGCTACACCAGCACATCCTCGCTTCCGTCGGTGCTTGACGGTGAGGCGGACGCGCCAGCGGTAAGTGGCGGTGCAACCTATATCCAGACCGGCGAGACGGAACGGTTTTCACTGTATGATTTGCGGCTGCGTAAGGTTTATGACCATCTGGCCCGCGGCGTCCTGCCTGACAAAAGCGAGACTGATCTCTTCAGTCTTGGTTACTGGCATATGGAAAATGATCAGCATAGGATCAATGGGGAACCCGTATACGGAACCCGTGATTTTACCCTGGATTTGCGGCATTTCCACAATGTGCTGCCTACACATATCGATCTCGATGTTGATGATTTTGCAATCAATTATGTGACCTATGCGAATTTTATTGCCGGTTTTGCCGATCTTGTGGGCGCTGGTGATGTCGAAGATCCCGATGGTCAGGGCGCTAGTAATATTATCACCGCCAACATCGAGAAAGTTGTCAAAATTCTTCAGGATAATGATGTTGTTGATCCCAATATGGACCTCAGTTTTACCCTTGATTGGGGCCCGGATGATGGCAACTTTGCTGAGAAGAGCCGTTTTGATCTTGAGGACTTTATCACCCTCAAAGGGTCTGCAGCAGTGACGCTTCTATCTTATGATGTGCTTGCGGATAATTTTGCGTTTGAAATGACGCAGGAGGATGAGGCTGCCATGGCCTCGGCGTTTGAAGAGACTTTTGCGTTCAAGGGATTGGACTATCGCCTGACCGATCGCGGCGGCATCGCAAAATCCTTCGCCCTGGCGGTTGGCGTTGCGGAAATTTTTCCGGATCAGCCGGGTACGCAAATGCTGATTGGTGCAGACCCGGATGATTTGCGGGTTCTGTCTGCCACGTCATTGCGGCTTGGGGCGGGGAGTATGGCGGCGGCGTTCCCGCCGGCCAAGGCTTATATTCTCGCCCTCGCGGATTTTGTGGCAAAGGGGGGCACCCTAATCGTCAAGGCCGAGCCGGAGACACCGGTCACGCCCGCATTGCTCCAGAGTTATGAGAATGTGCAAGACCCGCAAGAAATCGTTGATCTCTTTGGGTTTTCCGTGACCCACAAAGGCTCCGGCACGGGCGCGCCGTAAGAGTCTAACAGAAAAATCAGCTTCGTCTGTCGAAAACGCGTTTGCAGACGACGAAAATAGATTTTTCGGTTGGGCTCTAAACGAACCCATCCAAAGCCATAGAACCTGTCCTCCTCCGATTCATGAGGGGGGAAGCTGCTCGCTTCCCCAAACCTACATCGTTCGGGCGATGAGCAGTTTCATGATCTCATTGGTGCCGCCATAAATGCGTTGCACCCGTGCGTCCGTATACATGCGGCTAATGGGATATTCATCCATATACCCATAGCCCCCAAATAACTGCAGGCATTCGTCCATCACCTCGCATTCAAGGTCGGACAAAAGGAGTTTGGACATCGATCCGGTTGCCGGGTCGAGCGTGCCGGCCAGCAATTGCTCCGTGCAGTAATCAACGAACACCCGCGCCATGGTTGCCTTGGCTTTAAGCTCGGCAAGTTTGAATTGCGTATTTTGAAAATTGAAAATCGGGCGGCCAAACGCTTTGCGTTCACGGGTATAGTCGAGCGTCAGATCAAGGGCGCGCTCAATCGCGGCAATGCCTTGAACGCCGATAATGTGACGCTCCTGGGGGAGTTGCTCCATCAATTGAATGAAGCCCTGGCCTTCCTCGTTACCGAGGCGGTTTTCGGCGGGCACCCGCACGTCATCGAAAAAGAGTTCTGATGTGTCCTGGGCTTTGTGGCCCATCTTTTTCAAATTGCGGCCGCGAGAAAAACCCTCAACCTCGTCGGTCTCCACCACAATCAGGCTCGTGCCGCTGGCGCCTTCCTCGGGATTGGTCTTGGTGACCACAATGATCATATTTGCGGTCTGGCCATTGGTGATGAAAGTTTTTTGGCCATTGATCACATAATCGTCGCCATCGCGCCGGGCGGTGGTGCGTACAGCCTGCAAATCGGAGCCGGTACCCGGTTCTGACATGGCAATCGCACCCACCAGCTTTCCGCTGGCTAGGCGCGGGAGCCATTTTTGTTTCTGCGCGTCGGTCCCATAATGCAGGATGTAAGGGGCAATGATGCCGTTATGGAGCGATATGCCAAAGCCCTCGACCCCGGTTTTGACCTGCTGCTCGATGATGATCTGTTCATGGGCAAAACTGCCGCCGGCCCCGCCATATTCCGCAGGCATCGAGGCGCACAGAATGCCGGCTTCGCCAGCCTTGTCCCAAGCCCAGCGGTCAACAACCCCTTGCTCCCGCCATTTTTCCACGTGGGGGGCAAGATCGCGGACGAAAAATTTGTGCACTTCGTCCTCAAACAAATCGAGGTCTTCGGTCTTCCAGCCTGGACGGGCCACGTTGAGAACAGCCATTATTCGCCTCCTATCGCCGACTAAGGACGTGCAAAAAGTGTCGCGAGGCTGGCACAAAATCAATCTTGCGGCGCAGCACCCGTTAAGATGCCGCATAAATTTAGGCCACAGCGGCCCGCTGTCGGGGGTGCAGGGCCCACAGCACCTTGCGCGCCGCCCTTGTTTTCAGTAACACCCGCGCTTCCCGGTTTACACCGCACCGGGCATCCCCATATGACTTTTGGGTGCTACAAACCCGCCATCGACAATCGGATATTTTTCCATGGACCTGTCTTCCCTCGTTCCCGTTATTCTGACGATCCACGTCTTGATCGTGTTGGCGCTGATTGGCGTTGTTCTTCTGCAACGTTCGGAGGGCGGGGCCCTTGGTATTGGCGGTGGTGGCGGTGGCGGTTTTATGTCCGGGCGCGGGGCGGCCAATGTGTTGACCCGGTCCACCTCCATATTGGCGGCGCTCTTTTTTGCCACCTCTCTAGGCTTGGCGATTGTTGCCGATCAGGGCGAAACCGAGGCGGAAATCATTGAGGACTTTACCGGTGTTGATCCCGAAGACCTAAGTGAAGACCCATTCGATTCCGAAAGCCTGATCCGCTCCATTGGCGGCAGCCTTGGCACCGAAACACCGGCTGACGCGCCTGCGACACCGGCGGATACGCCCGAAGAACCCGCAGCACCAGGGCAAGATGCTGAGGCACCGGACCCGGCAGCCGATGCGCCTGCGCCGAATGCTGACGCCCCCGCGCAGGACGAGACCGAGCCCCCAACCCCTTAGAGCCCAACCGAAAAATCTATTTTCGTCGTCTGCAAACGCGTTCTTCTGCGCTTCCGGTACTCACGTACCAGTGTACCCTACGCGTCAATTCTCCAAAAACACGTTTTCGACAGACGAAACCGATTTTTCGGTTAGACTTTTAGGCCTTAACAGGCGGGTGTGCGGATACGTCTAAAGCCAGGCAATTATTTCCACACCTTTTATGATCTGGCGGCTTTTCCTCGCCCCGAATCCCCGTTATGACGGCCTTCCATGGCGCGATATATTTTCATCACCGGCGGCGTGGTCTCCTCCCTTGGAAAAGGCATTGCTTCTGCGGCACTCGGCGCGCTCCTGCAGGCACGCGGTTATAGGGTCCGCCTACGGAAGCTTGACCCCTATCTGAACGTTGATCCGGGGACGATGAGCCCCTATCAGCATGGCGAGGTTTTCGTCACCGATGACGGGGCGGAGACCGATCTTGATCTTGGTCATTATGAGCGGTTTACCGGCGTATCAGCCTCGAAGGCCGACAATGTGACCACGGGTCAGGTTTACCAGAAAATCATCAACCGGGAGCGGCGCGGAGAATATCTTGGCGCCACGGTACAGGTTATTCCCCATGTGACCGACATGATCAAATCCTTTGTGCGCTCCGATGCGGGGGACGCGGATTTTGTATTGTGCGAAATCGGTGGCACCGTTGGCGATATTGAAGGCTTACCTTTTTTCGAAGCGATCCGTCAGCTGAAGAATGAATTGCCCCGTGGTCAGGCAATTTATCTGCATCTGACCTTGATGCCGTTTATTCCGTCCGCAGGCGAATTGAAAACGAAGCCAACCCAGCATTCGGTCAAGGAGTTACGCTCCATCGGTATTCAGCCCGATATCCTGCTGGTGCGCGCGGACCGGGAAATCCCCGATGGGGAGCGCAAAAAGATCGCGCAATTTTGTAATGTGCGCCCCTCCGCCGTGGTGCAGGCGTTGGACGCGCGCACGATTTATGAGGTGCCATTGGCCTATCATGCGCAAGGGTTTGACACGGAAGTCTTGAGCGCCTTTGGCCTTGATGATGCCCCGGCCCCGGACCTGACCGGCTGGCGGGAGATTGTTGACCGTACCCTCAACCCCGATGGCAAAGTGCGAATTGCCGTTGTGGGCAAATATACGATTCTGAAAGATGCCTACAAGTCGCTGATCGAGGCGATTGCCCATGGCGGCATAGCCAATAATGTCGGTGTACAGATTGAATGGATTGATAGCTCCGTCTTTCGGGATGAAACCGAAACCATGGGCGCGCTGGCCGGCGTCCACGCTATTTTGGTGCCTGGCGGTTTTGGCGAACGCGGCGCCGAAGGCAAGATAAGTGCGGCGCGTTTTGCCCGCGAACACAATGTGCCCTATTTTGGCATTTGCTTTGGGATGCAAATGGCGGTGATTGAGGCGGCACGCAATCTTCTGGGTGAAGATGAAGCAAGCTCTAGCGAGTTTGGTATAACGCCAAAGCCTGTTGTTGGTCTGATGACCGAATGGGAGCGAGACGGCATTCGCGAAGAACGCGATGCCAGCAGCGATCTTGGCGGCAGCATGCGCCTCGGGGCCTATGAGGCGAAGCTCAAACCCGGCAGCCGGGTGCATGAAATTTATGGTACCGATACGATCCATGAGCGTCATCGCCACCGTTTTGAGGTCAATATGACGTGGGCAGATCAACTGGCTGATAAAGGTGTTGTTTTTTCTGGCACATCTCCCGACGGTCAGTTGCCGGAGATTATGGAGATCCCGGACCATCCCTGGTTTATTGGCGTGCAATATCATCCGGAGTTAAAATCCCGGCCATTTGATCCGCACCCGCTGTTTGCGTCCTTTATCGATGCGGCGGTCAAACGCTCGCGTCTTGTTTAACCGAAAGGCTTTCCACCATGTTCAAACCGGTTCTGGTCACCGGTGCCTCTAGCGGCATCGGCGAGGCAACGGCGGTTTACCTTGCCCATAAAGGGTTTCGGGTTTTTGCCGCTGCCCGGCGCGCGGCGGCGTTGGAGACGTTGTCAGGCATGGGCGCGGGGCGGATCCATCCGGTGACCCTCGATGTGACCGATGAAGCGTCAATCGCGGAGGCCACGGCCACCATTGCGGAGGAGGCGGGCGGGCCGCTTTATGGTCTGGTCAATAATGCCGGCGTCGCGGTGGCCGGCCCCGTGGAACAGGTGCCGGGCGAGGAATGGCGCCGCCAATTTGAAACCAACGTCATCGGCCTTGTGCAAATGACCCAGGCTATACTGCCCCAAATGCGCGCGGCTAACCAGGGACGTATCATTAATATCGGGTCCGTAGCGGGGCGTATCGTGGCGCCGTTCATGGGCCCCTATGGCGCCTCAAAACATGCGGTTGAGGGGGTTACCGATGCCCTGCGCCGGGAGCTGGTGGGCACAGGGCTGCGCGTCAGCCTGATCCGCCCCGGCTTTATCAACACCCATTTCGGCGAGCAGGAGCAGGATTCGCTAGCCCGCTATATGGGCGAGGACAGCCCCTATCGCGATCACCTCCACAAGTTTGCCAAATGGCACGAGCGCAAACACCCCTCGGCCGCACCCGCCACCGTGGTTGCCGAGGCCGTGCACAAAGCCCTCACCGCGGCGCGGCCCCACTCGCGCTACACCGTTCCCAGCAGCTTCCTCGGCTTCCTGGCCCTGCGCAACCTCATGCCCTCAGCGGTGGTGGACAGGGTCTTTGGGCGGATCACGGGGGTGGAGTGATTGGGGGGAGATAAATGGGAGCAGTGGGCCACTTTTGATGGTTTGAGTGGGGTGGGTCGTTTCGAGACGTTTTGCCGTTTAAAAAGTTGAAAGTCGCCAAAAACTGACTTCCCCAGGCAAACCATCAACGACCGTTCCAGAGCGATTTTAGGACGCTCGCTGGCAGCGGCATTTGGCGCAACTGTTCCGATCATCGGCAATCCAGCGACTACGCGTTATTTGGAACATCAGGCATTCGCTCTTTGAGTTGTTTAGTCTTTTTGGGAGCAAGCCAACCTGAGTTTGTACGATCAGACATGCTGATCTAGCATAATTCTGTTACCATCGGGATCCGTCAGGAGGAGGTGCGCCGGGCCGCTCGTTGTATTATCAGCCTCTATATCAAGTTTAAGACCGGAAGTTTTTAGATGCTTCTGAAACTCCCGAATATCTTGGAATGTATCGAGCTTCTGGGCATTTTCGCCCCATCCGGGATTGAAAGTCATCATGTTGCTTTCAAGCATCCCTTGAAATAGGCCAATCGTGGTTGAGCCATTTTTTAAGATCAACCAGCCGCTCTCTTCATCACCTCCCCAAACTGCAAACCCAATCCTTTGGTAAAAACCTTTCGAAACCTGTAGGTCTTTGACGCTTAGACTAACTGAGAAATTTCCGAGATCCATTTATGTTACTCCCAAGCTGTAGAAATCTAGCTACATGTTGGCGGAAATATCAAAGCTGAAAAACTCACCCTTTTTGGTGAGTATTGCAATTTCACCCGTTTTGAAGTCGGATTCGATGGTCAAATTCAGATCGCTCTGCCAACATCTCAGGTATGAAACGCACACTATTACTTTATAGTATTTTTCTCGCGTTTTCGGCATTCTTACTTGAATGGCTCGAATACAAATACTTCATCCGTGCGATCCCGACCGAATTGTATATCTTTTTACTGGCGGCTGCGTTCATGGCGTTGGGGTTGTGGATTGGTGCTCAGCTAACATCTGGTTCGCGTGATGGAGATTTTCGTGTCAACGAAGCGCCTGCATCGGCCCTCGGGCTCACGTTGCGTGAACGCGAGGTGCTGTCATTGATCGCCGAAGGTCAATCCAACAAAGAAATTGCTCGCAGTCTTGGTGTCTCGCCGAACACAGTGAAAACTCATTTGGCGAATCTTTATTCCAAGCTCAATGTAACCAAGCGAACGCAAGCCGTACGAAAAGCACAGTCTCTGTCTCTAATTCCCTGAAACTTCGCAAATTGCAGCCATTCTCACCGTTTCGGATGATAGGCTTTCTCGGCGCGCACCCCTAACATCAGAGCTAATGGAGGGAATATTATGGGACGTTTCGTAGTGGTATACGGGTCGCTTGCCGGAATAGCGACCATACTGACGATGATTGCGGGTTTTGAGCGGAACGACGGCAAGGGATGGTCGACGTCTATGGCTGTCGGCTATCTCATTATGCTTGTTGCCTGCTCCTTCATATTTTTCGGCGTCAAACGGTATCGCGATATCAAGCAGGGCGGCGTGATTACGTTTTGGAAGGCCCTGGGGCTTGGAACCTTGATGGCCCTAATGGCTGGCGTTTGCTACGTTGCGATTTGGGAGGTGTATCTTGCCGTTACGGATTTCGCCTTCATAGAGAACTATTTTGTCGGAAGCCTGGAAGCGCAAATTGCCGACGGACTCGCGGGTGAAGAACTCCAGGCGCAAATCGAAAAGAATGAAGCGTTCAAGCAATTCTACTTGAACCCGCTAATGCGTTTGCCGATCACGATGACAGAAATCCTCCCGATCGGATTCATTGTCGCATTTTTATCTGCCGCGCTGTTGAGAAAGCCCGAAGTCCTTCCAGCAGAGCACCAGCTGGCTAAGCGTCTTAGCTTTGCGCGTTTTAAGCCTCACGACGGATATTTAATAACTGCCAAATTCAGTCCTCCGCACCGTCGGCAGTCTCTTCTATCCTGTCGCTAACCCAACCCAAAGCCCCTTACTTTGCGCAAAATTTGCATGGCTGGTAGGTTGCAGCCGGGGAGGTTGTTGGGAGTAGTGGCGTGGGTACAGCGGTTACAAGGTTAAAAACGGCATCGGCGCTGGTACTGGCGCTGGGCGTTTTGACGATGGCGTCGCAAGCAGTTGCCGGTGATTATGAAAAAATCGGCACCACCGGTGGACGCTATCAATTCACCGACTGCGCCCGGCCTGAGGCGCCGACACTTACCCTCAATCGCAAGAAGACCGGCAACGCCGCCATCCTTGATTACAATGTTCAGGTTGACCGAATGAACAAACATCTTGAGCGGGTTCAGGTCTATATGACCTGCCTGAGCGCGGAGGCGGACCGCGACTTGCAAACCTATTACAATGCGGTTTCGGCGAGCCTTTTGGCCCGCCAAACGGCCATGGATGACGAGATTTCCGCCTTGCGCCGGGTCCTGGCCAAAGGGCCAAACCGCAAAAACCGGCAGGGCAGGCCAGTGCCCGGTATTCCTGCCTTGCGGGGGGCTGACGGGCCCGCCAAACCGCCAATGCCACCGGACGCTCCCGATGTTGGCCCTGACCCAACGCCAGGCCAGGGCGATAGGCCAGAAACCGAAGAGCCGCCTGATCGTGGGGGGGCGCGCTAAGTGCTTCATTCATTAGCGGTTGGTTTGCGGTAAAAACCTGCGCCGGGGCATTCTCTTTTAAGCGGGATTTCGCTATTTGTCGGGCTTTGGTGCCCCTTGTCCCAAAGCCGTCGCGGCCCCTGGTTTGCGTGGTCGGATGGGGGGGCGCTGAACGCCCTCTTGTCCCCCGGCCCAATCACTGGCCGACCCCCGTCTTGTGATTGTCCATACTGCCGATACCGACCGAAAGCTCCCTTATGCCCACACCGATTTTGATGCCCGCCTTGTCGCCAACCATGGAGGAGGGGACCCTCGCCAAATGGACGGTGATCGAAGGCGACACCGTCTCCAGCGGTGATGTGATTGCCGAGATTGAGACCGATAAAGCCACCATGGAGGTGGAAGCGGTTGATGATGGCGTGATCGGCAAAATTCTCATTGCGGCGGGTACGGAGAATGTGAAGGTCAATGATCCTATTGCGGTCATTATCGATGATGGCGAAAGCGCCGATGATATCGATGTGGGGGCGCTGTCGGCCACGGGTGATGCGGCACCCGCCGCCGCCAACGGCCATGACGATCAGGCGGTGACACCCATAAAGACGCCGCACGCAGCGCCCACACCGCTCGACACACCTGAACCCGCATCGGACCCGGAAATTCCCGCCGGCACGCAAATGGTGGAGATCACCATCCGGGATGCGCTGCGCGATGCCATGGCCGAGGAGATGCGCCGCGATGCGAATGTATTCCTGATGGGTGAAGAAGTTGCCGAATATCAGGGCGCGTACAAAGTTTCCCGTGGGCTTTTGGAAGAGTTTGGCGCGCGCCGCGTTGTCGATACGCCGATTACGGAATATGGCTTTGCCGGTTTGGGTGTGGGGGCGGCCTTTGCCGGTCTGAAGCCGATTATAGAATTTATGACCTGGAATTTCGCCATGCAGGCCATTGACCACATCATCAATTCAGCGGCCAAGACGCGGTATATGTCCGGTGGCCAGATGGCCTCGCCCATCGTCTTCAGGGGGCCCAACGCGGCGGCGAGCCGCGTTGCCGCCCAGCACAGCCAGGATTTTGCCGCGTGGTATGCAAACATCCCCGGCCTCATCGTGATCTCGCCTTATTCCGCCGCCGACGCCAAAGGTTTGTTAAAGGCAGCGATCCGCGACCCAAACCCGGTTGTCTTTCTGGAACATGAGCTTCTTTATGGCGACACCATGGACATTCCGGATGTTGACGATTGGGTCTTGCCCATCGGCAAGGCGCGGGTCGCGCGCGAGGGCACAGACGTGACCATCGTTTCCTATTCGCGGGGGGTAAAATTCTCCCTTGAAGCAGCGGAAACGCTCGCCGGGGAAGGCATCTCCGCAGAAGTTGTTGATCTACGGACGATCCGCCCCATGGATGTGGAAACAATTGTAAGTTCGGTAAAGAAAACCAATCGCCTCGTCACCGTGGAAGAAGGCTGGGGCCCGTGCGGCATCGGTGCAGAGGTGGGCTGGCAGGTGACGCAGAACGCCTTTGATTATCTCGACGCCCCGCCAACCCGGGTAACTCAGGAAGACACGCCGCTGCCTTATGCGGAAAATCTTGAGGCGCTGAGCCTGCCCAACGCGGAGAAGATCGTGGCGGCGGTGAAAAAAGTAACGTATAGGGATTAAATTTCTCGTCGATCAAGTTTAGAGGATAACTCAATGGTTAGATTTGTTTTTGCTGCTGTTCTTTTACTGGTGGCGCCGCTTGCCAATGCGGACGAGCCGACATCTGATCTAATGGCCGTCGAAAAGGTGGTTTTTGATTATTTCCATGGTCAAGGGGAGGCAAGCGAAGAGCGGTTGTTGCGTGCCTTTGCTACCGACAAGGCCAGCATGATTGGTGTCGTGCGCAATGAGAACGGCGAAGAAACCTTGCGAGCATGGAAAGACATGGAAAAAGTTGTCGAAAATTGGAGTGCCAATAAAAACCCACCGGGAACCGGGCGTATTGGTAAAATACTGGATGTCAATATTGTTGATGGACGGATCGCCACGGTCATGTTCAAGTCCAGTGATCGGTTTTATGATGCGCTGACCCTCGCAAAACTGAATGGTCAGTGGAAAATTATCGCTAAGGCGTTTGTCCTTCAGTAAATCCTTGTAAGGAGTGTATCTATGCGGAGTATTATCGTCTTGCTGGCCTTGGTTTTTGCACTCAGCGCCTGCGAAACCGTAAAGGGTGTGGGCCGCGATATAGAGAATGCCGGTGAGGCGCTCGATGACGCCATTGATGATGAATAGGCAGGCCACGCGTGCCTGAAGCCAGAAACGGATAGAAGCCATGACGGCAATTGAAGAACTCTCAATCCCCGAGGGGATCAATGGCGATGATGTTGCCCATGAGCTGGTTCGGTTTTGGGTGTCCGACGGTGATGACCATGTGTCCCTGCGGGTGGGCTTGTTCGACGATGATGACGAACCGGCGGTTTGGGGTCATGTGGCCGCCGACATCATGAAACATGTGGTCAATGCCCTGATCCAGACCGATCCGCGCCGTGACCCCGATATTATGTATGCGGAAATTGAACGCGCTTTTGCGCAGCGTTTGAAAGAAACAACGGATTTTTCCGGTCAGCTCTCGGGAGAGACCCATTAAATGCCCACACCGATTCTTATGCCCGCCCTCTCTCCAACTATGGAGGAGGGCACCCTCGCCAAATGGACCGTGAAGGAAGGGGACACGGTCAACTCCGGTGATGTGATCGCCGAAATTGAGACCGATAAGGCAACCATGGAAGTTGAGGCCGTTGATGACGGCGTTGTGGGCAAAATCCTGATTGATGCGGGGACGGATAATGTGAAGGTGAATGCCCCCATCGCCATCCTGTTAGATGATGGGGAAAGCGCCGACGATATTGACGACGCGGCCATAAACGCCGACGCTCCTGCCAGCAAACCGGCTATTGAACAAGCGCCGCCGGCAAAAAATGGGGCAAATGGATCAGCGGCGCCTGCGCCTGCACCCTCGCCTACTTCTGCAAATTCTGCGTCACCCGGCCCCGCCGTGGCTGCCAACGCGGCCCGTGTCTATGCCTCGCCACTTGCCAAGCGCATTGCAAAGAATGAGGGACTTGCGCTTTCCCTCGTCAAAGGCACCGGTCCCCATGGGCGGGTCGTCAAGCGCGACGTGGAACAGGCCCTGAAAGATGGCACGGGCAAAGCCGCCCCGGCGGCGGCCTATGTCCCCGCACCGGCGTCAGTGGATGCGCGGCTTTATCCGGCGGACAGCTATGACGCGGTGAAAGTCGATGGCATGCGCAAAGTCATTGCCCAGCGCCTGACCCAGAGCTTCAACAATGAGGTGCCGCATTTTCCGCTGAACATTGATGTGGAACTCGACAATCTTCTTGCCGCCCGGGCGCGAATTAATGCGCTCTCCCCTAATCCGGAAAAAGACCCCGAAAACGCCTTTAAGGTGTCGGTGAATGATTTCATTCTAAAGGCCTCGGCGCTGGCCTTGAAAAAAGTTCCGCAAGCCAACGCATCCTATACGGATGAAGCAATTCTGCTCCACAAACATGCTGATATCGGGGTGGCGGTGGCCATCGACGGTGGCTTGATCACGCCCATCGTCTGGAAAGCCGAAGAAAAAGGCCTGCGCCAGATTTCTGCTGAAGTAAGAGACATGGCCGCACGGGCCAAAACGCGAAAGCTCAAGCCGGAGGAATATCAGGGGGGGACGTTTTCTGTCTCCAATCTCGGGATGTTCGGGATCAAGAGTTTCGCCTCCATCGTGAACCAGCCCCATGGCGCCATCATGTCCGTTGGTGCAGGCGAGGAGCGCGTGGTTGTCAAAAATGGTGAGATGGTCATTGCCACCATGATGACCGTGACCCTCACCTGTGATCACCGGGTCGTAGACGGCGCCGTGGGCGCGCAGTTTCTGGCCGCGTTCAAAGGGTTTATCGAAGAGCCAGCGGCGATGCTGCTGTGAATATTATCTCTTCGATTTGACGCTGGTCAGTAAGGGATAAAATGATGATCGGTTATGTCACTGTGGGCACCAATGATTTGCCCCGCTCGATAGAATTTTACGAAGCGCTGGCCACTGGAATGGGTGCCGGCCGCATGATGGAAGGCAACACCTACGTGGCGTGGGGCACACCGGGCGGCAGCGCGGGTATTTGTACCATGCGTCCGTTTGATGGCGAGACGGCTAGCGTGGGCAATGGTATGATGGTAGCCTTGGCGGGTAAAGACGAGGCCCAGGTCCAGCGGCTCCACGAGATTGCTCTAGCGAAAGGTGGATCGTGTGAGGGCAAGCCCGGCCTGCGCGGCGGTGGGTTTTACGCGGCTTATTTTCGTGACCCCGACGGCAATAAATTGAATGCCTATTGTATGGTCGCGGAATAATCTAGGCGGTCGGTCACGCGCTTTTGACCGGTTACCCGCATCGCGATCTGTGGTCGCGGGGAAAGCCGTTCCCTCTTCCCAATTTAGGCCTTATATCGCCTTTAGTAGTCGCGCTGGAGCACATAGGCTCTAGCTAATGATGATAACGTCGGGTGACCGGTTGGTGATTATGAAGACCTCGTGGGTACACAGACTATTCACAGCGACCATGCTGATGATCGGCGCTATGGTTGTTGTGGCGTCCAGCCACGCGAAGGATACACCGGCGCGGCCGGGTGAGGCATTCGCGACGGATTTTATCGATAGTGGTCAGGCCAATAGCCGCCTGGTGGCAGAAGCCGCGTTCGCGCCGGGGCGCACCACCTGGTTTGCCCTTGACCAGCGTTTGGCCGAACACTGGCATGTCTATTGGAAAAATCCCGGGGATAGCGGGCTACCCCTGGTCATGAATTTCGATTTGCCCGACGGGTTTGTGGTGGGCGATATCGCTTATCCCACGCCAGAGCGTATCCCGGTGGGCCCGCTCGTCAATTTTGGATATGAAGGCAACCCGGTCTTTCTGGTGCCGGTAACTGCGCCGCTAACGATGCCGGTGGGTGATCCTATTGCGGTCGATTTGGATGCTAGCTGGCTCATCTGCGAAGAGGTATGCATCCCGGAGGAGGCAAATTTTTCCCTGACCGTACCCATCGTCGAGGATAACTCGCCGCCATCAGAGCAAGTGTCATCACCCATTACCGAATTGTTCCAACGGGCCCGGTCAAATTTGCCCACTGAACTTACGGGACAAAGCCGATATTCGGCTCAGAAAACGGTCTTTATCCTGATGGCTGATCTGGTGGACGATATTGGGGTGATCGAAGACGCCTTTTTCTTTGCCGATGATGAAGGCCTTATCAAACCCAGCGCGCCTCAATCATTTCAACATGATGGTGCCACGCTAACCCTGACGGGGGAAACCGATTTTGCTTTTCCTAAGGCGGCGGGCAAACCCCTTGTCGGGCTCTTGAAACTCACAACGGGTGATGGCACCCGTTCGGCCTTTGCCCTCACGGCAACGGCAGCTACCGCGCCGCCCGGCTCAAGCCAAGTGCCATCAATCGTAGCACCACCGACAATTGCCACATCAAACATCGCCATTCTTCTCGCCATGGCGTTCGTTGGCGGTGTCATCCTAAACATTATGCCGTGCGTCTTTCCAATTCTGTTTATCAAGGCGTCCTCGCTCATGGCGGCCACCGGCCAAAATCAAGCGACGATCAGGGCCCATGGCTGGCTTTATACCGCCGGTGTTGTGGTGACTTTCGCCATGATGGGCGGGCTCTTGCTAGCACTGCGCGCGCAGGGCGAACAACTTGGCTGGGGGTTTCACCTGCAATCGCCTTTCGTTGTTTTATTATCTGCCTACGTTCTATTTCTGGTTGGTCTCAATCTCGCCGGGGTGTTTGAGGTCGGCGCCAGTGTACAAGGCCTTGGCCAGTCTCTGACCCGGCGCAAAGGCAATAGCGCTGCGTTTTTTACCGGTATGTTGGCAGTGGTTGTGGCGGCGCCCTGTATCGGGCCATTGCTTAGTGCGCCCATGGGGGCGGCGGTTTTGTTACCACCAGTCTTGGGTATGGCAATTTTTGTGGTTATGGCATTGGGGTTGGCCTTGCCCTATCTCCTCGTGTCGCTAGCGCCAGCCCTTGCCCGGCATTTGCCTAAACCGGGGGCGTGGATGGTACGGTTCAAACAGCTATTATCGTTCCCGGTTTTTGCTGCTGCGGCCTATTTCCTCTGGGTACTGACCGCCCAAACAGGGCAAGCTGGGCTTGCCATCGGTTTTTTCGGTGCCGTGGTGCTTGGTCTTGCGGCATGGGTGTTTGAACAGACGAAAACGGGAAAATGGTCACTGGCGGGCGCGGGTCTTGCTGGCCTCTTCTGTGTTGCTGCGCTCATCCCGCTCGCCAGTTTGCGGCCCGTTGCCGCGATGTCCAGCCCTGTTGGCACGCATGGCGCGCTTAACGCCTCGGCATTTGACACCGCCGAAATTGCTAAACTCAATGCACAGGGTACAGACGTATTTGTAGATTTCACCGCCGCTTGGTGCGTCACTTGCCAGTTTAACAAGTTGACGGTTTTTTCCAGCGCCAATCTTGCGCGCACATTTGTACAAACTGATACTGCGTTCATGGTTGCCGACTGGACAGTGCGTGATCCGTTGATTACGGCTGAATTGGAGAAATTCAATCGCAACGGCGTGCCGCTTTATGTATTCTACCCCGCCAACGGGACACCAAAAATCCTGACGCTACCGCTCACAGAACAAGCGGTCATCAAGACAATTGCAGGTCCATAGGGGGTCTTTAGAAAGGACAAACGATGAAAATGCCAAATCGTAGAGCGATGCTTTTTGCCACTGTCGCCGTGGCGTCTTTTTGTGCGGCTGGCGCCGGACTTGCAACGGAAGCAGGCCCCGTTATCAACGCGTTGGCGCCTGCTTGGTCAGGCGTGACCAGCACTGGCGCGACGGCGTCGTTGGACCAGTTTCGCGGCAAAACCGTGGTCATGGAATGGACCAACCATGGCTGCCCGTTTGTGCAAAAGCACTATGATGGCGGCAATATGCAGGCAACGCAGGCCATTGCCGCAAAAGACGAGGACGTGGTGTGGGTTACCGTCATTTCGTCCGCCCCCGGAAAACAAGGCCATGTGAGCGGGGCGGCGGCCGAAGCTCTGTCCATCAAGCGGGGGGCAACACCCGACCATGTGATCCTCGATGAGGCGGGTACCATCGGGCGGGCCTATCGCGCGCGCACGACGCCGCAAATCTTTGTCATCAATGCCGATGGTATCCTGAAATATGATGGCGCTATGGATGATAATCCGTCGTCCAAACTGTCAGCCCTTGACGGGGCAACGAATTATGCCCTTGTCGCTATGAAGGCTGTTCTGGCTGGGGAAGACCCCGACCCGGCCAAGACCAAACCCTATGGCTGTTCGGTAAAATATAAATAGGCGGGCAGTGTTATTGCCAGGTCGCCCAGGCTCAGAGCCCAACCGAAAAATCTATTTTTGTCATTTGCAAACGCGTTTTTCTGCGCTTTCGGTGCTCACGTACCAATGTACTTTGCGCGCCGGTTCTCAGAAAATACGTTTTCGACAGACGAAACCGATTTTTCGGTTAGACTTTTAGAGAAAGCCAACGATTTTGCGAACCTCGGCCAGAATTGGCGCGGTCACTGCACTGGCTTTCTCCGCACCGTTACGCAACACCTGCGTCAGATGGGCCTCATCGGCACACAGACGATCAATCTCCGTTCCGATCGGGGCGATTTTTTCCACCACCAGATCTGCCAACACCGGTTTGAAATCGCCAAAGCCCTTGCCGCCATACTCATCAAGAACAGCTTCCTTCGTCCTGTTGGAAAGTGCGGCGAAAATCCCCACCAGATTGTCCGCCTCGGGACGATCCTTCAACCCCTCCGGTGTTTCGGGTAGGGGTTCTGGATCGGTCTTGGCTTTTTTAATCTTTTTGGCGATGGTGTCGGCGTCATCGCCAAGATTGATCCGCGATAGGTCCGACGGGTCGGACTTTGACATTTTCTTTGTGCCATCGCGCAAAGACATGATCCGCGCGCCCGGTCCCTGGATAAGGGGTTCGGGCAGGGGGAAAAATCCGTCCACGTTGAAATCATGATTGAATTTTGCGGCAATATCGCGCGAAAGCTCCAGATGCTGCTTCTGGTCTTCGCCCACGGGCACATGGGTTGCCTTGTAAATCAGAATATCGGCCGCCTGCAAAACCGGATAGGTGAACAGCCCGATAGAGGCGCGTTCTTTATCCTTGCCGGCCTTTTCCTTGAATTGGGTCATGCGGTTTAGCCAGCCGAGCCGCGCGGTGCAATTCAAAATCCACGCAAGCTCCGTATGTTCTCGTACCGCCGATTGGTGGAATAGCGTTGTCCGTTTAGGGTCCAGTCCAGCCGCCAGCAGGGTTGCGGCAAGACGCAACGTATTCTCGCGCAAGATTGCCGGGTCCTGGGGCACCGTAATCGCGTGAAGGTCAACGATACAATAAAACGTCTCATAGCTATCCTGCATCGCTACCCAGTTGACGAGCGCGCCGAGATAATTGCCGAGCTGTACCGTGCCCGTCGGCTGAATACCGGAGAGGACGCGCGATTTAGTGGTCGTTGTGTCAGCCATGGATTAGCTTTCAGGAAGTTATGCGGGTGTGCGCTTATGGACGGAAGAGACGCAGCGCGCCGGTCAATACCGCTAAAAGACCGTAAAGGATAGCCCCGGCGGCGGCGATGATGATAACGCTGATCCATTGACGATCAAATAATAGGCTTGTCATTTCATCTTGATACGGAAGGATAATGATGAGCCCAACGGCGAGCACCGTCGATATGATGAGGATGCGGGCAAGACCGGTAAACAGCGCCAGGGTTGGCTGAAACAGCGCGCGCCGGTGTAGGTTGATCGCCAGCAACATAACCTGCGCCCAGGCGGCGAGGGAGGTGGCGATGGGAATGCTCAAAAACCCTAAACGCGGGAACAACGCCAACGCCAGACCGGTATTCAACGCGATGGCCACCAGCGCAAAGATCATCGGTGTACGCGTATCTTCACGTGCATAAAAAGCGGGCAGAAAAACTTTCTGCCAGACAAAAGCCGGCAAGCCGATGCCAAACAAGGCAAGCGCGCCGCCTGTCCGCGCCACATCATCGGCCGTAAAAGCCGAGCCTGCGACACCAAAAAGACCAAGTGCATCACCGGCGAGCCCGCGATAAAGCGCATCGCAAATCGGCGCAGCCATAATCATAAAGGCGGCGGCGGCGGGAAAGCACAAAAGTGCGGCGGTCTCAATGGCACGGTTCAGCGTGCTGACGGCGCCGGCTTCGTCGCCGCTTTTGACCCGGTGCGACAGGTCCGGCAGGAGAATACTGCCCATAGCGATACCAATGACCGCGAGCGGGAGTTGATAGAGTGCATCGGCGTTCATTAACCACGACACTGCGCCTGGCTGTTGGCTGGCAATATTGGTGCCTACAATCAAATTGATTTGGAGCGCCCCCGCACTGATAAAACCGGGCGCGCCCAGGGCGAGAAGCCGCTGCACGCCGGGGCTAAAACGCGGCATCCGCAATGCAAGCCCAAAATGCTGGCGACGGATGCCCCACCACAAAAGCCCAAGCTGTGCGATACCGCCAAAAAAGACACCCCATGCGGCTGCCATGCCCGCTTCCTCAGTATCCCCGCGCGCATAAAGAAGGATACCCCCAATCAGGAAAACATTTAGCAACAAGGGCGCCGCAGCGGCAGCGGCAAAGCGCTTGAAAGAATTCAGGATACCGCTGAAAAGACCCACCAGCGACATACAAAAAAGATAGGGGAACATGATCCGCGTATAAAGAACCGTGAGGGCGAACTTCTCAGGATCTTTAGAAAAGCCCCCGGCCAATAAATAAACAAAGGCAGGCGCTGCCAGCTCAACAATAATCGTCAGAACCGTGAGGATGAGCACAAGTCCAGCCATCACATCGGCGGCGAAGATGCGGGCCGCCTCCCGGTCTTCCACAGCGCGCGCTTGGAACAACGGAATAAAAGCGGCGTGAAAGGCGCCCTCCGCGAACAGCCGCCGGAACATGTTGGGTAGGCGAAAAGCGGCCCAAAAGGCATCGGCAACGGGATTGCCGCCAGCGCCAATGACCCCCGCCACAAGGATTTGGCGGACAAAGCCAAACACCCGGCTTAGAAGGGTCAGTCCCGAAACGGTGGCCAATGATTTCAACACGGATAGGCGATCCTGCGCGGCGAAGTGTCGGTCACACGCGCCGACGGGCCTGCATGTACCCGGTTTTGCCATAAAATCTAAGGGGGTGATAACAAAGCGGCCGGGGCGTCAAGGCTCTGTTGGCACGGTGAGCACGCTTAACAATCGGCGTTCGATGGATTGGAGCCGCCTTGGATTGGTGATTTTGTAGCCCGGTGCATCCTGCAGATAAAAACTATCAACCGCCCGCTCACCATAGGTGGCCACATGGGCGGTGCGAATCACCACGCCGATTTCGGCGAGAGCACGGGCCAGTTTGAACAATAAACCCGGTCGATCAAGCCCCAACGCCTCAACGACCACACACGTTTCGGAGGCTTGCTGGTCCACGATCACTTGCGGGGGCACAGCAAAGATTGGACGCCGATCGCCCAGTTTGCGTGGCAGTTTTGGCCCGCTTTTTGGTTGCTTTCGCGCTACACTTAGCAGCGCCGTGTGCAGCGCCTTGACGTGATCCTTTTCGGCCGGGGGTGCGCCGCCAATGGATTGAATAACAAAAACGTCAATCACATGGTTATCGCCCGCCGCAACGGCCTGAACACTACGTACACTGAGGGACTGGCTGGCGATAGCACCGGCAAGATCAGACAAAAGCCCCGTACGATCGCGGGCATAGACAATCGCTTCAATGGATCCGTCATCGCGCAAGGACGCACTCACCCCGGCATCCAGACCGGCTGTTTCACCGGCCTTCAACAATGGGGCGAACCGTGCGAGCAAAGAGGGATCAACTGCCAGGATTGCGGTATCGCGCAGATGGTCAAACAGCCAAGTGACATCGGCAGGCGACCAATCGGTAAGGAGCGCGGCCACTTTTTTGTGGGACTGGTTCAGGCGGGTCCGCAAGTGCTTGGTAAGGCCGTCCTCACCCTTTTTGAGATAGACGCGTGCTGCCTCAAACAGGGCGCGCAATTTACGTGTGAACCGTTCATTAATGCCTGGCGCGCCGATCACCTGCTCAAGGCAGACAGTGCCCACCAAGAGCAGGTTTAGCCGCGTGAGGGTCCCAACTTTCTGACAGAATTGGCGTATCGCATCGGGGTCCGAAACCGTGCGTCGATCAACGGTATTGACCATCAGGTCATGGTGGGAAGCGGCAAAAGCAACATCGCGGGCGACAGCAGTAGAAAGGCCCAGACGTTTGCAGACACGTTCAAGCCTGCGTTCGATCTTTTCTATACTGACCTTTTCCCCTTGACGCACTTCTTGAAGTAAGACGGCAAGATAGTAGGGGTAGGGATCATCGGCTTCATCAAGGATACGAGTGGCCACGGGATGCAGTCGGCGATAATTACCAGCGCGCATTGCGGTGAGATGATCGAGGGCGCGAAAGGTCTGTTCATCAAGGGTGTACCGGCGATAAAGACCGAAGCGGATGCGCCCAATAATCCGCGCAAAGCTGGGTAAAAACCGTTTAATGATCCCTGTCTCAACCATTAGTCGAAGGCTATTGCTGGGGTGTGCTGTCGCCAAAAGACACCGACGAAACAGATCAACAATTTCCGGCGCGTCACGGTTTGTCTTATCGAGGGCCGTCACATAGTCGGCCATCAAGCACAAAGCGTCAGGATGAACATCAAGCTCAGGATTTGTTGACAGTACATACAAAAGACGAAACCAGATCACCGGTTTTTTGCGGGCCTGGTGGGCCCGCGCGAAAGTGAGATAACCGTTTTTTAGGGCCAGACCGGCGGCGGGGTCCGGCCCTGTTTTGATATTTTTCCGAAGTTGCGCACCACGCAGGGCACGCACCATGGGTTGAGAAAGCGGCTTAAGGCCTTTTTTCGCTGTGCCCTTGCGGTGCGCATCAAGTTTTGGGCCGATCACATGGGCCAAACGACCTACATCGGTTGCCGTTATAAAATAGTGACGCATCAAGCGCTCGGCAGCGCGCATCTGTACCCGCTCGCCATAGCCCATATGATCGGCCATGGTTTGTTGCACATCAAAGCTTAACCGGTTGTCATCGCTTTGGCGACAATGATGAAGGTAATACCGGGTACTGAGTAAGAAGTCTTGTGCCGAGGTGAGCGCCTTGAGATCACTATCATTTAACATTGATTGCAAACCGGCGGCGCGGTTCGTCCGTCCAAAGTTCAATTGGGTAAGCCAGCCAATCTGATCAATATCGCGCAAGCCACCTTTGCCTTCCTTAATGTCGGGTTCGGTCAAATAGCGCGATTGCTCAAACTGATCGTGGCGTGCCTGTTGTTCCTCCCGCTTTTCGTTGATCAGGGGGCGTTTATGTTTTTGAAGATGGCGATCAAATTGGGAGAAAAATGATGCAGCTAGTTTGGGATCGCCGGCCAGGATCCGCGCATCTAGAAAAGCGGTACACGCATTAAGGTCTGTTTTGGCGAGTGCCATGGCAGTGGCAACCGTATGTACGCCTTGGCTAAGTCTGAGACCAGCATCCCACAGTGGGTAAAAAACTTGTGTACTGATTACCTGAAGATCGTTGTCACTGGCCCCGTCATGGAGGAGTAAAAGATCGATATCTGAATGGGGGCTAAGGATGGCCCGCCCGTAGCCGCCAGTGGCAAGAAGGCAGAAGGCCGGTATGGTTTTGCCTGTTTTGCCGTTCTGCTGAGGTATCACCGCATCAAATAAGGCTGTCAGAACATGATCGGTTACTGTGGCAACACGGTTCGCGACGATCCGGCCGTTACGCGTACGGGTCAGCGGTTGTGCCCGGCAATCGGTACTTAAGTGGCGGATCGTTTGGGTTAAGACGTTGTGCGTTTGCCCGGTACGGTCAGTTTCCAGCGCGGTGCGGATCGTTGTCGAAATCCGTTGGATTAAGGCGGCGTCTCGGCGTGGTGGTGGTGGCGACGACATCAATGGGGATCCTGGGGTAATCCTGTTCCCGGCTGTCTTTATTCATAGGCCGATGCCCCTTGTGTGCCCAGTGCATATGGGTATCACATGCGGTCAAAATTTATTCTCTGTCCACCAATGATTTTAGCTTGTAGAGCGCGTCCAACGCGTCGCGCGGGGCCAATTGATCGGGATCAAGATTTGCTAATTCGTCCCGCAACGGATCGCTTGGCGTTGGCGCCGGGTCTGCGTCTCGTGCCTCGCTGCCGTCAGCGGCCTGCGCAAATAAGGGCAGGGCCTCAATGTGCTGCTGGCCGCCGCGGCTGTCTTCTAGTTGTTTCAGCACTTTTGTGGCGCGGCGCGTTACTGATCGCGGTAACCCGGCAAGGGTGGCAACAGCAACACCGTAGGACCGGTCCGCCGCCCCGGGGGTCACTTCATGCAGAAAAATGACGTCATTTTTCCATTCACGCACCCGCATGGAAACATTCCGTAGGCGCGCCAATTGACCCTCAAGCTGTGTGAGTTCGTGGTAATGGGTGGCAAAAAGACCGCGGCAGCGATTATGGTCATGGAGATATTCAAGCGCCGCCCAGGCAATCGACAGACCATCAAAGGTCGCCGTGCCGCGGCCAATCTCATCCATCACCACAAGGGAGCGCGCACCAGCTTGGTTCAAGATGGCGGCAGTCTCGATCATCTCAACCATAAAGGTTGATCGCCCGCGCGCCAGATCATCGCTGGCACCAACCCGCGAGAAGATGCGGTCGGCAACACCGATATGGGCGCTTGTGGCAGGCACAAACACCCCGGCCTGGGCCAGGATCGCTATCAATGCATTTTGGCGCAGAAAGGTCGATTTACCGGCCATATTCGGCCCGGTCACCAGCCACAAAAGCGCAGCCGCATCGCCATTTGTGTTAGCCGGCGGCGGCTCACTAAGGCGGCAATCATTGGCGATGAACCGCTCCGATGATTTTGCCAAGGCGGCCTCAACGACAGGGTGACGGCCACCCACAATGGTGAAGGTAAGACTATCATCGATCTGGGGGCGGACGAACTCCCGGTTAACAGCCACATGAGCGTTGGCTGTTGCCACATCAAGGCTTGCGAGCGCGGCGGCAGCGGTTTGCAGGCTTTGGGCATGACGAAGCGTTCGGGCAACAAGATCGTCAAAGATTTCCTGTTCCCGGGCAAGGGCCTCGTTGGCGGCCCGGCTGATCCTTGTGTCAAGATCAGCCAGCTCGCCCGTGGTGAACCGCACACAACTGGCCAGGGTTTGACGGTGGATATAGGCGTGATTAGCCGCAGACCCCCCTTGACCGGCCATCAGCTTGTCGCCTTGGCTGGTGGGGACCTCAATAAAAAAGCCGAGAACATTATTCTGGCGCACTTTGAGTGATTTGAGCCCGGTATCGGCGCGATAGGTGTTTTCCAAACCGGCAATCACGCGGCGGGCGTCATCGCGCAGGGATTTGACCGCATCAAGCCCGGTGTCATACCCTTTGCGCACAAAGCCGCCATCACGCGCGAGCATGGGCACCTCATCAGTCAGGGCACTGTTCAATTGATTGAGAAGACTGGAAAAGCCGTTGCCCGATCCGTCCTCCAGATCGACCATGGTGGCGCTTAAGGTTTCGGTTAGGGGGGCAGAGAGATCGCGCGCCAGTGCGGCAAGAGATTGCGCCAGTGTTCGGCCCGCTGAAATACCAGCGCGAATGGCCACAAGATCACGCGGGCCGCCGCGCCCCAGCGATAGACGTGACAGGGCACGGGCCATGTCAGGCGTGTCTTTCAAGAGACGACGTATCTCATCGCGGCCCGTCTTTGTGCTGATAAAAAAGTCAATTTCATCAAGCCGGCCATTGATGGTGATTGGATTTGTCAGGGGGGCCGATAACCGCCGTGCCAATAGCCGCGCGCCGGGCCCCGTCACTGTGGCATCGACACTATGGATGAGGGAGCCTCTGCGTTCCCCGGTCTGGGTCTGATAAATCTCCAGCGAGGTGCGGGTTGTGGGATCAATTGCAACAGCGTCCGTAGCCGGATTAAAACGCGGTGGTTGCAGTTTGGGCAGGCTACCAGCTTGGGTCAGGGCCACATAGCTGAGGAGGCCGCCCATGGCGATCACCGCGCTACGGGAAAAATCGCCCAAACCGTCGAGGGTTGCGATGCCCGTCATCGCGCGCAAATGCTCAAGTGCGCGGGCGCGCGAATAACTACTGGTGGGCTGCCGGGTTTGGCGCACCGGATGGGTCAGGGTTTGCACCGCGTCCAGCCACTTCGTGACGCTGGCGCTTTTGGTGTGATCGCCATCGCTTTCGTTCGCGCTTGCATCCAGATCTGGCAGGATTAATTCCGATGGGACCAGTGCGGAAAGATCAGTGTCCAGCGTTTCGGGGCTCGTCGCGCGGACAAAGAATTCCCCTGTCGATACGTCCGCACAGGCAAGTGCGCCTTCCCGCCCGTTTTGCGTTAAGCCAAGGGCGATAATGAAATTGTTCCGCCGCGCGTCAAGCAGCGTGTCTTCGGTAAGAGTGCCTGGCGTAACAATCCGCACAATATCGCGGGCGACAACTGATTTTGCGCCGCGCTTTTTGGCTTCCTCCGGTGCCTCCATCTGTTCGCAGATGGCGACGGTATGATCCATACGGATCAACCGGGACAAATAGCTTTCATAGGCATGAAATGGCACGCCGCACATGGGGATATCATCGCCCTGATGCTGGCCGCGCCGGGTCAGCGTAATGTCAAGATCGCGCGCGGCAATGATGGCGTCGTCAAAAAACAACTCGTAAAAATCGCCCATGCGATAAAACAACAGCGCATCGGGAACCCGGGCCTTGATCGACAGATATTGTGTCATCATCGGCGTCGGGCCGGTTTTGCCCGCCGATTTAGTTTTATTCTTTACTTTGGTTTTTGCGCCCGGGGTCGCCATTGCCTCATCTTTGTCTGTCGCTATGGCGATAGAGGGGGATAAGGGCGATGGGGCGGAGGGCTTTACCGAGGAAGACATGGACCTTGTCGTAAGCTGCCGGTCCGCTTGCGTAAAGAGATCATGGTCCGTTAAGGTCTTGACCGACCTTGCCGGGCTCGTCAGGGTCTGATTATGGGAAAATCCCCCGACCTTGTGACATGTATTGATCTTGGCGATCGGCGTGCGCCCGTTGAGGCGCGGATCAATCGCCGGGCGCGCCGCTTGATCGTGAAAGTCGATAGTTTGCATGGCATTGTGCATCTGACCGCGCCATCGCGCCGAGGCTTGCGCGATGCGGTTCGGTTTGCGGAGGAGCGCGCCGCTTGGATCCGCAACGAACTAGCCGCTGGCCCGAAAGCCCATCCGTTCGAAATTGGTGGTTTTTGCCCCTATGCTGGCGTGCCCCATCGGATCATGGCTGCAGGCGGCCCGCGCGCGCCCGTGCGCCGGTTTACCCAAACCGCTGATGCCACAGACGTGGCCCCTAACCGGGTGATGGTTGGCGGTGAGCCTGCCCATGTGAACCGGCGCGTGTGCGACTGGTTGAAACGGGAGGCACGCCAGACATTGACCGCCCGGGCCGGGTTTTATGCGGGGCAGCTTGGTCGCCCCCATGGCCGCATTCGGGTCAATGATACCCGCTCGCGCTGGGGCTCTTGCAGTGATAAAGGCACACTGTCTTTCAGCTGGCGCTTGATCCTCGCGCCGCCGGCCATTCTCGATTATGTTGCCGCCCACGAATGTGCCCATCTCGTCCACATGAACCATTCCAAAGCTTATTGGCAGGTACTGGCCGGGCTTGGTGTTGATGCGCGCGCGGCGCGCCAATGGTTTCAGCATCACGGGCCAAGACTATTCAGCTATGGCGTTCCGCATGCGGCCGATCCCGCACAGTCGAGTACCGCAGAAGCTGCCGCTTGATCGGACGCATTAGAAGAGGAAAATCCATGGGCCAAAGTGTTTTGGAGACGGATTACCTGATTGTGGGTAGCGGCGCCGTGGGGATGGCATTTGCCGATATCCTCCTGACCGAGACCGATGCCTCGATGGTTATTGTTGACCAGTACCAAAAACCCGGTGGGCATTGGAACCTTGCCTATCCGTTTGTGACCTTGCATCAGCCCTCGGCGTTTTACGGGGTAAGCTCAAAAGAATTGTCCAAGGGCCGGGTGGATCAAATTGGCCTTAACAAAGGGCTTGGTGATCTCGCCTCCGGCGATGAAATTATGGCCTATTATGATGAGGTCATGCGCCACCAGTTTTTGCCCAGCGGGCGCGTGCAGTATTTTCCCAACTGCACCTATGCGGGGGACGGGCGCTTTACCAGCCATGTGACCGGCAAGACCACCAAAGTGCATGCTGGCAAACATGTGGACGCGACGTTTTTGAAAACCTCGGTGCCGGCTAATCATACCCCCTCCTACAGGATTGATCCGGCGGTGATGTTTATGCCGTTGAATGGTCTCCCGAGCATTAAAAAAGCGCCTGCCGGTTATGTGATTATCGGGGCGGGTAAAACGGGCATCGATGCGTGTTTGTGGCTATTGCAAAATGGTGTTGAGCCCGATGCCATTCAATGGATCATGCCGCGTGATGCCTGGCTGCTTGATCGTCGTAATGCACAGCCTACAGAAGAATTTTTCTTTGATACGCTGGGCGCGCAGGCCGGGCAAATGGAAGCAATTGCCAACGCTACTTCGATTGAGGATATGTTCGACCGATTAGAGGCTTGTGGCTATTTTCTGCGTGTAGACCCCGCGGTGCGGCCAAGCATGTTTCACGGCGCCACCATTAGCCGGGATGAGCTTACAGAATTACAGCGCATAAAGAATATTGTGCGGATGGGCCGGGTACGGTCAATTACGCCCAATGAGATCATTCTGGACGAGGGGACTATTCCGACCACACCTTATCATTGCCATGTAGACTGTTCAGCCCGGGCCATAACCAATGAGAGTATTGTGCCCGTGTTTCAGGGCGATCTGATTACCCCGCAAATGGTCCGCTCCTACCAGCCGGTGTTCAGTGCGGCATTCATCGCCCATGTGGAGGCACATTATGACGATGAAGACGAGAAAAATCGTTTATGCGGCGTGGTACCGCTTCCCAATCACGATACGGATTATCTCAAGTTCACCGCTGCCTTTATGATGAACCAGTATCATTGGGGGCAAGACAAGGATCTGCGCGCGTGGCTAAAGGATAATCGTCTCGACGGATTTTCCGGCCTTGTGGCGGGCATTAAGCCCGAAGAAACCGAAAAGCGTGCCGTGATGAATAGGCTGCGTGAAAACTCCATGCCCGCCATGGCGAAATTACAGCAATTTTTGGGGGAGCTAAGCCAGCCCGCTGCATGATGGGATAAGCCGACGGCCACACACGATAAGGTGAATGCGCGCCGCCTAAAGATGCCACGTTCATGCCCATTTTGCCCCCTAGCTTTTGAAGTGAAAGGGCCTAAATCTGATTACAGGATGGCGCGGTTGGTCCGCACCACAATGATCCAGGTTGAAACGCCATCGGACAGGAAGGTTGAGAGTACCATGAAGCAGACCCCCAAATTTTCGAACGCCCCCCGGGCCCAAGAAACCGTTACACCCCCACGTCGGACCCGGCTTGGTCTTTTATCGGCAGGCGCTGGCCTCGGCGCGCTCGCCATGGCCGCGATGACGCAAGCGACGTCAGTCACTGCCGCGCAAGCCGATGAAGCTGGCCAGGGGATTACGGGTGCCGCAACTGCATTGGCGGGCGCCCAAGCCCTACCCCAGTCGGTAATCAATGATCGCGGTCTTCTCTCTTTTGCCGATGTGGTGGAAAGCGTCTCACCCTCAGTGGTGAGCGTGCTTGTGGAGCGGTCGGTCGAGGTGTCGCGTGGTCGCCCGCAGGTGCCGCCGGGGTTTGAGCGTTTCTTTGGGTTCCCCGAAGATCAGCAGGAAGATAATGATGATCCGTTCGGGGAGGATAATAATACCCGCCGTGCAGAGGCCCAGGGATCGGGCTTTTTTATCGACAAAAAAGGCCATATTGTCACCAATAATCACGTGGTTGAAGATGCGGAGTCTGTCCGCGTACGTCTTTCCGATGGCCGGGAAGTTGACGCCGAAATTGTTGGTACAGACGCCTTTACCGACCTTGCGGTTCTGAAGGTCAAGCCTCAGGCTACGCAATCCTACGTGGAATTCGCAGAAAAAGAGAGCCTGCGTGTGGGCGACTGGGTTGTGGCCGTGGGCAATCCGTTTGGACTGGGCGGCACGGTGACAAGCGGTATTGTTTCGGCCATCGGCGGCCAAAACCGTGAACAGCAATATGTGGACCTGATCCAGATTGATGCGGCGATCAATCGTGGTAACTCCGGGGGCCCGGCCTTTGATCTCACCGGTCGGGTGATCGGTATTAATGTGGCAATCTATTCGCCCAATGGCGGCAGTGTCGGTATTGGCTTTGCGATCCCCGCTGACACCGCCAAGGCAACCATCGCCCAATTAATTGAAAATGGAACCGTGACCCGGGGTTGGCTCGGTATCGCCCTTGGCGATGTTGATGAGGCTTTAGCCGATGCGCTGAGCCTGTCATCAACAGACGGTGTTCTAGTGGAACAGGTGCAGCCTGATACGCCAGCCGAGGCGGGCGGTGTTGAAAATGGGGATGTGATCACCTCCATCGATGGCAAGGCCGTCAATGGCCCCAACGATTTGTCGCGCCGAATTGCGAACTATCCTCCCGGGCGGAAAATCAAAATCGGCCTGGTGCGCGATGGCCGTACACGGAATGTTACCGTCACCTTGGGTAAACGCGATGAGGAGCAGACCATTGCGGCGCTCGACCCTTCCGTACCCGAAGAATCTGTGGAGCGCGAACTGGGTGTGCGGATATCGTCAATTACCCCGGCGCTGCGCGAGCGCTATCGCCTTGATGAGGATGCCACTGGCGTCGTTGTTACGGCGGTAAAGGCCGGCAGCGCGGCGGAGGAAGCGGGTTTGCGCACCGGTGTTGTGATCGCCGAGGTTGAAAACCAGAAGATCCGCTCCCCTGGTGATTTTGAGGACCGGATTGCTGCGGCCAAAAAGTCCAGTAAAGGCGCCGCGCTCCTGCGATTGCAACGCGGGACCGTAAAGCAATATTCCGCCCTAAAACTTGGCGACGACTAACCCTAAAGTCCCGGGCTCGGCTTTACGCCGGTCCCGGGGTTTATAGCCGAAGGCTTTAAGCCTGGTACAGGTGTCAAAAGGGCTCCTTACCAAGGTATACTCACTTACACCAAAACGTATACAGACGAAGTCCCATTTCGCCTCATATGCGTGCGTGCGCGCGCGCCCCAACCCGATTTTATGACAGAGAAGTAATTTTACCCGGCGGGGTCGAATTTCCCATGGTGCTGTGGGGTCGATACCGCAAGTAAGGGTTTTTCGTGGGGCTTTAGTAGGAGTGAGAGATGCGTATTTTAGTGGTGGAAGATGATGCGGAGGCGGCGGCCTTTTTGGCCCGTGGCTTGCGCGGGGCGGGGCACACGGTTGACCATGCCCTTGATGGCTCCCAAGGACTAAATATGGCCGATGTGGGCGATTATGACGCCTATGTGATCGACCGTATGCTGCCGAAAATGGATGGACTTTCATTGCTCAGTACACGGCGCGACCATGGCGATGAAACACCGGCGCTATTTTTGTCCGCCTTGGGCGAAGTTGACGACCGTGTAGCTGGCCTGAAAGCCGGCGGCGATGACTATCTGATCAAACCATATGCCTTTCAGGAATTGTTGGCGCGGGTTGAGGCATTGGGGCGTCGCCGGGCACCGTCGCAGGTGACAACGCGCTATAGTGTTGGTGATCTGGAGATTGATGTTCTTACCCGCACCGCCCGGCGCGCCGACACCAAGATTGAGCTTCAACCGCGGGAGTTTCGCCTCCTCGAATATCTGATGCGCCATGCCGGTCAAGTTGTGACCCGCACGATGCTGTTGGAAAATGTCTGGGAATATCATTTTGATCCGCAGACCAATGTGATTGATGTTCATATCTCACGCCTGCGCGCCAAGATTGATAAGGACTTTGACAAGCCGCTTTTGAAGACCATTCGCGGGGCGGGTTATATCATCTCCGATGAGGACTGACCGACCTGTCCCGTGTCGCTATCGCTTGGCGCGATCGCTGCGACTATGGTAAGCCGATACAGGGGCTTGCCTGGCCGTCGACCATCGGACCAGACTTGTCATTGTGATCGGGGGGTCTGAAACCAGCTATGCGCCGCCTCTTAAATACCACGTCCTTTCGGGTGGCTATTCTCAACATTGTTCTCTTCGGGGCGGCGGTGTTGATCTTGGGCTGGATTGTTTACAACGCCACCTTCCGTAACGCGGAGCGCGATACCGAAGCGTTGATCGATCAGGAGATTACGCTCCTCGCCAAGCTCTACGCGACGGAAGGGGCTGGCACCCTGCGCACGGCCATCGGCCAACGCACATTCTGGCAGGATGATTCAATATATATGCTGTTGGGGGCGCAAACCGGTGCCCGGCTGGAGGGTGATCTTTCCTCGCTGCCGGAAAAGGCATTGGAAGCTGGCGAGCGCCTGTTTGAATTTGAATATGATGGTCGCCCGATTGATGCCACCAACCCGGCAACCCAGGAGGCGAACCGCAAGGCAGTGGGCAAGATTGTGCGCTTTCGGCCGGCCGAGGGGGAGGACCCGCGCTTTATCATCATGGTTGCCCGCGACATCACCATTCGCGAGGTGCTGCGCGAGCGCCTGTTCGACGCCATGAAAATCGTTGGTCTTGCCGCCATCGGTCTTGCGCTGATCCTTGGCGCGGCATTCGGATCATCGCTCATGCGTCAAGTGGAAACCATCAACAAGACCGCACGAGCCATCCGCGCAGGCGATCTTTCCCAACGCATCAAGCTTGGTAATGGCGGGGCCGAGCTTGATGAACTGGCACAAAATCTCAACGACATGCTTGATCAGATAGAACGGCTGATGACCGGCATGAAGGAGGTCAGTGACAATATCGCCCATGATCTTCGGTCGCCGCTGACGCGCATCCGCAACCGGCTCACCGTGGCGCTCGATAGTGATGGACGCGCAAAAGATCAGGAGCTTGCCGCAACGCTTGATGAAGCAGAGCGGATGATCGCCACCTTTAATGAGTTGCTTTCTATTGCGCGCATTGAATCGGGTGAAGTCACCGGCAAAAAGGAGCCGGTGAATGTGGCGGAAATTGCCGAAGAGGTGACCGAGCTTTACGAGCCGGCGGCCAATGATTCCGGTTTTGTCCTCAAGCTGACGACCAAGCCGGTACCGCTCGTCAATGGTTCGCGCGCCTTGATCTCGCAAGCGTTGGCAAACCTGCTCGATAACGCCATGAAATATGCCGAAGGCGGCACGTGTATCGATGTGACCGTGCGCCGGGACCGTAATGGCAATGTCTTTCTGGGAGTTGCCGATAATGGCCCGGGCATTCCGCCAGAGCACCACGACCATGTGTTGCAACGCTACGCCCGGTTGGAGGAGAGCCGGACCACCACCGGCAATGGCCTTGGGCTAAGTCTTGTCTCCGCCATTGCCCGCGCCCACAACGCGGTTTTGACCCTTGGCGCAACCCACCCAGAGCGTGAAAAAAGAGGGTTGCAAGTGGTGATCCGTTTCCCGCGCATCCCCGCCATGGCGAAAATCGCACAAAACCCAGCAAAAACTTGAGGTTTTTGCAAATCGCCCACTTGCGAATCAAAAAAAATCACGTCTTTGTCTTTGGCATAACCAAAAAGGTTTATCTGCGGCGCGCAAAGCGCCCAAATTTGAGGAAGTAAACATGAGCAAAGCAGAATTTATCGACAACGTTGCCCAGGCCGGTGACATGAGCAACGCAGAAGCCAAACGCATGGTGGAGCTGGTATTCGGTGAAATCGAAAAAGGCCTGAAGCGCAGCAAGAAAGATGGCAAATACACCATCGGCACGTTTGGCACATTCACAATCAATAAACGCTCCGCCCGCAAAGGCCGCAATCCACGCACCGGCGAAGAAATCAAAATCAAAGCATCAAAAAGCTTGCGTTTCCGCCCCTCTTCTTCCCTGAAAGAAGCGGCTGGCTGCTAAGCTGGACATCACTTTTTGCGTAATCACTAATTTTTGTTGATCACGGTACAGATAAACCACATGGGAGAACGCCCATGTGGTTTTTCTATGCCCACACAATATTCCCGGGCAGGGGCACCATTTACCGAACGTCTCCATAGGGAAGGGTTCACGCCCAAACCCGGCAGGCCGGCGCCAAGCCATGCACTTGTCGCTAAGAGCCCAACCGAAAAATCTATTTTCGTCGTCTGCAAACGCGTTTTTCTGCGCTTCCGGTGCTCACGTACCATTGTACGCTGCGCGCCGGTTCTCAAGAAACACCTTTTCGACAAACGAAACCGATTTTTCGGTTAAACCCTAACGCTCACAATTTTTGCCGTATTGCTTTGATGCTTTCGTCGGGGGCTTGCGGTAAGATCCTGACATGGCGAGCGCACCCTTATCTTATCAGCATGCACTTGATTGGACGCCGTCACCTTGCCAGCCATTTGATCCGGATACGGGGCAACAGGTTTTGGCGTCCCTACGTGCTGGTCTTTCTGCTGACGATTGGGATAAAATTATCCCCTATACGGCGTATATTTCTAATGCTGCAGGTTTGGCCCCCTATCTGCGTCGATTGATGATGCGCCAGCCGGGCCTGGTTGTCGACGCGTTTGCTGATGAGTTTGATAGCGGGCTGGGGCCGTTGCACGATATGGCGTGGACACGAGAAAGTTCGGCGACCATGCGGGCCCTGCGCCGTGCGAAGGATCGTTGGGCGTTGCACACGGCGTTGCGGGATCTTGCTGGCTTGACGCCTGTGATGGCGGCGGCGGGGGCCCTATCGCGATTTGCGGGCGATGCAATTGACGCTGCCCTCGCTTGCGCGTGGCGGGCCCATCGTCACACACGCGGCGACACGGTAAGTGGCCTCGTCGTGCTTGCCATGGGCAAGCTTGGCGCGGGGGAACTTAACTATTCCAGCGATATCGATCTTATCGTGCTTTACGATCCGGCGCGGCTGACGCTGGCGCCAGACGCTGATCCGCGGGTGGTTTGCGTGGCGATCACGCGCACGCTGATTTCTTTTCTTAGCGATCAAACCGCTGATGGCTACGTGTTCCGCACCGACATGCGTTTGCGGCCGGATCCCGGCGTGACGGCCGTGGCGGTTTCGGTTGAGGCTGCAGAGAATTATTATGAGGGCCACGGACAAACCTGGGAGCGACTGGCGTTTATCAAGGCGCAAGCGATTGCCGGTGATCTTGCTGTCGGTACGGCCTTTTTAACAAATTTGCGCCCGTTCATCTGGCGACGCAGTCTCGACTATGCAGCCGTAGAGGACGTGCATCAAATTCGTGAGAAAATCACGCGGGCCCACGGAGCTGGCGATCATAAAAATGCAGCAGCTTTTGCCGGGCACAATGTTAAGCTTGGTATTGGCGGTATCCGTGAGATTGAGTTTTTTGCGCAAACCCAGCAGATTATCGCCGGTGGCAAAGACGCATCCCTACGCCCGCGCCAAACCCTCGCCGCGCTTGCGGCGCTGGCGCGGGCGGGATTGGTGACCGGGGAAACATCAGATGCGTTGACCGAAGCCTATTGTTTTTTGCGGTTCGTTGAACATCGCCTGCAAATGATCAATGATGAACAAACGCATACGATTGGCACCGATTCCGCTGAGCTTTGCCGTCTTGCAGCCCTTTGTGGATTTGACCGCGCGGACAAGCTTGCCGCCGTCCACGCGCGGGCCATTGCCATCACACGAACCGCCTATCTTGGCCTTTTTGCCGTAACCACGGATCAGGCGACCGGGGAAGAGGCGGGTACTGATCACCAAGATAATGATCCTCTTGATTTTACAGGGCCCGAGCTAGACCCGGAAACGCTAGCCGCGTTGGCTAAAATCGGGTTTGATAAGCCGGTGGAGGCTGACCGTCTGATCCGTCAGTGGATGCGGGGGTCAATGGCGGCTACCCGGACGGATCAATCACGGCGTTTGTTGCGCGATCTGATCCCAAATATTCTCACAGCCATGGGGCAAGCCAGTGATCCGTACCAAGCGCTTTTGGCATTTGATCGCTTCTTAGCGGCCCTACCCGCCGGGGTCCAACTCTTCTCCATGTTGCATCACCACGCGCCGGTCTTACAAAAATTGATGACATTGCTAACCGCATCGCCGCGTCTTGCGCGTGATCTTTCGCGCCATCGTCACATGGTGGAAAGTCTGATTGAAAATGGGCGTCAAACCGATATCCGGCCCTTTTCCAGCGGTCCTGCGCTCATCGCCGGTATATCCAAAAGCCTGCAAGCAGCCGGTCATACTGGCTCTTCTGCCCCCGATTTTGAACTTGTCATGCATCGCCTCGCGCGCAAGGTGGGGGAAATGCGATTCACGATTGCCGCTGATCTGGTGCAGGGTGCAATCACACCCCAAGGAGCCGCTGGTGCCTTTACTGCCGTGGCGCGGGCCTGTCTTGCCGCGTTGGTTCCCTGTGTGGAGCGGGCGATGGCCCCGCCCGGTGGACCAGCCGGGCAACTTGCTGTTCTCGGTTTCGGGGCGGTAGGTGCGGGGCAGATGACATTTCAATCGGACCTTGATCTTGTTTTCATTTACGCATCCGATGGGCCAACGCAGACATCGTACTTTGCCCGTATCGTTCGCAAAATCATCACGATACTGACCACATCAACGCGCGATGGTGTACTGTACCCGGTGGACATGCAATTACGCCCGTCGGGCCGGGCCGGACCCGTTGCCACCAGCTTGTCCGCATTTGATCAGTATTATGATAATGATGCGTGGATTTGGGAAGTGATGGCGCTCACCAAGGCGCAAACCGTCGCCGGTAACCCGGTATTGGTTGCGCAAATCTCTGCGCGAATTGCTTCAATTTTGGCACGCAAACGTGGCCCCGCTGATGTGGCCGAAGCCGTAATTGCCATGCGTCAGCGCCTCGAAAAAGACCGTCCGGCGCTATCGGTCTGGGATCGCAAGCGGGTGCCGGGCGGTCAAACCGATATCGAATTCTTGGTGCAATATCTGACCCTCGTGTCGGCCGAGGACGTTGGCTTGCCCCCGCGGCCCATGGCGGACCAATTATCCTTTTTTTCAAAGAATAATCTGCTTACGCCCAATGACGCGGTGCAGCTTGCCGCGTGCTATGCGCGCAACGAGGCGATTATCCAATATGGGCGGCTGGGCAGCGGCGATTTTTTCTCACCGAAAGCCGATGGCAAGGCTCTGGGCGATCTGGTGATCAATGCATGTGGCGCAACAAACCATGCCAACGCGGAGGCAACTCTGAAGGGTGACACCGATCTTGTTCAGGCGATCTTCGCTCGCACAGTAAAGGTTTGAAAGTAGCGCAGTGAGCCTGAGAGGTTGGGTGCGGGAAGAGGATTTGAACCTCTGACCTTCAGGTTATGAGCCTGACGAGCTACCGGACTGCTCCATCCCGCATCACCCTGACAACAATAGGTAACATCGCTGCCCGAGCGAGGGATATAGACACCCGCCCCCAGCCCCGCAAGCCCTGAAAGTGGTGTTTGATCAAATATCTTTTGGGTAAAACCCGGCCGTGCCTAACCCGGGTCGGGATGGGCGGTAATGGGTTGTCAGAATATGCGCCGGGCGAAAGCCGTGGCTAACAGTGGACCCAGTGACTGGCCCTAAGCTGTAGATAAAAAGGTTTCCACAAACTCGACCGTTGTCAGCGACCATCTTTTATCATCATTAAAGCGGATCCGAACACACTGCGCCTGGAATCCCAATAACTCGCTTCTCTAGCTTTGGTGGCGCTGACGTTTGCCGTCAACGGTGCGGCGTACTATCGTTACTGCGTGTCGTCACTAATCCGCGCGTCCACATAGCCCCAGTTTTTGTCCGCTGCTGAAATTGACCGATCACGATGTTCCCGGAAAGAGGCCGTGGATTGTGCCGATCGGGTCAGAAAGAGGCGGTTCCCATGAATGGTCCAATTTGTTGGGCTTGCAGTTGTTAAGGAACCCATGGCCAGTGTCTCGGTGCAATAGCCGCCATAGGCCGGCACATATTGATCGGCATTTTCCAGAAATAACTTCCGGTTTTCGTCACTGGCAAAATGATAGGTGGCGCCATTGCGGGTTGCGGTGATTGCGCCGTTGCCAAGCATGGCCTCACCCACGGTAAAGTAGGCCACAGGATCATACCCGCTCAGCGCGATGCCCGATTCCGGATCGCGCACGGAGATTTTCACCGATGCCGCCAGGGTATCATTGGAAAGCGCCTCCACGGGCAGCACCAACGCCGCCATGGTCGGAACGGGCAACAAAGACGCGTCGAGGCTTGCTGCCATATCATCGTGGGAGCGTTCAGGCAGTACAGGTTGCGCCGTCAACGTCTCAAGGATTTTGGTGGCCTCTTCGTTAGTTGGCTGCGCCGATTCTTCCTGGGCAACAGCAATGTTGGAAACCCCAAGTGAGCATACCGCGATAGTTGGGATCATCCTGGTGCTGAACATATAAAATTTCATCGTGGATTTCCTTTTTTCTCGCCAGAGCTTAGCATTTCGGCGCTGTGGATACACATCACATTGCGTTCTCAATGCCGTGAACGGTTTGAACATTGCGCGGGGCCCGACAGCGCGATTGATCAGGAAAGATAGTGCTTTTGACCGTGATATCGTTGATCAGCGTGTTTGACTGGTCTGGGCGGTCTCATAAGCTTCCAACGCGTCCATCCATCGCTGCTCGGCACTGTCCATAGCGTCGGTGAGGGCGGCACGTTCTTTGTTGAGTTTCGCCATCCGTGCGGGGTTTTTGTAAAGTTGTGGATCGGCGAGGGCATCGTCCAGTTTAATCAGTATCGTGCCTAATTCATCAAGCTTGGCTTCGGCAGCCTCGGCTTTTTTCTTAAGGGGCGCAATGGCCTCCCGGGCATGGGCTGCATGTTTACGTCCGTGCGTTGGGTCAATGGCGCTGTGGTGTATGGGTGCCTTCCCAGCGCGATCTTTATTTGAAGTTTTATTCGTATCGAGAACAAGGGCGCGATAGTCGTTCATATCCCCGTCATAGGGGTAGACCGCGCCATCTTTGACCAGCAATAAGCGGTCCGCCACCGCTTCGGCCAAATGGGCATCATGGGTGATCAAAAGCACTGCGCCGTCAAAACTGTTCAGCGCGTCAACCAACGCCTCACGCGCGTCGATATCAAGATGGTTTGTGGGCTCATCAAGGATCAACATGTGCGCGCCATGAAAAGTAATCACACCCAGTAAGAGTCGCGCTTTTTCCCCGCCGGAGAGTTTTGCAACCACAGTGTCGGCCTTATCTGGGCCGAACCCCAGTTGGGCCGTCCGTGCCCTGATTTGGGCTTGGGTACCTTCTGGCATCAGTGCGGCCACATGGTCATAGGCCGACTGTTTGGGGTTTAACTCATCCAATTGATGCTGCGCGAAATAGGCGATCTTCAGCTTTTTGTGTTTGAAGAGATTGCCGGTCAGCGTTGGCAAACGCCCGGCAATGGATTTGACTAGAGTCGATTTTCCTTCGCCATTTGGCCCCAGAATGCCAATACGATCATCCTGATCGAGCCGCAGGGTTACCTTGTTCAGAACGGGCAATCCTTCCGCATACCCAAGATCAGCTTCTACAAGCCGGACGATGGGTGGGGCCATGGGTTTGGGATTGGGAAAATGAAACGGGATTGACCGCTCCTCAATGGGGATCGCCGTTGATTTCATCTTCTCCAGCATTTTGAGCCGGCTTTGGGCCTGTTTCGCCTTGGAGGCTTTATAGCGAAAGCGTTCCACAAAGGCTTCCATGTGGCGGCGCTGGGCTTCCTGTTTGGCTTTGAAGGAAACGGCAAGCGCCCGCGCTTCGGCGCGCCGTCGCTCCCAATTGTCAAAATCGCCGGGGCACATGTCGAGCTTGCCATGCTCCAACGCCATAATGTGGGTGACGGCCCGGTTCAAAAACTCTCGGTCATGACTAACGATAAGAGCCGTGTACGGATAACGCTGTAAGTATGTCTCCAGCCAGATCGCCCCTTCAAGGTCGAGATAGTTGGTGGGCTCATCAAGCAGCAGAATATCCGGCGCTGAAAACAGAACCCCCGCCAAGGCCACACGCATGCGCCAGCCGCCGGAAAAGTCGGCACAGGCCTGCGCCTGCGCCGCGGCAGAAAAACCAAGCCCGTGCAGGATACTTGCCGCCCGCGCTTCGGCTGAATAGGCGTCGATATCGGAAAGCCGCGTTTGTATTTCGGCGATCCGCGCCCCGTCGGTGGCTGATTCCGCCTCGGCGAGCAGGTTTGCGCGTTCGGTATCAAAGGCGAGGACTGTGTCTAGGAGGCTGTCGCGGGTCGCTGGTGCCTCCTGTGCCACCCAGCCAAGCCGCCGGTTCTTGCGGATATTGATCTCCCCGTCATCGGGACTGATTTCTTCTCGGATGAGGCGCAGCAAGGTGGATTTACCGGTGCCATTACGCCCTACAAAACCCACCTTCCAGCCTTCAGAAATTGCTGCCGTCGCCTGATCCAGGATCATGCGGCCTTCAATGCGATAGGTGAGATCATTAATATGAAGCATGCGGGGGAGGTAGCCTGGCTAGGAAGGTGGGGCAAGCGGGGGGAGCTTGCGCCATGCCTCTGACCACCCATTTTGCGGTGCTCTGTTAGACAATCAGCGTGTCCATGCTGAGGCCAGCCACATCGAAACCTCGGCGCAAATCATCGATATGGCGTGTCATCCACAGGCGGGCGGCGTCCGCGTCTTTGTTTTTCAGGGCGGTGATCAGATTTGCCTGTGCTGTTATAATGCGGGTTTTTGCGTCGGGTACGGCGGTGATAACCTGACGCAGGCCAGCCTCAATCAGGCGGTTGAGCGCGGCCAGCAACGCCGTTGTAATCGGGTTGTCGAAACCAACGGCTACCGAAGCAAAAAAAACGTCTGTATACAGAACAATATTTTCTAAATCGGCGGGATCGGTTTGGCTCAGATGCCTGTGGGTCGCCTCCAATGCGTCAATCTCCGACTGGCCAAATCGTAACGCGGCGCTGGCGGCCATTTGCGGTTGGAATAGGGCAAGGGCATCCCACGCTTGCAGAATCGTGACGCCGGAGAAGGTGAGCGCCCGGCTGGTGGAGCGGGCAACATCGCCAGTGCCAGGGCGCCTTACGCGCAGGCGTTTGCCGGCCCCGCGTTCCACCAAACCGGAGGTTTCCAAAAGGCGAATGCCTTCGCGCACAGTGGAGCGGTTCACATCAAGTTGGCGACACAGATCACTTTCAGTGGGGAGGAACGCCCCCTCAGCCAAACGCCCGGCAAGGATTTCTGCCTCAATGGCGTCACGCACTTTAAGATAGGCTGGCACCTTGCGGATAGGATCAAAGCGATGGTCAGGCGATGGTGGGGCGAGCGTCATGGCCAATCAGGCCGTACGTTCAAAGAGTTCGCGACCAATCAGCATCCGGCGTATCTCACTGGTGCCCGCGCCAATCTCATAGAGTTTTGCGTCGCGTAAAAGCCGTCCCGTGGGATATTCATTAATATAACCATTGCCGCCGAGTAACTGGATTGCGTCAAGGGCAACTTGTGTGGCTTTTTCTGCCGCATAAAGAATACAGCCCGCCGCATCCTGACGGGTAGTTTCGCCCCGGTCGCAGGCGGCTGCCACGGCGTAAACATAAGCCTTACACGCATTCATGCTGGTGTACATGTCAGCAATTTTGCCCTGCACCAGCTGGAACGTACCAATTGATTTACCGAATTGCTTGCGGTCATGCACATAGGGCATCACCACATCCATGGCCGACTGCATGATGCCGAGGGGTCCCGCGGCGAGCACCGCACGTTCATAGTCGAGGCCACTCATCAAGACGCGCACCCCATCATTCAGGGTACCGAGGATATTCTCTTCGGGCACCTCGCAATCTTCAAACACAAGCTCGCCAGTGTCCGAACCGCGCATGCCCAGCTTGTCAAGCTTCTGGGCGATAGAAAAGCCTTCGAAGTCTTTTTCGATGATAAAGGCGGTGATGCCGCGCGAGTGCGCGTCGGGTTCGGTCTTCGCATAGACTACCAGCACGTCACCGCCCGGCCCATTGGTGATCCACATCTTGGAGCCATTCAGGATGTAGCGATCACCTTTTTTCTCCGCGCGCAGACGCATGGACACAACATCTGAGCCCGCGCCCGGTTCTGACATGGCGAGCGCGCCCAAATGTTCACCCGAACACAGTTTGGGCAGATAGCGGGCTTTCTGATCTTTGGACCCGTTCAAATTGATCTGGTTCACACACAGATTTGAATGGGCCCCATAGGACAGGCCCACCGACGCAGAGCCGCGGGAGACTTCTTCCATGGCCACCGTATGGGCCAAATAGCCAAGGCCCGTGCCGCCATAATCCTCATCCGCGGTGATGCCAAGCAGGCCCAACTCTCCCAGCGCAGGCCATAAATCACGCGGAAATTCGTTGCTGCGGTCTATCTCCTCGGCGCGGGGGGCGAGATTATCGTCCACCCACCGCCCGATCATGGTGCGCATTTCCTCGATTTCCGGGTCAATCCCAAAATTCATGGTCATGGAATTCGATCGCATGGGCTTCTCCTTATAGAGCTAAAGTGATAGCAGAAATCTGATTGTCGGACAATAGGACATATGCTACGCCCCTTTGGGGAGAGGGGCGCCCCGTGAGGGCACCTCATTAACAATACTGGCAGGGCGGGAGAGCAGGGCTCGGATATCACCAGAATTGACGTCCGGGCCCGGTCCGCCTGATTTCGCCACCACCCAACACAGGTGCGGACCCCCACAAGTAGACGAAAGAGGCCGAACCACGTGACTGAATTCCAAACTCAGATTGATCCGCGTAGCGACGGATTTGCGGCGAATGCTGGTTCCATGCAAGCACTGGTGGATACGCTCCACACCAATATGGACAAAGTTGCCGGAGGGGGCGGCGAGAAATATGCAGTGCGGCACAAGGCGCGGGGCAAGCTTTTAGCCCGTGAGCGGATTGCCCGGCTGATTGATCCGGGCTCGCCCTTTCTGGAGATCGGGCAGTTCGCGGCGTGGGATATGTATTCGGGCGACGTTATGGCCGCCGGGGTGGTCGCCGGTATCGGGCGGATCAGCGGGACCGAGTGCATGATCGTCGCCAATGACCCCACGGTGAAGGGCGGCAGCTATCACCCCATGACGGTGAAGAAACATCTGCGCGCGCAGGAAATCGCGCTGGAGAACCGCTTGCCGTGTATTTATCTGGTGGAGTCCGGCGGCGCCTTCCTGCCCATGCAGGATGAAGTTTTTCCGGATAAGGAGCATTTTGGGCGGATTTTCTACAATCAGGCCAATTTGTCGGCGGCGGGGATACCGCAAATTGCAGTTGTCCATGGCTCCTGTACGGCGGGCGGAGCGTATGTGCCCGCCATGGCGGACGAGTCGATTATCGTGCGTGATCAGGGGACGATATTTCTCGCAGGCCCGCCGCTCGTTAAGGCTGCCACCGGCGAAGTGGTGAGTGCGGAAGATCTGGGCGGCGGTGATGTGCACACCCGCACATCCGGCGTTGCCGACCATCTGGCCGATGATGATGATCATGCACTGGGTATCGCCCGGCGGATTATCGGCCGCCTAAACTGGCAAAAGCTTGGAGTGATTGAACGGATTAGCCCGCGCGCACCCGCTTATGATCCGGCGGAAATCTATGGCATTATCGAGGCTGACGCACGCAAACCCTATGATGTGCGCGAAGTGATTGCCCGGCTTGTTGATGGCTCCGTCTTTGATGAATTCAAACCGCTTTATGGAACGACGCTTATCACCGGTTTTGCCCATTGGCACGGCGTGCCTGTGGGGATTATCGCCAATAATGGCATCCTGTTTTCGCAAAGTGCCATGAAAGGCGCACACTTTATTGAATTGTGTTGCCAGCGGAAAATTCCGATTGTCTTTCTACAGAATATTACGGGTTTTATGGTGGGAAGCAGTGCGGAAGCTGGCGGGATTGCCAAAGATGGTGCCAAACTGGTGACTGCGGTCTCTACGGCGCGGGTGCCGAAATTCACCGTGATTATTGGCGGGTCCTATGGCGCGGGCAATTATGGTATGTGCGGGCGCGCCTACGGCCCGCGCTTTTTGTTCATGTGGCCCAATGCGCGCATTTCCGTCATGGGCGGGGAACAGGCGGCGAATGTCCTGGCCACGGTGCGCGAAGACGGCATGACCGCAAAGGGCGAAACCTGGCCGTCAGCAGACAAACAAGCCTTTATGGATAAAACCCGCGCCGGGTACGAGGCGCAGGGTAATCCCTATTATGCCTCCGCGCGATTGTGGGACGATGGAATTATTGACCCCGCCCAAACGCGCGACGTGTTGGGTCTTTGTTTGTCGGCGGCGCTGAACGCCCCTATTGAAGAAACAAAATTTGGACTGTTTCGCATGTGAAGGTATTCCTCAAACGCTCTCATTTTTAACGCATAGGAGATTTCACATGCCCGTTGGTGCAACCACCAGCCAGCCACCGAAAAACGCTGAACTGCGCGCGCTTTTTGAACCGCTAAAAATGGGTGCGCTAGACCTACCGCACCGTATCTTTATGGCGCCGTTGACCCGTAATAGGGCGTACCCGGACGGAACGCCCCATGAGATGGCCATTGAGTATTATCGCCAGCGCGCAGGCGCTGGCTTGATCATCAGTGAAGCCAGCCAGGTCTCTCCGATGGGTAAAGGCTATATTGACACGCCCGGTATCCATGATGATGCCTTTATTGAGCCGTGGAAGAAAATTACCGATACCGTCCACGAGGCTGGCGGCCGGATGTTCTTGCAACTCTGGCATGTGGGCCGGATCAGCCATCCGGATTTACTACCGGATGGCCGCGCGCCCCTCTCTGCGTCTTCGCTGCAGGCCGATGCAAAGGCCTTTACCCGCGACGGGTTCAAGCCCACCGCAAAGCCTGAAGCCATGAACCTTGATCAGATCCGCAGCACGATTGACGAATATGTGTCCGGTGCCCGGCGCGCTATCGCGGCCGGGTTTGACGGTGTGGAAATTCACGGGGCCAATGGCTATCTCATTGACCAGTTCATCCGCTCAAAGACAAATCAGCGCGACGATGATTATGGTGGCCCTCTGGAAAATCGGTTGCGGTTTATCACTGAAATTATCGATGGCGTCACTGGCGAGGTGGGGACAGAGCGGACGGGTCTTCGTCTGTCGCCCACGGGTACATTTGGTGATATCGCCGATGATGACCCGGCCACGACGTTTGGGACGCTCGTGCGTCATCTGAATCAGAAGGGTTTGGCCTATCTTCACATGGTAGAAAAATTTGCCCAGAATTTGTCTGATACTGATCACGATATCCTTAAAACGGTCCGCGCCGCGTGGGATGGTCTTTATATTGCGAACGGCGATTATAGTGCGCAGGATGGAGCAAAAGTCATCGCTAGCGGGTATGCCGATGCTGTTGCCTATGGGCGCGCCTTCATTGCCAATCCCGACTTGCCCAACCGGTTTGCCCTCGGTGCTTCCCTGAATGAGCCGAATGAAAAGACATTCTATGGCGGCAATGAAGAGGGGTATACAGATTACCCATTCCTGAGTGACGCGTTTACGGCCGCTTAAAAGGGACAAACGGAAGACGCCATGTTTTCAAAAATCCTGATCGCTAATCGCGGTGAAATCGCTTGCCGCGTCATGCACACCGCCCACCGAATGGGGATTGCCACGGTGGCAGTCTATTCCGATGTGGACCGCCACGCGCCCCATGTAAAGATGGCCGGTGAGGCGATCAGGATTGGTCCGGCACCGGCGGCGCAAAGCTATCTGGTGGGTGAGGCAATCATCGCGGCGGCCCGGCGCACGGGTGCGGAGGCTATCCATCCGGGCTATGGATTTTTATCGGAAAACGCCGCGTTCGCGCGCGCGTGCGCCGACAATGATCTTGTTTTTATTGGTCCCACGGCAAAGACGATCGACGCCATGGGCTCAAAATCAGCTGCCAAAGACCTGATGACGTTGGCGGGTGTGCCCATTTCACCCGGTTATCAGGGGGCGGATCAATCGCTAGCGGTTTTTCAGGGCGAAGCGGTACGAATTGGCTATCCGGTTCTGCTCAAGGCGGTTTCCGGCGGCGGTGGTAAGGGCATGCGGCTTGTGGAACGGGCAGAGGACTTGGCCGAGGCCATGGCGTCAGCCCAGCGGGAGGGGCAGAATTCCTTCAATGACCCGACGCTCTTGATTGAGAAATATATTACCCGAGCGCGCCATCTGGAGGTTCAGATTGTTGGCGATGGCAGGGGTGAAATTGTCCATTTCTATGAGCGTGATTGCTCGGTACAAAGACGGCATCAAAAAATTATCGAGGAGGCACCAGCGCCAAACCTGCCATCGGCTGTGCGCTCGCGATTGTTGGAGGCTGGTGTTGCGGCGGGCAAAGCCGTGGATTATCGCGGTGCCGGCACGGTGGAATTTCTCTATGACGGCAATGACCAGATTTATTTCATGGAAATGAACACGCGGTTGCAAGTGGAGCATCCGGTTACTGAAGCAATCACTGGCCACGATCTTGTGGAATGGCAATTGCGCGTGGCCGCCGGGGAAGGCTTACCTGCGGGCCAGGATGCAATCACGGAGGCGGGCCATGCGGTGGAGGCGCGCCTTTATGCAGAAAACCCGGCAGACAATTTTAACCCCTCCATCGGTACCCTGACGACCTTACGGTTGCCGGCGCAAACCGCGCGTGTTGATAGCGGGGTTGAGGAAGGGGCAACAATCACGCCTTTCTATGATCCAATGATTGCCAAGATTATTACCCATGGTAACACAAGGCTTGAGGCCTTGGGGCAACTGCGCCATGCCATGGCGGGTGTTCATGTGGCTGGTTTGGAGACTAACGCAGCTTTCCTACACCGTCTTTGCGGTCATCCAGCCTTTTTGGCCGAAGATCTGTCTACGGCCTTTATCAACGATCATACGGACGCGCTCTTTGAGACCACTGCCGACCAGCGGATCGGCATTGCCGCCTGGCTTCTGTATGAGGCCGCGGTGCGCGATAAGTCCGTTGGTGATGATCCATGGGATTGTCTCACCGATTGGCGCTTGAACCGACCCCGCCGTGCGCTGTCGTGGCTAATACTTGATGAAATGCCGGTGGCGGTAACGATATCGCGCGGTGAGAACGCTTGGCAGGTGACGCTCGCGCCGAACGCCACGGCGCAAGCCCGCCGGAGTGGGCAGCCAGCAGGGGATACAACCACATTCGTCTTTACCGGGACGATTGACATGAACTCTTCGCCGATGGGCGCATTCTCACTGACCCTTGATGATGCTGTGATTAAGGGTGCCATCGCCCCGCACCATGATGGGTATCGCATTTGGACCCAGGGTGAGACGCTTGATCTGATGCTCGCTAATCCCCTGGTGGGTGCCGCGGCCACCAACGCCGCGGCGGGCTCGCTCACCGCGCCGATGCCTGGCACCATCACGGCCCTTGTCACGGCGCCCGGCGATAAGGTTGAGGCTGGGGAAACCCTCCTGGTCATAGAAGCCATGAAAATGGAACACGCCATCAAAGCGCCCGAGGCGGGGGCCGTCACCGGCTTTCGTTTCGCGGTTGGCGATCAGGTGGCTGAGGGTGATTTGCTGGTGGAATTTGACACCGCTTAAGGCGCGGGTCCCTGGCCAGCCGCGAACGCGGGCGTAAGCCAGCGTCCTTTCATGACAATTGGCTCACGCAAGCGTCATCACGCCCCGCTATCCAGGGTGGGGTCAGATCGTGTATCTTCCTATCCATGCGCGAATTTATTCTTCAGAACGAACCCATTATCCGTTTGTCTGCCTTTTTGGGTGTGATGGCTGTAATGGTAATCTTGCAATCCCTGTTTCCCCGCAAAGCAACCGTTGCCATGGCGCCCGTGCGCTGGCGAACGAATGGTTTATTGGTTGTGATTGATAGCGTGCTCGTTCGTCTGTTGGGCCCGCTTGCTGCGGTTGGCGTGGCCGCTTGGGCCGATCGTCACGGGATTGGCTTATTGGCCTTGATTGAGGCGCCGCTCTGGCTGGAAATGGTTGTTGCGGTCATCGTGTTGGATCTGGCTATTTACGCGCAGCATGTGGCAACCCATCACATCCCCATGCTTTGGCGCTTTCATCAGGTACACCATGCCGACCGGGATATTGACGCCACTACGGGCGTGCGCTTCCACCCAGCGGAAATAGTTGTTTCCATGCTGTATAAAGGAGTGGTTGTTCTATTGCTTGGGCCAGCAGTTGTGGCGGTCATCCTGTTTGAAGCGTTACTCAATGGATCGGCTATTTTCAATCATGCGAATGTTGCGTTGCCGCGCTGGCTTGACCAGGTTTTACGTCTTGTTGTGGTGACACCTGATACGCACCGGGTGCATCATTCTGTACACGGCGCAGAGGCCAATCGAAATTTTGGATTTTTTCTGTCCGTGTGGGACCGGCTTTTCGGGACCTATCAGGCACAACCGCGTGATGGTCATGCGGCCATGGTGATTGGCTTGCCGGCGCCAGCGTCGGTACGCGCCGGGGCAAGGCCCGATACGCTAGATTGGAGTCTGCTGGCACCCTTCCGGCAGGCTGCCGATCCAGCGCCGGCCTCAGAGGACGATAAAAAAAGTGCGGTGATGTCGTGAACATACGTGTTGGTTTGTGGCTTTTCGTAGCGGTCATGGTGACTGGGGGTATGATGGCGGGCGACGCCTCGGCACAACAAGACGTAGCGAAGGCTGCGCGGACGGCGAAAAATCAGATGGAAAACCCGGCGCTCATCCAAGCTGACAAGCGCTTAGACCGCGTCCACACGGATATTGCCCGTGACTATCCTGGCGTTCGTCATTTGCCAGCTGATGTTTTTCAGGGGATGGTCGCCGAGGAGACCATTGTTTTTGATGTTCGCAAACCGAGCGAATATGCCGTTAGCCATCTGCCCGGCGCAATCAATATTGCCCCTGATATGACGGCAGAGGCTTTTTTTGCGGCCTATGGGAACACGCTCGCAGACAAGAAAATCGTCTTTTACTGTTCGGTGGGGCGTCGCTCTTCCATTATGGCTCGCCGTGTGGCCGCGCAGCTGGGCAAGGACCAGCAGAGCTACAATCTCGTTGGTGGTATTTTCCGTTGGCGGAATGAAGAGCGCCCTTTGGAAATGTCCCGCTCCGACGGGGCGACCTTGCCCACAGACTATGTTCATCCCTATAACGCGGTTTGGGGTCGATATCTGGCCGATCGCAAAGCCATTCGGTATTCGCCGCGTGTCAAAGCGCAGCCCACGTTGTCGCCCACCGCAAAAAAGCCATCTGCGCCGCGAACGCCCTGAGGGCCAGTCGGCCCTGGATGGCCCTTTGGAAAAGGACTGACCATGGCCGACCCTATCCCGCCTAAAGACGACGATATGCCCGTTCTGGCGCCGGTCGATTGTGCCACCATGGATGATGTCCGTGCACAGATCGACCGGGTTGACCGGGCCCTGATCGATCTTCTCGCCGAGCGATGGGGCTATGTGGACCGGGCATGGTTTTTCAAACGGACTCCCCAAGAGGCTTCGGTACCGTGGCGCAACAAGGATGTAATTTCCAAGGTTTCAGCCAGAGCCAAAAAACGGGGCATGCCTGCGGAATTGGCCGAGTCTCTATGGCGGATGATTATTGGCTTTGGTATTCAGTATGAAGAAGAACGGTTGCGTGAGCGGTAAAGCAACGCACGGTTTTGTTTGCGCAATACGTTTTAGCGATTGGATGACCTTAGCATTTTCCCGGTCAGTTTGAACGCTCGTTGTTTATCTCACCCTGACCCTGACCCTGACCCTGACCCTGACCCTGACCCTGGGCGTGGACCCGGGCCTGTCTCAACATATTTGAAGCCCGGCGGAAACTGACCCCAAATCAACACTTCGCTTGCCCGGAAATATTGCTTTGCGATTGCAGACCTACTTAGAGGTTAAGTTGTTCCAGATCGCGCACAATATCGGGTATCTTCTTTTTTAACCCAAAAAACCCCTTTTTCGCATGGGGCCAGCTTAGTTGATCATAGTCACGTTTATTCAGGGCGAGCGTAAGGCCTGCCGCGCGCAGGCTTTGGGCCATTCCTTCAAGCTGATCGTGGACAGGGCCTTGCGGCACAAACGGTGTAACGATTGTATCGATCCCCTGTTGCGATGCCCAGTCGACGAGCGGTGCAGCGCCCGCCTCCAATGACAGACGCTGGACGGGTTTTTCAAAATGCGCCGCGGCGCGGCCCGACAGGTCGTCCAGCGCTGCGCGCCGGAACGCCTTCACCTGTTCGTCAAGGCCGATCTCGCTATCGTTGCCAACCCCATCAGCCATCGCGAGGCCTTTCAGGGGGGGCAGTCCAGTTAAGCTTTCTGGATGGCAATCCTCCATGGTCAACAACAAGCCGCAAGTTGCCCCCGCCGGAACTGGCACCGGCGCCGCTAACGGCGCAATGTCAAATTCCTCCTCCTCGTTGAGGGAGGGGGTTTCACTATTGGCGAGCTGATAACCCGGATTAAACCGGCCTTCGGTGAATTTATTGATGTTCGATGCGCGGGCGAGATAATGCTTACCCTTGGTGTGCAAGCCGCCAACCCATCGCCACGATAGCGTGTTTGACGCCGGGTCCCCATCGAGGAGATGGGTCAGGAAAAAGTCAGCCCCCAGTTGCCAGGGTAGGTTCAGGGTGAAGATCCAGATGGAGGCATACCACATGCGCGCATGGTTATGCAGGTACCCGGTATCGATCAATTCATTGGTCCACGCATCAAAACACTCAATACCGGTATGCCCCGTGGTGGCTTCTTCTACCGCTTTTTTGAGGCCACCGCGCGCTGCGTCCTCGTGCAACCTCGCCACATCCTCCAGATAGCTTGTCCAGACCGCCGGGCGATGTTCCAGCCAACCCTTGAAATAAGTTCGCCAGAATACTTCCTGTACAAATTTTTCTGCCGTGCTGAAGCTATGGGCACCAAGCGCCGCGGCGACAACCTCCGCCTCGGTGATTAAGCGCAAGCGCAGATAGGGGGAGAGGCAAGAAACATGGGCATGCTTGCCGGGGCCAAGATCGAAATTACGTCGCCCCGCATAGGCTTTGCCCGCTTTTGGGATGAAGGCGTGCAAGCTTGCCAGAGCGTGTTCACGGGTGGGCACAAAGCTGGGGATGGCCGCGCCCGGCTGATCGGTTTCAAGGTCAAAGGCGGTTTGCATGGCCGCTCCTACACGGACTGCGGGATGCGCTGGTGCTTAGGGCTTACAGATCAAGGGCCAGTTGGGTATTACCGGGCTTTGGCCGGCGGCGTGTGCCTTGCACCACGGCCTGATCTTGTTCATTCGCACCGCGACCCCGAAAGGGAATACCGCTCTTACGGCTGCCATGGCGGTTCTGGATGAGTTGCGCTTTGCGGGCGAACGGCGCGGATTTGCGCAAGGCCCAAACCCGGTCCCGCGCCTGGCGCGCGGCGCCCAAATAATCAACAATTGGCGAGGGGTAGCGGTCTTCCAGAACATCGCGCGCATCGGGCCATTTCCACGGTTCATGGATGAATATATCCGGCACCTCGGCAAGCTCGGGCAGCCAGCGGCGAATAAAGGTACCATCCGGGTCCTGATCATGGCCCTGCTTTACCGGATTATAGATGCGGATTGTGTTGATACCGGTGGTGCCCGACTGCATTTGCACTTGCGGCCAATGGATGCCGGGCTCGTAGTCAGTAAATTGCCGGGCCAGATGCTCCCCGGGCAAACGCCAGTCGAGCCAAAGATGATAGCTTGCTACCGCCATCAACATGGCGCGCATGCGAAAGTTCATCCAGCCGGTGGTGTTTAGCATACGCATGCACGCATCAACAAAGGGCAGACCGGTTTCCCCGCGCTGCCATGCGGTAAGACGCGCCTTTTCGCCCTCACCCATGGTTTTTTCATCCGGGCGCAAATCATCATAGGCCGGGTGCAGATTTCGAAACTCCAGACGCGGCTCGTCTTCTAGTTTTTGAATGAAATGACAATGCCAGTGGAGGCGGCTGCCAAATGACTTCATGGAACCGGCCCACATGCGTTCGCTGTTAGCTTGCGCCTGGGCGGCGCGGGCCTGGCTGGCGTGGGTCACTTCGCGTACGGATAAACAGCCATAGCTGAGATAGGGCGACAAACGCGAGCATGCCACCCGGCCCTTGGCGGGTGATGCCATGGCGGCGCGGTATGGGCGCCCGCGCTTTTCCAAAAATGATTTCAGGAAGAGTTCACCGGCGGCTCTGCCCCCCGGTTGTTCATCGGTGAAAGCGGGGGCATTGGCAAACGCGCCAGCATAAGGCGTGTCGGGGATGGGCTCCCCGCCAAGATCACCAATAGCGGGTGTCAGCCCTTCGGGACTTGGCACCAGCGGTGCATGCATCTGATGGGCCCATTTGCGGGCCCAGCCATTGCGGGTGGGCAGGCGGCGGATCACCCCGTGCTGGGCAATCTCACGCCACGATATCCCGTGCGCCCGGCACCACGCCATGACCGTGCGGTCGCGTTGAAAGGTCCAGTTGTTGCCCGTCTCCTCATGGGACCAAAGACTATCGATCCGTATGCGTTGCGATAGGTCTGCCAGGATATCCACAACCGATCCCGTACGGATGACCAAGGGCTGACCACGCGCTGATAGGGCCTCGTTCAAATCTTGAAGGCTGGCCCGTAAAAACCGCCAGTGCCGCGCCGACACATCAGGGAGCTGCCAATAATCCGGTTCAATAACAAAAAGTGGGATCACTGGGCCCAAGGCGGCTGCTTCTGCCAGGGCAGCATGGTCCGCCACGCGCAGATCACGCTTAAACCACACAATCGAATGAGGTCTATTGGTGTCGGAAAGAGAAGTCGCGGTCATGAGGGGCCCAAAAAGAAGCAGTTTCAGCGCACGCAGAACAAGAACGACCGCAACACTGCGATACAGCTCGTCACTATATGGCGTGCTAGTGCCCTTGTCATGGGGCAGAGAGTGGGCGCGACCTTTTCCCCGCCGTGCAAGAGCGACGCGAGAGCGGTAATTGAATGTCGCATCCCCCGAATTGCACGATCCTGGTCCAGATCATGCGGCATTTTTTGGCTTGCATCAGTGCAGCGCCCTGCATATATCACCGGTTCAGACGCGGTCCCTTCGTCTATCGGTTAGGACGCCAGGTTTTCAACCTGGAAAGAGGGGTTCGATTCCCCTAGGGACTGCCACTGATCTCCTGATCTTCAAGAAAAACCCAGGCAACGCCCTTTTGCCGCTGTGCGGGCGGGGCAGATAGGTCACACGAAGCGGCGAAGGCGGTTCTCCCCGCGTCCGGCAATTGCATTTTTTGTTGATTTTTGGTGAACTTAAGACTTTGGTAATGTTTTACGGACGTCAAAAGTAAGGGATAGCCCCATGGGAATGGTCAGGACTTTCGCCGCAATTATGTTTGCGGTCGCAGCATTTACGTTGGCGCCCGTACCGGCTGAGGCCGGTAATGTGACCAAACGTCAGATCACCAGCATCCTGTCCGAACAGGGCTATGCTGTGCGCGATTTTGACGAACGTATGGTTGCCGTTGTGGTTGGTGATCACGTTGTACTTGTGGCGATTGACGGGGCCGACGGCGATATCTCGTATATCACCTACATCAACGGGGTCAGCGTAAAGCTGCTGGGCTATGAATTTCTGAGCCAGTTCAATAGCGAGGTGAAGTTTGGCCGCGCTTATGTGGATCAGGATGGTGATATTGCCTTGCAAATGGACCGGAATGCTGCCGGCGGTGTTTCCGCTGAGAATATTGAGTCCGACTTTGATGTATTTTTGATCCTCATCGCCAAATTCCTGTCGGACGTGGAAAATATCTCCATCACGTAAAGTCAACGTAGATGCCATCGCTCTCGCGAGGCCACAGCGATGACATTGCTTTGCAAGATTATTGACGCCCCATCTCTGCCGTGGGGCGTTTTTCTTTGCCATTTTGCTTCAAGGCCTTTTGGAGGGCACGATGGTCCACAAGCGCCCCACGCAGAATGCCCTAAAACCGTAATTTTTCTGGTTTCAGCGCTTTTCAGTTGGTTTGGAGGCTGGACGGCACAAACGTGTCAGGGCTACTGTATTAGTTAACGCGATTGGAGGGCGCGCACTTTGCGCGTTTTGGGGGTGTTTCCCACAAGTCTTGGGGTAGGGAAACAGCAAGCAACCTAACCTTTGTCGCTCGGGTCCGTGCCTTTTTTGGAACGAACCGCATTTGTCGGGGCCGGTAGGGGGCTTAGACCGAAATTTGTCGGATCACGCACCATTGCGCGAACGACATGGCAGCGGGCCACGTGGCAGCGAGCGGGGACAATATGACGGTAGACAGAGGGCAAAACGATATGTCCTTGGACCAGACCAGCGCCAGCGAAGACGAGGAAACCTTCCTGGTCACCGGCATTTTGAAATGGTTTGATCCGAACAAAGGTTATGGCTTTATCATTGCCGGCGATGGGGAGGGGGACATTCTAATGCACTCGTCCTGCCTGAAAGAGCATGGTGTGACCACAGCCCGCGAGGGCGCCACGATTGATTGTGAGGTCGTGCGCCGTGCAAAGGGCATGCAGGCCCTCAAAGTTCTGAAAATCGATGAGACAACCGCCGCCGTCCTGCCCGCGCTCAACGCCAGTCCAACCGACCAAACCCCCGCGGGCAATTTCACCCGCGCCGAGGTTAAATGGTTCAACCGGGCCAAAGGCTTTGGCTTTTTAACCCGCGGTGAGGGGTCCGAGGATATTTTTATCCATATGGAAACCCTGCGCCGCTGCGGCATGGGTGAGCTCGTCACCGGCCAGCGCATCCAGGTTTCCTACGCATCGGGCGGCAAGGGCCTACTGGCAATCGAAGTGCGGGCTGATCCTGAGAATTAGGGTTGAACCAGGGCTATCGTCCGATTGCTGATTAGATACAGAATTACTAAGCAATCCGATTTACAGGAAAGCAAAGGGTCGGTCCGGCATTTATTCGCGAAACCTCTGAGCTCGTCGAGGCTTGCCCCTCCTTGTGGGTTTGCCAGAATGGTGAAACCCGCAAGCTGGTATCGCCGCTACACACTCTGCTTTTGACCCAAAACCATAATCGTTCGTCTTATGCGATGTAATGGTCGAGGCCACCCACCGCGCCCGCTTGACAATTTCGCCCACCCGGCGTTTCACACGCCATCACCAGCGCAGGAGCCGGACATGAGTGTGAATATTGCCATTGTGGGGGCCACGGGAAATGTGGGTCAGGAGATGTTGTCGATCCTCGACGAGCGAACTTTCCCGGTGGACACAGCCTACGCCATTGCCTCGCGGTCATCACTGGGGCGGGAAGTCTCTTTCGGCGATCGCACCTTAAAATGCGTTGATCTTGAGACTTTTGACTTTTCTAAAGTTGACATTGCGCTGTTCGCAGCGGGCGGTGCCATCGCCAAGGACTATGCGTCAAAGGCGGCCAAAGCTGGGGCCGTGGTCATCGACAACTCCTCGCATTTTCGGATGGACCCTGATGTGCCGCTGATCGTGCCGGAGGTGAATGCCGATGCGGCGGCTGGCTTTGCCAAAAAGAACATCATCGCTAATCCCAACTGCTCTACGGCACAGCTTGTTGTGGCCCTCGCCCCTTTGCACGCCGCGGCGCAGATCAAACGGGTCGTTGTTTCTACCTATCAGTCAACATCCGGCGCCGGTAAAGCAGCCATGGATGAGTTGTTTGATCAGACCAAAGACATTTATGTGAATGATGCGCCCGCACCGGAGCATTTTACGAAACAAATCGCGTTTAATGTGATCCCCCATATCGATTTCTTCATGGAGGATGGCTATACCAAAGAAGAGTGGAAGATGATGGCGGAGACCAAGAAAATTCTTGATCCTAAAATCAAACTTGCTGCCACGTGTGTGCGGGTACCGACTTTTGTGGGCCATGCAGAGGCGGTGAATATTGAATTTGAAAAGCCGATTTCTGACGAGGAAGCGCAAGACATTCTGCGCGAGGCGCCGGGCCTTCTTGTAATAGATAAACGCGAGGATGGGGGCTATGTGACGCCAGTGGAATGCGTCGGTGAATTCGCCACATTTGTTAGCCGCATCCGCGTTGACCCCACCGTGGAGAACGGGCTGAGCCTGTGGTGTGTGTCCGACAATCTGCGCAAGGGTGCGGCCCTGAATGCTGTCCAGATTGCCGAAGTCCTGTTGAACAGAGGCTATCTGAAAGCGGCCGCATGAGTGCGGATGGGGGCAACCGGAGCCCTATGCCGGGCGAGGCCCCTGATATCAAAGCTGCGCTCACCGATCCGCGGCTCCCTGATGTAAAGGCAGCCGGGGGCTTACCCGCATCGGTACGGGCGGGGTTTGTCTTTGCATTTATTGCCTATTTCCTTTGGGGCATGATGCCGCTCTATTTACGGGCGATCTCTCATGTGCCGCCGCTTGAAATCGTGGCGCACCGCGTGGTGTGGTCGATCCTGTTTGGCGCGGCGCTCATCTGGGCGCGCGGGCAGATGGGGGAGGTTAAGGCCGCGTTTCGCCATAGCGGTACCCTGCGTGCCTTGGCGCTTGCGGCGATTTTCATTTCCCTGAACTGGCTGATCTATGTGTGGGCTGTGATGGAAGCGCGCATCCTTGAATCAAGCCTTGGCTATTTTATCAATCCGCTCATGTATGTGGCGGCCGGCGTTTTCGTTCTTAAGGAAAAACTGCGCCCCATACAGACGATTGCCGTTGGTATCGCCTCGCTTGGCGTTCTCGTGCTGACCGTGGGCCTTGGCACCTTACCGTGGGTGGCGCTGGTGCTGGCTGCGCTTTTTACCGGCTATGGCTATATCCGCAAAACCGTACCGGTGGGGGCCATGCCGGGGCTTTTTGTGGAGACGGTTCTGCTGGGTCCGTTTGCGCTTGCATATCTTGCCTTCCTGGCGGTTAGCGGCACCATGGTCTTTACCCATCTTGATTGGCAGACGGATGTTTTATTGCTCCTCGCCGGTCCGGTGACGGTAATGCCACTTTTGTTGTTTGCCCTATCGGCGCGGCGATTAACCATGGTGACCGTGGGTTTGACCCAATATCTTGGCCCCACCTTGCAATTTGGCTTTGCGCTTTATTTTGGGGAGACCTTTACGATCTATCACGCGGTGTGCTTCGGTTTGATCTGGACGGCGCTGGCAATTTTTAGTGTTGACGCTTGGAAACACCGTCCGCGGTAAGGCGGAATGTCGGGTGTTGGTTTACGCGGCCAAACTGTTGGTCAAATGCCGGGCAAGGGCCATGGCGCTACCAAAACCATCCTCCGCCCGCGCACCAAGACACCAATCCCCGCCCACCAACAGGGTTTGATCCTCACTCTTGATAAAGGCATCGCCCAATGGCGTTGCGGCCATGGCATATCGCCAACGATGGGCAGCGCTATATATTGGCACCGGCATAGCACAGCCAAAGATTGGGGTACTGAGAGAGAGGAACGCCTTTGCAACCGTCTGTTTGTCTTCTTCCAGGTGAGATATGCTCCAGGCCGGACTTGCATGGATGACCCATTGGTCAATGGCACTATTGCGCCCCGGTTTGGTGCTGTCCCGAGCAATCCACGCGATATCCTTGTGGGCATCGCGGTAAGTGGTCAGCGCTGTCTCAAGGGGGGTGTCGAATGCCACCATCAGCGCCCAGCAGGGTACCATGTCCACGCTTGCAAGTGATGCGGCTAGGGCACCCTCAGCATTTTCGATCAGGGCACGGGCCTGCACGCTCGGCGTGGTGATCACAACATAATCGAACAGATGGGTGTCACCGGTCTCCTCAACGCGGAGTGCCCATTGGCGGCCGCTACGGGTGAGCGGCAAGATCGTGTGTTGAAACCGGGTATCAAGAGCATGCGCAAATGGCGAAAGGAGCGCATTCATACGCGGTGTACCGACAATTCTTTCGGACCCGTTTGATGAACCCTCAGATGCCCAAACCCCGCCGCTCCCTTTTTCAACGGCCTGGTTGAGAAAGGCGGCGAACCCGTCGCCGCGCGCGGTCAGATATTGCCCGCCATGGTCAAACTGCACACCGCTGCGGCTTATGCGGGTGGATAATCGCCCGCCAAGGCCCCGGCTTTTTTCAAAAATGGTTGGTTCATGGCCCGCCTCCGCCAGCGCCCGCGCCACCGTGATGCCCGTGATCCCCGCACCGATAATGGCGATACGGGGCCGCTTTTGATTGCTCATGCTGCGGTCTTCAGCTGACTGACGAAGTGGGTGAAGACGTAAAAACTGTCCTGCGGACCGGGGCTAGCCTCCGGATGATGCTGAACGGAGGAAACAGGCTTGCCGGTGAGGGCAATCCCGCAATTCGTGCCATCAAAGAGCGAAACATGAGTTTCCTGCACCCCCTGGGGTAAGCTTTCACGGTCAACGGCAAAACCATGGTTCATGGAAACGATCTCAACCTTGCCGGTTTCAAGATTTTTTACCGGATGGTTTGCCCCATGGTGGCCCTGCGCCATTTTTACGGTTTTGGCACCGATCGCGAGGGCCAGCAATTGATGGCCAAGGCAAATCCCGAATAGGGGTATGCCCGCATCGATCAGGAGGCGGATGACCGGGACGGCATAATCACCTGTGGCGGCTGGGTCACCGGGCCCATTCGACAAGACAATACCATCGGGCGATGCAGCCATAATCGTTTCGTACGATGACGTGGCGGGTAGAACCGTTACCCGTGCGTTGCAATGGGCAAGCTGGCGCAGGATGTTTTCCTTTACACCATAATCGATCACCACAATATGGGGCATTCCCGGCGTTGCTGGATCGATCTGCCGGTACCCCCCATTCAGGTCCCACGCGCCCATATGGTGGTCAAAGGGGGCGGGCGTTGTCAGGTTACTGGCCAGATCCGCGCCTTCGAGACCTTTCCAGTTGCGAGCCCGTTCCATGAGGGCATCCACATCAAACCGGCCGGCGGGGTCATGGGCAATAACCCCGTGGGGCATGCCTTCTTCCCGGACAAGATTGGTCAGGGCGCGCGTATCAACGCCGCTAAGCCCGATGATCCCGCGCCGGTTAAGCCAGCCGGGCAAATCAAATTGCGATCGGTAATTTGACGGGCTCGTGACGGCGGCGCGGAAGATGACCCCGCGGGCAGCGGAGACGGATTGGGGCCCCGCATTCTCCATATCGTCATTATTGACACCCACATTGCCAATATGGGGGAAGGTAAACGTCACCAACTGCTCCGCATAGGAGGGGTCGGTCAAAATCTCCTGATAACCGGTCATGGCAGTATTAAAACAAACCTCGCCCAAGGCGGTGCCCGTGGCGCCAAGCCCGTACCCGCGCAAAACCACACCATTGGCGAGCACAAGGATACCAGTATCGAGGGTTGAGGTGGGTTGACTTCGTTTCATAAGGGCATATGTCCTTCGCCTCCATCGAGACCCTAGCCAAAGCGGGCTATTTTTTGGCCAGAAGTTCGCAAACCGTGCGAGGCATATGGAAACGCGTGCGTGCGGTCAAGACGATAACAGGCCGGTCGTCGCTAGATCAGGCGCCTTGCGCAGCACCCACCGACCGCCAACCCAGAAAATTTGCTGACAAATGAAAGTGACCCCCATGAGCGAGACCCTTCCTTTGCGTGAGCGCATTGATGCGGCGCTGAAAACCGCCATGAAAGCGCGGGATGACAAAACCCGGGTTGCCACCTTGCGACTGATCAATGCGGCCATCAAGGACCGCGATATTGCCGCACGCGGGGAAGATCGGTGTGACGGGGCAACGGAAGAGGAAATCCTGGCGATCCTCACCAAAATGGTGCGCCAACGCGAAGAAAGCTCCGCGAGTTTTGACGCTGGCGGGCGGCCCGAATTAGCGGAGCAGGAGCGCAGCGAAATCGAGATCATCCGCGAGTTTATGCCCCGCCAGATGGAGGCTGGCGAAGTGGAGGCGGCGGTTACCGCTGTTGTTGCCGAAATCGAAGCCACAAGCCTGAAAGATATGGGCAAATGCATGGGCGCCCTAAAGGCGCGCCACCAGGGCGCAATGGATTTTGGTCAGGCGGGCAAAATCCTCAAAGCCAAACTTTCGGGTAAGCCAGCGGATAACAGCTAATGCTGCGCCGGGTACTGACGGTTAGCGGTTGCCTTCTTGTTATCGCGGTGATCTTGCTTGGCCTATTGACGTGGTCGCCGCGCCGTTCCGACCTTGATCGCGACGCGGTGATTGCCCGCGCACAGTCCTATGAAACCTTGATCCTGCGTGATGAATGGGGCGTGCCCCATCTTGCCGGTGAAACCACTGCGGATGCGGTTTTTGGCCTTGCCTATGCCCATGCAGAAGACGATTTTGCCACCATTCAGGAAGCAACGGCCGCCACACGCGGGGTGTTGGCCCGCTATCGCGGTGCCGATGCAGCGCCCACGGATTATATCGTCAATCTTCTTGGTGTCTGGCAGACGGTTGACACCCAGTATGAAAATGGCGTCTCCGATGACATCAAAGCGATAGCGCAAGCCTATGCCGATGGTATCAATCTGTATGCGGTCCACCATCCAGAAACGGCGTGGCCAGGCTTGATGCCGGTGACGGCGAAAGACGTGATTGCTGGGTTTGTTTTCAAGACACCTTTTTTCTATGGCCTTGATGAAACACTGATGACGCTGTTTGGTGCGGGGGAGGCCCCGGCCATTGCCCTTGATCCGGGCGGCGGGCAGCAGGTTTGGGTGCCGGGTCCGCGCACCATGGGCGAGCGCGGCTCCAACGCGTTTGCCATATCGCCGGAGCGTAGCGGCGACGGTGTTACCCGTCTGGTTATCAATTCCCATCAACCGCTTGCCGGGCCTGTAGCCTGGTATGAGGCCCATCTGATGACCGCCGATGGCCTCAATATTCTTGGCGGTACTTTTCCAGGTGCGCCCTTTATTCTGCATGGTTTTACGCCCAACCATGGTTGGGCAAATACAGTAAATAAACCCGACCTTGTTGATGTTTATCGTCTGGTGCGCGGTTCCGGCTCGGGGCCGGGCGGTTCCGACGCTTATCGTCTTGACGGGGCCTGGGTACCGTTTGAAGAGCGGGAGATCACCTTACGGGTGAAACTGTTCGGGCCGTTTGCCTTGCCCGTGCGGCGGCGTATCTTGCGCAGTGACCATGGGCCGGTGGTTGAGGCCGACCACGGCACCTATGCTATCCGCTATGCTGGCATGGATGAAATCCGCCAGATGGAGCAATATTATCGCCTCAATCAAGCAGCGGACATTGGCGATTTTATCAACGCCATGGCCATGAATGCCTTGCCATCAATTAATTATATCTATGCGGATAAGTTCGGGAATATCCTATTTTTGTATAATGGTCAGTATCCAAACCGCATTGAGGGTTGGGGCTGGTCAAAGATTTTGCCGGGCGATCGGCGTGATCTGATTTGGCAGGGTTATCGCCCTTATGATGAGGTGCCAATTTTGGTCAATCCGCAAAGCGGCTTTGTTTGGAACGCCAACAACGCCCCCACTATGGCAACGGACGGTGATGATAATCTGAGCGCTACGGCCTTTCCTGCGACGATGGGCTTGCAAACCAACAGCACCAACCGGTCGCTGCGGATCAGCGAATTGAGTGATCCAGGTACAGACAAAAAGCCCATTTCGCGAGAGCGCCTCTTAGCGATGAAGTTTGATACCAGCTATGCCGAAGGGTCGCTCGCGCGGGAAATTATTGCCGAGGTGCTGGCGCGGGACTGGTCCGATGACCCCCTATTGAGCGCCGCTGCCGCGCATCTTGCCGAATGGAATTTTGACACAGGCGTTGAGAACATGCATGCTGCGCTCGGTGTACTGACGATCCTACCAGAGGTAACGGCGCCATTTACTAAAATTACACCGCCCGACCGGGGAAACGCGTTTGCCGATGCAGTAAAAATCTTGCAATCGGCCCACGGACGGCTCGATCTGCCTTGGGGAACTGTCAACCGGCTTGTGCGCGGCGATGCGTCTTGGCCGGTCGCGGGTGGGCCAGATATTTTGCGCGCAATCTATCCGGCGGCGCTGCGGGCTGACGGTGCGCTGCATGCCACCGCCGGTGATGGCTGGATGGCGCTGGTGGAATGGGATGCCGCTGGCAATATCTCCGCCGACATTATCCATAATTATGGGGCAAACAGCAGCGACCCGGCGTCTGCGCATTTTGCTGACCAGGCGCCGCTCTTTGCCCGCCAAGCCTTCCGCCGGGCGCTCCTTGATCCAGACGCTGTTCTTGCCGCTGCTACCCAGCGCTATCATCCCCTCGACCGTGCGCCCTAAGGGCTGGTGCGAACTGTACCCGGCGCTCGTCCCGTGCGCCTTGGTGGGGTAGACCTAGTCAGAATTCTAAGTTGCGAGGAGCGCCCCCATGATCATGAAAGACCTTTTTTCTCTAAAAGACCGGGTGGCGGTGGTGACCGGGGGCTCGCGCGGGATTGGTAAGATGATCGCGCAAGGCTTTCTGGAGCAGGGGGCAAAGGTTTATATCACGGCACGCAAAGCGCCCGCTTGTGACCAGGCGGCCGAAGAACTCAGCGCGCTGGGCGGCACCTGCGTCTCCTTACCCCATGATCTCTCAACGCTGGAAGGGATCGACAAATTCGTTGAGGAGTTTGGCGCCAACGAAAATGGACTTGATATTCTCGTCAATAATGCCGGGGCGGCCTGGGGCGAGGACTTTGCAACCTTTCCGGAAAGTGGTTGGGACAAGGTTATGGACCTGAATGTGAAATCGCCCTTTTTCCTTACGAAAGCTCTGCATGGCCAGTTGAAAAAACGCGCATCGGCTGACGCGCCCTCAAAGGTAATCAATATCGCCTCTATTGATGGGGTACGGATCAATCCGTGGGAGACGTATTCCTACCAGGCGTCAAAAGCCGCAATGATCCATCTGACCCGGCGCATGGCCGCGCGGTTGATCAAGGATCAGATTGCCGTCAGTGCCATCGCGCCTGGTGCATTTGCCTCTGATATGAACCGGGCCGCGCGGGACGCCGGTGACACGGTGGGCAAGATGGTCCCCGCTGGCCGCATCGGGGAGGATAGCGATATGGCCGGTACGGCGGTTTATCTCGCCTCGCGCGCAGGAAATTATGTTGTTGGGGAGACCGTCGCTGTGGATGGCGGCGTTGCTTATTCCTCCACGGGCGAAAGCTGGGGCTAAGGGCAACTGACGGCCTGTCAAGGAGGTTTGTGTGATGACGTCACCAAAACAAGCGCCGCTGCGCACAGATTTGCCGCCTAAGCCGGAACCGGCGATGGTGATGGGTGAGATCAGTCTCGCCGGTAAGATCGCTATTGTAACGGGTGGCTATTCGGGGATCGGTCTGGAGACAACGCGTGCGCTCGCGCGGGCCGGGGCCCATGTGATCGTGCCGGTACGCTCCCCCGATAAGGCGCAGTTGGCTTTATCCTCCGTGGAAGGATCAGTGGTCACAGCAACACTGAATTTGGGCGATCTTGCCTCAGTGCGCGCGTTCGCCAGCGCATTTGCCGACCAGCATAAGACGCTCCACATCCTGATCAATAATGCCGGGATCATGGCTTGCCCGGAAACCCGTATGGGCCCGGGATGGGAGGCGCAATTTGCCACCAACCATCTGGGCCATTTCGCCCTGGCGCAAGCGCTAACGCCGCAATTGCAGGCGGCGCAAGGCGCCCGCGTTGTTTGCTTGAGTTCCGTTGCCCATCGGCGTGCCGATGTGCAGTGGGATGACATTCAATTTGAGCGTCAGGCTTATGATAAATGGTTGGCCTATGCTCAATCAAAGTCGGCCAATGCGCTGCATGCGGTGGGGCTTGATCAGCGTCTGAAAAATGACGGTGTACGCGCTTTTGCTGTGCATCCGGGCGGTATTCTGACCCCGCTACAGCGGCACCTGCCCAAAGAAGAAATGATTGTGCTGGGCTGGATTGACACGGACGGGGAGATCGCCGAGGCGGCAAAGCCATTTTTCAAAACGCCAGCGCAAGGCGCTGCTACATCGCTCTGGTGCGCTGTGAGCCCGGCGCTTGATGGGATGGGCGGTGTCTATTGCGAGGATTGCAATATCGCCGAGGAAGCCGGTCCGGACAGTCCGCCCTATGGCCAGGTCGCGCCCTGGGCTATCGATGTGGCCGGGGCAGACCGGCTATGGTCGGTGAGTGAGACGCTGATCGGCACGGGTTAAAGCGCACGACCAACACCCCATCTATGATCATACCGGGTGTTAACGATATCGGGCCGCTTTCGCGGCCTTTGCCGGGAATTTTCGCTTGCATTTCTGGCGCAAAACCACCATCACCCGTGTCTCAGTCGGGGCGTAGCGCAGCCTGGTAGCGCATCTGGTTTGGGACCAGAGGGTCGCAAGTTCGAATCTTGCCGCCCCGACCACTTCGCCAATATTTATTACGCAAGGCCTGCAAACATCATCAGGAAGATGATGGTTGCCACAAAAAATACTGGCAAACCCCAACAGACCGCATCAATTTTACCGGGGGCCATATACCAGCCACCGGCTTTCATTGGCCGACCTTCGGCGCGGAAGCGGGCCAATTGCCCGGCGACTGATTGTTCGTGCCATTCGCTTTGACGGCCATCGAGCACGATACTCATTACCCAGCCCACGATAATGTTGACGCCGCCGCCAATCACCACATACCACGGCCACGCAATTGTCAGTGAGGAGATGTTTAGGGGCGGTATACCATTCACCACCACAATCAGCGCGATAAAGCCAGCGGCAACACCGCACAAGAGACCGCGCTCTGTCGCGTGCTTGGAGAAAAAGCCCATAAAATACATGGCAAGTTTTGCGCCGACGAAATAAGACGCCACGCGCGTCAATTGCTCGAGGATGGATCCGCCGCTTTCGATAAACGCAAATGCAATGGGGATCGCAATTATCCCCCACACGACGGTCAATAACCGCGAGAGCAGGAGATTGTGGGCGTCTGATCCCTCATTATTGAAAAACCGCTGGTAGAAATCAGTGATTGACACCGTTGATAGCGAATTGAACGCCGACGAGAGGCTCGACATCGAGGCCGATAAAACCGCCGCAGCAATAATGCCAAGCAACCCCGGGATTGCGAGACTTCGCGCAAATGTCAGAATGATCGCATTGGTTTGCTCAAAGGGTCGGCCGTCAAAATGCACATAGAGGAGCGCACCGATAAAGAAGAAGAGGAAATAAATGAAGAACGCCGCATAGCCCATAATGAGGTAGGATTTTTTGGCGTCACCAATATTTTTCGCGGCGAGCGCGCGCTGGACCATCATCTGGTTGGCACCATAAACCGTAATGTGAAACAGCGTCATGGCGAATACGCCAGCCCAGATGGTGGGTGCCACCGAAAAATCGAGATCAGCATTGATTGGGTTAAGCTTACCGTCAGCGGCAAGCCGGGCAAACGCCTCATCAAGGGGGGCGGCTGCCGTCATCGCATTGTAAAGAATAATCCCCGCACCGATAAATAGAATGACACCCTGTAAAACGTCGGTCCAGATAACGGCATTCATCCCCCCAAGCATTGTGTAGCCCAGCACGATGACTGTCATAAGAACGATTGCAAGGCGCACATCCATTCCCGTGACAAAGGTAACAACAATGGCCGTGGCAGTCAGAATGGATGCTGATGTAATTGTCTGGGTAATGAGGAACAGGCCCGACATAACTGTGCGAGACGCAACGCCAAAACGTCGCTCCAAATAGTCGTAGATCGAGGCGACACCGCTGTTGTAAAAAAACGGTAGGAACACCACCACAACAACAAAAATGACCAGCGGATAGTTCACGTGAATGGCGAGCGCCGCCATGCCTGACCCATAGGCCCACGCTGGCCCACCGAGGAACGACAGCGCGCTGACATATGTTGCAATGACGGAAATGCCTATGGCCCACCAGGGGGTCATGCGGGTGCCGAGCTGAAAATCCTCAGCAGACTGAACACGTTTGCTTAATGCATAGCCAAGGCCAAGATTGCCGAACAGATAGGCAAAGACGATAGCCCAGTTTAGTGGTCCAAATCCCGCCATTATTGTTCCCATCCGGCGCGTAGCGCCTGTTTTATTGTGTTGGGGTAAGTGCCTCGAAAATATCGATTCCGCATTGAAGAAATAGATCGGGGATATCCACAAATACCCAGTTTTCCGCAAAACGATTGCCCGAGCGTCGCCAAAAATCAACAACGCGCATGGTCACCGGCAAACCGGATGGCACGGGCATATCGATCCAGGGCTCGCCGCTGGTGGTGGCGCGAATGCTGGGCCAGCCGGCGGATGCAACATAGGGTCCATCGGCAAAGCGGGTTACATGATCGCCGCCAACCCGGTCTGGCACAAAATTCAGAAATGGTTGCTGATGATAGCGTTCAAAACCGCCAAGCCCGCGGGTCGCGCCAATCCCGCTCGGCCCGTACCACAGCATATCGGGGGTCCAGAAATCTGTCTGGTGCATGCTTTTCAAGCTGGTGCGGTCATAGGACATCAGACCCTCAATCATCGCATTCACGAGGGTGAGTGATTTTTCGGTTTCACCGGGGTCACTGTCCGTCAGGCGCAAGCCATCTTGCGCTGCGGGGCCCGGCGCAATGATCTCCGCACCCCTGCTTTTGGCGATAAGATCGATACCCGCTTGGCGCGCGAGCCCGATCAGGTCCAGCAGCATATAGCTGCGCTCTATCCGGTCGCCATCATAGGCGTTCAATTCCGCAAAGCGGATAAAAGTGAGTTGGTCGGTTGGCGGTATATTCAGCCATGGGGCGTGGAATGTCCCCACAAAATGGCCGGTGCAGGCAAGCCAATCGCGATCGTCAAAGTGCCCGGTGACAAAAATATCGTCGCGCCGCGTTAGATCCGGAAAGGCGCCGAATAAAGGCCGCCAGAAAGCGTCGAGGGCGGCCTGTGTGTCGGCGTGTTCGTTGATGGGATGCGAGAAATGCCACCGGCACGTGGATAGTGCGTTTTCCTTCAGGGCTGTCTCCACGGCCTTCAGCCCGCCCTGTTGCTGTGCTGCCACATAGGCGAGGCCGCGGCGTCGAAGGTCCGTCAAGTCACGCTCACTCACAAATTTTCACCCTTTTCCAAGCGCTACCGTGTGCATGTTTGTACTGCGAATGCAATTGAGATTTTCCCCAGACGGTGCCGATTGCCGTTTCGCGTCCGTTCAAAATGCCCTGCAATTCACTGGCAGGTACCATTTGGGCAGGTGGCCACACTGTCCCAACCGCGTTCTAACCGCCGATTTCGCGGCGATTTCGTTGTTTCCCACCGGTCTGCCATCATCTGCCTGAGTCGCTTTTGCACCACATGGGAAATAAAATGCATGCGAAGTCAAATCACCCTTGTGAGGGCGCTCGCGGCACCGTAACAGGTCTGTTAACGATTGAATTCCATCCCCCACATTTATCTTGAGGAGTGAGCCCATGAAATTTCATCAGAAAAAGCTTGCATTGAAACTATTAGGGGGCGTTGGCGCATCAGCCCTTTGCCTTGCTTACGGTGCCGCGGCGACCGCGCAGATCGATACCATTGTCGTGACGGCAGAGAAAAAAGAAGAAAACGTCCAGGATGTTGGTCTTTCGGTCCAGGCGTTCGACGAAGACGGGCTTGCCGCTGGCGGTATCACCGATGTGTCCCGTCTGGAATTACTGGTCTCCGGTGTTAATTTTGCCTTTGTGGGTAATGATGCAAAATTTAACGTGCGGGGGGCCAACTCAACCAACACCTTCGCCGATAACGCGTCCATCGTCGGGACCTATGTTGATGGCGTTTACAAACTGCGCGCCTCGCAGCAATCGCAACGCCTTTTTGATGTGTCGCGGCTCGAATTCCTCAAAGGCCCGCAAGGCACGCTCTATGGTCGGAATACATTCGCCGGTGCCCTGAACATTTTTAACAATACCGTCGATCTTGAAGACTACGCCTCCGGTTTTAACGCCAGCTATGAGCGCTTTAATACCGCGCGGTTCGATGCCTATGCGAACCTGCCCATCACCGACACACTTGGTATCCGTGTTGCTGGCTTCTTCGACAACTCCGATGGGTATATTGAAAACTTCGGGGGCCCGGACCTTGGCGCGCTTGACGATAAAGGCGTTCGTGTGACCGCGCTTTGGGCGCCCACGGATAATTTTGACGCCACCTTGCGTCTCTCGCACACGGAAAAAAGCGGCCGGCCAGCCGGTCTGTTCGGCTACACCTTCCTTTGCCGTAATGTGACACAGTCCGGCCACACCGATCCGCTTGGTTCGCAGGAAGATTGCGCCAATCCGAATGTTGGCACCAGCGGTCAGCCCAACGCCAATGATCTTGGTCCGTACCAGGTTAATCAGGATTTTGTGCCTGATCAGGAAAACCGCGAGCAGGTTGTTTCGCTTGAGCTCAACGCTGACCTTGGCGCTATTTTGTTCAAGTCCGTCACGTCCTATACGGATTTTGACAATAATCTCGGCTTTGACTTCGATTTCTCACCGACCCCTTTCCAGGCTGGTGGCTTTAACGAAGAGGCGAGCTACTTCACTCAAGAAATTCAATTCAACACCCAGTTTGACGGGCCCATTGAATTGACAACCGGGGCGTATTTCTCGGCTGATGAAACCAACTTTAACTTCTATATTTATAACCAGCGTCAGGCCGTTGGCCGCGGTGGTGCCGTGCCCGTCCTTGATAATGCGGGCAATCCAGTACTTGATGGTGACGGCAACCAGTTGCTTCTTCCGCTCCTGACCGCGACGCCGCTTGTCAGCAATGACCCGGTGATTGGCGGCTTTTTTGCCGACAATATGCCGATCGACACCACTTATTTCGGTGTGTACGGCCAGGCGACGATTTCTGTGTCTGACCGGTTCCGCGTCATTGGCGGTCTTCGTTGGGATACGGAAGATAAGGAACTCGTGGGCGGCGGCTCCAACTTTACCGGCGATACTGATGGTGATGGTTTGAGCGAGGCCCCCGTGGTGGCACCGCCCGGCGGTCCGTTTCTGGCGCCGTTTCCCACGGCTCTTGATGATGTGTTTGGTATCTTCACCATCAATAGCGATGCCGATGATGCAATCCGCTCTGACCCCGATGCGCAAAGCGATCTGACATGGCGTGCGGGGCTTGAGTATGATTTGGGCGATGCGGCGCTGCTCTACTTTACCTCGTCCACAGGTTTCCTATCCGGCTCGCTCAATAACCGCGGGACTATTACTGAACCACTGAATTCGCGGGTATTTGAAGGCGGTATCAAGTCGATCATTTTTGATGGGTCGCTGCAATTCAACCTCGCCGCCCACTTCACCCAATATCGGAACCTGCTGCGGCAGGTTCAGGTCGAACAAATCGTTGATGGCAACACGATCGTCATTACCCAGAGTGATAATGGTGGTCGTTTCCGGGCCTTCGGTGTGGAACTTGAAAGCGTTTGGGCACCTACGGATGAACTTCGTATTGGTCTGAATGCGTCCTATCTTGATGCGGAGTTTGTGGGTCCCTTCTTCCAGGGTAATCCATATCAGCTCTTCGGTGGCCAGGTTGCTCCCTCCATTGATGTGGGCGGACAAACCACACCATGGTCACCGTCCTTCACCGCCTCACTTTATGGGTCTTATGATATTGACCTTGGCGACAAAGGTACGCTGACGCCTTATGCCCAGTTCTATTATTCCGATGGGTACAACACGTCGAACCTGCTCTCCATCGACCCCCAACAACAACAAGGTAGCTTCACCAAGACCGACCTTCGGTTGATCTGGACAGCGCCAAGCGAGAACTATCGCTTTGAAGCGTTTGTTGAGAACCTTGAAAATGAAGCGGTCCTTGCCCGTGGGAACAATAACGGTAGTGACATTGTACAAACCGGTTTCCTTTACCCGCGTAACTTTGGTGTTCGCTTCGGCGCCGATTTCTAACGCCACTAGAAGAGTTGCGTATAGAATGCCTAATGGGGCCCCTTGTGGGCCCCTTTTTTTATTGGGGTACTGAGTTTATGTCACTATTGACTGGAGGGTGATCAAAATGGGCCATTGGCCCAGATTTTACCTCGGGTCTTCCGCGTCAGCGGCCACTTTTTACTGGCGGGTATTCCAGTCCAGGCCTTTGATTGCTGAATTTACGACCCGTTTGGCAATCACGCTAACCTTATTGTGCGGTCCAGCCACCATCGATTAACAGGCTATGGCCGGTCACCATATTTGCGGCAGGGCTTGCCAAATAAAGCACCGCATTTGCCACATCTGCTGGTTGCCCAATCCTCTGCATAGGGATCATCTGCTCCACAAACGCCTTAAAATCTGGGTTTTCCAGCATTGGTTTTGTCATGGGCGTCTCCACAAAAGTGGGCGCGACGCTGTTAACGCGGATATTCTTCGGCGCCAATTCCACGGCCATGGCTTTGGTCAGTCCCTCAATCGCGTGCTTTGTCATGCAGTAGACGGACCGGTTGGGCGAGCCCACATGACCCATTTGCGATGACATATGGATGATGGCGCCGCCATCCCCTTTTGTCATGACGGCGGCGGCGGCCTGGGCGGTTAGAAACATCGAGCGCACATTCAGATCGAGAATAAAGTCGAGATTTTCCCGGGAAACGTCCTGAAACGGCTCCGGGCGGTTGGCGCCCGCATTATTCACAAGAATATCAAGCTGGGCTTGGCCGGCGACAGCGTCAATAAAGGCATCCTTGGTCACATCACCCACCAGCGGGGTAAGCCGCGCGCCAAGCACCCCGGCAAGCTGATCAAGGTCAGCTTGCGTCCGCGCAACGGCAATCACCTCGGCGCCGGCCCCGTGCAGCGCCACAGCAATCGCCCGGCCAAGGCCGCGCCCGGCTCCGGTGACAAGGGCAGTTTTGCCGGTGAGCGAAAATGGATTCTGCATAGCTAAGCCTTGTGAGAACGTCGCAATGAAGAGAGATTGCATTCGAATGCAATCTATGGGACTGATCAAGGATTGCAAGATATACGTTGGCGATGCGTCCCGCTGAGAAGGCGCGAGGCATACCGCCAAAAACCTAAATCCACCAGGGAGAGTACTCGTGATCCGCTATTTGAAAGACGGTATTTCCGAAACCAAAGCCGCCACCGATGATGCCAAGGTGCGCGCCACTGTGGAAAACATCCTGAAAGACATCGAGCAAAAAGGCGATGAAACCGTCAGGGCGTTGTCCGAAAAATTCGACAAATGGTCGCCGTCCTCTTTCCGCTTGTCCAAGGACGAGATCAAGGCGTGTTACGATAAGCTCGACGCCCAGGCGATTGACGATATCCGCTTTGCGCAAGAACAGGTGCGCAATTTTGCCCAGCACCAGCGCAATGCCCTACAGGATGTGGAAGTGGAGACTTTGCCGGGTGTTATACTTGGCCACAAAAATATCCCTATGAACTCGGTTGGCTGCTATGTGCCGGGCGGGAAATACCCCTTGGTGGCCAGTGCCCACATGAGTGTGGTGACCGCGAAGGTTGCCGGTGTGCCGCGCGTGATTGCGGCTGCACCGCCCTTCAATGGCGCGCCCGCGCCCGCCATTATTGTTGCCATGGATATGGCCGGCGCCGATGAGATTTATGTGATGGGCGGTGTCCAGGCGGTTGGTGCCATGGCTATCGGTACACAAACAATTGCACCTGTCGATATGATTGTTGGCCCGGGCAACGCCTTTGTGGCTGAGGCAAAACGCCAATTGTTTGGCCGGGTGGGGATCGATCTTTTTGCAGGTCCAACAGAAACACTGGTTATTGCCGATGAAGCGGTTGACGGAGAGCTATGCGCCGCTGACCTATTGGGCCAGGCAGAACATGGCACGAACTCGCCAGCAGTCCTGCTTACCAATTCGGAAAAGCTCGCCCGGGAAACCATGGCGGAGATCGACCGTCAACTGACGATCCTGCCCACCGCTGAGGTGGCGGGTGCCGCCTGGCGCGATTACGGCCAGGTGATCGTTTGCGATAGCTACGAGGAAATGGTTGAGAAGGCTGACGATATTGCCTCGGAACATGTGCAGGTGATGACCCGCGATCCCAACTACTTCCTTGAAAACATGACCAATTATGGCGCGCTTTTCCTTGGTGCCGAGACCAATGTCTCCTATGGCGATAAAGTGATCGGTACGAACCATACGCTCCCCACCAACAAGGCGGCGCGCTATACCGGTGGCCTGTGGGTTGGCAAATTCATCAAGACGTGTACCTATCAACGGGTGAGCGAGGCGGCCTCTGTTCAGGTGGGTGAATATTGCTCACGGCTTTGCGCCCTGGAAGGGTTCGCCGGTCACAAGGAGCAGGCGGATATTCGGTTGAGACGGTATGGCGGAAAAAACGCAGCCTAAAATTATTGACCTGAAGGCAAACCGGCAAGCGGTCACCTCCTATGATGTGGCACGTCTTGCCGGTGTTTCTCAATCTGCTGTCTCGCGCTGTTTTAAGCCGGGTGCCAGTGTCTCCGCCAAGATGCGCGCGCGTGTTATGGCGGCGGCGGCGGAGCTTGGCTATGAGCCTAACGCCATCGCGCGCAGCCTGATCACCCGCCGGTCAAACCTTGTGGCGGTTTTAATTTCCAACCTAACTAATCTCTATTACCCGGAGGTGCTGGCAGAATTGACCCGGCACTTAACGGCTTATGATGTGCGGGTATTACTATTTTCGCTGGAGAGTGAAGCTGATGCTAACGCGACACTCCAGCAAATATGGCCATACCGCGTTGACGGTGTCATTGCGGCGGCGGAACTTTCCCCCAACCATGTGGCAGAATTTGAAAAACGCCATGTGCCGCTTGTCTTTTACAACCGGCAACTCAATGGCACATCGGTGAGCTCCGTCAGCTGTGATCAGGAGGATGGTGCCCGTCAATTGGTTGACGGATTATTCCATGCTGGCCATCGACGCTTTGCGCTTTTCACGGGTCCGCGGGAGTCGGTTGTGGGTATTGAGCGGAAAACCGCGGCGTTGGAACGGCTTGAGGAGTTGGGCATTGATGAGGTGCCGATTTTTGAGGGCAATTATTCCTACGAAAGCGGCTATGGCCTCGTCAGTGACATGATGGGCGCGCGTGCACACGGCAATGAAGGCGCGCCGGTTGATGCAATTGTGTGTGCTAATGATGTGATGGCCATTGGGGCCCTTGATGCGCTGCGGGCTGATTATGGGCTAACAGCGCCGGAGGATATCTCGGTTGTGGGTTTTGACGGGGTGGGTCCCGCCCGCTGGCGCAGCTATGATCTTACCACCATCCGCCAACCGGTGCGGCGGATGACGGAGGCCGCGGTCGCCATGCTGATGAGCATGATTGAGGACCCCGAAGTCTCCTACGAAAAACGCGTGTTCTCCGGCTTGCTTCGCGCCGGGACATCTGCCCGGTTCACCGCCGGAGACTAGGAGCCCACCCGAAAAGTGTATTTTCGTCGTCTGCAAACGCGTTTTTCTGCGCTTCCGACGCTCACGTACCCATGTACGCAGCGCGCCGGTTCTCAAAAAACATGTTTTCGACAGACGAAACCGATTTTTCGGTTAGACGCTAAAGCGGTGGCAGAGGTAGGTTAGACGGGGCCGCTAGGACCGCCGCGCCTTCGTCATCTCCCGCATGCGGGCAAAGACATCGACACCCAATTGCGCATAAACGCCCAAAATATCCACAAGCACCCAATTCTCACAAATCTGACCATTTTCGCACCGCCAGAAATCAAGACTGCGCATGGTGATTTTCTGACCGGCCGGCGTAATCCCTAACCAGCCGTCACCTGTCACTGTCGCTTGCATATTGGGCCAGCCGGTGACCGCCACATAATTGCCGTCAGCAAAATAGCCACCCGGATGATTGCCACCGGTGCGATCAGGAAGCGCGTTCAGAAATGGGATCTGGTGCCAGTTGCGAAAACCGTCAATGCGCCGACAGGTGCCAATGCCAAACGGTCCGTACCAGGAAAGATGCGGATGCCAGTATTTGTCGAGCGCCATGGCCTCAACACCGCCAGCGGCAAATTTACCAAGTCCGGTGAGCATATCATCCACCAGCGTAAAGCTGGCTTTGGCGTCGCTGTCTTTGCGCCCCTCATAGGCCAGACCATCCTGCGTCGCGGGGCCGGGCGCATACCATGGATGACCCAGCTGCGGGGCCATGGGCCAGACCCCTGCCTGGTGCATCAGTTCCGGAATATCCCACATGCCTTGAAACTCAGAGATGTGCCCGTCGGCAACTTTGTAAAATTCGTGAAACCGCATGGTCGCCATATGTCCCGTGGGCGGAATATCCAGAAAGCTATTTTCGAAGGTGCCGCAATAATAACCGCAACAGCCAACCCACCAATCGCCATGGGCATCGGCGCCAGCCATGACAATCGTCTCGCGCCGCTCCATACCCGTCAGCGCGTTAGCGAGGGGGGCGAGGGCGGTTTCAAAAAAAGCAGCCGGGCCCGCCAGTGTTTCAAACGGGTTGGCAAGGTGCACCGCAATACCGGGCTCCATCAGCCCAGTCAGGGCGGTCTGCACAGCCGGGCCGTCAAACCACCGGGTCGCTGCGCGAAAAGGGGCGATCGTTTCAATGGCTTGGAGACGCTTGTCGGTCATCGTTTAGGTTCCTGTTGTTGAGGGTGGGCGCGTCGCCAAAAGCGGCTGGGGGCTGCGGCGCGTTTAGTGCGTGATTTTGACTTCGAAGTACATTACGGTCGTCACTATGAATGGATCACCGCTTATCTTTGCACCGGGACTGATGTGCGACGCCGCGCTGTTCCGTGCGCAGGTCGGCAGTCTGGGGCCGAGGCACGCGGTGAGCCACGCCGATCTTACCAATGATAATACGGTGGCGGGCATGGCAACCCGCCTCCTGGCATCGGCGCCGGCACGGTTTTGCCTCGCAGGTCTTTCCATGGGCGGGATTGTTGCTTTTGAGGTTTGGCGGCACGCCCCTGACCGGGTTGCCGGTCTTGTGCTGATGAACACCACCCCCTTTGCCGATTCGCCCGCCCGCCAGAACGTCCGCCAGGACCAGATGGCCCGCGTGCGCGATGGACAGTTGCGCACTGTGGTGATGGAGGAGTTAAAGCCAAACTATCTCGGCGCGCAAACGCGAGATGATACGGTTTTGCTGGAAGACATTTACGCTATGGCTAATCGTCTTGGTCCGGATGTTTTCTATCGTCAGTCCGAAGCGCTGATGAGCCGTGCTGACAGCGCGCAAACTCTAACAACGATCACCTGCCCCACCCTGATCATTGCCGGAGATGAAGATGAGGTTTGCCCACCGGATCTGCATGAGATCATGCACCAGGCCATCGGTGGTTCAAGCCTTCACGTTCTGTCCGACTGCGGGCATCTGTCTACCCTTGAAAGGCCGGACCGTGTCACAGGCCTTCTCGCAGATTTTCTTTCTACGCTTTGAATAAGGGATCGATTTTCCATGAAACTGAGTACGGACCGTATACTGACCACCCATGTGGGAAGCTTGCCGCGATCACAGGCCGTCAGCGACGGCGTTTTTGCCCATGAGCGCGGTGAGGCGCAAGATCAGGCCGCGTTCCGCGAAACGATCGCCGGTGCAGTCAAAGACGTGGTCGCCAGGCAAGTTCAGGTTGGTGTTGACGTGGTCAGCGATGGCGAGATGAGCAAGATTTCCTACGCCACCTATATCAAAGATCGAATTACCGGTTTTGACGGCGATAGTCCGCGTAATCCGCCCAAGGATTTGGAGGCGTTTCCGGGTTTTCTGGAACGTCAAGCCAAGGGCGGAGGGACGCCGTCCTACCGTCGCCCTAAATGCGTTGGGGAGATCACAGTTAAGGATATGCAACCCCTACGCGATGATCTCGACCATTTCTCCGCAGCTATGACCGATAATCCGCCTACCGAAGGGTTTATGAACGCGGCCTCACCAGGGGTTATCGCCCTGTTCCAGCCTAATGAATATTACAAAACAGACGAAGACTATCTGGAGGCCTTGGCCGAGGCCATGCGCCCGGAATATGAGGCCATCGTTGAGGCCGGTTTCGTTCTTCAGCTTGACTCGCCTGACCTCGGCCTCGGTCGTCACATGATGTTCAAGGAAAATGACGATATTGGGTATGAACGGTTGGCCAATACCCACGTGGCCGCGTTGAACCATGCCACACGCAATATCCCGGCGGAAAAAATGCGTCTGCATGTGTGTTGGGGCAATTATGAAGGGCCGCACCATTGCGATGCCCCTATGGAAATGGTTTTGCCCATAGCCGCAAAGGCTAAGCCGCAAGCGTTGCTGTTCGAAAGCTCAAACCCGCGCCACGCCCATGAGTGGGAAGTTTTTCGGGATGCGAAATTGCCCGAGGATATGGTGCTGGTTCCCGGCGTGATCGATTCCACGACGAATTTTATTGAGCATCCGCGTCTGGTGGCACAACGAATTGAGCGGTTCGCCAATATTGTGGGGCGCGAACGGGTATTGGCAGGCTCCGATTGTGGGTTTTCAACATTTGCCGGATTTGGCGCTGTTGATGAGGATATCGTCTACGCCAAACTTGGTGCCATGCGCGAAGGCGCGGATCTGGCCAGCAAGGCTTTGTGGTAGGATTGAGTGCTGTGACCTCCTTTCGTGACAAAGTAAGAGGCGGCGAACCGCTCATCGGCACCTGGATGAAAACGCCTTCAGCCATTGTTGCAGAGGTACTGGGACTGACATCGCTTGACTGTGTTTGTCTTGATGCGGAGCATGCGCCATTTGATCGCTTGGCGATTGATGGGTCTGTTGCAGCGTTGCGCGCAGCGGGTAAGCCGGCGCTGGTCCGGGTCCCGGAAATGTCGGCAGCGGCGGTGTTGAATGCACTTGATTGTGGTGCAACGGGTATTGTGATGCCCCATGTGACAAACGCCGATCAGGCGAATGCGCTGGTGGCCATGAGCCATTATGGCCCCGGTGGGCGCGGCTATGCGGGGTCTTCGCGCGCGGCATCCTATACAACGTCCGGAATGGCAGACAATCTAGCCCAAGCCCGCGAAACTACATGCGTCATTGCTCAGATTGAGGATTTGCCTGCGCTTGACGCCATTGACGATATCGCAGCTGTAGAGGGTATTGACTGTTTATTCATTGGGCGGATCGATTTGACCATCGCGCTGGGCGCACGGTCACCCAAGGATAAGCCCGTTGTGGACGCGGTGGACACGATTTGCGCGGCTGGCAAAAAAGCCGGGCGGCCAGTGGGCATGTTTGTCAGTGATTTGGCTGAGATCCCCCACTGGCAGCAGGCGGGTGCAAATCTGTTCCTGCTGCAATCGGACCACAACTTCTTGTTAGAGGGCGCCAATACTTTGCGCGAGCGGTTTGATCAGGCGGTGTGCCTTACCCGGTAAAATGCCATGGCGTTGGTGCGCGTAACCTTGGCACGCACATCATCATCCGTAACAAGATGATCGAGAGCCCGCCAGATACGATTATAGTCACCATAGAGCTTATCCACGGGAAAATTCGTGCCTGCCATGCAGCGTACCGGGCCGAAGAGCGCCAGTGCCGTTTCCACATAGGGGGCAATATCGTGGGCAGTCCAGTCCGGTTTGAACATACCAAAACCGGAGAACTTGATCGTCGTGCGGGGCAGGGCGGCAAACCGCGTCATTGCTGTACGCCAGCGACCAAATCCCTCCTTTCTCAAATCCCATGGGGAGCCAAAGTGGCATAGGGCAACGGCAAGGTCTGGAACGGTCGAAAAAACCTCTATGGCGCGATCATATTGGTGCTCTGTAAGCTGAAGATCAAATGAATGCCCCTTTTTTGCCAGGAGAGCGAGGTTTTGTGCAAAGCGCGGTTCGTCAAGTAACGCGGCGGAATTGGTCTTTGTGTCCTCGCCCGGGTGACGGCCAATGATCTGACGAATACCGCGGAAGGCGTCGCAACGTGCGTGACGGGCAAGGTCGTCTGCAAATGCAGTGCTGGTCAGGTCTGCAAAGCCAACGATGGTAGCGGGGATCTTTTGGGCATCAGCGGCGTCATCGTTCAGGCTTTGCACCCACTGTGTTTCGCGGACGCTATCTTCTTCGGCGACACCCACCTGGATGTGGGTTGAGCCCACAAGGTCATAGTCGCTCGCATCTTCCAAAAAATCGGTACACAGATAGTTTTTCTGGATTGGGGCCGGGTCCCCAAAAAACCGCTTTACCCCGCGCGCCATCAACCACGGGTAGGCACAATGGCCAAGGTCCCACAGATGGTGGTGGGCATCAAAGATTTGCGGCTTCGCTGTCATTGCTGGGCCAGTCGATGGCTGGCAATCTGCCGCAGGAGTGCAACCTCGTCAAAGACCGTCCACTCCTCACGGATGCGCCCGTTGATCAATCGCCAATGGCTTGCCCCCAGAATATAAATTGGGGCGCCGGTTGCCGGGCCAAACAGGCCTTCGCCGCTATGGGTTGCGGCAAGCGACCATCGCACGGCGACATCCTTTGCCGCGCCCAAATACGGAATACTGGCCACATGGTCTACGGTAACACGAATATCACTCAGTACAGAAAATAAGTCGGCAAAATAGCTACTCAATTCCTTGGTGCCGTAAAGGTCGCGGTTGGCTGTCAGATGCGCACCTACACGGAAATCGTAAAGATCAGGCAGCGCATCGAGATTTTGTTTGCCCCAAATTTCGCCGAATACATAAGCGACAAAGCTCTCAATATTGTCCTCGGGGGTGCCCACCGGTCCGGCTGCACCCTGCTGTATATTCCGGGTGCGTTCGATCAAGGGGGCAACATAGTCGGTCAATAGCGTACCGGTCTCGCGGTCGGCCTTTGCCTGGTCCAACGCAACCGAATGGGGGTCGAGGCCCAATTGCAGGACAAGACCCGCATTATCACGCATCAACCATTCTTCGACGATCAGATTTTCCTTACACACACAATCGGCAATGGTGCGAATGCGGGCGTGCCTGCCTGTGGCAGGTCCGAATTCCGACGGACCCAGATTGGTCATCTTGCTGGTGATCAGGTGAGACGAATAATAGCCATCATCCTCATTCCCGGCCCAGATCACATTATCACCATCAAGGGTGCGGTCAGGGAAAGCAGCAAGGGTGGCATGGGTGTTCGCCTCCACCACATCGGCCCCCACAATATCACCAGCCAGAGTGTGGATCATACTATCGGCGGCATAGTAGTGGTGGCAAAGATCAAGCTTTCGTTCATGCCAGATGCGGTCGGTAATACGGATAATATAATCGGCGATATCCACAAATTCTTCGTCAAAACCGCGCATGGGCATGCGCCGGCCCGGTGGCTGGGGATGGAGCATCCGGCTGATATCGGTGGTCGCAACGGAGGTGATCGGGGCGGCACGGTTTTGCGGATCTGGCATGAAAAAGGCTTTCTAATGAACGCGGGCATTGGCTCTCGAATTGCATGCGAATGCAAAATTGTCTACGCCAAAGGTGATGTCGTTGGTTTTTTACGCCTTTGGATAGATGTCCTTCATGGTTTCACTGCAGAAAGGTGGCTCGCACGGGCCTCAAACCGCCGGAGATCGGGGATCATTGCGGTGCTTTCTTATGGGAGGGGGATAAGCGCTTGCCCCGCTTTTGCATTCGAAGTACTTTTGCCGAAATCCACTCCGGGAAGGGAGCACTATGACCATTTCTATGGATGAAATGATCCAGCGGGTTGTCAGGTATGACGATCTCATTCCCTGCCGTACAGCCTTTATCGATGCGCGCACGCCGGGCAGCGACAGGAAAGAGAACTTCACCATTATCGGTCCCGGCGTCTCTGAAAATCCGGGCCAGCATATTCACATCAAAATGCCCCACGGGTTTAACGTGGGGGGCGCGCGTCAACCGGCCGGCTGTGTGAATTCTCAACATAGCCACGAAACGGCGGAAGTTTTTCTGGTTCATTCTGGAGTTTGGGCGTTTCGTTCGGGCCATGACGGTACCGATGGCGAGGTGATTTTGCACCCGGGTGATGTGATCTCCATCCCCGTCAACGTGTTTCGCGGCTTTGAATGTCTGGAAGGTGAGGACAGTTTTTTGTTTGCGCTCCTGGGCGGTGACGATCCGGGTCAAGTGGACTGGGCCCCTTATGTATTTGAAGACGCAGCGGGCCACGGCCTCGTCCTTACCAAGGCGGGCCGCCTGATTGATACAGCAATTGGCGAAACCATTCCCGAGGGGGACGAACCGTGCCGGCCCACCATGGCCGACGATGTGCCGCGGTTTCGCCGTCTCTCTTCGGCTGACCTTCAAGCGCATGTGATTGCCGATGCGCATGCCCCGCTTTGTGCGGAGACGACGCTTGCGGCGCGGGCCAGCGGCGTCCGTGAGGCACCCTTATTGGGGCCGGGTAATGCGTGCGAGGCTGTGGCGGCGGGCAAAGTATCGTCCGAGCACGGATTTCATTTTCGAAAGCTTGTCTTTGCGGCCGGCGGCACCATCCCATCCCATGCCCGTGAAGAGCGCGAGGTGGTTTTTGTCCATCGCGGCGCGATCACCATTGGTTGGGGAGATCATGCGGTGACCCTGACGCCGGGCGATACGGCAACCCTGCCCGAAGGGCTATCGCGCCAATGGCACGCCGATGACACGCAAGGCGCCGTTGTCTTTGTCGTGCGCGGCACTGATAGTCCCGCCCCGCCGCGCTGGGCCGAACAGGCCACGCATCAAGCCAAGGGCGATCTTGCCGCTGTCGTCTGACGCCCTTCACACTGAAATGCTTGGCCAGCGGCCAACAACCGAAAATCCAAATATTCCCTCCCCTTGGTTCGGGGGGATGAAGCGCCTATGATAAGCTTGCGATTGTGCGGGTGCTGTTGAACTGTTTTTGCGCCACTGCCGGGCAGCTGCACCAAAATATACCGTATACTGACAGGAGTAAGGCCCATGCCCGATAAGACATCCTTGCCCAGCCGCCATGTGTCTGTGGGCCCTGATAAGGCGCCGCACCGCTCCTATTATCACGCCATGGGCATGTCCACCGAAGACATTGAGAAACCATTTATTGGCGTTGCGTCCTGCTGGAACGAGGCGGCGCCGTGTAATATCGCCTTGATGCGTCAGGCCCAGGCCGTAAAGGCCGGGGTGAAGGCGGCTGGCGGCACACCGCGCGAATTTTGTACCATCACCGTCACCGATGGCATCGCCATGGGTCATGAGGGAATGAAATCCTCGCTGGTGAGCCGGGAAGTGATTGCCGATTCGGTGGAACTGACCATGCGTGGGCATTGCTATGATGCGCTTGTGGGTCTTGCCGGGTGCGACAAATCCCTGCCGGGAATGATGATGGCCATGGTCCGGCTTAATGTGCCGTCGGTTTTTCTCTATGGCGGTTCGATCCTGCCCGGGCGCTATGCCGATAGAGATGTTACTGTGCTCGATGTCTTTGAGGGGGTGGGGCTCCATAGCTCCGGTCGTCTGTCCAAGGATGAATTGGCCAAACTGGAGAAAGTCGCATGCCCGTCTGCTGGCGCCTGCGGCGGGCAATTTACGGCGAACACCATGGCGTGTGTGTCGGAGGCCTTGGGCCTGGCACTGCCGCTGTCTTCGGCCTTGCCTGCGCCTTATAAGGACCGTGACCAGTACGCCCACGCATCGGGAGAAGCGGTGATGCAAGCGTTAAACTCTGGCATCCGGCCCCGCGATATTGTCACCCGGCTGGCCTTGGAAAATGCGGCCGCTGTGGTGGCGGCCACTGGCGGGTCAACCAATGCGGCGTTGCACCTGCCCGCCATCGCCCATGAGGCGGGTATTGATTTTGACCTCAATGATGTGGCCGAAATCTTTTGCAAAACACCTTATATTGCGGACTTGAAACCTGGCGGGCGGTATGTGGCAAAAGACATGGGCGAAGCAGGGGGTATGCCCATGTTGATGCGTACCCTGATGGATGGCGGCTATCTGCATGGCAATTGCCTGACCGTGACGGGGCAAACGCTGGGCGAAACGCTCAGTGATGTGATATTCAATGAGGGTCAGGATGTGATCCGGCCCATTGACCGGCCCTTGTCGCCCACGGGCGGTGTTGTGGGACTAACCGGTAATTTGGCGCCGGAGGGAGCCATCGTCAAAGTTGCGGGCATGACAAGCCGGACCCATGCCGGTCCGGCGCGTATCTTTGAGTGCGAAGAAGACTGCTTTGCGGCGGTCAAAGACAATCAGTATAAAGAGGGCGATGTACTCGTTATCCGTAATGAGGGGCCCGTGGGTGGCCCCGGCATGCGCGAAATGCTAGCCACCACGGCGGCGCTCTACGGCCAGGGAATGGGCGACAAGGTTGCGCTGATCACCGACGGCCGGTTCTCTGGCGCGACGCGCGGGTTCTGCGTCGGCCATGTGGGGCCGGAAGCGGCTGTGGGCGGGCCCATCGGTCTGTTGCAGGACGGCGATATGATCACCATCGATGCCGATGCGGGCACCATTAGCGTCGATCTAAGCGATGCCGACCTGGCCGCGCGCCGCGCACAATGGCAACGGCGCGAAAGCGATTTTACCAGCGGTACGCTTTGGAAATATGCCCAAACGGTTGGCCCGGCCCAGAAGGGTGCCGTAACCCATCCGGGTGGGCGCGCTGAAAAACGCTGCTATGCGGATATCTGACCGGTACCCCGTTTTCGTCACCTGTCAGGTTTTGGGGGACGGCTTTGGTTGTGTTAGCTTTCGATCATGCAAATGCAAGTCCTGTCTCCGCCGCCCCGTTTATGCGCGCATGTGCAGGCGCTGTGGTGTTTGCAGGGCACGCCCCAGGGTCTTTACAGCGGTTTGCCGAAACCAGCTGTGGAATTGGTCATCAGTCTGTCGGGCACGCACCAGTGGCGTGCTACGCGCAACGACACGCCGCGGACATATTCGCTCGGTTGGCTCACCCCGCCACAATTTGCCCCGCGCTGGGCGCAAACGACCGGGCGGTTGCATTTGATCGGTGCACGGCTGACGTTGCAAACGGTTGTTGGCCTGTTTGGCCATGGTGCCCTGATTGAACAGACGGTTCCGGTTCCCCTCGAAGATCTTTTGGGCAGGCATGCCGGCTTGCTCGCGGCGCAGTTGGCCGATGAAAAAAATGACCTTAGACGGATGATGATCCTTGCGCAGTGGATCAGCGACACATTACGGGCACCATCGTATCTACCCCTCCCATCGGGAATGGATCTTGCGCAGATGGGGTGGCGTGTTGATGCGCTGGCGGAAGATTTGGGTCTGTCGGTGCGCGGCTTGCACAAACGTTTTGTGCAAAGCTACGGATTTGGGCCAAAGGCGTGGTTACAACTACACCGATTTGATGATCTTGTTTCTCGCGGTCTTGCGGGCAGAGACCAGGCGTTTGCTGATCTTGCGGGCGATTATGGCTTCAGTGATCAGGCGCATATGAACCGCGAGTTTCGGCGGTTTTCAGGGCTTACCCCGCGAGCCTATCTGGCACACCGGCAGAGCGGAGCGGCGCCGGAACGCGCGGCGCATTTTGTCCCCGGTTCGGGACCTATGCCAAAGGACGTTCAACCTGAATCAGGAATTACCCCAAGGCCGGGCATTTCCTGATACTTCTAGGCGCCAATGAGAATGTCCGTTGCTCTAACCGCGCCGTTTAACACGGAGGTGGATCGGTACCGATTTTTTCAAGACGTCGCGCGGGTAGGAAGATAAGGCTGTGGTAAGCGAAAGGGAGTAAGCCATGTCATCAATTTTTAGAACAGGTGTCGCGCTCGTCGTCGGCGTTTTGGTCGGCGGCGCTGCTGTCGCTGGGGTAGAGGCCACGGGTCACGCGTTCCTCAAGGGACCGGCATTATTCATCATAGCTGCCCTTGGTCTTGGAATTGGTAGCCTGCTCGGCACCACCGCCGCCCTGTTCATCGGGCGGCGACGCTGGCTGGCGCCGACCATTGGCATCGTTCTGTGGGGCCTGATGCTGATGAATGTCTTTGCTTTTGCCCATCCTGTCTGGTTTGCACCCACTGCCACAGTGCTTATTGCGCTCGGCGTCTTTGCCGCCCTTCGGCTTATCTCAAACAGCGGAGAAAGCTTATGAGCTTTGATGACACCTTCACGGCGCTGCGCGCCTTATTCAAGCCCCACGAAAACGCGCTCATTCTTAAGCATGATACCGATACGAACTATTATTTGGAAGAAACCAAAACGGCAAAGAAGCCGCAAATGTTCGGTGCCGTACAAATCAAAAAGAATTATGTGAGCGTGCACCTCATGCCGGTTTATTGCGAGCCGAGCCTCCTTGAGAGCACCAGCGACACTCTGCGCAAACGCATGCAAGGAAAATCCTGCTTCAATTTCAAAACCCGTGATGAGATTCCCGAAAAAGAACTCAGTACCTTGATCGAGAAAAGCGTCAAATGGCTGAAGGGGCCATGAGTCCGAACCGGAAATCATTGGTGTCCCCGGCAGGATTCGAACCTGCGGCCTCCAGATTAGGAATCTGATGCTCTATCCTGCTGAGCTACGGGGACGCCAAAACGGGCTTAGCATCTTTTCAGCGCGATGAGAATTTGTGGAGCGACGAAGGGGCGAGCGCCCTTGCCCTACAGCGCACCTCCAAAGTGAAACGGCTGCGTCTTGGGGAAACGCAGCCGCTACTCACTGTGGGGTATGGTGGGGTATCTTCTTGGGAGAAGATGAAAGGATAATCGTTCCCACACCTTAACAATTGGTTAACATGCTGAATCCCCTGAATTTTTTTCAGTAGGGTCTATTTGGCTGGCCCTATTCAGCTGGGCCAGTCAGGGGGTTCCGCCGAGGGGGCGTGGCGATGCTGCTGGCGGTATCCGCTGCCGGCTGGGGTGCGGGCTCATTCGTTCCCTCGTCCTGATAGCCATGTTCGGTAGAGGCGCCCTCGCCAACCTTGGGTTGGGCTTCGCCGGTCCAGAGGCCTTTCATGAACCGACCCATATCCGCCCCCAGCAAATACATGCACGGGACGAACAATAACGTTACAAACGCAGCAAAGAAGATGCCGAAGGCCATGGAAACGATGGTGGGTTTCAAAAACTGCGCATCGACGGATTGTTCCAGCATGATAGGAATGAGGCCGATAAAAGTGGTCACGGAGGTGAGAACGATAGGGCGGAACCGACCGGTGCCGGCGCGGATGAGCGCTTCCATCGCGCCCGCCCCCTCCCGGCGAAGGCGGTTCACATAATCGATCAAGACGAGATTATCATTGATCACGACGCCCGCGGCCGCGCCAATCCCAAAGATTGAAAACAGACCCAATTCCACATTCAGGAAGAAGTGACCAAACAACGCTCCCATCAACCCGAACGGGATCGCAGACATGATCAGGATTGGCTGCGCGTAGGATGCAAACGCAATGGCAAGCAGCATATAGATCGCGAAAATCGCGATATTGTACAAAGTGCCTAACTCCTGGTTGAATTCCTCTTGCTGCTGCGCTTGCCCCCGCTGGACCAATGCCACATCGGGATGGCGTGCTTGCCATTCATCCTGAAATTCGCTGCGGAACCGCTGCATGGTGGCGCGGCGTTCATACCCATCGGCAAGATCGGCATTGATGCTGGCCGACCGCGACCGGTTATACCGCCGGATGCGTTTGAAGCTGGGGGCAAACTCGATATCGGCAACGGCGGAAAACGGTACCTCACGGCCATCTATTGTGCGGATAAAGAGCCGCGATAAAGTCCCCAAATTTTCCCGGTCACTACGCGGTAGGCGGACAATCACGCGCACATCATCACCGCCGCGCGGCAGGCGTTGCACCTCTTCGCCAAAAAATGCCTGACGCAGTTGGGAGGAAACCTGGGCCAAAGTAAGGCCAAACCGTTCCGCACCGGGCTTAAGAACGATCCGCAATTCGTCCGTGGCCGATTGAAGATTGTTCTGAACATCAAATACACCGGGAAGGGAGCGCAAATAGTTCTGCAGGTCGATCACCGCCAGACGAATGCTTTCAAGATTACTACTCTCCAAACCAAAAGAGAGATCGGCGCCATCATCATTAAAGGTGAAGGCAACATTGACTTCCTCCGCATCGGGAATTTCACCCAGATATTCGCGGAACCGATCGGCAATTTCGACGATGGGTATGTTGCCACGTTCTTTGGTATCGAGCAGTTCGAGAAAGCCGCCTGCATAGCCATCGGCGGCGCGCATGAAAATCGAACTGACGATCAGCGCATCGTCTTTGCCCGTCCCATAGTCAGCTTGCGTCTTATTGGCAGCATCAAGCAGCTTTTCATAAACCTGCAGGGTACGCGTGAACGACGTGCCCTCAACCATCCGCACGTTAATATCAAGGACGGGCGCTTCGATGCTGGGGAAAAAACTTGTCTTGATATATCCGAAGGACAACAGGCTGATGGAAATTGCAAAAGCACCGAGGAAAAAAGCTACCGTGCGTCCGCGCGCCTTGAGCAGGGTGGTCAAGATGGGAACATAAACCGTCTCCGCGAAGGTCACGATGCCGTCGGAAAAGACGCGCTGGACCTGATAATACCAGCCATCCTTGTTTTGAGGTTTCATATGCGCCAGGTGCGCCGGCAGGATCAAAAAGGATTCAATCAGCGAAAAGGTCAGGGCAAAGATGATTGTCCAGCTGATATGTTTGGTAAATTCTGACGTGCCACCGGACACAAAGAGCCAGGGCGCAAAGGCGATCATGGTGGTTAAAACGGCAAAAAAGACCGGCTTAATCACCAATTGCGTTCCCACAAGCGCGGCATCAAGATCACGTTTGCCCGCCTCAACCTGATTGTGAATACTTTCCCCCACAATGATGGCGTCATCAACAACAACCCCGATGACCAGCAAAAATGCAAACAGCGACAAGATATTGAGCGATACGCCGACGGCAGGCAAAAAGATAAACGCCCCCATAAAAGAGACGCCAATCCCCACCGCAACCCAAAAGGCAACCGTTGGCCGCAAAAAAAGCATCAGAACAATCAGAACAAGGAACAACCCTACCAACGCGTTGGAGGAAACCGTTTTCATCCGAGCAAAGTAGATATCCGAGCGGTCATCGATAATCGAGAGGGCGACTTCGGGGTTGAGTTCGGCATTTTTTTCTTCGAGCCACTCCTCCAAACTGTTGGACAGTTTGACGATATTCAGATTGGTGGGGGCGATCACATTGATCAGAATTGCGGGTTTACCATTGAGTTGCCGACGCGAATTGCGATCTTCAAACCCGTCAATGACCGTGGCCACATCGCGCACGCGGACAAGCCCACCATTGGGGGTCTGACGGATTATGATGCTTTCAAACTCGGCCTGGGTATCGGCAAGACCGCGCGCGGCGATTTGTACATCCCCGGTTTCGGTTTGCACGGTGCCGCTCGATTGGTTGATTGACCGGCCACGGATCGCCTGGGCCACATCGCTAAACGTCAATCCAAAACCGCGTAGGGCAGCCTCAGATACCTCGATCGAAACCTCTTCATTGCGCCCCCCAAAAAGAACCGCCCTGGACGGACCATTGGGAATTTGCGTGACTTCATCGCGTAACCGCCCGGCGAGCCGGTTAAGCTCTCGCTCGCTGATATCGCCAGTGATGGCGATAAGATGCGTTCGTTCTTCGGCCTGGATTTGTTGAACGGTGGGGCGGAACGCATCCTGTGGAAAGGTGGAGATGCTGTCGATCCGGTTTTTCAACTCATTGAGGAGCGTTGTGACATCGGCATCGGTATCGGCCTCAACCGTCACATTGGCCCGGCCTTCGCGCGCGGTGCTGGAGATATTTTTAACGCCGTCAAGATTGTCGATGGCTTCTTCAATTCGCAGAACGATCTGTTCTTCAACCTGTTGCGGATCGGCGCCAAGCCAGGTGACCGAGATATCGACAAACGGCACTTTTGCTGACGGAAAGACCTCGCGGTTGATATCGCGAAACGCGAAAAGTCCGATCACAACGCACGCAAACATTAACAGGTTCGCTGCGACGCTATTGCGGGCCCACCAGCCAATTAGTCCCTGCATCGTAGTAAGATCCTTTTGGTGGTTGTGCTAGCGCTGTGCGGCGGCTGTGGTGGGGGGCGCGGGGGTGGCGCGGCTTTGGCTATCGTCGCTGTCAATGGGTGTAACCGCATCACCCGCGCCATTACCGCGTAGGGGCGAGATCACAACTTTCTCGCCCGGCGCAAGGCCCGCCACAACCACCACCGATTTTGCCGTCACCGCCGCCGTCGTCACCTTTCGCCGTTCCAGCTTGTTTTGATCATCAACGACATAAACAGCGTCACGGCCATAAAGCGCCGTAGACGGAATAACATAAACATTATCAAGCGCACGGCCCTTGATGGTGGCATCGACAAAAAGCCCCATGGCCAGCGGCACCCCCTGATCGGCGCCCGCACCATAGGGATCATTGACCACCGCAATCGCCCCAATTTGCCGGGTGGCGGTGTCAATCGCCCCTTCGGTGCGCATGATTTGGCCGCGCCATTCGTGGCTTACCGCACCCACAACAGAGCTAAGGATGACATCCGGGCCTGGCGCGGCATCGCTCGCGGTAAAGGCGATCGGCAAGCGCAAGGTAGCAAAATCGGTGTCACTCAAAGGCAAGCGAATCTCAGCCACATCGGTTGAGAAAATCCCGCCAAGTTGGGCACCGGGAGTAATAAACTGACCCAGACCAACATTAATCGTCCGTACGCGCCCGTCGAAGGGTGCGCGAATGACGGTTCTGTCGAGATTTAGTCGTGCCTCGCGTTCATCGGCGCGGGCTGATTGAAAGTTTGCTTCGGCCTGACGCAATTGCGGTAGACGCAAGGTTAAGTCTGACGGCGGCGAGCCATCGCCTAGCTCTTCCCAATCCCGGCGCGCCAAATCGGCCTCGGCCTGTTCCTGGTTGAGAGCCTGTTGCGCTTGTGCGACCCGCGCCTGCGCCCGCGTCAGCGCAAGCTGATAATCGGTATCTTCGATGCGCAACAAAACATCGTTTTTCTTGAACGCACCGCCATTCACGAAAGAACGATCTGTACTGACAATGCGCCCACCCACCTGGGCAGTGAGATTGATATCGGTGCGCGGGCGAACCTCGCCCTGGGTAACCACATCGACGGTTGTTGTTGTTGGTGTTGCCACCTCAATAAAAACGCTTGGCGCGGCGAGGTCCGTTTCGCGATCCTCTGGCTTGGGGCGCATCACATTCAAGAACACAATGATCGCCGCGGCGGCGCCAAAGATCCCAAGAATGCTGAAGATTATGCCAAATTTACGGCGCATCCAGTGTCCCCTTCGTCCGATCCGGTATTGTTTCTAAACCTGCGAACAGGCCCGGATCGGTAATAAAATTACCGCCAATGGCGAGATAGAGCTGAACGCGGTTTCGCACGCGCTGGCTTTGCGCATTTATATACTGGCTTTCCGCCGCAATCCGTCTCGTTTGTGCATCAAGGAGATTAAAAATACTGGCTGCCCCACTATTGTACCGGCGCTCTGTTAAAGCTTCGCCGGCCGCAGCCTCTTCAAAGGCGAGTTTCAATGCCGCCTCACGGCCAGCGAGAAAAACCTCCGCAGCCAGCGCGTTTTCGGCTTCCTCATAGGCGCCAAGCGCGGTTTGCGTGTAGGTGAAGATTGCCGCTTCGGCCTGGGCCTTGGCGCGTTTTGCATTGGCGCGCAGGCGCCCACCCTGAAAAATGGGTTGGGCAATGCTGGAAAACAGATTGCCCGCAAGGCGTTCGGGGTCGATTACGTCGGCGAGCACGGGACCGGACGTGTTCACGTTTGCGCTGATCGATAATTGTGGAAGGAGTTGCTTGCGCGCAGCCCGCGCGCGTAGGCCTGCGGCCTCCATGCGCGCTTCGGCGGCAAGAATATCCGGGCGGCGGGCAAGCACATCGCCGGGTGCGCCGGCCCCTTCAAGGGAAGGCAATTCGGGCAGTTGGGAGGCCGCATCGATTTCCGCACCGGGGTAACGGCCTAAAAGAACCTCTAACCGGCGGGAGGCCTCAGCCTCCTGCTGACGCCGTAAAAGCAGGTTAGCCTGGTCGGAGGCGACCTGCGAGCGCGACAACCGCACATCAAGACTGGAGGCAACACCGCGTTCATAGCGGCGCTCGGTAATCCGAAGATTGCTTTGGCGCGCCTCAAACGTGCGGTCGGCAAGCTCGCGCTGCAGGCGCGCCTCAATCAGGTTGAACCAGGCCTGCGCCACCGACGTGGCGACAGAAAGCCGGGCTCCGTCAAGATCGGCCAAAGTCGCCGCCGCGTCGCCATAGGCGGCCCGCGTCTCATCGCGGACCCTGCCCCAGACGTCCAGTTCCCAATTGATCCGGGCCTGAAGTTGGTAGCTGTTAATGTAGATGCGGCGGTCTGGAAGTTGTGCCTCTGCAAAACCGTCGCCATCGAAATCAAGCCCATCGAGGCGACCGTCGCCGTCGCGATCTACACCAAATTGGTCTTCCAAATCACTTGCATCCAAGCCTGCTAGATCACCGGCACCACCGCCTGCTTGTGCGGCAATTAAAGGGTTGCCAACCGCGGCAATCCGACCTGCGCTCGCATCCGCGTTCAGTGTCGGAAACAGCCCGGCACGCGCAATCTTTACACTCGACCGGGCGGCGGCCAGGTTGGCGGCGGCGGCTTGCAAATTGTTGTTATGCACCATGGCCTCGGCAATGAGTCCATGAAGCGCATCATCGCCAAAAGAACCGACCCAATCGCCGGTGGGGATATCGTTAATATCGTCGATCGTAGCGTCGAGGGCAGCGCGGTCCTCTATGGCGGCCATATCGGCGCCGTCGGTGTCGATTTTCTCGGCCCCGGCCCAACGCTCAGGAATGTCCGGTAAAGTTTGCTCCGCGAGATCCACATCCATGCTGGCGCAGCCGGCCAGGACAACCAGGATCGGGGCAAGGGCAGGGACCCGGGCGGTTGCTTTGGCACCGGCAAAAGAACGACGCATCACTATCTCCAAACCCGGGAAACCGGGCACCGCTGGTGGGATTGTTACGCTGATCGCAAAAGCAGCGAAAGGGGGCCAATCCCCTATCCCCTTCATCGGCAAATGACCCCAGTGCGCGTCTCCGGGCAAGAGCCATGCGATGAATTGTTACTCTCAAGCGATCAGCCTTATGCCGCCAACGGCCATGACGTTAACCATAAGGTGTTAATATTGTTTACAGGAGCCACGCCGATACCCCCCAGCCGGTTTGCAAAGCCCCAATGAAATTCGGGATCGCCCCAATAAAGGCCAACCGATATCCGCCGTTCAACTCAATTTCAGATATTGTAGCCGCAGTAGGAACCGACCCCCCCTGCGCGGAGGCGCGGAAAAGGATTAGCGTCGCGGGGGCGCGCAGACAAAAGGCTCGCCGTTTCGGGCCCAAAACTCTGGAAGCAATCGATTAGAGTTCGAATGGATGGAGGCCACGGCCGGAATCGAACCACCCGCGCGCGAAAGCGCGCAAACCAATTAATCGCTGCTTCGGCCTCTGAGCGTTGAACCGCAAGGCTGAATTTGTTGAGGAATGGAGGCCACGGCCGGAATCGAACCGGCGTACACGGCTTTGCAGGCCGCTGCGTCACCACTCCGCCACGTGGCCCTCTCGGGAGGCTGGTGAGCGCTCGTCATTACGCACAAAGCGGCGGCAGGTCAAAGGCTCATCGCGGCCGCGGCATAAAAAACGCCCGTGCGCCTGTCACGGTGTGAGGGCGCGATGGGGCGCAAAGGCGGCTGGCACGGGCCCCGGCGATGGGGAACACAATTGATCGGTGATCAGCCTCGCCGTTTCAGGGGCGAGGAGAATGCCGTTGCGATAGTGACCCACGGCAAACAGGATCGACGGCGGGGCGGTATCACTGCGCCCGATATAAGGGGTGTGATCGGGTGTACCGGGCCGCACCCCGGCCCAGCGATGGTGTTCGTGGCTAGAGGCAAGCGCGGGGAGGAGCGCGGTGGCCCGCTGGCGCAAATCATCAATGATCGCGGCATCAACGGTAAGGCTGGCATCGCCCGGCTGCTCACTGGCCCCGACAATGAGGCGCCCATCACTGCGCGGGCACAGATAAACCGCCCCGGATCGCACCACCGGAAAGCCCACCGGCAAGGGGTGTTCCAGCGCCAGGGCGGCGCCTTTGACCGGCACGATTGTTGGCAATTCGAAGGACGTGTCGATGCGGCTCAGACCGGCGCCATTGGCAAAAACCAGCGCCCCAGCGTCATATCGTTTGCCGGTTCGGGTTTGAACGCTGGCGCTGGTGCCCGTGGCCTCAATCACTGACGAGACCTGATCGGTTGTCCAGGTAAAGGTCTTGTGGGTGCTGAGAACTGCGCGCAAGGCCCGCAAGGTCAGGACGGGATCGATTTGTGCCTCATGGGCCACAAAGTCCGTATCGAGACCAGTGAAGTCAAGATCAGGATAGGCGGTGATGGCCTTGGGTTGCCGTGTGGGCTGCGAAGGACAGGGTGCTCCAGCGTCGCGGCGGGTCAGTGTGAGCGTGCCAAAGGGCCGGAAGTCAGGGTCAATACCGGTGATCGCCTTTAGTCGTTCGGCCAGCGCTGGCCATGCCTCAAGGCTGGCCAGACCCATGGCGGTCACCGGATTATCGGTGCTGCCAAACTCTGCCGATGGGGCCAGCATGCCTGCGGCGCTATGGGTAGCAGCGGGAACCTCCTCGCCCGCATCAATGATACGCACACTGAGGGATTGCTGGCAGAGGGTATCGGCAAGGGTGCAGCCTATAATCCCCCCGCCGATGATGGTAACATCGCTTCGGGTCTCCATGGCGGGCGGTATAAATCACCACCGCGCCCACGCAACCCGGCCCCGCTAGCTCGATTGCGGATCGTCGGGGTCTTTGGGACCCATAAGGGACATCAGCTTGGTTTTCTGTTTTGAGCCCGCCGATGAGCCAAAGAAATAGTTCACCACAGCGGCCGTCATGGTCGCTAAGGCACCGAGCATGATCGAAAACTCCGTTTCCGCCCCTTGGGGCAATTGGCGGGCAACCATGGCACCCAACACCACAAAGAACCCGAATATCACCAGGGCGCCAATGACTGAGGGGGTCCAGTCCTCCATCTCCCTTTGGTGCAGGCGGGCATTGGCCCGGTCGGCAGCGGCGATACGCACCTGTTCAAGGGTTGTTTCCTGGAGCAGGCGCTGAAAATCGAGATCGGCCTGGCGCAAGGCAATGATCTGTTCGGGTGTGGCGGTGGTCAAGGCCACGGCAATATCGTCTTCGCTGGCGCTTGCGCTGCCGAAAAGCGCGCGGGAGATGCGCTCCACCGCCGCCCCGGCTAAGGGTCCGCCGAGCGCATGGGCCAATTGCGGGGCAATCCCGGTGAGGATTGCCTTGATCCGCCGCTTGCGCCGGCCTTTTTTGCCAACGGCGTTGGGGCCCGCTGGGGCATTTGTGGCGTCCGGGTCGAAAGGTGTGGTGCTCGGCACCGTGTGGTCAATGGGCATGGAGAGAGGCTTTCGGGCAAAGGAAACACACCGGATGATGCGAATTGAAGAAAGGAAGATTTGCGGAGTATGAGCCCGCCGCACCGGGGCGGGGATAGTTATCCCCGCGATTTTTGAGCCGTTGGTGTTGCGCGGACCGCACCACGCTGCAGAAATGGCGCTGGACGGCTTGCAAAAAATAAATTTGCATCACCCCGCGGATCACCACATGATTCGGTTATCGTAAAAGTTGTTTGAAACAGCGTGCCCGGCAATTCTTGCGTTACTTTGTAACGCAAGAATAGATGTCAGTACAGACATCGGCATAGACATCGGCGGGCGCACTGTTCATGGCGAAGGGTCAGGGTTTGTGTTGCGGTCACTTACGCGCGCACCATTGTTGCTCGGCGTAGCCGGGCTATTGTTGCATTATCTTTTAGCCGCTGTGGGGCTGTCCTTCGCGACCTCGTCGGTTTGGGCGTTTGTCGCCACATTGGCCCTTTGCGCCCTGGTATTCTCGGCTGCGCTACAGTTCCGGATTAGCCGCCTTGGCCAGCAGTGTCCGGTGTCTTTTCGCCTCTGTTTTGGCGGCGCGCCGGTTTTTCTCATCGCATGCGGGTTATGCGCTTTTATTTTGATGCCGCAGCTCTCGCTCAGCGCTGCATTCTTGTTGGGCGGAATTTTGATGTTGAACGGTTCAGCGTTTGACCGGCGCGCCATCGTCAATACTCCTGCCCCAGCGCTTGTTAAAGCGGGCGTGCAGTTTGAAAGCGCTGTGGTGCTTAGCCTTGGCTTGCCGATTGCTGTTTTATTGTTGGGCAGCGCAACCAACGCCGTGGCGGGCGAGGGCGCGCTTGCCCCGCTCCTGCGCTCAAGCCTCGCGGTGACGCAAGCATTTGCCATCGGCGGCACGCTCGGTCTGGTGGCGGCCTTGATTGGCAACCGATTTACGCGAGGGCACGGGTTCAGCCTTTGTATCATTGCGGTTCTGGTGGCGGTGCCAGCTGCCTGGCTTCTTGGCGCGGCCCCCCTCGTGGCGGCAGCGGCGACCGGCCTGATCTGGGCGGAGCAATCGCGCGCCCCACATCAGCCGCGCTTGCGCCATCGCTTGCGTACCGAGCGGCTTGTAATGCCGATCACCTATTTTCTGGTGGGTTTTGTGCTTGGTCCACGGCTTTTTAGTGCGGATCTATTGATGGTCACTTTTGCCCTTGTGATGGTCACGCTGATGCGGGTTTTGCCGCGGCTGGCCGCGTTGCAAAACGCCAAACTACCCCGGCAAGCGCAGTTTTTCCTTTCCTGGTTTGGGGGCACGCCCGGGGCCGCCTCGGCTCTGTTTTTGATGACGTTGCTTGATCAGCCTAATCTGATGGATCAGGACTTGATCCTGACCATTGGTACCGTCTGTGTGGTGATGGGCATTTTTACCGCGCGGCTCACCGCACAGCCCCTGGCCCACCATTATTTGCGCGGCATGGGCGTGGTGCGCCAGCAGGAATTGGCGGTCTGACTGGCTGTGCCTCGCCATTGCTTTCTTCGATGACGAAGAATTTCTTTTTCCCGCGCGGCGTTTGCGCTACTTCTTGGCGCTTGCGAGGTGATCGGTTATGCGCAAGATGCAAGGCGAGACAGCAAGCGAGAGAGCGGCGCTTGCGCTTACCAATGTCGCCTCGCGGCTTGCCCTGAAAAGTGGTAACACCGCCCTTTGAACCTTCGAATGACAGGATGCGTTCGTGACGTCGCATGCAGCCCCAACACAGCCCACTGACGGTAGACTTATCGCGGAGAGCCCGGCAGACGCCGCCATCACTGACGAGGAGATGGCAACCTTGCCGGCTGATACGTCTACGGATGAAGTGATCGCCGAAGCGCAGGCGCATGATCTTGCCGCCCATCAGGAATGGCTTGCCACCTCCCGCGCGCGGTTTGCCTTGTCTGGTCGGTTTGAGGGCGGTGAGCGTGATTGGCACGGCATGTCGCGTCAGGTCTGGCAATTAGCCCGGCTCAGCGCCGGCTTTTTGTTTTTTGCCATGCTGGTCGGCTGGCCGCTTGGCAGCTATCTCGCTCACCGTGACCTGACGGGCTCGGGGGCAGGCTGGTCGCTTCTCGGGGCCTATCCCGCAGGGATCATTCTTTTTGCGCTCGTGGTGCCGATTCTGGTGCTGTTTGCTGGCTATGTGTTGTCGCGGGCCATGACCACAGCGCAGGCTGGTGAAGCCATTGCCGATGCGGCGCGCTATTATGTTGAGCCCGATACCGCAGCATTACGCGAAGTGGAAACGGTTGGCACCGCCGTTCGGGCCCAGATGGAGGTGCTGAATAGCGGTCTTAACACCGCGCTGATGCGGCTCGCCGAAGTTGAAGCGATGATCCGCACCCACGTTGATGCCATTGAAAAAGCCGGTACCGTGATGGAGACAAAGGCGAGCGATGCGGTGGGTAAAGTGGCCAGTGAGCGCTCGCGTCTAATGGACCTCACCGAAACACTTAATCTGCGTGCTGACGATTTTGCTCAAGCAATTGCCGTGCGCACCGAGGCCAATATTGCTGCGCTTGAGAAAGCCGATAGCGCCGCCAATCAAAGCGAGGCACACTTTGCCGAGCGTCTTGACGGTCTTGAGCAGGCGGCAGGCAGCGCCCTTTCCAGTTTTCAGACCCTGGTTGATGCTCTTGGCGGGGCGGACAATCAGATCAAGTCAGGCACCGCCGCCTTGCAGTCCTCAACCGAACAAGCCAAAGCGTTGGGGGAAGAGGCCATCGCAAACAGCCGGGCCGCCACCCGCGCAGCCATTGATCAGGCGGTGATTGATGAGGCAGCGCGCGCCAATCTCGAGACGGTAAAAAGAGCCGTCGAAACCACCACGCAGGCAAGCAGCGATCAGGCCGTTGCCCTTGCCCAGGCCGAAGCAACACGCATTGCCGAAGCGGCAGTGAAGTCTGCCGAGGCACAGATTGAGAAAATCGCGCGTCATGCCGGTGACACCATCGAGATAACTGCGAATGAGGCTGCCGAGGCGGCCCGCACCCGCAAACAGGCGCTGACCCAGGCCCATGAGGCATTGGAAGAGGAAAATGCCCGATTGGAAAAGCTGATCGACGAGCAACAAAAACGGGCCGAACGTCTCGCGCAAACGATCGCTCTGCAGACGGAGAAATTGACGGCGGCCGCCAACGCTATACCGACTTTTGAGAACCCCGGTTTTAGCGATGCCGCGCAACAGCCCCCGGCGGGTAACGCCGCCCACAATGGCGCAAGCGCGCCCGCGCCATCAGACCCAGCCCCAGATGACGAAGAAAAGCCAAGGCCCTTGCGTTGGCGTTTTGGCGATAAGGATGCGCCGGGTGACATTGATGGCGCACCCGGGTCCGAGGCCACCACCATGGAGGCTAATTCCTCGGCGCCAACTGGCCCCGTTTTGTTGGAGGCTGACCACTCGGTGCAAACGCCGCGCGAGGATTTGGAGCGGTTGGGCGAATTGGCCCGTGATCTTGCCGAACGACGCGGCACCCGGCGCACCCGCGACAACACCGGCGGCCGTGCGAATGGCCGTGATCCTAATTCATCCGTATCAAAACAACGTGGCGCCAAAGGGTTTGGGTCGAAAAGCTGGAAGGATATTCTTGCCGCCGCGGATGGGGCACAGCCGCTCGACCTCACCGACGGCAAAATTGATGATCAGCCCTCAGATGAACCTGCCGGTAGTGCCATCGATGAGACGCAAACCGCCAACATGTCTGAAGCGGAGGTGCGGGCGATTACGGTGATTGAGCGGTTACAGCACTTTACCAGGGTGCTCGATTCGCGGCTCTACGGTGCCTCGCCGCCTGGGCTTATCTCGCGCTTTGAAAAGGGCGACCGCAATGTGTTCGCGAACCGGCTCCTCCGGCTCAATGAAAGTGATGTGAAAAAACGCATCCGCCTTGAATGTGCAAAAGATCGCCAGTTTGAGCGCGATATTCGCCGGTTTCTCAGTGATTTTGATGGCCTCCTGGAAGAAGCGGCGCAATCTGACTTCGTTGACGACGAGCTTCGTGAATATCTTGGTTCCCCGCTGGGGAGAATGTATCTGCTCATTGGCGAGATTGTTGGTTATTTTGCCTGATGCCGCGGGTGGTATAGGGCATTCATCGGGACCCGGAACTTATGACTGATCTGAAAACCCTCATTCGAACGATCCCCGACTATCCCAAGGCCGGGATCATGTTTCGCGATATCACCACGCTACTCAGTGATGCACGTGGCTTTCGCCGCCTCGTTGATGAGATGGTGCAACCGCTTGCAGGCGAAAAGATCGACAAAGTTGCCGGTATTGAAGCCCGCGGTTTTATTCTGGGCGGGGCGATTGCCCACCAACTGAGCGTCGGATTTATTCCTGTCCGCAAGAAGGGAAAGCTGCCCTTTGAGACGTTCAGTCAGTCCTATGAGCTGGAATATGGGACCGATGCCGTTGAAATTCATACCGATGCTATTGGGGCGGGGGAGCGCATTTTGCTGGTTGATGATTTGATTGCAACGGGGGGCACAGCCATCGCCGCAATCCAGCTGTTGGAACGGGCCGGTGCGCAGATTGAGTTATGTTCTTTTGTTGTTGATCTGCCTGATCTTGGCGGTGCGGAAAAACTCCGCCAGCTTGGTCATACGGTTAGTACACTGATTGACTTTGAAGGTCACTAGACTGATTTGTCGTCCGGCGCGCCAAGCGACGTCGAAACCAGGCGATGAGTGGTTTTTCCACATAAAGATGGGTGAGTGCCGTTACGGCAGCGGTCGCAACGCAAAAAGCGGCAATCAGCGCAACATTGTCGAGAGGGCCGGGCCCGGTAAAGCGCGCCATTACTTTGCCCACCACCAGAAAAACCGGAATATGGACAAGATAAAGCGCATAGGATGCATCGCCCAAAGCGCTGGCCCATCGCGGCGCGGTCCATCCTGATCGCCATTCCAAAGCCACGGCGCCATAGACAAGCAACCCAAAAGGGATCGCAAAGATCAGTGTACGAACACCATGGTCTGTCACCGCCTTTGGAAACAGGAGGGCGCCCAGGGGTCCCAGCAGACAAAAGAGCCAGAAGAGCGCGATCAGCAAAATTGATTTGCCATGGCTGGTCACGCCCCTCAGCGTCAGGCCCGCCACCATCGCGCCAAGCAGAAATTCATAGGTTAGGGGGCTGAAGATCACGATTGTCCAGGCATTGACCCCATGAAGCCCGGCCCCATAAGCCATGGCAATCCCCAGACCCCACGCGGCCAACAAAATGACACGCCAGCGGGGGGGCATCAGCAGGCAGAGCCCCATCACCAGATAAAAATACATCTCATGGATCAACGTCCAGCCCACGGGCACAATAGGCAGACGATCTGCGGGGACCAGTAAAAACGCCCGCACCGGATCGCCCAGTGCCGTTGCCTCGCCGAACAGGATATATTTCCCGCCATAAAGCACCAGCAAAAGCACCGTAACGAACCAATATAATGGATAAATACGGCTAACCCGCCGCAGCAAAAATGAGCCGGCCAGGGACACACCATGGCTCGGCTTGTCGCGACTGTCGGCAAAATGGGGCCAGGTCACATAGACCATCACAAACCCCGAGATCACAAAGAAAAGATCAACGCCGGTCACGCCAATTTCAAGAAAGCCAGGCAGCAGTATTTGCGGCCCACCGCCATAATCGCGTTCGCCGCCCACCAGGTGCGCCATAAAGACAAGCAACGCCGCCAGACCGCGCAAGCCTTGAATGTTCGTGATTTTACCGGGCGCAGATTGTGTCATAGGCTAACGGAAGACCTATTGGGCGGTGAATGGAAAAAGAGGATCGCAATGGATTTTTTGATGGCTGCAACCATACCGGTGCTGAACGCCTTAGCCACGTTTTTTATCGTGGCGGTGGGCCTGGGTGTGTTGACGTTTCTGTTTCTTTTTATCTCTGACAGAACTCAATCGCGCGATGCGATCCGTCATAATTATCCGGTTATCGGTCGGTTCCGGGACCTTTTCACCCATCTGGGCGAGTTTTTCCGGCAATACTTTTTTGCCCTCGACCGCGAAGAGATGCCTTTTAACCGGGCCGAACGCGACTGGATTTATAAGTCATCCAAGGGGCGCAACAATACCATTCCCTTTGGCTCCACGCGCAATCTGACTCTCGCGGGCACGCCAATTTTTGTAAATTGTGCCTTCCCGAAACTGGATGATGAGGCGCTTGATCCACCGGCCGTTCGGTTTGGTCCGTATACACCGAACCCGTATGATGCCGCATCGATCATCAACATTTCGGGCATGAGTTATGGCGCACTCTCAAAGCCAGCGGTAAAGGCGCTTTCACACGGCGCAAAAAAAGCCGGGTGCTGGATGAATACCGGAGAAGGTGGTCTGTCGCCCTATCATTTGTCGGGCGGTGCGGACATCGTTTTTCAGATTGGCACAGCAAAGTATGGGGTGCGCCACGAGGATGGCCAGCTCTCCGATCAGAAACTGGCTGAGCTTGCCAACCGGCCTGAGGTCAAGATGATCGAAGTGAAAATGGCTCAGGGCGCAAAGCCAGGCAAGGGCGGTATTCTGCCTGCGGAAAAAGTAAACGCCGAAGTGGCCAAAATCCGCGGCATTAAAAAGAACGCGCCGTCGATCTCGCCCAACCGCCATCCGGAAGTGGATTCAATTGGCGATCTTCTCGATTTTGTCGACCATGTGCGCAGTGTCTCGCAATTGCCGGTGGGTATTAAAACCGTCATTGGCGCCTATGGCTGGCTTTATGAATTGTGCGATGAGATCGAAAAGCGCGGGCTCGAATTTGCTCCTGACTTTATCACTGTGGACGGCGGCGATGGCGGCACGGGGGCGGCGCCCATGTCGCTTATGGACAATGTGGGCCTGCCCTTAAAACAGGCTTTGCCCATGGTTGTGGACATCCTCAATCGCCGCGGCATGAAAGAACGGATCAAAGTGATCGCATCGGGTAAGCTGGTGACCCCGGCTGAGGTGGCCTGGGCCTATTGTGCGGGGGCGGATATTGCCCTGACGGCACGGGGTTTCATGTTCTCGCTGGGTTGTATCCAGGCCATGCGCTGTCATACCAACAGTTGCCCCACCGGCATAACGACCCACAAAAAGCATTTGCAAGGCGGGCTGGACCCCAAGGTTAAGTCAGAGAATGTGGCGCGGTATGTGGAGAAAATGCGGAAAGATGTGGCGATGATCGCCCATTCCTGCGGCGCCGACCACGCCCGGAACCTGCAACGCCATCACGTACGGATGGTACAGCCCGATGGGCAATCGATCCCGCTGGATGAATTGCTGATGCGCAATGAACCGATAATGTGACGGATAGTATGCTAACCGTCTGAACGAAACGGCAAAGCGGCGAAGAATACGAGGATAAAGCACCGCTCGTTTTAATTGGCGTCAACTACCAACATTCGAGACGACCGCTGAAGCGCTTTCTTCAGGATATGGAACTTCGTATCTTTGCGAAAAAACTCATTCTGTCGGACCCGGAGGGCTACCGCGAAGGTTAGGGACTTACGACCCGAACTTATTTGAAGACGCGCTAATTCATCCGGTGGCGCAAATCGGCGATCGATTTTTCGATTAGGGCGCTTTGCGCACCGCTATCCATGCGTTCATTGATGATGGTGCGGGCCGCCGCGATGGCAACGTCTGTGGTCTGATTACGCACATCGGCGATGGCTTGTGCTTCCGCCCGCGCAATCTTTTCTTCAGCGGACTTTGCCCGGCGCTCTAATTGGTCATTGATTTTCTGGCGCGCGTCCCGGCCCATGCGGTCGGCGTCGCGTTTGGCTTGCTCAATAATCCCCTTGGCTTCGTCTTCGGCCTCGCGTTGGCGGCGTTGATATTGGGCAAGCAATTCCTGCGCTTCTTCGCGTAGTCGGCGGGCGGCCTCCAGCTCGTCAGCAATTTTCTCTTTACGCTGATCAAGTAGACCGGCCACGGTTTTATGAACGCCCAGCCGCCAGAAAATACCCACCACGGCCAAAAAACCAAGGCTCACCCAAAAGGTTGTATCCTGGAGGAGACCGGAGGAATGGCCAGCCTCGCCGGCTGCTTCGTCTGCGGCAATCACTAAAAAGCTCACGGGGCTCCACATAAAACGGCCTTTAGGTTGTCTGGCGGGGCGGGCGGATCAAAACGCCGTCGCGCCCGCGCGCTCGATCAGTTTTGCAGGGCGCCAGAGACCGCGTCGGTAATGGCGTCATTGGATGGGACTTCTTCGATCAGAGTTTCCACAACGGCGCGGGTTGTCTGCGTTGCGGCCTCGCGGACCTTCTCAGCGGCGCTCCCGCGCATGTCGGCGATCCGTTTTTCCGCATTGGCAACCTTGGTGGCAAGCTCCGCCTCCATGGAAGATTGCAGGTCGGCAATCTCCTCATTGATTGCATTGCGGGTTTCCCCGGCGATGGTTTGGGCTTTCGCCCGCGCATCGCTCAACGCTTCCTCATATCCCGTTTGGGCCTCTTCAGCCTCGAGCCGAAACTCCGCGGCTCTGTCGAGATCATCGGCGATGCGGTCCTTACGCTCCTCAATGATCCCCCCAAGACGCGGCAGAATATTGCTGCTCATCTGCCAGAACAGAATGGCAAACGTAACCGCAAGCCAAAAAAGCTGGCTTGAATAGGTCGACACGTCCATTTGCGGCAAACCACCGCCAGAGGCTTCTTTCACCTCTTCGGCAATGATTATCAGGGTTGGAATTATCTGACCGGACAAACCAGGCTCCTGTGGTGGGGTCGGGGCGGGCGCGTACCGTCGGCGAGCGCTCTAAAAGACCACCAGAATGAGAATTGAAATCACGAAGCCGAGGAGGCCGGTGAATTCGGTCAGCGCGAACGCCAGCAGCAGTGTTTGCTGGTTAGCAGCGGCGGCGGACGGGTTACGGAAAGCACCGGAAAGAAAGTTACCGAAGATAATTCCTAGACCGATGGCTGCACCGGCGAGGGGGAGAGAGGCGATACCCGCGCCAATATATTTTGCTGCATCTGCTTCCATTTTTATAGCTCCTGCGTTTGTGGAAAGGGCGGTGAAAACCCGCGCGTTCTTTGTTGGCCGTTCGAGTGCAATGGGCCCTGGGAAAAGTCAATAGGGGGTTTGGGTGTGTTCCTGATCATCGACGGTGCGCCCCGCAGGCGCCCGACTGTTCTTCTTGAATTTGGCTAGTGAGAGGCGGCGTGTTCAGCATCATTCAGATACATGCAGGTCAGGATAGCGAAGACATAGGCCTGCAAAAATGCCACCAGAAATTCCAGCATCATAACTGCAACGATGCCCAGCAGGGGAATCACCGACAGCACTTTCAAAAACGCGCCGGCACCCAATAAGGACACCACAAAGCCCGCAAAAACCTTAAGGATAATGTGGCCAGCAAACATGTTTGCAAAAAGCCGGATACCAAGGCTTAAGGGGCGCGATAAAAACGAGATAAACTCAATCAGCACGATCAGCGGTAACAACCAGACCGGCACACCCGACGGCACGAAAAGCTTGAAAAAGCCAAAGCCATTTTTGAAGAGGCCATAAATGATCACAATGCTGATCGTCATGAGGGCCATGGCCAACGTGACAATGATATGGCTGGTGGGGGTGAATGTGTGAAAACTGTGAGGCAGGCCGGGGATTGAAGGCAGCAGGCCAAAGAAATTGTTGAGGAGGATGAAGATAAACAGCGTGAACACGTAGGGGAAAAACTTCATGCCTTCCGGGCCGATGGCGTCGCGCACCATATTGGCCACGAATTCATACATCACCTCGGCAACAGACTGGGCCCGCCCGGGGATCAGCGCGCGCCCACGCGTTGCCATAAAGAAAAAGATCAACGCCGCGCCCATGGAAATCACCATCCATAAAGAGGAATTGGTGAACGAGATATCGAACCCGAACAGTTCCAGCGTGGAAATCGGGATAATCTCAAACTGCTCCATCGGGTCAGCAGCAATCAAGGGTGCGCCCCGTGAAAAAACCCAGCCGGTGATAGCCGAGAGGAGTGCCGTCAAAGTGTCGGTGTGATCAAACAACATCTATCATTCCGTCCAGGGTGCTCATGGGTGCCTCGCCTGATTGGTACCGCAACCGCTGCCACCGATGAGACCGGTTGGCCGGTGACCCACCGCGTGGGCGCCTGTAACCAAAACGTGGAAGCCCTGAAAGCCCGTATTTTAGTCTTCTGTTATGCGCGCTGAGGCCTCGTCTGACATGGGCGCATTCGGTTGAACCGGTTGCGCCGACATCTTCTTCATAAGCCGCAGCACGTTCATGAATGCCGCTGCCATACCCAGCGCCAAGCCAATTAGCAAGAACAACGGCAAGCGTCCCGTCAATAAATCGAGACCATAGCCCAAGGCCCCCCCCACCAGCAGGGCCGCAATCAGCTCCGATGCCAGTTTAATCCCCAAACCCATGGCCTGGCCGCGTGCCTGTTGGGCCTCGGCCGCCTGTGTCCCGTCGCGGTCGGCTCTGGCTTCATCAAGGCGTTGGGCAAAATCGTTGAAGGCCGCCTGGGCCTCATTGTCAGGTGATTTATTGGCGTTCTGGTTCATGGCCGGTCTCCTCGCCCGCTGATTCGGTTCGGGCTAATGCATTTTGCGGCAACGTGGGCGCGGTTCGCTGACCGGAAACGCCTAAAAACTAAGCCGGAAAGCGTCATCCTAATGCCAATTCAAGCGATGATGCTTTAGTCTGCCCGCTTGACGAATTCCAGCGTTTCGGTGTGCACGATAATCCGATCGCCAACACTCACATAGGGCGGCACCATGACGCGCAGGCCATTATCCACCGTTGATGGCTTGTAGGACGAAGATGCGGTCTGGCCCTTCACCGTGGGTTCGGTTTCGGTAATTTCCACCGTCACCTGTTCCGGCAGCGTAACGCCGATGGCCCGCCCCTCATGCATCTCCACCACAACCTGCATGCCGTCCTGTAAAAAGGCGCGGCGCTCCCCGATCATGTCCGTGGGGATATTGGTTTGTTCAAAGGTTTCTGCGTCCATAAAGACCAGCATGTCCCCCTCTTCATAGAGAAAGGTAAAGTCTTTTTGCTCCAGGCGCACGCGCTCCACGGTTTCGGAGGCGCGGAACCGCTCATTGAGCTTGCGTCCATCGAGCAGGTTTTTCAGCTCAACCTGCGCATAGGCGGGCCCTTTGCCTGGTTTTACGGCGCCTGTCTTAACCGCAATCCACAGACTGTCCTGATGCTGAATGACATTGCCAACACGAATTTCGTTGCCGTTTATCTTCATGGGCCCTTGTCCTTTCGTTTGCACGTGCGCGCGCAGCGCGAGGGGTAGCAGGCCCCTTACGGTCCCGCAACGCTGATCTGCCCGCATGCCGATCAGCTACTGGTCAAGCCGTTTGCGAAAGTAAGCGATGGTTTCCTTCAGTCCATCGTCCAGCGCAACCTTGGGCGACCAGTCGAGTGCCGATTTGGCAAGGCTGATATCGGGTTGGCGCTGGCGTGGATCATCCTGGGGCAGGGGCTTGAAGGAAATTTTTGAGGATGAACCCGTCAGTGTAATGACCTTCTCGGCCAATTCTAGCATAGTAAATTCCGACGGATTGCCGAGATTGACGGGCCCGGTGATGCTGGCGTCGCTCTCCATCAATTTGATAAACCCGTCCACGAGGTCATCAACATAGCAAAAGGACCGGGTTTGCTCACCAGTGCCATAAATTGTGATATCTTCACCCGTGAGTGCCTGAACAATAAAATTCGATACAACCCGGCCGTCATTGGGATGCATATGTGGACCATAGGTGTTGAAGATACGCGCGACCTTCACCGCCAACCCATGCTGGCGATGATAATCAAAAAAGAGCGTCTCTGCGCATCGTTTGCCCTCATCATAACAGGACCGCGGACCAATGGGGTTGACCCTGCCCCAATAGTCCTCCGTTTGCGGATGAACCTCGGGATCACCGTAAACCTCTGATGTTGACGCTTGAAAAATCCGGGCACCGGTGCGTTTGGCAAGTCCCAGCATATTGATCGCGCCATGAACGCTGGTCTTTGTTGTTTGCACCGGATCATATTGGTAATGGACCGGGGAGGCAGGGCAGGCGAGATTGTAGATTTGGTCAACCTCAATATAGAGCGGGAACGTCACATCATGGCGGATTGCCTCAAAATTCCGATGGTTGAGGAGGCTCGCAATATTCGCTTTAGTGCCGGTAAAATAATTATCCGCACAGATCACAGTTTTACCAGTATCGAGTAACCGTGCGCACAGGTGCGAGCCGATAAAACCGGCACCGCCAGACACCAATATCTGCTCATCATCCAAGGAAGAGGCCATGGTCGCGATGTTTCCTTTTATAGTGCCGGTTGGCCCGGGGCGCGGTCCCTATCCCTATCCCTATCCCGATAAGGATGCCGCAAGCTCTGCGATGTGATCAAGGTCAGCAGACCAGTCAAACATATGCCGTTTTTCAGGCGTTGGCGTCTCAAACACATGCATCGCAAAATCGTGCAGCAAGGAGCGTGCGATATCAAGAAAACACGGATTGAGATAGGCTGACGGGGTTAATTCGATCACCTTGGTGCCGCGGCGACAAAAAACCATATTGGCCAGGCCCGCCCCATGGGGCCCCACAATGACTTCCGCGCCATGGAACAGGCTGACCTGTTCGTCGAGCGATTTTTCTTCCAGAGTCACAATGTCAAAACCGTTCCGGGCAAAGATCGTTTCCACCGTATCTTCGTTGACCAGCCGGCGCCGTGCACTGTCTTTGCGGGAGATGTAAAGTTTGCCGCCAGCCGGTGAGGGTTCGGGCTTGAACCTTTCTGTAATGTCGCGGCTAAAGGCGCGCAAAACGGGTCCGGACCGCGAGCTTACCCGGGTATAGGTCGTATCGGCGAGCACAGCTTCATCCACAGCGATGGAGGTCTCCTTGGGGAAATAAATCGCCCTTTTGATACCTGCCAAGCGCAAGAGCCGACGGTGGCCAAGCCGAACCGGTGGCAACAGAGCGCATTCCAGCAGGGCCGGTCGATCCTTCGCCAGCAACCATGCCGATACCGCCGTCTGAATCAGCATGTGATAATGGTTTTCCCAGGTCACATTATGGAGGATGGCAAACGAGCCGCTTGCCCGGGGGAGGAGGCCCAATCCCTCCTGAGTGATCGGATTGCCCGCCTCATAAAACTGCCGATTAAGGTAGAGAGATGCATGAACCGGTTTCCCATCCGCCTGTGTGACCAAGCCGCTGCCCATGTGAACACGGGCATCGGGCACCAGCGTGGCTTCAATCTTCTGAGAGGGGACCACGGGTTTCAGTTTTAGGGGGCTTAAGTCAACGGTGCCGACTTCGACGATTTTCCCGGGCGTTTGGTCCGTTTCAGGAACGCCGCGCAGATGTTTGCTATCCATGGGGCAAAGTCCGATCAAGGCGCTTTGTAAACGACGCCGTCTTTCATCACAAATTCGACGGTTTCCAACACCGAAACATCCGTCAACGGATCGCCCTTGACCGCAATGATATCAGCGCGGAACCCGGGCGCCAATTGGCCAAGGTCTGCATCACGGCCCAACGCTTCGGCTGCCAGGGATGTTGCTGCGCGCAGGGCCTGCGCCGGGGTCATCCCAAACTGCACCATACGAGACAATTGCTTGGCGTTGTCACCGTGGGGAAAGATCGCTGCGTCCGTACCCAGAATAATTTTCGCCCCCGCTTTGACTGCTTTGGCAAAGCTCTCGCGCTGGATCGTGCCAACCTCGCGTTCCTTGTTGAGCGATTCCTCGGATACCCCGTTTTCTGCACCCTTACTCAGCGTGTATTCGGTATTGTAGATATCCATCGACAGAAATGCCCCGCTCTTTTTGGCCATGCGGATCGCCTCATCATCGAGGAAGCTGGCATGTTCGATGGTATCGATGCCCGCTTTCAGCGCATTCTTGATGCCGGTGGTGCCATGGGCGTGAGCCGCAACTTTGAGCCCGCGCATATGGGCTTCGTCGGCAATTGCCTTGAGTTCATCGACGGTGCCTTGCGGCGCGCCCAACAACGTTCCGCGGGAGAACACACCGCCCGTGGAACATGTCTTGATCAGATCGACGCCATATTTGATATTTTTGCGCACCTGGGCACGCATTTCCCACGGGCCAGTGGCAATATTTTCGCCAAAGCTCTGGTCTTCCGGCGGTGAGTATGTGTCGTCGGAACAATGCCCGCCAATAATCCCCACCGGCGGGCCAGAAACAAACATGCGCGGCCCCTCGATCAGACCGTCATTTATCGCATCGCGCAAGGCCACATCGGTATAGCGAGACGCCCCCACATTCCTAATCGTTGTAAACCCGGCCAAGAGGGTTTTCTTAGCGTTCACGAGGCCATGGATCACTTCAAACTGCTCCGGGCGGGACCGATCACCCCGTTGCGGGTTGCCGGTAATATGCACATGCATATCAATCAGACCGGGCATCAGGGTCATGCCGGGGGGCATGGTCATAACGCGCGCGCCGCTGGGTACGGGGAGCGTCGCGCTCGTGCCCACAGCCTCGATTACGCTATCGCGGATCACGATTGCCGCCGCCGGCACGCGTACGCCGTTGCGCACATCCACAAGATGATCCGCTGTCAGATAGATCGCCCCATAGGTCGCCTCATTTTGCGGTTGTGCCGCGGCGCTCACCATGATGCCGGCCCCGCCAACAACACCCACCACCAATGCGGTGAGCCTGCGCAAAGCGGTGCGAAATTTGGCGCGCCAGCGTGTTCGATCCATGGTGTGCGACCCCTTATCTTTGCCGATCCCCAACGCTACGACCCCGCTGCCCGAATGGCCAGCAAAACTGCGCCGCAAGTTGGCATATACCCGCTTTTGATCGCTGCGTCGCTCGGGGCCTGCGGGCGCCCAAAAACACTTCTTTAAGGCTCTTATCGTAAATATCACGCCGGGGGAGCAAGCGGAAACAGGGTTCTCTATCGTGGTGACGGCCAAAGACAGAACGGCATCCGTGATTTCTGCCGTGGGTGCCAACAAATATGCCCGCTATGTGCTGATCTCCATGTGGGCGATGGCACTCGCCACCGTTGCCGATATCCGGCTCGTCCTTGCGTGGTATGCGGCGGCGGTGGCCATGGCACTTTTCCGCACTCACTATGAACAACGCGCGCAAGCCAGTGGCTCCTACCCGGACTATAAGCTTTTGATGGTGCGCCAGTTCCGCTCTTTGAGTTTTATCTTCAAGCGGACCTATCTCGTGATCGCGCTGATGACCACCATGGTCTGGTCCGCGGCGATTTATATCAGCTATTTTTCCGGTCACCCGTCGGCCGTTCCGTTGAGCGTATGTTTTGCAACCGCTGGCAGCGTGCTTGTCATCGCGCAATTCAAGGGCCTGCCCAAACATACCTATCTCATCCTGACGCCTTATGCGGGGGCACTTGCCTTCATGACCTTGCGCATGACCCGCGAGACCGGTTCCTTCACCTATGTGGCGATCTTGCTGGTTTTGAGCTTCGCGGCCTATCACGCCATCAATTTCAGCCGCCAGCTGGAAACCATGTTGCGCCAGCAGGGCGAGGAGCGCGAAAAACTGATCGCTGAATTGCGCCGTGCCCGGGAAAAAGCCATCCACGCCTCAGAAGCAAAGTCCATGTTTCTGGCAAATATGAGCCACGAAATCCGTACACCAATGAATGGCGTCCTTGGCATGGCGGAGCTGATGCAACAGACCCGTCTTGACGGGCGTCAGCGGATTTTCGCTGATACAATCCATTCCTCCGGCTTGTCTCTCCTGACCATCATTAATGACATTCTCGATTTCTCGAAGATCGAAGCTGGCAAGCTTGATCTGGAGCACGAGGCCTTTGACCTTCAAGAGGCCGTGGATAATGTCGGTACACTGATGGTGGGCCGTGCCCAAGAAAAAAATCTTGAATTGATCGTGCGGGTTCAACCGGGCCTTCCTACCCACGTAATCGGGGACCCGGGGCGTATCCGCCAGGTGATCATTAATCTGGTTTCCAACGCCATAAAATTCACCGATGAAGGCCATGTTGTTATCAATGTGTCCGGCACGCAAATATCTGAAAAACAACTCAATTTGCGCGTGGATGTGGCCGACACGGGCATTGGCATCAATGAGGAAAAACTCGAAACGATCTTTGACGCGTTTAATCAGGCCGATGCGTCCACAACCCGCGAATATGGCGGGACGGGGTTAGGTCTTTCTATCTCTCAAAGTCTCATCCACGCCATGGATGGGCAGATTGGCGTAACCTCCCAGTCGGGCGCAGGCGCCAATTTCTGGTTTGAACTGAGCATGGCCCGGGCAAGTGCGCCGGTGCGTCAAACGCCGATTTCCTTTGATGCGGATGGTCGCCGGGTGCTGGTAATTGATGATAATCCTGTCAACCGGCAAATCCTTGAGGAGCAATTGGCGTCGTGGGGTTTTGAGCCAAACCTGGCAATCAATGGCGCGCAGGGCTTACGGTTTCTTGGCGAAGCTATGGATGCAGAGGCGCCGATTGATCTGGTGATCGTTGACTATCATATGCCACAAATGGATGGGGAGGAAGTTGCCCGTCTGATCCGGGCTGATGATCGGTATAAAGATCTTCATATCTTAGCACTCACATCGGTTGATCGCCCTGGCAGTGCCCGCAAGTTTCTCGATTTGGGGGTGCAGGGCTATCTCGTCAAACCCGTGCGCGCGCAAGGTCTTTTTGAGACAATGGTTGATATTTTCAAAAAAGCAGAAACGCCAATGACCGACGCCGATGGAAATGAAACCACCGAAGGGCCTATGGAAGACCCGAACACGCAGAACTGCGCAGATAAACACGCGGCAGCGTCAGGGAATAAGGTTCATATTCTGTTGGCGGAGGATAATGCGGTGAACCAGCTTGTGGTCAAACATATGCTTGACCCGAACCGATATCATCTCACCATTGCCGGCAACGGGATTGAGGCCAATGATATCTTCAAAGCCAATGCTGATGACATTGATTTGATCTTGATGGATGTGTCGATGCCGGAAATGGATGGCTATGCCGCAACACAAGCGATACGTCGTTTTGAGGCAACCGAAAACCTACCGCCAACGCCCATCATCTGCCTGTCCGCCCATGTGATGCAAAGCGATATCGACAAAAGTCTCGAAGCGGGTATGGATGATTATCTGGCAAAGCCCGTAAACAAAGACAAACTAGTCAGTACACTGAGCAGATGGCAGGATCGGATTGAAACGACCAACACGCGCAAAACAGCCTAGATGTTGAACAGTCTCAATTGCTCACAAATTGCCAAGCCAGCCGCATTAGGCGCCTAGACGTTCCATATCCTCGTCCGAGATATCAAAATTCGCATAGACGTTTTGAACGTCATCGAGATCGTCAAGGGCTTCCATCAGGTTCATGATGCTCTCGGCCTTGTCACCCTCCACGGCAATCTGGTTTTGCGGGCGCCAGATGAGCCGCGCCGATTGGGCGGTGCCATAGGCTTGCTCCAGGGCATTTGCCACATCTGATAAATCATCAGCCGTACAATAGATGATGTGGAGTTCATCGGAGGATTCCACATCGTCCGCACCCGCCTCAATCGCCGCTTCTAGGACGGCCTCTTCGTCCGCCACGTCGTTGGGATATTCGATGGCCCCCATCTGATCAAACATGAACGATACCGCTCCGGTCTCGCCCAGATTGCCGCCCCGTTTTGAAAAGGTTGAACGCACCTCGCTAGCGGCGCGATTGCGGTTATCGGTCAGGGTTTCCACAATGATCCCGATGCCGCCGGGGCCAAACCCCTCATAGCGGATCTCTTCAAGGATCGCCGCATCGGCGGCTGTGGATTTTTTCACCGCGCGGTCGATATTGTCCTTGGGCATGGATTGAGCTTTGGCGGCCTGAATGGCGAGGCGTAGACGTGGATTAAACTCAGGATCCGGCGCGCCCATTTTGGCCGCTACGGTGATTTCCTTGGAGAGCTTTGAAAACAGCTTTGAGCGTTTTGCATCCTGGCGCCCTTTACGGTGCTGGATATTTGCCCATTTGGAGTGGCCTGCCATTGAATTTCCTACGCTTTATTTTGAGTTGTCCACCGCGAGATGTTGCTCTAGCCCATGCGGAGGAGAAGTTTCAAGATCGCGGCGGGGCAATGGGCCTCAACACGCCTGGAGCCTGCAATGTCAAAGCGTGACCAAACCTTTCTAATCACGGGCGCCGCGCGCGGGATCGGTGCCGCAACGGCCCGGGCCTGCGCTGGCGCAGGCTACCGGGTAATCCTCCACGCCAGCGGCGACAGCGACCACGCGCGTGCGCTCGGCAGCGCGCTCAAGGATGACCTTGCGCACGGTGCCGAAATCGATTTCATTTTTGAAGATTTGGCGCGTCCGGGCGCTGGCACACGGTTGGTTGAGCGTGCTTGCAGACTTGCCGGCACCCCTTTGGACGGCATCGTCAACAATGCGGGCATTTACGAGGCAACACCGCTCACCGGGCCGGCCGACGCCTGGGATCAGGGGTGGTCACGCACCCTTGCAGTAAATGTGCAAGCGCCCGCCGACATTATCCGGGCCGCGGTCGGCATGCGCCGCGCGCACGGCACTGATCAGCCTTTGCGGATCGTCAATATCGCCAGCCGCGCCGGTCATCGCGGTGACGGCGTTGACCATGCGGGTTATGCCGCCTCAAAAGGTGCCGTGCTTGCCATGACCAAAAGCTGGGCCCGCGCGCTTGCGGCGGAGAGGGTTGAGCTTTACGCCATCGCCCCCGGATGGGTGGAAACGCGCATGGCCCCCGCTGACATTGCCGCCCGTGAAAAAGCGATTGAAGAGATTCCGCTCGGCCGCGTGGCGCAACCAGAAGAAGTCGCGCGTGTTGCCGCTTTTTTGATATCGGGACAGTGCCCATCGGCGGTGGGCAGCACCATCGATATCAATGGGGCAAGCTACGTGCGATAGACTGCAGGACGAAAAGCGCTTCTTAAAGTCAGTATGCGCAAGAAATGTATACGCAAAAAACGCCCAGTAAAAACCTTGAACGGGCTGCCTTTTCGGTCGCTTATTTATAGGGGAGATATCCTGGCGAGACCGGACCGAAGGCTAAGGGCAAACGAGGCCCTAGCCGGTGCCAGACTGAAAACCTCAAAACAGCTTGTCGTCCAAACCAATAAAACCCCGCTCTAAGCCGCAGACTGTTTATACAGTATACGGATCGCTGGAATTTCCTTATGGGTCATTTTGAAGGTCTGGCGCAAGGGCGCTTTGAGCTGGTCAAATACAGTCTGATCCGCGCCCTCATGGGCTTTGGTTTCAATGAGGGAACAAATACCTGCAAGCTCGCACGCACCAATATTCAGGCTCATTGATTTCAGGGCGTGGGCCGCTTTTTTCAATTCGGTGTGATCATCTGCTTCCAGCGTTTTAATTAGATGTAGCATGGCCTCGGTGGAATGGGTCTCGAACAGATCGAGCATCCGGTCGATTAAATTACCACTTCCCGATTGCATCTCACTGATCTGATCAAGGACTGTCCGGTCGAAAAGATCTCGCGATGCAATGCTGGTTGAAGGGGAGGGCGCTTGCGGTTCGTGCGGTGGCTTAGCTTTTGCCGCAGGTTTTTCCTCGGCAGGTTGTTGTTTGGCGGGTTGTTTTTTGGGGGCCTCTTGCCTTGAGGTTTTTGGTGGTGCGGACGCGGTATCATGGCCCGCCTTAGATGGGGCTTGTTCAGGTTGAACCATCGGCGGGTCTTCAGTGAGCAGATCAAGATCATCCACCTCAAAGTCTGTACCAAAATCGTCATCATCTTCCGCCGGTGTGCGGTCCAATGTCTCTTCGGCGCTGTCGTCTTTGTTTGTAGACGCCGTGTCGTCAGGGGACATGCTGGGGTTTGCGGATATGGTTTCGGCGGTGCCGGTTCGGGTATCCTCAGCATTTTCTGTTGTTTTTATATCTGTGTTCTGATCGCAATCAGCCTGGGGACGCGATTGTGCAACGGGTGCGGGCTTACGCACTTTCGAGGGTTGCAAATGCTCCAGCAACGAATTGACCAGCGTATCCATAGTAAAGGGTTTTGACAGGAAGCTGTTCATCCCCGCCTGGCGCCATTCATTGGTGTCACCGGCCACATGGGCGGTGAGGGCGATAATCGGCATTTGCGCGCGTAAATTTTCTTTTTCCCATTTGCGGATTTCGCGGGTTGCTTCGTACCCATCCATATTGGGCATGGAGCAGTCCATCAGGATCAAGTCAAAATACTCGCCCGCCACCATGTCGAATGCTTCTTGACCGTCACAGGCGGTGACTACATCGATTTCCAGTTTGGTCAGCGCTTCCTTGACCACTTCGCGGTTTACCGCGCTATCATCAGCTGCAAGCACCCGTTTGCCATAAAATGACAGCGTCTTATTGCTCTCATCGCCATCGGGATTATTTGCGGCGGCGGCCCCGAGCAGGTCACCTTGCAGGATACGCCCCACCTGCGTTTTAATAAAGCGGCGTGACAGCGGCTTGATCAGGAGATCCTCCGCAACACCTTCCTTAAGCAGACGATCAGGCTCACTGTCGCCAAGTTCGCTCACACAGATACGCGCTGGCACCCACTGGTCCGCATCAGTGTCGATGGAGCGGTGAAACGCATCAAGAAAAGATGGCGTTGCAAAAATATAATCGGCATACGCCATATAAGAAGCGATCGGCTCGTGAAGGGAGACAATCTGCGGGGTGATACCGGCCTCTTGTAGGTATCGGGCGAGCATTTTTGGTGTGGCCGAGCCCTCAACGGCAATGATGGCGCGTTTGTCGGTTTCGGCGCGGGCGATGGGTTCGGCCTTGCGCACCACGTCCACGGGGATCGTGAAAAAGAATTTCGAGCCTTTATTTTCCACGCTTTGGACGGCAATTTCCCCGCCCATCCGCTGGACAAGCTTACTACAGATGGCAAGGCCCAGTCCGGTGCCACCAAATTTGCGGGTTGTTGTTTGGTCGGATTGCGAAAACGCTTCGAAGATCAGCCTTTGTTTATCCCGCGGGATGCCAACGCCGGTATCGGTGACGGAAAATTCCAACACACACTCGTGAGTATCGGAAGAAATGCGTTTGGCGGCCACGACAACGTGGCCTTTTTTGGTGAATTTCAGCGCATTGTTCACAAGGTTCGACAGAATCTGGTTTAACCGTACCTGGTCACCCTCAATAATCTCCGGCACGTTGGGTGCCACATAGGCGGTCAGATCGATATCTGACGTCGTTGCCCGCTCCCAGAACAGACCCACCACATCGTCAATAATTTCGCTCGGATGAATCCCAATTTTTTCAAGCTCAAGCCGGCCCGCTTCAATCTTACTGAAGTCGAGAATATCATTGATGATCGCGATCAGAGACTGGCCGGATTTTACGATAACCTCGGCATATCGTTTTTGCCGCGCGTCAAGGTCCCCCTTGCTCAAGAGCTCGGCCATTACCAGCATCCCGTTCATCGGGGTACGGATTTCATGGCTCATGGTGGCAAGGAAATCAGACTTGGAGGAATTGGCGCGCTCGGCATGTTCTTTGGCGAGTTCAAGCTCGTGGGTTCGGTCAGAAACGATCTTGCGCAGATTTTCCTGGTGAGATTTGAGGCGCGCATCACGCTCTTGTATCTGGTCGAGCATGTCATTGAAGGCTTCAACCAGCACACCGGTTTCATCGTCACTGGATTTGACAGCACGCTTTTCGATATCGCCCGTCTCGCGCACCGAATTCATGATATTGGCCAAGTTGCGGATCGGCAGGGCGATTGTCTGCACCATATTCAGGGCAATGATCAGTCCGATGAACCCGGCAAAGAAAGCAGAAACCGTTGCATCATAGAGAAGCGCGCCAATCCTATCGAGTAGGGAGCGGGTATCGGTTTGGATAATGAGCCGGCCCACCTCGCGATTATCCACAAGGATCGGCGCGGCGGAAAAGGCCGTTCGTTTGGTGAGCATGGTGAGCGGATTGGCTTCGGTCACTTGGCCTTCGGAAAAATCGATCCCATTGTTACCGGTCGGGCGCGCATTACCCGATTGCGCAAGAACGCCGCCATCGGCGTTTTCTACCCGTACATAGTTGATGGACGGGTACTGACGAATCGCGATGACGGACTGCGCGGTGGCAGCAATATCATCGCTCATCACGCTCATGGCCATGGAAGAGGCAAAGACGCTGGAAATGGCATCAAGCTCGGCGCTTTTGGCACTGCTATATTGGGAAATTTCGCGCCATACCGAGGTGGTCGTGATAATCGCCACAGCACAAAAGATCGAAATCACCACAAGCGTTGTCAGCTTGGCGCGCATGCTGCGCTGATTTTTGAGAATAGAAGTACGGATCACGCCGGCTCACCCACAATTTCGCAGTCGATCCCCCATCGATCCCTCGATCCGAATGTGTCGATTGGGGAAACTGATTGCGTTTGAAGATGCCGCAAAACCCTTTCGAAACCCTTGATGTGCCGATTTGGAAATACCTTTTTAATGATATCGCCGCATAAGGAAGGAGCGATAAATTTGGGTTAACCTTGTGCACGCCACCGACCAACCGCCGCGCCCTGAGGCGCATATCCTGCTCGTTGATGATGATCCCATCATGTGCGAGCTGGCGGAAAACCGTCTGACGGAGGCGGGCTATCAAGTGCGTGTTGCCCACCATGGGCAAGCGGCAATTCGCCTGATGGAAGATCAGGCCCCGGACCTTGTCATTTCGGATATTGATATGCCGGTGATGGATGGGTTTGAATTGACGCGCTTTATCCGCGCGTCCGCGGCTTTCCATGAGATACCGGTGATTGTGATTACCGCCAGCGACCGAGCCGATGTGGCCGGAGATGCGTTTGAAGCGGGTGCAACCTCATTCCTTGATAAACCGATCAATTGGACTTTGTTTTCCCACGCCGTGCGGTTTGTTCTGCGCGCTAGCTGGGACCGCAAAGCCCTGCAAACGGCGAAGGATCAGGCCGAAGCGGGTGCCCGCTTTAAGGACAGTCTGATGTCGGTGATGAGCCATGAATTACGCACACCGCTGAACGCTATTATTGGGTTTGGCCAGCTATTGCGTGAAAAATTTGATGCAGAAAAAGATCATCTGAACCGGGAATATGCCGATTATGTAATCGATGGCGGGCGGCGCCTATTAAACTCCGTATCCGACATGCTTCTCGCCTCCGATGCGCGGTCGGGTCCAATCGCGCTGAATGAGGTTGATGTGACCGTCGAAGATATTGTCGATCTTGCTGTCAGCTATGCGCAAAAAGAAATTGAGCTTTCCCATGCGGTGCTCAAGATCAATGTGCAGGAGCCGGCACTTGAATTGCGATGCGACCGATTGCTTGTGGCCCGCGCGGTGTCGAAGCTCATCGATAATGCAATCAAGTTTTCCTCCTACGGGGTCAATATTATGGTCGCGGCGGTGCGCACCAAGGATGGGCGTCTTGCGCTCATCGTGCGCGATAATGGCCCTGGGATTGCCACGGAAAAGCTTGCCACAATCTCTGCGCCGTTCACGCAATCGGATATGTCCCTGCGCCGGTCGAAAGAGGGGCTTGGCCTTGGCTTACCGCTGGTCAAAGCGATTACCCGGTCCCATGGCGGCAAGTTTCATCTGACCTCCCCCCAGGATTATGGGGCACAGGCGATCATGCTGTTCCCGGAAGATCGCATCGTCTCCGGCGGCTCCCCCATCAATCAGGTGGGTACGGATAGCATGTTGGAAGCCACAGGCTAAATCCGCCGAACCAAAAAAATATGCCCGCCCGGGCCGTATTCGGCGCGCGTGGTCACAGATTATCTTGCCACTGACGATTGTAGTGGACACGGGCAGGCGGCGACGAGGAACACCAAGCCCTATTGCCAGGCAAAGAAAGCGCGAACCTTTCTGGCCTCCCCATAGCGAGAGGGAAGGTGTCCACGCGACGCCGCACGGCAGGGGGTGCCGGATGCTGCGTCCTCTAATGGTTTGAGGGTTGGTCCTCAGGTTCCTGACTTGAGGCCCCCCGAGCCGGATCGGAAAGAATTTTTCAAAAAACGCCCGGCAACCCCTTGTATTGCTTCATAACAGAGTTACACTACCCAGTGTAGTTTACTTTTACATACACAGGAGCCAACCATGTCCACACCCGATCATTTCACCGCAAGACCGGTCAAAAATGTTGCCCTTTCAGCGGTAACAGCCGCATTTGTGTGCTGCGCTGGTGGCACCCTTGCCGTGCCCGCCGCGCAGGCGGCGAGTACCGATGCTATGGTTGATATGTGCATTGAGGAGATGGACGCGCGCGCCATTGCCAAAAAGGACGTCTACCGCACCAAATTGAAGAAAATTCGCGGTGGTGGCCTGAAGCGTCTGACACTTCAGGTCATGCCCCTCACCAAAGAAGGGACCAAGATGGTCGTGGAATGCAAGGTACGCGGCAGCGCGGTTGTCGACTTGATCGTTAAGTAGCAGGCCTCACCGTCGGCCCGATTGTGTCCGATAGGGCGCGCACCCGCGTGGCGGTCGCTTCGAGCTTTTCGATGGCAGCGGTCTCGCGGGCGATTTGCGTTTCGAGGGAGGCCCCGGCTGGCGCGTTGGATTGCGCCGCCTTATCACCGTCCTTCAGATCAAAAAGCTCGTCGCAAACCATCAGTAGGGTGAGCAATAAGAGCCGGGTATCGCCAATTTGCCCCACTTCGCCGGCGATCATTTGCAGACGTTCATCAGCCCAATAGGCAAGATGCTGGAGCCGTTCTTCCTGGCCCGCGTCGCAGGTAACCTTAAAAATACGGCCATTGATCGTGATGTCGACGGTTGCCATGGAAAACCTCTTACCGATGCGGGCCGGTTCAACGCATTAGGGCTCAATCGTTGTGGGCCATTGCTTGCTGCCGCAAGACGTGCAGCGCGGCGATGGCTTCGTCAAGTTCGCTAACCGCGGCGCGCGCTGTTATGAGCGTGTGTCGCGCCTCGGCGTCGATCTTTCGGCGGTCTTGGGGTGATTGCTCGATTTTTGCTGCCAGGGCGTCGACCTCATCGGCGAGTTTTTTCGCGGCGCGTTCCAAAGCTGACATTTGTTTTTCCTGTGCACACGGCGCTGGTAGCGAGCCGGTGTCTTGCGTCAATCTCGCGTAATTTCTTACGATCACTGTACCAAGCCGCTGCCTCACCGCAAGGTCTCCGCCTGCACCCGTCAGTCGCGCCTTACCCGCGCACTTGACCGGCCATGGTGTGCGGGGCAAGAGACCATCATTCTTAACACCTGCTGATCAGCCGCCTGTGATGGCCGCGAAAGTAAATGCATGACCCAAGCCAGCTCCGCCGCCACAATCGCCGCCGAAACCGCCTTCCAAAGTCAGGAACGTCAGATGGCAAATGCCATCAGGGCATTGGCCATGGACGCGGTCGAAAAGGCCAAATCTGGCCATCCGGGCATGCCTATGGGCATGGCGGATGTGGCGACGGTCCTGTTCACAAAATTTATGAAGATCGATGCCGCGCATCCCGATTGGCCCGACCGCGACCGGTTTGTGCTGTCCGCCGGGCATGGGTCCATGCTGCTTTATGCCTTGCATTATCTTTTGGGCTATCCCGGTCTGACATTGGCGGCGATTAAAGACTTTCGCCAATTGGGCGCGCCCACCGCGGGCCATCCGGAATATGGCCATGCGCCCGGTATTGAGACAACAACCGGGCCCCTGGGCCAGGGATTGGCAAATGCCGTGGGCATGGCCATGGCGGAGGCACATCTGGCGGCCCGCTATGGCGATGATCTTGTGGATCACCGCACCTATGTGATTGCCGGTGACGGCTGTCTGATGGAAGGGATTTCCCAAGAGGCGATTGCGCTGGCCGGGCATCTAAAGCTTAGTAAGCTGATTGTTCTTTGGGATGACAATAATATTTCAATCGACGGACCGGTCAGCCTGTCTGACAGCACCGATCAACTGGCGCGGTTTGCAGCCTCCGGCTGGGCCACTTGCCGCATCGACGGTCACGACCCCGTCGCAATCGAAGAGGCGCTTGCGAACGCGCAGCATGCTGACCAACCCGTGTTGATAGCATGCCGCACAACCATTGGCTTCGGGGCCCCAACAAAGGCCGGGACCTCCTCCAGCCATGGCTCGCCCCTGGGCTCGGACGAAATTGCCGGCGCGCGCGCCGCGCTTGGCTGGTCGCATCCACCGTTTGAGGTGCCAGATGCGCTTATGGCCCAATGGCGAGCCGCCGGTGACCGGGGCAGCGAGAGCCATAAGGCATGGCAGGCGCGCCATGCGGGCTCAAACCACAAACAGGCCTTTGACGCTGCGCATACAGATAATGTGGGGGCGCTGCTCGATGACGCGATGATCGCCTTCAAAAGCAAAATCGCCGAGGATCACCCCAAGGTTGCCACACGCAAAGCTTCTGAAATGGTCTTGGAGGTTGTTAACGAGACCCTAAGCATGACCCTTGGCGGCTCGGCCGATTTGACCGGGTCCAACAACACAAAAACCAAGGCCCTCACTCCCTTTAGTGCCGATGATTATACCGGGCGCTATATCTATTATGGTATTCGGGAGCATGGCATGGCTGCGGCCATGAATGGCATGGCGCTCCATGGCGGGATTATCCCCTATGGCGGTACCTTTATGGTGTTTACTGATTATTGCCGTCCGGCTATCCGTCTTTCCGCCTTGATGGGTATACGTACCATATATGTGATGACCCATGATTCCATTGGCCTTGGTGAGGATGGGCCAACCCACCAACCGGTTGAACATTTGGCGGCGTTACGGGCAATTCCTAATTGCCATGTGTTCCGGCCCGCCGATGTGATTGAAACGGCAGAATGCTGGCAATTGGCACTCACAACGCCGAAGACGCCCTCAATCCTGGCGCTCACCCGGCAAGGTCTGAAGCCCGCCCGTCTAGAGGCGACACCCGATAATCTGAGTGCGCGCGGTGCCTATGTGATTGCTGACGCCCCGGACCACCAGCTGACACTTTTTGCCAGCGGGTCGGAGGTTGAATTGGCCTTGAAAGCACAAGCAAGCCTTGCTTGTGATGCGGTGCGCGCGCGCATTGTGTCGGTGCCTTGTCTCGATCTGTTTGCCAGTCAGCCCGACGCCTACCGCGCCAGCATTCTTGACGACAAACCGCGGATTGCGGTGGAGGCGGGTATCCGGCAGGGGTGGGAGGCTATCCTACGCCCCGAAGATGGCTTTGTGGGCATGACCGGATTTGGGGCATCGGGCCCGGCAATCGATCTGTTTAAACATTTTGGCATTACCGCTGACGCTGTGGTGGCGGTAGCAAAAGCGCGGCTTGCGTAAGGAGACAATCATGACACTGAAGATTGGTATTAATGGCTTTGGCCGGATCGGGCGTTTGGCCCTGCGTTCAATGATTGAACATCAGCGCGACGGTATTGAGGTCGTGGCGATCAACGATTTGGGGCCGGTGGAAACCAACGCCCATTTGATGCGGTATGATTCCATACACGGCCGGTTTGGCTATGACGTCAAGGTCACGGGAAGCGAAATTGACGTGGGCAAAGGGCCGATCAAGGTTCTGGCCGAGCGAGACCCCAGCAAACTGCCCTGGGGCGATATGGATATTGATATCGTTTTTGAGTGTACGGGTATTTTTGCCGATAAGGAAAAAGCGTCGGCCCACCTAGCCGGCGGCGCGAAGCGGGTACTGGTATCTGCACCGGCAAAGAATGCGGATAAAACGATCGTCTACGGGGTTAATCACGATACGTTGAGTGCTGATGATGTTATTGTGTCCAATGCATCGTGCACAACCAACTGCCTCGCGCCCATTGCCAAGGTATTGCATGACACGGTGGGTATCGAACGGGGCTATATGACAACAATCCATGCTTATACGGGCGATCAGCCGACGCTTGATACCATGCACAAGGATTTGTACCGCGCGCGGGCCGCAGCCTCGTCCATGATCCCCACCTCTACCGGGGCGGCCAAGGCGGTGGGTCTGGTGCTGCCGGCGCTTAATGGGAAACTTGACGGCTCATCGATCCGTGTACCGACGCCAAATGTGTCGGTTGTTGACCTTGTCTTCACACCAACCCGCGAAACCACCGTTGGGGAGGTGAATGGCGCCATGGTTGAGGCAGCATCCGCAGGACCCTTGAAAGGCGTTCTGGGCGTAACCGATGCACCGTTGGTGTCGCTTGATTTTAACCACGATCCCCATTCCTCCACCTTCGCTCTGCCGCAAACGCAAATCCTTGAGGGTAAGCTCGTTCGGGTCCTGTCCTGGTATGATAATGAGTGGGGTTTTTCCACGCGGATGACCGATACGGCCTTTGAAATGGCAAAATATCTGTAAGCTGATCGATGAGGGCTTCGGTGGCCACTTATAAAACGTTGGATGATCTGGGAGACTGCGCGGGCAAGCGTGTTCTTGTGCGTGTGGACTTTAATGTGCCCATGGATGAGGCGGGGCGCGTGACCGATTTGACCCGGATTGAACGGGCCGCATCCACCATCCACGACCTGCGAGACAAAGGTGCAAAGGTTATTTTGCTCTCTCACTTTGGCCGCCCAAAGGGCGAGCCGCAGCCTGCAATGTCATTGCAACCGGTGGCGGTGGCGGCGGCGCGGGTCCTCGAAACCCGGGTTGATTTTGCCCCTGACTGCGTTGGCGATATTGCCGAGGAGGCCATTGCCCGGATGGGCAATGGCGACATTATCTTGATGGAAAATACGCGGTTTCACGCCGGTGAGGAGGCCAATGACGCGGGCTTTGCTGCCGCGCTTGGTGCCACTGGTGATTACTATGTGAATGATGCGTTTTCAGCGGCCCACCGGGCCCACGCGTCAACGCAAGGCGTCACCGCCCATCTGCCCGCGTTTGCGGGCCGCGCCATGGAGCGTGAGCTGACCCATTTGACGGCGGCGCTTAGCCATCCCAAACGCCCGATGATGGCGGTTGTTGGCGGGGCAAAAGTGTCGTCAAAAATTGAATTGCTCCTGAACCTGATCACCAAGGCTGACATGCTGGTAGTGGGCGGCGGCATGGCAAACACATTCATCTATGCGCAAGGCCACCGGGTGGGAAAATCCTTGTGCGAACCAACGCTTGCCGATACGGCTCGCGAGATCCTGGCGCAGGCGAGCGCGGCCAAGTGCGAGATTATTTTACCGGTAGATGCTGTTGTCGCTGCTGAGTTCAAAGCTGGGGCGCCAAGCCGCACCATTGCCATTGATGCCGTTGGCGCCGATGACATGATCCTCGATCTGGGTCCGGACAGTGTTGATCTTATTGCGGGCAAAATGGCCGGGGCGCAGACGCTGGTCTGGAATGGCCCGCTGGGCGCATTTGAAATGCCGCCTTTTGATACGGCCACGGTTGAGGCGGCGCGCTATGCCGCGCGGCTGGTGGGCACGGGCACGCTCACGGCAGTTGCGGGCGGCGGCGATACGGTTGCCGCGCTTAACCATGCGAACGTGGCTGGCGATTTTACCTATATGTCCACGGCGGGCGGCGCCTTTCTGGAATGGCTGGAGGGCAAAACACTGCCCGGGGTGAAAGCTTTGGAGGGCTGACAATGGCGGATGCCGTAATGGTTCTGGGCGACGATTGACGATGAAGGAAAGTGCCTCGGGAGGGCAATATGAATATTGATGTACTGAATGATATCGCTGTGCGAATGGTGACACCGGGTAAAGGTATTCTGGCGGCGGATGAATCCACCGGCACGATCAAAAAGCGGTTTGATACAATCGATGTGCCGTCTACGGATGAAACCCGGCGCGATTACCGGGAAATGCTCTTTCGCAGTGACACCGCCATGCGCGATCATATATCGGGTGTGATCCTATTCGACGAAACCCTGCGCCAGAAAGCAGCCGACGGGACACCGCTGGTTACTCTCATTGAGGCCGCCGGTGCCATTCCCGGGATTAAGGTTGATGCGGGCGCCAAGCCCCTCACCGGGTTCCCTGGCGAGACGGTGACCGAGGGTTTGGATGGTTTGCGTGATCGGCTTGCGGACTATCACAAACTTGGCGCGCGGTTTGCCAAATGGCGGGCCGTGATTGATATCGGCAAGGAAGACGGTGCGTGCGGGACCTATCAGGTACCAACCCGCTATTGCATTTCAGCCAATGCGCGGGCGCTCGCCCGCTATGCCGCCCTGTGCCAGGATGCGGGTATCGTGCCGATTGTTGAACCGGAAGTGCTGATGGATGGCGATCACGATATCGACCGCTGTTTTGAGGTCACCCACGCGACGCTCACGGCGCTCTATGCCGCGCTTTATGAGGCCCGGGTTGTGTTGGAGGGGACAATCCTGAAACCCAACATGGTCATCGCGGGCAAAAAAGCCACGAGGCAGGCGTCTACCGAAGAAATTGCCGAAAAAACGGTTCGATGCTTCCGCGCGACCGTGCCCGCCGCGGTCCCGGGGATTGTCTTTTTGTCCGGCGGCCAGTCGGAGCATGACGCCACCGAAAACCTCAACACCATCAATGCCAGCTATCAGGGGCAGCTGCCGTGGAAAATTTCGTTTTCCTATGGCCGTGCCTTGCAGGCCGGGGCGTTGCAGGCCTGGCGCGGGAAACCGGAGAACCGGGCCGCCGGGGCGGCTGCCTTTGCTCACCGGGCACGGATGAACGGTCTTGCACAAAAAGGGCAATGGAGCGCATCCTTAGAAAATGCCTAAGGATCAAAAACCCCCTGATGATCAGCCGGGCGCGCACGGTATGGTCCATACCGTGGAAGGGTTTACCATCCCCGCTGATCCGCCCGTACAACCGCTCAAGGCAGTGCGCGCGGTCTTTCGCCTGTTGCGCAATAAAGAGGATACATCGCAGGTTTTCGAGATTACGCGGGCTCTGTCGGGCCGCTCGGTCTCGCGCACCTTTGCGCGGTTTGCCCGCTCGCCTTACGGGCGCCGGGTGATCACCGCGCCCCTCGATATGGCAACCTATCTGTCAGATTTCGACCGGTTGCGCGCCATGCCCGCGGGCAGTTTTGGCCGCGCCTATCTCGACTTTATGGAGAGCGGCAATCTGATGGCCGACGGGATCAACACCGTTGCCCGCGATGTGAATAGTGATTTTGACCCGGCGGCCTTCCCGGCAATGTCGGCCTATTTTCGTCATGCCACGGGCTCCCATGATGTGTGGCATACGCTCACCGGGTATGAGCGTGACGCGCTGGGCGAGCTTTGTGTTCTTGCCTTTACCCGCGCGCAAATCGGCAATGATGCACTGCAACTGATCGTTCTCATGGGGATGATGGCGATCAAGAAAGAAAACTGGCGGCTACCGGCAATTAAATCGATCCGCCAGGCCAACCGCACCGGGCGCGCGGCACAGTGGCTTTACGGCGTTGATCTTGTGGCCCTTTTGCCGCGTCCCCTTGACGAGGTTCGCGCGGCATTAAACATCCCTGTACCGACAATTTATCGACAGGTCGACCGGCAAACGCGTTACGCCCTTCTTAAGCCGGTGACAAAGCCGAGTGCGCGTCCTGCGTCATCCGAAGCGTAAAAGAAACTGCGGCGCTATCTTCGGGCGTGATAAGGGTTTGCGGGCTCGCCTCGTCAACAGCGCCGGGCAAATGCGAAATAGGCTCCACACAGATAAATGGCGCGTCCGGTGGATGATAAAAATGCACGAAGGGGGCTGGTGTCTCTAAGGTCAGACATATTCCAGGTGCGGACAGGGTCACAGGTGTTGGGCGGTCTGGTATGCAAACAAAGCTGTGGTCAAGCACATCATCGGGAACCTGCGTTGGCGTCTTGAACAGCCCGTCAGCCAAGGGCGCCAATGCCAAGCCCGGCGGCGCGATCCACCGCGTATGGGGCAGCGTGATCGTCATATCTCGGTGATAGGGAAGATAGGGGTGCAAACCCGCGCCCATGGGGGCGGGCGTATCATCATCATTGGTGACCGTCAGGCTAACGGTTAGGCCATCATTCAGTAGGGTGACGGTCTGTCGTGCCGTCCAGGCGAAGGGAAATTCACCGGGCGCGTGCCCCTCGGACCGAGTTTCAAGATGCAGCGTATCAGCGTCTTTTGCGATGACGGTCCACCGCTTTTGCCACCCCTCCCCGTGGAGGGCCGTGTCCGGTGAAGCCCCGGTGTGGGTTGGGTTAAGCCGATGGACAACACCATGACGGCTGATCGGCTCAAAAACACGACCAAAATAGGGGGCACACGGAAAACACCCCATGGCCAGTGGATCGGTGACGCCATTCGCCGCCCCGCGCAGGAGCGGTGCCGTGCCGAAAACAGCGCTGCGGATAGACGCACCATACCTATCATCAATGATTGCG
>JBCBBJ010000005.1:0-204274 GCA_038531745.1 Pseudomonadota bacterium
CAACCGGTGGGCCATTTCAAGATGGGGTACTATTCACAAAACATGATTCCGATATTGCGAGTTATCGGACATAGCAGCTGTCTCCTGCCATATAGAATACGAGTTATCTGACATAACATCAAAGAATGCCGTCCTCTTCTCTCAATTTCTCTCCGAAAACGGTCGCTTTGCGGAATTGGCCGGGTGTCTTAGTTGGAGCGAGTTTAGGACGCCGGTTACTCCGCTTCAATGGTTAGCAACAAGCCTTGTTTGAGCTCTGATCACGTCACCGATGGGCGCCAAGGACGTGAGTGCAAGGTGACTACTTTTCAAAGATATGTAATTGACACGGATCACTTGTCATGAGACAATAAATTTTTGTAAATTTAACGAATTCTCTTGACATCGTTTAGTTTTTGTTCTATAATGCGTCCGAATTCACTATAATGAGTTCACCATCAATAGTGCGACGCACGGAAAAAATCCGTTCTAGTGCTAGTTTTTAAAAATTCGCTCGCGTCCCTCACTCCATTTTTTTGTGAATTTAAAACCGCGTGCGCGATCTCCCGAGCCGAAAACGTCAATGCGTTAATTAGGTGTCTCGCACTGGCGCCCGCCATAGTTCGGCGATCAAAATTTAATAAATAGGATTAATAATGCAAAATATTACTAAGAATACATCAGAAAAATTTGCACCGTCATTTGAGCTCAAACTACCATTCGGAATTTCGGTCGCCGCCAAAGGCGCTCTTGGAATTATAGGTTCTGTGCTTTTTATCCTTGTCCTAATGTGCAGGACTGAGGCCGTTCAATTCAAGGAGGACCTCCCAACGGTCGCTTGTTTTGTCAAAATATCATTACAGCTTCAGGGTATCCGTCCGTTGAGCGCGGCCTAACGCCCCTAAACGGGTTCATTTACGCTGCTGTGGCAGCGTAACACCAAGGCATGAGTTCGTCGAGGCGAGTAATCTTGTGGTCGGCACCTCAAGGGTCGCGTTTGCCGACCTGATTGGAATTGACCCGGTGCGCGGGGTGAGCGCGGCAAGAAAGTCGTTGATCCTCGCCAGCGTCTCCCCGTCAATGTCTTCGTCGTCACCCGGCACGAAAACCAGCGCGGACGCGCTAGCCTCTTGCGGGGTTGGGGCCGGGTCAAATGCCGATTCTTGCGCTGATGTTTCCTGTTGGGCGTCGGTTTGCGTTGCCGCCATGGCCAGGCAGCTTGTGCCCGCCGTCGAGCCCACAATAATCACGGCTGCAAGCGTTGTGGTCAGATTGAGTTTAATCACGAAAATCCCCTTCTTAAGCCGCGCAAAAAATAAGGAGATCGTCTCAATTGTCCATTAATGGACGATGCAAATATGGGGGCGGGAAGGAAAAGGCGGAGACGGTGCGGTGTCTGGGGGGAGGAGAGAAGTCCGCACCGTCTCCTCAAGACAATCAGCGGGAGAGCCGATGTCTTTTTCGTATAAGGATAATCTAATACTGCTAACTCAGTCCGCCAAGGGCCTGACCATCAATCCCAGATCACTCCCGTTCACAAAAAGATGAAGCATTTCTGTCGTGATTACAAAACATTCCTGATCACAATTTGGGCGTGTCCGGACAATGTGGTCGAAATATGGTGAACCGGTTGCGTGGCGCGCAGCGTTGTTGCGTCAACTAGCATCAAGACGACACTTTAAGTCTTTGTTTTTATGCGTTTCCCGATGGCGGGCCGCATACAATTCAATTCACCGGCAAACGCTTTAGTCTTGCCGCAATTGCCGGACAAGGCGCGGCAACCGCAGGGCAAACCACAACAAAGTCACAACATTACCGGCCAGAAAGATCGGCAAGCCCCAGGCAAGCCCAACCCATACTTTCTTCTCGGCAATGACGATTAGCATCGCGGCCAGAAAAAAGCCCAGATAAAGATCAACGATTGCGGTTGTTGTCCATGGCGCGTTGAACATCGCCATGAACGCATCGGGTAGCGATTGGGGATCTGTCTGCTGCGCCCAGGCCAAGACAGCAACAAAGCCAAGGGCGAGCGCCACCATCATGAAGCGAAAAAAGGTCATCATATTCCCGGTTCTGGCGTTTAAACTGCTATCAACAGCTCACACTACGCCTGGTCAGAAATTTTGGATCGGTAAACATCTTCGTCCAATTCGCCTTCCCATTTCGCCACGGCGGTTGCGACCGCCGCGTCACCCGTCACATTTACAACCGTACGCATCATATCCAGCAAGCGATCAAAGGGAAAAATAAAGCCAACCACCAACGCCGTATGTTCCGGCGTCACATCAAAGACCGTCAAGACTATGGATAACAAAAAGAGTGACGCGGACGGAATACCCGCCGTACCGATTGAGACTAAGGCACAGGTCAGTGCGATCATTCCATAATGATAGGGCTCCAGCGTGTAGCCAAAGGCCTGTGCGGTGAACAAAGCAACAATGCCCAGGTAAAGCGAGGTACCATCCATATTGATGGTTGCCCCAAGCGGCAGAACCGAACCCGCCACAGGTTTATCAACGCCAAGATTTTCTGAAACCGCGCGGATCGTGACAGGCAAGGTCGCCGAGGAGGAGGATGTTGAATAGGCAACCATCATCGCCTCCAGAATACCGCGGAAAAAGTTTACCACGGGCAGACCCAGAATGATCCGAACAAGGCCACCATAAACCAGCAGCATATGAATGGCCGCACCGAGATAGACGGCAATTGTCAGTGTCAGGATGGCCGAAAACGTCTCCACACCCTTGGTACCAGCCACATATGCAATCAGTGCGAAGACGCCAAAGGGGGCCAACTCCATAATGATATAGGTGACCTTAAGGACCGCCTCCGACGCTGCCTCAAAGAAACGCCCCGCAGGCTCGCCTTTCTCCCGTGCGGTAAGAATACCAATGCCCAGCAGGATTGAGAAGAAAATGACCGCCAGCACATCCCCCTGGACCAACGCCATAAAGGGGTTCTCTGGAATGATACCCATCAATCGTTCGCCCACGGACGGTGCGTCAATGTCTATATCGCGCGGGGTGGCGTCACCAAGATCAACGCCCGCACCGGGCCGGAACAAAAGACCCATGCTGAGGCCAATAATATTCGCAAAAAAGGTCGTCACGAGATAAAGCGCAAAGGCTTTTACCCCGATTGTCCCGAGCTTTTTGGGATCACCCATGGCATAGATGCCCGCGGTCAGGGTAAAGAAGATCAGCGGTACAACGATCATCCTGATCAAACGGATGAAAACATCGCCGATAACCTTGACCTTGAGGAGCAAGGCCTCACCAGCCTCCACCCCAAGCAGTTGGGTCACTGCAACGCCAAAACCCACGCCAAGGATAAGCCCGAGAAAGACCCGTTTCCAAAGACTGATCTGAAACCACCAAGCCATGCTGTGCGTTGCCCCTTTTTATCTAGCGCTGCCACTATAGAGCGGTGTGCCGAAAAGAAAATGCCCGCCCTTCGGAGGAAGGGCGGGCACCAGAAAACGGCTAAGATCAGTGTTGGGACAGATCAGCTATCAGTTTTCACAAACTCGGCGCTGATGGTCACATCGACCGCATCAGAGACGTTGGGCGCGTAAAGCCCAAGATCAAAGTCACTACGCATCACGGTTGTTTTGCCGGAAACGCCAATGATCTGCTTTTGATTGATCGGATTGGCACCCGCTTTGTGGAGGACAATATCGAGCACCACCGGCTTGGTAATGCCTTTGATGGTCAGGTCACCGGCAACTTTACCGTGCCCACCTGACTCCGGCATCATGGCCGTGGCCACAAAACTGATCTCTTTGTGTTCAGCCACATTGAAGAATTTATCGCCTTTCAAATGACCGTCGAAAACCTCAACCCGGCTATCGATACTGGCCGGGTCGATATTCACCGTCAGCGCGGTATCCGACAAATCATTGGGATCAATCGTCAGGGTACCATCAAATTTCGTAAAACCAAGGACGGGGTAGGAAAACCCGAGGTGATTATAGCTCATAGAGATATAAGCATGGGTCGGCTCAATGGCGTAGGTACCCGCTTGCGCCTCTGCAATATCACCGGTGGCCGCAAACTGGCCCGCCGGCGCGGCCGCCTCCTCCGCATGGTGATCTTTTGTCCCGGCCTTATGGTCATGCGCCAGCGCTGATCCGGCGAGTGTGATCATGGCGGCTGTTACGCCAATCAGGGTTGTTTTGGTAACATTTATCATTTGACTAAATCCTCGTCTCTTTGTTCTGCCGTCATCAACGGCATCGTTAAATTAGAAAGGCCCCGCAACGCGGAAATACCGCTACCGCAGGGTTATAGCGGAAATATTCGCGTACAAACCACGGCGCATTGATGAACAAGCCTTCACGAAACAGCGAGTAGCCGCTGTGCTAGGCCTTAGTCCCCATCACCGGTATCGGTTCCGTCTGTCGCTGTCGAACCATCGGAAATATCGGCCAATTGGCGCAAGAAATAGACATATTGCAAAGCCTGGCGGGTCGCAACCTGCTTCAAGTTGGCCGCCGCGCCGTGCCCGCCCTCAATATTTTCAAAATAGAGAAAGGGCTGGTCAAACTGTTCCATCTTTGCGGCCATCTTACGGGCATGGCCAGGATGCACCCGGTCATCTTTGGTCGACGTGAAGAAATAGACCCGGGGATAATCTCCATCTGCCTTGAGGTTTTGGTAGGGCGAGTATTTTTCAATATAGGCCCGTTCGGCCGGGATATCGGGATTACCATACTCCCCAACCCAGCTCGCCCCGGCGAGCAGTGTGTGATAGCGCAGCATATCGAGAAGCGGCACACCAATCCCCAGCGCGTTGTAAAGGTCAGGCCTTTGCGTCATGGCAACGCCCATCAATAGCCCGCCATTTGACCCGCCAAGCGCGCCTAATTTTTCCGGGCTCGTTAGACCCTTGGCAATGAGGTCTTCGGACACCGCAAAGAAATCATCATACGCACGCTGACGATTTTCTTTGAGTGCCGCCTGATGCCAGCGCGGGCCAAACTCGCCGCCGCCGCGAATATTGGCGATCACATAAAGCCCATCATTTTCATACCAAAGCTTACCGGTGAGCGCCGCATAGCCCGGCGTGATCGGTATTTCAAAGCCGCCATAGCCATATTGCACAATTGGGGCGTTGCCTTTTTCCATGATCGCTTCGCGCCCGATCACAAAATAGGGCACCTTTGTCCCATCGGCGGAGGTGGCCTCAAACTGGCGCATGGTTACGCCCTCGGCGTCAAAAAACGACGGGGATTGTTTGACCCGTACCCGCTCACGCGCGGTGTTAACGTAATAAAGCGTTGAGGGTTCGGTGGGACTATCAAAATAGAGAAAAAAGTCACTGCCCTGATCATCAACACTGCCCAGGGAAACGTCGCCCTGACCGGGGAGAGCAACATCGCTTTGCGTCCACTTAACCTCAAGCTGATTTTCATCAGCTGTGGGGGCAAGGCCGTAATCAAAACGTTTCACGGAGCCAACAATATTATCCAGGAGCTGCACAAAAATCCCCTGTTGGGCTGTGCGCACGGCCTGCACCGATTGTTGCGGTGTGGGTGAAAAGATCGTTTTCACATAGAGTTTGGCGGTGGGCGTACCGGCCGCGCCGTCAACGCCGATTATGCTGACCCCCACAATATCACCTGACTTGAAGGTCTCGCCGGGTTGGTCGGCGGGCGTCCAATCTTCCTGCAGGGTCATGACCATTGTGCCATGGAGATAGCCGGCGAGGGTTGTTTTTGGCGGCACCGGCACCTGGACGATTTTGATGCCATCCTGGGAGACAACATAATATTCACGGTCATAAAAGGTGAGCGACCGGGTGATAAAACTGAAATATTTATTCGCGCGCGCCACGCTGCCCGGCCAGACGCCCACATCACTTTCATCACCGGTAAACAAGACGGGCGCGTCTTCGACCTGTTGGCCCCGTGTCCACACGCGGGTTTTTTTTGGGTAGCCCGATGCGGTCAATCCATCATCGGCAATATCGCCGCCGACGATCACCATATCCTCGCCAAGCCACGCGGCACCCGCCTTCATTTCCGGCAGGTTAAAGCCATCTTCCACAAAGGTGCCCGATGACAGAATGAACTCCCGGGTGACCGCCGCGTCGGAGCCGCCACGCGACAGGGTCAGCAAACAGCGATCATAGTCAGGCGCGAGACAGTCAGCCCCCTCCCAAACCCAGTTTTCGTCCTCGTCCTTGGCAAGCTTGTCGAGATCAAGCAGCGTCTTCCAATCCGGTTCACCGTCCACATAACTCTGCAGGCTTGCCTCCCGCCAGATGCCGCGCACATGGGTTTCATCCTGCCAGAAATTGCGCACCCGTTCGCCCACAATAGACGGCGCCGCGATCCGGTTATCATCATTGAGGATATTCAACGCAGCCGCTTCCATCGGCGCAAACCGCGGGTCATTTTTTAGCTCTGCCAGCGTGCGGTCATTCTGTGCCCGAACCCAGGTTAAGGCCCGCTCGCCCTCAACGTCTTCCAGCCAGAGAAACGGGTCTTCTTTATCAGCGGGTGCGGTCACATTGGCCTCATTATTTTGCGCAGTATCTTGCGCGGTGTCTGTTGCGGTTTCAGGGGCGGCCACTGCCTGGCCAACAGGGCCACCCACGGTGGCAACACAGAGGGCAACAAGTGCCGAAATGCCGGATCGAAGGGCCGGTGTTGGGGCCTGGTGTGAAAGGGTTGGCATAGCAAATCGCTCCACAATTCTCTCCACGGGATTACGCGGGGGCATATCACACGCATCGGGGCGGCGGCAAATGGGCAACGCCAGATTTTCAAAACATCAAACCCGTGCAATTTTAACGGGGCCATTATCAATGGGTTGAACTTGGGGCCTTTTGATCGGGGCAATGTCAGCGAAACGACCGACCAAGGGCGGACACATAATGGGAAAACGCGACCAGCGTCGATATCAGCGCATTGCGCTCAATATGCCCGCAGAAGTGGTCATAAACTCCATCGATATTGTGCCCGCGACGCTCGTCAATGTTTCCCCGGGCGGCCTTGCGGTGATTTGTGAAACGCCGGTTCAGACCGGCGATACAGTTATCGTCTATGCCCAGGGGCTTGATATTCTGCCGGGCCGCGTGGTGCGTCATCTGCCTGATGGATTTGCCGCCTCTTTGATCCTATCGCGCAGTCACCGCAAAAAGCTAATCGAACAACTCTTTTTACAGACGAACACTGATTATCGGGAAAAGGTCAATGAGCGCCGGGCCACACCGCGCCACGGCCAGGGCGATCAACGCAATGTTTGTCGCCTTACCGACGGTACCGGTTTGTATGTGAAGATCATTGATATGTCGGTGAACGGTGCGGCCGTTGACTGCCTACGCAAACCGGCCATTGGCAGTGCTATCCGTCTGGCCCAGCGCCAGGGCATTGTGGTGCGTCATACCCCGCGCGGATTTGCCATCGTATTTGACGATATTCCTCAGCGTCGGGATAAAATTGCCCGCGAAGACCCGGCGGGTCAGAACGCGCCAGGCACAAAAGCCCGGCGCGCCTAACAAAGCCTATTGCGCCTCAACAATCAGGGGCTGGAGGTTTTCCAGTACCTCACGCGCTGTGAAAGCGGCTGGCTCGTCGCCAGGCTTTGACCCCGGATGCATCGAGATAAAGGCAATCGCCGTATACTGAGTTGTTTCGCGTACCTCGTTGGCGCCATAAAATCCAGGGCCAAACCCAGGACCGAAACCAAAGCCATAGGGATAATAAGGAAACGCCCCAAAGCGACGCCGGAACCCATAGCGCCCATAAAAAGGACTGAACCCACCAGCATAGCTAGGCCCGTAGAGAGACCGAAAGTAAGACCGCGCCTCGGTGTCATTTTCCACCACGATAAAATGGTCAAAGCCGTTTTGAACGGTTAATTCGGCGGCCCGGAACAAGAGGAAATTCTCGACGGTTTCGCGGTCTGTGGAGGAGTTGCCACGGAATGTGACCCGAAAGCGGTTGGAATCAATTTTTTGGTCAGAATAGCCAAATCCGGTCCGGTCAGCGGGCCCATAGGGCGTTGACGTCACACAAGCGACCAGCACCAGGCAGCCCGCCACCAACGCCATAATCCTCACCGGTGAGCGTCTTAGATTTTTCACCAAACCCATTCGTCAATCTCCGTCTTTTCAGCCCCCGCATGCCAGTACTGAAACGGGTAAACGCGGGCCTGTCAATGCGGGCCGCAAGGCTAGGCCTCAGACGGTTGCCCGTGGCTTGACCCGTTCGCTGCACCCTCTCTGGTAACCACGGCCTCCAGCATGCCGTCTGGCGCGGATTTGATGTGGAGATCGCGTTGCGGGAAGGGAATTTCGACGCCCATCTCGGCAAGTTTGTCCCACAGGGCGAGAAGCACGTCGCTGCGCACATTGGATTTACCGTTGGCCGGATCATTGATCCAGAACCGTAGATCAAAGTTGACCGAGCTATCGCCGAATTCCATCAGATTGCAGCGCGGTTTTGGTGTTTCCAAAACGCGCGGGACGGTAACGGCGAGCTCTTCAGCCATCTTGGCAATGCCGCGCATATCCTTGGTGCTGTAGGACACGCCAAAGGGCGCATGCAGACGCACCACGCGGTCGGCATGGGACCAGTTGATCACCCCATCTTCGATAAACCGGTCATTGGGCACCAGATGTTCCGTACCATCGCGGGTGCGCACCGTCACATAGCGCGCGCCCATGGCGGTCACCCAGCCGAATGTGTCATCAACCTCGATCACATCGGTGGGCTTGATCGATTTGTCCGCCACAAGCGTGAACCCGGCAATAAAATTGGCGATGGTTTTTTGCAGGCCAAGCCCCACGCCGAGCCCGATGGCGCCGCCAAAAATTGTCAGGGTCGCGAGATTGAAACCCACCAATTGCAACGCCATGAGGAGCGCGATGACGGGCGTCAGAATATCAATGATCTTGATCAACAAGGCCTTGATGGACGGGGTCAGTTCATCAACGGACCGGATCCGGTCAGCCAAGAATCCCTTTACTAGATTGGCAATCCAAAAGAGGACGGCAAACACGATCAGGATGCGCATTCCATCAAGGGCAGAAAACCGGATTGCCTCTCCAGTGTCATTCTCACCTATGGGGAATGAAATCCGCTCCAATTCTTGTGTGAACCGGCCGAGAAAACCAAACGCATCGAGCGCCGCAATGGGCCACGCCACGTAAAATGCAACCTTTGACCAAAAAGGCGAGCGGATGACGAGCGTCACCAGACGGATAACAATCCAAGCCGTCAGTAGGCTGATGGCAGCGCCGATCAGTGCGGTGCTGATGCCGGACGCGCCCAAGATGGCACTGGCGACCTGTAGGGTAAGAAAAAGCGCAATCGGCGTTGCAATCTCAGCTAGTGCCCGGGCCGCGCGTTTCAGGATAGTGGTGGGCACCAACGGGACAAGATGCTCAAGGATCAGCGCCTTTAGCCGTGGCCCAAAAATCGCCGCCGGGACCAGCGCCCCCACGAGAATACCCGCCTGTACCAACACATCGATGGTCAGAAGATTGACTTTTAACCAGTTCAACAGGGCGAACGCTTTTTCACGCACCATAGCGTCATCGAGGACTTTGCCAGCCTCCGCGGCGAGGGCACTTTTATTATCCGTCAACTGATCAATCGCCGGCGCATTCCCGTCGGCCGGCAGGGCGGATTGCGGGCTTGCCTCAGCATCTGGTGGTAACGGCGTTTGCACCGGGTCAGCGTTGGCGGCGCCCGGCGACAATGTATCCGGCTGATCACCGGCCTGGTCTTGCACAAACATGGTTACGGGGTCCTGCGGTTATTGTTGTCGTGTCGCATAACACAGTTTTGCCACGCCGGGCAGTCGCACTGGCGCCTTGCGCTCCGTCTGCGCGGCGATAAACAGCTCGTTGCCTACTGGGAACAGATCAGCGGCGATTTTGTTCGGTCAACAAAACCTGCCGGGCGGCCGGTGACAGGGCCCGCACAAAGTCTTTGGTGAACCGATCATGGAGCGCAAATTCCGCCTCGTTTGAGCCAAACGAAGACAGGCGCACCAGCACACCATCGGCGCGGCGACCAAAACCCTGTTGCAGATTGATCCATTGATGGGCCGCCGCCGACGTCGCATAGCTTGGCCCCGCCCGCAGCCAATAGCTCACCGCCTCGCGCCGCGCCGCATTACGCGCCATCAAGCGGTTGATGGGCACGGTGCCCGATGCCGTTTCAACCGCCGCACGGGATTGGTTGTTGATGGAAAATCCTTGCCCCACATAACATGTCTCTGGCCGGTGAAGGCGCACCGTGTCACTGGCTGGCGGCCCATAGGCGACAACCAGCGTTACAACCCGGCCCCAGCCATCCCGGTAGGCTCGGTAGACAATAACCTCGCCCGGTCCGGCTGTGGTTTCTGGCGGCAGAACCGCATCGCTCAGCGGTACGCCGGACCAGCCCTCAAACGCTGCGGGGATCAGCGTTTCAAGATCAGGGGGTGCGGGCATTTGTGCGGCTGTACCGGCGCCAGCGCTGCGCAGCAAAAACCCCAGCGCCGCCGCCGCCGTCAGCACCCCAAGATAATTTGCCCATACCCAGACAAGGCGCATCTTGCCTGGTGCCGGTAAGACAGCCGTTGCGGCCACAGACGCCGCATGATCATTGCCGGGCACCGCCGGAGCCGGTCGCCCAAACACCCGCACCGCCAGAGCCTCCACACCAAAAACGAGAAAAAGGGCGCATACGAACATAAAGAGCCCGGAGAAGTCATGCAAAAACCCCTGCCCCGCATCATAACCGGCATAGTGGGTAAGCAGGACCAGTAACGCCACCCGGATCATATTGGCCAGCACCGCAATGGGCACTAGACAAAGCCCCACGGTCAGGATCACCGGCCAGCCGCCCCGCCGCACCGCATACAGATAAACAACCCCCACACTGGTCAGGGCAATGAGTGAATTGAGACCCGCACACGCATCGGCCACCAACAGCGCATAGGGGCCAACCTGCAGCACCGCGCCATCGTGCGAAACCGGCAAGCCAACTGCGAAAAGAACGCCGGCAACCTGTTCAGCCAACATCAGCTTCAGTGGGAATGTCAGCATATCAATCAACCAGCCCGGCCAGGCGATAAGATAAAACGACAGAACCAGAATAAACCAGAACCGCCGGAACCCCGCCCAGCCAAACAGAACAAGAATAAGCCCTAGGGCCACCAGCGGCTGCGTGGCTGTGAGGACAAACTCAACCTCCTGAATTCGGGCAAAGATAAAGGCAGCAACCCCCATCACCGTGCATGCCGTCCCTAGGGCAGACGCCCCCCAATCGCCAGGACCAGCGGCCAACCGCAAAGCCCCCCCCGAAAGCCGGGCCACCGCAAGGCCAAAACATATCGCAAGCAAGATCGGCGCATGGCCGTTTTCTGGCCGCGCCCAGGCGGTGGCGCTTAAAAACAGATAGGCGGGCCCATAGAGTGCAAACCAGACAAGGGGAAACACGCCAAGGACAAGCCGCTCATCAGCCAGCCAGCGCGCAACACCGCGCAGCGCCATAGACGGCGGAGAAATAGGTGGGGTAAGTCGATCAACAGCGCTTGCCATAACCGGCCTACCGCGCCAGCACGGCGCCTAAAATCTTCGTATCAAGATCATAAAGGACGGCTGATAACTGTTTAAGATCGGGTTCACGGGTTTTGTGCTTGTGCGTCACGATCAGCGCTGAATCTGATTTTTGCCATACAAACTGACCGTCGGCCACGGGGCCAAAGCCAGACGACAACAAAAAGACAACATCATAATCGCGCCGAGCCCGCTTTAACAAACTATCAAAACTGTCACTACCCAGAAGAATTTGTGGATTATAGGCGCGGTGCCCCGCCGTCAGGAGATCAAGCCGGGTCACAAGCGATGGCACGGTCACATCATCAAACCGTGCCCGCCCGGTAAGATATTCCATCAAACCCCGATCACGCCCCATATCGAAGAAATGATGCAGGGAGGGTTGGCGCAAATTACAATCAATAATCAATACCCGCCGGTGGAGTTGGGCAAAGGCGGCAGCAAGATTACAGGCCAGCGACAGCGTTGCCGTTGAGGTGCCAAAATCGATCATGGAAATCGCTTTGAGGTCAGCCGGGTTACAACTGGTAATCAACCGTGTACGAATAAGCCGCATTTGCTCAGCGACGTCCGCATGGGGCTGGCGCAGCACAACAAGGCCCTCAGGGATTTTTGGCACCTGATTGCCATCACCCGGAAGCGCGCGCAGCATCCCGAATTGAACACCGATCGCAGCCTGAATATCATCAGGTTTGACAAACCGCTGCTCAAGCGCGATGCGCCCAAAGGGTTTATTGGTTTTGATTTGCAGCCGCGCAACTTTCTCCGCTTCGCGCCGGGTGATGAGCCCCATGGCAATAAGCGTTTCACCCAATCGGCGCACCCGCTGACGCGCGGCAAGCTGGTCATCCTTTAAGCGCCGCTCCAAGGTTTCGCGCGCCTTGTGCGGTTCGGTTAAAAGAGGATGGGGCGCAAGCGAATTCATGCTGCCAACTCCCGGGATTGCGCTTCAATCTGAAGGTGTTTTGATGGTTTGTTGTCCACCGGTATAGACGGGATCGTCAGTTCACCGAGCACTGGCGCATTGAGGCTCTTACCGACGGTTTGACCAAGACGCACCCGTTGCTGCATCAATTCAACAATGACGGCGAGGACAATCCCGAAACCAAAGCCGAGAACAGCGCCAACAATCACAAGAATGGGCAGGCCCGGCAAGGTGGGAACGGGCGACGGCACAGCTCGTGAGAGCATCAACACATCAACGGCGTTGATCCGCGATTGCAACGACTCCTGCAACGACCGTGCCGTCACAAGATCATAGGCCCCGCGCCGCGACTCAACGGTTTTTTGCAAATCATCAAAGGTTTGTTTGCGCTCCTGCAATGCCAGCACGGTTCCGGTTTGTTGTGCGAGTTCATTTTCCAATTCATCAACACGTCGCTTGGCAAAGAGCGCGCGGTTTGAAATGGACTTCATGATGTTGCGTTCGAGCGCGATCCGCTCTCGATTGAGCTCCTGAAAGTCAGGATAGTTTTCACCAAACCGTTCAGCAATCCGGTTTAACTGAATTTGCACCGCTCCCAGACGAACCTGGGCCTGACGCCCGGGCAAGTTTTCCGTTTCCAGGGGCAGGTTCAAGATACCGTCGCGCCCGACCCGGCGGGCCTCCGACAAAAAGGTCTCTGCTTCGCGCAAATCCGCACGCGCATCACCGAGGCGCGCCGTAATGGCCTCCATCAGGATTTCTGCCGCTTCCAATCGCTCAAGGCTGCTGCCGACAATTCCCGCCTCCACGCGGTAGGCGGACAATTCATCTTGCGCGCGCTCCACATCCTTGGCGATGGAGAAGGTTTCGTCAGAGAATTCCTGGGCGTTTCGCGCGGCTTGGCGCTGGCGCTGATCAAGAACGGTTTCCATGTAGGAATTGGCAAAGCTGTTGGCGATTTTACTCGCTTGTGCCGGATCACGGCTTTCAAAACTGAAGACGAGGGAGCTTGCAAGCGCGTTGCCGGTAACCGTCAGGCTTAAGAGTAATTGATCCGCTGCCCATAACCGTGCATCGTTCCCGGCGATGGCTTCCCCGGTTGTCGCCTCCCGCCATGCCGTGGTGAAGTCTTCCATGGAGAGGTATCCCTCCTCAATCAGACGATCAATCACAACGAGGGCAACGGTACGGCTTTGGGCAATGGCGGCCTGTTGGCCGAGAAATTCCGAAACCCGGTAACTCACCTCCACCCGGCCGGTGAGCGTATCCCGCTGCAGCGAGTTCACCTGCACCGTTGCATGGGACTCGTATGATTTGGGCATGACCTTGCCCGCAAGCCCGGCCAGCGCCGCAAACGCGAGCGTACAGCCGAGAATAAGGAGCTTTCGCGCCTTTAGGCCGGCAACAAGTTTTACCGGATCAAGATCCATAGCCGACTACTTCCCCGTTGTTCGGGTTGGGGCAGGGGTGAGAGATTTTGTCGGGGACGTCGGCGTGGAGGGCGCAGGGGGTGCAAGATCAGCCCGGAAATACGTCACAGAATTTCCAAGCTTCAGGGAGTCGAGCAGGCTACGCGCGCGGTTAAGGGCGTTTTGTTCCATCACAAGACGCCGGGCAATCGGTCGCCACTCATCAGATGGTAAGGGCGCGCGCTCGGCGGCGCGGATTTTCATGATTTGGGTTTCGTCTTTGGCCTTGATGACGATGTTATCATTGATGCCATAGACCGAAAGTTGATCGCGAATTTCCCGTGCAAAAGAAGACGAGGCCTGGACCAGCGGCTTTTCCGCATAAACCGTTTGCTCTTGTTCAAGCACGGCTTTCAAGGCGGCAAAGTCTGCAGTTTCACTAAAAAGAGGGGTATGCCGATCAATGTCTAAACCGGTTGACGGCAATGACAGCACAAGAAATTCGTACCGCGTGCGATCCACAAACAGGCCAGGATTATCGGTGATATAGTCTTCGATTTCATCAAGCGTCGGTTCAGCCGCTTGCGTCGCGCTACCGAGGAACAAATCGGCAAGGGCCTGATTACTTGCCGCGCGCATTTGCAACACCGCATCGGGTTTGCGGTGGAAGTTTGCCTTCTTTGCAGCCTCCACCAGTAGATGCCGGTTGATAATGCTTTGCATGGCGAGCCGTTGAAGCTCAATGGAGGGCTCGGTGACCCCAAGACGCCGCATCTCGATGCGCAGTTCATTGACGGTAATTTCGCGTTTATCAATCTTTGCCAACACTTGGGTCTTCCCAGACCGCGCCGTTGGCCGCGCATCTTGTGCGAAAGCGGGACTAGGTGCCATTGCTGCAAAGAGGAAAGCCGCACCCACGGTTGGCAAGACCAGCATCCGCCCCGCGATGGCGCGATGGTGCTGTCTGTTTGCTGACGCTAAAAAAAGACCCAACACCAACCAATACTCCTTACAGATCCTATCGCCCGATACTTACGAGGGGCGGCTCAGCACCCATGAAACGATAATGATCAATCAAAACGCTATTCTTGTTAGCGAATTATCCTTAACGGTGAATGCTAAAGACAATCCTAATCGCCCCCACAAAACGGGGCATGGTGGGAACAAAACGGCCCCTGAATATCTGGTCGATTGGATTAGCCGTATGCTGATAACTATTTGTTTACCATGCGCCTTAGCATCGGCTTAACAAGCCACTCCCTATAACGACGGAATGTTGTATGCGCGTATCTTAATAGGTTTGGTGTTTGCCCTTTTTGCTGCCCCTGCTGCGGCGGAGACGGCGTCATTTGTGTCGCCAGAGACCATTAGCCAAGACGACCTAACAGCGCTTTCGACCCGCGGGGACCGCGCCGGGGTTACCGTCAATCCTGGCATGAGCCTGCAACTCCTCTTCGACCAGCCTTTCGGTGCGGTGCCGGGCGACCGGGTTTCGATCTTCACGCTACCGCCAGCCTCTGTCTTTGGGTTTGCCCTGGGCCGGGTCCGTGTGGGCGTCTTTGACAATGGGGCGATCACCTATTTGGGCCAGGGCAATTTTTTATCGGGCCAACGGATCAATATCAGCAACCTGTTTAATGGCGGTTGTGGCGCATTTGGCGGATGTAATTTTATTGAAATTCTTACGCGGCGCACCGGTGGTAACGCCGAAGGCGTCCGGGTGGATTATGTTCAGTTGAACGGGGAAGTTGTTTCTGTGGCCGCGCCAACGCCGGAGCCATCGAGTTGGGCCCTGATGATTGTCGCTTTTGGGGTTATTGCATGGCGCTGCAAGACCAACCGGTTCGGGCCGAACACCGTTGCAGATCCCCTCGCCGCCGCAGCGGCTTAAGGCCGTTATTCGGCAGCCTCACGCGGGGTTGAATTGGGCGCTGCACTATTTTCGGCCTCTGCCGTCGGATGAGACAGCGACGTTGCTTCGCCGGTTTGCGGTGTATCGTCACTTTGAGGAACAGCTTTTCCCCCCTCAACAGGTTCTGATGACGGCGCCTCCCGCACGGGTTTGACCAACGCCGCCTTGGCAAGACTGGTGACACTGACAAAATCGGTCTTGCCGGTGCCCAGAACAGGGATTGCGTCCACACTGACTATCTTTTTTGGTACCGCAATTTCCGGCACGCCGTGCGATTGCGCCCAGCGCAGAAGGGATGCCCGTTCCGGCTCTCTTTGATCGGTGACAAGGACGATCTGCTCTCCTTTTTTCGGATCAGGTACAATGGCAGCGGCATGCATATTATCGGGCCAAACCGCCGAGGCGCAGTTTTCGACGACGGTAAGCGAAATCATTTCACCACCAATTTTCGCAAATCGCTTCATACGTCCACGGATCGATACATACCCATCCTTGTCAATGGTCACCACGTCACCAGTATCATACCAATCGGCAGGGTCGCGTTTCTGAAGTTTGCCTGGCGTTTCAGCAAACAGATAGCCCTTCATCACATTGGGCCCACGAACAAATAAACGCCCGCCCGCATCAAGACCGCCCACCGGTTCCAGACGCGATTCAACGGTTGGTAAAAATTTGCCCACTGTGCCGTTGCGAATATCCTCCGGTTGGTTAGCCGCCAGAACGGGCGCCGCCTCGGTAACGCCGTAACCCTCCAACACCTTGAAAGCAAACTTGCGTTCAGCCGCCTGACGGGTTTCATCCCGCACGCGTTCGGCCCCGCACACCGCAATGCGCAATGACGACATGCCCCCTTCATCGCTGGCGCGCATATATTGCTGCAGAAAGGTGTCGGTCGCGAACAACACGCTGGAGTCGGTTTCAAAAATCCGCTTTGGGATGATCTTGGTTTGAAGCGGTGAGGGGTGGAACACAACCGTGTGCCCGCTCATCACCGGCCAAAGCGAGCCCGCGGTTAGCCCATAACAATGGAAGGCCGGCAAGGGATTGAAGAAGATATCATCTTTCTCCAAATCCACATGGGCTGAAATCTGCGCCACATTGGCGAGAACATTTTTATGGCTCAGGACAACACCCTTTGGCGTGCCCTCAGTGCCAGATGTAAAAAGGATTACCCCATTATCATCAGGTTGCGGATGGTGAGTGTAGATCGACGGTAACAAGGGCCCCAGAACGGCGCGCACCTTATCACCAAGCCCAACCTGATCTTTCAAATCCTCTAGATAAAGAAAATTATAGGCCGTACTCAGACTTTCCACGAGACCATGGAGCTTTGCCATGTCAATAAACTTGCGCGCGGTAAGGACGGTTTTGACCTCGGCGGCTTGCCCCGCCAGACGCAAGTTTTTCTCCCCCGAAGTAAAGTTGAGCATGGCCGGCACCCGGCCCATGGCGTGGAGCGCAAAGCAGGAGATCAAGACACCCGCGCCGGTGGGTAACATCAACCCCACATGCTCACCGGGAGCGGTTTGGCGCGCAATGGGTCCGCTCAGCCCGAATACTGCCTGGGTCAGATCACCATAGGTGAGCTTGCGCCCATCCCCGTCGATAACCGCCAGGCTTTTGCGCCCGGATTTGCGGGCCTGGGTCAAAAACGCATGGAGGATTGACCGGTTGGATTGTCGGTCGATCAGGCGGCTTGTCTTTTTGTCGGCGGTGACCGGCCCGGCTATCCCGTCGATGGGAACCGTCAGGGCCGGGTCTACGCTTTGGGCGGGATTTGCATCGGACATAAGGAGTGCCTGTTTATTTGGGTTCTTATTGTGACCCCGACCGTGCAGCGCGCACGACCAGCAATCGCGGGCGACCGGCTGATCTGTTCAGATTTCAGTAATATATGGCCCCAACCCGACGAGGGAAAGGGGGCCAACAGCCGGGAGAACGCCTGCGATTGGGCCCCGCAGCGCCGAGCTTACCCCGACATCTGCGCCAAAATAACCTCCAGCGCGGCCCGTGGGTCCGGCGCCGCCACAATGGGCCGCCCCACCACCAGATGGCTGGCCCCCTTGTCGAGGGCAGCGCGCGGGGTCACCACCCGTTTTTGGTCGTCCGCGCTGGTGCCCGCCGGGCGGATACCGGGTGTGACCACCAAGAGTGCCTCGCCAAACGCCTTGCGGATGGCCGCCGCCTCCCGGGCGGAGGCAATCACCCCGTCGGCGCCCGCCGCCACCGCCATCTCCGCCCGTTCCAGGACAAGCGTTTCTATGGGCGTTGTGATGCCGAGCCGGGCAAGGCTCTCCTGCGACATACTCGTCAGAACCGTGACGGCCATGATTTTTAACGTCTTTTCATCACCGCGCCCGGCCACCGCACCGCGCAGGACATCGGGCTCCGCATGTACCGTTAGCATTGAGGCACCAAGATTGCGCACACTGGCAACGCCTTTTTCCACCGTGTTGCCAATATCGTGGAATTTCAGGTCAAGAAAAACAAATTTTCCCTCCGCGATCAGCGTACGGGCAAGGTCAAATCCGCCCACGGACATTAATTGATAGCCAATCTTGAAAAACTGCGCCCGCGGGCCCAGCGCCTCAACAATGGCCTGCGCCTCGTCCACACTTGGCACATCAAGGGCAATGATTAATTGATCTTCAACAGGCATGGCGGCGTGACCTTTCGGCGGTATTGGCCCAGATATCAACGGGGTGCTGCCTTCACAGGCCGTTTGCGCGTCGTTGATTTTTTGGCGGTTTTTTTCGTCTTTTTCCTCGCGGCTTTGCGTTTTGTTGCTGTCTTTTTCGGATGACCGCCCTCTGGTGTTTTATCCGTATAAAGACACCATTGCGTAATGGGGCAGCGCCAGCATTCCGGCGTGCGGGCTTTACACACATAACGCCCATGGAGGATCAGCCAGTGATGGGCGTCTTTTTTGTAGACATCCGGTGTGCGCCGTTCGAGCATATTTTCAACAGCCAATGGCGTTTTGCCGGGCGCAAGCCGGGTGCGGTTACTGACCCGGAAGATATGCGTATCAACGGCGATAGTCGGTTGCCCAAACGCTTCATTACACACCACATTGGCTGTCTTGCGCCCAACCCCGGGCAAGGTTTCCAGCGTTTCGCGATCTTGCGGCACAACACTGTCAAAATCATCAATCAGTATACGGCAAAGGGCGATGACATTCTTAGCTTTATTGCGCCATAGACCAATGGTGCGAATATACTCGCCCAGCTTTTTCTCTCCCAGGACATAAATCGCCTCTGGCGTAGAGGCGACGGGGAAGAGTTTTGCCGTTGCCTTATTCACCCCCACATCGGTTGCCTGCGCCGACAGCACCACCGCAACCAGCAGCGTAAACGGATCGGTATAGGTGAGCTCCGTTTTCGGGGCAGGGCCATGGGTGGCCAGTGCCCCATAAAGGGCGCGGGCGTTGTCCTTGGTCATCGGTCGAGGCATCGGCACAGTATCGGGGATATTGGCCCAGGAGGGCAAGCGACAAACGGCCTCTTTGTCACTGTTGGTGCGCCCGTGATAACTCCTCTGTAATGCAAGCAACGAAATCCATCGAAACCCTCGCGCCTGATGCAAAAGGTCGACACCTTGATCTGCCCCGGCTGGAGACGAGTGCGAGCACGGGCAAACGGTTTGACGCGCTGCTTTACCCCAACCGCTCTCTGCCCAATCGGGGCTTTGTGGTGTTGATGGCCGTCGTGATCGGCGTCAATGTGTGCATGGGTATTTTGTTTACGATGCAGGGCGCATGGCCGGTGTTGGTCTTTGGCGGGCTCGATATTTTGTTGGTCTGGTTTGCGTTTAAGACAAGTTACGCCCAGGGGCGTTTGCACGAGCGGGTCCGCGTCACCGCCGATGAGATTGTGGTGAGCCGGGTGTTACCATCAGGTCATGAAATGCGTTGGTCACTACAGCCCTTTTGGACCGACCTGCAAATCGATGATCCGGTGCGCCATGAAAGTCAGCTGTGCCTGCGCACCAGGGGCAAAGTGCTGATCCTCGGGGCGTTCCTGTCCCCCGATGAGCGTCTTGCTTTTGCAAAACGCTTGGAAACGGCCATGATTGAGGCGCGGTGTACCTACCCCTCGTGATCATTTAACCGGGCAAGGGCCTGTTTTTCTGCCGCGGTTAAGGGTTGCGTCTCAGGCGACGTTTTACGCCGGGCGGCGAGCGCAAGGGCACCAATCACAAAAACAAACAGGATAGCCGGTGCCAACCACAAAATGGTGTTGAAGCCCCCGGCCCGCGGCCTGAGCAAAACGAAATCGCCATAGCGTGAGGCAATATAATCGAGAATTTCCTGATCGGTTTGCCCGGCACTGATCCGGTCGCGCACCAGGATTTGAAGATCACGCGACACCCCCACATTGGAGCTATCCACCGACTGACTGACACAGGTGGGGCACCGCAACTGGCGGGTGAGCGCTTGGGCTCGCGCCTCCAACTCGGGATCGGCGAGCATTATTTCCGGATCCACCGCCCCGGCGGGCAGAATTGGCACCGCCAAGACCGCAAAATATAACGCCATCATGATACAAAGCCGGGAGGCTAGTCTTTTGTTCGTACCCTGCATTTTCTTCATGCTGATCCCGTTATTCAGCCGGGAGGGATGCGGCGGGACCGGTTGACTTTGGCGCGACGCGCGCCCTCGACCGCGGGGTCACCGCCGCGCGATACCGCCGGTCGCTCAGCGAGACAAGCGCGCCTAGGGCCATCATGATGGCGCCCCCCCATAGAAACAGGACCAGCGGATGATGCCAGGCGCGCACAACCTGGCCACCGTCGCGCGTCTCGCCAATGGCCACGTAGATATCCGATGCCCAACGCGGCTTGATCGCCGCTTCGGTTGTCATCATTTCGGCCACGGGGTACCAGCGCCGCTCCGGCTGGAGGGTGGTGATCTCTTTACCGTCACGAAGAACGGTGAGCGTTGCCGTCTCCGCCTCATAATTGGCAATTTTGCCAACAGTCTTTCCATCATAGCGCAGATCATACCCCGCCACCGGCAAGATGTCGCCCGGTTGCATCACGCTGGCAGCTTGCGTGACCCAAAGCGACGTACCCGTCATACCCAGGATGACGACGCCGACACCCATATGAGCCAGGGCACTGCCCCAAAAATTACGCGGTAGGCCAATGAGACGGCGCATACTTGACCGGAAATCCGTGCGGCCCAGAGAGATACGCCCCGCCACGTCCGCCCCCACACCAATCAGGACCCAGAAGGCCATAAAGCTCCCCACCACCGCCAGGAGAGGCCCGCCGCGGGTGAGCCAGAAGGTCAGCATGGTAAGCGCCGCCGTGCCGAGGATCACCGGTTTTAACCGGCCCAGCAAACGCGCGGTATGGCCCCGTTTCCACGGAGTCAGACCGCCAGCCGCCATCAACAGGACCAACACAACTGTAAAAGGGATCGTCACCATATTGAAATAGGGCGGCCCTACCGATACCGGCCGGCTCAGCACAAGATCCGCCAGCTTTGGCCAAAAGGTCCCCAGAAATACCGTAAACAGAATAACCGACAAGATCAGATTGTTCCCGATCAAGGCTGACTCCCGGCTGATCCATTGATAGTGCCCCCCCGGCGAAAGGTGCCGGGCCCGCAGGACAAACAAGAACAATGCTGCACCCGTCAGTACAAAGAAGATGAGCAATAAAAACTGCCCCCGCAAGGGATCATTGGCGAACGCATGGACACTGGTCAATAGGCCCGAGCGCACTAGGAACGTGCCCACCAGCGATGTGCCAAACGCCACAATCGCCATGAGAATGGTCCACACCTTTAAGGTGTCGCGCTTTTCGACAACGATAGCCGAATGGATCAACGCCGTTGCGGCAAGCCAGGGCATGAGGGAGGCGTTTTCCACAGGGTCCCAAAACCAAAACCCGCCCCAACCCAATTCATAATAGGCCCACCACGCCCCCATGGCGATGCCAAGGGTGAGACTGGCCCAGGCAAGCAACGTCCACGGACGAACCCAGCGGGCCCACCTTGTATCGACCCGCCCTTCCAACAGGGCCGCGACCGCAAAGGAAAAGGCGATGGAAAGACCCACATAGCCAAAATATAAAAATGGCGGATGAAAGGCGAGGCCCGGATCCTGTAACAGGGGGTTCAGATCACGGCCATCGGGCGGTACCGGTGACAAGCGTGCAAAAGGATTGGACGTAAACAGACTAAAGGCGAGAAAGCAGACACCAATCGCCCCCTGAACGCCAAGGACACGCGCCAGAAACGCGGTAGGCAATCGCCGCGCAAAAACCGCAACCATCGCGCCGAGAAACGCCAGCATCAACACCCAGAGCAGCATGGAGCCCTCATGATTGCCCCAGGTCCCTGCAAATTTATACAGCGCCGGTTTGGCCGAATGGCTGTTCTCAAAAACGATTTTGAGACTGAAGTCCGAGCCCAGGAAAGCGTAAATCAATCCACCGAAACTCAACGCGATTAACGCAAACTGACCAATGGCGAGGGGCCGGGCGAGCGCCGCCACAGCCATGCGCCCCTGCGCCAGACCCATGCCCGGCACAACCGCCTGGGCAAACGCCACCATAAAGGCAAGGATCAAAGAGAAATGGGCAAGTTCCACAATCATTGCTGATAGATAGCGTGAGGGGCGGCGTGTTACACCCCCCGGCCCCCAGCGGCGCGCCGCCGCATAGAGAGATGATGGCGCGCAGCCGCATAGGGAGATGACGACGCGCCTGGCCCGAGGGCACCCTCCTCCGCAATTCGCGATTCAATCGAGGCTTTTTTTGCTATAGGTTTGGCACAACACCATTGCCCGCCAACCCAGGGAACCCCTCATGCCCCGTAACGCCCCGCCGACCGCCTTTCCACCACACGCCAACAATCCGGCACCCACGGCCCCGCGCAAGCCGGAAACAAGTGTGCAGCATGGGCACACCCGGACCGACCCTTATGCCTGGATGCGCGATGAAAACTGGCAGCAGGTGTTGCGGGACCCGGCGCAGTTGCGCCCGGAGATTGCCGGCCATCTGACCCAGGAAAATACCTACTACGAAACCGCCACAGCCGATCTTGCGCCCTTGCGGGCGGCGCTGGTGCGCGAAATGCGCGGGCGGATGAAAGAGGACGACCAAAGCGTGCCCCTAACCGATGGGGATTTTGCCTATGGCACGCGGTTCCGCACAAAAGGACAATATCCGGTCATCTTCCGAACCCCGCGCCATGGTGGCGACGAAACAATCCTGTTTGACGGGGAAAAAGAAGCCGAGGGGGCCGATTTTTTTGACATTGGCGCGGTGGCCCATAGCCCCGATCACACCATGATTGCCTATGCTGTGGATCGTCTGGGATCGGAATATTATGACATCCGGATCAGGACCATTCATAGTGGCGACGAGTATAAAGAGACCATCGGGTCAACCGATGGCAACCCGATATGGAGCCGCGATGGGCGGGCCCTTTATTATGTGGAGCGCGATGATCATCAACGGCCCAAGCGTGTGCGTTACCATAGGTTGGGCACGGACCCGGCCAATGATCCGGTTTTATATGAAGAGGCTGATGACGGGTTTTTCCTGTCGATTACCAAAAGCCAAAGCGGCGATTTTATCTTTATCGATTGCGGCAATTCCACATCCAGCGAGGTGCATTATATTCCAGCGGATGCCAATTCGGAGACGAGCGCGGATCCAAGCGCAGTTTTGATCGCCCCCCGTACACCGGATAATCTTTATTCGGTCGACCACCACGGGGAATATTTTTATATCAAAACCAATGCCGATAGTGCCATTGATTTTAAAATTTGCCGCGCGCCCATTGCCACACCGGACCGGGCGCACTGGACGACCTGGCTGGACCATACACCTGGTCACTATCTCCTCTCTTTTATTCCGTTTAAGGATCGTCTGGTGCGGCTTGTGCGCGCCAATGCCCTGCCCCGCGTCGTCATTTCCACCTATGATCGCCAGGAAGAAATTGTTGTTGGTTTTGATGAAGAAGCCTACGCCCTGAACATTGTTGGCGGCTTCGAGTTTGAGACGGACAGCCTTCGGCTTTTCTATTCCTCCCCCACCAGCCCGCAGGAGACCTATGATTACAATATAAAAAGCGGTGTACGGACCTTGCGCCATACCCAGGAGGTGCCCAGTGGCCACGACCCGGCGCGGTATGTGACGGAGCGGATCACGGCCCGCGGGCATGATGGGGCGGAAATCCCCGTCACCCTTTTACGCCTGCGCGAAACCAATCCGGCCGATAAGCCGCCGCTGCTGCTTTACGGGTATGGTTCCTATGGCATCACTATTGATACGGGATTTTCCACAGCGATGTTGTCCCTGGTTGATCGCGGCGTTGTCTATGCCACGGCGCATATTCGCGGCGGGTCAGCCCGTGGCCGCCAATGGTATCTCAATGGCAAGCTGGATCAAAAAACCAACACCTTCCACGATTTTATTGCGACCGCGCAATCCCTACATGACATTGGCTACGGGGCTGATCAGAACACGGTAATTTATGGCGGCTCCGCGGGTGGGTTATTGGTGGGCGCATGCGTTAATCTGCGCCCCGATCTTTTTGCTGGTGTTATTGGCGCAGTGCCGTTTGTTGATGTAGTCAACACGATTTCTGACGCCAGTCTGCCGCTGACCCCGCCGGAATGGGACGAGTGGGGCAACCCCATTGATGATGCGGCGGCCTATCAAACGATCCTGGCCTATTCGCCCTATGATAATCTTGATACGACGCAGCCCTATCCGCCAATCCTTGCCACCGGCGGGCTTGCCGATTACCGGGTAACCTATTGGGAACCGGCAAAGTGGGTTGCGCGCTTGCGTGCGGAAACAATGGGCGGGCCATTTTTCCTGAAAATGAATATGGAGGCCGGCCATGGCGGCTCCGCCGCCCGGTTTGAAGCCCTTGAAGAACGGGCGCACAATTATGCGTTTGCGCTCAAGATTTTCGGACTGGCATCGGTAGAAACCTAACGCGTCGTCGCTTTAGTGCGCATTAGGACGACGCTTTAGATCTTTGTTTTTGCGCATTTGCGGACGATAGGCATTTAGAGGATATGGATGTTTTCTTCGACATACCCATATCCTCGCTGCGCATGTTCTAAAAGATAAAGTCCGTACTCACCAGATCACCCACAGCCACACCAGCAAGGCGGATTGTGTCGCCCCCATTGGTGATCAGCGCGTCGCCGGTGACCGCATCGGTGGTCAGATGGTTGGCCATAAGATCAGCGAAATCGGTAATTCCGCCTACACCCGAAAGGTCGATGACGTCGTCACTGCCTGCCCCGGCCGCAAAATCCGTAATCACATCATCACCGAAGAACCCGGCGAAAATGAAGGTGTCATCGCCGGAGCCACCGGTCAGAAGATCGTCACCAGTGCCGCCATCAAGCCGGTCATCACCCACACGCCCATCGAGCGTGTCGTTTCCGGCGGCGCCCATAACGCTGTCCGCAAGATTGCCTGAATTGATATTGTCATTGCCGTCGCCGCCATCAATCGTGTCGGCCCCCGAGGAATCGGTAATCACATCATTGCCGGCGCCGCCATTGATCACGTCCTGGTCGCTGCCGCCCTCAATGGTGTCATCGCCGGTACCACCATCAACCTGGTCGTCGCCAACACCAGCATTAATAATGTCATTGCCGGCCCCACCCGATAGGGAATCATTGGCCGCATTGCCGACGAGGCTGTCATTGCCGTCACCGCCGATCAGGGTGTCATTGTCGGAAACCCCGATTAAGGTGTCATTGCCTGTCCCGCCATTGGCAAAGTCCGCTGCCGCGCCGCCATTGATAACGTCATTACCCTGACCACCTAAAAGGCTATCCATACCGGCATTCCCGGCAATGGTATCGTCCTGGTCACCCCCATCGATGGTATCGTTGAGGGCGCCGCCAGATAAGTCATCAAAGCCCGCGCCGCCTTCCACAAGGTCAGACGCGCTACCGGCGAAGATGGTGTCATTGCCAAGGCCGCCAAAGATCTGGTCGGCGCCGCTGTCGCCAACAATATCATCGTCGCCGTCCCCGCCGGTGATGGTATCGTCACCGGCCTGGCCAATAATCATATCGTCATTGCCGCCGCCATCGATGGAGTCGAACCCAGCGCCGCCATTGATCGTGTCATTGCCAAGACCACCAAGGATCGTATCGGCAAAAGAACCCGCAAAAACGGTGTCGTTTCCATCACCGCCATCAATCTCATCGGCACCGGACCCGGCATTGATCGTATCATCGCCCGTGCCGCCGAAGAGAACATCGTCACCATTGCCGCCGGTGAGATCGTCATTACCCGCATCACCGGACAGGGTGTCATTATTGTTGTTCCCCACCAGGATATCGTCGCCATCGCCGCCCGACAGACTGTCATTATTCAGGAAGCCGCGCAGGGTATCGTTACCGGGCCCACCAATAAGGATATCATCGCCCGTATCGCCGGTGAGCGAGTCCGCGCCAAGACCGCCATCAAGACGATCATTGCCATTTTCCCCGCGCAAGGTGTCATTGCCGTCATTCCCCAACAGCGTGTCATCGCCATCGCGGCCAAGAACGCTGTCGTCGCCGGCAAGCGCGTCGATCGTGTCGTTGGCCGGTGTGCCTTCAAGGGTATCATTTTGCGGTGTTGGACCGCTGGGATTGCCGCCGGAGGTGAGTTGGATCAACCGCGTGATCGCTGCATCGGCCTGGATCAGGCCAGCGCCCGACGCAAGGTCAACCCCGGGCGCGCCGATATCAATGGCGGTTTCCGATAGGGCTTGAATGACTTGCGCATTGGTTGCGGTGGGCACTTGCTCCAGCAACAGCGCCGCGATGGCCGCCGCCGCGGGCGCCGAGGCGGAGGTGCCAAAAAAGTTTGGGAAGCTGTCAGCATCAAAACCAACATCATTGCCAAAGAAAGTCGTATTGCCGCCATCGGGCGCGACAAAATTTGGGCCGCCCCGATCTTCGGGCGTGGCGAGACGATTACCGGCTGTATCAAACAGGATAGGCACATTGCCGCCGGAGGAAAAACCATTCAATCGGGGCGGGTTAAGACCAAATTCGGGCGTATTGAAAAACGCCGATGCGCCCACCGCGATCGCGCCATTTGCATTGGCGTGCCCAATCAATGTTGGTGAATTGGTTGTGAATTCCTGAAACGTCGCATCGCCTGAAAAGTCGATATATTTTAGCAAATTGTTCGTATTGCCCGAAAACCGGACGATGACGAATTCATATTGCTGGGTCGATCCGGTTTCGTTGGTAAAGGAGATAATCTCCAACGCGTCACTGGCATTACTTGAAAGAGAGCTAGCGACGATATTATCTGTACCCGCCTCATAAAGATAAATATCATAATCGCTCGACGCGCCAAGTCCGCCGGATGAGGCAAAGGGTTCATCATATTGGAAGGAGAGGCTGAGTTGGCCGCCATCGGGCAGGGAAAGCAATTGCCGCGTGTCGACGCCCGTCCCCGGATCAAAATCATGGGCAACGCCGCCAAACTGTCCGCCCTCGATGATCCCAGAATTGCGGAAAACCGCCTCGTACGAATCCGTACCCGAATTACCAGCAGAGGAGAAAAACAGAACACCTTGCGCGGCAACCTGGTCAACGGCCTGGGCAATGGGGCCATCCTGATAGAACGGCTCCGAGAAATAAACGACATCATCGATGATGATGTTTGCGCCCGCATTGGCAAGATCAATGATCCCCTGGGCAAAATTGGCGACCCCAAGAAAGGCCGTGTCAAAGAGCAGATTGGCGCCAGGCGCAATATCATGGATCAACTGGAGGATTGCGCGGCCTTCGTCACTGCCCTCTTCACTGGACGGCAACTCATCGAGAATGGTGATGTTGGCTGGCAAATCGCCCGACGCCACATCGCTGGAAAATCCGCCCAGATTGTCAAAGCTATCGGACAAGACACCAATGGAAGATCCGGTGCCATCAACGCCAAAAAGCGCGCGGGCCTCATCGGCGCGGGCAGATGCATCGGCCTGCGTCACCACGCTGCCCGCATTGGCCCGGAACGGCGTTTCGCGCGCAGAGATCAAAATCTCCACATCTTCAAGGGCAGATAGGGCCGATACCGGCAACAAGCCCGAAACCACACTGGCGAAGGCAGCCCCGTTTGTGAGGCCCAGAGTTGTCAGGATACCAAGCAACTCGTCGGCGCGTCCGCTGGCGGCAACCGCATCAATGACCACATAGCCAGCCTGGCCCGCATTGGGTAAATCCACGGAGGAGGTACCCGAATTGCTCAGGGTAAAGAGGTTCGTGGACAGCTTGGTAGTTTTGGCTGTGAGCGCGGTACCGACCGCATTTGTGTTGGTACTGGCAAAGCGCGCGTCAGCCACGCCGTTAAAGTCAACCGATTGGAGCCCCATGGAAAATCCCTTGTTTTAATGGCGAAAAGATGCGGCCTATCATTAGGCAATTCCTTTTCGTTATCCCCTACACAGTAATTAAGGCAAAAGCTTGCAGAGCATCACGGCAAATGCAAGCGCCAGGGCATGGAACAACGAGCAGACACCCTGATTTTCCGCCCCACCCGACACGCCCCTTGCGCGCGGGCAACGACGTCGCATTTCGGCAACACCCGCCGTCCCGTTGACTCTTGCCATAGCCCCGCCATTCGATTGATATCAGCCGTGCGCTTATTGAGAGATGATTGAGGGAATTGCGACCATGATCGACCGCCGCCACCTGTTACCAACCGCCCCCGCTAGTATTTCAACGCCGGAGACACCCACTCGCCCCCATAAGCGGCCGCTCAACCGGGCCCTTATGACCGGGGCGGCTGCGCTCATTATGGTTGGCGCCGCGAGCCCGGCCTTTGCGCTTGCCGATGATGACAAGGAAAAGCCCAAAACCATCGAAAAAATGGTTGAAGATTTCGACCGGATTGACGGCTTTTTCACCCTCTACCGCGATCCGGAAACCGGCGACCTCCTGATGGAACTGACCGACGCCCAATTGGGCCAGGAATTTATCGCCTTCTCCTATGTGGAAAATGGTGTTCTTGATGCCGGTTTTTTCAAGGGCGCCTATGGCGACCAGCAGATCCTCGAACCGCGTCGGTATTTTGACAAGATCGAGTTTGTGGAAAAAAGCACCGCTTTTTACTTTGATCCGGCAAAACCCATTTCGCGCGCCAGCGACGCCAATGTTTCCCCCGCCATTGTGGCGAGCCTCGATATCAAGGCAAAGACCGAGGACGATACCGGCACGCGCTATCTTGTGGATGCCAGCGATTTGTTGCTGACCGAAGCCATTCAACAGCTCAAACCGTCCCCCAACCCAGACCGGCCGCCCAATGCTTTTTCTCCCGGCGACATTGCGGGAAGCAAAACCAAATATCATGAAATCCGCAATTATCCTCAGAATACGGATATTATTGTCGATTATGTTTTTGAGAACAAATACCCTTCTAACCGGGGCGGCGACGCAGTAACCGATGCGCGTAGCCTTACGGTGCAAATGCAGCATTCCTTTATTCAGATGCCCGACGATGGCTTTGAGCCACGAGTGGATGATTACCGTATCGGCTATTTTTTCGATAAAGTCACCGACCTGACGTCAGACGAGGCGGCGAATTATCGCGATCTGATCAATCGCTGGCGCCTTGTGAAAAAAGACCCCGCCGCCGCCCTCTCCGAGCCGGTAACGCCGATCACCTGGTGGATAGAAAATACAACGCCCACAGAATATCGTGACACAATCCGCGACGCGGTTCTTGCCTGGAACCTTGCATTTGAAAAGGCCGGGTTCAAAAACGCCATTGTGGTGAAAACACAACCCGATGATGCCGATTGGGACGCGGGCGATATCCGCTACAATGTCCTGCGTTGGACATCCTCGCCGCAGCCCCCTTTTGGTGGATATGGGCCAAGCTTTTCCAACCCGCGCACCGGAGAGCTTATTGGCGCGGACATTATGCTGGAATATGTGTTTATAAAAAACCGTATACAGATTAACGAGGTTTTTGATCTCGCCGCCGGGCAAACCTCCCTTAGCGAGTCGCATCATGGTCATGATGATGACCACGCATTGCCGTTTAATGGTCATAGCGACAAGGCGATCTATTGCTCTGCGGGTCATGCCCTTCATCTGAATACCCTGTTTGGGCAAGCGATGCTGACCGCGCAGGGCGCAGACGAGGCCGAAAAAGACGAGCTGATCCGCCAAAGCCTTTATTACCTCCTCCTGCACGAGGTGGGGCATACCCTGGGCCTGAACCACAATATGAAAGCCAGTGTGCAATGGGGCCCCCGCGAGGTGCATGACGCGAGCGTGACCAAGGGTGCGCCCACCGGCTCTGTGATGGATTATCCGGCCATCAATATGGCGCCGCTGGGCGTGGCGCAGGGCGACTATTATATGCAACGCCCGGGCCCCTATGATGATTGGGCCATTGAGTTTGGGTATCGCCCTGATTTTGATGAGGCAACTCGCAAGGGCCTGTTGTCGCGCGCGGGCGAGCCTGGGCTTGCGTTTGGTAATGATGCTGATGATATGCGCGCGCCGGGCCGGGGGATCGACCCACGCGTCAATATCAATGACATGTCGGCGGACCCCGTTGCCTACGCCGTGGACCGCATTAAATTGGCGAAGAACAATGTGTCAGAACTGGTGGGCCGGTACGACGAAAAAGACAGTTGGCAAAGCCTGGTACAGGCCTATCTGTTGACCACCGGCCAACACGCCGCCATGGCGCAAGTAATCTCCCGTCAGGTAGGCGGCGTTTATGTTGACCGTCAGTACCCTGACCAGCAGGCGGGAACAGCACCATACCGCCCGGTACCGGTGGAGAAACAACGCGCAGCCATAGACGCTCTTGCCCGGTATGTTTACGCCGCCGACGCCTTTACTCCGCCCGCAGAGCTTGCCGCGCGATTGCAACCACAACGGCGGGGCTTTAACTTTTCGGGCCAAACCGAAGATCCGAAAATTCACGAACGCGCGCTCGCCATTCAGATGGGTACCATCGCGCATCTTTTGAACCCGGTTGTCCTCGACCGCATGAAAAACAGTGCCTTGTATGGCAATGGCTATACCGCCACGGACATGGTCCTTGACCTGAACGAGGCAATCATTGGCGACGATTTGACAAAATCCCCCAATAGTTTCCGGCGTGCCCTGCACATTGCCTATACGCAAAGATTGGCGGGACTGCTTGGCGATCAAAGCGTGAGTGCACACACTAATGCGGTTGCCCTTGCGGCTCTGATGGATATCAAATCGCGGTTTGGCTTGTTTGATTTCAACCTATCCGCCGCGACCCGCGCCCACCGCGCTCATATCAACCGGCTTTTGAAGGCCGCCGATATTTAAGGGTGTTTGGGGGTTAACCCATTACGGCGTCTACGCGCCTTGGGAACGGTCCCAGCCCACAAATGGCGATGATGACAGTATTGCTTAGCAAAAGAGCGCCCCTCAGAGTCTAACCGAAAAGTCTAATTTCGGTGAGACTCTCAAGAAATGCGACCCCCCGCAACTTGTTCGCGGGGTCCAGGGTGATCAGCATCATGAGGAATTTGCGAGGTAACCCGAAAGCCGCAACGCCATCCGCCGATCAAACGCGATCAATGGGCGCATCAAGGCTATGCACTTTTAATGTCCGTGTGGCGGTTAAAATCTCCGATAAAAAGAACCCCAACGCCGTCACCAACATGGCCATGGTTGCCACAAAAAGGGCAGCCAAGAGTAAGGACGCATCAACCTGCATCAGACCGCTGATGAAAAGGGTTGCCACCACCGCGCAAGCCATGAGCGCGGCAAACGTGGCGCACATGATGGCCGCATTGGCGCTGGTGATCCGCTGGGCCAGTGCCCGAAGCTCCGTACGGTGATCGTCGGTGAGGGCGTGCGGGCCGGTGGTGGCCACAACCTCCTCCAAATAGCGGGCACGATCAACCACGCGGCCTAGCCGCAACGTTGCCACATTGATGAAAGAGCCGATGGCCACAAGAAGGAAAACTGGTGCCAGGGAGAGTTGAATAATCTCCCCCGTCGTCTGCACATCATCGATCATGAAAGAAGACCGTTTGCCCAGTGCTCATTGCACACACCGCAATACCGTGCGTCCCACAAGCCTCACTCAGCCGCCATTGAACATTTTCCAGATCGTCCAGAAAGCCAAGCCCAGCGACCCCAAGAGAAGGGCCATGAGGGGGAGAAAGAAGACCCGCGTGATTCGGATAAACATCGTCTCCCAGAAATCCTTTTGCTGGGCAACGACTGCGGCAAACCACCAACGGGGTTTCTGACGGGGCAGCTGTGCGCGCGTGTAAGGCATCACCGCTAGGACCTGAACACCGCGTCCTTTCCAGCGCTGAAACGCTTTTTTCAGGGCGCCGGAAATGACCGAGCCCTGAATATTGCGGCGGAAGGGATGGCGGAAGCGATGGAAATCCCCATGGGCGATTGAAAATTCAATATCCATGGCGATGGGGGCCGCTTTTGATGCTTCGCTATCTTCATCAATGCGGATCACGTTAAAAGGTACGCCGTAATTTCGCAGATAATTTTCCACGTCCGCGGTGGTGGCGGCCTGGTCAGTGCGGTTGAACCTGATGATCATCCGTAGACCCCGGGTCTCTTCGTCCTTGGGCTTCAACCGGTCCGCCGCCTCTGCCTTGGCCAAGACGTCATAGACGCGTTTGCGCCAATAGCGCGCCTTGGCATCGGTGGTGCGGTAGGCATCTTCAAACCGGCTCACATCGGGGTTGCGGTGAACCACGAGAAAACGCGTGTCGAGAACCGGATTATCGTCAAAGTCAGGATCGACGATCACATAGTCCGAGGACATCATCGCCACCGTGAAGGGTAGCACCACGCCAAACAGCTGCGTGCGTTGCTGCGACTCCCCGGTCATGGAGCTCACATAATGCGCCTCGCCCGAGCGGGGATCGAAAAACGTATTGATCTGACGGCTGGTATTCAGCGACGCGCGGGCCCGGCGGGCAAGTTCGCGGTGGGGCTCAATGGCGCGCGGTGTTTCCGCCAGCTCAACGCCAATGGACCGCAAGCCGTCAAGCTTCGACTTACACCGGCGCATGGCTTCCGGCCCGGAAAACACCATTTCCAACCGGTCACGCAAGGCCAATTGCGTCGCGTGATCAATGGCGAGCCCGGCACGGAAACTTTCGCCCTGGCCCTGCACATCAATATTGCGTTCAAAGCGGGTTTTTTCGTGATCGCCCCAGGACCGCCGGTCATGTTTCAAAACCGCCGACAAGGCTGAGCCCGGATGCGCCGACTGGGCTAATTCCAGCACCTGGCTTTCATGCACCGCGAGACACATATTATCGCCAGCGTGATATTGCTCCACGCCCATGATGCCCACGAGATTACCGAGGGCGCGCAATGTCTCGTAATCATAGCCGAAATTGGGATCGTAAAACGGTACCAGCGCATAATCCGCCGTGCCCGCCTTAACCGCCATCAAGGCCTGTTCTTTTGACCGGAGGGGCAGGCGATGTTCGGTTGCCGCGAAGTCAAAATCATCTTCGGCGCGCAGGTTAATATTATCCTGGTCTAGCGTGAAGTTTTTGCCCGCCGTCGCGCCGCCATCAATGATCGGGTAAACGTGGTTTGTGTAGCGGGCCCGGGCGGTGCGCACGAACCCCTCAGTCGCGAGATAGCCAAAGCCATATTCCTCGCCTGCAAAGGCGATGCGCGGCGGGCGCTTGCCGGTGCTGGACCGTCTGGCGTGGCCAACCCTGTCGTTAAAGGCACCCTGGGTCTCTTTGGAGCCCCAATCCTTACCGTCAAACCGTCCACCGTCTGCCATTGGCGATCACCCGGAACCGCATACACAGCGGCCCTCCCAAAACCTTTCCGAAAGATTAACCCGCCCAAGGGCGTTAGGAAAGGGCGGAATCACGCAAGTGCTGTTGCGCCATTACCACGCCATTACCACCCCATTGCGACGCCCTAACCTGCCTCATCCCGCGACGCCGTCTCTGGCCCCGGGGTCATTTCTGGATCCATTGCGTAGGGCTGGTGAATTTGCTGGCAATGGCGCGCCAAAGCGCTATCAGTGCTGACCATGGATGGACAGAGCCCGCCGGACACCGGCCCAACCCCAACGCCCCGACCCGCAATGACCGATAGCACTGGCGACAATCCTGGCGAACCGGCAATTGCCGAGGCCAGCGACCGCCACACCGTGATCACCACCAAAACCGCCAGGGTCGCCGAACTGGCGCCCGGTAAAAATGCGCTAATCTCCACGATTAGTCACCATATTGCCCATGGGTGGCTGCGCGCCGGGGGCTGGCGCATGGTGGGCGATTGGCCCGACTTGCCCAAAGCGGTGTTGCTGGCCGCGCCCCACACCTCCAACTGGGACGGCTTTAACATGCTGGCGGCGGCGGGGTATTTTCGTATCGATTTGAAATGGATGGGCAAAAAAGAGCTGACAACCAGCCCCCTGGGCAGTCTTGTCCGGGCAGCGGGCTGTGTGCCCGTGGACCGTGACGGGCGCCACGACATGGTCACGCAGATGGCAAATGCCCTGAAAGCGGCCAAGCACATGATCCTTGCCATCTCGCCGGAGGGCACACGCGCCAAGACCCCTGGCTGGCGCAGTGGGTTTTACCATATCGCCCACCAGGCGGGGGTGCCGATTATTTTCAGCGTGCTTGATTACGGCACAAAGACAATCCGTATCAGCGGTCATTTACAGCCGAGTGGTGATTATGAGGCGGATCTGGATATCATTCGCAGTCATTATCAGACCGCACGCGGCAAGCTCAATGATCGGTACACGTCTTAACCAGCTCTAACGATCACGCCCTGTTGGTAAGCGCGCGATAAACCATCCGTATACCCTAGAACACTTCCGATCCAATTCGAGTGGAAAAACAGTAACGTCCTCGTCCTGCGGAAAGCGCGTCAGCGGTCGTCTCGAAGGACGATTGTCGACGGCGATTGAAACGAACATGCCCTAGCTCAGACTGCACTTGTCCACGGCGTTATAAAATATATTTTGATAAATCGAGATTGCGAGCCACTTCGCCCAGATGACTTTCCACATAATGCGCATCAATCTCAACCGACTGGCCGGCCATGTCCGCTGCCTGAAAAGAAAGCTCTTCCAGTACCTTTTCCATCATGGTGGCCAGACGCCGCGCGCCAATATTTTCCACTGCGCAATTCACCGCGGCCGCCACATCGGCTAACGCATCAATGCCGTCTTCGGTGAATGAAATGGTCAGCCCCTCCGTTGCCAGCAAGGCTTCATATTGGCGGATCAGGCTGGCTTCGGTTTCCGTCAGGATTCGGCGGAAATCATCACGGGTCAGGGCCTGCAATTCAACCCGGATGGGCAAGCGCCCCTGAAGCTCCGGCAACAGGTCTGATGGTTTTGAGACACTGAAGGCACCCGATGCGATAAAGAGAATATGATCGGTTTTTACCGGGCCATATTTTGTTGATATTGTTGCCCCCTCGATCAGGGGCAGCAAATCCCGTTGAACCCCTTCACGTGAGACATCGGCGCCGCCCCCACCGCGCTCGGCGTTGCGGGCAATTTTGTCAATCTCATCAAGGAAGACGATCCCTTCATTCTCAGCCAGTGCCACCGCATCGCGGTTCAGACTTTCCTCATCAAGCAGCTTGTCAGATTCATCATTCACGAGCGGTTCAAACGCATCCTTGACCTTGACCGTGCGGCGCCGGGTTGGTGCACCGAACCCTTTGCCCAACAGGTCTGATAAATTGATCATGCCCATTTGCGCGCCCGGCATACCGGGAATTTCAAAGCCGGACATGGGGTTTTGGGTTTCGCGCAGATCAAGCTCAACCTCGCGGTCATCAAGCGCCCCGCTGCGTAATTTTTCACGGAATTTGTCGCGCGTTGTATCGGTGGCATTCTCCCCCACCAGGGCCGTCAGTACACGGTCTTCTGCCTCGGCATGGGCGCGGGTGCGAACCGCCTCGCGCTTTTTTTCCCGGACGAGGCCGACGGCGATTTCCATAAGATCGCGGATGATGGAATCAACATCGCGGCCCACATACCCAACTTCGGTGAATTTTGTCGCCTCAACCTTGAGGAAAGGCGCACCGGCAAGTTTTGCCAATCGGCGCGAAATTTCCGTTTTCCCCACACCGGTGGGGCCAATCATCAAAATGTTTTTGGGGGTAATCTCATCGCGCATAGTACCCTCAACCTGCTGGCGCCGCCAGCGGTTGCGCAAGGCAACAGCCACGGCGCGTTTGGCATCCCCTTGCCCAACAATAAAGCGATCAAGCTCTGAAACGATTTCACGGGGAGAAAAAGCGGTCATGGGTTTATCCATTGAATAAAAGCGGCGGCATGCCAAGCGGCACAAATAGGGATGGCACACCGGGTTGGCAACGGAGGTTGGCAGGTCAGTCGGTGCTTTGGGGGCGCGGCGTGCGGGCTCGTTTGATAAAGACGTAGAACGCACCCGCACCGCCATCGGCATTTTTCGCCGTAGCCACTCGCGTAATCTGCTCGCGCAAGGGCGATTGCTCAACCCAGGTTAAAAACCGCTCGCGCAACACCCCGCGGGACGCCGGTCGATCAAGCGCAACAGGGCTATGGGCCGCCGTCTGTTGACGCTGAAACCTGTCCAGCGGTTTACCGCCCTTGCCGGTGATCACAAGCACGCAGTGCAAGCCGCGATCATGGGCTTTGCCGATAAAGTGCTTCAACCGCTCATGGGCAACAATTTGGGTCAGGCCGTGCAAATCGAGTGTGGCATCAATGGGTTTGCGTCCCCTACGGACGAGTTTTTCCAGACGGGGGTCCCCGGCAATGGTTTTTGCCGGTGCGGATGCGGGCACCGTTAACCCGGCGGACGAGACGGCGTGGCGCAATTGTTGCGGCAAGTTTTTTGGCGTATAGGCGGGCGCCGGTGACGAGGCTCTATCTTTTGCCGCGACGCTACCGGTTGCTGACAAAAGGTTTTCAAACCCGGTGCGCGTCCCTGTTGCCAATACCGGATCATCAGCTCGTCTTTGTACGGAGCGGGCAACCTTTTCCCAAAGATGCTTTTCTTCGCGGCTGAGTGTGCGCGGTGGTTTTGCGCCGGATGATTTGGAGTTCGCGCTCATGGGGTTAACCCCCACTCGCCTACCGCCGGTTTCGGGATCAGTGCAATGAAGGTGCCGCGTGCCCGCATGGTCCCTGCGCCCCGTTTTGCCGCCTCGCCGCGCCCCCAGAAAAAATCACCGCGTACGGGCCCGCGGATTGCCCCGCCGGTATCCTGCGCAATCATCAAATGCTGGCGGGGAGGACCAGAGTTATCGCCATCGGGGCCATCATCGCTGACCCATATGGGCGTGCCCATGGCATGGTACCGCCGATCAACTGCCAGACTGATGTGCGGTGTCAATTGAACACCCTGTGCCCCAAGAGGTCCGAGGGCTGGGTCAGGCAAATTGCTCAATATCCGGAAAAAAACATAAGATGCATTTTCCTCGCGCAGCGCTTTTGCGCTTTCGGGGTCGGTACCGTCAAGCCACGCCCGGATCGTTTGCAAGCTGACCGTATCACGTGTCAGGATACCCCGTTCGATCAGGGGTTTGCCAATGGCCGTATACGGATGACCATTTTGCCCCGCATAGCCCACACGCACCGTGCGACCATCGTCAAAGGTCAATACTCCCGATCCTTGAATGTGCAAAAAGAATGCATCATCGCGATCAAGCCACGCTAATACTGGTGTGGTATCAGAGAGCGCACCATCATTGATGTCAGCCCGGCTTTCAAACGGGGTTAGTCTTGTGCCCGACAATCGGCCCGCAAGACGCGTGCCCGCCAGCTCATCGCGAAAGCGGCCAAGGTCAATATCCACAAGATCATCAGGACGCGCATAAAGTGGCGCCTGATACGCACCCGTTTGCGTGTCGCTGGCGGAGTATACCGGTTCAAAATAGCCGGTGATAAGGCCCGTCTGTTCGGCGGGGGCGTCTGGCGCATCGCGCGTGATAATACGGACAAAGACAAAGTGATCTTCAAAAAATGTCCGGGCCACGGCCGGTGAAATTTCATCCGACAATTTGGCGGCCATCCGGCAGGCGGGCCGCCAATCGCCAATGGTGCCAGAGAACAGCGCGTTACCGATGTGCGCCCGCACCAATGGGCCGCTGGCCGCCACTGGGTTTGCCGGCGCCGTATCGGGTTTGCCCCGATGCGCCGCACAGGACCGCACAAATGCACCAATGGCCTGTCGCGGGTCGGCGTCTGACCAGCCGGGGACATCAGCGCGCGCCATAATCTGGAAATCAAATTGCGGGGTGCTGGCTAAAGCGCCCCCCGTACCGGGCCCGGCCCCGGGCGCAAGTCGCGGCAGCACAGACAGCAATGTCAGCCCAAGGAGCATCAGGCTAAGACCAAGCCCCACACAAACGGCAATGATGAAAGATCGCGGGTGCGTTGCGCTGTTCAGGGGAAGGATCATAGGTACCATCATGGGCGATGACCGGTGGCGTAGGCGCGATCCGCCACCTACCTTACCCCCCACCCCGGCAATCGTCGGCGTTGCGGGTATCTGCTGGGTCCTGTTAGACGGCCGATCCGGTGGCCACCAGAATCCAGTTGGGGTCACGGCTGGTGCGTTTGCGCTCAAACGTCCAACGGTCTTTGACGAGCTCGATGCGCACCGGGTCACCTTCCACCACATTGCCGTCGGCGTCGCGGGTCACCCGCACCTGGTTTGAGGTAAAATCGGTCACCGCAACCAGCGCATCGTCGCGCACACTGGCCGTAACAATTTCCGCTTTTTCAATGCCCACAAATTTCACATCCATGGCGTGGCCCGCCGCCGTGCGGCTGGCGATGGCGCTTTTGAAGGCGCCGCCAACATTGCTCGAAAGAAACTGGGTAATGCCGGAAACGTCATCGCGGGCAAAAGCATTGACGATCATCTCGTAAGCGCCCTTTGCGCCGTCGAGAAATGACCGCTCATCAAAATGGGGATCGGCCTCTTGTAAGGTTTGTGCGGCGGGCGAAAGCGCCCGCACCGGCGTTGGCGTTTCTTGTCGGGCATCACCTGCGGCCAGTTCAGCCTCGGCGCCCTGGCCAGCATCGGCGCCGTCGCGCGCCGCGCCCGTACCTGACAGGGTACGCCGCAGGGCCTCGATTTCCTTGCGCGCATCGGATTGGCCATCGGCCTCTTCGGAATTTTCACCCAGCGCGGACAGCAGTTTGAAAATGAAAAAGGCAGCAATGCCAGCGAAAATAAGAATGACAGGATCCATGGGGCGTTCGTGATCTTTCTAAAAAGGGCGCGTGGAAACCTTAATCTATACGCCAAGACCTTTATATAGGATGTATCCATAAGAAATCACCCGCTTATTGCGGGCCCCGCCACTTGCGAGCGTTCGTCCGATGATTTTGCCCCTGTTAATTTTGCTCTTTCTGATCATGCCCATCGCGGAGATTTATGTGCTGCTCAGTGCCGGATCCCAATTTGGGGTGCTGCCGGTGATTATGGCGTGCCTATTCACGGCTGTTTTGGGCGGCATCCTGTTGCGGATGCAAGGCGTTTCCGCCCTCAACAAGGCGCAACATTCCATGCGCAGCGGTAAGGTGCCGGTTGAGTCCGCCGTTGACGGCGTCTTGCTGTTGGTCAGCGCGCCCTTTTTGATGACACCGGGTTTCCTGACCGATGCGGGCGGATTTTTATTGCTGGTCCCGGCGGTGCGCCGGGCCATTGGCCGCTATGCCCTGCAGCGCCTAAAAGCAAAAATTGACCGCGGGGAGGCCCGGGTGACCATTAATCGTTTTTAGGCGAAGGCCGTGCTTTGATGCGGTTCCGGGCGTGTTGAGGGTGGCCGTCATACCACCGGGATCGCAGTTGCGTTTTGTCCGGGCCCGTGTATGCACAGGGTCCCTTTCCGGGAGCATTCCCGGGCCCCAAAAGCCCCCTCCCACATACTAAGCTGAGAGAATAAAACCATGTCCGAAACACCCAACACCAGCAACAGCGCAGAAAATGGCGCCCAGGCCGGTCCGATCATGCGGGTTGTGGCGCAATATCTAAAAGATATGTCGTTCGAGAACCCCAACGCCCCGGCAATTTATTCGGAGATGGCCGCCGCCCCGCAAATCGAGGTGAATGTTGATGTGAGCGCCCGCACCGTTGGCCAGGACCATTATGAGGTGGAGCTATCCGTTGCCGCCCGGGCCGAGCATGAAGACAAGCCGGTCTTTGTGGTGGAAAGCACCTATGCCGGGGTGTTCCTTCTACAGAATATTCCCGAAGAGCACCTGGAAGCGGTGATGGTTGTTGAATGCCCGCGCATGCTGTTCCCGTTCCTGCGGCAGATTATCTCGGATGCGACCCGCAACGGCAATTTTCCGCCGCTCATGCTGGAACCCATAGATTTCATGCGTATCTATGAACAAAGACAAATGGCTGAAGCGCAGAATGCTGGCGAAAGCGGCGTGGCCAATTAGAACGGGCGAAAAAAGGATTAGCCGTGCGCTAATGCGCCATTGCACCGGCTTTTCCGGCTCGGTACATGCATGAAGAAGAGTTTATAAATTGCCCACATCGCGGCATTAATGATTTCACTGAGGACATCATGAACGACCCCCTTTTTGGAAACAAAGCTGCCGCTGCTGTTCTTTCGGCACTGCTGCTCGTTGTTAGTTTACCGGTCGTGGCGGAAAGCATTTATGGTGGGGGTGGCCATGATGGCGGGCATGTCTTTCCTCAGTATCCGGTGGAACTCGATTTTGGGCCCTCAATAGTTGTCGAAACCAAGACGGCAGATTTGGGAACCATGATGGCGAGTGCCGAAATGGTGCGCGGTGAAAAAGGGGTGCGCGCCTGTGCCTCCTGTCATAGCTTTAACGAAGGCGGTCCACACCTGCAGGGCCCCAATCTGTGGAATGTGATCGGCCGGCCCATCGCCAGCGCCGAGGGCTATGGCGCATACTCCGCCGCCCTCCAAAGCAAAGAGGGCGTTTGGACCTATGAAGATATGAGCGCGTTTCTGTATAACTCTCAGGAATATGCGCCGGGCACAGCCATGAACCAGAAAATTAGAAAAGACGCCAAACGCGCTGACATTCTTGCCTATCTCGGGTCCTTGTCTGCCAACCCCATCCCCTTCCCGGAGCCTGCGCCCATTGAGGCGACTTCGGAAAATGCCGAGCCCGCGGGCGAATAAGCCCCTTGGCGCAGGCCAGCGACATTTCAGCCAACGACGCGACCAACCAAAACGCGATCAACCATGCGCTCGTCATCGGTGCCAGTGGGGGTGTGGGTGCTGGCTTTGTTGATGCCCTGGCAGCGCAAGGCGTCGCGACCACACCGCTTTCGCGCGCCCATGATGGCTTTGACATCACAGACGCTAACTCAATCGAACAGACGGCGAAGCATTTTTTGGTCGCCGGCCAGACATTTGACCTGATCATTGTCGCCTCCGGCATTCTTGATGTGCGCCGCGACGATGGCAGCGTTGACGGGCCCGAAAAATCCTTCCACGCGTTGGACGCCAACAACGCCATGCGGGCCTTTGCGGTCAACGCCCTTGGCCCCGCCCTGGTCTTTAAGCATTTTGCCCGGCTCATGCCCGCACGCCAGCGCGCCGTGTTTGTGGCCCTGTCGGCCCGTGTGGGCTCCATTGGTGACAATGGGTTGGGGGGCTGGATGTCATACCGGGCAAGCAAAGCGGCCCTGAACCAGTTTGTCCGCTGCGCCAGCATTGAGCACCAACGGCGCCAGGCAAACCACCTTGTCGTTGCCATGCATCCGGGCACCCTGCCCACCGCGCTCACCGAGAAATATGCCAAGGGCCGGTACACCGATGACCCATCGGGCGCGGCAAGCCGTATGCTGAGCGTTATCCGTTCCCTGACCCCGGCACAGAGCGGACACTTCTTTGCCTATGATGGCACAGAGATTGTCTGGTAAGGCGCCTCGCTCCATACGGCGCGCCGTATGGGCCCGCCGCTCCTCTTGCCCACGCCACAAAGAGCATTGCCATGGCAGACAACAGCCCCGCCCTCATTCCTATCCTTGGTGACCAACTCTCACCGACCCTGTCCTGTCTTGCTGCGGCAGATAAAAAACGCGATCGCATTTTGATGTGTGAGGTGCGCGACGAAGCCACCAATGTGAACCACCACAAAAAGAAGATCGCCTTTATCTTTTCGGCCATGCGCCACCATGCCGAGGCGCTAAAAAAGAAAGGGTGGGCAGTTGAGTATATCCCCTATGACGACCCGAAAAATACCGGCAGCTTCGCCGGGGAAGTTGGCCGCGCGGTAAAACGCCATAAGCTGGCGCGGGTTGTGACAACCGCCGCGAGTGAAAAAAGGGTACGTACTGATCAGTATGGCTGGGAGAAAACTGTTGGCGTACCGGTCACCGTGCTTGATGATGACCGGTTTATCTGTACCCAGACAGAATTTGCCGATTGGGCCGAGGGGCGCAAAAGCCTGCGCATGGAATATTTTTACCGGGACATGCGCCGCAAAACCGGGCTTCTTATGGAGGGGGATGAACCCGCCGGCGGACAGTGGAATTTCGACAAGGACAACCGGAAAGCCGCCAATGGCACATTAGAAATGCCAGCGGTTTTTCGCGTGAAGCCCGACGCGATCACCAAAGATGTCCTAGCGCTTGTAGAGACCCACTTTGGCAATCATTTTGGCACGCTCGACCCCTTTTGGTTTGGCGTCACCGCCCAGCATGCGGATAAAGCGCTGAAGCATTTTGTTGACCATGCCCTGCCCCTGTTTGGGGATTATCAGGACGCCATGGTTGAGGGCGAGGCGTTCCTCTACCATTCGCTTCTGTCATTTTATATCAATATTGGGCTTCTTGACCCGCTGAAGGTTTGCAAGGCGGTTGAGCAAGCCTGGCAGGACGGCCACGCGCCCATTAATGCGGCGGAGGGGTATATTCGCCAGATCATCGGCTGGCGTGAATACATGAATGGCATCTATTGGTTGCATGATGATGCCAGCGCCGGGCACAGCTATACCGCACAAAATTTCTTTGGGGCTGATCGTCAGCTCCCTGATTTTTTCTGGACTGGCGATACGCAGATGGCGTGTCTGCGCGCCGCCATCGGCCAGACCCGCGATGAGGCCTATGCGCACCACATTCAACGCCTGATGATCACCGGATTATTTACGATGCTGATCGGCGTTGATCCGTTTGAGGTGCATGAATGGTATCTTGCAGTTTATCCCGATGCCTATGAATGGGTTGAAGCGCCCAATGTTATCGGCATGAGCCAATATGCCGATGGCGGACAATTGGGCTCAAAACCCTATGCGGCGAGCGGCGCCTATATCGACCGCATGTCAAATTACTGTAAGGGATGCACCTATCAGGTGAAGAAAAAGGTGGAGGATAATGCCTGCCCCTTTAATAGTCTGTATTGGGACTTTCTTGCCCGTCATGAAGACAAGCTGAAAGGCAATCCGCGCATGGCGCAGATGTATCGCACCTGGGCGCGCATGAAGCCCGAAAGCCAAAAAGCCTACCGTGACCGCGCCGCCTGGGTGCTCGATCATATCGACAGCCTTTAACGAAAACGCAGCCCACCGGATGGATAGAGGCCGGCAAGCGTAATGCCACCCATGTGTGCTGGTGGCGCCCTGGAGCATGGTCGTTTCAATCGCGGTCGATAATCATCCTTCGAGACGAGCGCTGACGCGCCCTCCTCAGGATGAGGATTTGTTTGTGCTCACCGGAAAAACCTCATCCTGAGGAGCCCGAAGGGCGTCTTGAAAGACCAAGACTTTCGACTCGATATGAATCGGAAATTCTCTCGATGCGCCCGGCAAAAGACGCACCAGGTGCGCAAAAATAAAACAATATAATCAATGGGTTACTATATATTGCGCACGCGGTGCGCATTTTTTCTTGACGAGATGACGCTTTCACGACACTATTGTGACACTTACATGACGGATATGTTGCACTTTTAGGACGATGTCAGTTTCAGAACGCTTGGGCCGCCATGGAAATTTATGTGGCCAACCCCCGAAAGGGCCGCTGGACGCGCGTCGGATGACACCAAAACGATTGAGGAAATGATGATCGAAAGTTTCAAAACACTGGGCTTAGTCTGCGCGCTGGCCGTTACTATGGCCGCGTTTAGCCCCGCTGCGGTGGCCCGCGACTTTGGCCCCATGCCGGTCAATTATGAAGAAAGTGCCGAGAGCTATATCGAATCCCGGCTCAGCAATGCCCGCGGGGCCCGGGTTCAGGTGTTGAGCGCGCCCTATCAAGTCTATTCGACGCTTGCGGGGTATGACGGCCTGCCCTGTTGGGCGGTTGATGTGCGGGTCAGGGCCCGCCTCGCCTCAGGCGGGTATGGGAGCTATCAGCGCTACACCGTGCTGTTCCATGACGGCGAGGCCATCGCCTTGAAAAGCGACGCACGGAAGGTTACCCGCGCCGAAGCCTGAGGTGATGTTGCCAAACGACCCGTGCGGTTAGCGCGTCATCTTCAAATTGCTATCTGACCCTTACCCCCGCGCCAGCGGGGGTTTTTTTTATGCGTTGGTCTGGGGCCAAAATTCAGATAAGCCGGACGCTCAAGGAACGACCACCGCCGGGCTATATCTATGTCTGCCACCGCGCCAACGCGCATCGCCACCATCATCGTGAATTTTCGGGCTGCCGGTTTGATCGAGGCAAACTTGCCAAGCCTCGCCGCCCATCTTGCCCCCTTTGCCGGGCCAATCATTATTGTTGATAATCAGTCGAAAAATGGTGATGCCGCGCGCCTGAACAGTTTTGTACAGTCTACGGAATTTCCTGTGCCCGTCCGGGTGATCAGCCATGATTGTAATGCCGGGTGGGGTGGCGGCAACAATGTTGGCCTGCGGTCGGTTATTGCGGGCAATCTTGATACGGACTATATCCTCTTCCTAAACCCCGATGCACGCCTGAAACCAGGTGCGATTGAGGCCCTTCACCAGGCTCTTGCCCAAGACAGCAAAGCCGGTTTTGCCGGCTGCCATATTGAAGGCGAGGACGGCACCCATCAGAGCGCAGCCTTCCGATTTTATTCAGCCCTTGGCGAGTTTGAAAGCACGGTCAAAACCGGCCCCTTCACCCGGTTGTTGGCACACCGAACAATACCGCTTGGCCCGCTTCCCGAAACAACAAAAGTTGACTGGGTAAGCGGCGCGGCGTTCCTTGCCCGGATGGCGGTTCTGCGCTCCAGCGGCTTATTTGATGAGGGCTATTTTCTCTATTTCGATGAAACCGACCTGATGAAAACAGCACAGGCAAAAGGCTGGCATGCACTGCATGTGCCCGGGGCAAAAGCTGTTCATGAAGAAGGCTTTTCCACCGGCACCAAAGGCGGCGTCAACGCCGTTGCCAGCCTATCCCCGCACTATCTGCGCTCGCGGAATTTCTATCTTGAAAAACACCATGGCAAGGCCAAACGCACCCTTCACGACATTGCCTGGATCGTCGGTACCGCTCTTTTTTGGGCACGCCAAATCATCAGTGGTAAAAATAGTGATGGCCCGCGGCAACATTTGCGCGACTTCCTAATCCATCGCGGAAAAACAAAGCGGCTACTCTAGCCCCTCCGTCGGCAGAAATAGAGCCTTGCGGTCAAAGAGCGTTCAATCCGCTAGATGGGACGGGCGGGGGTCAGAAATTGGCGTAGGTTCAGGCTCAACGCTGGTCGAAATGGGCATCAAGAAAATCCAAGAAAGCAGGCCAGTCTTCTTTGACAACACCGTGGGTGCCCGGGCGCATCCAAAGGGATAATGATGCCGCTGGCTTAAAGGGCGTCAGGCGTTGCTGCTGCAACCCGGCGGCGGGGTCGTAAAGCTTATAGATCGGGTCAGCGCCGATTGCCGCCTTGAGCGCGCCGTTGGGATCGGACCACACATCGCGGCGGGCATTGCCCAGCAAAACCGGACGCGGCGCCAATAGAGCAAGGAGATAATGCTGATCAATCGGCATCGCAGCCTCCCGGCCGGCATAGGACGCATATCGGGGCGTGAACCAGTGGGGATAGGTGTCGGTAATTTCCTTGATGGACTCCCCTTTTTTTCGCCTGTTCAAGGAGGCCCCGCCCGTTCCCGATTGATGGGAAATAACGGCCGCAACGCGGTCATCAAACGCGCCCGCCACTAATGCTGCCTTGCCATAGCGGGAATGGCCGTAGGTGATGAACCCGGTTGGCGAAAGCCGATCATCAGCTCCCAGAACATCAATCGCGCGCGAAAACATCCATCCCCATGCGGCAATAGCCCCCCACCGGGTTTCCGGATCACCATGGCCTGCCGCCAACCGGTCTAATGCTGCGAGCCCCGCCCGGGCGCTGTCGGGGACAATTTCGCTGGGATACATCACCGCCAGGGCATAGCCGCGATCAAGAATCTGCACGGTGGGCGGGGTCGCCACATAGCGGCCAAAAACATATTGGGCGATACCGCCGCCAATACCGCCCATATCACCGCCAGCACCGGTGGGCCGGGTGATTTTCGGATGGCGGATCGCAACCCAGCGCGGCGAAAAGTTTTCCAGAAGAATGACCGGCACGGGGCCAGCGCGCCCATTAGGGATCACGATATTGATCAGAAACTGACGCGCCTCCACCGCCGTGCCGTTAAAGGTTGCTGTGGCGCGCACCACATATTCCTCCAACGTACCGCGCCCCCCAAAAACTTCCCCGTCGAGCACATCATGGCGCAACACGGTGACCGCCGCATCATCGGGTAGAAACCCATAAACATGCGCTTGTAAGTGCTGCCGGGCATCGGCTTTGCCGCGTGTCTCCCACCATGTCTTGGGTGCTTCCCCTTGCGCCGCGGCGAGGATGGCTGGGGTTGCGGTTGCGCCTTTTGGTGACAGATCGGCCCAGGCCAGCGTTGCCTTCACACAGCCGCCAAGCAGCAAAGACAAAATGACAAGAATTATTACGTTCAGTTGTGGACGACCCACGGCGGTGCACCCTCTTTGTTATGATTGCACGATTGATCGGAGCCTAACTTTGGCCATCGCGTGACGCAAACACGCATAGCGCTATATCCGTTCAAAAGTCAGATAGGTGGGAACGCGCCCGGCGCGCAGGGCCTTCGCCTCATACCGGGTTTGGGGCCAGTCATGGGCCCGCACCGTCCAATCGGCCATTTTTTCGGCTGTCCAGCGCAGGGTCGGCACGTGGCGGGCATGCATTAAGGTCCAGGTGATGTAATCGGGAATATCTGACGCGATCCGCAACTGCCCGCCCGGCCGCAGCAGCCGCGCCGCATCCGCAAAGAACCATCGATTAATGACACGGCGTTTATGGTGGCGCGCTTTCGGCCAGGGGTCGGGGTGCAGGACAAACATCCGCGAAAGACACCCGGCCGGTAACCGCTCCATCAACGGCCGGGCATCGCCATGGTGTATACGGACATTATCGAGTGCGCCATCATCCACATGCACCAGCAGCTTCGCTACACCATTGATAAAAGGTTCAGCCCCGATCAGCCCCACATTCGGATTTTGCCCCGCTTGCCACGCCAGATGCTCCCCGCCGCCAAACCCGATTTCCAACCAGAATTCCATTTGACCAGGAAACACCGCCAACGGATCAATCTCGCCCTCCCCAGGCACATCAAGGCGAACCATTGGCAGCAGCCTTTGCATCAGCAACCGCTGACGCGGCTTTAACGGCTTATCCTGGCGGCGGCCATAAAGCCGCGGAATATAGGGAGAAGAGGTCATGAACGATGTTTATAGATGCGGAATGTGGGCCTGCGCGGATTCATATGTGGGCGAAATGTATGGCTTAAAGTCCGGCTCAAAAATCAAAACCCGTTCGGGTACCGGGTGGTTACGGTGTGTACAGTTAAGGGATAGGGCTGGCTTTTTTTCCGTGCAACCCTATATCTTTCTGTATGAATTGGGTTACCGTCCGTTGGCATACAGTGTGCGCGCTAAAAACTTGTAAATAAGGATCTCAAAATGAAAAATGAAGGTTCAGCCCTTTTGAAGCCGGGTCGTGAAGGGTCCGCTCTTTGAAAATTTGAGCGTTGTCATCGTCAATTTTTACGGTTTAGTGTACCCCCTTTTAAGGGGGTTTTTTTGTGAATTTACTATGGAAACGGTTCAGTTGGCTGGTTGAGGCCGTATTTATCGTCACCGTACTTGTAACTTTTATCCTGATCTCAGCAATTGTCTATCGAACCCTACCTGAATTATGGGCATTCATATCTTCTAAAGAGGCAACACAGCGCCTAGGGGCAATTACAACCCTATCAACCGTTATTACGGCGTTTGCCATTGTTGGTTCCGTTCTAACGGCTTTTGTTGCCTATCGGGTCACCACCAAGACGGCTAAGGTTCAAAAGACTATCGACTATATTTATCGCCAGTCCCACGATAAGGATATTATCGACCTATTTGACAGTATACGGCATATTAAGAAAAACCTTCAGGGCAAAGATCTTCGCATTAGCTATGATATTATCGTCCACGAAGATAGACGTCTGCGCGAAACGCTAGCTGAGAGCCGGGTGGCAGATATGCGCCGGAAAAGCAACGCCGATTACATTATGAATTTGCTCAATTATTATGAAACATGGGCGATCGGTATTGAAACGGGCGCGCTTGATGAAGGTGTCCTAAAATCATGGTGGCGCACCAATTATGTGCGGGACTGGTCAACGTTTCGCATCTTTGTCATTGGCTACCGGGATGATGTGAGAAATCCGCAGGCCTTCGATAAATTCGAAGCCCTTGCAAAACGATGGGCGCTGACGGCGGAAAAAGAACAATGCTGATGGTTATGCTTTTCGACTGAAGCGTTTGCAGGCGAGGTGTGTGCCGTTCGCTGCCCGTAAACGCACAAAGCCAAGACTTAAAACGTCGTCCTAATTCCAATCGTTGTGACGGCGCCTCAAATATCCCGGCTCTTGTCGCGGAGTTCCTCGATTAATTCACGCTGTTGTTGTTGGGCGGCGCTGTCACCGCCGCCGAAAATTAGGGCGCCGGAGGAATAGGACGATCCGAAGGTTGATACCAGATTGACCGTCTGGCCGATACCGGAGGCAAAGTCATCAAGTGTCAGCGAGGCCAGCGGGTGGATAAAAGTTGACCAGACCACGCCTTGCGCCAAAGCGTATCGGGCATCGAGAGCACTATCAAAATTTGCCTGCATCAACCGGACAAGAACGTCGTCATCAATATCTGTGATACGTGCCACGGGGGCGACGAGCCGCATCCGGTTTGCGTTGATATCATAGACAAGCGTTACCTCGACCCCGGCCACCCGGAAGAGGGCACCGCGCTCAGAAAACTCAGCACCGGGATCAATACGCCCTACCGCATCGCGCAACCTCGCGGCAGCAGCAACCGCGCTGTTACCCACCGCGTTGTCGTTGGCGTTGTCATCTTGATCCGCTGCACCGGGCGCGGGAAGCACTGGTGCCTGACCAGCAAGGGGCGGCGGATCACCGGCATCATCATCCTGAACAGGTTGAGCGACCGCCAAGGGGCCAAGGAGGATGACCAGGATAGCCAGGAGACCAAAGGAAGACGGATACCGCATGAAGAACCTCTTTCCGATATCAACCTTACCACCGGACGGCGCGAACCCCAATGCGTACACACGCCGAGTTGTCCCCCATCCCATTCAAAAACAGGTGACTGGCCCCAGGGAATATGAAGACGATATGGGGGCGATGCGCATGCCTGGCAGGCCCATCGTTTGGTTTAGGCCGATAGCGCCGAGCGCAGCGCGTCAACCAGATCCGTCCGTTCCCACGAAAATCCGCCATCCTCGTCAGCGGTCCGGCCAAAATGCCCATAAGCCGCGGTGCGCGCATAGATTGGCCGGTTGAGGCTCAGATGTTCGCGGATACCGCGCGGCGACAGGTCCATCACATCGGGCAGCACTTTTTCCAAGGCCGCCTCGTCAACGGTGCCGGTGCCATAAAGGTCAACATAAACCGACAAGGGTTTTGACACGCCAATGGCGTAGGAAAGCTGGATAAGGCAACGATCGGCAAGGCCCGCCGCCACAACATTTTTGGCAAGATAACGCGAAGCATAGGCCGCCGAGCGATCAACCTTTGTGGGGTCTTTGCCGGAAAACGCGCCGCCGCCATGGGGCGCGGCACCACCATAGGTGTCGACAATGATTTTCCGCCCGGTTAATCCGGCGTCGCCGTCGGGCCCGCCAATGACAAAATTGCCGGTGGGGTTCACATAAAACGCCTCTTCGGGCGGCATGCCCATATCACCCAGCACGTCAGCCACAATGGGGGCCACGAGGGTGCGGATATCCGCCGGGCTATGGCCGTCTTTATGCTGGGTTGAAACAACAACAGAGGTGACAGCCACGGGCTTATTGTCTTCATAGCGCAGGGTGACCTGGCTCTTGGCATCGGGCTCAAATTCCGGCCGTTCGCCGGATTTGCGCAAGTGTGCCATGCGTTTCAGGATTTCGTGGGAATATTGAATCGGGGCCGGCATCAAGGCCGGTGTCTCGTTCACCGCATAGCCAAACATGATCCCCTGGTCGCCGGCGCCTTCATCCTTGTTGCCCGCTGCGTCCACGCCCATGGCGATGTCGGCTGATTGTTCATGGAGGAAATTTTGAAAGTTCGCCGTCTCCCAATGGAAGCCGTCCTGTTCATAACCAATGTCTTTAACGGCGGCCCGGGCCGTGTGCTCCATCTCCTCGGCGGTCACTTTTTCGGCGCACCGCACTTCCCCCGCAAGGACAATCTGATCCGTCGTGGTCAGCGTTTCGCAGGCAATGCGCGACACCGGGTCTTTGCCCAGAAACAGATCAACAATCGCATCGGAGACGCGGTCGCACACTTTGTCCGGATGACCCTCGGAAACGCTTTCGCTGGTGAAGAGGTATGACTGGCGTGCCATGGCTGCGCCCTTTCATATAAAGAAATGTTTATGTGTTTAGCGCGGGCTTGTAACCAAATGCCGCGGCGCTGTCCATGGTTGGCACAGCGGAAACCGGCCGCCGACGCATATTCTTTTTGTCGCCCTGGCCTGACGACCATTGACCGTCAGCGGCGCCAGCCTTGCCAGCACGCGCGGTGCCGGGTACCGGCTGGCTGCACGCTTCGTTCATGGTGCTACCCATTACCTGCTAGCCATCAACGATCCCCCTGATTTCGATTTCAAGGCCCGCCGACCATGCCCACCGCCAACAAGAACAGCGAGACGCCAGACCCCGCGCAACGCGCTGTTGCGGGTTTTGTCGTCATTGGCCGCAATGAGGGCGACCGGCTGACCACCTGTCTTGAGAGCATGATGACCGTGGCGGCGCCGCCAAAATCATCAGCAGAGAAGCCGCCCATCATTTATGTGGACAGCGGCTCATCCGATGACAGTGTGACCCGCGCCCGCGCCTTGGGCGTGAGCGTCATCACGCTTGACAAGGACCGCCCCTTTACCGCCGCGCGCGCCCGCAATGAGGGCTATGAGGCACTGATCAGCGCCGCGCCGCAGACGACGCACATCATGTTTATTGACGGCGACTGCGCCTTAATACCGGGCTTTGTTGACGCCGCGATTGATCCTTTTACCGCGGAACAATCCGATGACGATGGCAAGAAAATTGGCCTTGTGACCGGTTTTACCCGCGAGCGTTATCCCGAACGCTCGCTTTATAACCGGTTTTGCGACATCGAGTGGCGCGGACCCGTTGGCGACATCGACGCGTGCGGCGGTATCTTTATGGTGTCGCGCGATGCGTTTGAGGCGGCGGGCGGGTTTAACCCCGTGATCATCGCCGCCGAGGATGATGAGCTTTGTATCCGCTTACGGAGGAAGGGCTTTTCCCTGGTCCGGATCGACCAAGATATGTGTTGGCACGATGCCAACATGATGCGTTTTGGCCAATGGTGGCGCCGGGCCGAACGGGCAGGCCACGCCTTTGCGGGTGTCGGCGATTTGCACCCCGGCTATTTTGCGGGCGCGCGCCGGCGGGTCATTCTATGGGCTGGTGCCTTACCCTTGCTGATTGCCCTTGGCCTCGTTACCCTTGGCCCTGCCGCCTTGTTATTGCTGGGGCTGTACGGCGTCTCTTTTTATCGCACGCGAGCCGGGCTTATCGCCCGCCATATTGAGCCCGGTTTTGCCACGCCCTATGCGGGGTTTCTGGTGCTCGGCAAATTTCCCAACCTGATCGGCATGGTCCAACATTGGTGGCAACGCCGTCGTGGTCAAACTGTTGACATTGTTGAGTATAAATAACGACACACCGCCCCACCCGACCGGCGATCCGGCGAAAGGACCCGTCATCCCATGACCAAATCATCCAGTGCCGTGGCACTTTTAGGCGCCGGTTATATCGCCAATTGGCACGCTGATGCCCTGAAACGCGTAAAGGGCGCGCAGGTGAGCGCGGTATGCGATCTGTCGCAATCGGCGGCGCAAACGCTTGCCGATACTCTGGGAGTAAAGGCCTACACAAGCCTTGATGATCTTCTTGCACATGATCCGTGTACGGCAATCCATGTGCTGACCCCGCCCCATGCGCACACTGCCCCGGTAAAACAGATCATTGAGGCGGGCCGCCATTGCTTTGTGGAAAAACCATTTTGCCTGTCATCGGAAGAGGGCGAAATGCTCAGCGCTCTTGCCGAAAGCAAAGGGGTTAAACTCGGTATCAACCATAATTTCATGATGCTGCCCGGCTATGAAAAAATGCGCCGCGATATCAAGAGCGGCAAAATCGGGATGCTGGACAGTGTACAAATCAATTGGCGCTTTCCACTGGCGCCATTACGTGCTGGCCCGTTCGGCTTGTGGATGCTGCGCCAGCCGGAAAACCTGCTCTACGAAATCGGCGTGCATGCCTTTGCCTTTGTTGCTGATCTTTTTGAGGAGCTTGAGGCGATCAGTGTACGGTTGCGCCATCCCATCACGATCCCCGGTGACATTACCCATTTTCAGGGCTGGACCATCACCGGCGATGCGGGCGCTACGCAAATCAATGTGGATCTCTCCCTGATTGAGGGGCATGACGACCGGTCGGTCACAATCCGGGGTACCGGCGCGCTTGCCAAATATGATTTTGCTGAAGACAGCTATGTGATCGAAACCGCGCCCATGCAGGATATTGTGACGGGGCCCCTGGCGCTACAGGCCGGACAAGCGGCACAAGCCACCAAAACCGGCCTCGTCAATGCCGCGCGCCAGCTCACGAGCCTGAACACGCTGGCCCCGTTTGGCTTAAGCCTGACAAAATCCTGCGCCGCATTTTACCAATCCATCCACGACAATACCGCCATGGACGACCGGCTGAGCCCGGACCACGCCATCACCACATTAAAGCATCTTGAAGATGTGCTGGATGTGGCACGGCCAAAGCTTGATGCGGCCCAGGCAAAACCGGCCAGCACCCCAGTGGCCGCGCGCCAACCCTCGACCTCGATAACCACGCCAACTGTCCTCGTTATTGGCGGCACCGGTTTTATTGGCCGCGCGCTTTGCCATGCCCTTGCTGACCAAGGCCACAGTGTACGGATCTTTACCCGCGGGCGTCTGACTGGATTTGACCGGCCCGATGGCTTAATTACCGGCTATACCGGCGATTTGAAATCTGAGGAGGCCATGCTCGACGCCCTGACCGGCATTGAGACCGTTTTTCACCTCGCCAAAGCAACGGAAAGCACCTGGGAAGGATATCTCGCCAATGATGTGGGCGTCACCCGCCATATCGGCCAATGCTGTTTGAAAGCGGGTGTCAAACGGCTTGTCTATACCGGGACAATTGCCAGCTATGATGCGTCCGATATTGAAAGCGTGATCACCGAGGACACGCCGTTTGATCAGAACCTTGATGAGCGCGATCTTTACGCCCGATCCAAAGCCCGGTGCGAAGAGGCCCTGTTAACCCTGCACCGGGAGGATGGCTTGCCGCTGGTGATCGTCCGTCCCGGGATCGTTATTGGCAAGGGTGGGCCCTTACAACATTGGGGCATTGCCATGTGGCGCGGGGCCAATGCGTGTAAAATGTGGGGGAACGGGCGCAACCATTTGCCTTTTGTTCTTGTGGATGATGTTGCCGACGGCCTCGTCAGCGCCATGACAACACCAGACATTGAAGGCCAGTCTTTCAATCTGATCGGTGACCCGATGCTTTCAGCGCGTGATTATTTTGATGAAATCTCCACGGCCTATGGCGTGACAATGAATAATCAGGCCGTGCCCACCTGGCGGTTTTTTGGTGTTGATCTGGGTAAATACTATCTCAAACGATATGTGGCAGGAAAGAAATCGATCACCCGGCCAACCCTGCGCGATTGGCAAACCCGTGAGCAGAATGCCCGCTATGACAATCGCCGGGCCAAAAAAGTCCTGGGCTGGACACCGGAGCCCGACCGCGACCGTTTTATCGAACGCGGCATCAGCGATATTGCGCTGTTCGGCGTGGAGCGCGCCGCCATGGTTGCCCCAAAGATGAAGGTAGCGGGGTAAACCGGAAGGGGGGTGCGACCACCGTGCCCTCTTGCTCCGCCGGCCCGCTCCCTTGTCTAACCGGGCCCCGTGGCTTACCTCTGCCGTCATGCAGCAGCTTGAACCCATATCCCTCACCCAAGACCTGATCCGCTGTCCGTCGGTGACCCCGGCGGAGGGGGGTGCACTTGACCTGTTGGAGCGGGTGTTGAGCGATCTTGGGTTTGATGTGTCGCGTGTCCTGTTCGAGGCGCCGGATACGCCGCCGGTGGAAAACCTTTATGCGCGTCTGGGCACCCTGGGCCCGAATTTCTGTTTCGCCGGGCACACCGATGTTGTGCCCGTGGGGCGGCGGGAGCGTTGGTCACGGGACCCGTTTGCGGCCACCATCGAAGATGGCGTTTTGCTGGGCCGGGGCGCCGCCGATATGAAAGGGGCCATCGCAGCCTTTATCTGTGCGGCGCAGGATTATCTGGTTGCCCCCACGGACAACCCTACGACCGGATCAATCAGCCTGCTGATTACTGGCGATGAAGAAGGTCCGGCCATCAACGGCACCCGCAAGATGCTCGACTGGCTAAAAGGCCGGGGACAAACCATTGACCATTGCCTTGTGGGTGAGCCAACCAACCCCGAGACCTTGGGCGAGATGATCAAGGTGGGACGACGCGGCAGTATCAATGCCTGGCTGACGATCACAGGGAAGCAAGGGCATGTTGCCTATCCCCACCGCGCGCAAAATCCACTGCACGCGGTACCGGCCTATCTTGACGCCCTGACCGGCGAACCCCTGGATGATGGCTATGCGCGGTTTGACCCCTCCAGCTTACAAATTACCGAGATTGAAACCGATAACCCCGCCCACAATGTGATCCCGGAGGATGTGCGCATCCGGCTGAATGTGCGCTTTAACCCCAATTGGACCGGAAAAGACGTGGACGGATGGATCCGCCGCAAATGCGAGCATGCCGCCAACCAAACCGGTCTTGCCTTTACCCTTGAAAGCACCATCTCCGGGGAGGCTTTTCTGACAACCGATGATGATTTTATTCAGGTCCTCAGTGATAGCGTTACCGCAAAGACGGGGCGCACGCCGCAATTGTCAACAACGGGTGGCACCTCCGATGCGCGGTTTATTCAGCGCGATGCTCCGGTGGCGGAATTTGGCCTGGTGGGTGCAACCATGCACCAGATTGATGAACGGGTCGGCGTCAGTGATATCGAAACCCTAAAGGATATTTATCAGGATATTCTTACCCGCTATTTCTACCAATATGGCCGACACGGATGATATCAGTCCCGTATTTTCTGCAACAATTGCGCGGCTTTTGGGGGATGGCCTTTAACCAACCCGACTGGCGGGGTCGGATTGGTCTGGGGCCAGAGGATGTTGTTGCCTCTTTTTACACGCTTTTGCCCACTATGGCGGTGATTGTGGTGGGCGCGCTGATCGAACCGCGTTTGATTAACACGGTCATCAGTGACCCGGCATTGACGGAGGCTGTGGACGCCTATGGCTTGGGCACCTGGCAACCCGCGCCCATGGCCGCCCGGCTTCTTATCGCCATACTGGCTTTCGGGATTACCTGGTCCTTAACCCTTGGAATGCTGATCAGGATTTCTCGCCGACTGGAGGGGGAGGCGGCCATGGGCACCATGATTATCGGCTATAACTGGCTGCAATTTTACATGCGGGCCCTTGCCGTTTTGCCGCTAATCGTTTTTTTGCTGACCGATAGCGCAAAGATCATGAGCTTTCTTGCCTTGCCCTGCTTTGCGCTGAGCATCAGCTTGCTTTGGGGCATGTTGCGCCGCGCCCTGCCCCAAACGGAATGGACCGTGATTGTGGGTATTATCATCTGCATGGGGATTGTTATCCTGATCGCCAGCTTTCTGGCGGCCATGATAGGCGCTTTATTCTATACCCCCACACCGCGGGCCGTATAGCGGCGCAAATCGTTATGGGTAATCAGCCCTCACAAAATAGAGGCCATCTGGCGGCGCAACCGGGCCGCACCGTGCGCGGTCACGCGCCTTTAACGCGGCCTCAAAATCCGCCGGTGACCAGCGCCCCCGGCCCACCATCACAAGCGAGCCCGCCATGGACCGAACCTGATGGTGCAGGAACGACCGGGCGTGACAGGTGATTTCAACGCGTTCACCGCACCGCGTCACGGCTATGGCGTTGAGGGTTTTCACCGGGCTTTCGGCCTGGCATTGGCTTGCGCGAAAGGTTGTAAAATCATGCTGACCCACCAGTGATTGCGCCGCCTGGTGCATCAATGGCGCATCCAGCGGACCGATCACATGCCAGGCGCGGCGCCGGGCCAGCGCCGCCGGGGCCCGCCGGTTGAGGATCGCATAGCGATAATGGCGCCCGGTACAGCGGAACCGCGCATGGAAATCCGCCGCCACCACGCTGGCATCAAGGATGACGATGGGCGCATCACCCAGGTGAAAATTCAGTCCGTCACGTACCTGATCGGCGCGCACGGGCTTTTCAATATCCACATGGGCAACCATACCCAATGCGTGCACCCCGGCATCGGTTCGCCCGGCCGCGGCCAGGGTCACCGTTTCCCCGCAAAACCGCGCCACCGCCAACTCCACACAGGCCTGGACCGACGGGGCGTTCTTTTGGCGTTGCCACCCGGCATAAGGCGTGCCATCAAATTCGATCAACAGCTTGTAACGGGTCATGGGGGGCCTATTTCAACCGGGACGCGGGAGTGGCTGGGGTAGCGAAAGGGCAGATGGATGACAACTGACGCACAAACAGAGCCAGAAACCATGTCGCTCTGGGAAACCATAAAGGCGGAAATTCCGTTTTTGCTGATGATTGTCGCGGCAATCTTTGTGTTCCGCGGGCTGATTTATAATATGAATTATATCCCCAGTGAGAGCATGCAGCCCACCCTAGAGGTTGGTGACCGCATTCTGGTGAACAAATTTGCCTATGGCTATTCGGGGCATTCAATCCTGTTTTCGGTCGTGCCCACCCTGCCCGGCAAATATGGGCGCCTGTTTGGCAGCTTGCCGGCACGCGGCGACGTGGTCACCTTCAAGCATCCGCGCTCCGGCACGATCTATATCAAACGCGTTGTTGGTCTGCCGGGGGATAAAATCGAATATCGCAGCGGCAAGCTCTATATCAATGACACGCTGAAACCGCGCGAGAAAATCGATGATGTTACCTATCGCCAGCATAAAAGCGGCATCCGTAAAGCTGTTCAGTACAGGGAACATATTACCGAAGACAAAGCCATTGAGATTTTTGAGTTTAGCGACTTTGCCAATCTCGATGATGCGGGGCCCTTTATTGTACCCGCGGACAATGTGTTTGTGCTGGGGGATAACCGCGATAATTCAGCAGACAGCCGCGACCCAACGATCAAAGGTGTGGGGTTTTTACCCGTGGAGCGCATTCTTGGCCGCACGGAACGGGTGATTTATTCAACCTATCGCTGCAAAAAAGAAAAAGACCTGCGCTGTGCCAAACGGTCATTTTTTATGCCGGTGAAATAGACGCGCTCTGGAGCACGGTTCCCTCCGCAATTGTGAGGCCTCGCAGAAACTCTGCGGCCTGTTGCTGGGCGCGGCCGGGGCGTTGCAACCGTTCCAACGCGATCACACCGTCCCGGCACTGAACAATAAGCTTATCGCCGTCTGCTTTGATTGCCCCCGGCGGGCCAAATGCCGCCCCGCCCGGCACCACTGCGCTAAACAGGCATTTGATCCGCAAATCCTTCCCCGCCGATTGCGCCAGCATGAACCACGCGCCGGGGTTGGGTGATAACCCCCTGATATGGCAATCCACATGGCGGACCGGTTGGTCCCAATCAATCTGCGCCTCAGCGGCATCAATCTTGTGGGCATAACACACACCGTCCGCCAACTGCGGGGTGGCGTTGAGCGACCCGCGGGCCAGCGCCGCGAGCGCCCGCGGGGCCAGTTGCGCCCCGATATGGGAAAGCCGCCCCTCCAACGTGCCCATTGTGTCGCTGTCAGTGATGGCGGTTGTCTCCGATAACAAGATAGGACCGGTATCAAGACCAACTTCCATTTGCATCACCTGAACACCGGTTTCCCGGTCACCAGCCATAATGGCCCGGTGGATTGGCGCTGCGCCGCGCCATCGCGGTAAAAGCGACGCATGCAGATTAAGACATCCAAACCGCGGTGCGCCAAGGATCGCTTTGGGCAGGATGAGGCCGTAAGCAACAACGATCGCCACATCGAGATCAAGCGCGGCGAACGCGTCGCGGTCAGCGTGGTCCTTAAAATTCAGCGGGGTACGCACGGTGAGCCCCAGCGCCGCAGCCTGATCATGCACCGGCGTGTTCCGCTGTTTTTTACCGCGTCCGGCCCGGCGGGGTGGCTGGGTGTAAACGCACACAACTTCATGGCCATTGGCCACAAGCTCCCCCAATACGGGAACAGAAAAGGCAGGCGTGCCCATAAAGGCCAGTCGCATCACCATGATCCTTTTTGATTGAGCGGGAGGGGGTGAGCCCCTAAGCGGGCTCAGCCAGCCGCTGGTCTTTTTTGATCTTTTTCAGGATGCGCTCGCGTTTCAGTCGCGACAGATGATCGATAAAAAGAACCCCTTCCAAATGGTCCATCTCATGCTGGATACAGGTGGCCAGCAACCCGTCTGCGTCAATTTCCTGAGGCGTGCCGTCATAATCGAGATAGCGCACCCGGCAGGTGGCGGGCCTCTCGACGCTTTCAAAATATTCCGGCACCGACAGGCAACCTTCTTCATAAGTGGCAAGCGTGCGCGCTGGCTCGAGGATCTGTGGATTGACGAAATAGCGGGGCGCCGGCGGCTCTCCCTCCCCGGCGAGATCCATGACGATCACCCGCAAGGGCACGCCCACCTGAATGGCAGCTAGGCCGATCCCGGGCGCCGCATACATCGTCTCCAGCATATCATCCATCAGTGCGCGCACCGTATCATCGACGGTTTCCACCGGTTTGGAGACTTGGCGCAGGCGGGGATCGGGGGCAGTGAGGATTGGTCTAATCGGCATAAGACTTGAATTATGAAGGCAAAATCGGGACGTCAAGGGCCGTTCGCGCCCTTTCGAGGCCACGGTTTTTGAGATAGTGTCATCTTGGGCCCACGAATGTGGGAAATGGGTGTGGAAAATCGGCGGCAACACGCCGCGAGGGCGGGTAGAATGGTTTGGACGCGCACGGCGTGGGGGGCACGCAATCGGCACAGTGACCGGGTTAGGCCGTCTGTGCGCCGCCAATTTGGGGCCGCTTCCCTGGTGGTAGCCTGTCTCATTTTAGCACCCACATTAGCGACCCTGCCTGCCGCCAACGCGGCTGCCTTGTCCCAAACGGGTACAACCTTGGCGGCACCCGCGCTTTTTGCCGCTTCTTTGTCGGAGACGACAGCCGACAACCCGGTTGCGCCAGCCGTACAAACGGAGACGCGGCCCGGTATCGGGGCACCGCTGGTCAAAGACCGCAATGTGCGCCTCACCGCCGCGCCGCTCACCACCGGAGTTGCGCCGGGCATTGCCATCCTGCCCCCCGGTTTTGCCGCGAGCGCCGCCGTCACCGCAACGGTTCAGGCCAGCGAGACACCCGCCAAACCCCTTGCCCCGACCCTGAAAGAGGATGCCGTGGCGCGCAATGCCGCCGCCCCAGCCCGGTCGCAGGAGACAGCCGCAAGCGACACCGCCACAAATCCCGAAACGGGCACTACAACGCAGAGCACGACGGGTGATGCGAACCCGGAATCGGTAGATGCCGCCCGGGACGCTGCCACAACCACGTCCACACCCACTGGCACCGTTGGCGCGCAAGAAAATCCCGCCGACACCCCCGGCGACTTTATTCCGCCCTATACGGATAACCTGGACGCGGTCAGCAATGAGCCCCTGTTTTCACCGCCGCAAACCGTCGCGTGGATCATTGCGCTCATCGCCCTGGCGCTGTTTGTTGCGTTGTTTGGCTGGTTTGTGCGGCGCCTGGTGACCAATGCGCTGGAGGCTGAAGAACCCACCGGTGAAAGCATTTTCCAGACAACATCAGACCAGATGTATCGATTTGATGATGATGACCATATGGCGGCCACCACGGTGCGGCCGGCCGACACCGAGCGCGATGATGATCTTCATCGCCCGTTAAATGGCGCGGATTATGATCCTCACATGGAAGAAGAGGACACACTCTTTGGCGATGATGTGGTGGCGGACGCGCGCGCAGACGACAGTGACACCCCATTTGGCGACGTGGATGACGAGGATGAAACACCGGAAAAACGCGGGTTGATGTCATGGCTGTTTAATCGGCGCAAACAGAAAGCAGATGATGATTTTGACCCTCTGGATAATGACGAAGAGCGCGCCTTTATCGATGTTGATGTGAACCCGCCGGACCCGGAAGACGGGGACGAGATGGCCGTGGTCCATATTCACCGCGCTGACGAGACGCCCGAAGACACCCCCGATGCCGACCTTGACCAAGATGGCCGTGGGGATGACGCCCCAGCACCCGAGCCGGCCCCTGTTGTAGCCGCCGAGCCTATGGTTGTGCCATCCGTGACCCCGGCGGTTCCGCAACCAAAACCCGCACGGCCGCCCGCAACAACCCCGTTGAATGCAAGCATGTTTGCCGCCGATCAGGACGAAAAGGCCGCGATGGATGCAAAAGAGACGGCGGTGGAGAGGGCGGCGCAGACGGCAGGGGATAATGACGCGGCCAATCGATCCTATCTTTTTATTGATGCTGAAAAGACGCGACCTGTTCCCAAACCTGTATCCAGTTCCGCATCCGGGCGCGCCCCCCAACCCGTGGCCAGCGCAGCGCCAACACCCCCGCCCGAAGCGCGCGAAACCGAACAGATGTTACAACGGCTTGAAAAACGCCAGCAGGAAACAGGCGAAGCCATCTCCGATTTGCGGCAAAAATATACGGCCCAGGCGCAAAAGCTAACCACCGAGCTTGGAAACTTCCGGGCACAAACCAATAGCTTTCAGCAATCCACAAACCAGACCCTTGAAAAGCGCTTTGCCGCGATTTCCACAACCCTCGAACAGGGACTGGCCGAAACGCGGCGGCTGACCGATGAAAAAATCAATCATGTTTCCAAACAGGCCACAGAAATGAACACCGAGGACCTTGAGAAAAAACTGCAGCATCTTGATGAGCGCTTTACCTCGCAGGCGCGCCTGACCGATATGAATTTTGGCAAGGTTATCCAAAAGCTTGACGGCGCGGCGGCTACCAAACCCAACCCAGCCTCTCAAGACATCGCCCTGTTGCGCGCCATGCAGGTGTCACTGGATGAAAGCAAGTCCATGCTCAGCAACTTTCAATCGGAGACGCAACTGACGGCGCGCAACGTCGCCCATATGGGTGATCGCATGGCGAGCCTGGAAGCAGAGCTTTCAGAACAACGCCAAATGGTCAACACACTGATCGATGAGGTTGCGGCCGGGCGTCAAGATAAGATTGACGAGAACCTGGCCGTGCCAGCGGCGCAGCCCAAAATGGATGCCCTTGGTTTGTTTGCCCCGGCGTCACCGCCCGTCAATGCCGCGAGCGAGCTCCAAAGTGAGCGTTTGACGGCCCGCGCTGACAATATCCCCGCAAAACCCGGATCAGCTGAAACTGTATCTACATGGGCGCCAGCATCTGAGACCGCGCCCAGCGCAACAAACCGCAGCGTTATTACGGTCGATCTTGATGACCCGGCGCCCTTCCGGGAGACCCGGTTGCCCGCGGGCACAACGAGCGCCAGGGCAGCCCAACCAAACGGCCATGATGCAAACAGCCAACCGGTTGCTGCCCAGCCCCAAGACGCTCAGCCCCGGGACACGGAGCAACACGCCGCCGAGGACCCCGACATCACGCCCATTTTGATTGAGCCGGCAAGCGTAACACGGCAGCCGGCGGCCCCGGCCCGGGCCGCACAAGATGGTCCTTTGAGTTTTAGCACGTCGGAGGCAACCGGCGCGCAAACGGCTGTCCAGACACCGTCGGCGCCCGCCGCCCCCAAACCACTGCGCATTCCCACCGAAGAGCGCGCCGCAGGCCCAGAAAAAACCATCCGACCCCTGACATTCGGGTTCACGTCCTATGACAAGAACGCAACCAATCGGTAGTGGCCTGAAAAAACGCAAGGGCGGTTTCCTGCAATTGATTGGTGAGGCCCCATGGCGAAAGCGACAAACAAAACCGCGCCGACACGCCAATCGGTTGACGACTTTCTTGATGGCATTGAGCATAAGACCCGGCGCGCTGACGCCCTAGTCTGTCTTGCCCTGATGAAAAGGTGACAGATGAAAAACCGGTGATGTGGGGACCGTCCATCATTGGTTTTGGTCAGTATCACTACATATATGACTCTGGCCGCGAGGGCGATATGCTCAATGTGGGGTTCTCCCCGCGCAAATCATCGCTCGTCCTCTACGTGCTTGGAAGTCTCGGCTCCGATGAGCCCTTGCTGAAAACCCTGGGAAAATACAAAACCGGTCGTGCCTGTCTTTACATCAATAGGCTGGCGGATGTGGATATGGGCGTCCTTGAGAAGATCATTGCCAAGTCCTTTCGATTGACCAACGAGAAGTACAACCGCCAATCCGGTACGAACCGGTGAAGGGGCCTGCGGTCATGAAACTGCAACCTTGCCAAGCCGGGGGGAAGAGGCGCAAACCGGAGGTGCCAAAAGGCCCTTGAAAGGTTGATCACTGATGCCGGTTTCGCCGTCTTTCTCGCCCGCGACGCATTTTTACGATTTATCACCGGGCAACGACGCGCCGTTTTATGATGCGGTGGAGCCTGCCGATTTTCCCGCCCTCACCTTGCGCTATCGCAACGACAGGGCGGCCCAGTCCGTGGGCCTGGCCACCCTCAATGACGCAGAATGGCTGAACCATTTTGGCCGTTTTGAGCCGCTTGCGGGCGCGCAGGCCGGGCCGCTTGCCCTGCGCTATCATGGTCATCAGTTTCGCCATTATAACCGCGACCTTGGTGACGGCCGGGGGTTCTTATTTGCCCAGCTTTATGACGGGAACGGACGATTACTGGACATCGGTACCAAAGGCTCTGGCCAAACACCCTATTCGCGGAGCGGTGACGGTCGCTTGACCCTGAAAGGTGGGGTCAGGGAAATTCTGGCCACGGAAATGCTTGCGGCGCTGGGCGTTTATACGTCCAAAACCTTGAGCGTTATTGAGACGGGCGAAGCACTTTATCGCGGCGACGAGCCATCGCCCGCCCGGTCTTGTGTTCTATGCCGCCTGTCCCACGCCCATGTGCGCTTTGGCACGTTTCAACGCCTTGCCTATGAAAAAGATGACGCCGGTCTGGACCGTCTGGTTGATTACTGTCTGACCCATTTGTTGACGGATAATGCTGCGCCAGAGGGTAAGGCGCGGATCATCCATTTTTTTGATCAAGTTGTCCGGCGCAGTGCCAGTTTGGCCGCCAGTTGGATGGCGGCGGGGTTTGTTCACGGTGTTCTGAACACGGATAATATGACAGTGACGGGGGAGAGTTTCGATTATGGCCCGTGGCGGTTTTTGCCGGTGGCTGATCCGGGTTTTACGGCGGCCTATTTCGATCAAACGGGGCTTTACGCCTATGGACGCCAACCCGAGGCGGTAGGGTGGAATCTAGCGCAATTGGGCGGAGCCCTTGCCCGGATCGCCCCGGCAGACGGTTTGACCCACAGCTTGTCACGCTATCCGAACCACTATGAGCAGTATGCGGAGAAAGCCTTTGCCCGGCGGTTTGGCCTGGCTGAATTTGGCCCAACCGACCGCACCGATGAGCGCCCGGTCATGGCGTTGCTTAAATGGATGGGCGAGACGGGGGCCCATTTTGAACAGGTCTTTTTCGACTGGTATGGCGCTGGCACCCCCTCTGCCGACCAAAGCGCCAGCGACAGCCCCCAGGCGAAGCTTTACGCACGGCCAGACTTTGCACCGATCCGCGAGGTCCTCCTCCGCAGCAAGCCCTTAGCCGCGGGAACACGGGCCCATGCCTATTTCAACCGATCAACACCCGTGACGCTGTTGATTGATGAGGTTGAGGCCTTATGGGCCCCAATTGCAGACAATGATGACTGGACCGCGTTTGAGAAAAAGATCGCCGATATTCGCCTGATGGGCGAGGCCCTAGCCCTGGAGGCAACCCCCACCCTTTGATGTACCGGCCGCCCGATTGTTGCGCGATTGCCGCACCGCCAACTCATTGCCGGGCCTGACCGCCGGGCCATGCCCCGCTTGTTTGCAGGGCCCCAGACCATGGGTTAACATTCGGCGAGCAAATTGGGTCCCTGGCGGGCCCCATCAGGGGATCATGGTGGAATGACATCTGAAGTGTGTTTGATGAACCGCAAGACGGTGGCCATGGCGTCCGACAGCGCCGTGACGATCACCGGGCCCGGCTTTTTGAAAACCTACCAGTCCGAAGACAAGCTGTTTCCCCTGGTTGAGGGCGCACCCGTTGGGGTCATGATCTATAATAATGCCGAGATCATGTCGACACCGTGGGAGACCGTGATCTCTTTGTACCGGGATCAAATGGGCGGGCGAACCCTCGATACCATTGAGGCCTATGGTCACGATTTTATGGAGTTCTTGTCCGGCAATCCAGAACTCTTTCCCGCAGATCATCAGGATACGGAGTTTTTCAAAACGATTGCCGTTGTCATGACCCTGGTGGCAGAAGATTTTGACGAGCAGATCGAGCACTTCAAACGTAACCATGAGGGCGCAAGCCTACGCGATCATCTCTCCGCGATCTTTGAATTTGTGGTGGGTGAGCTTCACACCAGCTATCAGCAATATCCCGATGGCTCCGCGCGCAGCGACTTGCCTTGCTTTCCCAAAGGCATGGATCAACAGGTGCGCCGCCGCTATGCCGGCGAAATTGATCAATTGATCGAGAGCCTGATTGGTGCACTGACCGCTGAGCATCCTGTGCTCAGCGTTTCCGAGGATACCCGCAACAGGCTGCGCGATATTGCGGTGTTCAGTGCCACGCGCGATGCGTTTTTTGAAAACTATACGGGCATCGTTGTGGCCGGTTTTGGCGCGCGCGGACAATTTCCGCAAATGCGTTCTTACCTCACCTCCAGCGTTGTGCTCGGTATCTTGAAACGCAAACAAGATCGTGGCCGCGATATGAACGCCGATGCGGGCCCGGTTGTTGAAACATTTGCCCAGGACCGGATGATCCGCACCTTTCTCACCGGGATGGACCCTTACCTGACGCGGTTTATGTATGGGGAGACGTTGGAGCTTTCCTTTCGCATCGTCACCGATCTGATCCGCAAAGTGCCGAATATGTCGGATGCGGAACGCCAGGCGATGTTTGACGATTATTCGCGCAATAATCTTGGCTTTGCCATTCGCGAATTTTTTGGCTCCGTGGCGAGTTATCAGGAGCAAGTACACACCCGGCCGATTTACCGGGCTGTGGGCGTTCTGCCCAAGAAAGAGCTTGGCGAGACCGCTGCCGCCCTGATCAATCTCAATTCATTCCAGCAAAAAGTCATGAACTCTATCGAGACCGTGGGCGGGCCGGTGGATGTTGCCGTGATTACCCGCAATGGCGGGCTGGAAATGATGAAGCAAACCCCGAACAGTTAAGGCGTCCCATGTCTCATCGACTCAAACAAATCTGGTCAGGCTTTGAACAACAGACAACCCGCACCCTAACCGGTCACGGGGTTGACGCGATCCATGTGCCAAGCCGCCGTGAATGGCGCGCCGACGATACCCGGTTTCTGACAGATGATTTTGAGGCCCCGGCAGACCGGGCCTTTTCTGCGCTGGCCTATAAACTCGAGACGCAAGCCGCGCAGTTCAGCAAGAAAAACAAACGCAAGACGCGTACGGATCAATTCGGCTATGGGCAAAGCGCCCAATATGCTCCGGCGTCGGACCCTCGGCGATCGCAGGACCTTGCATCGCCGGGTGCTCCCGTTGTTGGAGGTACGACGGCTGATCCGCGTCAGGCCCTGGTGGCGTCACTGCAGTCTACGGACTTTCGCGTCCTCCGCCGGGAGATTGCCTATCAGCCGTCATTCAATACCGCCGGTAAGGGTAAGCGCAAAGGCAAGAAACGCCCGCATAGCGATCACCGAGCCGGGCAGAAAGCCGGTCAACGCAAGAAGTTCCTTGGCCTGTTTTAAGCCGGTGATCAAATCTGTGGGCGGCGTTATGCCCGATTAAAAATCAGCATCATGATCAATGTGTAAATAGCGATTGCCCCGGCAATGACCGCCGGATAAAACCGCCCGCCCAGCGACGCGCGTGTTTGTTCCGCTACCCGGCCCATAAGATCCGGCCATGTGTAGGATACAAAATCCCCCTGGGACATGATGGTCACAACCTTGCCGTGCTCATCAATAACCGGCAAATGGCGAAACCGCTCATTTGACATCATCCGTAACCAGTCGATCAGATTATCGTCGGCGGTGGCAACTTTTACCTCTCCGGTCATCACATCGGACAGGGGTGTCGACGCCGGGTCCAGCCCCTTATTGACAACCCGGCGCATCAAATCACGCTCGGTAAAAATGCCCAAAAGGCCATCCTCGTCGTCAACAATCAGGCTGGAGCCATAATTTCGGGTGGACATTTTCTGGACGGCGGAAAGCACCGTCTCTGAGGCTGGGAATTTCAGTATATCGGTTTTCTGACGATATTCAGGACGATCTTTAATCAGCATGGCGCAGCTCCAACGTCAGTTTCCAAAAGGGCGCGGGCGTCACCGGCAAGGGGCGGGGACGCGTGCTCATGAACTCCTACGCAAAGTGCGACACTTTGGTGCACTCGGTTCTTCATTTGGCAGGCGTTTTCTTCCAAATCCCCTTTACAGAGGAGGATGCTGCACCGCACCATGTCTATTTGCGATAATCGAGCGGCGGATCACGGTCCCCGAGGAGGGACTGGTAGCGATAATCCTTACCTCGTGCCTTTTCAAACTCTGCGCTCGCCGATGCGCGTAGCGCTTCATCCTGGTAAAGATCAATTGCCGTTAAGGTAAGCGCCTGGGCCGCAAGGTTGGCGCCTTTGAAGCCGATGGACATGCCGCTGGCGGCAACCGCCTGCCAGGAATGGGCGGCAGTGCCGGGGACCCAAGTTGCCGTGCGTACACCAACCGTTGGCACCGCATAGGAAACATCACCCACATCGGTGGATCCGTACCCCAGCGATGTGTTGTAGGGCTGCACCTGCGTGGCGGCGTCCAGCGCGGGGCGATCTGTATCAAAACTATTGGCAAGCTCCGCCGCGAAGGTTTTTTCCGCTGGCGAATAGGTAACACCGCCAACGGTGCGCAGATTTTTATCCATCCGCCGCGCCAGGGTTTCATTTACCAGGAGAGGATTGTTGCCGTGGATCACCTCCCACGACACCTGCGTGCCAGTGCCCATAGCGGCACCGCGCGCCGCATCCTCTACCCGTGACCAGATTGCCTCAACGCCGGCGGCTTGCGGATGGCGCACATAATAAAACACCTCCGCAAAGTCAGGCACCACATTGGGCGCAATACCGCCACTGGTGATCACATAATGGATCCGTGCGTCTTGCGGTACATGCTCGCGCATCATGTTGACCATCATGTTCAGCGCCTCAACCCCGTCGAGGGCTGAGCGCGCCCGCTCCGGCGCCCCGGCAGCGTGGGCTGATATGCCATTAAATCGGAATTTTGCGGAACGATTGGCCAGCGTCGTGCGCGCAGCGGCGGAATTCTCATCATCCGCATGCCAATGGAGTGCAAAGTCCACATCGTCGAAAAGCCCGTCGCGGACCATATAGACCTTGCCCGATCCGCCCTCTTCAGCGGGCGTTCCATAAAGGCGAACCGTCCCCGGCGTGCCCGTTGCCGCCAACCAGTTTTTGATTTCTAGGGCGGCGGTGACCGAGCCCGCGGCGAAAAGGTTGTGCCCACAGGCATGGCCAGCCGGTTTGCCCGATATGGGGGCCCGCGTGGGCGCAGCCGACTGGTTGATGCCGGGCAAAGCATCAAATTCGGCCAGTACCGCGATGACGGGGCCCGGCGCCGCGCTAGACCATTCGGCGACAAAGGCCGTGGGAATATCCGCCACGCCGGCGGTGACGGTAAACCCTGCTGCGCTCAGGGTTTCTTGCAGCAATCCGCTCGATTTGTGTTCCTGATAGCCAACCTCCGCCCAGTCCCAGAGTTTTGTCGCAATGTCGGCGGTGAGGGCATACTGGGCCTTCACATCGGCAATGACCTTTGCCGTTGACACCGGCGCGCCCGGCGATGCCTCGGTAGTTTCCATCGTACCCGGTGTCGACGTCGGCCTGTCTATTGATGTTGCCACTGTCGCCATCGAAGGCAGCGCCAATGATATGGGGGCCAATAACATATGAATGAGTGAGATTAGCAAGACAGCGGCAGTATTTTGGCTCAATCGCATCAAGAAGGTCTCCTCTGTTGCCGCGATGATAACCCCGTTTTGCCCGGTGGACAAAACCGGCCCAAACCCCGCCAGCGTCTTGCAGTCCCGATGACCCCATGTCAGAAGCGGTTTTGCGATCAACACCCATCGGAATACCCCTTGTCACCGGCCAGAAAGCAAACACGCGCCCATGTTAAAACTAAAAGAATTTCTGGTGACAACGCCCATGGGCGGGCCGATTAAAAAACTCGCGGGTGCAACAAAGCGCCGTATCAAGACGATCCGACAGCCGGAGCTTGATGGCTTTTTTCGCGATGATGACTATCTCGATCAGATATTCCCGGTACTGATCACCGATGATTCCCAATGTGTTGATATTGGTTGCCATATCGGATCAGTGTTGAAGATCTTTTTTGACCTTGCCCCCAAGGGCAGCCACCTTGCGGTTGAACCGGTACCCGCAAAGGCGACCTCGTTACAAAAACGCTTTCCCAAGGCGGTGGTCCACCAATGCGCCCTTGCCGATCAACCGGGTACGGCAGAATTTTTTGAGGATACAAAGAACCCGGGCTATAGCTCACTCATCGCAGGACATGGCACGACGGGCAGCATAAAGGCCTATAGCGTGCCCGTGCGAACCCTCGATGAGATCTGCCAGCCATTGACGCGGCTCGATCTGATTAAAATCGACGTGGAGGGTAAGGAGCTAGACGTCTTGCGCGGCGGTATCACAACCCTGGCAAAGCACCGGCCCGCGCTGGTCTTTGAATGTGGCCCCGTTGATCCGTCTCAGGATCATCAGCCCGGCGATGCGCTGTTTACCCATATAACCGAAACACTATCTTATGATGTGTTTGGCGCCATTGATCTTGTATTCGGGCGCCCACCCCTGACCCTGGCGGAATTTCGGCGGTACCGCACCTACCCATTTACGGCGTTGAATTTTGTGGCAAAGCCGCGCGCGTAGGACGAGAGCCGCCATGCATTCAACACCAGCCTTTCAATTCCCGCGCCACAAGCTTTTCTAGGAGCGTGGTCATTTCCGGTGTATCGTTCAGGCAGGGGATTGCCGTAAACGCCTCGCCGCCAGCCTCACGGAAAGTGTCGGCCCCCTCCATGGCAATTTCCTCAAGTGTTTCGATGCAATCGGCGACGAAGCCGGGGGTAATCACCGCAAGACGTTTGACGCCCTCGCTGGCTGCGCGCTCAATCTCTTCGTCGGTGCTGGGGCCGAGCCATTTCTCCGGACCAAATTGTGACTGAAACGCAAGCGGCGCAAAATTGTCTGACCAGCCCATTTTTTCGCGCAGCAACCTTGCGGTCTTGGCACAATGGCAATGGTAAGGATCACCCTCGCGAAAATACCGTTCCGGTAAACCGTGAAAAGACAGGATGACACGATCTGCTTGGAAATCATTTGACGCCAGATGACGACGCGTTACCGCCGCCAGGGCGTCAATATAGGCGGGCTCATCGTGGAACGCCGGCACCGTGCGCACAGCCGGCTGCCACGCCATCGCCATGAGCGAGCGGAAGACCTCGTCATTCACCGTGCCCGTTGTTGTCGCGGAATATTGCGGGTATAGCGGTAGGATCAAAATCCGTGTACAGCCTTTTTCGGTCAGCACTGATAGACGGTCCGCAATGGATGGCACGCCATATCGCATGGCCCAGTCAATCACGAGGGGACTATCATCCGTCTGGCGCTGATCGGGGTGAAGCGCCTTAGTCAAATGATCAGCTTGTGCCCTGGTAAAAAAGCGCAGGGGCGATTCATTGGTATCTTCCCGCCAGATTTTTGCATAGGCGCGGCCCGTTTTTGCCGGGCGTGTGTTCAGAATAATCCCGTGTAAAAGCGGCATCCACAAAAGACGCGGATAATCAACAACCCGGCGATCGGACAAAAACTCTTTGAGATATTTGCGTACCGATTTTTTATCGGTGCCCTCCGGGGTGCCGAGATTCACAAGCAGAACGCCAATCTTGGCTGTGGGCAAGGCCGGGTGATCAGCGGGCGCGTGCGGTTTCACGGCGCTTGGTTGTCCGGAAGACGCTGGCGCGGTGGGGGCAAGCGGCCGCGCATCGGCAAACTCTTTATCTTTGGTAGGCATATTCATCATTATTATTCCCATCAACAACACCAGGCAAAGATCACAGGGATCGCCCACCAGGCGCGAAAAGCCGTACCGTGCGCGCGCCGATTACGCAAAAGCGGTCAGTATTTTCATCCCACATTGTTCGCAGCGGTCCGCCTATTGGATCAATCGACCCCTGCCGTGTTACGGTGGATGACTATTTTCCCATTAAAACCAATGCCATACGGACACATCACAGGTGTCACAGGCCTGTCATATAAAGCGGCCAATGACAGGGGAAAGGCTGCGTTTCGGCAGCTGGGGAAACCAAAAGGGGCATGCCCGTGGAAATCGACATTGGCCTGTGGGCGGGCATTGGGTTTTTTCTCGCCGCCTATGCCGTGGTGGGCAATGACGCCCTACAAACGCTTGGCACCTTTATCAACTCGAACGATCAAGTCCATTGGACGGTCCTGTTTGCGTTTGCCGCCTCCATTGTAATCGTCGTTTTTTATTGGGGATATTTCGGGCTCAATTTCGATCTGGCCACATTCTCATTTAGTCAGGGTACGGTTGGGGATACCTCTTTCGGCAGGCTCAACAATACCGATAAATACCGCATCTTTGACCCGCAATGGTACCATGCGCTGCCGCCCCTTACCCTATTGATCCTCACGCGGTTTGGTATTCCGGTTTCCACAACCTTCATGGTCCTGTCGATTTTTGCCACCATGTCGGGGTTGACCTCGATGCTGACAAAATCGCTTTTGGGGTATGGCCTTGCCTTTGTGGTTGGCGGGCTGATCTATGCCGCGCTCGCCCCAACCCTTGAGCGCTGGTTTTTGAAGACGGCAAACACTCACCGCGCCACCCACTGGGTTATCTTGCAATGGACCACAACCGCCTATCTGTGGGGCGTGTGGCTGATGCAGGATTTTGCCAATATCTTTATCTTTCTGCCCCGCGGGGTGAATGCCGATGGCAGTGCCGCGCTGAATTTCTGGGAAGCAAGCGCGGGGATTGCCGGGATTGTGCTGCTGCTCGCCTATACATTCTGGAACCGGGGCGGGCCGGTACAGCGTATTCTCCGTTCAAAGAGTAATGTGCGTGATATTCGATCCGCAACGATCATCGATTTCACCTACGCCTCATTATTGTTCTATTTTAAGGAAATGAACGACATCCCCATGTCCACAACCTGGGTGTTTCTGGGGCTGATTGCGGGCCGTGAATTTGCCATTGCCACCATCGATGCGATCCGCAGCCCCGTCGCCACCGCCCGCATTGTTGGTTCTGACGCGGCAAAGGCGTTTATTGGTCTTTTCATCAGTGTGGGGCTCGCGGTTGCCTTACCCCCAGCCGCAGAATGCCTGCGGGGCGAGAGTGATAGGGGCTTCGGGCAATGCTTTCAAACGAGCTTTACCGCCCGGCTTTACGATAGCACCTAAGCGACTGCGGTTAAGCCCGCCAAAAGGCCGGTGAGAACAACACGAAAATTGTGAAAAATTCCAGGCGGCCAAGCAGCATCCCGCCCGCGATCAACCATTTTGCGCCGGGGGCCAGGGTGGAGAAATTGCCCGCCGGGCCCACCACATCCCCAAGACCCGGGCCCACATTGGCAATGGCGCTGCCCGCCGCTGAAATTGCCGTGATCGTATCCATCTCAAACCCGGTTAGCAGCACCGCCAGCGTGGCAAAAGACGCAAAGTAGACAAAGAAAAAGCTCAAGACCGAGATGAATATATCCATGGTCAGGGGCCGCCCATTATAGTGCATCACCGCCACAGCATGGGGGTGGGAGAGTTTGCGCGCATAAAGCCGGAGCGCAGCAAGCGCCACCTGAAACCGGAATATTTTCAACCCGCACGACGTGGACCCGGCGCAGCCGCCAATGAACATAATGCAAAAGAAAAACCCCACCGCAAACGGGCCCCATAACCCATAATCGGTGGTGGCGTAGCCCGTACCGGTCATGATGGAGACAACATTAAAGAACGCCAGCCGAAAGCCGGTAAAAACATCAGCCCCCGTCGCTTCGCGCACCTGAAAAAACATCACCGCCGTTGCGACGATAACAATTGTGAGGAAAAACCGGATCTGGCTATCGCGCACCAGCCGCCCCCAACTGCCGCGAAACCAGGCGGCCAGAAAAATGCCAAAGGGCAAGCTACCGATCAGCATAAAGACGGTAATGATGATATCGAGCGGCGCACTGCCCACACCGATAAAAGCGCCAACTGAGGCATCACGCGTGGAAAACCCGCCGGTGGCAACCGTTGTCATGGCGTGATTGACCGCATCAAATAGCGGCATGCCAAACGCGAGGAGCAGGAGAAAGCAGGACACGGTGAAAAAGAAATAGATCCCCGTGAGCGAAACCGAATATTGCGCAGCGTTGGCCACGAATTTCTCGCGCGTGTCCCACGCCTCCGACTTGAACACCTGCATGCCGCCCACCCGCAAGGCCGGCAGCACGGAAAACGCCATGATGATGATCCCCACACCGCCATACCATTGCAGCATGGATCGCCAGAGAAGAGCGCCCGGCGGCGCATCATCAAGATTGGTGATCACGGTGGCGCCCGTCGTTGTGACCCCGGACATGGCCTCAAAAAAAGCATCCGTATAGGAAAGATCGAGAAGCCCGATAGCGAGCGGCATGGCGGAGAAGACGGCCAGGATGAGCCAGCTGACGGCGGTCAGCAAAAATCCCTGGCGGATCGAGATGGTGGTGATCCCGCCCCAACTGGCTGCGGCCAAGCCGCCCCCGAGCGCCATGCAAATAAAAGCGCTCACCGCAAAGGCGTTCCAGTCTGGCCGGTGGGCCGGATCGCGGGCGAGCAAATCCACCACCATGGGGATCAACATGGATGCCCCAAGAAAGGCCAGCAACGCGCCAGCCACCAGAAAAACGGGCCGAAAATCGGACATGGCCGCTTATAACGCCGCTTTGTAAATCAAGGGCAAAAAACCGGGCAACAACGTTTTAATGGACCCGGCGCTCTTCGTGGGGGCTATCGAGGGAGAAGGCGGGGATCGCCACATCGAACAGATCACCATTCACCGCCTCCATATGATAGGTACCCACCATGAAACCGGACGGCGTCGACAGCGGCGCACCAGAGGTATATTCAAACTGGGTCCCGGGCTCGATCAGCGGTTGCTCGCCCACAACGCCCTCGCCAACCACTTCCTCGGTGCGGCCCACCTCGTCAGTAATCTGCCAATGGCGCGCGCGCAGGCGCACGGGCTTTTCGGTCTGATTGGCGATCCGCACCGTGTAGGCCCAGACAAAATGGCTGGCCTCGGGATCTGACTGCTCCTCCAGAAAGGCGGGTTCCACACTCACATGGATGCCGTTCGTTTCGCGTTGATAAACCGTCGACTGCGCATCCATGGCCCGTACCCTTACAAAAACCCGTCATGAAGGAGTATCGCCGATTTACCCGGCGGGGCGCAATGCCCGATCCAACGCCGTGGCAAGATCGGCCCACAAATCCTCCACATGTTCGAGGCCGACGGACAGGCGCACAAGACCGGGTGTCACCCCCTGGGCAAGACGCGCCGCCTCGCTCAACCGGGAGTGGGTTGTTGTCCAGGGATGGGTGGCCAAACTCTTTGCATCACCGAGATTGTTTGAGATATCAAATAATGACAGCGCGGACAAAAATGCATATGCCGCCGCCTGACCATCGGCAAATTCGAGGGTAAAGAGACTGCCGCCGCTCTTCATCTGACGCCGGGCAATGGCCGCGCCGGGCGTGTCGCCCAACCCGGGATAGGTCACGGACACGCCCTTGGTGTTGGCCGCCGCAACCCGGTTGGCGAGGACCCCGGCGGTCTTACTCATGGCATTGACCCTGAGGCCCAGAGTTTCCACCGATTTCAGGAGGACCCACGCATTAAACGGGCTTAAGGCCGGGCCGGTATTGCGCAAAAAAGGCCGCAGCGTGTCGGCCACAAATGCCTCATCATCGGACAGGATCGCCCCGCCGAGGACGCGCCCCTGACCATCCATATGTTTGGTGGCCGAATAGACAACAATATCCGCGCCATAGGCAAAAGGCTGCTGCAAAATGGGCGAGGCAAAGACATTATCCACCAGGAGCCGGGCGCTATTTTTATGGGCGATGCGGGCAATGGCCGCGAGATCAAGGATCTGCAACCCGGGATTGGAAGGGGTTTCCAGGAAAAACAGCTTGGTTTCGGGGCGACACGCGGCGGCCCATTGGTCAAGGTCGGTGCCGTCAATGAACGTCGTCTCAATCCCGAAACGCGCACACAAATCATCGGCCACATAGCGGCACGAGCCGAAGAGCGCGCGCGAGGCAACCATATGATCACCCACGGACATCTGACACAACACCGCCGCCGTGACCGCCGCCATCCCCGTTGCGGTCGCCTGGCAATGGAGCGGCCGGTCCAGGCCTGCGCCCTCCAGCGCCGCAAGCCGGTCCTCAAACATCTCCACGGTGGGGTTGGAAAAGCGCGAATAGATATAGCCCGGGTCATCGCCGGTGAACCGCGCCGCCGCCTGCTCCGGGCTATCATAGGCATAGCCCGAATTCAGAAAGAGCGCCTCGCTCGTTTCCTGATAGGCGCGTTTGGTGCCCGCGCGCACCGCCAAGGTTTCTGGGCGCCATGCCTTGGGATGATTTTCGGGGGTAGGTGGCTTGGCCATGGGTGGTCATCCTGAAAAAACCGGCGCGCTTGCCTCCAGCAACAGCGCCAAGGTTCTCCGGTCTTTTAGCGGTTAGACGAAATCCCCTTTCGCAGCCGCAAGCCGACCGGCCCAAACCCCGCAAAAGTACGGTGTGGGCTTAGGCTTTGACAGGCCACACGTCAATGCTATCCCGGCCCTGTCCTTTGGCGCCTTAAGACGGGCACCCACACCCTGACACCGACCGCCTGGCGGCGCATTGCCCCCCGAGGTTTTACCCCATGGCCATTGATACCAGCACCGGCGTCTTGCCTGCGGAGATGATCCGATCCCTGATTGATGGGGGCAAGGTGCGGGCAACCGGCGGCGTAATCACCGCGCCGCAAATCCAACCGGCAAGTCTTGATCTTACGCTCGGGCCCCGCGCCTGGCGGGTGCGGGCCTCGTTCTTGCCCTCGCGCAAACGGCGCGTTGCCGACTGCCTCACTGATGATTTGTTGATGCAGGAGATCGCGCTCACCGATGGCGCGGTTTTTGAGCGCGGCTGTGTCTATCTTGTTGAATTGAACGAGGCCCTCGCCCTGCCAAACCATATTGAGGGGAGCGCAAACCCCAAAAGCTCTACCGGCAGGATCGATGTTTTTGTCCGTCTGGTGACTGATTATGCGGCCAGTTTTGATCAGGTGCACGCCGGGTATCAGGGCCCGCTTTATGCGGAAATCTGCCCGCGCTCTTTTTCAATTCTGGCGCACGAGGGCGTCAGCCTCAATCAGTTGCGGTTCAAAACGGGCCCCTGCACCGTTGATGGCCCCACCTTGGAGAGTACCCATACGAGCCATCCGCTTACAGATGATCCCGAGCCGGACTTTACCGGCGGGCTTGGTGTCCGGGTACAAATTGGTGGGGCGAACGATGAAATTATCGGTTACCGCGCGCGCCGTCATGCCGGCCTGATTGATCTTGACCGGGTCAGTACCCTGACATCCACAGATTATTTTGAGCCCATCCATGCCCCGAAGAGCGGCTTTATCATTCTTGACCCGGATGAATTTTATATTCTAGCCTCGCGTGAAGCCCTGACCATCCCCGCGCATCTTGCCGCGGAGATGACGCCCATCAGCCCTGGTTTGGGCGAATTCCGGGTGCACTATGCGGGCTTTTTTGACCCCGGTTTTGGCACCGAGCACCCCTCCCGCGGTGTCCTGGAGGTGCGCAGCCACGACGCGCCCTTCGTGCTGGAAGACGGCCAATTGGTCGCCCGCCTCGTCTATGAACGCATGCACACAGCCCCCAAAAATCCCTATGGCAGCGGCGTGCGCTCAAACTATCAGGGGCAGGGATTGAAACTGTCAAAGCATTTTAAGGCGTAGGTCTCTGTATCTATCTATTAGTCTGTATGCCAATATTATTTTTACAGCAAAACTGAAAAGGCTTTTGGAAATTTCAAACTCCTTTTTGGCGCGCCAGATAACCGTGCGCGGTTTTACCGACGGGCGAGGATTAGCCAATATTTGTTGTCCGGTCGGTTTTCATTGAACCGCAGGTTTGTCTCGGAAGCAGCCGAAGCGAACTTAGCTCAAAGATGGGGCTCGACGTCAGACAGGGTTGTGTCCTCCCCGGCAATCAGCCCGCGAAGGCTGCGCGGATCTCTTTAATTGTCAGAAACATGCGTGAGGGTTGGGACGGAAACGATTTGAACCCCATTTTCTCATAGAAGCGTTTCCTGGCCTCGTAGGCCTCTTCCCCATCATCATTGAGAACATCCAACAAGACGGCGGCCAGCCCGATCTGTTCAGATGCGCGAAGCATTCGTTTCAGAGCATCGGCCATTAGCAAGACACCAATCCCTTGTCCTTGCGCGCGGTTATGTACAGCGATCATGGAAAGATAGGCGGTAGGGATACCGTTTCTGGGCGCATTTCGTGTGAGCGCTCCTGGTAGCTCTTCACCTTCAAGACTATGAGCGTTAATGGCATAGTAGCCGAGAATTGAGGTGTCATCGGGCGCAGTTGCGCCCCAAACGCGCGTGAAGTCACCCTTCTGATGCTTATTCGCGGTGCGGTTGAGAAAGTTGTCAAGCCGCTCGACCCTGCAAGTAAAAGCCGCCCGATCATGTCGTGCAGGATCGAGCGGCTCGATATTGATCGCCTGTTTGTCTTCAGCTGCCATTCGCCACTCTTGCAGCATGAGCTGCAGCGGCTTCTTTTAGTGCGTCTGTTGGCTGTGTTGGGGCATCAAGCGCAGCAAGAAACATATCCCGGTCCACGGTCGTGAGGATTGTTCGCTCATGGTCAGAAATCGTTGCGCAAGCACGCTCATAGGCAACGGTTGTTATAAATGTGGTTTCGTCCACGCCGAGCAAGGCCGCGGCCGCTTGTATCTGCTTTTTGACATGCGGCTTCGTGCGTTGCTCCATGCGCGCTGACTTCGGCTCGTCAATCACGGCCGTTATATCGATAAATGGCAGCATGATATGATCCTTTCTCCCCTTATGTGCGGAAATTTGCCGGACATGGAAAGAGCTGCCCTATGGTTCCGAATTAAAACCGCGCAGTCAATCGCCCATGCAACGACCTTCTTATCAAGTGGTACGGCATGTTTCGTTTCGGTTTCACTGGCTATCGCCAAAGTGGTGAGCAACCGTTGTGAGCGAAGCTGAACCTCTGAACTGATGTCGCTTTTTAAGCTCACCGTTGCCGGACAGAAATGATGATCGAACGGCAAAGACTGGCAACAACTTTCAACCAACCTGTTGCAGGGCTAGGTGAGGTCAATAAGCGCTGCCCATGGGTGGAAGCTCAAAGGGCATCACACGCCATTGCCACCCCTACTCCGTGAACCCGTCCCAAAAGCTCTTCGCCTTCTGGAAAAAATTGTTCGACTCCGGACTATCGCTGCCGGAGCATTCGGCCTGGAATTCGCGCATGAGTTCTTTCTGGCGGCTGGTGAGTTTCACCGGGGTTTCAACCCTAATCTCCACATAAAGGTCGCCGCGTTGTTTGGCATTGAGTTGGGACATGCCCTTACCGCGCAGGCGGAACCGTTTGCCCGATTGGGTCCCGTCGGGGATGGTGATTTTTACGCGACCGCCATCAATGGTTGGCGCTTCCACATCGCCGCCAAGGACGGCCGTCGCCATGGGCACCGGCAGGGCGCAATAAAGATCCGGCCCATCGCGTTCAAACAATTCATGGCCCAGTACACTGACGAAAATATATAGGTCCCCTTCCGGTCCGCTGCGGGGGCCCGCCTCCCCCTCCCCCGATAGGCGGATACGCGTGCCGTTCTCAATGCCGGCGGGCACATCAACGGAGAGGGTTCGTTGCTTTGTAACGCGGCCCTGTCCGTTACAGTTCGTGCACGGATCGGCAATGATTTTGCCTTCGCCCATACAGGTGGGGCAGGTACGCTCCAGCGTGAAAAAACCTTGCTGAACACGCACGCGGCCCACACCGTTACAGGTTTGGCACGTCACCGGCGCCGACCCCGGCTTGGCGCCCGACCCGTTACAAACCTCACACGTGACGGAGCCCGGCACGGTGATGGTTGTCTTCTTACCCTTGAAGGCCTCTTCGAGGGAGATTTCCAGTTCATATTTCAGATCGGCGCCGCGAGCCGGGCCCCGGCGGTTACCGCCGCCGCGGCTACCGCCCATAAAGTCGCCGAAGATATCTTCAAAAATGTCGGAGAAGGCCGACGCATTAAACCCCTGGCCCGCGCCCTGGCCAAAACCACCGGCGCCGCTTTTGAAGGCGTCATGGCCATAGCGGTCATAGGCGGCGCGTTTTTCCTCATCGGACAAAACCTCATAGGCTTCGCCGAGGGTTTTGAAGTTTTTCTCCGCTTCCGGATTATCGGGGTTGCGGTCAGGATGCCATTTCATCGCACTTTTGCGGAAGGCGGATTTGATGTCCGCCTGGCTGGCATCCCGAGCGACGCCAAGTACGCTATAATAATCCTGGGCCATGACTGTTATGACTGTTCCGAGGTGAGGCAGGTCTTGCGGAGCGTAATCCTATGGCGGGTGCCCACGCGGGTTAAGACCTTGTTTACATATTGGCGGCGCTCGCCATGAAACACCGGAAAGGGGTCCGCCCCCTCCCGGTTGGTTTCATGGCCGCATTATGCCGCTAGCTCCGGTTCTCGTCGCCGTCGACCTCTTCAAAGTCGGCATCAACAACATCATCTTCGTCGTCGCCGCCTTTGAGGCCTTCTTCAAAGCCCTCGGCGCCGTCGGCCCCTTGCTGGCTTTGATACATGGCTTCGCCAAGCTTCATGGAGGCCTGGGCGAGACTGTTTGCCGCCGTGTTCACATCTTCAACGGTGGCTTTTTCATTATCGAGTACTTTGCGCAGCTCGATGGTTGCCGTCTCGATGGCTGTCTTTTCTTCCGGGCCAAGCTTATCGCCATGCTCGCTCAAGGATTGTTCCGTGGTGTGAATAAGCGCTTCAGCACGGTTGCGGGCCTCCACGGACTCGCGGCGCTGTTTGTCTTCGTCAGCATTGGCCTCGGCTTCTTTGACCATCTTATCGATCTCATCATCATTAAGCCCGCCGGAGGCCTGGATACGGATCGATTGTTCTTTGTTGGTGGCTTTGTCTTTGGCCGACACATGCACGATGCCGTTGGCATCAATGTCAAAAGTCACCTCAACCTGGGGCACGCCGCGCGGTGCGGGCGGTATCCCCATCAGGTCAAACTGACCCAGCATCTTGTTATCGGCCGCCATCTCCCGCTCCCCCTGGAAGACGCGGATCGTCACCGCCGACTGGTTGTCTTCCGCGGTGGAGAAGACCTGGCTTTTCTTGGTGGGGATTGTCGTGTTGCGATCAATCAACCGGGTGAAGACACCGCCAAGGGTTTCGATCCCCAACGACAATGGCGTCACATCGAGGAGAAGAACGTCTTTCACGTCGCCCTGAAGAACACCAGCCTGGATCGCCGCGCCGAGGGCAACAACCTCATCGGGGTTCACACCTTTGTGCGGCTCGCGGCCAAAAAAGCTCTTCACCGTTTCCTGGACCTTGGGCATGCGGGTCATGCCGCCCACCAGAACAACCTCGTCAATATCGCCGGCGGAAAGCCCGGCATCTTTCAGGGCCGCCTTACACGGATCAATCGTGCGTTTCACAAGATCCTCAACCAGGCTCTCAAGCTTTGCCCGTGAGAGTTTAAGGTTCAGGTGCTTTGGCCCCGACGCGTCGGCTGTGATGAAGGGGAGGTTCACCTCATATTGCGAGGTGGAAGACAATTCTTTTTTGGCTTTCTCGGCTTCGTCTTTCAAACGCTGCAGGGCCATCTTGTCCTTTTGCAGATCAATGCCGGATTCTTTTTTGAATTCCTTTGTGAGATATTCAACGATGCGCAGGTCAAAATCTTCCCCGCCCAGGAAGGTGTCGCCATTGGTGGCCAGCACCTCAAAAACACCGTCGCCAATCTCAAGCACCGACACGTCAAACGTCCCGCCGCCAAGGTCGAACACGGCGATCTTCTTGCCGTCTTTCTTATCAAGACCATAGGCAAGGGCGGCGGCTGTGGGTTCATTGATGATGCGGAGCACTTCAAGCCCGGCGATTTTACCGGCGTCTTTGGTTGCCTGGCGCTGGGCGTCGTTAAAATAGGCGGGCACGGTGATGACCGCCTGGGTCACCGTATCGCCAAGAAAATCCTCAGCGGTCTCTTTCATCTTTTGCAGGATGAACGCGGAGATTTGCGAGGGCGCATATTTCTCCCCGCGCGATTGCACCCAGGCATCGCCATTGTCCGCCTTGATAATGTCATAGGGGACCATGCCCTTGTCTTTTTTGACGGTTTCGTCATCAAACGGTCTGCCGATCAAACGCTTGATGGCGAAGACGGTGTTTTCCGGATTGGTCACGGCCTGGCGTTTTGCCGGCTGGCCAATGAGACGCTCGCCATCTTCCGCGAAGGCAACCACGGAGGGGGTCGTGCGTGAACCCTCCGCATTCTCGATGACCCGCGGCTCTTTACCTTCCATCACAGCCACACAGCTGTTGGTCGTTCCCAGGTCAATGCCAATGACTTTAGCCATTTTCTTCTCCTCTAACCCTGTCCGTCACAGGGGAAATCGGCTTTTTGTTTCCGCCTCAACGCTGGCCCGTCCTGTGATGAACGCCTCAATTGGGCATCACGGGCGCGAAACGCGCGCAGATAAAAACCACACACCCTGATAAGTTTCCGTTAATGCTAACGCCCCGACTGCTAGCGATCTCATCAAACTGAGCTTGCGACGCCGGATTGTAATGTCGACGGGGATATAGGTTGCCGCAATTCCCCCTGCAAGCGGCTGATCCGGGGGAAGGTGCTTTTTTCCCGACCCTGTGTTGGTTTCCCACCCCGCCTGTTGGCTGCGCGCCTCAACCCCCCCGCCCGCCTTTGATTGCGGGACGGTCTCGCCGCGTTGGTAATTCGCACGCGATGCTTAACCGGGATTTCACCTTCTTTGCCTAACCTGTCCTGAAGGCAGCGCGTCCGACGGGGGCGCGCGTAATCCATAGAGGGAATGTTGGGGATGTTTCACCGGCCGCTTTCAGCCCATAAATCAACCAAGCGCATCCTGGCGACCGCAAGCCGCTTGCCGCTGCTCCTTGTTTTTTCCGGCCTTGCCGCCTGTTCATCGACCACCACAGGGGTGACGAACGGCCCGTTCGCGCCGCCGCTGGTGGGCAATGAGGGCACGGTGCCGGAGCCCAATTCAAATATCACCATTTTGTCGTCATCATCGCCCGCCCGCGCCACCGCCCGTGACCAGCGTTTTGAGGTTGCATCGGCGTTTATCACCGGGCGCCGCAATGAAGTGACCGGCATCGAAACCGTCGCATTCAGCCAGTCAACCTTTGATGACCCCACGGGGATTGTGGATTTTGACCGGGAAACCCGCAGCCTGACCTTTGATCTGACCCAGGGCGATGTGCGGATCACTGATGTCATCGGGCCCCTGATCTTGTTTCGACCGGACTCTGACCTTCTGGGTTTTGAAAACGCAGAAGTTGCGGTCACCGTGTCGTCCTTGCCCGAGCGGTTCCTCAACTTTTTCCCGGGCAATGTGGTTTTGCCCAATGGCGCCACCAGCGTTGAGGAGTTGCGCAACGACCCCGCGGCGGTTGATCTTCTTATACGCGATTTACAAGGCATTTCCGGTGGTGAGGGATCGTTCCTCGGCTCCACGATTGACGAAATGGCGGCCTCATCGCTGCTTGAATCGCTCAATGAAGCCGCTGATGTCATTTTTAACGCTGACTTTATTCGCCAGGTCGGCACAAATGGCGGCTTTTTCTCTCCCCTGAAAATCCGCGGCAACAATCCGGGCGTTGAGCCTAGCTATGTGATTCTCGGCTTGTGGAATGTGCTACCGGTTAACAATCCTGATACGGATGTTACCTTTGGCGCCAGTGTCTTCGGCCTTCAAACCCCCGTTGAAGAGATCCCCAACACGGGCACGGCGTCTTATGACACGACCATTGGCGGGTATGTGCACCGCGACGGCGACCGCGTATTCTTGACCGGCAGCGTTAATCTGACGGCGGATTTTTCCACACGTTTGGTCAATTACGATGTGCAAACAGTCCTCGCCACGCCGAACACCGACGGGACGTCTTTGTTCACGCCGTTTGCGGACCTTGCCGGCTCTGGTGCCATTGAGGCAAACCGGTTCGATGGGACGTTGGTGGGCACCGACGACCGATCGCTTCGCGGCACTGTTGACGGTGCCTTTTTTGGCCCCGGTGCGGTTGAAGTGGGTGGCACGCTGCAATTTGGCAATGATGACATCCAGGCCGTTGGCGGCTTTGTTGGCACACGCCAGGGCGATGACATTAACTAGGATCGGCACCTAAAACGCGCAACGACGCATAAAGCGCGCCAGTGCCAGACCTTAAAATGTCCGTGTAATGCCGATATTGGCGCGGTGCCGGTCGAAATTAAACCGGTCGATCGTGGAATTGTTCCGGATATATTCATAGCTGAAGACCGGCGCAAACCCGTACAGGCGCCAGTCGCGCTTGGTGATATAAACGGATGCCCCATAGCTCCAGTCAACGCGCGGATCAAAGCTCGGGTCCGTATCATCAAAGGGCCGATAGTAGAAATTTGGCCCCGCCTCCGCTGTAATCCCCCAGGGTAGTTCACGCCGATAGGCCGCCCGCAATTGAACGGTTGTGTTGCGCAGGCTTGGTGTTGCGGTTTGCTCACGCGTCAGTGTTGTTGTTACCCGAGCAAGACTGCGCGCCGTCAGCGCCCGTTGCAGTGTCGTACCAAAGAAATATTGCGCGCCATTGCGCTGCACATCGCGGTCATAGGTCACCCGCGCCGCCCCAAAACTGGTTTGCAGGGCGGTGCGCCGGTTCAACCCCTTTTGCAAAACAACCCGCCCCCCGGCGGTATAGTTGAACCCTTCACCGCCAAACACACGGCGACTGGCGCTGGCCAAAACGCTCAGCGTAGAGCCGTTTTTTTCATAGCGGAGGCCAAATTCTGCCGTCAGGCTAAGATCATCAAAGGACCGATTGGAATAGTCCGTAAACGCCCCACCGGCACGCCCTTCCAACCGCCAGTGTTTTGACAAGCGGGGAAAAACCTCTGCCACGGCGGCGATGGTAAAACCGAGGCCAGAACGGGCAACACCGTTTTCATCCAGCTCAAACGGAATGCCATTCAACTCAATGGTGGAATTACGTGGACCTGCCGAGACATTCGTATCAGGAACAAGATTTGCCCGGGCATTAATGCGCCATACTTTACGTTTTTCGATCAGCCACAAAAACATCCGGATATTCTGACGCGCCGCATCGGTGATATCGCCCGCCAGCGCCAACCGAAAATGATAGGCCGCCGCCCGGTCGCGCCGCGCACCAAATAACGCGCGGGCAAGTTCGAGCCGGACCCGCACAATTTCCGGACGCTGATCAAGCATGGTGCGGAAAACCTCAATTGCCGGTTTGAAGTCACCGCGTTCCAGGAAGAGGAGCCCGCGCAAAAACAATAAATCGTTCTTGTCCACCTCCCCCGCTGGCACCTGCTCTAACGTGTCGAGAACCTGTGCCGCCAGGTCAAATTTGCGGTCAGCGATCAGTTTTCGGGTCAATTCAAGACTGGCCGCAGGGGAAAGACGCAATTGCGGCGACGGCCCTTCGCGCAGGGACGACGGCGCGGTTGCCCACACACCCGCCGACAGCGGCAGAACCGACGTCAGGAACCCAAGCGCCAGCGCCCGCCGGTTTTTTCCCAGCTTGATGGAAAAGATACGCGATGTGACCATGGCAGAATACTCAATGCCCCTTCGCGCCGCGCAGGATCGGACAGGCCGAAAAGGGCCCGCAACACGGCACACCTAGAAGTGCGCGAACATGGTTAATTTCCGGTTAGGTGGCGACCGTTCGACGTTGAAGGGTCGGGGTACTGCAAGCGTGGTGCAAAACCGGTCCATACCCGCTTGGCACAGGCGCAAACGGAAAAGATGGGGATAACTATCCCCGCCCCTGGCCCGCCGGGTTAGGGTCTGGGCATGACAGATTTTTCCCACCCTGATGATCGATTATGCGCCCTGTTGCGTTTTGCCGATATTTGCGCGGCCTTCAGTAGGGTCCTGAGTGATCGGCTATTTGCCCTTGGTTCCGTCAAAAGTGATGTGGGTCTTGTAATGGTGTACGCAATCACGCGCCTGACCGTCATTTATGCGCGGCTGATTGATTATGCCTTGCGACCGTCGGCGTTTCGCGCGCGCACGGCAACGGCGCGATCAACAGCCACGACCTCAACCGGGGTGCGCACCCAATCGCCTATGACAGGGATAAAGGATGAATTTGGTATCCTTGTCATGACGCGCCTTTTAACCGCGAGGGGCACGGAATTAATTCGCCGGGACCAGAGCGTACGGTTTGCCCCCGAATGTCAGCCTACCGATGAAGTATTCAGGGAGCTTTTGGGCGTCACACAAGAATTTCACCAATGGCTACAGAAAACCGGTATTCATTTGGGCGCCTTGCTGGTGCCCGGCTCTGACCGGATGCCAATAAACCTAACACCGCCATAGACGACCAATCCATCACACCCATCGGTGCGGCGACCACACCCCCCGCGGCAAACGCCCGGGGAGACGCACCCCCATGAGCGAAATTGATCCGCAACATTTTACCGATATACGGGCAGACGAGACCTGATTTCAGGGGTGAAACGGACAGATGCGGTCATCTTTGCGTTTACTGCGGCGATCCTTCGGGCAATACCCGGCCACACAAAATATCCTGTACCGCGCGCAAGCGCCGGGCAGAGATATCACGGCGGCCCGTGGTGCCGGGATCAATCTCGCCAAACAAGAGGGCCAGTTGTTGATTATTCACAAAAATCGGCAAGGTGTTGATGAGGTCAAAAAAGGCTAGGCGATCATTTTTTTTGCGCAGGCTTGCCCGGCAAACATCCGTATCCTCCGTAAAATAGACAAGATGGCGGTCACCACCAAAACTTACATTGAGGGCCAAGGTGCCATCAAAAAATTCCCCTAACACGAAGACGGGCCGCGCCCCCACCACACGATCAAATTCAATATTAAGCGACCCCCGCCCCTCCTCCACGGCAATGCCGCGCAACAGTGCGCTGCCAAAAAGAAAAGACCCGTCAGCAATTACCAAATCCCCGTCAAACGCATTGGCAAAAACAATCGGCACGGCGTTTTGATTAAAGTCGACCCCAGACAAGATCGCCTCGGTCCCCCGCGGCAAGTTTAATTGTAGCGCGTGACCTTGATGGCCGGAAAATTCGGCGCGCTCAACCCTAAACCCCGTTGTGGGATAAGCATCATCAAAACTGATACCGCGCAAATTGCGCTCAAACCGGACTTTGTCTTTCGCCTCCCCCTTGATCAAAACCCGCCCGCGGAAAGGTCGGGAAAACCGCGCCCGGTTGGCCGACGGTGTGGGCGCCTTTAACCCCGCCCCTATGGTGGGTTTGATACCGGAGGGTCGCTGGACCGGGCCAAAACCCCCGGCAGTCAGGCGGATTGCGTCGCCATTTTCGGTAAACGCCCCGCCATTGATCACAAGACCGGGCGCATAGGCACTCGCAATGGCAGCATCCTCAATGGTGACACCAACACCGTTATTGAAAAACCTCGCGCCGGTTAAGGCATTGACCTCCGCCCGGCTATCCAGCGCCACGGCAAGCCCCTGCAAACGAATGCCGGTGAGGCGTACAGCCTTTGACGCATTGGCAATGATCCCGGTACCATTGCGCGGATTGCCCGGCAGGGTTGATTCCATCACACCGGCGAAAATGCCGTGTTCGTCATAATTTTTACCTGAGAATTCCAGCGCCGCCGTGGGGCCAACCTCAATACCGACGCCATTACTTTCGCCCAAATCAATCCGTGTCTTGATCAGTTTCAGCGTGCCCTTGCGCACATCAATACACGGGCCAAGGGCCCCATCATTGGCCAGAAAGGTGAACCCCTCAATGGTCGTGGTCACATCGGTAAACCGGCGCCCACCGCGCGGCGCCACCGTGAGGCAGGTTTGCGTTTCCTGCCGTACCACAATTGTGCCCCCCGCCTCACTATCAGCCGCGCTAATTGTTATATTCGGGGTACGGACAGAAAAGGGATCAAGCCAGGCGCGGTTCCGGTCACGGTAAACAGTGACCTTGCCGCCGGGGCGGGTATTATCAATCGCGCGCTGTAAGGATTTGTGATTTTTGTTGCGATCGGTAACCGGCAAATGCGGATCATAAATGGCCTCGGCAAGACAGCGCCCACAAGTAACCTCATATCGCGGGCCGGGTTTGCGCGGGCCATCACCGCGCGGTGGGATTGGCCGCGGATTTCGGCCCGTCCCCTGCGCGTGCGCCGCCTCAATTCCGCCCGGCAGAGAACCGGCGGGTATGATGAGCAAGCCCGATTGACCCAACAGGCACGCCAGCATGGTAAAGAAAGACAAGCGCCAATGGTGCATCATCACAATCTCCCCCCTCGCCTTACTGCGTGAACCCGCGCGGGCAAATCTCATTAAGCGCCAATGCGGCATTAACGTCGCCGCGCAAGGCGACCCGCTGGGCAATTGTCAGTCCTCTGATTTCTGCCTCGGCATTGACCATGGAATTGATAAAACTTTGCAGGATTCGCGCGTCGGATTCCACGGCCAGATAAAACTCCCGGTCCGGCCCTTCCTCCGCATTCTGAATAAGCTGCGGTAAATTGCGGGACAGCTTGGCGACCAGCCAGTTCGCAAAGGCGAGATTGCGTTCAAACACCGTACCGTTGGCGTACCAACCGGCCAGCAAAATCGCCGTGTCATCCTTTGCCGCATACCCCGATGTACAAATCGCGGCGCGTGCCTCCGGATAGGTGATCCACCCGGTGGTGCGCCCCTGATCACAGGTGCCATCACTGGCCTTGGGATAATACAGACACTGAAAATTCTTCACTGCTTCGGCGGTTGCAGCATTATAATCGAGGCCCCCCACGGTTTGCGCCGGGCCAAACTCTTCAAGGTCTTCGGCGTTATATTGATCGAGACTGAAAAGCGCCTTTTTGATCCAGTTGATTTCCACATAGCCGAAACTCTCCCGCAGGGTGCGCAAGCTATATTGGAGTGAGCGGGTGAGCGCGCGCTCCTCCCCCAACAGCGCTTTGATGGGGTCGACTTTTTCCTTGCAATTGCACAGGGAAAAGCCCTCAGGTTCTTCCTGCGCGGCCGCGGCAAATGCGGCTTTGAGAAGGGTGGGTGCCGGGGCGTTCGGCGCTGCATCCGCATTCTGGGTTGGGGTGATATCTGTCGCCAACACCTGTGGGGTTGGCCCCGGTGCCGTGGCGCAAGCGGTCATGGTCACCATAAAAATACCGCTGGCCATACCGCCAACTAAACGGGGAAACCACGCCCGCCCATTCCCCAACCAACGTTTGCTCATGAAGACCCCACAGCCCAAGCGACCTTACCCGGTATGGCCGAAGGTAAACGCAAAAGCCCCCGGGAAACAACCGGCACGGTGTTGTGTTTGTGGTACGGATCGGCGGTGAAGCGGTTTTACCCGGTGAAATATTGTTCTTTCTTTGTTCCCATCGGGCGTGTATCATGTGCGCAGAGGAGAGATCGCCCCATGGTTGCACAAGTTCAGACCTTTGCGTTCCACGGTGTGGAAGCCCAACCGGTCACCGTTCAGGTCCAGGTTAGCGGCGGGGCCAACGGGTTTGCCATTGTGGGTCTGCCGGACAAGGCTGTTTCCGAAGCCCGTGAACGGGTGCGCGCGGCGCTCACCGCGGTAGGGCTCGGTCTGCCTGCCAAACGGATCACGGTAAATCTGGCTCCCGCCGATTTACCCAAGGAGGGCAGTCATTTTGACCTGCCCATTGCCCTGGCCCTGCTCATGGAAATTGGTGCCATGCCCCGCGATGTTGCCGACGGTTTTGCTGTCATGGGGGAGTTGGGATTGGACGGATCGATCACCGCCGTCACCGGGGCCCTACCGGCGGCGGTGGCGGCCAATGGTAAAAGCCTGGGCTTGATTTGCCCCCATGATGTGGGGGCGGAGGCGGCCTGGGCCGGGGATGACTTTGATCTGTTGGCGCCGGTGAGCCTGATCCAGCTGGTCAATCATTTTAAAGGCAATCAGGTGCTGACGCGGCCTTCGCCCGGCGGTTTGGCGCCCGCGGCCATACCGCCCGATATGATCGATGTGCGCGGCCAGGAAACGGCCAAGCGAGCACTCGAAATTGCCGCCGCTGGGGGCCATAATCTCTTGATGGTGGGTCCGCCGGGGGCCGGTAAGTCTATGTTGGCAGCGCGATTGCCGGGCCTGTTGCCGCCCCTGACCGCGGCGGAGATGCTGGATGTCTCCATGATCCATTCAATCGCCGGGTTGCTGGACCAGGGGCGGTTGACGAGAGAACGACCGTTCCGGGCGCCGCACCATTCCGCGTCCATGGCGGCCATGGTTGGCGGCGGTATCAAGGCGCGACCGGGGGAGGCATCCCTAGCGCACCATGGGGTCCTGTTTCTTGACGAACTACCGGAATTTTCAAGTCCCGTTCTCGATAGTTTACGCCAACCCCTGGAAACGGGCGACGTCCTGATTGCCCGGGCGAACTTTCATGTGCGGTATCCTGCGCGGTTTCAGTTGGTGGCAGCCATGAACCCGTGCAAATGCGGGTATGGGCGGGCCAGCGGCAATAATTGCGGGCGCGGCCCAAACTGCGAGGCGGTGTACCAGGCCCGGGTTTCGGGGCCCCTGCTCGATCGGATGGACTTGTCAGTAACACTGCCGGCGGTGGCGCCCGGCGATCTGGCGGCCCCGCCCACGGGCGAGACCAGTGCCCAGATTGCCGCCCGGATTGCCGAGGCCCGGACCCGGCAGACCGCCCGGATGGCAACACTGGCGACCGATGATGGTGTTGGCACGCCTGCGCCCTGCCCAACCAATGCCAGTCTGTCCGATGCCCTCCTCGCCAAAGTGGCCATACCCGATGCCGATGGCCAACAGCTCATGAGCCGAGCCACCGAAGCATTAAACCTGTCGGCGCGGGGGTATCACCGCGTGCTCCGTGTGGCGCGCACGATCGCTGATCTTGATGGGTCTGACGCCATCAGGCGGTCACATCTTGCCGAAGCGATTAGCTTTCGCCAGTCCAATCAACAGGGCGCGAACCAGACCGGGCCAGCGGCCAATTATGCCGGGGCAGGCAATAGTGGGAGGCGGTCGATTGGTATGGCCGGGGAGTAGTGGGCTGCGCGGTGCGGCGCTTATTTGATGTGGAAAGTGAATGTCCGGCTGGCCACCGATTGGCCATCGCGGGTCAGGGTATACCGGGCCTCATAAGCGCCGGGCACCCATCCGCCGGCGGGCGCGCGACGGCCAGCAAAGGCAAACCAGCTAATATTGTTTTTCTCCAAAACGGACGAGGTGTCATAGATCAAACGGCCCCCCGGCGCGCGAAGGGTAAAATGCTGGCGATCGTTTTCTTCGGTCCCATAGCTGTCCACCCAGATCACAATGGCGGGGCTTTTTGTCGTGATTGTCAGGCGGTCATACCGACCGACCCGTGCCCGTTGTGCGGTTGCAGCCCCCTCGGCCACACCCATCGCCAAGATGCCGGTTGGTACATACTCAAACTGTGCCAACGCCGCCGGCGTCCAAAGCGGTGCCCGCCGCCCCTCACACCCGCGCTTTTTTGTTGCCGATGACGGCGCATCTTCGATCGAGACACCAACCGGTATGCCTACAAACGGGTCCACTGGCTCGCCGCGATGGCGGACCGTGAACTCAACATGGGGAAACTCGGTCCTCCCCGACAGACCGATGGACCCGATCACAGCCCCCCGCGCCACCCGGTCGCCGGGCCGCACCTGCACCGAGCCTTTTTTGAGATGGCTATATTGCGTCACCCAATCCTGATTGTGGCGGATCACAACACCATTGCCCGCCTCCCGGCCAGCCACCGCGTCGAAACCGATATCACGCACCGAGACATCGGCCATGCCATCACGAACGGCCTCAACAACCCCGCCCGCAGCCGCCAAAACGGCAACGCCAACACGCATATCGGCCAGCGTAGGCGTTCGAAAATCGGTGCCGGTGGCGCCGTCATAACTCAGCCGACCGCACCCATGGTCGAGACGACCCGGGCCCGGGTCCAGATCAACATAGTGCTGAATAACGCACGCCCCTGGCGTCTGCGGATTAACGGTGCACTCCACCGGACTATCAAACCGGACCATTGATGGGTCAGCGCTTGCCAGGTCTTGAGCCGAAGCCGCAATCGCACCCACGCCCACGCTATTCGAGAGCAAGACACCGGAAACCAGCACAAAAAACAGGGGACGCAGCGCCAACCGCCTACGCCGCCGCCATTGACCGTCAAAGCCTTTCAAAAACAGCATTCGTTTTGCCTAAGAAACTAAATAAATCGGCTTGAAGCAGTACGGCAACAAAACCCGGCACAAGAGACGCCGCCAGCGTCTACTCGTCGCCTGTTATTGTTTCGATCGTCAAATTATCGTTTGTATAGATGCAGATTGCCCCTGCCACGGCCATGGCCTTTCGAACGATCGCTTCAGCGTCCAGTGTCGTCTCGTCAAGCAGTGCCCTGGCGGCGGCCCGCGCATAAGCGCCTCCCGACCCGATACCCGTGATCCCATGTTCAGGCTCAAGCACATCGCCCACACCGGAGATCGTTAACGTCACCTCAGCATCGGCAACAATCAACATTGCTTCCAGCCGGCGCAGGAACCGGTCAGTCCGCCAGTCTTTGGCAAGCTCAACCGAGGCGCGTGTCAACTGCCCCGGGTATTGGTCAAGTTTTGCCTCCAACCGTTCCAGCAAGGTAAAGGCGTCGGCTGTGGCGCCTGCAAACCCGGCAATCACCCGGCCGCCGCTCCCGATCCGGCGCACCTTGCGCGCATCGCCCTTCGCCATGGTGTCGCCCAGCGTCACCTGGCCATCACCACCAACGCAAACCCTATTGCCCCGGCGCACCGCCAAAATTGTTGTGCCATGCATTTCAATTGCCATACGCTATTCCTATTTATCGGGCATATTATTGTCGTTAATGTGCCCGCTTGCCAACCAAAGTGCCGGGCCGATCCCGACACATAAAACGCAAGGGGGTTCGGAATTACCAGTGAAATTTGTCAGATTGCTCAGCGGCGCCGTCGCCTACACCATCATCCTGCTGGAGGTTTATTCCGGCGCCATCCAGGGTCCATTATGGTGGGTGCTGCCCGGCGGGCTCGTCCTGTCTTTGTTGATTGCCATTCAGCTCCAGGCGGAGAGCGGGCCTGATGACCGCGTCAACCCGCTGGTCAATGTTGCCCAATGGGTTGGCACGTTGGGCCTCGCATTCGGCGCCTCTTATGTGGCCAATTATTTTGGGCGGGATATGATCCCGTGTGAATTGCTGAAACTTGAGGGGTGGACGGGACCGGCGGAAATCGCCCGCCAATGCGCCTTGTCGTGAAAGGGTGCCCCCTTAGCTGCCCCCCCCCAATCGGCGTCATGCCGGCATTCAAAGACCAGCGGTTGGCATTTCTTGAGATTTATGCGCTAAGCCACGCGTGAAACCAACATGAGAGGTTGCGATGCGCAGCGCCACCATCAATCGCACCACCAAAGAAACGGAAATCGCCGTTACCATCACCCTCGACGGGACCGGTACCTATGATGTTGAGACGGGCATCGGGTTTTTCGATCATATGCTGGAAGGGTTCGCCAAACACGCCCTGATCGATCTCAACGTCCGGTGTAAGGGTGATTTACATATTGATATGCATCACACGGTTGAGGATGTGGGCATCGTGATGGGCCAAGCCGCCGCCAAAGCGTTGGGGGATTGTGTGGGCATTCGCCGATTTGGCAGCGCCTATATCCCTATGGATGAGACCTTGTCGCGGGCATCCCTCGATATCGCCAAGAGGCCCTATCTGATCTGGCGTGTTGATTTCAAACGCCCAAAAGTGGGCACCATGGATACCGAGCTGTTCAAGGAATGGTTTCACGCCTTTGCCACCAATGCCGGGCTCTGCCTGCATGTGGAAAATATTTACGGCGAGAATACCCACCACATTATTGAAAGCTGTTTCAAGGCAACCGCCCGGGCCTTTCGCCAAGGCCTGGAAATAGACCCCAGGGCAGGGGAGGCAATGCCCTCCACCAAAGGGGTCCTCGGTAGCTAAGGCGCAGCCCGTTTGGGACCCAGCGTCGTCGCCTTACAGATTCCGCTTTCCTTCCCCTAGCCGCCACGGTACGGCAACGCCATGACCGCAGAGCCTGCAAATTCCAGCCCAATGACGATTGCCATCATTGATCTTGGTGTTGGCAATCTGCGATCCGTACACAAAGCGGTGGAACGGGCCGCGCATGATCGCAACCTTGCCGCTCACGCCCACGTGACCCAAAGTTGCGATGCAGTGCGGGCCGCAGACTGTGTCATCCTGCCCGGTGTTGGCGCGTTTGGCGCGTGCATGGCCGGGTTCAATGCCATCCCGGGCCTGCGCGAAGTTTTTGATGAGATGGTCAGCGATGGGGAGAAGCCAATATTAGGCATATGCGTGGGCATGCAGATACTCGCCAGCCGCGGTCTTGAGTTTGGGGATCGGCACGGTCTTGGCTATATCCCGGGAACCATCAGGCCCATTGACGTGGCGGCGTCATCGGTTCGTGTACCCCATATGGGCTGGAACCAGATCAAAACGCTAAAGCCGCACCCCGTGTTGACGCCAACCAGGGAGGAAGACACGGCCCTTGATGGGGCCGATCTTTATTTTCTGCATTCCTACCATTTTGACGCCGAGAATGAAGATGATGTGGTCGCCAGTTGCGCCTATGGCCACGGCTCACCGCTCAGCGTCATGGTCGGCAGAGGCAGTCTTGTGGGTGTGCAGTTTCATCCGGAAAAAAGCCAATTGGCGGGCCTGCACCTTCTCGGTAATTTTCTTCAGTGGACGGTGGATCGCCCATGATAGACTTCAGTCTCTATCCCGCTATTGATCTGAAAGATGGCAAATGCGTGCGTCTTCTCCATGGGGAGATGGACAAGGCAACCGTCTATCATGAAGACCCCGCCACCCAGGCCGGTGTGTTTGAGGCAAGCGGTTTCACCAATTTGCATATTGTTGATCTTGACGGTGCCTTTAGCGGCCAGAGCGAAAATGTTACCCGGGTTAAAGAGATCATTGCCCAAACCAAGGCCCAGACACAATTGGGCGGGGGGATCCGCACACTGACCGCCGTGGAGGGATGGCTTGATGCCGGTATTCACCGCGTCATCTTAGGAACGGCGGCCGTGGAAAATCCGGCTTTTGTTCAGGCGGCGGCAGGCGCGTTCCCGGAGCAGATTGTTGTGGGAATTGATGCTCGCGAGGGCCGGGTCAAAACCGCCGGATGGGGCACCGACACCAGTTTTACCGCCGCTGATATCGCCCGGCGATTTGAGGATTACGGCGTTGCGGCGCTGGTCTTTACCGATATTGGCCGCGATGGCGCGCTTAGCGGCGTCAATGTTGCGGCCACCGCCGATCTCGCCCGGGCCGTCTCAATCCCGGTGATTGCGTCGGGCGGTGTTGCGTCGGTGCAAGATATCACCAATCTGCGGGCGGCAGACGCGCCCATCGAAGGGGTGATCATTGGCCGGGCACTGTATGATGGTCGAATTGATCCGTCCACGGCATTACGCGCAGCAACAGGGGGCCCGGACCCATGTTGAATATCAGGATCATCCCGTGCCTAGATGTGAAGGATGGCCGCGTGGTGAAGGGGGTCAATTTTGTTGACTTGCGCGATGCTGGTGACCCGGTGGCCGCCGCCATTGCCTATGATGCGGCGGGCGCCGATGAGCTTTGCTTTCTTGATATCTCCGCCAGCTACGAGGGGCGGGGCATTTTGCTTGATCAAGTGGCCCAGGTGGCAGAACAGTGTTTTATGCCCTTGACTGTTGGCGGCGGTGTGCGCAGTACGGATGATTTTCGCCGCTTGTTGATGGCCGGGGCCGATAAAGTATCGGTCAACACCGCCGCCGTGAAAGACCCGGATCTTGTGCGCCGGGCGGCAGAGCAATTTGGTGCCCAATGTGTCACCGTTGCCATCGATGCGCGTGCGGTGGGGGCGGGGCATTGGGAAATCTTCACCCATGGGGGTCGCAATCCCACCGGGATTGATGCGGTTGCCTTCGCCCAAAAGGTAACCGGCCTCGGTGCCGGTGAAATCCTACTCACCTCCATGGACCGGGACGGGGTGAAAACCGGCTATGATCTTGCACTGACCCGCGCCATTACCCGTGCGGTTTCAGTCCCGGTTATTGCGTCCGGCGGGGTGGGGACGCTCGATCATCTTGTTGACGGGGTGCGTGAGGGCGGGGCCAATGCCGTTCTTGCGGCCTCAATCTTTCATTTTGGCACGCACACCATTGCGGAGGCGCGGGCCGCCCTGCGCGCCGCTGGCCTGCCCGTGCGCAAGGACTTTTACCATGACAACGCCCGCTGATCTGTCTGTTCTTACGCGCCTCGCCGCCACCATCGCGGCCCGTCGCGGGGATGATCCGCAAACATCCTATACAGCCGCGCTTCTTGCCCGGGGCACAGACCATTGCGCGCGCAAGTTTGGCGAGGAAGCGGTGGAGACGATCATTGCCGGAACGCAGACGGATAAAGATGCCCTGTGCAGAGAGGCGGCAGACACACTCTATCATCTTCTCGTTCTACTGGCCGCGCACGACCTATCGCTGAGCGATGTCACCGAGATATTAGCCAACCGCGAAGGCATATCAGGCCATGTGGAGAAGGCCGGCCGTTCATCTTGAGATAGTGGCTTTTATCCGTATCAGGATTGTACACTCTACTCACTGTGTGTGAGCCCCGTCTTACCGGGTCATCAGCCAAGTTTTGATAAGCTGAATGCCTTCCGCGCCCAACAGCACAAGCAGCAGAACCCACGCAAGGCCGAGCGTAAGGCCAAAGATTACCAACAGGCCATCACGCTCAATCAGGCCAATGGCAGCGATGGTCACACCGATACCAGGCGCGGTATTGGTGGAGGGGAGGGGCACCAATATTGACGCACACGGAATAAGTAAAAGCGCCCCCACGAGGCGCGCACCGACGCCCTCGGTCAAAAAGGTCAGGCGAGGAAAAGCCAAGCGCTCAAACCAGCCGATATATTTTGACGCACGGGTGACAACCCCTTCAAATTGCGCCACCCCAAACGACCGGTTGGCAAGCCGCGTTGGAAACCAGGGATGGGCCCTGCCCGCGGCCAGTTGGGCGGCAAGGGCCAGCATGGGCAGCGCCACCAATTGCGGCAATCCATAAACAAACGGCAGACAGCACGGCAGCGCCAATAACAGCAGCAAAAAGCCGTAGGCCCGCTGGTCCATCAGCGCCACGAGCCCGCCAAGGGTCACGGTTGCATCGGCCTTCGTGTCAGACTCGGTTTCGGGCGAGGTGGGCGCGGATGAGCCATGCAACCCCGCCAAAAGCGACAGCAAAAACGCTGTTGCCCCCTGCATGTCCTCAGGATCATGTGCGGGGTCTGGCGCAGGGTCGGTCTGATGGTGGTGGGTCATGGTTTGCGCACATCAATCACTTAAAGGCTTTGCGCGGAAAACTGTGCCGCACCAACATTATTTTTTTGCTACCATTTTTGCCAGTGGGCGGTATAAGCGGAGCCGCACGCGCAAAGTCCCAGGTTGCCCCTGTGGCGGAATTGGTAGACGCGCTTGATTCAAAATCAAGTGTCTTCGGACGTGCCCGTTCGAGTCGGGCCAGGGGCACCATTTTCCTCTACGGGGAATATTCGCTTGTTTCTGATGTTCAGACTGTCGGGGACTCTTTCCCGTCAAACAGGCCCTGGGGCGGGGTGTTATTCTCCACACTGATTTCCCCTGCCTATTGTCCTCAGTGGTATGACCGGTTCAACCACATCGTCGGTTAGAGCCAACCGTCGGTAAGGATATCGTTACCTCTACCGAAGGCCTAGACAGCGGCGCCCATGAGGCGGCGACAAACATCGTCCAGCTGGTCGAGGGACAAATAGGAAATGGTCACGTCGCCGGCACCAGATTTTTGATGGTCGATGATCACCGATAGGCCGAGCGCCGTGGCAAGGTCTGTTTCGAGGCGCCGGGTGTCCGCGTCCTTGTGTCCAGACGATGATGGTGGCGGGGCTTTCTTTCCTTGCATTTGCGTGCCTGCCGGCCGGGCCGCTTTGATGAGGGCCTCGGTTTCACGCACAGATAGATGGCCGTCGACGACTTTTGCGAAATGAGCAGCCGGTGTTTCACTGGATAACAATGCCCTGGCGTGGCCCATGCTGATGATATCGGCTCGTACCGCATCCTGTATCGCCGAGGGCAGATCCGTTAGCCGCATGAGGTTTGCCACATGGCTGCGGCTTTTGCCCACTGCGCGGGCAATCTGTTGCTGCGTGCGGCCATAGGCTTGCGCCAGATGATGGTAGGCATCGGCCTCTTCCATGACATTCAAATCAACACGCTGGATATTCTCGATCAGTGCAATCTCAGCAGTTTCCTGGTCCGTTAGGGTACGGATGATAACCGGTACTTCATGGAGTTGCGCTTTTTGCGCAGCACGCCAGCGGCGCTCCCCAGCGACGATCTCATAGTTGATGCCGTCTTTATTCTCCCGTGCGGGGCGCACCAGAATTGGCTGCAGCAAGCCTTTCTCCCGGATTGATCCAGCAAGATCGCCAATGGCATCGGCATCAAAAATCTTGCGTGGTTGATCGGGGTTGGGGCCAATAAAGGCAATCGGCACCAGACGGTCACCGGTGCTATCAGCTTTATTACCTACACCGCCCTCATCGATGGCCGCAGGTTTTTCACCCAGCAACGCATCCAGACCACGGCCAAGTCCGCGCGAAGATTTGCCCGCACGGGTTGGCGTCTTAGACGCTGAAGGATTGGACTTTGAAGATGCAGGAGCAGCCATGGTTTGGGATCCGTTTTTAAGGGCAGGGGTCAGGCGGCGCGGCGTGTGCGTTCACGCTGCAGGATTTCACTGGCGAGGCGCAAATAGGCCTGACTGCCCGGGCATTTCAAATCATAGAGGAGGGCAGGTTTACCATGGCTTGGTGCCTCGGAGATACGCACATTACGCGGGATCACGGCATCGAACACTTTTTCCCCAAGATGCGCGCGCACATCATCAGCAACCTGATTGGAAAGATTATTGCGCCCATCAAACATCGTCAGCACAACGCCATAGAGTTCCAATTGGATATTAATCCTTGTACGAACGGTTTCTATTGTGCGCAAAATCTGCGATAGACCTTCAAGGGCAAAAAACTCACACTGCAATGGGATGATGACTCCATTTGCCGCCACCAGGGCATTTAACGTCAGTAGGCTGAGCGATGGGGGGCAATCGATAATCACATAAGTATAACGCTCTCCGCTGCCGCCATGATTGGTGGCCACATAATCACTAATCGCATCGCTAAGCCGAAAATGGCGCCGGTCAACATCTGCAAGTTCCAGTTCAGCGCCCGCCAGATCGACCCCCGCCGGGGCAATCACCAGACCCGGAATGTCGGTATCCATGACCGCCGCGTCGAGACGATAGCCATTGGTCAGCACATCATAGGTTGTCACCCGGCGGTCAGCCGCATCAATGCCGAGGCCGGTGGAGGCATTCCCCTGGGGATCAAGATCGATCAGCACCACCCGCTCACCAACCGCCACCAGCGCTGTGGCAAGATTAATGGCGGTTGTTGTCTTACCAACACCGCCTTTTTGATTGGCGATGGCAAAGGTGCGGAGCGTCTGGGTCATTCCTTTTCCGTTCCTGGGGCGGCTTTGACCTTTGGTCCAAACCGGCAAGGGGGTAGGGCGTTCGCGCGCGAGGGGCTTATCTTGCGCGCCTCATCTGATCAATTATCAGGATTCGCGCATCGTCACTGGTCATACTCACCGCGTCGAAACATTGGATATGCCAGGCTTTGCGCGCCTCGGTCAATTCCTCCTCCAAGCGTGCGCCTTTCGGAAAAACCAGCCGGGTATGGCCAGCGCACAGCGGCTCGGCATACGCCAATAGCTGCGTCAGAGGCGCCAGCGCCCGGGCCATGATCACATCAATCAGCGGCAAGGTGGTGAGGCCCTCAACCCGCGCCGTTTCGACCGTCACATTGCTGAGACCCATGGCCGCTTTGGCCTTATGGAGGAAACGGGCTTTTTTGGCGATACTTTCCACCAGAATAAACTGCCGATCTGGCGCGCTCATCGCCGCCAGAACAAGGCCGGGGAAGCCCGCGCCCGCCCCCATATCAAGGATCATTTCATCCTCGTCACGAAGAAAACTGAAAAGCTGAGCGCTATCGAGAAAATGACGAAACCATCGCGCCTCAATGGTGGAGCGGGCCACGAGATTGTGGACCTTATTGGTGTCCACAAGAAGCTGATCGAAGCGTTTAAGCCGATCCATGGTCTTACCATTGAGGCTGAGCGCGCTGGCCAGTTGGTCTGGCGTATAGGCCGGTGCACCGGACTGGTCTGCGGGTGCGCCCGGTAAGATCGCCGTCATGAGGGAACGTGCCGGGCGGGGGCGCGCGCGCTAGCCGCCCGGGGACCCGTCCGATCTTTACGTTTCAGCGTCGCGAGGATAAGCGCCAACGCCGCCGGGGTGACCCCTTCCAACCGGGCAGCCTGACCAAGGGTTGCCGGCCTGACTGTATTGAGCCGCAAGCGCGCTTCGGTGGAAAGACCAACAATGGCGTCATAGTCGAGCGTGTGGGGCAAGGCCTGGTCTTCATCGCGTCGAAACGCAACAATATCAGCCTCCTGGCGGGCCAGATAACCGGAATAGAGGGCCTCAAAGGCCAATTGCTCCCGGATTGACGCATCCATCTGCGCCAGGGGGGGGAAATGCGGCATCAACCGCTCAAGCGTCACCTCCGGCAAGGAAAGAAGATCAATGATTGAGCGGCGACGCCCATCTTGATTGACCTTGAGGCCCTTTTTGGCTGCCTCATTGGGGGTGACTTGCGTTGCACGGGCCCATGCTTGCGCTTTTGTGAGGGCTTGATGTTTCACGTGAAACATATCCCGCCGCACCGTTCCCACCAGACCCCTCTCAATACCAAGGGGTGTCAGTCGCTGGTCGGCATTATCGGCCCGCAGGGTGAGGCGATACTCAGCGCGGGAGGTAAACATGCGATAGGGTTCCGACACGCCATTATTGATGAGATCATCAACCAGGACGCCCATATAGCCCTGCGACCGATCGAGAATAAGAGGATCTGCACCCAACACCTGTAACGCGGCATTGGCGCCGGCGATTAACCCCTGGGCGGCCGCTTCCTCATAACCGGTAGTGCCGTTGATTTGCCCCGCCAGAAAAAGCCCGGCGCACTGGCGGGTCTCAAGTGTGTGGTGGAGCGCGCGCGGATCAATATAATCATATTCAATGGCGTAACCCGGACGAAGAATTTTCGCGTTCTCCAGCCCCCGAATGGTTGCCACAAATTGCGCTTGGATATCAGCTGGCAGGGACGTGGATATCCCGTTGGGATACACCGTGTGATCGTCGAGGCCTTCTGGCTCAAGAAAAATCTGATGGGCATTACGCTCCCGAAAACGCACCACCTTGTCCTCGATGGACGGGCAATATCGCGGCCCTTGACCCGCAATGTTGCCCCCATAAACCGCTGACTGGTCGAGATTCTCCTCGATAATCGCATGGGTCTGCGCATTTGTGTGGGTAATGCCGCAGGCGATTTGCGGCACAGCAATCCGGTCATTGAGAAATGAAAACGGCACCGGGGCCGCGTCAGCCGGCTGGCTTTCCAGAACTGACCAGTCAATGGTCCGCCCGTCGAGCCGAGCTGGGGTTCCGGTTTTCAAGCGCCCCATGGTAAAATCCGCCCCATAGAGCTGATCTGATAGTCGACGCGCTGGTTTCTCCCACCCCGTTTCCCCTTGTGCGCGCCCGGCAGGGATACGCTCATTGCCCATATGGACAACGCCCTTGAGAAAGGTGCCCGTGGTAAGCACCACGGCGGCCGCCAAAAGCTTATGCCCACTGGTGGTTTGCACGCCAATCACGCGGTCACCGTCAAACAGGAATGCCTCGGCGCCATCTTCGATGACAGATAGATGACGCTGCTGCCCAATTTCCCGTTGCATGGCCTGGCGATAAAGCTGGCGGTCGGCTTGGGCCCGGGGGCCGCGCACGGCGGGGCCTTTTGACCGATTGAGCATGCGAAACTGAATGCCGGCCTCGTCGATGACCCGGCCCATAAGACCATCAAGCGCATCAATCTCCCGCACCAGATGCCCTTTACCGAGCCCGCCAATGGCTGGATTGCACGACATTTCACCAATCGTCGCTTTGCTGTGGGTGAGCAGAACCGTGTTCACGCCAAGGCGCGCAGACGCAGCCGCGGCTTCACAGCCGGCATGGCCGCCGCCAATGACGATGACCTGATAATCGTATGCTGATCCCATGGTTCCGCTCGGGCTCTTTCCTGTTTTGGCTATATAGGTGAACGGCGATTGTGTTTCACGTGAAACATCGGCGCAGGGCGTTATTTTCCAATACAAAAATTGGCAAAGACATCGCCCAGGACTTCCTCCACATGGATTTTGCCCGTGATGTGGTCGAAGGCCCGCGCGGCCAGCCGAATATCCTCCGCGGCCAACTCCGGCGCCAACCTCAGATTTGCCGTCGCACGGACCAGCGCGTCGCGCGCCTGGCCCACATGGCTCACATGGCGCTCCCGCGAGAGGAGGGCCCCGTTTAGGCCCGGCGCCTCCTCAACCTCTTTGGCCAGCGCCTTCATTAAGCCCGCCACCCCATCGCCCGTGGTGGCAGACAGGGTGATAAGCGGTGTCTGGACCTCGTTCGAAAGGGCCGTTGCCAAATGTTGAGCTTCAGTACGAATGGCCTGGTCAGCCTTGTTAAGCGCGATCAGATCACCTGGCACGAGAAGCGCCTTTGTTTCACGTGAAACACTTGTCCCTCGATCGCTACCGTCGAGGATCAGGAGACGTCGGTCTGCCTCCTCGGCGCGGATCATTGTGCGGCGAATGCCCTCTTTCTCAATGGTGCCAGCGGCATTATCGCGGATACCGGCTGTGTCAGCCACACGCACCAATTGCCCGGCAATCTCCAGCGGGGTCTCGATAATGTCCCGGGTTGTGCCCGGTTCTTCGGAGACAATGGCAAGGTCTGAGCCTGCCAAGCGGTTAAGGAGGCTCGACTTGCCCGCATTCGGCGCCCCAATCAGGGCGACCGACAACCCGTCGCGAACCCGGCGTGCCTGATCCGCCGTTTCCAGGGCTTGGCTGAGCACCGCTATAAGCGTTGCCAGCTTTCCCGCCGCGGCCTCAAGCACCGCGGCGGGCACATCTTCTTCGTCAGGGAAATCGATATCCGCAGCGATAGCGGCCAGAATTTGCACAAGATCGGCCCGCCAGCGTTGGGCCTCATCCGACAATGCGCCGCCATATTGCCGCAACGCTTGGCGACGCTGACCGTCGGTTTCCGCGGCCAGCAAGTCGCTGAGGCCCTCAACCGCCGCAAGGTCCATTTTGCCATTTTGCAGGGCGCGCAGGCTAAATTCCCCGGGCTCGGCAAGCACACAACCGGCATGCTCAAGGGTCTGAAACAGCGCGCGACCCACAGCCGGGGCACCGTGCAGGTGTAACTCCAGAACCTCCTCACCGGTAAAACTTGCCGGCCCTTTGAAGTAAATCAGAATGCCCTCATCAATGACTGAGCCATCGATGCCGTGGATCCGTCGATGGTGGGCCACACGCGGGCGCAAAGGCGTCGCGGTCAACATCGCGATTACCGCACCAACCCGTGGCCCCGAAACGCGAAACATGGCGACACCCGCCCGGCCCGGCGCGCTGGCCCGCGCAAATATCGTCGCTGCCGACCCCTCCATAAGGCTATTTCTTTGATTTCGGGTCAGCGGCCGCTGATTTTATGGCTGCCCCCATGAGCGATTGAAACTGCTCAAAACCGCGCCCGCTCATATCCATCCATTGTGAAACGAACCGCTCCGGATCCGCGAGGGTATCAATATTCTCCTTGGCCCGGCGCGTCATCTCGTCAACCACCAGATCATTGATACCGGAGACATCCGGCAAGCCGAAAAGCCGCCGCGCCTCCTCCGGGGTGCACTCAATATCAATTGTCATCTTCACAGCGCTTCTCCTTTACGCCCCTATACGCTACCACCCATAGCGCAGGCAATCAGGCCGCCCGGTTCTACCATTTTCACCATCACAGCCCCCCTCTCATCGCGGACACGCCCCATGAATAATATTTCCATCTTTATACGGATTACTCTATTCATCCTTGCTCTGACAGGTTGTTCGCAAGGGTCTAACAAGGGCACAGACCGAGCGCCGGGTCCTGCATCAGGTGCCGGTGCGGTCTGGCGGATTGCCCCCGCCGGCGATCTCAACGGCTTTTTTAACTGCCTTGAAGACAATGGCCTCAGCCTGATCTCCGCCCACCGCGCGGGGCGTTATCCCGGCTACCCGGAAAATGCTCTTGATACGGCCCAATATGTATCGGCACAAATTCCTGCCATTTATGAGATTGATGTCGCAACCTCGCGCGACGGTGTTCTCTTCTTAATGCATGATGATCGCCTCGAGCGCACAACAACGGGTACCGGCCTTGCGAAAGAGGCGGACTGGTCGGCAATCAAATCGCTGAAGCTAGAGGATGATGACGGCACCGTGACAGCGTTTAATCCACCAACCTTGCGCGCGTTTCTGCGCTGGGCAAAACCCCGCACACTTGTGCAAATCGATTTCAAACGCTCGACCCGATATGAAGACGTGGTTGATCTGGTGGCAAAAGAGGGGATGCAAGACCGGGTGATTTATATTGCCTACACCCTCGCCCAGGCGCGCAAGCTGCACCAATTGGCGCCGGATGCCATGATCTCTGTTTCCGTGGATACAATTTCTGAACTGAATGCGGTGACGGCGGCGGGTATCCCGGCGGATCGCCTCCTCGCCTTTACGGGCACGCGCGACCCCAAGCCGCGATTATTTCGGTTTCTTGGTCAACAGGATGTTGAGGTCATCTTTGGCACCCTCGGTGGGCGCGATGCCCTTGATAAGGAGATTGCGCGCACGGGTGACAATAGTCTATATACGGAGCTTTCCCGTCAGGGTGTAGATATTCTCGCCACTGACCGGCCGTTGGAAGCCCATGCAGCACTTGCCGCCATCGGCCGCGTTGCCACCGACGGCGAGGCAGGCAGGGCGATCTGCGGTATTTCGAAAAGCTAGAGCACTTTCGATCAAGGTCGGGTTGAAACCCCAGTCCATCGAGACGCCCTTCGGGCTTCTCAGGATGAGGTTTTTCGGTGAAACCAATACGTTCCTTATCCTGAGGACAGCGATTGAAACAAACATTCCCTAGGACGCCGCAGGTTATTTCGCACAGGCCCGTTGCCAGGCATCACGGCCCGTGCAGCGTTTGAAATAGGCATTGACGCTCTCGCTAAAGCCGCCCGCATTGCGGGTGATCTTCATTAAAAAGAGCACATAGGTCACCGAGATATCCGCAAGGGAAAACGCCCCGAGCAGATGGTCCTGTGATCCTAAGGTGCTATCGAGATAGGCGAGACAGGTTTCCATTTCCCCGGTGGCCCATTTTGCAATCGCCGGATTACGATGGGCCTCCGGCAGGAGTGCCGTGTGGGTAATGAGCATATTCACATAGCCACCCATACCCGCCTCCCCGAAATACATAAGCTGCAGATAGTCGCCATAATCATCGTCACTGGCTGTGCGGGTCAGATGGCTGCCCCCATGCAGATCAGCAATATACTGGATGATTGCCACGGACTCGGTGATTTTCACAGGGCCGTCAGTAAAGCACGGCACCTTGCCGAGCGGATTAATCACGCGATAGGCGTCCGTTTTAATGGCACGGGTGTCAGGGCCTTCGTCGATCAAGGTGTAATCGGCACCCAACTCTTCCAAAAGCCAGAGGGGTCGCAAGGACCGGGTATTTTTCACATGGTGGAGTGTGGGTGCCATCCTCATCCTCGTTCTTTGCTAAGATCGGATAACAGGTTTTAAGACGGCCCCCATGATTGTCCACATCGCAAAGCAGTACCCGGCCATCCGTGTACAGATTTCCTAAAATCAATGGACGGGTCTGTTTTTATCCAATTGTGTTTCTTCGGCGCCATCAACATCGTCGGCGAGCGATTTAACCAGATCGAGCAATTTGCGGCGCACATGCAAATCCTTGATGGCCGAGAAATAGCGACATAGCCGCATGCCGTCCGGCGTCGTCAGGAGCGCCGCGACCTCATCGGCGGTCTTGTTCATGCCGCCGGGTTTGCGCAAATCCTCATAAAAGTACTGCACCGGCACATTAAGGGCGCTGGCCAATTGAAACAGACGGCTGGCCCCAATGCGATTGGCGCCTTTTTCATATTTCTGGATTTGCTGAAAGGTGAGGCCCACCGTTTCGGCGAGCTTATCCTGGCTAAGACCTAGCATCAGGCGACGCATACGCACCCGCGCACCCACATGCACATCCACCGGATCCGGCGAATTCTCTGTCATATCTACCCCACATGGTACCCAACAAAGACGCCCCACGCGTCCGAAGACCTCATCGTATCATCAAAAGGGGCAGCAATAAAATACCGTCCTGCATCAAGGGCGGCGGGCCGCCGACCGGCCCATCACAAGGCCAGCACCCATCACCAGCACGGCCATCACCGCCCACACCCCATCGCCGACCCGGTCATAGAGGGGCCGCGCCGTGCGGGCCGGCAGTGCGGAGACCAAGGTGCCCGGCGCGTAAAGCGGGGCGTGCTGGCGCACTCGCCCCACACTGTCGATCACGGCGGAAATACCCGTATTGGCCGCCCTGGCCATGGGCACACCGCTCTCAATGGCCCGCAACCTCGCCTGATCCAGATGCTGCTTTGGCCCGGCATTATCGCCAAACCAGGCGTCATTGGTGCTGGTGATGAGGAGGTCAGGGCGATCCCCGCGCGGGTAAAGGGCACCCGGAAAAATCGCCTCATAACAGATCAATGGCGCAATCTTCACACCCGCCATATCGACGGTGACGGGCCCGGTCCCCGGCGTAAAACCGTCTTGCACCGGCGCCAATTGCGACAGACCCAGCGCCTTTAGCACCCCCTTCAGCGGCAAATATTCACCAAAGGGCACTAGATGGTGCTTGTCATAATAAGCGGCGACGGACGCCAGCCCGTCCCCCGCCTGCGCGGAAATCACCGCAATCGTATTGTAAAATTGCGCTGCGCCGTCCTCGCCATAAGAGCGCCGCAGGGAGCCCGCGAACACAACCGTTTTTTCGCCCACCGCCAAGCCGATCTCACGCAAAACACCCGGCTGTTCACCAACCCACGGCACAGCATTTTCTGGCCATATCATCAGATGACGAAGGGGCTCATCACTGGGTTCTTCGCCGCTGGCCCGTTGTTCTTGTTGGGCACGGGCCGACAACTGTAAAAGCTGATCGAAATTGTCCCGGCGTTTGCTGGGATCGCTTTTATCCTTCTGCGGAATATTCGGCTGAATGACTGAAAGGCGGATGTGCTGGTCATCAGCTAAGCGGTCCGCTTGTGATAACCGCACGGCCCCGGTCACCGCCAACGCCGCAAACCCCAAGCCGCATGCCATTACCCCCCACGGCAAACGGCGACTTGGGTGCAAATCCATGACCGGCAACAGCGCCAACAGGCTTACCACAAGGCTTAGACCGTATACCCCATAAAGTGATGCCGTTTGCGCCAGCGCTGGATGGATGAGCATGGACTGACCTAACAGATTCCACGGCAAGCCGGTGAGAATATGCCCGCGTGCATATTCTAAAACACTGATCAATCCAGCGAATAGCAGGAGCCGCGCCCCGCGGGTCCATGTTGGCCGCGCCACAGCCACCAGGCAAAGCGCGGGCAACGCAAAAAACAACGCAAGAAACCCCGCAAAGGCCGGGATCGCGATGGGGATCATCCACGCAAATTCTGCCGCCCGCACCAGAAACGCGAACCCCATCCAATAAAGACCGCTCAGGAAATAGCCGAACCCGAACCACCAGCCCGTGAGAAAAGCTGTGCGGTTTGGCCTGGTGGCATCTGCGGGTAAGGCCAGCAACAGGAACAAACAGCAAAGACCAAGGATCATTAACGGCAAAATATAATAGGGTGCCATGGCCAAGGTACAGCCAACCCCGCTGGTAAAAGCACACAAGGCCCGGCGCCAACCGGTAAGCGCGCCGAGACTTGCGGCCTGGCTGGTGATGCGGCGGCGCAATTCTTCCGTACCTTGAGCATGTATGCTGGTCATCATGCGCCGCACATTACCTGATACTGTCTAAAGCCGCCTAATTTGCGCCCGTTGATACCGCTTTTTCTGGGCTGTTGTCATCATTGTCAGCTGGTGTGGCCACAATGCCCGCCACGCGCGGGGTTTTTACCGCCGAAGAACGTTTGATGCGCAATTTGCGAATACGCCGTTCATCGGCATCGGCAACCTCAATCTCAAGACCTGATGGGTGGGTCATGATCTCACCGCGCACGGGCACGCGCCCGCCCAAGGAAAAGACAAGCCCGCCAAGGGTGTCTACATCCTCATCATCAGCCTGCAAGGTTAGCCCTGTGATCGCCTCTAGCTCTTCCAGCTCCACGCGCGCATCAGCTTCCCAGCCGCCAGCTTTGCGTTCCTGGACGAGCGGGCCCTCATCTTCATCATGCTCATCATTGATCTCACCGACAATTTCTTCGATCAGGTCTTCGATGGTCACAAGACCGTCCGTACCCCCATATTCATCAATGACGAGAGCCATATGAATACGCGAGGCTTGCATGCGCAAGAAAAGATCCACAACCCGCATGGAAGGCGGCACATACAGGACTTTGCGGGTAATTGATTTCAGGGTTGGCGCCGGCGCTTCGGTCTCCTCGGCAATCGGGCCTCCAACGTCGGGCGCTTCGGCCATTATCGAAACCAGATCTTTAATATGGACCATGCCTTGCGGGTTATCGAGGTCATCGCAAAACACCGGCATGCGCGAATGCCCGGCCTCAGAAAACTCCTTAAGGAGGGCGCGCAGGGGTGTCGCTTCGTCAACCGCAAAAATGTCGGCGCGCGGGATCATCACCTCATTGACCCGCATCTCATCGAACGCAATGACCCGCTCAATCATCTCCCGCCGCGTGCGCGGGGCATTTACCGTTGGCCCGTCAATGGGCTCACCGGCCAACGTATCCATGAGCGTTGACGCATCACCACGACCGCGCGCAAAGACGCGTTTTATTTTTGAAAACACACCAACACCGCGAGGGGTCGGCTCTGCGAGAGCACCGGTTGTTGTCTGGGCCGGGATTATCCCGGCAGGGTGGGCGGATAGCGTCTCATCCGCTGGGCCGCGATCGGCCATTATCTTCTACTCCCCGCTCGTGTCGGTTATCCCTATAGGCTCACTATCGGCATAGGGGTTTGCGATGGATAGCGTTTGCAAAATCGCGATTTCCAGCGTTTCCATCCGCGCTGCATCGTGCATTTTGATATGGTCATAGCCCATAAGATGTAAAAGACCGTGAACGATCAAATGCGCAAAGTGGTGGCCGATGGGCAACGCCCGCGCCGCCGCCTCCCGCGCGCAGGTCTCATAGGCAAGGGCGATGTCACCGAGATGGCCCATTTGCGGCGCGCCAGGGAAAGACAAAACATTGGTTGCCTTATCCTGCTGGCGAAACCGGGCGTTTAATCGGCGTACCGCGGCATCATCGGTGCACAAAACGCATATTGTGCCAGCAAGGCCGTTACCGGTTTCGCGGATCAGCGCGTCGTTCACAGCCAACCGGCAAGCCCGGGCCAGTATTTCCCCATCGCTGTTTACGCCCAATAGGGCTTGCGTCCAGCGGTGGTCTTCCATGACCACATCGAAATCATTCGTGTCCTCAGGCTTAGCCGGGCCGTCCGTATGCGGTGGTAAATCGGTTTCTATCATAATGAGGGTGGTGTTCGGGCCGCATGCTGGCGGTCATAGGCCTTGATGATCCGGGCAACCAGCGGGTGACGCACCACATCGCTGGCCTCAAACGTTACCCGGCCAACACCTTTGACCCCGTCCAAGATATCGAGGGCATCCACAAGACCTGACCGTTCCCCCGACGGCAAATCGCTTTGGCTTGGATCGCCGGTAACAATCATCATCGCCCCTTCGCCAAGCCGGGTCAGAAACATTTTCATCTGCGCCACCGACGCGTTCTGCCCCTCATCAAGGATGACCGCCGCGCGGGCCAGGGTGCGCCCACGCATGAACCCGATGGGGGCGATTTCAATATCGCCCGCGGCCAGCCGCCGTTCTACAAAATCCGTATCCATCATATCGTGTAAAGCGTCATAAAGCGGGCGCAGATAGGGATCGACTTTTTCCTTCATGTCACCGGGCAAAAAGCCAATACGTTCCCCCGCTTCCAGGGCCGGGCGGGTCAAGACCAACCGTTCCACCTCGCCCGATAAAAGAAGCCCGATGGCGTGAGCAACAGCCAAATAGGTTTTTCCCGTGCCTGCCGGGCCCACCCCAAAAACGAGATCATGCCCGCGCAGGATATCAAGATAATGGGCCTGATTTTCCGTCCGAGGCAGGATCATCCGCTTGGGGGTCTTAATAGCAAGCTTTGCCCGGTCTTGGGTCAAGGCCGCCTTTGGTGAGGCCATATTGGCCGCGGCGCGAATATCTTCAACACCCACACTTTGACCCTCTTCCAATTGCGCATAGGCGCTTTTCAGGGCAGCGACGGCGCTGGCGCGTCCCGAATCCGGCCCCGTCACGGCAAGCCTGTTGCCGCGCGGATCGATACGCACACCGAATATCTTTTCGAGGATGAGAAGGTGGGCATCATGCTCCCCGGCGAGGGCTGCCACGTGGTGATTGTTCTCAAAATCAACATATACCGTCTCCCCCGAAAGGGGGCCTGACCGGTCTGTTGACGGATGCTTTTTCAAAGCTTTTGCGGCGCTAAACTGTTCGGTCAAAACGGTGACTACCATCTGATGGGTGGGCGTAGGAAAAGGTGAGAATAAATCCTTATGGTTTCATTCAGGTTGCCATAGTTGCGGTATTAATCCAGCACGATTGCATCGGTGCCGGACAGGGCGTTGGGGGTTACCCCATCAATGCGGACCCGGCCCAGCTTACCAACCCAATCTTCCGGCGCCGTCACATGGACACTCTGCAAATAGGGTGACCGGCCGATAAGCTGACCAGCATGACGCCCGGTTTTCTCAAACAAAACGTCCATGCTCTTGCCAATTTGCGCACGGTTAAAGGCCTGTTTTTGCGCCTCCAACAGGGCTTGCAGACGCGCCAATCGTGCGTCTTTTACCGGCTCGGCAATCTGTTTGGCCATGGCCGCGCCTGGCGTGCCGGGGCGGCGCGAATATTTGAAAGAGAACGCAGACGCGTAGCCAATACGCGCCACCAGCGCCATGGTTGCCTCAAAATCCTCATCGCTTTCGCCGGGAAATCCGACGATAAAATCACCCGAAATGGCAATATCGGGCCGGGCTGACCGCACCCGCGCAATCTGCGCCTCATAGCCCGCAGCGGTATGGCCACGGTTCATGGCTTTCAACATAGCATCGGACCCCGATTGGATCGGCAGATGCAGATAGGGCATCAGCTTTGGCTCCTCGCCAATGGCCGCAATCAAATCATCGCTCATGTCGCGGGGATGCGATGTGGTAAAGCGGATGCGCTCGATGCCGTCGATCCGGGAGAGATGGCGACATAAATCGCCAAGGCCCCAAACCGCTTTATTTCCAGTGGTCGTTTCGGGATCGATCGTACCGTTTGGCGCCGCCGCCTGCCACGCATTGACGTTTTGGCCCAAGAGCGTGATCTCTCGAACCCCCTGGCGGGCAAGACTGCGCGCTTCGGCGGCAATGGCATCAACGGCCCGGGAAACCTCTGCGCCGCGTGTATAAGGCACAACGCAAAATGTGCAGAATTTATCGCACCCTTCTTGTACCGTCACGAACGCGGTGGGCCCCTCGGCTTTACGGTCGGCAAGACGATCAAACTTTTCTTCAACAGCAAAATCTGTTTCCAGCACCGCCCCCCCGGCGCGGGCAGCGCGGGCCAGCATTTCTGGCAGGCGATGATAGGCCTGGGGGCCAAACACCATATCAACTTGCGGCGCGCGGGCTTTTATTTGCGCGCCCTCTGCCTGGGCCACACAGCCGGCAACAGCAATGGTGAGCGGCCTGTCGCTCGCCGCTTGCTTTTGCTTTTGTTTTTTCAGGCGCCCGAGTTCCGAATATACTTTTTCGGCGGCTTTTTCCCGAATGTGGCAGGTGTTCAAGATAACAAGGTCCGCGCCCTCAGGCTGGCTCGCCACATCATAACCCAACGGCTTCAACAGGCCCGTCATGCGTTCACTGTCATAGACATTCATCTGGCAACCATAGGTCTTAACGAAGACAGATTTCTTGGCGCCGGACGCCGCAGGCTCTGCTTTATCTGTTGCTGATTTTTCCATGACGAGACCAATTGTGTTTGAGCGCGGTGCTATACGCTGTCTATGGGTAGTTTGCAAAAACCCGTGCTGGGCCTTGCGCCAGCCCCTTCACGTGGCTGGTTGTTCTCTCTCCCCGTCAATTTGCGCCAATACTGTTTTCAGGGCGGCGCGCGTTTCATCTAATGTTGTGTCCGTGGGGATCACATGGTCGGCGCGTGCACGTTTTTCTGCGTCAGGCATTTGTTTGCCCAAAATACTGGCAAGCTTTTCCGGGGTCATCCCGGGCCGGGCAAGAACACGGGCTTTTTGAACCGCTGGGTCCGCCGACACGACAATGGTCCGATGGCAATAGCGTGCATAATCCCCCTCGAATAATAGGGGGATATCGAGGAGGCACCGCGCAGCCCCACGCCGGCGCGCTTCCCGGATAAAAAGCATCCGATCAACAGCAACCAGGGGATGGACGATTGCCTCAAGCTGGCGCATGGCCTCCGCGTTACCCAATACCAGATTGCCAAGCGCTGACCGGTCCACACCGTCCTTGCCCACCGCATCCGGAAACACCGTGCCAAGGGCAAAGGCGCCGCGTCCGTTCTTTGCGTACAATCGATGCACAGCGGCATCGGCATCCCACACGGGCACACCCGCATCGGCGGCCATTTGCGCCACTGTTGATTTCCCCATCCCGATGGACCCGGTTAACCCAATAACAAGGGGAGCCATGTTGGTGGTTCCCGCAAGCGTTGCCAGAAGATGCGTGTAAAGATCATCATCAACATGTGGCTTCACCCCAAACCACCGTTCGTGGCCCGGCACCGCCTGGTGCATCAACATGTGCAACCCGTTAAAGGTATGAAACCCCTGCGCGTCGGCTGAACGCAAGAAGGGTGTTTGCAGCGGATCATACACAATATCGGCAATAATGGGTTTGCTGGTGACGCCCTGAAACGAAAACGCCAAGGGCTGTTTATGGCGCATACCGAGTGATGTGGCATTGACGATCAGATTAGCATCACTGGCTGGTGCCTCCGCCCAAGGGGCGATATTGAAAACCGCATCTGGCGCATGGCTCGACAGCATGGCGACGAGGGCTTGCGCCTTTGCAAGTGTTCTATTGGCGATCGTAATGTGTTTGATGCCCGCATCCAATAAGCCCACACAAACGGCTGAGGCGGCAGCGCCCGCGCCCAGGACAAGTGCAGTGGTTATCGGGCTCGTCAACTCATTTTGCGTAGCCGTCTGCGCTTGTAATGCTGCAGCAAATCCGTACCCGTCGGTATTCTTGGCCTCGATGGTATCTTCGGTAAAACTCAACGTGTTGCTGGCTTTTATCAATTCACTGGTGGCATCGCGGTGTGTTGCCGCCACAAAGGCGCGTGTCTTATGGGGCATGGTCACGTTGACCCCCGCAAAACCGGCCAGGCGCAAGCCATCAATGGCGCGATCAAAATCCGCTTGGGTATCGGGAACGCTAAGGGGCAGATAGACACCCTCCACCCCCGCCCTATGGCACCAATAATCGTGGATAGCCGGGGATAGGGATTGCGCAATGGGATCACCGATAACCGCCGCGAGGTTCACATGGTGCCACGCTTTTTCTAAAGGGTGCGTGTAGGATGGTGCATCAGTCATCAATATGCGATAACCCCATGGTCGCGGAATATCGGTAATAGGGGCGTGAGCGGTAAACCCAGAATGGTAAAGTAATCGCCTTCAATTTTCTCAAACAACCGCGCACCTTTTCCTTCCAAATGGTAGGCTCCAACGCTTGATAAAACGCCCTCACCGACATCATCGAAATATTGGTCAATTTCCATATCCGTCAGGGAGCGGATCGTTAAATCAGCGGTGCTGATCCCCGCGTAAACAGGCTGTTTTTCTTTTAACAAGGTCGTGGCATTCATCAGCGTATGGGTTTTGCCTTGCATGGCACGCAGCCGCTCCTTGGCCTCGTCCATATCCGCTGGCTTGTCGTAAAGCGCCCCGTCAAAAATCAGTATCTGGTCGGAGCCAAGCACTAAGGGTTCCGACGCTATCTCTGACGCCGGGGCTATCGCGGACGCTTTTGCATGGGCAAGGCGGGTAACAATCGTCTCCATACTATCGCCAGCCGCAAGACCGGCGTTTTTTATGGCAGCTTCATCGGTTTGAGTGGGTTGCGCGGCAAAATCGATCCCTGCATTCGTCAGGATCGTTGCGCGAATTATGCTGCCTGAGGCCAGGATCAGTTTGTGACGCATCATTTGCCTCGTTGGTCGACCCGCGCCGAAAGCTTGGTCAGGATTTGTGCAGCCGTTTCCTCTACAGACCGGCGTGTCACATCAATCACGGGCCAACGATGTTTGGCAAACATGCGTTTTGCTTTGAGGAGTTCCGCTTTGATGGCTGCTTCATCAGCATAGCTGGTGCTGTCATGCACATTCATGGCTCCAAGCCGGTTTTTGCGGATCTGCCCTAATCGGTCAGGACTTGCGATCAAGCCGACAATTAACGGCCGAGTCAATGAAAAGAGCTCAGTGGGCGGATCACTGGTTGGTACCAGCGGCACATTGGCGGCTTTCACCCCGCGGTTGGCCAAATACATACAGGTTGGTGTTTTTGATGTCCGGCTCACACCCACAAGCACAACGTCGGCGCTATTCAAATCACCGGTCATCTGCCCATCATCATGGGCCAGGGTATAATCCAATGCAGCGATTCGCTTGAAATACGCATCATCGAGACGATGGCGCGCCCCGGTATCAAGGGTTTGCTCCAATCCCAAATAATCGGAAAATGCACTCGTCAGGGGATCAAGAACGGAAACCACCGGCAAGTTCATTTCACTGCAGCGCATTTCCAGATGGCGCCGCAGGGCCGGATTCACGATCGTATGCAAAACAAGTCCCGGCGCTGACTCGATCCCGTGGATTGCTTTTTCCAATTGGGTCTTGGTACGGATCAACGCATAGATATGCTCGAATGGTGTCGCCGCTGCAAATTGCGACGCACTCGCCTTCAACATGGTGTTCAACGTCTCGCCTGTTGAATCCGATAAAAGATGCACATGGAAATACGTCGCCGCTGGCGGTGTGCCAGCCGACCTTTCAGATGCATCGCTTGGCACCTCTTCAGCCTTGATCGCCGATAGTATGGGTCGTCCAAAAGGTAGGTTATCCACGGTCTGTCCTGTGGAAAATCAGCGCAAAATTGGGTGGCTGTTAGTCTTACCGGATTTGCGCCTATTTTGTCCAAGTTTTACCGGTATTACCCCGGGCTCTCGTTTCGGTTTCTATCCCCGGCAAAACCCTTTCCTCTTTTTCTCTAATCTGGGAAAACTTGGCCTCCATATTCTCCACAGCCGGTATTTCAATCACGGTTTCAACATGTTAGCGACATTGGTAGTGGTGAGTGTGACTTGTTTTCTCCCCAGTTTGTTCGGCTACCGTAACGCTTTTAGGGGATAAACATGGGGCCAGACCTTTTTCCCCACTATCCGTGCCTATATCTCTATTAACTCATTTTTAAGAATCATTAATAGAAAGTGAACGTCTGTGTCGGTCAGCCCAGCATCACCGCAAACATCCCGGTTTTTGGCAACCCTCCATGGGCGACAAAGTGATCAACGTCCCATCTGGTTTATGCGTCAGGCCGGTCGGTATCTGCCTGAATATAGAGAGGTTCGGGCAAAGGCGGGGTCCTTTCTTGATTTGTGTTACAACCCCGAATTAGCGTGTGAGGTCACGATTCAGCCCATCGATCGGTATGATCTTGATGCGGCGATCTTGTTTGCAGACATTTTGCTAATCCCTGATGCTCTGGGTCAGGAAGTGTGGTTTGTGGCTGGCGAAGGCCCGCGGCTTAAACCGGTCATAACTGCCGACAATATTCGCTCATTTCGTGATCAATATGATCCCTCAGTGCTTGATCCTGTCATTGAGACCGTCCGCTTAACCCGCCAACGGCTACCCAGTGAAAAGGCGCTGATCGGCTTTGCCGGTGCCCCCTGGACCGTGGCCACCTATATGCTGGAAGGGGGCCCATCGAAGGACCCATCGGCACTGCGCCAGACCTATTATCAACAGCCGGATTTTATGGCCGAGCTGATTGCCCTCTTGGTTGACGTGACGGCGGACTACTTGATCCGTCAGATTGATGCCGGCGCCGATGCGTTGCAACTCTTTGACAGTTGGGCCCAGGGCCTACCCCCTGATCTGATGACGCGTCTGTCCCTGGAGCCCATGGTGGCTATTGCCGACAAGGTGCGGGTAAAGCATCCACAGGTGCCATTTATTTTTTTTGCCAAGGGCGCGGGCATCATGTTGACGCCCTTTGCTGAACATGGCGCAAGCAACGCGGTCGGGATCGATTATTCGGTGCCGCCGGAATGGGCGCGCTGGCATTTGAGCCCCCACGCGGTAGTGCAAGGTGGGCTTGACCCGCTGTTGGTGGTGTCGGGGGGTAGTGCCATGGAAAAGGCGGCGACGCGCTATCTCAAAGCGTTTAGCGATGTGCCGCATATCTTTAATCTCGGCCATGGCTTTGTCCCGGAAACGCCGCCGGAAAATGTGGCAAAGCTCGTCGACATCATCCGAAACTGGTCGTAAATCGAGCCATGGATTTTCTTTCCACCCATGCGCAATGGATTAAGGTTGGCCATCTGGCGGCGGTGATCGCGTGGATGGCGGCCATGCTCTATTTACCCCGGTTGTTTGTCTACCATCATCAGGCCAAACCGGGCGGCGAAGCCGAAGACTTCTTCATCAAAATGCAAGGCCGGCTTTTAAAAGGGATTATGACCCCGGCCATGCTGGCCACGTGGGTTTTCGCCATTTTGTTGATGGTGGCCAACACAACTGTTTTTTCCAGTGGCTGGTTTTACGTGAAACTGGCGAGCGTTGTCGCCATTACCGGGATTCATGGTTTTTACGCGAGCGCGCGCAAGAAGTTCCTTGCTGGGCAACGCCCACAAACGGAAAAATACTGGCGGATGATCAATGAAGTGCCGTTCGTGCTGATGTTTGTTGTACTGATCATGGTCCTTGTTAAACCGTTTTAGTCATCCCAACCGTGCTGGCACGTTGACGTCGTCAGTCCCTTTGGGTTACCTAGCGTTTAGGAACGTTCGTTCCAGTATTTTCCATTGCCATCACAATCAATCAAGTGTTGCCGCCGGTAGCACCGAGCCACGTTGATTGTTGGCCACCATTTCCATTGAGATCTGATCCATGTTGCCCAAGACGATGACGCTGGACGAACTTAAGTCCAAATCACCCACCGACCTTTTATCTTTCGCTGAAGAGCTGGAGGTTGAGAACGCCTCGGCGCGGCGCAAGCAGGAATTGCTTTTTGAGATTCTGAAGGAGCTTGCTGATCGGGAGGTAGAAATCTCGGGCGGCGGTGTCCTGGAGGTCCTTTCCGATGGATTTGGCTTTTTGCGTTCAGCTGACGCTAATTATTTGGCTGGCCCTGATGATATCTATCTATCGCCGCAACAAATTCGCCGGTTTGCCCTGCGCACCGGCGACACCGTGTTTGGCGAAATCCGAAGCCCGAAAGATGGCGAGCGTTATTTTGCCATCACCAAAGTGGCGACCATTAATTTTGAGGAGCCGGAACGCGCGCGCCACAAGGTCCATTTTGATAATTTGACCCCGCTTTACCCCGAAGAGCGGGTAAAAATGGAAGTGGAAGATAAACCAGGTAAAGATCTTTCTTCTCGGGTCATTGATCTGGTGGCCCCTCTGGGCAAGGGACAACGGGCTTTGATCGTGGCGCCGCCACGCACAGGTAAAACCGTCCTTCTACAGAATATTGCCCACTCAATTGCTGCCAACCATCCGGAGTGTTTTTTGATCGTCCTTTTGATCGATGAGCGCCCCGAAGAGGTGACCGACATGCAACGCTCCGTAAAAGGGGAGGTTGTCTCGTCAACCTTTGACGAACCTGCGGTACGCCATGTGCAAGTCGCAGAAATGGTTATTGAGAAAGCCAAACGTCTTGTGGAACATGGCCGCGATGTGGTGATCTTGCTCGATTCGATTACACGGCTCGGCCGGGCCTATAACACTGTCGTGCCGTCCTCCGGTAAAGTCCTCACGGGCGGTGTTGATGCCAATGCCCTGCAACGGCCAAAACGGTTTTTTGGCGCGGCGCGAAACATTGAGGAAGGCGGAAGCCTAACCATTATCGCCACGGCATTGATCGATACGGGGTCAAAGATGGACGAGGTGATCTTTGAAGAATTCAAGGGCACGGGTAATTCAGAAATCGTCCTTGATCGGAAGGTTGCTGACAAGCGAACCTATCCTGCTATGGATGTGGCCAAGTCGGGGACGCGTAAAGAAGACCTCCTCACCAGCAAGGCCAATTTGCAGAAGGTGTACGTGCTCCGCCGTATCCTGTCGCCCATGGGCACAACCGATGCCATCGAGTTTCTGATTGATAAGCTCAAGCAGACAAAATCAAATGAGGACTTCTTCGATTCAATGAATACGTAAGTGTACGGATGAGCTGTGGTTTTTATTCTCCAAGTGGAGAATAGAAGGGAGCTCTTAAAGGGATGCGGGCGCGGGGTTTATCCTTGCCGCTAAAACCGAATACCTGTTTCGATGACAGCGGTGACAGCGTCTTCCGGTCCGCCGATGACCGTCGGTTTTTTGGAGTCAACATATTGCGCAGCTGCGCCAATGGTGATCCCGCGGCCAAGGAAATAGGTGACACCCGCCTGGGCGGACTGCGTATCCTGGAAGAGGAGAGGATCGGTGACCGGATTGCGGGTCGGGCCGATCAGGTTCGCCTCTGATTTACCATATCCCAACATAAAGCCCCAATCGCCGGTTTTGTAAGTGACACCAGCGTCAAAGGCGAAATAGTCATCGTCATTATCTTCGGTCAGTAAAAGACCGCCCTGCGATGATTTGAACGATCCGCCGAGGGTTAAACCGCGAAAAGCGAGATTAAGACCAAGGGAATAGGACTGATAATCGTCGAAGGTTGCCGGGCCAAGATTGGTGTCTTCTTCGGCGGTGACAACACTGGCGCCAAACCCGATAAACAAATCCTTTTGACCATCAGAGCCGAAATCGAGGCCTTTCTGGTAGAAGAAAGCACCTTCAAGCACATTTTCCCACCGCGAATTCGTTGTGAATAGTGGCTCGGCCGACAGCAATAAGCGGTCATCTTGCGGGGCACACAGATCATCACCGCATTCGGTGAGTTGCGGGGCGTAAGATACGCCCAATTGCAACCCGCCAACGATACCGCCCAGGAAATTCGCCGGGGGTAGATAGCTGATCTTTGTGGCGTATCCGGAAAAATCATTGATGGTGTGGATATCGTTCAGACCGCTAAGGTCCGTACGCCAATTATTCACATTTACCGATTGGAAAATCGTTGGCGCCGTTACGGCAAGTTGACGGGCAACACCCTGGTCACGGCCTACAACGACTTTGCCAAACCCGCCGCGCGCATAGCCAAAGGCGCCTTGGACAAACGCGTCACCCGATTGCGGGCCAAGGCCGCGCGCACCGCCAAACAGGAAGCTGGATCGACGTCCACCACTGAATAATTGACCGGGCTGATCCTCATCATACCGCCCCTGAATCACAGCGCCAAGCTCTAGGCCGTTATCAAGGATAGTGGATGCTTTAAGTTCCACCTCGGCGTCGATATCACCGCGCAGATCATTTCCGTCAACGACCCCCGCCACCGCGGTCGCTTTACCAGTAAGCTCAACCGCCACCGCCTCGTCAAGCCCGCCAGTTTTGGGCTCCGTCTCCGCCTGATCGGATTGCGCGTGCGCCGGTATGGCCAACAGGGTAAGAGTACCAAAAACACCGGCGGCAAGCAGGGCGCGACTTAAGGGTTGGCGGATGCGTGGCGCAAAGCCATTTGGCGCGCAAACGGGCGCACCACCGGTAACAGCGGTTAAGCTGTTGGTGCGTGTTCCTGGCTGTTGATGTGCGCGCAAGCCCACCGTTCCATTTCCTCTCAAATACGCGATCTCTCAGCGGTGATGTTACCATTGAGAAGACCCGCGAATTATTAACAATCTGTCTTGCTCCGGCACAAACTTTTAATAAGCCGCTAAACCTAACAATCGGTCACGTTTCGGTGCGTTCCTTTCCTTCTTTACCGGTCACGCCCACCACATCACTAACGCACATATCGCGATGGCATGACCTGGCCGCAATACTCGCCCTTGTCTTTTAGCGGGTGCACACACAGCGTCAGACGCTGCGGCCATACCGCCAACCCAAACTATCCACCAACTCCCCCAATGAACCACCCCAATGGTTCAACTGCCTGTCGGCAATGGCATGAAAGTGCCGCTGAAGAGGCTTCCCGTCAAGAACACAAACGGTAAAGCGGCGGCCTTCAGGGGTGGAAAGACTCGTTTGCGCTGGCCATAGTGATGGTAATACCACGTTGTTTTATCACATAACATTTCACCTGCCGGGCGAAAATTGGTAAACCGATGGCGAGGCTTTGGCGGGTCATCCTGAATGCAGTAGTCTTTTCGGGCACGATCGAGACAAGCCGTTGCCAAGGTCCGATGCGCGGACTATGGACATTGAGACCTATTTTTATCCGTCCATGCACGCGGGTCCCGCCACAGGATTACATCTTCATGACGCTTTCCCAGACATCATCTTTCAAGACACTATCGGGTGCTCCCGCTTGCGCGAGGCTCGTATTGATCCCGGCTCTGCTAACGGCCTGTCTGCTCGCCGTAACGGGCTGCGCAGGGGGTAAAGACACACGCAATCTGCCGCTTATCGGGGCGGCAAGCTCGTCAAAGGCCGGGGTGCCTACCACAGTCAATCGGTATCTTTGGGGCGCAACGCTGGAGACAATCAATTTTCTGCCCGTCTCCTCGGCTGATCCCATTGCCGGGCTTGTTCTCACCGATTGGTATGTGAACCCCGAAACCCCCGATGAGCGGTTCAAGGTGAATGTGTACATCCTCGATCAATCGCTCCGGGCCGACGCCTTGCGGGTATCGGTGTTCCGCCAGTCGCTCACCAATGGGGCGTGGATCGACTCGCGGGTAAATCCGGCAACACCGCGTGAGCTCGAAAACGCTATCCTCACGCGGGCGCGGCAATTACGGCTGAACACGCTCGATCAATAAGCGTCGGCAGATCGCACGTCAGGTGATGCGGGCGTTGTTTCCTTTGGGTCACCCCATACATCAGCGATTTGCGCTTTATCTCGCATCCAATATGATTTTATGACCCGGTATAATCCCAAAGAAGCCGAGCCGAAATGGCAGCAAAGATGGGCCGAGGCGGGGGTCTTTGAGACCGCCAATGATTCCGATAAGGAAAACTATTTCGTCCTCGAAATGTTTCCCTATCCGTCAGGTCGCATCCATATGGGCCATGTGCGCAACTATGCCATGGGCGATGTGGTTGCGCGGTTCAAGAAAGCCCGCGGGTTTAATGTTTTGCACCCAATGGGTTGGGATGCGTTCGGCATGCCAGCAGAAAACGCGGCCATGCAAACGGGCGCCCATCCGCGTGAATGGACCTATGCCAATATTGAGGCAATGCGCACGCAATTGCAGGGGATGGGTCTTGCCATTGATTGGGCGCGAGAATTTGCCACCAGCGACCCCGACTATTACCTCCACGAACAACGCATGTTCCTGGCCTTTTGGGAGGCCGGCTTTGTGGAGCGGCGCGAAAGCGTGGTGAATTGGGACCCCGTTGACCACACGGTGCTTGCTAATGAGCAGGTGATTGACGGAAAGGGCTGGCGGTCCGGCGCCCCGGTGGAGCGGCGCACCCTGTCGCAATGGTTTTTAAAAATCACGGATCAGGCAGAGGATTTGCTGGCGGCCCTTGATGATGGGCGTCTTGCCGGTTGGCCGGACAATGTCAAGCTGATGCAGCGCAATTGGATCGGTAAGTCAAAGGGCTGTAAACTTCGGTTTGATTTTGCTGGCGAAACGGGCTTGCCCGCCGCCCTCGCGGACGGTCTGTCGGTTTATACAACCCGGCCCGACACCTTGTTTGGAGCGTCTTTTTGCGGTGTGGCACCAGATCATCCGTTGGCCCAGCATTTTGCGGCACAAGACCCGGCTTTGGCCGCCTTTATCCAGCATTGCCAGGCAGGCGGCACCTCTGAAGAGGCCATCGAAAAGGCGGAGAAAAAAGGCTACGCCCTACCGCTCCAAATGGCGCATCCGTTCAATCCTGCACGCACCCTGCCGGTCTATGTGGCGAACTTTATTCTCATGCAATATGGCACCGGCGCCATCTTCGGTTGCCCGGCCCACGATCAGCGCGACCTCGATTTTGCGCGCAAATATGACCTCAGCGTCACGCCCGTGGTTTTACCACCGGGTACCGCGCCCGACGCGGTGACCATAGAGGCAGAAGCCTATACAGGGCCTGGGTCGCTTTTTAACTCTGACTTCCTTGACGGTCTGACCGTGGAGGACGGTATTGTTGCGGCCATCGCGCGGTTGGAGGCAGCGGGCCAGGGCGAAGGCCATACCAACTTCCGATTGCGCGATTGGGGTGTTTCGCGCCAGCGCTATTGGGGCTGTCCGATCCCGGCGGTGCATTGCGATGCGTGCGGTGTTGTGCCGGTGCGCGCTGAGGATTTGCCCGTGACACTGCCCGATGTGCCTGCCAGCGCGTTTCAAGTGCCCGGTAATCCCCTCGACAGGGCCGATGACTGGCGGCTGGTTGCGTGCCCGAAATGCGGGAAGCCCGCGCGCCGGGAAACCGATACGTTCGACACTTTCATCGATTCCTCCTGGTACTTTGCGCGTTTTGCAAATCCGAAAGCTGATGCGCCTGTGGACCGCGCCGCCGCCGACCGCTGGCTGCCTGTTGATCAATATATTGGCGGTATCGAACACGCGATCCTGCATCTTCTCTATGCGCGCTATTTTACCCGCTGCATGAAAGCCATCGGGCTTGTTGATATTGATGAGCCGTTTGCCAATCTTTTCACGCAAGGCATGGTGACCCACGCCACGTTCCAATCGGCCGATGGCGAATGGCTCTTGCCCGATGATGTTGTTGTGGACAATGGCGAGGCGAAGGACCTTGCCACCGGTCGCCCCGTTTTTGTCGGCGCGGTTGAGAAAATGTCGAAGTCGAAAAAGAACGTCGTCTCGCCGGAGGTTATTGCCGCCGACTACGGCGTTGATGCGGCGCGGTGGTTCGTCTTGTCCGATAGTCCGCCCGAGCGCGATGTTGAATGGACGGCCAGCGGTATCGACGGGGCCTGGCGGTTGATGGGCCGTCTTTGGGATAGTGTCAGCCCCCATGCGGGCGCTTTTGCTGGCTTTGATCCGTATACAGTACCAGCAGACTTGAGCGATAAAGACACCGCGCTGCGCCGCGTTACCCACGGGTCAATTGACGCGATTACGTCGGACATAGAACATTTTCGATTTAACAAGGCGGTGGCGCGGCTTTACGAGTTTTTGGGTCATTTGCGTAAGGCCGGTGACGTGAATGCGTGGGCCCGGGCGGAGGCATTGTCGGCCCTCGCCCGGCTTATCGCGCCGTTCATTCCCCATCTGGCAGAAGAATGCTGGGAAGTCTTGGGGGGGAACGGTTTTGTATATGAAGCCGCGTGGCCGGTTGCCGACCCAGACCTGTTAGTTAGTGACGAGGTAAGCTTGCCGGTACAAGTCAATGGTAAGAAACGGGCAATGCTGACGATTGCTGCTGATCTCGATAAGGAGGGAATCGAGGCGGCTGCCCTCGCTGATCCCGCCGTGATCCGCCACCTTGAGGGGAAAACACTTATCAAAAAAGTGATTGTTCCCGGGCGGATTGTGAATATCGTCGTTAAATAGGACGAAGAGGACAAAGCGCATGGCCAGTGTCTATCGAATGATAATGATTGCGATGGTGGGCGTGCTCTTGTCCGGCTGCGGATTTGAACCGCTTTACGCAACCCCCAATGGTTCGGGCAGCCACCCGATCCTGCGCCAAATTAATGTTGATACAATCATCTCCACCGGTGATGCGGGGGAGGGTAATCTTGCGGTTCAACCGATCTTGCGTAGCGCGTTGGAAGACCGTCTGCTGGTAGGCCAGCTCACCTCTCCGGACTATGATCTGCGGGTTGAGGTCACACCGCGGGCCCGCCGGGTTGGTGTTCAGATTGATGCCTCGGTAAGCCGTTTTAATTATCAGCTTTTCTCGCGTTACCAGCTTGTCCACCGCGAAACCGGAGCCCGCATTACCGGTCGGCCCAGCGCCATTGCCTCCTTTAATCAGGTTACGTCACAATATTCGTCTTTATTCTCCGAACGCACAACGGTGGAAAAAGCCTCAACCCGACTTGCGGAAGAAATTGAGCGGGACATTCTGTTTCAATTCAAGGATCTGATGAAACAGATTGAGGACCGAAAAAATGACAAAACACCGCGTCCGGACGATCCGCCAACGTTCGAGCGTGATCTGGAGGACCGGAATTTTGATCCCGATTTTGACCCCGAACTAATCCCCGGGCGTTAGGCCTTATGGTTGCACTCAAAGGCAAAGCGATTACCGGGGCCCTCGCGCGGCGTGACGCGGCCATCGCTGCGTTTCTTGTGTATGGACCCGATCAGGGTCTCGTGCGCGAGCGGGCAAAAACACTCATGGCACAGGTCATTAGCGACACTACCGATCCGTTTAATATGCTTGATCTCACCGACGCTGACATCAAGGCCGACGGTGCCCGGTTAACCGATGAGATTTGTGCGCTGTCCTTTATGGGCGGCGAGCGGGTGATCAGACTGCGCGCCCATGGGGAGGCAGCAGCGCCGGCGGTCGTAAACCTGCTCACCGCGCTCGACCAAGGGCATTTGAAAACCAATGGCATTGTCATTGTGGAGGCGGGCGATCTTGGTCCACGGTCTGCGTTGCGCAAGGCGTTTGAAAAGGCAAAAGCCGCCGCGACCATGCCCTGCTACATTGATGGACCAGCGGTCACGCGCAAGCTGGCGCAGGAGATGGCGAGCGACTATGGGTTGACCTTTGACGCTGACGCCCTTTCTTTGCTAACCGCAACGCTTGGCGAAGACCGGGCCTTGTCGCGCATGGAGATTGAAAAACTCCTTCTCTTCAAGAGTCCGGGGCCGGATCATAATGCGCCGCCGGGTGAGGAACAGACATCACAAATCACGCTTGCCGACGTGAAAGCCTGTCTTGTGGATAGCGCCAGCGATGATCTTGACCGGGTGTTTGCCGCGTGCGCCGATGGCACGCCGGGCCCGCTGGCCATCGCGCTTTTTCAATGCACCACGGCGGGTGCCAATCCGGTGACAATTCTGCGGGCTCTGCAACGAAGCTTTGCCCGGTTGGAGACGGCGCGCGGGTTTGTGGATAAAGGCCAGAACGCCAATGAGGCCATGAAGCGGTTGCGGCCCCCCGTCTTTTTTGGGGAGCAGGATGCGTTTCGCCAACGCCTACAGGGGTTGACCGGCAGCAAGCTGACGATGGCGCGGCGCCGCCTGATTGATGCGGAGTTTCAGGCAAAAAGCACCGGCTTGCCCCACCGTGAAATCGTGGAACGCACAGCCTTTCAACTGTGCGCATTGGTGCGCCGGTAACCGGGCCCCGCGATTGGGGTCTATCCCACCGGCAGGTCCATGGCTGTGCCGCCCTTTTGGTCTGTGGCCAGACCGGTGCGCAATCGTCCATCCTGTCGGCGTAGGATGTAAAGAATGATCAGTGCCGGTATCCCAAACATGGCCGTATAAGCAAAAAACCATCCATAGCCCGCCGCATCAACGATAAAACCAGAAAATCCGCCTACGAATTTTCCGGGTATGGCGTAAAAAGAGCTGAAGAGCGCATATTGCGTCGCCGTAAAGGCCGTGTTGGTCAAGCTCGACATATAGGCAATAAGCACCGTGCCCGCATAGCCATAGGCGATATTGTCGATCACAACGGCGGTGGCAAGATAGGCATTGTCGGCCGGCATAACCGATAGCCAGGAATAGAGCAGGTTCGTTACCGCCTGTACCACCACACCGATGGCCAGACCCGTAAACACATTCAGGCGCGAGACGAGAAGCCCGCCAATAAAAACGCCGCCCATGGTGGCAAAAAACCCCGCCCCACTGCGGATCAGGCCAATGTCCGTTTTCGAATAGCCAAGGTCAACATAAAGCGGGCCCGTCATAAAACCCATGACAAAATCGGGAATACGATAAATAGCGATGAACCCCAGGATGGTCAGGGCCACGAGGCCATAACGCTGAAAAAAGTCAGTAAACGGACCAACAATAGACTTTTGAAAGGTGTCTTTCAGGGAGAGTCGGGGCGGGGGCTCAAAGGTGCGCACCTCAACCTTGGGACCAAAGAGCGCCATCATCAGGCCAATCCCCATCAGGGCGGCCATCGCTTGGTACATAATCGGAAAGCTGGTTTTATCGGCGATGACCAGGGCGCCAGCGCTCGCCATCAAGATGCCTGTGCGATAGCCATATTGATACATCGCTGCCATGACGCCCTGTTCGTCGTCGGTGGCGGCTTCTATGCGCCAGGCATCAACCGCAATATCTTGCGTGGCCGCAGCAAAGGCGATGCCGATTGCCACCAACGCCACATAAAAAAGGTTGGTGGCCGGATCGGCGAAGGACATGGCAAAAAGCGCCGCGGCGACACCGATTTGCGCCACGGCCATCCATGCTCGGCGCCGCCCGACCCATTTTTCAAGGAATGGCACGGGCGCCCGGTCGAGCAGCGGCGCCCAAACAAATTTGATGGTGAAGGCGAACCCGACCCAGGCAAAAAGGCCAATCTCACTCTTGCTCACATCCGCTTCACGCAACCAGATCGAAAGCGTTTGGAAGATCAGATAAAAGGGTAGACCCGAGGAAAACCCGAAGACCAGCATCACCAAGCTGCGCGGTCGCAAAAAGGCCTGCACGGACGCCAACATAGAGCGCGGTGCGGCGTCTGCCTCGTGTTCGTCGTTGCGGGGGTCGGTCATGTCGCTGTCCGTTTATCGTTGGTACACCACGTTATGGGGAGAATGAGGCAGAAATTACGGCCCGCCGCCTGGGGCCCGTTATCCTAGACTTCCTTCGGCAGGACCCGGTAAACCCGTTGAGGCAGGTTTGCGTATCAGTTTGCGGGGTGCTCGTGCGGGCGGCGGAGCCTTCCACGGCTTGCACGGTGCGTGTCCCGCGATTGTCCGGGTAGAGGATCACCAGCAACATGCAGTCAATGCCTGCATAGCGTCTGATCTCGCCGCTGCCCTCGCGGATCACGGCAACCGGTTGCTGGCCAAGAAGGGCGTCGGTTGTTTGTGCATCTGCGCCAAAAAGGTCAGTGGGCTGAAGACGCGGCGCCGGTTCACTGGCTGGCGATGGTGTTGCGGGGCGGATGTCGGTCGCAGTGGGCGTCCCTTCACCCTGCGCCGTCTTATCCGCGAGACCGCGCCCCAGGGGATTTTTTGGCAGGCTGCTACAACCCGCAAGACCAAGCCCCGCGACACCCAGGGCCATGGCGGCCACGCAGGATCGTTTGGATGTCTTTGTCCGCATTGGTTTGGGCTCCATATTTGCAAATTCAAAGGTACAGGGCTTTGGGCGCAGTGCCAATCGACCCCGACCGCAACGCCGACACAAGGGCCAGGGCGCGCGCTTGCGCTCGTTCTTGCGCTTTATCTTGCTCTGGGCGCGGCGAGTTTATATAGACCCGGGGCGACGCCCGCATCACCCCACGGAAAGGTTAAACCATGTCATCAGCCCCTTTAGACGTTGTCGGCGTGGGGAACGCCATTGTTGATGTGCTGGCCAAGTGCGAAGAAGCTTTTCTCGCGCGCCACGCCGTACCCAAAGGCGGCATGATCCTGATTGACGAGGACCAGGCGGAGGGCATTTATGGCGAAATGGCCCAAACGGTAGAGGTTTCCGGGGGGTCGGCGGCAAATTCGATCGCGTGCCTGGCCTCGCTTGGGGGCAAGGGCGGTTTTGTGGGCAAAGTTGCCGGTGATATTCTGGGCCAAACCTTTACTGCCGATTTACGCGACCAGGGGGTAGATTACACAACCGCGCCGCTGACCGATGGACCGGGCACCGGGCGCTGCCTTATCAATGTGACCAGCGATGCCCAACGCTCCATGGCAACCTATTTGGGCGCGGCAGTGCATGTGACCCTCAACGATATTGATGAGGAGCAAATCACCCGCGCCGCCATCACATTTTTTGAGGGCTATCTGTTTGAACAGCCCGTGGCCCGCGAAGCGTTCGTCAAAGCGTGCGCCATTGCGGCGGCGGCCGGGCGGCGCACGGCCATGACCTTGTCCGATGCAGGCTGCGTTGATCGTCAGCATGATGTGCTGAAGAGTTTCATCCCCAACCATGTGGACATCCTGCTTGCCAATGAGGTTGAGGCGCAAACGCTATTTGAAACCGATAATCGCGACGAGATGATCCGCCGGGCGCCAGACTGGTGCGCACTCACCGCTGTTACGTTGGGCGAAGAAGGGTCACTCATCATCCCGCGCGATGGCGCCGCGATCACGGTGCCCGCCATCGCGCCCACAAAACTCGAAGATACAACCGGCGCGGGGGATGCGTTTGCGGCTGGTTTCCTGTTCGGGGTTGCCCGCGATTTTGATCTCCAGCGCTCGGCTTCCCTGGGGGCGTTGGCGGCAAGCGAAGTGATTAGCCATATGGGCCCGCGCCCGGAACAATCGCTGAAGGCTCTTGCCGAAAAGGCAGGCCTCTAAGGGAAGGGCGCCCATGGTGAAACGGTTTTTCCTGATAACGCTTGGCGTTCTTATTGTGCTTGGGGCCATCGTCTTTTGGCGTGGTGAGGCGCTTTATATGGGCTGGCGCGCTCAAGCGGCGGAAAAACAGTCCCTCGCGGCGGTCAAAACTCTCCTTACACCGCATATTAAAGTTTCCTTGCCGCCAGGGCCCGGCCCGCACCCGGTTGTGCTGCAATTTCATGGGTGCGCCGGGGCTCGCCTCGCGTTTCAGGAGATGTATGCCGACATTGCCAATCAGGCGGGGTACGCGGCCGTGATCGTTGACAGCAACCGCCCGCGCGGCCTGTCCCGGGAGGCGGCTCTGGAAAAAGTGTGCACGGCAAAGATGTTGATTGGGGTTGAGCGCGCGGGCGATGTGCTCGCTGCAATCGATTTGATGCGTGCACGTTCTGATCTTGATATGTCTCAATTGGTGCTCGCCGGATGGTCCCACGGCGCCTGGACGATTATGGATTTTCTGACCATGGATGTGGGTGACGCACCGCCAGCATCCCTCGCCGACCCTTATGAAGGTGCCCCCATAAAGGTGAGCGGCACGGCGCTTTTTTACCCCTATTGCGGTTTTGGTGCGCGCAGCCGCCGCCATGCTTGGCAACAGTCGCCGGTAATCCTATCCAGCTTGGCGGGCGCAGACACCATTGTTGATCACACACAATGCATTTCGCTCATAAATAAAATCAGTACCCGCAGCGATCTCCAATTGGATCAAAAAATCTATCCCGATACGGAGCATGCCTTTGATGACCCTTTTATCGAAAGCGACTGGCAACACTGGCACCATCCGGCCCATACCCAAGATGCCATTGCGCGCTATCGATCTTTTCTCCTGGGGTTGAGGGCTGGCAAACCCGTTGGCGCGTCCACTGATACGCAGCAGGCTCCTTCTGGACCCCAAGGCTGACCCATGTATTGCCGGGTTTTGACAAGGTGTCGCTATGTGACGATCCGCCGGGTGTTTCCACCGCGCCAGGCTCCTAGGTTTTGATCATGATTTCGCCTGTCACAATACTAACTGCGCCGCCGCATGGCTTATCTTTTTCTCTGGTGGAAAAGGCGCTGTTGGCCGGTTTTGCGGTGAGCGCATCATTGTTGGCGGGCGCACACATATTTCAGGCGCTGGGCTACGAGCCTTGTGACCTTTGCCTTGATCAGCGCGAAGCCCACTGGACGGCGCTCGCGATCACGGCGTTGGGCCTCATGGTTAGCCGTGGGTTCAAGGCGCCCTTGCTGGCGGCTGCGGCGGTGGGCACAGCCGCGCTTGTCTATGGCTTTGGCGCCATGCTGGCGTTCTACCATACGGGTATAGAGTTTCACTTCTGGCCCGGCCCGGCAAGTTGTTCCACTAACAAAACAGTCACTGATATTGCTGATCTATCGGTGGGTCTCGATGGCTCGCGCCCGCGAGTCTCGTGCGATCAAACCGGTTGGGCCTTTTTCGGGGTCACCATGGCGGGCTACAATATGCTGTTTTCCGCAGGGCTGTTTGCCTTGACGACCCTCGCCACAGCGGGGGCCTTGCGCACGGCGCGGCTAAAGGGACGGATGGTTCAATGAGCGAGCATAAAGCACAAATGGTGACCGCCTTGCCGTCTATCGTTCCAAAGCCGGGCTCAAAACGCCGCCGGATCAAGGAAATGCTGCGGGTTGACCACGCGGGGGAGTATGGCGCGGTACAAATTTATCGCGGCCAAGGCGCGGTGTTTGACCGCTTGCCCCATAAACAGGCAACGGCCGATCTCCTCCAGGAGATGGAAGATGGCGAGCAACACCATCTGGAAACCTTTGACCGTCTGCTGGCCGAACGCGGTGTGCGCCCCACCCTGGTCTCACCGCTGTGGAACCTTGCCGGCTTTGGCCTTGGCGCTGCCACCGCGCTCATGGGTGAAAAAGCCGCCATGGCCTGTACCGAAGCGGTCGAAGCCGTCATCGAAAAACACTATGCCGAACAGGCCGTGGAGCTCGCCACAATCGACCCCGATCTTGCAGAAACAGTGACCCAGTTCCGCGAAGATGAGCTCGGCCACAAACATACAGCCGAGCAAAACGGCGCGCGCGAAGCGCCCGCCTATGATCTCATGAAATCGGTCATCGGCTTTGGCTGCCGCGTGGCGATTAGAGTGTCAGAGAAGATTTAGGCCGCTGAGAAGGCAGAGAATATCCAAACCAAGTCAAATACCTGTTACGTGAGGATAATCTTGCCATTTGTTTAAAAGATGAAATTTCTCGCAGTAAGGTCAGCCAGAGTAACGCCGATGAGTGTGATGGAATTGTCCGCATCAATCTGAATAACGGCGTCGCCGGCTGCATTCTGAATAAGAAAAGTGCTTTCCAAAGTCTCAAAGTCTGAAATCAAATTTAGATCAGACAAATCAATGACTTCTGGATTAAATGTAGTCAGATCAAAATCCGTGATCACATCATTTCCAGAAACTCTAGAGAAAACAAAAACATCGGCATTCGCGCCACCGGTGAGTGTGTCATCGCCAGCGCCACCATTTAGCGTGTCAAAATCAGCCCCACCGTTAATGCGGTCGTTCCCTTCACCGCCCATCAACAGATCGCGATTATTCCCGCCGCCAATGGTATCGTTTCCTGCACCGCCATCAATCTCGTCGAACCGTTGATTGCCAAAAATCAAATCGTTGCCGCTGCCGCCGTCGATGCTGTCCATCAGGTCGCCGCCGCTAATCGTGTCATTGCCTTGATCACCAACAATGGAGTCATCGCCCTCGCCGCCGACGAGGAGGTCATCGCCTTGACCGCCGAAAACCGTGTCGTCGCCCAGGCCTCCAGTGATGAGGTCAAGGTTGGTATTGCCGCTCAGGAAGTCGCTACCCGTTTCACCAGTGTCGGTTCCAGTAATGACGTCACTGTCTGGCGAGCCAATAATTTGCAGCGGGAAGTTTAACGGCGCTCTGCCAATTACAACTGTTTGATCGGCGCTGGTGACACCAACAAATTCGATCCATTCCTCGCCAAGCCTTTGCGCGATGATGCAACGCAGACGATGGTAAAATTGTGTAACTGTGTTGCGGTTTACACCGACCAATAAAGCCGCCGTTCTCGCAGGTGTCCCGGCAACGTAGTGCTCAAGCAGCCGATTGGTCTGAAAATCTGATAGTTTTGAATGCTTTAGCCGCATGGAGAAACGATAATCCGTTCAATCTCCTATGCCAGCCCCTCAGTATTTTTCTCCCGTTCGGCCCATAAAGACTTCAGTTGGAGTATGCTCTTCGGAGCAGTTATCGCCGTGGCTCGGGAGTAAATATCAATACCCCAAAGCGTCGTCCTTAAAAAAACTAATTTCTTACGAAATAGTGTCAATGCGGCGGCTGTGTTGGGCTCTGCGAAGGGCCCAAGATCATTAAGCTACCGCTGCCGAATAAAGTCCCTAATCTTGGGTTGGATTTGGGTGCGCCAGCGCGAGCCGTTGAAGACGCCGTAGTGGCCGACGCCTTTTTGGATATAGTCAATCTTCATCCCATCCGGAATATTCGTACACAAATCATGGGCGGCCTGGGTTTGGCCAATGCCGGAGATATCGTCTTTTTCGCCCTCTACGGTCATCAGGGCGATATCTGTTATAGCAGCAGGATCAATACGCTCGCCGCGATGCATCAGCGTACCCTTGGCGAGCTTATGGTCCTGAAACACATCTTTGATGGTTTGCAGATAGAATTCTTCGGTCAGGTCGAGGACAGCGAGATATTCGTCATAGAACTGACGATGTTTATCGGCGCTATCGCCATCGCCATCAACCAAATGCTGGAAATAGTCATATTGTGCATTAAGGTGCCGCGACGAATTCATCGACATAAATGAATAAAGCTGAATAAAGCCAGGATAAACCCGCCGCATCACACCCGGATATGGGGCGGGTACGGTGTAAATCATATTATTCTCAAACCACTCAAACGGGCGTTCCTGGGACAACAGGTTTGGCACCGTGGGCGAGCGGCGGGTATCGATGGGGCTACCCATCAAGGTGATGGAGGCCGGGCGTGCGGGATCATTGTCGGCAGCCATGATGGCGCTGGCCGCCAGCATGGCCGGGCCGGGCTGACAAACCGCAAGCGTATGAACGCCGGCACCGGGGGCTACCGGTTTTAACAGACGCAGAAAATCGATGAGATAGTCGATGTAATCATTCAAATCGAACCGGCCGAGGGTAATAGGCACCGTGCGCGCATCAAGCCAGTCGGTAATATAGACATCATGCTCGGCCAGCATGGCCTCCACCGTGCCGCGCAACAAGGTTGCATGGTGGCCCGATAGGGGCGCGACAATCAAAACGGCCGGATCCGTGGCGCCTTTTGATTTGCCATTGGCTTTGGCCCCTGCGGCACCTTTACGCTTTGCCGATCGCAAGGCATCGGCGTCGCGTTTGAAATGGAGAAGCGAGCAAAAATCCTTCCGCGCAAAGGTCTCAACGGTAATAGGCACCGTTTCACCATTCACTTGCGTGCTCTCGATCATCCATCCTGGCTTTGGATAACGCCGGGTGGCGTGTTCAAAGACTTCAAGCGCCGCAGCGGCTGAGCGGCCAAACCATGTCTCCGCGGCAGGGTTCAGAGGCGAACGCCACAGTTGGGAACCAAATCCAGCGGCGAGCCGCGCCGGTGAAAACGCGGTGACCCCCATCTCAAAAGCGGAATACAACATGATTTTTGCCCCTTTTACGCAAAGGCGATTGCCCGGTACGGGTAAAGCTTAAGACCAAGGCCTGTAAAACCGCCAACGCAGTTTGACAAAGCTCGCTGTCCACCGTGCTCACCATAGGGCTCTACTGGTAGGGCCGATCTTACGCGAGTGCAATATAATAGAGGGTGAAGACGGGTGGGCGGCAGACCCGTTTAGAGGGGCTTGTGGTGATCACCCGCCGCGGCGCATAGCGGATCAGAGTAGGCGTTTGATCTCAGCGGCCAGCGCTTGCGGTGTCAGATTGTCCTTAAAGGCATATTTGGGGGTGCCTGTTTCGTCTACGAAATAAAAAAGGCTGGAGTGGTTGATGGTGTATCCCAGCGCCGATTCAGGCAAGTCTTGTCGGCTTGCATAAACCTTAAAGGCGTCTTTTGCTGTCTCCATGGCGGCGGCATCGCCGGTCAGGCCCAGGATCCGCGGGTCAAAGCCGAGATAGCTGCGCAGGACTTCTGGTGTGTCGCGCGCCGGGTCAACGGCGATAAACAGCGGCTGCAGCTTTTCGGCATCGTCCCCAAGCTCATCAAGCATGACGCTCATCACGCCAAGCGCGGCCGGGCACACATCGGGGCAGGCGGTAAACCCAAAATAGATAAATGTCGGTTTGCCGGCGAAACGATCTTGGGTGGTGGGCGTGCCGTGCATGTCGGTAAGGGCATAGGTCCCTGTAAAGGCCGCAGACAAATCGATCCTGCTGGTGACCGCCTGAGGGCGGGCCGCATCATCGCCTTGGGAGCAGGCAATCGTGATCGTCATCATCAATCCCGCCAGGACAAGCCAGAAAGACGGTTTGTTGCGTATCTGCATGGTTAGTGTTGTTCCCTCGTTGAAAACGGCACTGAGCATGATGCCCGCTATCCCTCCAGCGGGAGCTAATGGCTTGGCGCTCAGGCGGCAAGGCCATGGCCCCCGAAAACCGGTTCCTTTTATGAATGTACCGTCCGGCCCTCCCGTTTCCGCGCCCTCGCCCTCGCCCTCGCCAGAGGGGGAAGCAGCTTTGCGTGGCCAGGGGCGCGGCGGGGTTCGCGCCATGCTTCATCGGGTTTGGGCCATGGTCATTGGCGGCGATACCCCTGACCAGGGTTCGGGCAGTAGCACGCCCAATCTTGACGCTGATGCGCGCGTTAGCGTGGGCCCGGGCGATATCCCGGTGCGCCCCTTGGTGGAGGCGATACAAGGTCCAGCCTTTCTTGGGCAGTTGCGCGGGCCGATCCGCTTGCGCACGCTCACAACCTTGCGCTGGCTAGCCGTTGTGGGTCAGACGGCCGCTATCCTCACGGTGCATTTTGGGTTCGGGTTTGAGGTGCCGTTGGGGCTCTGTCTCACCATAATTGCAGCCAGCGCCTGGCTGAATATTTTCACCATTTTGCGTTTTTCGCCGCAGCGTTTTTTGTCCGACCGGGAATCCGGGCTCTATATCGCCTTTGATATTGCCCAGCTTTGCGCGCTGTTGTTTTGCACCGGCGGTTTGCAAAACCCCTTTTCGGTGTTGATCCTTGCGCCGGTGACGATTGCGGCCAGTGTGTTGCCGTTGCGACCGGCCGGCATTGTGGGGGTGCTTGCGCTCATTGGTTTGGGGATCCTTGCGGTTTTCCATATGCCGTTGCCCTGGACCGTCTATGGCGCGTTTTCGATCCCCAAAATCTATGTGATTGGCGTGTGGACCGCCCTGTCGTTTTCGGTTGTGTTCTTTGCGATTTATGCCCACCGCATCGCGGTGGAAGCTGCGCGGATGCGCAGTGCCCTGACGGCAACGCAGATGGTCTTGTCCCGCGAAGAACGCCTCTCAGCATTGGGGGGGTTGGCTGCTGCAGCGGCGCACGAATTGGGTACCCCGCTCGCCACCATTCAAGTGACGGCTCAGGAGATGGCGGAAGATCTGGACGGCCCGCCGACAACCCTTGATCCTGAAGCGCTACGTGAAGATTCCCGCCTCCTTATTAGTCAGGCTCGCCGGTGCCGTGACATTCTTGGCCGGTTGTCGAGCCGCGGGGATGAGGGCGATGCCATGCATGATCGTATCCGCCTCGACCATGCTCTTAAAGAAGCGGCGGGCCCGTTTTTGGAGGCCCTGGGCGAAGGGCCAACAATCGACATTATTGTTTCCGCTGCGGATGAAGCCGGCGCGCACCGTGAGCCGCCGGACCTGTTGCGCCGTCCAGAGATTATCTATGGCCTGCGCAATATTATCGAAAACGCTGTCGGCTTTGCTATCAGCCAGGTGCAGGTGAGCGGCGCCCATAAAGACGGGTTGATCACCGTGACCGTCGACGATGATGGACCCGGTTTCTCGGCAGATATCCTCGCGCGGCTTGGCGAGCCCTACATCAATCCGAAAGCTGCCCCATTGCGTACACGAAAGCATACGGGGCTTGGTCTTGGTTTCTTTATCGCCAAGACCTTGCTCGAACATACCGGCGGCACTGTGGTTTTTGGCAACCGCGACACCGAACGGTCAGGGACGACGCGTGGCGCTCAGGTTCGGGTGCAATGGCCAGACGATAACCTGCTTTTTCCGGACCCGAAACGTTAAACCTTGCGTCTTAACTGACCCGACGGCTCGGGCAATCAGGCGGGCCCGACATGCAGCGTAGACCGGTTGGAAGGACAAGGAATTCAGGATGATGCCAAGCATCATCTTGGGCGTAAAACAGGCTAGGAAATACAATGACATCTTCCCTCGGCGCGGTGACCAGCGCCCCCCCTTCGGATCACACCCCCGTTGACGCCGCCATGGGCGATGGCGATCTTTTGCCTTTGCCTGCCGATGCCACGGTGTTGATTGTTGATGATGACGAGCCCTTTCGCTTGCGGCTTGGGCGCGCCATGGAAAAGCGTGGCTTTACGCCGATGCTCGCGGCGGGCGTGCGCGAGGCGCAAACGCTGGTGAAGGAAAAAGCACCAGCCTTTGCGGTGCTTGATTTGCGCCTTGGCGACGGCGATGGCCTTGAAATTGTGAAAACCATCCATGACGCGCGGGGTGATTGCCGCGTGGTGATGCTCACCGGGTACGGCAATATTGCCACGGCTGTGGCGGCGGTAAAGGCTGGCGCGCTCGACTATTTGCCCAAGCCCGCCGATGCAAACGATATCGAAAAAGCATTGCTCGCCAAACCGGGGGAGCGCCCGGATCCGCCGGAAAATCCCATGTCCGCCGACCGGGTACGCTGGGAGCATATCCAGCGCGTGTACGAATTATGCGGGCATAATGTTTCCGAAACGGCCCGGCGTCTTGGCATGCACCGGCGGACTTTACAACGCATCCTCGCCAAGCGCGCTCCGCGCTAGCGATCCATGACGATGCCTACCGCAAGCCGGCACTGAATTAGGCCCCGGTTGCGGCGACGAGACGACCGACTGCCCGAGAAAAACGGTGACGTGTGTGGATGGTGCGATAAGCTGTCCACACGCGCCCTCGGGCGGACTTTTCCTCCCGGCAATTCCTGTTATTTTCCTCTTCAACTGCGGTGCTTAGGGCGCCGCAGATAAGTGCTGACCTCACATCATGTGGGGCATCTGAACAGAATTAGGGGTTATGACCATGAAAACATCGCCATGGCTGAAGACCGCCTCCGGCATTTTGCTGGCGGGGTTGATTTCCGCAAGTGTGCTCGCACCAGCAGAGGCGCAATCGCGCCGCCGTGGGGCCAGCGCCCCGCCCGCGGCCAGCGTCGATATTCCGTATGAGAAGTTTTCTCTCGACAATGGTTTGACCGTGATCGTGCATGAGGATCGCAAAGCGCCCGTTGTGGCGGTTTCGGTCTGGTACAAAGTCGGATCAAAAGATGAGCCGGAAGGGCAAACGGGCTTTGCGCATCTGTTTGAACATTTGATGTTCAACGGGTCGGAAAACTTTGACGATGAATGGTTCAAACCGTTGCAGGAAATCGGCGCCACCGGTTTGAACGGCACCACAAATACGGACCGTACAAACTATTTCCAAACGGTCCCCACCCCGGCGCTTGACCGAATTTTATGGCTTGAGTCTGACCGTATGGGTCACTTCATCGGTGCAGTCACGCAAGACAAACTCGACGAACAGCGCGGCGTCGTACAGAACGAAAAACGCCAGGGTGAAAATGCGCCCTATGGCCGGGTATTTGATTACGTCTTGGAAAATCTATTTCCGCCGGGTCACCCCTATTCACACTCCGTCATTGGATCAATGGATGATCTGAACGCGGCCTCCCTTGAGGATGTGAAGGCCTGGTTTGAGGCCTATTATGGTCCGTCCAATGCTGTTGTTGTTCTGGCCGGGGATATTGACGTGGCAACCGCCCGCGAAAAGATGAATACCTATTTCGGGGATATTGAAGCGGGCCCACCGGTTGAGAAATTCGATAGCTGGGTACCGCGCCGTAACGCGCCGACCAAACAGATTGTCCAAGATCAGGTTCCCCAATCACGTATCTATCGCGTTTGGGCGGTGCCGCAAGATACTGACCCCGTTTCCAACGACTTGTTTATCGCGGCAAACATTCTGGGCGATGGTAAAAATTCTCGTCTGTATAAAGACCTTGTCTATGACAAGGAGATTGCAACCGACGCCGCCGTTTTCAGTCTTGAACTCCAGATGGCTTCCATCTTTGGTGTTTTTGTTGACATCAAGCCCGGCGAAGATGTGGCTACAGCCGAGGCCGCGATCGATGCGGTGCTGGCTGACTTTCTTCAAGACGGCCCCACCCGGGAGGAGGTTGCACTTGTCTCCACCAAGACAATCGCCAGTACCATTCGCGGTTTGGAACAGGTTGGCGGTTTCGGCGGGAAGGCGGTGACCCTCGCGCAGGGTGAGCTTTACGCCGGCGATCCTGGCTTTTTCAAAAAAGAACTTGACCTTCTTGGCAAGGCAACACCAGCAAAAGTGCTGGCAGCCTCAAGAGCCTGGCTTGGCGATAATTATCACCAGATCACCTATGTGCCGTTTGCTGATTATAAGACGAGCAGCGCCGGTGTGGACCGTACCACGGGCATGCCAGCCGTCACCGGGGAGACGGCGCTTTCGTTCCCGGCGATTGAAGAAGCAACACTCGCCAATGGGATGAACGTTGTGCTGGCGCGGCGTGATACCATTCCAGTTGTCAATGTGGCGGTCCAGTTTGACGCGGGCTATGCAGCCGATGCGGGTGGCAAATTGGGTCTGGCAAATTTCACCACCAGCATGCTGGAGGAAGGCGCGGGCCGGCTTGATGCGCTGGGCTTTAGTGCAGCGTTAGAAGCGTTGGGCTCGACAATTTCTGCCGGGTCAAATCTTGATACCACGACCGTGCGGTTGTCGGCGCTGAAAAATAATCTGGCGCCGTCCTTGTCGCTGCTTTCTGACATGATCCGTAAGCCAACCTTTGAGGCTGATGCCATCGAACGCACCCGCAAACAATTACTGGCGGGTATTGGCCAGGAAAAAGCCAACCCCACCGCCATCGCCTTGCGGCTTCTGCCGCCTTTGATGTTCGGGGAGGGGCATGCCTACGGCATCCCGCTCACCGGCTCCGGCGATGAGGCGGCGGTGGCCTCAATCAGCCGCGACGAGCTTGTGGGCTTTAAAGATCAATGGATGCGCCCTGATAATGGCACCATCTTTGTTGTTGGTGACACAACCATGGCGGACATTAAGCCCTTGCTGGAGCGTAGTTTTGGCAGTTGGCGGGCCTCTGGTGAAAAGCCCACCAAAAATATTGCCAATGTTGATCTGCCCGATGGGCCGCGCGTTGTGTTGGTGGATCGTCCGGGTTCCCCGCAATCATTTATCCTTGCCGGCCATGTGGCACCGCCCACCGGCGTTGATAACAATATTGCCATCTCGGCCATGAACGAAATTGTTGGCGGGTCCTTCAATTCGCGGATGAATACCAATTTGCGCGAAGACAAAGGCTGGTCCTATGGCGCGCGCACCGTTTTGGTGGGGGCAAAGGGTCAACGGCCCTTCGTTCTTTTGGCGCCGGTGCAAACGGATAAAACCGGTGCGTCGATTGCGGAAATCAAAAAGGAGTTTGCTGACTTCTTTGGTGACCGGCCGGCGTCGGCAGAAGAGTTGGAGCGGGTAAAACTTGATAATGTGCGGTCCCTGCCGGGGCAATTTGAGACATCCGGATCAGTACTCGGCTCGTTATTGTCATCGGCCCGGTTTAACCGGCCAACAAATTACCCGGCAACATTGCCCGAGAAATACCGGGCCCTCGACGTGCCGCAGATTAGTGAGGCCGCCGCGCAAGTGCTGCGTCCGGATCAGTTGATCTGGGTAATTATTGGAGATGCTGAAAAAATCGAGGATGAGATCCGCGCTGCCGGTATCGGGACCGTTGAGGTCAAGGCGCTCACCGATTTGTAAGCGCCCGGGCGCTGCCTTTGGGCGACCATAGAAAACGCGCACATGGATCAATTCATGTGCGCGTTTTTCTTTATTCCCCGCAATGACCTCGCCATGATGCCCACGAAGAATGCGAAAGACAGCGCGAGGAGCTCTATGACCGAAACAGCGGACGCCACCTTCAGCGGCACCGGTGAGACGCCGGATCATCTGAAGTTTGATGAGGCAAGGCTCGGCGCATATTTGGCCGACACGCTCTCTGGTTTTTCCGGACCGCTCACGGTTAAAAAATTCAAGGGCGGCCAGTCCAATCCCACCTATTTGCTGGAAACGCCGGGCCGGTCTTATGTGCTGCGTCGTAAGCCGCCGGGTAAGCTGTTGAAATCGGCCCATGCGGTTGACCGCGAATATCGCGTCATGACCGCTTTGGGGCGGCAGAACTATCCGGTGCCGCAAACCTATCTTCTGTGTGAGGATGAAACGATTGTCGGAACGCCATTCTTTGTCATGGAGCATGTGGACGGGCGGATTTTCTGGGACGCCACTACCCCGCAGCTTTCAAAACCGGACCGCACAGCGCTTTATCTTTCCATGGCCGACACTATCGCTGATCTGCACACCACCAATATTGAGGCCGCGCAGCTGACCGATTATGGGAAACATGGAGCGTATTTTTCGCGGCAGATTTCTCGCTGGTCTGGTCAGTATAAGGAGAGCGAGACCGACCAGATCGACGCCATGGATCATCTGATCAAATGGTTGCCGCACCATGTGCCGGCAGGCGACGAAACGGTGATCGTCCATGGTGATTTTCGCCTCGACAATCTGATTGTCCATCCGACAAAGCCAAAAATTCTGGCGGTGCTCGATTGGGAATTATCGACCCTCGGTCATCCGCTTGCGGATTTTACGTATTTTCTGATGACATGGAATTTTCCCACCTCGGTGCGCGGCGGGTTAAGCGGGCTTGATCTCGGGGCCATCGGCATCCCCACCATCGAGGCGATGACGGATCGATATTGCCAGCGGACCGGGCGGGCGGACTTGCTCTCCAACCCCGCGGCAGTGAATTTCTGTTTCGCTTATAACATGTTCCGTCTCGCGGCGATTGCCCAAGGGGTTTATAAACGCGGGCTGCAAGGCAATGCGTCCTCTGATCAATCCACAAATATTGCTGCGCAAATACCGGCCCTTGCCAGTCTCGGCTGGATGTATGCCCAGAAAGCCGGTGCACCGGGATCGCCATAACCCCGCCATAGCCCAGCATAACGCTTTGTCGCATTTTCACCCGTTCCGACCGCGAAAATCCTTTCCGTTCATTGACATAGGCCCTTCATATCTCGACCTTGATCACACAAACGACGGCGAGGGGCGCTGATGTTACATATATCAAATCTATCACACACCTATCCAAACGGGGTGCGGGCCCTTGGCGGCATTGCGCTTGATGTGCCAAAGGGCATGTTTGGTTTGCTGGGCCCAAATGGCGCCGGCAAATCAACGCTCATGCGTTGTCTGGCGGCGCTGCAAAAACCAACAACCGGGGCCATTCAGTTTGGTGCTGTTGATGTGTTGAAGGAGCCCGATGCCCTCCGTCAGGTCCTTGGGTATTTGCCGCAGGATTTTGGCGTCTATCCGCGCATATCGGCCCAGGCGATGCTGGACCATCTCGCGGTGCTTAAGGGCGTCACCAACGGGCGCGAACGCAAGGAATTGGTTGCCGAGTTATTGCGCCAGGTGAACCTTTATGATGTGCGTAAGAAATCGCTGGCGGGATTTTCCGGCGGCATGCGTCAGCGCTTTGGCGTGGCACAAGCGCTCATCGGTAATCCGCAATTGATTATTGTTGATGAGCCAACGGCCGGTCTCGACCCCGAGGAGCGCAATCGTTTCCACAATCTTCTGTCGGAAATCGGGGAGAATGTTGTGGTGTTGCTCTCCACCCATATTGTTTCGGATGTGGCTGACCTGTGCGCCAATATGGCGATTATCGCCAAAGGCACCATTGTTAGCCGCGGGGCCCCCAGCGATCTGATCGCGGAGATGGAGGGCAAGGTCTGGCAGAAGACAATCAATAAGGACGAGATTGAGACCTATCAGGCGAAATTCAATCTCCTGTCGGCGCGCTTGATCATGGGCAACACGGTGATCCGTATCTATGCGGAGGAAGACCCCGGCAGCGGCTTTGAGCGCGTGACTGCAGACCTCGAAGATGTCTATTTCCGCAAGATTTTCTCCGGCGACGATCGCCCAGCCACACAAGCGGCGTAGGGTCTGGCGCTGAGGCGTGAGGGGGCGATCGCCTGATCGCCGTTCGATAAAGAGGGTGTACGAATATTATGTTGGGCAAAATCGCGGGCTTTGAGACCCGCTACCAGATCGCATCACCTGGCTTTATCATCATTTTCTTGTTGTTCTTTTTGTTCAGCTTTGCGGCGGTTTCGCTCGATGAGGTACAAATTGGCAGCGGCGGTAATGTGAACGCAAACGCGCCCTTTGCCATTACCTTCGCGACCATGATCCTGTCTTTGTTTGCGATTATTATCCCCACGGTTTTCTTATCAAACAGCGTCCTGCGCGATAGCGCCAGCAAGATGGACGGCATCCTCTATTCTACGCCGGTGAAAAAAGGCGACTATATGCTGGGCCGCTTCACCGGCGCGTTTACGGTGGTGATGCTCGCCTTCGCCAGCATACCCCTTGGCCTGATGGTGGGCAGCATGATGCCGTGGCTTGATCCTGAAACCTTGGGGCCGTTTCGGCCGGGTGATTATCTCTATGCGCTCTTGGTGATTGGCCTGCCCAATATGCTTTTTGTTGGGATGCTGATGTTTGTGATCGCCAATCTGAGCCGCTCCACTTTGGCGACCTATATTGGGCTTGTTGGCTTTTTCGTTTTTTACCTCGTCTCTCAAAGTCTTTTGGACAAACCAGAATTTCGGTCCTTGGCAGCGCTTAGCGATCCCCTGGGCGGTGCAGCCTGGGGCGAGGCAACCCGCAACTGGACAGCCTTTGAGCGCAATACCCGGCTTGTGCCGCTGGAGGGATTGTTCCTCCTGAACCGGATGATCTGGTTTGGTCTCGGCGTCCTCCTCTTGGTGGTGAATTTTCTCACCTTCTCTTTTCGCAAAACCGGTAAGCGCGCCGGGAAAGTCAAAGATAGCCGAACCACACGGCCCCAACGCTTTTTGCCGACTCGTGTTGTTCTCCCCACCGTCACGCGTAACTTTGCCAGCAGCCGAACAGCCCGGCAGCAATTTCTGGCGCGGACGCGTTTTGAGGTGCGGGCGATCTTTTTTTCAATCACCTTCTGGGTTTTGATCGCGCTGGGTCTAAGCCTCGCTCTCATTAATATTCTGAATACGGAACAGATTTTCGGTACGCCTGTCCTACCGGTGACCCAAAATATGATCAGCGCCATCATCAGCGGCTTTGGTTTTGTACCTTTTGTGGTGGTGATCTTTTACGCCGCCGACCTTGTGTGGCGGGACCATGGTGCAAAAATGCAAGAGATTGTGGAATCTGCGCCAACGCCGGGCTGGGCCTTTATCTTTCCAAAAGTCCTCGCCATTGCGCTCGTTGTTGTTGTGTTGTTCGTCTTTTCGGCCCTGTTGGGCGCGGGTTATCAGATGGTCGCCAGCTCAACGCAAATTGAATGGGGCCAATATCTTGTTCGGCTACTTTATATAACCGGCTGGCCCCTCGTTCTGACAGCAATTTTGGCGGTGTTCTTTCAGGTTCTGTTTAACAATCGCTATCTGGGCCTGCTGGCGATGCTGGTTTTTTATATCGGTATCTTGACGCTGGGTAATCTCGGGTTCGAGCACAACCTCTATCAATATGCGCAGACCCCGGGCGGCGGCTATTCCGACATGAATGGTTATGGCCACTTCCTCGGTATCAGGACGATCTTTAATGTCTATTGGACATTTGTGGCGATTATTCTTCTCGTGTTGTCCTACGGGCTCTGGTCCCGCGGCACCTTAACGGGCCTTGGCAAGCGGCTTGGCGGTCTTGGCGCCAGTCTTGGTGCGGGCTCGTTTGCCCTGATGGGGGTAAGCGCCGTGGGCGCCATCGTTACCGGGGGTTATATTTTCTACAACACCAACATCATCAATGAATACCAAACCTCCAAGGATGAGGAGAAGCACGCGGTAGAGTATGAGACCCTCTACGTGGCGCTTGATGAAGTGCCGCAGCCGAAGATCACAGCCGTTTCCACCAATGTTGATATCTATCCCAAGACGCGCCGCGTTGATGTGACCGGTTCTTACGTTCTGGAAAACAAGACCGACGCGCCCATATCCCGCGTCCATGTGGAATATGATTCCGGTCTTGAGGTTGTGTCGCAATCACTGGCCGGCGGCTCAATCACCCAGCGTGATGATCTGCATAAGGTTTATTTCTACGATCTGGCAACGGCCATGGCGCCCGGCGAACGCCGTACCCTGAACTTTACAACCCGGCTTGCTTATGAGGGGTTCCGCAATAGCGGCAATGGGGTCACCGTTGTGGAGAACGGCACCTTTATCAACAATCTCGACATTATGCCGGCGATTGGTTTCCAGCGCGGTCGTCTTCTCACAGACCGGAATACACGGCGGAAATATGATCTTGATGAAATCGACCGGATGCCCAAGCTGGAGGATACGCGCTACCATACCCAAAGCTATCTGCGCGGCGATTCTGACTTTGTTACGTTTGAGGCAACGCTCAGCACAGATGAGGATCAGACAGCCATTGCACCCGGCTATCTGGAACGCGAATGGCGCGACAATGGCCGACGGTATTTTTCCTATAAGATGGATGTGCCGATCCTGAATTTCTTCTCTTTCCAATCGGCGCGCTATGCGGTGCGGGAAGATAAATGGAACGATGTGGCGATCCAGATATTTTACCACGCGCCCCACGACTTCAATGTTGACCGAATGATCGACGCGACGAAAAAGTCTTTCGATTATTTCACGGAAAATTTTAGCCCATTCCAATATCGCCAGATGCGGATTTTGGAATTTCCCTATCGCACTTTCGCCCAGTCGTTTCCCAACACGGTGCCGTTTTCCGAACGGATTGGGTTTATCGCCGATAACTCCGATCCCGATAAAGTTGATTCAACGTTTTATGTGACCGCCCACGAGGTTGCGCACCAATGGTGGGCCCATCAGGTGATGGGTGCGAATGTGCAAGGCGGTGCAATGCTGGTTGAAACATTTGCTCAGTATTCGGCCTTTATGGCCGTGGAAAAAGAGTTTGGCGCCGAGCATGTGCGTGACTTCCTCACCATGGAGCTGGATCGGTATCTCTCCGCACGCGGCACCGAGCGTATCGAGGAGTTACCGCTCTACCGGGTGGAAAATCAGGGCTATATTCACTATCGCAAGGGTTCTCTCGTGATGTATGCCCTGAAGGACTATGTGGGTGAAGCGGTGGTGAACCGCGCTCTCCAGCGGTTGATTGCCTTGCGGGGGTTCAAGTCTGATCCCTATGCCACCTCCGCTGATTTTCTCACGATTTTGCGGGAGGAGGCGGGCCCTGCCCACGATGGTCTGATCACCGATCTATTTGAAAAAATTACGCTTTATGACCTCAAAGCCGAAACCGTTGACGTGACCGAACGCGCCGATAAACGCTTTGACGTGACGCTCACCTATGACGCGAAAAAATTCTATGCCGACGGTGTGGGTGAAGAGACCGCCGCGCCGATTACTATTCCCATCGATATTGGTGTTTTCTTAAAAAGCCCTGCCGATAGTGATTTTGAGGCAAGTGATGTCCTTTATCTGGAAAAACACACGCTATCAGCGGATGAACAGGCGATCACCATCACGGTTGATCAGCGGCCAACCCATATGGGCATTGATCCCTATGTGAAATTGATTGATCGCGATGCGGACAATAATATTGCGAGGATCAATTGATCATCATGTGATGATTGTGCCGAGTAGGACCAGTTAAGGGCATGGCGCATAAAGCACTTTCGATTCACATCAAATCGAAAACCCGCTTGCTTCAAGCTGTCCTTCGCGACGCTCTTTGGGCTCCTCAGGATAAGGTTTCCGGTGAAAACAACAGGCTCTTCATTTTGAGGCGCGCGCGTCAGCGGTCGTCTCGAAGGATGATTGTCAGCTGCGATTGAAACGAACATGACCTTGCGTTTTTTCTCAAAAAATGAAATCATCCGCAGACAAATCGCTTTGGCTGACATTATCGAGAAAAATGCGGTCTTCATTAACGACGATCGCCAGTTGCATAAAGACGCCGCCGCCGGGATCGATGGTACTGAAAACCTGTAAGTGATTGGCGATCAGGTCGGCAAAATCGGTAATCTCGCTCACCTGTGACAGGTCGATCAGATCAGCCTGCGACCCGCTGGTTGCCAGGTCCGTAATTGTGTTGCGCCCAAAATCATTGGCAAAGATAAAGACATCCTGTCCCGCACCGCCGCGAAGTTGATCGTCACCGGTTCCACCGATTAGGGTATCGTTGCCTTCGTCACCGTTTAGCGTGTCGTCTCCGATGAGGCCCATAAGCCGGTCATTGCCCATTTCACCCCGCAATAGGTCGCCATCGCCGCCGCCCGTCAATTGGTCATCGCCGGTGCCCCCAAACAGCGTATCCGCCCCCGATCCGCCGCCCAAAACATCATTATCGTCGCCGCCGCTCAGGAGATCGTTGCCGCTAAAGCCAAATATTGTGTCACGGCCGAGCCCGCCCTGAGCTGTGTCGTCCCCGGCCAAAGCAACCAGCCGGTCATTCCCGTCTCCGCCGTCGAGCAGGTCGCCGAGATTACCGCCGGTCAACCGATCATTACCCGCCCGGCCAAATAACGTATCGGCGCCCGTGCCGCCACGCAGATCATCATTGCCGGACCCGCCGTCGAGAAAATCACGCCCGCTGGCGCCGACGATGGAATCGTTTCCCGCAGCGCCGATCAGGCTGTCGTCACCGGCCTGACCGTTCAGCGTGTCATTGCCCGCGCCGCCTAGAACCGTATCGGCAGAGTTACCCGCGGTTAGAAGATCATTGCCGTCTCCACCGTCGAGGCTGTCTGCGCCCGCGCCCCCGTTCAGGGTATCGTCACCTCCATTCCCAATTAGTGTATCGCGCCCGGCGAGGCCCAGAAAAAAATCGGCAATTTCCATGCCCATGAAAAAGTCATTTCCGTTTGTACCCGGCATAATTCACGTCCCGTTAAAATTGACAGCTAGATGCCGACGGTATGGCCGCCCTTCAAGGTGGTCAATGCACAAAGCTGCGTGTGTAACGGCGCCAGGTATGTCCGGGCCATTATCAACCCGTTAGCTATACCCACAGCCAGATCAGGTTGACCAGGGCGAGGACAAATAAAAAGGCTTGCGCCAACCCGTTACGCTGGCGTCTTGCCCGCGCCGCGTGGGTCGGCCGGTCGAGAATAGAACTGATTTTGTGCCGGGCATCTTTTCCCTCAAGGGCAAAAAACTCGCGATTGTGCCGTACACGGTATTTCGCCAGCGCCCGGTGGATACGCCGCTCGTCAACCGCCACATTGGCGCTGCGCCATTTTCCCATCAGGCGAAAAGGCTCGGGTGTGGCGGTTCCGTCAAGTTGCGCCATTCGGGTCTCCACCGGCCCGGTGGTAAAGCCAATTTTGACGAGCCCCGGCAAAGATGGGTTAACCAGGCAATAGATCCACCCCCGCGCCCGGCGTGCGGCAAAAAAGCTACTGCGCCCCCCATCCCGGTGTGACCGGGCTTTGGCCATAAGAACCATCGAATCACCACATCATTGTCTTCACAGGGCTAGCAAACAAAGGTTAACGCCTGCGTCGCCGTTATTTTTGTTGCTATTTTGTTCTATCGCCATTACGCTTTCGAGGAAAGGGTTCTTACCATGTTTGAAACGACCCGGGTCGACATAACCGCCGATTCTGGCGCCGCGGACACCACCGCACCTGAGGATGCGAGCGGCGAGGGGGGCGCTAGTACGGCGCCGTTCCAGGGTCAGACAGGCGCTGAAGACGGCGGGGTCAGTCTCAATTTGTTTGTGGAGGATGCGCAAATCGCCGACATCCTGCGCAAAAAAGCGCCGGGGCGTGGACGTGACCAGTACGCGCTGGCGGCCTTAAAAATTGGCGTCATCGCCTTGCAACAGGCTGGCAGCAATATTGATGCAGCCAATATCCGCCGGGAGGGCGACCGTCTGCTGGAAAGTCTGGGCACAGCGCTTTCCGGTCACCGCGAAAGTCTGGTTGCCGATGTGGCCCGCGCGCTTGGTGATTATTTTGATCCCAAGTCAGGGGCGTTGACCCAGCGGGTTGAAAAGCTGGTGCAGGAGGGCGGGGATATTGAGCGTGTCATCCGCGCGCAGATTGGCGGCGATGGCTCTGTCCTTGCGCAAACTCTGCAAGCGCAAAACTCACCGCTCCTTGCCCTTCTTGATCCGTTCTCGGAAAAAGGTCTGGCAGCTAATCTTGCGAAATCGGTGGACAGCGCCGTAGCCACCCAAAAGGAGGCCATTCTGCGGGAGTTCTCGTTGGATAATCCGGCCGGGGCGCTATCGCGCACCTTGCGGGAATTGGCCGAAAAACATCATGCAACCGGCGCGTCGCTGGAGGAACAGATCAAGGCGGCGGTGGCTGAATTCTCCCTCGATAAAAGCGACAGCGCCTTGTCAAATCTGGTGCGCCGCGTTGAGCAGTCGCAACGTCAGATTACCGATGAGTTTTCACTGGACAAGGACGGCTCGGCGCTGGCCCGGATGCGCCGCGAATTGACCGCGCAAATTACCGAGCTTTCCAAGGCGCAGCAGGGTTTTCAGACCGATATGGTTGCCCAATTGCGGGAGATGGCGGCCCGCAAGGCCGAAAGTTTACGCTCCACAACCCATGGGCTCGACTTTGAGGACGCGCTGGCCGCGCAATTGCGGGCCATGGTTCAGGGGCGCGGTGATCTTGTTACGGCAACGGGTAACGCCACCGGGCGCATCCGCAATTGCAAAAAAGGGGATATGGTCATTGAGCTGGGGCCTGACCATGCGGTCGCTGGCGCCCGGATCGTTGTGGAGGCGAAACAGAATAAAGCCCTGGACATGGCGGCGGCCCGTGCCGAGATTGAGGAGGCGCGCAAAAACCGTGATGCTGGCGTTGGGGTGTTTGTCTATTCGGCGCGGTCAGCGCCCGCCGGGCTTGGGCGGCTCAGCCGCGTGGGTCAGGATGTGTTTTTGATTTGGGATGCCGATGATGCGGGCAGCGACCTTGTGCTAGATGCTGGCCTGTCCCTTGCCACAGCATTGCTGGTCCAGGGTGCCGCGCAGCTGGCTGATCAATCGGCGGACTTTGCCACCATCGAAAAAGCGCTTCTGGCGGTTGAAAAACAGGTTGGCTATCTCGATGAGTTCGAAAAATGGGCCGGGACGATCGACAGTACAACAGCCAAAATGCGCGAGCGTACCCGAAAGATGCGCGATGCCCTTCTGCGTGAAATGGCAGTTCTGAACGAGAGTGTTTCGGCAGTGAAACAAGCGGTATCACCGGAATAGGCGTCGTCTTTGTGACCCTGGACGCCACTGATTTTGCCGCATCTTTTTTTCAAGCGGGCGCTTTGCGTGTTAAGCTTTACCGGCCCGCAGATGTCATATTCATGACTAACAAGTGTGGGCAGATTGTTTTGGGGACTGAACATGGTGTGGGCAAAGACACGGCTAGGCACGGCAAACGCGAAAGTAGGGCAAGGATCAAACGCCGTTCGGCGCGACGCTTCGGGGGCCGTACCTGACACTTCTCCTGAGATTTCTCCAAATACTTCTGGTGGCACCGGCGTTGTGCGGGGAGGCGAACAGCCATTGGTTGCGGCCCATTTTGATGGGGCGCAAACCGGGCTTGGTACCGCGCTGGACACAGCCAGCAGCGCTGCCCGGGATCGGCAGGATAATCTGGCCTTTGAAAAGCGCCAATTGGCAAACGCCATTAGCCGCGATGTGGCCACCCGCGCGCAACTCCTGGGTCAGGAAGGCCGGATTTTTATTGCGCTCGTTTGGCTCGTCACAGCCGGGCTGCTGGCAATCAAATCGGGACAGGGCCCGGGCGTCGGCCTCAATGCACCGGGTAGTTTTCTGGCCTGGTTGCCCGCCAGTGATGCTGCACCCTTGGCACAGGTTTTCCTTATGGTTGGCGCTGCGGGGCTGTTTGTGGGGGCTGCGTTGTGGCTCTATTTCAAAGGGCAGCCCGATGATCGCCGGCCGGTCAAACGCCGCGCCGACCGATTGGGCGCTGACATCGCGGCGCAGGCCCGTGCGCTAGATACCGATGTGGCGCAGCTGACCCAAAAAATCCAGCACGGCCAGGGGCTTTCGAACGACCTTCAAGCACTGACCACGGCCCAGCATAAGGTTTTTGAAGTCCAAATGTTCTTCAAAGAACTGTCCTTTCTGGTGCCTGAAAATCATCGGCAGTCTATGGCTGATCTAAAGCAATATCTGTCGGGCCGCGCGGAGCCCGCGACGCTCTTCGTCTTTGCTGGCGGTGTGGCGTTGGGGCTTTTGATGGGCTGGCTGGGCTTTGCTGAGCGCGGTGTACAGACCGGGCCGACGCCCGATATTATGCGCTATACGGTCTTCTTTATGCTGCTGGTGGGCGGGGCCAGCATTTACGCGCTCGCTGGTTTGTTGAGTGCGGTGCTGTCCGGCTTTAATCTTCGCGATCAGGACCGGGCGGTGGAGGCGGCGCTGGACGGTTTGCGCAGTGCCTATCTGGCCAATAATGGTCCGCGTCTCGATGATATTATCCGGCGGGTTGATGACGCGATGACGGTAACCCGCTCGCGCGCCGCTGCGTTGGAGAAAACCGCCGCCAAACCCCAAAAGTCGTCATCAACCAACGCTGATCATCACGCCAGTGGTCCCGCTACTAAACAGCGTAAGGCCGCGCCAACCGAAACCTGGCAGCCAACCCATGAAAAGCCTGTTTTCGTGGAGACAGACTTCGCGGCCAGCCCAAAGGCTTTTTTACGGGACGGTGATTCGCCGGCCGGTCGCCCTAAGGCAACGCCGAAGACCTCGCGCCGGCGATTATTCTGGTAACTGGGCCGGCCTTGTGCTGCCGACAGGGCCCATAAAAGCCGTCGGCGGTCCACGAAATGCAAAAATATTTCGGGCAAGGGAGTCGAAAATCGCCCCCGAAACGAAACCGTAAGATGTGCTGATCGGGTGTTTGGCGTTAACTCTTTTTGAGCACAAGGTGCGCCCTGTTAAGAACCTGTTAGCAAAAAAATGACAACCCGGTAACAACTTCATATTGACGATGTGGGTGGTGTCGATCACTATATGTTGTGTCAGCGAGGGTGCTGGCTTCCTTTCGACCTCCATCGCCACAGCGTCGTTCATCAAGCAAAACCGACGCTCGCCTCCAGCCTTTGCGCCGCCTGATCGCGCTGCAAGGCCAGGGATTTTGCGGCCCCCGGGTCACGGTGGCGGATGGGGCGAAACGGGTGAGGGCGTTGTGTCCATGCTCACCCACAGAGCGAACAGCCAACGCCTAACCAAAAGGCATAAACGAGAACAGGGTAAATCATGACATTGATGGAAGCGGCACAAAAACAAGCCCATGGCGAAACGTCGGACCAGACTCCGCAGCGCGGGCGCGCCGAAGGGGCGGCCGTCGGCCTCCACCGTCAGAACACTGATGGCAAGCCCGACCTAAAAGTGGTGCGGGAGATTAAGATCGATCACACCCGCGATGCGTTGCTGACTGATTTTGGCAAAACCACCATGGAAGATCGCTACTTGCTGGAGGGCGAGTCGTTTCAGGATATGTTTGCCCGCGTGGCGCGCACTTACGCCGACGATGCCGACCATGCCCAACGTATTTATGATTATATTTCGCGGCTCTGGTTCATGCCGGCGACACCGGTTCTTTCCAATGGCGGGGCCAAACGCGGCCTGCCGATTTCCTGTTTCCTGAATGGGGTCAGTGATAGCCTTGATGGTATTGTGGGTACATGGAATGAAAATGTTGCCCTTGCCTCCAATGGCGGCGGCATCGGCACCTATTGGGGCAATGTGCGCTCCATCGGTGAAAAGGTAAAAGGCGCCGGCGCCACATCGGGCATTATTCCGTTTATCCGGGTGATGGACTCCCTGACCCTGGCAATTTCCCAGGGCTCTCTGCGCCGCGGTTCGGCGGCTTGCTATCTTGATATCCACCACCCGGAAATTGAAGAATTTCTGGAGATCAGAAAACCCTCGGGCGATTTCAACCGCAAGTCACTCAACCTGCATCACGGTATCAATGTGACCGATGAGTTTATGCAGGCCGTGATGGATGATGCGGAGTTTGGGCTTAAAAGCCCAAAAAATGGTGAGGTGATCCGCACCATCAACGCGCGTAAGCTCTGGCAAAAAATCCTGGAAATCCGTCTACAGACGGGTGAGCCCTATCTCCTGTTCTCAGATACCGTCAATCGCCAAATGGCCAAGCACCAGCGTGATCTTGGTCTGAAGGTCTCCACATCTAATCTGTGTTCCGAAATTATGCTGCACACGGGTCAAGACCATCGCGGGGAAGACCGCACGGCGGTATGTTGCCTGTCCTCCATCAACGCAGAAAAATATGACGAGTGGAAAGATGACCGGCGTTTTGTGGAAGACGTGATGCGCTTTCTCGATAATGTACTGCAGGAGTTTATTGATACCGCCCCCGCCTCCATGGCGAAGGCTGTCTACTCCGCCTCGCGTGAGCGGTCGGTAGGGTTAGGCCTGATGGGTTTTCATTCGTTCTTGCAATCGAAAAATATTCCGTTTGAAAGCGCCATGGCGAAATCATGGAACATGCGTCTGTTCAAACATATCCGCATGGGCGCCGACGCCGCATCGGTTAAACTGGCCGAAGAGCGCGGTGCCTGCCCCGATGCTGAAGAGGTTGGGATCAAGCAACGTTTCTCCCACAAGCTGGCGATTGCTCCGACAGCATCAATCTCCATCATCTGCGGCGGCGCAAGCCCGTGCATCGAACCGATCCCGGCAAATGTCTACACCCATAAGACGTTATCGGGGTCCTTCACGGTAAAGAACAAGGCGCTGGAAAATCTCCTGGCTGAAAAAGTAATGAATACGGACGATGTGTGGACCTCAATCCTGGAGAATGAAGGCAGCATCCAACATCTTGATTGCCTGAGTGCCGAGGAAAAAGAGATTTTTAAGACGGCCTTTGAGATTGATCAACGCTGGGTTGTTGAGCTGGCCGCTGATCGGTCGCCCTTCATCTGTCAGGGTCAATCGGTCAACGTCTTCCTACCCGGCGATATCGACAAATGGGACCTCCACATGCTCCATTGGACCGCATGGGAAAAAGGCGTGAAAAGTCTTTATTATTGCCGCTCAAAATCAGTGCAACGTACATCCTTCGCCGGCGGCGAAAAAAAGGTGAGCACGGACGATATCCAGGCAAACCTAGAAGCCGCCGCAGCCGCCCGCACAGATTATGATGAATGCCTTGCCTGTCAGTAACGGTAGCATTCATCTAAACGGCTTGTCGTGGCGTTAAGACTTATTACGAGTCCAGTGTTCGTTTGAAAACTAATCGCATTCAAGACGCGCGATACGTCAAATCCAGGAATACGTCTTCCAGGTCAGGTTCAACTGTGGACAGGTCTTGCACGCTGATCCCGGCGGCCGAGAGTTGCGCGAGGATGTCGCCCACTTCGCCTTTGCTGGGCTGATAGGGAATGGCAAGTCGCCCGTCACCGCGTTGTTCAATGTCAAATCCCGCAAGGGTGGGCAGGGTCGTCAGTGTTCTTTCGGGCGTAACCACCAGGGTCTTGCTGTCGAACGATGCAATCAGCTTCTCCGTAGGCTCACACGCAACCAACGTACCCTGATGAATAATGCCGATCTGATCACACAGCTCTTGCGCTTCTTCCAGATAGTGCGTGGTTAGAACAATCGTCGTACCCGCATCGTGCATTTCCATGACCAGATCCCACAATTGCTTGCGCAATTCGATATCAACACCGGCTGTGGGCTCATCGAGAATAAGCACTGGTGGTTTGTGCACCATGGCTTTCGCCACCAGCAGGCGGCGCTTCATACCGCCGGAAAGCATCCTCACATAGGCATCGGCTTTGTCTTCAAGCCCGAGGGATTTCAAAATCGCCATGGTCTCGCGCCGCGCCGCAGGGACGCCGAAAAGACCGGCCTGAATTTCTAAGGCCTCTTTCGGGGTGAAGAAAACGTCTGTGGTGATTTCCTGGGGCACCACGCCGATGGAGGCGCGCGCCTGACGCGGGTTTTTGTCAATGTCAAAGCCCCAAACCGTTGCCTCGCCGCCGGATTTGTTCACCAGCCCCGCTAGAATATTGATGAAGGTCGACTTGCCCGCGCCATTGGGGCCGAGAAGGCCAAAGATCGATCCGGCCTCAATGGTCAGGTCGATGCCCTTCAACGCTTCTTTAGCGGGTGCCTTTTTGGTGGCGGCGTAGGTTTTGCGCAGGCCCCGCGCCACAATGGCGTTGGGATGGCCCGGCTTATCGGCTTTGCTTGCTAAGGTCATAACGCCGGTATTGGCGAGAGGGCCGCCGCCGTCAAGCCGAGGGCCGCTTTTGGTCGCTCCTCATGCGCCGAGGCAAGCTTAAAGGGCAACGGCCAGCATCGGTGCTTTGGGCACGATAACGCTACAATCAATTGATGATTCAATTTTGCTCAATAATAAGGTAGCACCACAGCAGGGGAATTTTGACCCCGCACGCTCTTTCGACGGAAGCCGATGACCGACGTCCCACCATCCTCAACGCATCCCGCCCAACCAACAGGGCCTGAAACCATTTTTGTGGACAGCCACCGGATCAGTTGCGATGGCGGCGGCGGCGCGCTTGGTCATCCGTTGGTTTATTATTCCCTAGAAGATGGCGAGGCCATTTGCGGCTATTGTGGCCGCAAATTTATCTATGATCCGGCACGGGTGGACCCAGTTGCTTCATAAAAAGACGGTTCAGACGTGGTGGCCCGCGCAATCATTTGTGCCCTGCGTTAGCGACCGCCAATAGATGCATTCACAAAGTCGAGCGTCTCGGACAGCATGCGCTGGCGGGTTTCCGCGCCGCTGAGCCAATGGTCTTCACCGTTCAGGGTAATGAGTTTTACGGTTTTGCCAGCGCGCTCCAGCGCGCCCTCCATCCGTTTTGATTGAGAATATGGTACAACCGTATCGTCCTTGCCGTGGATGAGCAGGATTGGAACGCGAACTTTGTCCGCTTGCTCCACCGGGGAGACGGCCTTAATGGCGCTTTCATCCTTAAATCTGTCGCCGATCTGTGTCTGCCAATAGGCGAGGGAATATTCACTGGACCGCGCGCCCTCCCCAAGGACGGCCATCAAATCCGTTACGCCGTTGACGCTGATGCTACAGGCATAAAGATCGGGCGTCAGGGTTGCACCGGCAAGCGCGGCATAGCCGCCATAGCTGGCCCCGGCGATGCAGATCCGCGCTGGGTCAACCGCGCCCTCCTTGATGAGGGCCCGAACACCATTGGTGATATCATCCTGCATGAGACGGCCCCATTGGCGTCGTCCCGCCGTCCGAAAGTCATAACCGTACCCGGAAGAGCCGCGAAAGTTAGGCTGATAAACCGCATAACCATTGGCCGCATAAAAGGATGCCCACCAATCAAAAGCTTGCGTATCCCGGTCCGCCGGCCCGCCATGGGCAAGCACAATGAGCGGTAGGTTTTCGGCCGCTTGCGCTGATGGTTTGGTCAGATAGCCGTGGATGGTCGTTCCATCAGGCGCGGCATAGTCAAATTCCGTGCGAGCGAGGGTTAGGTTTTCAAGCCAGGGATAAGACGAGCCAATGGCAGACAGTTCCTTGCGGGCCTTATCGTATAGAAAGAAACCCGTTGGCTTGTTGCTGTAATCAGCTTGAACAATCCAACGCTCCCGTGCGGTGTCATAGGATGTGATCGTCACCACGTCAGCCTTCAATGCCTTTTTCAGTCGGCTGCTAATGCCGCTAAAGGCGTCGTCGAAATAATATTCTGACGGGAACTCTTTTGTGATGCTGGTGCCAATAATACTGCCGGTATCAAAATCATATTTGACTGTTGAGACATCATAGGTCTCGTCAAGATAGACGGCCTCTCCAATCTCCCCTGTGCTGATATCCATCTTGTAAAGACCGCGAACGCCTTTCTTTCGCACCGCGGAAACGATCGCGTGGGTACCGTCGACGGAAAGTCCGTAAATATTGAACGCCACACCTTGGCCTGGCGTTTCCTTATACCGGCGCAGTTCTTTGCCCCGCCGCGTGCTGGCATCAAGGACAATGCGCTCTTTTGTGCGGTCATCAAGATCAATTCTTAGAACAGGTGCGCCGTCGGCACCGACAACCCAGTCGTCTGTGCCCGGCTTACCGCGGGCGAATGCTTTCGCGCGTCCCGTCTTTAAGTTGACTTTATAGATGCTGTAGCCGCCAAGTTCACGCCCACCGAGGCGGGAGGGGCCAGCACTGCCTTGCTCAAGTCCCGAGTTCGGTTCCAATTGAGCGATCAGTACATTTTGCGGGTCGTCAGGCAGGCGATGGAGAAGCTGACCCGACGACAAAATGCGCGCAAACCCCGGGTTGGTGGCGAACATGATCTTCGCCTCTTGTGTGTTGGCATTCAGGGAAAAATATCTGAAATATTCATAGGTTTTGAGACCGTCGACCGTATTGATCCGGGTTGTTGCTGACACAAGAACGAGCACATAATCATCATTGGCCCAGATGAGATCGCGCCCCTTATTTTCACCCACGGAAATATAGGAGGGCGCTTCGCTCTCGCCGCCGACGGTGTAAATGCCGATAACGGTTTGCGGCCCCCGCGATTCCAACATGGCGACGCGTTTCCCGTTGGGGGAGATGACGGCCTCGCTGATATAAGGGAGGGCGCCGAAACTCTTCGCGTCCGATTGTGCCGCCGCTGGCGTGAAAGTGCCTGATGCCCACAGGCCAATAAGAACTGCTGCCGCGGTAAGCGCGACACGATATACGTGCTGTATTGTCACAATATTCCCCTTGTCATCCCGTCGGGCCACCCTTGGCCTCGCCCTCAGTCTTTGGTCAATTCAGTTCCCCTAATCTTATTGAAACCCATTGCGTGGCTGCCCGCAAGGCCGTTTTTACGCCGCATCCTCACCCACAAGGATGTCGCGTTTGCCCGCATGGTTCGCCGGGGAGATTACGCCCTCCTGCTCCATTTTTTCGATCAGGGAAGCGGCACGGTTATACCCGATCTGCAGGCGTCGCTGAACATAGGAGGTGGAGGCCTTTCGGTCGCGCAGGACAACCGCCACCGCCTGGTCATACAGCGCATCGCCGGAGGAGGTATTGCCGCCCACATCAAGGCCCAGGGCTGCGGCCTCGTCTCCGTCCTCAAGCTCGGTGACTTCCTGCACATAGGACGGCTTGCCCTGCTTTTTCAGGAACTTGACGATTTTCTCAACCTCAGTGTCGGAGACAAACGGCCCGTGGACGCGGCGCAACCGCCCGCCTGCGGCCATATACAACATATCCCCCTGGCCAAGCAGTTGTTCTGCGCCCTGCTCACCCAGAATGGTGCGGCTGTCGATTTTAGAGGTGACCTGAAAACTGATCCGTGTAGGGAAATTTGCCTTAATCGTACCGGTGATCACATCAACGGAGGGGCGCTGGGTCGCCATGATCAGATGGATGCCCGCAGCCCGCGCCATTTGCGCCAGGCGCTGGACCATGCCTTCGATGTCTTTGCCGGCGACCATCATCAGGTCTGCAACCTCATCGATCACCACGACGATGAAGGGCATGGCCTCAAAATCGAATTCTTCGGTTTCGTAAATGGGCTCACCGGTGTCGGCGTCATAGCCCGTATGCACCGTGCGGCTCAGGGTCTCGCCATTGTCTTCGGCTTCGGCCACGCGTTCATTAAAGCCGGCAATATTCCGGACACCGAGTTTCGACATACGCTGATAGCGTTCCTCCATCTCGCGCACGGTCCATTTCAGTGCCACAACCGCCTTGCGCGGGTCGGTCACCACGGGGGCTAAGAGATGGGGAATTGAATCGTAGACGGACAGTTCCAGCATCTTTGGATCAATCAGGATCAGTTTACACTGATCCGGTGACATCCGGTACAAAAGTGACAGGATCATCGTGTTGATCCCCACCGATTTACCGGACCCGGTTGTTCCCGCAATCAACAGATGGGGCATCCGCGCAAGGTCGGCAAAAACCGGTTCCCCGCCAATATCAACGCCAAGGGAGAGGGTCAGGTCGGCGCGCGATTGCTCAAAGTCGCGGGTTGACAGTTGAGAGCGCAGATAAACCGTTTCACGGTCCTGGTTCGGCAGTTCAATACCAATCACATTGCGCCCCGGCACCACGGCAACGCGCGCGGCAACGGCACTCATAGACCGGGCAATATCATCGGCCAGGCCGATCACGCGGGAAGACTTGACCCCTGCGGCCGGCTCCAACTCATACAAGGTAACAACCGGGCCCGGGCGCACATTGATAATTTCTCCGCGTACGCCGAAATCCGACAGAACCGTTTCCAGCATGCGGGCATTTTGCTCTAACGCGTCATCAGAGATGATTGTCTTGGCCCGCTCGGCCGTTTTGGCGAGGAGGTTGAGCGGCGGTAACTCGTAAGAGCCCGGTTGGAAGACGGGCAAAGCGTGTTGCGCCTCCCGGGTTTCGCGGCGGCCAGGTTTCACCTTGGGTTCGGACCGGATGATCTTGCGCTTTGAGGCAAGTGTATCGCTGACGCCGGGGATGTGGGTTGCCAACTCATCCTCCGGCAGATCGAGCGTCCCGACGCTGAGATTGCCCTCGGCGTCATGCCCGGCTTGGCCATCATCCGCGGCAAGGGTCGCCATTTCAACCTCGTCATCAACATCCATCTGATCAAGTAGATCGCGCAGAGCGGCATCGTCTGCGTTTGGCGATTGACGTGTATGGTTGAATTTCGCGCCAAGCGTCATGGCGCGTGCCGCAACCGCTTCTCCGGCCTGTTCCAGCACGTTGGCAACGGCCTCGGCGCGCCTGTGGGTCATGCCGCATATGGTGGGAAAGGTCAGTAGGGTGATGACCGCAAACACCATCCCCATCAGGACCATCGGATAGGGCGTGGGTAGAGGATTGATTACCGGGCCCACAAGACCATTCAAAACGCCCGCAACCGCGTCGCCGAGGGCACCGCCCATACCCACGAGGAAAGGCCAGTCGGCGGGGATGGGCAAGGTCGCCCCAAGCCCCGCCGCAGCCAGGAGGCTCACGGGAAAAAGCGCGGCGCGTTTGAGCACCACAACGGAGGTCTCGTCGGGTGTGCCCCGGGTAAAGGCATAGGTGCCCCAGATGATCAGGGGTGGGAAGAGGAGGAAGACCGCCCCGCCCATCGCCTGCAACAGAAAGTCACTGACGGCTGCCCCGCTGGCGCCAGCCAGATTTTTCACCGCTGCGTCGGTTGCGGTATTCCAGGTGGGATCGGAAATGGAAAAGCTTGCAATGGCCACTAGCAGCCACACGGCAATAATCACCAACGCCCCGCCCCCGGCCCGCGCCACCACCCGGCGCAACAGCGCGCGCAGGCGATCGAGCGCGCCTGTGGGTTGGGCCGCATATTGTGTCCGATGGACACGCGTTTTTTCGGTCTTCTGTGTACGGTTCGCCTTGCGCGGCGCCGTTAGGGGTGGTTCGGATCGTTTGGGCATGGGCGCATCATAGATCAAGAGTGAAAGGGGCTTGGCGGTCGTGATCACAAAAAGGGACCAACCGGCCCGGCGGGCCCTTTATCCCCTCATCCCGAAACTGTGCCACGATGAAACAAATAAAGGGTTAACGCGCGTTAACCCTTTGCTGCTTTTGCTTGGTGCGATACTGGTCACTACCAGCCGCCACCCCCGCCGCCACCGCCCCCGCCCCCGGGAAATCCGCCCCCAACGGACCCTGACGACGTGCTTGATGGGGGCATGGCGCCCGCTGCACCGCTGCAAACAGCGCTAACCATGGCGGCATTCAGGGCGCGGGTATCAGATCGGCGAACAATCCATTAAGGCCCACAAGGCTAGGGATCCCCCGCCGTGTGCCATGGGGTCTAGTTCACGCTTTGGGTCGCGGCAACAATGATGGCAATAATCGTTATTGATACTGCGATTACGGCATAAATAGCGTTATCTTGAAGATAATCTTCCCCGTAAAGACGATTCAGCTGAGCTGACAAGGCACGCATCGCCCTCACAAATTGCGCATTGGGTTCTCCGTTCAGGTCAATCTTAGCCCTTTTTTTGAACAGTTGCTTTTCACGCGTGGTTTCCTCTGTGCTCAGCGGGTTTGCGTTTTTCACCTCGGCGCCGGGTCCTCTTGTTCAACTGATGATGGTGGATCCCCAGATGGATGAGGCTCGCAATTCGTGGTTTGTGCCCGCGCAAGCTGCGATAACAGAGGCGATGAACGGTGGCGTCTAGCTGCACATCAATGTCGGCCCAGCCATTGGTGACCATCTCGCGCTTTGAAACGAGCATGGTGTAAAGCGCGATGACGGCCAATATTGCCGCAACGATAATACCTGCACCAACTAAAAATGCAGTCACCGTTGCGTCTCTTGTTACCCTTTTGGAAATTCGGGATAGGCTTCCATGCCAAGCTCTGTCCAATCAAGCCCTTGCATCTCATCTTCCTGGGAGACACGGATGCCGATTGTATATTTCAGAACTGTCCACACCAGCATGCTCATGACAAAGACGAAAAGACCGATAGCAATAATCCCAGTCAATTGGTTGAAAACCGTTGCTTCAGGGTTGGGCCACGCAACAACCAGCGTGCCCCACACACCGCAAAAAAGATGGGCGGGAATGGCGCCAACCACGTCATCAATCTTAAGCCGGTCAAGCACAGGCACCGCAACCGTGACGATCACACCGCCAATGGCGCCAATAAAAATCGCCTGCCAGATGGCGGGGGAAACAGGGTCCGCCGTCACGGAAACAAGTCCGCCAATGGCCCCGTTGAGCACAATGGTCAGATCGACTTTTTTATAGATAATCTGGGTCAGGAGTAATGCCGTCACAACACCGCCGCATGCGGCCATATTGGTGTTCACAAAAATTTGCGCAACGGTTTTGGCATCGTCAACGGTACCGAACGCCAATTGTGAACCCCCATTAAACCCGAACCAGCCAAGCCACAGAATAAACGTGCCAAGGGTTGCTAAAGGCAAATTGGAGCCGGGCATGGGGTTTGTGCGTGGGCCAATAAATTTGCCCCGCCGCGGCCCCAGCATGAGCGCGCCCGCAAGTGCTGCCCAGCCACCTGTTGCATGGACTAAGGTGGAACCTGCGAAGTCAACAAAACCGCGCTCCAGCAGCCAACCCTCTCCCCATTGCCAGGAGGCCTGGATTGGATAAATCAATCCGGTGAGCACCGCCACAAAGATCATAAAGGGCCACAAGCGAATGCGCTCAGCCAAGGTGCCCGATACGATGGACGCGCAAGTGGCAACAAAAACCATTTGAAAAAACCAGTCGGCATGGGCCGCATGGGCGGTTTTATCGAGGTCACTGGCCCCGCCCCAAATCGCAAGGCCGCCCAAAAAGCCACCGGGCTCAATATCATAGATTAGATTATAGCCGATCAGCCAGACCATCAGGCCAGCAACCGCATAGAGGCTAATATTCTTGACACAGATGGTTGCGGCATTTTTGGACCGCACCAACCCCACCTCCAGCATACAAAAACCAGCCGCCATAAACATAACGACCATGCCGGCGACGAGAAAAAGAAACGTGTCAAACAAAAAGGCCGTTTGAGCGGTGAGTGCGGCAAGATCAGGGGCGGTGTCTGGAGCAGGTACGTCCTGGGCCCGTGCGCTTACGGGCCAGATAAGCGCAAAGATGATCGCCCCAATTGCACCCGGAATAATGGCCAGCGGCGCAGGGCGATCCGGTGTCACTGATGGCTCCTCAGTTAGGGTCTCAAGCTGCATGCTAGTTCCTTCTTAGAATTATTTGTCTACGGATAATCGATTAACGGCGCTGATGACGGCCTCAAGGGACGCCGTGATGATATCCCGGCTGCGCCCCGCACCAAAGGCTTGGCGGCTTGCCTCTTTTAGCTCCACATAGGCCATGGCGCGCGAATCGGCGCCGGCCTGTAGGGCGTGTTCCTTATATTCACAAACCTCAAGCGACAGGCCCAGCGCCTCGCCAAGGCCATGGACAAACGCATCAATGGGGCCAGTGCCGGTGCCGCTGGTCTGTGCCGGTTTTCCGGCGATGGTCAGCTGCGCCTCAACTTCAAACCGGTCATGGTCGCTGCCGGATTTGACCAGCTGATAATCGGTCAAGGTGACGAGGGGTGCCAACCGGGCCGGCGTGCCGTCTTTCAGATACGCGCTCTTGAATTCTTCCCAGATGACGGCGGCCTCAACTTCGGCTTCGTCACGTTCGGCCCGGGCCTGCACAATACGGCTGAATTCAATCAGCATACGGCGCGGCGGCTTCACGCCGTAATCACGCTCAAGCAAGAATGCAACGCCGCCTTTGCCGGACTGGCTGTTTACCCGGATCACCGCCTCATAGCTGCGGCCCACATCTTTCGGGTCAATCGGCAAATAGGGCACCGCCCAACTGCGGTCATTGGCGATTTCCATGGCCGCGAAGCCCTTTTTGATGGCGTCCTGGTGGGAGCCCGAAAACGAGGTGTAGACAAGCTCCCCCGCATAGGGATGGCGCGGATGGATTGGCAACTGGTTGCAATATTCCGCCGTCTGAACAAGGCTGTTTATATTGGAAAGATCGAGGGCTGGGTCGATACCTTGCGTGAAGAGATTTAGCGCCAGCGTGACAACATCAACATTGCCGCACCGCTCCCCATTGCCAAACAACGTTCCCTCAATCCGGTCAGCCCCGGCCAGTAACGCCAGTTCAGCCGCGCCAACACCGGTGCCCCGGTCATTATGGGGGTGAAGGGAGAGAATATAGTGGGCGCGCGGTCCCACATTGCGGTGGAACCACTCAATCTGGTCCGCATAATGATTGGGAGAGGCCATTTCCACCGTGGCCGGCAGGTTGAGGATCACGGGGCTTTCCGCCGTCGCACCAATCTCCGCCATCACCGCTTCGCAGATATCTTTGGCAAAGGGTAACTCGGTGCCCGTAAAGCTCTCGGGCGAATATTCAAAACGCACCTTTGTTTCGGGAACACGCATTGCCCCCTCCCGGCACCAGCGCGCACCATTGACGGCAATGTCGATAATCCCGTCGGTATCAAGACCGAAGACAACACGCCGTTGCAGGGTCGACGTTGAATTATAAAAATGCACAATAGCTGCGCGTGCGTCCTTGATGGCCTCAAAGGTGCGATTGATCAGGTCTTCGCGGCACTGGACCAGCACCTGGATCGTCACATCGTCTGGGATTTTGTGATTATCAATCAGCCAGCGGACAAAATCAAAATCCGTTTGGGAGGCGGCGGGGAACCCCACCTCAATTTCCTTAAAGCCCATGTCAACCAACGCCTCAAACATCTGGCGCTTGCGTTCATGGCCCATGGGTTCGATCAGCGCCTGGTTGCCATCACGCAAATCAACGCTGCACCAGATGGGTGCCTTGGTAGTTTGTTTGGTGGGCCATTGGCGATCAGGAAGATCAATGGGAGCGATGGGGTGATATTTGCCGCCGGGCGGCTGGGATGAAAACGACATGGAAGTTCCGGGCTGAAAAAGGCGCCTGACACGCCGGTGCGGGGGCCGACAAAGGGTCAAGGTAGCGCGTTTGTTTGGAAGATAAATCTACTCTCCCGCCTGATCTAACCAGAAAAGTGAAGAGTGACGCTAAAAAGGGACCATCCGATGATGCCTTAGGCAAACGGACGGCCGGTCATAAGTCGCCCATAAAGCCTTGCCTCAACTGCCCGCCAAATGGGTTGGCGCAGGGGGAGAATGGGGTGGGGCGCTAATGACGTGTTTTCGGCCATGGGATGAGCCTAGAGGAGGCGCTCAAAATTGCAAGAATTGCATAAAATACAAAGGCAACAGAAACGCCGACGGATCGTACGCAAAAACCCGCGGCGATGGTGGCTCTTTACGGGGCGGGGCGCATGTCCCACATAGCTGGTATGACGAAAAGTGAATTCGATATCATTATTGTGGGTGGCGGCCTCGCCGGGGGTCTCACCGCGCTGGCCCTTGCCCAGCAAAATCATGCTGTGGCGTTGGTGGAGGGTCAAACGCCACAAGCGCTCACGGACGCACCCTATGATGGGCGCACCACAGCCATCGCCTATGCTTCCATGCGACTTTTCCGGCGGCTTGGTCTTTGGCCGGCGATCAGCGCAGCGGCGGAACCCATCCGCGATATTCTGGTGACCGACGGCGACCGGCAGACCCGGTTTCGCGATGGCGGGCTCTCCAGCTTTCATATGCATTTTGACAGCCGCGGTCTGGCGGGTACGGACGGTTCGGGGGAAGACACGCCGCTGGGCTGGATTGTTGAGAACGCGGCCATGCGCGCGGCAATCTTTGAACGGATTACCAGCCACGACAATATTACCTTGTTCGCGCCCGCCCGCCGCGCCGCAGCCACCATGACAAGCGGTGAGGCGACGGTCTTGCTGGAAGATGGCCGCGCGTTAACGGGCGCCCTGGTCATTGCCGCGGACGGCAAAAATTCCGCCTTGCGGGCGGAAGCCGGCATCCGCGTGAACCGTTGGCAATATGATCAGCTGGGGCTCGTGGCCACCGTTGCCCATGCGGCCCCCCATGACGGTTTTGCCCAGGAATATTTCCTCCCCAGCGGGCCATTTGCAATCCTGCCCATGACTGACACAAAGAAGGGGCGCGAAACCCTGCACCGGTCATCGCTTGTGTGGACAGAGAAACAACTGGTAGCAAAGGCGCTGGTCGGTTTGGATGACGGGCCGTTTATGGATGAATTACACACTCGTTTCGGGCCCTATCTTGGCGATGTGACGCTGGCGGGTCCACGCTGGTCTTACCCGCTGTCGTTCACGCTTTCGCATCAGTTTGTTGCCCCGCGCCTGGCGCTTATCGGGGATGCAGCCCGCGCAATTCACCCCATCGCCGGTCAGGGGTTTAATCTTGCCATTAAGGATATTGCCGCGCTTTATGATGTGATTAAAGACGGGCGCAGCGTTGGTCTTGATGTGGGGGCGCTAAACGTGTTGGAAAATTACCAGCGCTGGCGGCGCTTTGATTCGGTTAGTCTTGCGCTGGGTACGGATGTTTTGAACCGTCTCTTTGGAACCAATAATGGCATGGTGCGGATGGCGCGCGATGTGGGGCTGGGCCTTGTAAATGCGGCGGCACCCTTGCGCACATTTTTCATGCGTCAGGCTGGTGCCGATGTGGGGGACCTGCCAAGCCTTCTGCAGGCAGAATAAATCTTACCCCTTCAAGACAAGATCAGTGCCCTGGGTGCCAAAGCTTGTGAGTTTTGACAGATAGGACATGCCAAGTAAGTTCACCTTGAGCTTGTCATCGGGCATGATAAGTGCGTCGATACCCGGAAAGCTTAATCCTTCAACGCTGATATCATCGAGGGAAATCCGCGCCGCCTTTGCCTGGCCATTGGCGGTGGAGATTGGCACGGTAAAATCATCAGTACTCAGATAAACGCCTGCGCGGCGGGCGTCGCTTTCGCGCAAAGCTACGAAAGAGGCGCCGGTATCAATCAGAAACGATAGACGGGCGCCATTGACCTGGGCGTCGGTGTAAAAATGATTATTAGCTGCGCTGGCAATGCGCACCTCGCGGGCGTAGTAGCGATTAAGTCTTTCGCGTTTTGACGTTGCTTTGGCTTTTTCTTCCACCGACACGTCGGTAAAGGTGCGGGTATGGGTTTGCGGTCTCTCCTGCCAGGCGCGGAACCCCGCCATCGCCACGACGGCCAGTACGCACATCACCAGGAAATTGTTATTATTGCTCATGACGCACCACTCAATAGATGCACAGAGCCTAGGAGAATTTTCTTAACATTCTGGCGACGCGGTTGCCATCAACCGACTTTTGGCGGCCCGAACACCCCGTCCAACAGGGCAAAATAGCGGTCCATCAGCGCCGTGTCGGGAAGGTCCCCGCCCAGAGGCAGGCTCGCCGTGCCGAGAGCGTTTGCGGTTATAAGGATCAGTGCAGCCTGGCCAGCCATGACGAGACCAGTGCGCCAGCTGGCGGGGCTCTTGGTAAGCGACCGCATGCCGGTAAAGCGGTTAAAACTATCCCGAAGCGGGGTGCGCCAGACAATCAGCGCTGCCGAACCAATAGCGCCCAACGCCAAAAGCACTAACATCACGCCCCCACTGGCCGGCGAGCCAAGAAGACCATAACGGGCAGCGCCCAGGACAAGTAGCAGGATCGCGCCAAATGGGATCCAGAACAAAGCGGCCAGTATGATGCCCATGAAGGCGGTGGCGAGCGTGCCGCGCGCTAGCCAATAGACGCGATTGAACACAGAAGAACGCAAACTCATGGCGTTATCGCTCCGTCAGTTTGAATTCGATCCGCCGGTTCTGGGCAAGCGAGCCGGAATCGATGCCGCGCACCAAAGGATAGGTTGAGCCCGCGCCGGTGGCGAGAAGTCGGCGCGCCGGGACGCCCGAACGGGTCAGAAAGTTGACCACCGAGATCGCCCGTTGCGCCGACAGTTCCAGATTGGAGTCAAAGAATTGACGGCAGCCGGGGCCAAGACGCGTGGCGTCGGCGTGGCCGTCAACGCGCAAGACCCAGTTCAGATCGCTGGGCAAATCGCCCTGAATTTCCTTCAGCGCGGTGGCGAGTTTCGTCAGCTCCCCCTTGCCGGCCTCGCCAATGGTGGCGGAACAAGAGCCAAACAGAATATCGCTTTCGAAAACGAAACGATCACCAACAACCCTCACGTCTGCCCGGTCGCCCAATGCTTCGCGCAAGGCTTCGAAAAAGCGCGAGCGCACCTCCTGCAATTCCAACACCTTGCGGGACAAGGCCGCGTTTAGTCGCGAGGAAAGGTTCTCGATTTGCGCCTGCTGTTCCACGTCTTTGGCTTCCGCGGCGTCGAGCGCCTCTTGCAGGCTGGCCAGCTGGCGGCGCAGGGCAGCAAGCTGCGCGTTCAGGGTGGCAATCTCGCTTTTCTGGTCTTCGGTGAGAGCTTTTTCAGCCTCCAGCTCATCGGCGCTGGCGGCAACGGCGGCGGCGCTGGTGGCGAGTGCGGCGGTCAGACCGGCCAGCTCTTCGTTTTTTTCGCGGATCGTGTCTTCCAGCGACAGAATATTGGCGTTGAGATCGTCATTGCGTTTGCGCGCCAGGCCCAATTCATCATTCAGGGCATCGATCTGCGCGATCAAGCGCGCCAGTTCGGAATCCTTGTCGGACAATTCGCGTTTGACGCTTTGCAGGCGGTCGCCCAGGTAAAACTGCGCCACCACAAAGATCGACAACACAAACATCATTACCAAAAGCAATGTGGACAAGGCGTCCACAAAGCCCGGCCAGATATTGCTCTCCGAGCGGTTTCGCCGGCGTGCCATGGCCTGCTACTCCCCGCTGCTCAGGCGAACGAGGGTGCGGTTGAGGGCGCGAATTTCTTCTTTGATCTCGGTGGATTGACCCGACTGCGCCTTGATCTGCGTTTCGGTGTTGGCCGCCAGTGCCGCCTCGAGGCTTTGCAGCGCGGCGAGCATCTCCCCATTGTCCGCAGCGTGCAGATTGGCATTGGTACCGCTGCCGGGCGCGTTGGCGCTTACCGAGGAAATGCCTGACAAATAGTCTTCAAGATCGGAATAGAAACGATTTTGCGCCTGCCCCGCCTGCAGGTCGAGGAAACCGATAATAAGGGAGCCGCCAAGGCCAAAAAGCGACGATGAAAACGCCGTGCCCATTCCTGATAAGGGCTCGCGAAGATTGGCGATCAATTGGCCAATGGCGTCTTCGGCGGCGCCGCCCGTATTGGCGAGGCCGCTGATCGTATCGGCAACGGAATTCACGGTTTGGAGGAGGCCCCAAAACGTACCAAGCAGGCCGAGAAATACCAGGAGGTTCGAAATATAGCGGCCCATCTCGCGCCCCTCATCCATGCGGGTGCCGATGGAATCGAGCATAGCGCGGGAGGTTGCCGGGTTCAGGAGGCCACCCTGTTTTTCCCAGTCCATAAGCGGGCTGACGATTCCGCGGATCAGGCTTGGCTCGCGCGGCAAGCGGGCGCGGCTGGAATCGGCAGCTTCCTGGAAACTCTCCACCCAATTGACTGCGGAGCCGATCACCATGGGTTGGCGTAGATTGAAAATGATTCCCACCACCAGCACAAAAATGATGATGCCATTCAGGGCAACATTGGCGCTGAACGCGTCCACCAATAGCTGGGAGGGTTGGGGGCTGAACGGCGACAGATAATAGACAACCGCGCCGATGATCACCAGGAACACCAGCATGTTGAACACATACCCACCCGGCTTTGAAAACCGGATTGCTCGACCGAATTTGCGCGCCATACCTGCCCCATCGTACTTGTTAAATCGGCGCTCGCCCGGCGGCGCGCTGCCTCTTGCCCACATCGGCACAATATCACGAAAATTATCGGCATCGAAAGGTGTTTTGCGGTTTTACGCTGGGGTGGGCAGCGCCTGCGGCGGCGTTTGAGGACGCTTTGACCGCCAGGCGGGTCGAAAGGGCAACAGGTTGGCCCGCCGGATTTGGGTTGGCGCCTTGAAACCGGTCCTTTCGGCTCTCCATTTGGCGTCCCGCTCACGAACTTGTAACGGCGCGGTGCTATGGCTATGCCGAGCGCACCGGCCAGGCCATGGTGACCGGGCAAAATCAGTGGGCAACGGGACCAGCATTTTGGATATTTTTCCGGTCATTATGTGCGGCGGGGCGGGCACCCGGCTTTGGCCGGCCTCACGCCCGAACAGGCCGAAACAGTTTCTGCCCCTGGTGGGGGCACAAACCCTGTTCCAGGCAACGGTGGCGCGGTGTCTTGCGCTCCCCTTTGTCAGCCGCCTTGTTATCGTCGCCGGGGCCGGGCATGGGCCCCTCATTGCCCGTGATCTTCATCGCTTGGCCCAATCCAACGCCAAGGCGCTGCCAGACATCGAAATCCTGTTGGAACCGGAAGGACGTGATTCCGCCCCGGCCATCGCGGCAGCCACGGCAGCCATCGCGCGCACCCACCCCGACGGTATTGCGGCCATCATGGCCTCCGACCATCATTTGCCTGATACCACCGCATTTGCGCAGATCATTGCTCAGGCGGCTCAAGCGGCAAAACCGACCGGGGCCAACCAGCACGGCAAAATCGTCACCATGGGGATCGTTCCGACGAAACCGACCTCTGCGTATGGCTATATCCGCCCCGGCGCCCCGACCACCAATGATCATTCCGGACCTGATGCGCCTGCGTGCGCCGTCGCTGCGTTCGTGGAAAAACCTGATTTGCAAACGGCTAAACGCTATATCCGCGAGGGATATTTGTGGAACAGCGGCAACTTTGTTTTTGCCGCCCACACCATGGTCCGCGCGCTCCAAACCCATACGCCGGAAATTATGGCCTGCGCGGTTGAGGCGCTTGAGACCAGCACCCCAACCCCCTATGGCCAGCGGTTGGGCGATGCGTTTCGCGCCGCGCCCAAGATCTCCATCGACTACGCGGTCATGGAAAAAACCGATGCTGCCGCTGTTATTCCGGCCAATCTCCCTTGGTCAGATTTAGGGGCGTGGGATGCCGTCCACGGGGCCCATGACCATGATGATCACGCCAACGCGGTTAGCGGCGATGTTTTTATTCATGATACGGCGCATTCTATGATCAGCGCGGCCCCAGGCGTCACTGTGGCGGCGGTAGGTGTGTCAAATCTCTCAATCATCGCCGACGCAGACAGCGTACTGGTTTGTGATCTTGAAAAAGCCCAATCGGTCAAGGGCGTGGTGGACGGGCTAAAGAAAGCCAAGCACCGGTCTATAGATTGTGCGGCGCCGGCCTCGCTTTCCGGGGTGTCGGCAAGCTTATGGCGCTGGCTCACGGTGAGTGCTTTGCCCTTGTGGGCCAGTCTTGGTACGGATCATCAGGGTTGGGGATTTTATGAGCTATTGTCCCAGGCGGCGGCCCCCGAACGGGTGAACCGCCGAATGCGGGTGCAGGCGCGTCAAGCCTATGTTTTTGGGCGCGCGGCTAACTTGGGCTGGCTGGGTAACGGGTTGGGGCTCACCGCCCACGGGCTCGCCGGGCTTGATACTTATTATCAGCAGCCGGATGGTTTGTACCGGGCGCTCGTTGCCAATGATGGTACCATCATTGATGACCGGGTACTTGTATATGATCAGGCATTTGCGCTCCTGGCCCTGTCGGTGGCAGCGACAGCTGATCCGCAGGCGGAGGAAAAGGCCCTCGCCCTGCTTGATCGGCTGGAAACCCATGCCGGCCACCCCGCGGGCGGCTTTCGGGAGGCGGCGGGCGAGCCGTTTCAGTCCAACCCGCATATGCATTTGTTTGAAGCGAGCCTTGCCTGGCTTGAGGTTGGCAAAGATGCGCGCTGGCATGATTTCGCCGAAGCGCTTGCCAGCCTCGCCCTGACAAAGCTTATAGACCGGACGGGAAGTTTTATCCGGGAATTTTATCACGCCGACTGGTCACCCAAAGTTGGCAGCCAAGGCGGGGTCATTGATACTGGCCATCAATTTGAATGGGCGTGGCTACTCCAGCGTTGGGCAAAGATCAGCGCTGATCAGGCGGTGCTATCGGCGGCCCATCGTTTATACGCCGCCGGCGGGCGCGGTATTGATCGCGCGCGTAATGTGGCGATTGATCAGCTCACCGACGGGTTTGAGCGGATAACGGGCCGCGCGCGTCTTTGGCCACAAACCGAACGCCTGAAGGCGGCGCTTGCTTTGGGTGAAGCGTGTATGGGTGCAGAAAATGAACTGGCCCAGCAGCGGCGCTATTTTGGTGATGCCTTGCAGGCCGCACAATCGCTACAACGCTATCTCAACACCCCCATTGTAGGGTTGTGGTGGGATAAGAATAACGAAGATGATCAGTTTACGGATGAGCCCGCTAGCGGTAGCACATTTTACCATCTGATCGAAGCCATCGCGCAATTGCGCGAGACCGCCGCGCGCCTGTAGAGCGCGGTCGTTTCAATTGCAGTCAACTTTCATCCTTCGAGACGACCGCTGACGCGCTCTCCTCAGGATGAGGTCATGGTTTTACTGGGAGAACTTAATCCTGCGGCGCCCAGAGGGTCTTTCGAAGGACGAGTTTTTCGACTCAAATTGAGACGGAAGTGCTTTCGCTAGAGCGCCAATCGATAGCCGCCGCTTTCGGTCACCAGGATCGTCGCATTGGACGGCTCGGGCTCAATTTTCTGGCGCAGGCGATAAACATGGGTTTCCAAGGTGTGGGTCGTCACGCCGGAATTATACCCCCAGACCTCGTCAAGCAGCACATCGCGGCTAACCGCTTTGCCCCCGGCCCGGTACAGAAATTTCAGGATTGAGGTTTCTTTTTCCGTGAGACGGATTTTCTTGTCTTCTTGCGTCACCAGCATTTTTACCGCCGGGCGGAATTCGTACGGGCCAACTTTGAAGACAGCATCTTCGCTTTGTTCATGGCTTCGCAAATGGGCGCGTACTCTGGCCAACAGCACCACAAATTTGAACGGCTTGGTGACATAATCATTTGCACCCGCATCTAACCCCAAAATGGTGTCGGCTTCGCTATCAGCACCGGTGAGCATAATGATCGGCGACTTAAACCCGTTTTTACGCATGATCCGGCACGCTTCGCGCCCGTCCATATCGGGCAGACCCACATCAAGCAGCATCAAATCGATATGCGCTTCTTCCTTTGCGGTCTCAATCGCCTCATGGCCGGTGGCTGCGCACGCCACATCAAACTCATCGCTCAACTCAAATTGATCAAGCAAGGTCGAGCGCAACAGCTCGTCATCATCAACTAGCAAAATTCGTTTGGCTCGAGCCATCGTCCCTATCCTTTTTCGTCCCGTCCCCAGCGGACACCATGCGAAATGTTGTTGTGGTAATCAACATTCATGTAACGCGTTACATTTCGGAAAAAATAGCGTGCTGGGTCGCCAAACGGAAAAAACAGCCTTCCACATTCGGGTCAGCGGACCGTGATTGAAAGATGGCAATGGGATGCAAGGCGTGTTCGTAATCGCCTTTTGACTCAAGTGACTACTTGTAAGACCGCCAGCAACGACCAACGTGAAAAACTAATGATGCAATCAGAAATTCTCGTACAGGCCTCAACCTTAACATTTGGGGCGGTGGGCACCATCCCGTGCGCGCTTGGCCCCGCAGGGATCACCACGGCCAAGACGGAAGGGGATGGCGCCACCCCTGCGGGCGTGTTCGCCTTGCGCCGCGTTCTTTACCGGGCCGATCGGCTCGCGGCCCCGCAAACGTCGCTAACCACGATGGCAATCCGTTCCGATGACGGATGGTGTGATGACCCCGATGACCAGCGGTACAATCGACCCGTCAGGTTACCCTATGGCGCGCGCGCCGAAACGCTTTTTCGCGATGATCATGTCTACGATATTTGCGTCATTCTGGGGCACAATGACGACCCTCCAGTCCCCGGTAAGGGGAGCGCAATTTTCTTCCACCTCGCGCGTGAAAACTATCAGCCTACGGAGGGGTGTGTGGCGATCCGTCTTGACCACATGCTTGCCGTCTTGTCCGCGTGCACGCCGAAAACATTTATGCGTATCGAGGGATGACGCGGCGACAGTCCGGTGGGCTGAGGCTTAAATCCCCTCAAACCTCTGGGCGGGGGCCAAAGATGGCGGTGCCGAGGCGCACATGGGTGGCGCCGAGTTTGACCGCGTCCAGATAATCGGCACTCATGCCCATACTGAGGCAAGGCAGGTCATTGTCGGCGGCAAGGCGGGCCAGCAAGGTAAAGTGTGGCGCGGGCACGGCATTCTGTGGCGGAATACACATGAGCCCGCCGATGGCCAAACCAAACTCTTCACGGCACTGATGAATAAAGGCCGGGGTGTCCGCGGGGGTGACCCCGGCTTTTTGCGCCTCCTCGCCCGTATTGACTTGAACAAACAGGGTTGGCGCGCGGCCCTGTTTCTGGATTTCGCTGGCCAAGGCCCGGGCGATTTTGGGGCGGTCCACCGTCTCAATCACATCGAACAGGGCAACAGCCTCCTTGGCTTTGTTTGATTGCAGTGGCCCCACCAGATGCAAGGTCAGATCGGGGAAGGCCGCGCGCAATTCGGGCCATTTGGCTTGCGTTTCTTGCACGCGGTTTTCTCCAAAGACACGGTGCCCGGCGGTAAGCGCCCGGCGCACATGGTCGGCGGGGTGTTTTTTGCTCACGGCCACCAGCGTGACCGGGGCTTGACTGGCGTCGCGCCCGGCCAGGTCCATGGCCTTGGCAATCTCTGCCTGCCGCGCCGCCAAGCATTCTGCAGGGTCAATCTCGCGCATCATGTCCGCCATGGGGTTCTGATCCTAAAGGGTTGGGGCTCTTGCCCGGGGTTTGCGACCCCCTCATGATACGGTGATGGTAAAAAATCCAGCATTGGCTGAGCGGCAATCCTTTTTGCGGTCCTTGGGCACGCTCGCCACGCAGGCGCGCCAAGTCGGGGAGGCCCGGGTGAGCGAGGCTGGACCATGGTCCCGCCATGGTGCCCCGTCATATCGGCTCCTGGTGCTTAGCCATGCCGCCCGCTTGCCGGGGCTGGCCAGTCTGATCCCGCATTTGCCGCGGGACTGCGCGATTGTCTTTCGCGATTATTCTGATCCCGAAAGGGCTACCGTGGGCAGGGCCCTTCGGGGCTTGTGCGCGCGCCACGCAGTTGGCTTTTTCGTGGCGGGCGATGTGGCCCTTGCGCGCCGTCTCGGGGCTGATGGGTTCCACGTTCCTGGCTGGCTTTTGCCCCATGTGGGGTCCTGGTCCGGCTTTTCAGGGCTGGTGACCGCGGCGTGTCACCGGCCGGGTGATTTACAGCGGGCCGCCCGCGGCGGGGCCCATGCAGCGTTGCTTTCCCCGGTCTTTCCGACCCAAAGCCATCCGGGGGCCCCGGCGCTTGGGCGGCAGCGATTTTTGGCCTGGGCGGCGCGGTCGCCTTTGCCGGTGTTCGCCCTTGGCGGTGTCACGGTGGATAATGCCGCCGGTTTGCGCGCACCGACCATGGCAGGGTTAGCCGTAATTGGCGCCGTGCACATGCCGTTACCATTGCGTTAACCACACTGGCGGTAAAACGCTGTAAAAAGTTTTGACGAGAGTAAGCATGCGTCGGTGGGAGTTTAAGCGTCCGATTTTAGGGCGATTGGTGTGGGGGTGGCTCGGCTTTGGTATCCTTGCCTGCGGCGTGGGTGCGTGGCTTTTTTTCGGGCCGTCTGACCGCGCCGAAGTGGGCAAGATCGCCCTTGATGTTGATGCCGACTTAAATCGCCTTGCCCCGCCCGATCCCTTGCGTCTCTCCCCGCCTGCGGCAACGCCGTCCTCCCGTCAGGCTGACAATGAGAATAAATCACGCCTCTCCGGCGCGGTGCAGCCCACCTTTGCCAGCGCCGCACCCAATCAAATAGAGGTGCCCCTTGATGCCGAGAGCGGGGAGGTTGACGCCTCGCCGCCCGTCTCGCCAGCTTTCGATACCGCGGCGGATCAACCACCGGGTGGTTCCCAATCCTCGTCCAGGGCACGGTTCAAATCCATCCCCGTGGCAGCGGACGCCGCGTCGGAAGCAGCACCCGGCACCTTGTCGATCACCATTGATGGCCGCGATATTGATGCTCCAGTCGACGCCCCGGTTCGCGCTTTTGCGCGCCAGCGTTGGACGCGCGAGCGCCTGCGGGTGGCCAGCCCGGCCCTGCTGCAAGCCACAGAGTTCGGGGCCATACCGCGCATCGCGGAAGATGGCCGCCAACCCATGGACTGGTATGCCCGGCCCTCTGAGCAACGCGGTCCGGCATTCGCGATCATTCTCACCGGTCTCGGTTCTGATGCGGCCGTCACCCAGGCGGCCATTGAAACCTTGCCCGGCCCGGTTACGCTTTCTTTTGCGCCCTATGCGCGCGGGTTGGCGGCAATAATGGATCGGGCCCGCGCATTTGGTCATGAAACCATGCTCGATCTCCCGCTGGAGGGGTATGGCCGTGATGCCGAACGCACGCTTGGCCCGGCGGGCTTGCTTACCTCCCGCACCGCCAGTGAAAATACAAAGCGTCTCGATTGGATATTGTCTCGCGGCCAAAGCTATATTGGTCTGACCAATTATCAGGGGGCGAAATTTACCGGTGCACCTGGCGCCATGGCCCCCGTGCTAAATCGGCTGACGGCGCTGGGTCTTGCTTATATTGACGATACCGGTTTGACCGGGGGCGGCGACAAGGACGCCCCAACCATTGTTCGCCTCACCGGCGCAGACGCCGCCGCCATGGGCGAAAAACTGGCCAGCCTGACCGGCGACAAAGCACCGAATCCAAGGATTGTTATCAAGGTGCCTGCAACCACTGGCGCCGTTGCCGCGCTCGACAAGTTTTTGGCCGGTCTGACCGAGGCGGACCGGGCGCTTGCCCCGGCCTCGGCGCTTGTTTATGGACCAACGCTGTAAGACCTGTCTTGTTGTCCTTATACATTTGCAGATCGCCCCAGCGATGATTCTTTGCGAGCGACGATGTTTTTGTCTCCAGAGCAATGCGCCCATTATCGCCCCAATGTGGGGATCATGCTGTTTCAGGGTGATGGGCAGGTATGGCTCGGACGGCGCCTTGGCGGGTTTGATGCGCTTGACCCTGAAACCCACCATGGCGGCTATCGCTGGCAAATGCCCCAAGGCGGCATCGATACGGGCGAGAGTGTCGACGCTGCCGCCTTTCGCGAATTGAAAGAAGAAACCGGGACCGATCAGGCTGACCTATTGATGATCACCCCCGGCTGGCTCGGCTATGACTTTCCCCCTGAGTACAAACGCAAAAAATGGCGCGGTCAGCGGCAAAAATGGGCAATCATGCGGTTTACCGGTACGGATGGGGACTTTGACCTCGCCGCCGATGGTCATCCCGAGTTTGACCAATGGCAATGGGCTGATCTCCAGACGATTACCGGCCTGATCGTCCCGTTTAAAAAACCGGTTTACGAGGAGCTTGTGGCCGCCTTTGCCCCGCTTGCCTTAGCGCTGAAAAATGGAGCCTTTCCCCGTGGTAATTGAGGGGTGCGCCGGCCCGGTCCGGCGGTATGACGCCCGCGGCTTGCGCTGTCCCCAACCGGTGATCCGGATGGAAGCGATTTTGCGCAGTCTGACTGCCGGTGATCGATTGGAAATCATCACCGACGATCCCATCGCCGTGATCGACATCCCGCATTTTTGTCAGGGCGCTGGCCATACCGCGGTTCGCGATGCGCTGGCCGAAACGCGCCTGACAGCCGAAAGCGGTGCCGGCCCGCTCCCGCGTGGGGCGAGCGTCTGCGTTTTTCTGGTCACAGCTGGCGGGAAAAGCCAATAATCACTGTCACCCGCTGGGCTGCGGAAGGTACCGAGCCTACCCGCTGACCCTCTGTTCGTGCTAATTTACTATTTGCCATGGTTGAAAAAGTCTTTGCATTCTCTGCATCGATTGTGAACACTATCGGCCAGCGAGCGGAAATGCTTGCATGTGCAGCTCGCGTCAACGCCATCTTGGCAGGGCTTGCCATAGCCCTGATGGGGCTCTTGAGGGCTTGGGGAGAAGCCACTTTTTGGGGAGACGAACAATGGGACCAGGGGTTATGAAGAAAAAACTATCTGTTCACGCCACATGTGCCATCGCCTTGGGCGCTGGTTTTCTGCTGGCCGCTTCGCCCGCCCGCGCTGACTATAGCGAGGGCCTGCAGGCGTATATGGCTGGGCAATATCAAAAATCGATTGATACGTGGACGCGCTATGCGTTTGCCGGCGATATCCGGTCCAAAAAAGTTCTGGGCGATATCTATTCAGGAAAAGCATTGGAGGGGACGGGCAATACAGCCTCCCCTCTGGAAGAAATTCCAGTGGATAATGTTCAGGCGCTCCTCTGGTACACGCTCGCCGCCTATCACAATTTTTCCAGTTTTCAGCAGCCTTCCTCGCTAGAGGTGAACGACAAAATCATTGCGGAGCAGCGATTGACCGACATCCGGTTCCGCATGAGTTCCCTTGATGTGAAAAAAGCAGAAAAGCTCGTCGCACAAAAGTTTGAGTCGGGCACGGCATTCGATCTTTATAATCTGGGTCTGATGTATCAGCGCGGCGCCGGCGTGGGAAAAAGCAATGTGCGCGCCCTGCAAATGTTTAAGTTGTCAAAGGAGCGCGGCGTTGGCGAGGCGAGTGCCGCTTACGAATTCCTCGAAGGTCTGATGACAGCCAAGGAAATAAAAACTGCGCTAGCCGTTGCTGAGGTTTGGCAGCCGCCTCTGCCAATCGAATTTACCGGCAAAACCAAACAGCAACGCGAATTGGAAATTGCCCGCAAGGAGCTTGAAGAGATCAAACGAGCCCAAGCCCTGGAGCGGGTTGCCGATATTGATGTGGAATTGATCCAGCGGTCACTTAATGCGCTCGGCTTCCGCGCAGGCTCGGTAGACAACAAACTTGGCCCAAGTACCCGGTCCGCCATTCGCCGGTATCAATATTCGACGGTGGCGAAAGACCTGAAGATGAGCGAGGCGGAAAAGCAATCCATCGTCACCGGATCGTTAACTGCGCTTCAAACCGTGGACATCTTTGCGAAGGCCGCCAAGAAGGGCCACCCCATGTCGCAATATGTATACGGTATCATGAACACCCGCGGTATTGGGGTTGATCGTAACGGTACCGTGGCCGTGGAGTGGCTTGAAAAAGCGGCTGATCAGAACCTTGCCATTGCGCACAATGCGCTGGGTGTAGTGTTCCGCGATGGGACAACCGGTCTGAACGAAGTGCGGCCGGATCAGGCCCGCTCCGCCTTCCATTTTTCACAGGCGGCAGCGCTTGGTTACAAACCGGCCAACGCGGCCCTTGAGCGGCTGAGCTTTGAAGCGCCGCGTGATATTCAGTAAGGGGATAGTAGTGATGCGTAAGACTTCCATGAAAACACGCTCTAGCAAAACATTGGCCCTGGCGGCCTTTGGCACCGCAACCCTGCTGATCGCCGATGTGGCGGCCGCTCAATCGCTCGGTGGTTTCCCAATCCGTGAGCCCGGTGCGCGCGCCGGTGGTAAAGCGAAAGCCGAAAAGAAAGACGAGAAAAAAGGCCCGCAACAGATCATCGTCGACGCGAATGGTCCGGGTCCATACAAAAGCATTAATGCGGCCATTGAGGCGGTGGCCGAGGGCGGCGTGGTTTATGTGATGCACGGCGTTTACAATGAAAGCATCACGCTGAAAAAGTCGATCTTCCTGCAAGGCGATCGTGGCCCCGGCCCCGGCATTCGGATCAATGCCCCAATGAATGAGCCTTGTCTGTCCTTTCAGCCCAAAAGCCCGGTTTCTCACGCGGTCGTGGCCAACGTAAAATTCTCGGCAAAGATTAATTCAGGCGCTGATGCCTGCGTCAACGTCAAGCGCGGGGTTTTCACCCTGAAAGAAAGTGACGTATTGGGCAGCGGTGTGCGCCCAGCCATTAAGATTTCCGGTGGAACGGTAACGCTTGAGAAAAACAGGATCGCTGCGGGTTCTGAAGGCGTTTTTGTGGAGCAAAGCCACAGTCTTTCACAAAGCTTCATTATCGACAATCATATCAACCGCAACAAGATTGGTGTTGATATTGCCTCGGGCAGCTATTCCGATGTGGTGATCGCAGGCAATGAGATTTTTGACAATCTCGATAGCGGTGTGAAATCGTCCGGCTATGGCGGCGCCAAATTGATCGGCAATAAGATCCGCAATAACAAAGGCGCCGGGGTTGTCTTGGATAAATATTCTAAGCTTAGCCTGATCCGTGCCAATGATATCATTCAAAATGAAGGCGACGGCGTTGCCATTCCCTTTGGATCAAACTCGATCATTGAAGACAATGATATTGTCGGAAACTCCGGTCTGTCGATTTATGTGCGCGACGGGCTGAAGCCGAAAGTGACCAACAACTTTATCGAAAATAATTCTGGTGATCGCAATCGCCGCAAAAAACGGCGGAAAAGAAACCGCCGCGATTACGATTAAATATCGCGCCATGGCGTGATTACCCCCCGGTCGAATAGCCGGGGGTTTTTTTGTGGCCCTTCCTGTCACCTGCCGTGCACAGACGATGTAGCTAATGGGGTATTTCGTCTGGTGTGGGCTAAGGGCCCATGGCTAGGCCCGATAGGGGGCCAACCTCGCGGTCATCGTTAATCCCCTGTTTTCTGTGGGATTAGCTTTGAGGGGGCGCCATCGCTTGATTGACGGTGGTAACGGCCTCCTTTCACGAATGTGAATGGACAGGCGCGATCACTGCGGTAAGTATCGACCAATTATTTATGCTATCCTCCCTTGAAGCGTTGGCGCTTCAATTGACATCGGGACGACGCCTTACGTCTTTGTTTTTACGCATTTTCAGGCGGCGAGCTGCATATACGTCGCCGGGAAACGCCTTAAAGGAGCCAATCCATGACATTGTCCGTTTTCTCGCCGCGCGCTGCCTGCCACGCTCTGTTGGGGGTATTCGCCCTGGTCGTTCTTGCCGCCTGTTCCACGGTGACGCCCTATAAGGCTGCCGATGGCGGTCGTTACGGCTTTTCCGAGCAGCAGATTGAGGGCAATAAATTCCGCATCGTCTTTAGCGGCAATAGCCGCACAGATCTGTCCACGGTGGAGAATTATGTGCTCCTCCGCGCGGCAGAAATCACGCTGGCCAATGGCGACGACTACTTCATCACCCTCGACGCCAGTACCGATGTTGACCGCAGCTTTCAGTCCAACGGCACCGTCCTTGGCGGCGGCGGTTTTGGCCGCCCAGGTTTTTTCTATGGTGGCTTCGGTGGTTTTGGCGGGGGCTTTGGCAATACGGCAACAACCACGCGTGAACGCCAAGCCTATACCGTCGGCACAATCATTGAGACGTACGAAGGCACCAAACCTGCCGGTGTTGGTACGGCGTATGATGCGCGGTCTGTTGTAAGCAATATTGGCCCCGCCGTTGCGCGGCCCCAATAGGGTCACGCGCAACGCGCAAACGTCGTTAAGCAAAGCTTGGTGCCCCCCGGGCGATATCTGGGGCCACCTTCAACGGGTACACAAGGCGAGGACAAAGATGCCGGGCCGGCGCTGCGCTTGCCCGTAAATGTTGCCTCCACGCCCAACCTGCGCGCGCGCGCTCTCACCGCCAGATTTTTTTCCCGCTGCCCGGCAAGCCAAGCTCTGACCATATGGCATCAACTTTTTCCACAACCGCATCGCTCATGCGAATTTCCTCGCCCCACTCGCGGTTTGTCTCCGGCTCAATCTTGTCGGTGGCGTCGAGTCCGATTTTTGACCCCAAACCGGACACCGGTGACGCAAAGTCCAGATAGTCGATGGGCGTGTCTTCCAAAACGGTCATATCGCGTGCGGGATCCATCTTGGTACTGATTGCCCACATGACCTCTTTCCAATCGCGGGTGTTGATATGATCATCAACAACGATCACCCACTTTGTATACATAAACTGGCGCAGATAGGACCACGCGCCTAGCATCACCCGCTTTGCATGGCCAGGATAGGCCTTCTTCATACTGACTACCGCAATCCGGTAGGAGCAGCCCTCCGGCGGCAGCCAAAAGTCTGTAATCTCCGGAAACTGTTGCTGGAAAAGCGGGATAAACACCTCATTCAAGGCTTCGCCAAGCACGCTTGGCTCATCGGGCGGGCGGCCCGTAAATGTCGAAAGATAAATCGGTTTTTCCCGCATGGTAATCGCGCTCACCGTAAAGACGGGAAATGGCTCCACCGAATTATAATAGCCGGTATGATCGCCATAGGGCCCTTCATCCGCATACTCATCAAGGGAAACCGTTCCTTCAAGGACGATTTCCGCTTCCGCAGGTACTTTGATGGGTTGGGTCAGGCATTGCGTCAGCTCTGCTTTCTTGCCGCGCATCAGGCCAGCAAACTGATATTCCGACAGCGTATCTGGCACCGGGGTGACAGCGGCCAGAATGGTCCCCGGGTCGGCGCCAAGGACAGCGGCGGCGGGCAAGGGCTCGCGTTTTTCTTTCCCCCAACGGGCATGGTGTTGCGCGCCGCCGCGATGTTTTAGCCAGCGCATAATCAGTTTGTTACGCCCCAGCTTTTGCATGCGATAGATGCCGAGGTTAAAATCATCCTGTTTGTCCGTAGACGGACCACGCGTCACAATCAAGGGCCAGGTGATCAGGGGTGCGGGCTCCCCCGGCCAACAGGTTTGGATTGGCAAGGCATCAAGATTGACCTCATCGCCGCGTTGAACAATCGTCTGACAGGGTGCGTTTTTGCGCGCGGCAGGCTTCATGGCGAGGACGGTTTTTGCCAGTGGCAACATGCCCAGCGCATCTTTTAATCCGCCGGGCGGTTCGGGCTGGCGCAAAAAGGCCAGCGTCTCCCCCACCTGGCGTAACACCGCCTTATCCCTGTCATGGCCTGGCGTTTTCTGGGCGGATGTTTGCCCATTGGGTTCCGCCTGGGGGCGCGCGACACCCATGGTCACGCCCAAGGCAACGCGGCGCACGGTGCCGAATAAATTCACCAGCACCGGGATGGGGGAGATGGTGCCATCCTCGCGCACAGGCTGTTCAAAAATAACCGCCGGCCCGCCCTCAGCCAAAAGCCGCGTTTGGATCTCGGTCATTTCCAAAACGGTGGAAACGGGCGTTGCGACCCGCACAAGCTCGCCTTGCGCCTCCAGCATGGTCAAAAATTCGCGCAGGGATTTATAAGCCTTGGTGGCGGGAGGAGCTGCATCGTCAAAGGCGGGCATGGTTGGCACTTTCCAATCTGGGCACGGATGTGGGGTCTTCTACCGCAGAACCAGCAAAACGCCACGCGACCCAGCGGCACGCGAGCGGTTCAATGGTTGCGCTTTTTGAAAAAGACCTATGCGCAAAAAGTGCGCCTCAATGGTGTCGTTTGGGGTCTTGGTCGATGCCCGCCATGCGTCTCCCCACGCTTTCCTCACAATTTTGACAGATGCTTTACCATTGCCGGTACCGGCCCTATCTTAGGCCTAAGGGCGGAGAGCGAAACAGAGGCCATGCTGCCAATATTTCACCAGATTGCTGGGGTTTTTCTGATTGTCACGGGGCTTGTGGTGTTGCCCCTGCCGATCCCGTTGGGCCTGATCATGATTACGTTAGGTTGCGCGCTGCTGGCGCCCTATGTGCCCTATGTCCAGCGCCTGATCCGGGGAATGCGGCGCAAATGGCCGCAGATGAATGCGCAATTGCTAAAATACCGCCACCGGTTGCCGCCGATCATGCGCAAGACGATCGATAAGACGACGCCAGAAGATATGCCGGCTGAATAAGCCAGCGGCACGGTATGGCGTCTTCAACCGCCCTTTATGGGTTTACACCTTCGGTAGAGGGCGAGGGTAGATTTTTGCCCCAGCGCCGGTGCAACCAGAGCCACTGACCGGGGCGCGTTTTAATCTCTTCGCCGAGGGCATCATTAATCTGTGTAGTGACGGTTCGCACATCATCGGCCATGGCCCCGGTGGGGGTGACCGTCACGGCGTCATGGGCCCGCATGGTAAACCGAACACCCGGATGACGTTCCACCGTGACGGGAACCAACGGCAATCCGTGGTTGAGGGCGAGGCGCGCCGCCGCCGGCGCCGTGGGGGCCCGGTACCCCATAAAAGGCACCCGCACCCCGGCGGTGAATTTCTGGTCCATCAACAGCGCAAGCGAATAGCGGTCCTTCAGCGCATCAATAAAAGCGCGCGCCCCCTCGGGGCCTTTTGGGACCTGGCGATGCCGGACGGTTTTGGCGCGCTGCTCAACAATCAACCGGTCCACCAGCGGATTGTTTGCCGTCCGGTAAATGATCGCACACGGAATATCCACATAATCGCAAGCAATGGACATGACCTCCCAATTGGCAAAATGGCCGGTCACAAAAATCATCTGTTGGCGGTGCGCCAGATGTACCAGAAAATCGTCGCTCACCACCATGTTGATACGCCCCTCGGCGGCGGGCTCATAGCACAGCAGGCGTTCGGCTTGATCGCTTGTGATCCGGCCCTCACTCCTCAGACGTTCAAGCCGCGCTGTCATTTCAGGCCTATCCCAGCGGGGGGCAAACCGGTCCAGATGGACAAACTCCGCACTGGTGCGGCCAAGATTTTCCCACACGTCGGCGATGGTTGTGTTCACTTGACCGGTCGACCAATGCGGATAAATCAGGCGCAGATTGTCTTCTCCCCGCCGTGATATGCCGCGCAAAAGAGGTCCCAGAAACCGCAAGCCCTTACCCGCAATCCACGAGGCCGCCGGTAAACCCAATGCCCGGAAAAGCGCAAACAAAGACCGCGCTGCAGCATATTCCAGCCGGTGGATCACACTTGCCGGACGGTTATTTGGGGGGGGTAAGCGTGCCATGGGTGCGGTATCGGGGTTAGCGGGCTCGGTTGAGGATGATCATCGCGGTGGTGTATGCGGCCTATCTGGCATCACTGCAAGGCAATGATCAATCAAGCCGTCGCACTCAATGTTCATGGCCACGGGCATGACCAAAACCTCCGCAGCAAACGCTTCTGGCACCCGCACATGGTCTTTTTGCGTCGTGATCAGGCTGGCGCCGTATCGCTTTGCCCGGGCGCGCAGGGCCTTAAGGTCCTCCTCATTATACGGATAATGGTCCGGAAAGGCGATAAAATCAGCAAGGGTGATCCCCGCCGCCGTCAGGGTCCGCTGAAACCGGTCTGGATTGCCAATCCCGCAAAACCCCACCATGGGCGTTTCAAAATTGGTTGTCCCACTCACGGGCGACAGCCATGCCCGCCCAGCTAAATGATCTGCCGTCAGGGTACGGACGAGCGACTGATCCGTTGGTGCTGGAAAAGCCTCATCGCCGTCTTCCGTGATAAATACGATAATATCGGCGCGCCTGGCCGCTTGGGCCACGGGCTCGCGCAGGGGCCCCGCCGGGAAAACCGCCGCCTGCGCAGGTATGGGGACGGGCACAAGCAGGATTGACAGATCCTTGGGCAGGTTGGGGTTTTGATATCCATCGTCGCTGATCAGACAGCGGGCGCCTTGTCTAGCAGCGAAATGTGCTCCCACCGTGCGGTCACGCGCCAGCCAGACCGGCCCGTAACGCGCGAGCAACAACGCCTCATCCCCCACCATTTGGGCGGTGTGCTGATCAGCGTCAACACGCAAGGGCCCGGCCAGGGTACCGCCATAGCCCCGTGTTAAAAAACCAATCTGGTGCTCTGGTCCCAGATGATCGTTTAGGAGGCGATAGAGCGCGATGGCGAAGGGTGTTTTACCCACCCCGCCCAGACTGGCGTTCCCGATACAGATGATCGTGCAATTTTCAATCGGTTGAGTTTTAGTTCGGCCCAACCGTCCTGTACTGACGGCGTTGTAAAGGGCGCCGAGCGGCCTGAGCGCCGTGCGCACCATCTGTGCGGCCCACGTTTCTTCGTGCCAGAACCAGGGATCACGCCACATGAGAGGGGTCAGTCTTTCGCACGGGGGTCGTCCACGAGGCCATTCGGACAGGCAAGGCCGATCCCCTCCATCAATTCGCCGGTGATGTCACACAGGATGCGTTCGGCATTTTCAATGGCCGTATTGCGCGCCAATTGGGCCATGGCCTGGCGGGTTTTTGTATCGCTGATCAGGCGTTTGACCGCCGCCGCAATATCGCGGTCATTGCGCACCAAGGCGGCGGCCCCGGCGCGCCGCATATCGCTATAGGTCTCGTTAAAGTTAAAAATATGCGGGCCGTGCAGGATGGAACAGCCAAGCCGGGCCGGCTCCAACGGGTTGTGCCCTCCTTTGGGCGTTAAGCCGCCGCCCACAAGGGCGATGTCGTTCAGGCGATAGAACAGCCCCAATTCACCCAGGGTATCGGCCAGATAAATATCCGTATCAGGACGGATCGCGCCCTTGTCTGATCGGCGCACGACGCATAGATTTTCGGCCACCGCGTCCTGTTCTATATTAAGACCGCGTTCTGGGTGGCGCGGCGCGATCATCGTCAGGATGCCGGGAAATTCCCTTTGCAGAATTTTATGGGCATCAAAAATCATCGCCTCTTCGGACGGATGGGTGCTAGCCGCCAGCCAAATGGGCCGATCGCCAATTTCGCGGCCAAGGCGTTCGGCCTCAGCGGTGTCACCGGGCAAGGGGTCGGCGGCATGTTTGAGATTACCAAACAACATAACGTCGCGCCCGGAAAGCTGGCGTAACCGTGCCGCATTATCCCGGTCTTGGGCGATAATCAGATCAAAAAAGGAAAGGAGATGGTGGATGGCCGTCGGCCGTTTGCGCCAGCGATCAAAAGAGGTTGGCGAAACCCGGCCATTAACAATCGCCATCATGGGGATACGCGCCCGCGCCTCGTGGAGGAGGTTCGGCCAGAATTCCGATTCAACAAACAGCGCCACATTCGGCCGCCAATGGTCCAGGAACTGACGTATAAAGGGTGGGTAATCAACGGGAATAAACTGGTGAAACGCCTGCGCGGGTAACCTGTCGGCCATCAGGGAGGCGGATGTTGTGGTGCCGGTTGTCACAAGAAAATGCAGGTCGGGACGCAAATTACCAAGGCGCGCCACTAGTGGCAGAACCGAAAGCGCTTCGCCAACGCTTGCCCCGTGGATCCAGATCAGATTACCTGCTGGACGCTGCGTTAACGGGGCGCCAAGACGCTCATGCAAGCGGCTCGCATCTTCCTTACCCGCATCCAATCGCCGGTTCAGGGAGGCGCGGGCAAAGCTGCCGGCAAAACGCGTGGCAAACCGATACGCACTCAGGGTCCAGGGCTCAGCCGGATCAAGAGACGAAGGCGTATCGTTATTATCGGACCCAATTCCTGTGTTGTCCGTTGGTTCATCCGTAAGCCCATCATCGGGGTTAGGATCATTGACGCGGCCATAATGGGCCGCAATCTGCCTGCGCATATGCGCGCGCCGGTTGCCCGGGTCGACTGTGCGCCCATCGGGGGGGGCAGGCGTGGCGGAACGGTCCATGGATTTTAATCCGTATGGGTCGGCGCAGCCGGGTTGGCGTTTTGCGGTGCGGGCGCGCCCCCGGTCAAATGATAATCGGCGTGGGCTGTGGCTAAATTTATGGCTTGGGTCAGCCGGGTGCAGTCTTCGGTTGGGCTAGTGCCCGCCGGTGTTGGCGCAATGGTTAGGGGATCACCAACCCAGGCGACAACCCGCGCAAAGGGTAAGGGCAACTGGCCTTTGTCCCAGCTTTCAAGGGTGATCGCCGGTTGTACAGCAAAGCCAATCGGCAAAATGGGCGCTTGCGCTTGCCTGGCCAAACGCACAACACCCGGCTGCGCCTCAAAGGCTGGCCCGCGCGGGCCATCGGGCGTAATGCCGACAAAATCCCCGGCGCCCAGCCTCTGCAGCATTTGTAAGGCGGCGGGCACGCCGTTTTTGTTCTTAAAGCGTTTTTTGGGATTGGCCGCAGACCCGCGGATAAAATGCAAGTTCGGTATTTTGACGCCATTAATAATGATGTCGCCGTCGCGGTGGGTTGAGGTCAGCATATGAAAGGGTGCCGGTGCGTGCGGGGCAAAGACCATCGCCGTGACGAGGCGACCATGCCAGAACGCGATCACATGGCCCGTGCCGTCGCGCCCTTTTTCGCGCCCTATAATCTGTAGCCGCACCGTATGGCGGACCAGCCACACATAACCTGCAATCAGGCGGGAGAGGAAAAAGCCCCCAAGGCGGGATTTCACGAGAGATTTGAACACGAAGAGGGCGTGCCTTTTCTGGTGGACAGGTGTTGGCGCCGCGCGCGGGGGCGATTGGGATGAATGGGCACGCCCTAATCGTATTTCTTAGCAGACGAACAGGGGTAGTGGAATATCGCCCGTCGATGGATGGCACGGTGCAAGAGAACAGGATAAAGCATCTGGCCATGTCTTCGGTTTCCCCTCAGCTCTCCGCGCCCGGTGATACTGCGCCTAAAGCCGTTGTCGCGGACCAACCGGGTGCTTTGCTGGCCCGGCTGTGGCAGGACTTTCTATCGCGCTATACCGCGCGATTGGTCCTGGCGTTTGCGGCCATGATTGTGCTCGCGGTTACGGTCAGCCTCATTCCGCTGATTATCGAAACGATTAATGCTGCGCTTCTTACTCCGCGAGGGGCGACCGGCTCTTATGCCGATCAGGCGGCGACGCCGCGCGCTGCATCCCTTTTGTCACCCGATCTTGATACGCTGATTGCGTGGGGGCCGTTTGTGTTGCCCCTCGTCGGGCTTGTCTATGCGGGGGCGCAATATACCCAATCACGCCTCAGCCTCAGCGCGGCCTATGATACCCTGCGCGATATCCAGACGCGGTTGTTCGACCATTTTCTGACCCTCGACCTTAGCCAGCAACGGGCTGAGCCATCGGGTGCCCTGGCCTCGCGGTTTACCAACGATATCCAGATCATGCGCGAGACCTTGACCCGCGTGACCAATGGCGCGCGCGATGGGCTGCAGGCGCTGGGGTTAATCGGTGTTATGATCTTTTACGACGGATTTTTGCTGCTGGCGATTGTGGGTGTCTACGCGCTTGCTGCGTGGCCGCTCGCCCGGCTTGGCAAATCCTTGCGCCAGGCGGCAAGCCGGGCCCAGGCCTCAACCGCTGATCTATCGGCCCAATTGGTGCAACAGGTTGCTGGTGCCACCATGGTCAAAAGCTATCAATTGGAGGACAGCCAGCGCACGCGTCTCGGCACGCTTTTTGATCAACGCACAGCAACGCTAAAACGTGCTGGCTTCCTGCGGGCCATGAATGAGCCGCTTATCTTTTTTGTGGGCACCATTGCCATCGGGTTCGTAGTCATGATCATCGGCTTACGGATTAAAAGCGGTGCCCTCGATGCCCCGGCCGTTACAGGGTTTATCGTGGCGCTCCTTCTTCTGTCGCAACCCGCGCGTGGGCTCTCCACCCTTTATGCCGTGGTGCAGGAGGGGATGGCCGCCTTTGGCCGGGTGACGCATGTGCTTGATCGTACCGCCCATGTGCACGCGGCGCCGGGGGCAAAACCCTTGCAGATTACACAAGCTGGCATTGCCTTTGAGGATATATCTTTTGCCTATGACACCCCTAACCGCGAAACGGAGGAAAATACACCGGCATTGCGCGATGTCTCCTTTACGGTGGCGCCGGGCCAAACGGTTGCAATTGTTGGGGCGTCGGGCGCTGGCAAGTCGACGGTACTCTCCCTCCTCCAGCGGTTTTATGATCCTCAGCATGGACGTATACTGATCGATGGGCAGGATATCCGCGATTATACCCTTGAGAGTGTGCGGAGCGCGATCGCGTTTGTGAGTCAGGACCCGGTGCTGTTCCAATCAACAATTGCAGAAAATATCGGTTTTGGCCGCGCCGGGGCAACGCGCGCCCACATTGAGGCGGCAGCAAAAAATGCCGATGCAGATTATTTTATTCGGGCGTTGAGCGCAGGTTATGAAACGGGCCTTGCCGAGGCTGGGGCGAGCCTTTCCGGTGGTCAGCGTCAACGCCTCGCGCTTGCCCGCGCATTCCTAAAAGATGCGCCGATCCTGTTGCTTGATGAGCCCACGGCAGCGCTCGATGCGGCATCGGAAGATGCGGTCAAGGTGGCGCTCACGCGGCTTACGGCGGGGCGCACCACACTGATTGTTGCTCACCGGCTCAGCACCATTAGCGATGCAGATATGATCCTTGTGATGGACCAAGGACGCATGGTTGAACGCGGTACCCATGATACCCTTAAATCACAAAATGGGCCCTATGCGGACTTTCTTCGCCGCCAGAATGCGGTCCCTATTCCCGGTTCAATATCCGGTCCGTGAGAAGCCGCCCCCACCACGTGGAAAGAAACGCCGCCTTGATGGCAACGGGGTCGTAACCATCATCAATCCACCGCAAAAAGGCGTCTTTATCGTCCAGCGCAGTGCCGCGCGCGCGGGCGTGGGTCACATAAAGATCAAAAGCATGGTCAATCACACCGGTTTTACCCTGGCGCACATGACCGTAACGCCAGGAAAGGTGCGCCATGGCCTTATCCAGGGGCATTCCCATTTCAAAAAAAGAATAAAGAACCGCCATCATGCCTGCGCGGTCAGCACCCGATTTGCAATGCATGATGGCCGGGTATGTGATGGAAGCAAAAAGCTTAGCGGCATCATGGATAATCTTGGGCGTCGGTGCTTCACGCGAATACACCTTGAAGTTCACCAGCGTCATGCCCAGCCGCGCACACGCCTCGCGCTCCAAGATGTAGTGGCCCGCCGGCGTCTCACCGCGCAGATTGATCACGGTACGGATCTGATGGCGTTCGTGCCAACGCTTCAAATGATCGGGGGACGGTTGATAGGTACGCCATAGCCGGCCCGGATCAATAGTGTGGGTATTGTCATAAAACAGGCGCAGGGCGCCATGATCACCCAGCATCAGGGCGCGCCAGGCGGCCCGCCGACCATCGGGCACCTTTAGATCGGTATCACTGAAGGCCCGGCCCATGGTTGTGAGAACCTAAAATTTCCCGTCGCCGTCGGGATCAAGCAGCTTGTGCATATGCACGATAAAATAACGCATATGGGCATTATCCACCGTCGACTGCGCTTTTGACCGCCAGGCCTTTTCGGCCTCCGCATAGTTGGGATAAATGCCAACCACATCGAGCTTTTCGAGATCGCGGAAGCGCACCTCTTCCAAATTGTCGAGCTCACCACCGAACACCAGGTGGAGGAGTTGCTTGTCCATGTGTTGTGTCCTTTTTGGCAACCTGTCTTGCTAATCGCCCGCAATCGTCATGGCCGGGATCAACAGGCTTGGCGCGTTGGTCGATCCTGTGAATTCCAAGTCATTGGCAGGCACCAGTGTGGCATACATCTCCAGAATGTTGCCCGCAATGGTGATTTCACTAACCGGGTGGGTGACCTCGCCCTTGTCAATCCAAAAGCCTGAACAGCCTACGGAGTAATCACCGGTATTGCTGTTCACCTGGGGGCCAAACATATCCGTCATAAGGAGGCCGGTGCCCGCATCGCGCACAAGATCGTCAAAACTGTGGGGTCCCGGGGCCATGGTCAGGTTGGTTGTGGTGGCCCCCGGGGGGCCACCCGTACCGCGGCTTGCCCGGCCATTGGGCTCCAGGTTTAACTGGCGCGCATGGGCCGAATTTAAAAGCCACGCGGTCAGCACGCCCCCATCGATAATATCCAATGGTCCATTGGCGAGGCCTTCCCCGTCAAAAGCGCGCGAGCCCATCCGCCGGGGCAAATGCGGGTCGTCGGTGACCATCACAGTTTTAGGGAAAATCTGTGTACCAAGTTTATCTTTGAGAAAGCTCACCCCCCGTGCGATGGCTGCGCCATTGATCGCGCCGGCCAAGTGACCAAGCAGCGAGGCCGAAAGGCGTTTGTCAAAGATTACCGGCGCGGTTTGGCTCTTTACCTTGCGCGGGGAAAGCCGCGCCACGGTGCGCGCGCCAGCCCGCGCGCCAATCGCTTCGGCGCTGCGCATGTCGCCCGTGTGGGTGCGGCTATCATAATCGTAATCGCGCTCCATCCCGTTTTCATCCTGGGCAAGAACACTCACCGATACCGAATGGTAAGACCCGGCGCTGGTGCCCATAAAGCCCGTACTGGTGGCAAACCAGGATTGCCCCTCGCCATAGCTGGCGCTGGCGCCGCTGGAATTGCTCACCCCGTCCACCTCAAGGGCAGCCGCCTCGCAGGCGCCTGCGTGCGCTTTCAACTGCTCGGTACTGGGTTCGGCGAAATCGCCCATATCGATGCTTTTGAACGGCGCCTTTGCCAACCGATCCGCCGGGGCGAGGCCGCACCACGGGTCAGCGGGCGCGGTGCGTGCCATATCCACACACCGCTCGGCCAATTCTTTCAGCATCGCAGGGGAGAAATCATTGGTGGAAACACATGCCTGGCGATTCCCGATTAGCACGCGCAAGCCAAGATCGCGGCCTTCGGACCGGTCAATCTCCTCCAACGCGCCCAAACGCCAGGTGACCCCGCTGGACACCGATGAATATACCAGCGCATCGGCGCCCTCTGCCCCGGCGGCCCGGGCGTGGTCCAGCACCGCAGAAAGCACCGTTTCGGCCTGATCAGTCTTCATGGAGGTTTGCGTCCTTTACCCGCTTGATCACCAGAACCTTGGTTTAAGCGGTTCCCGGGGGCATAGCAACGCGGGCAGTGTTGGGGGCCGCCCGCAGGCAGGTGAGTGTTATCCCGGGCTAGCGGCGCTGCCGGCGAGGAGGCCGCCATCAATGGTGATTTCGGTGCCGGTAACATAGGCGCTGTCGGGGCTGGCCAGCATGGCGGCAACCCCGGCAACCTCTTCTACCTCCCCGAACCGCTTTAACGGCGTTTCCGCCACGAGGGCGGCCTTGCGCGTTTCGCGGTCGGGGCCATCGCCAAGCATCGGTTCCCACATGGGGGTCATGATGGCGGCAGGGTGGATCGAATTACACCGCACCTGCCAGCCCTGTTGTGCCGCATACAGAGCAACCGATTTGGTATGGTTACGGATTGCTGCCTTGGAGGACGCATAGGCCGCTGCCGCCGGGATACCCACCATGCCCGAACGCGATGAGATATTGATAATTGACCCGGTCACGGGTGTGGCTTTACGCCGAAAGGCGCGCAACGCATAACGGCATCCCAGAAAGACACCATCGAGATTGACCCGGTGCACCGCGCGCCAGTCGTCAAGGCTTGCCGTTTCAGGATCGTGGGCTTTGGGACCCTCTTCAAAGCCGGTGATGCCGGCATTGTTCACCAAGACATCGATATTGGGGTGCTTTTCTTCCAGCGCTAGCCAGTCACTTTCTGCTGCCACATCAAGGGCGACAAACGGTATTCCGAGAGTTTGCGCGGCGGCTGCGCCGGCGTCGGCATCTTTATCCGTGAGGAGAACACTGGCGCCGTCGTCAACAAAGCGTTTGGTAATAGCAAAGCCAATGCCGCGCGCGGCGCCCGTAATGACGCAGCTTAGTCCATTCAATTTTTGCATGGGTAGTCTTCCGGTTATGAAGGAAGATCACCCCGCATCATCGCAGGGTCATTTCTATTAGGGCGTTAGCCGCGCTGTTGCAGATCCATCGTCTTCACTCCAAGAAGAAATTACGAAATAGAGGTAAATGTGTTTGGGGACAAGCGAAAACCGCATATATGGCAAATCCGCTCAAACCGCTCCGTAAGCATATAAAATTAGCAAGCCGCCACCCGCAACCACATCTACAATGGCACAAAATGGGATGTACCAGGACGGTACGCGGGCGCCCACGGGAAAATTATGGTGGAGTATATCCCACCCCGCATGGGCCATTATGGCGATGGGGATCACGTAAGGAAAACCATAAAGACCGAGGAGCGCCGCCGCGCAGAAGACGCTGGCACCGATTATTTCGATAATGAGGGCGCCTCGCCGCCCATCACGCAGGGCAAAGCCCACATAGATGAGAGCGATCGCCACGAGCGTCACCGCCGCCAGCGTGTAAGATAATGTTGGCGGTAATATCAGATGGGCGGGGATCAATAGGGCACCAACCACAAGCCCCACGGGTACCGGGTAAGATGGTAGCAATCGTTTTATCGACAGTCCCATAGTGTATTACCCTTTATGCGCCCTAACCCTCTTCGATAATCTGGGTTTGGATATAATTCTGCTCGCCAACTTTTTTGATCAGGGAAAGCTCCGTCTCCAGAAAATCGATATGTTCTTCTTCGGACTCGAGGATGCGCGAGAAAATCTCCCGGCTGACGAAATCATTGACCTTTTCACAATAGGCCACCGCTTCTTTATACATCGGATGGGCACGGTGTTCGGCCTTGAGATCACATTCCAGAATTTCCTTGACGGTCTCGCCAATCATCACCTTGTCGAGGTCCTGCACATTCGGCAAACCTTCGAGAAATAGAATGCGCTCAATCAATTGATCCGCATGCTTCATTTCATCAATAGATTCTTCATATTCGATTTTTGCGAGCCGCTTCAGCCCCCAGTCTTTGTAGATCCGTGCATGGAGGAAATACTGATTGACTGTGGTCAGTTCCAGTTTCAACGCCAGATTCAAATGCCGGATAACTTCTTCGTCGCCTTTCATGACGCGCTCCTTAGTACATCGTTAGTTGGTTTGATTGAACGACGAGCGCCCATCTTCCACGCGCTATTGCGCATCTAAACGATTTGTACAAGAACTATCTTTGCGAGCGCTTTGCACTCGCGGTCGCAAGTGGAAACCTTACTCTGCGGCGAGTTTCACAGGACCAGGCTGTGCCTTACAGTCGCTGATAATATCAGCAACGGCAGACAGGCATTTTCCGCATTGCGGCTTGTGGCCACAGGCGCGAAAAACATCGGCCACATGACGCGTATCCGTGGTGATGGCGGCGGTCATTGTTTTATCGCTGATGGCGTTACACAGGCACACATACATGGTGGACAACTTCCAGGCCGCTACTAAGAAACAATTGCACGCTAGCAAATTGAGAATGATTGTCAATAAGATTTTGATGCGCGGCCGCTTGATTTGCGCCCGTGAGGGGAAAAGAAACTGGTTCATTCGACAATTTTTTCGCTACGGTAGGCGTCAGTTCTCAGGAGAGTTGCGATGCCAGCCCGATCTTTCGTTTTCAGCCTGTTCTTGATGGGGTTGGCCCTGTTGCTGGGCGCCTGTGCGTCGGTGGCGGCGCCGCAGGTCAGCCAAGACGCAAAAGCTTTACGCAAAGGCACCTATGCGCTCGATCCCGCCCATGCCTCGGTTCTTTTCAAAATCGACCATCTGGGATTTTCCACCTATGTGGGCCGGTTCGAAAAAATGGACGCAACCCTTGAGTTTGATAGCAAAAATCCCGAACGCGCCGAGGTTTCCGCGCTTATCGATATGACAAGCCTCGATATCGCCAATGAAGACTTTGCCGAAACGCTCATGGGCGCGGACTGGTTTGATGCGGCGCAATTCCCCCAGGCGCGCTTCACCTCAACATCCATTGCCGTCACCGGGGAGGCAACGGGCGTCATGACCGGCGATCTGACCCTGAAGGGCGAAACCCGGCCCATCCGATTAATGGTAACGTTCAATGGCGGTGCGCGCGATCTTTTGCGCAGCGCCTATGTGGTTGGGTTTTCCGCCCGCGGAACTTTTGATCGCACCGATTTCGGCGTGTCCCGGTTCAGCGGATTGATTACCGATGAGGTGACAATCGAAATTGAGGCGGAATTCCTTCGGCAATAATCAAAGACTATTTTTTTCCTATTTTCTCGCTGACCATTTCGCCAATGGACCGGTATAAACAGGGTGCCAATGCACACCTTCAGCGGATCACGCAAAAAAGGGCGTATGCCAACTGTCCGGAACATTAAAGCCCAGATCCGTAAGACGCGCGATCTGTTCGACCCGGATTTTCTCGGCGCCATCAGCAAAGGCGGTAGGGATCGCCATGCTGGTGGACGGGTTAACGGTTTTTCCAAACCGCCCCTCATTATAGCTGTGCGCATTAATATCGAGAAAAGCCTCAATTGACCGCAAAGTATCGAGCGGCTTTGCGTGCACATCCTCAAAAAAGAAAAAGTGAATCTCCTCTGGCGCCAGATGGGTACGCAGCCGGGCAATCGCACCAGCATAATCCGCATGCAGCCGATTGCCGTCATCGTTGAGAAAACCGATCAGGGCGTCTTTGCCGATCGTCGCAAGCTCATGCCCGCGTCCGGAAAATTCGTAGGAAAACTTGAACTGGCTCCACAACCGTTTGGCAGGATGGCGCATGGTATAGATCGCGCGCACGGTGTGGGCCACACACCGCACATGGGCCCAACCGGCCGCATCGAGCGCCACGTATAGATTGCTAAAATCCGCCACATAGGGGGCTGCAGGCTTGATGGTCGTGCGCGCAGCAAACAAATCCGTATACCACTGATCATTAATTGTGGGGGCCAGATAATGGCTGCCATACCAGGCAAGATTACGCTGCACCTGGGCGTTGATACGCCCGGGTTTAAGATTGCGCACAACCTGCTGATAGCGCCCGGTGCGGTGGGCAAGCGACATATAAGTGTGCGCATCAGGGTCCGCGAAATAGTGAATTTCTTTCTCGGGTGAGAAATAGATTGCCGGGTGCCCCGCCAGATTTTGGTGCAACCAGGTGGTGCCAGCCTTCATGGCCCCGACGCTCAGGAAAAGACGATCAAGCACGCGTCGCGGTCAGGCTTTGGTATCAAGGATGTTACCGGCATCGCCGTCATCGGCAGTACCGTTCGTGTCCTGATCTGTGGCGGTTGTTGACGCATTGTCAGATTGCTCGGTTTCCGGCGATGCAGTGGGTCCCCCGCCTAACGATACGGTTACCATGGCCGCGCGTAACACCCGCTCACCAATGGTAAAGCCTGGTTGGGCCACATCGACAACAAACCCTTGCGGGATACCGTTACCGGGCACCTGCGCCACGGCCTGGTGCATGTTGGGGTCAAACCGTTCCCCCTCCGGAAAGATGCGGAGTATACGATAGCGCTCGAGCACTGTGAGCAATTCTTTTTCCGTCATGCGTAGGCCAGTCACCAGACCAGGGATGGCGTCGGGTTTTATATCTGCCACATCGTCGGGCAAAAATCGCAAGGCCCGGTCGAAATTATCTGCAACGGTCACAAGATCGCGGGCCAGCTCGGCAATGGCATATTTACCGGCATCGGACTTTTCTTTTTCCGCCCGCCGCCGCGCATTTTCCAGCTCCGCTGCCAGTCGCAAGAAGCGATCATTCAGCTCCGCAATCTGGGCATCTTTCTCGTCGATCAAGGCGATTAACTCGCCATCGGCTTTTGCGTTTTCGCGCCCTTCGCCTATGCCAAACATGTTTTTACTGTCCTTGCCCGATTTCTTGTCACCCAAGCCGTCATTGCTTAAGTCGTCCTCATCCAAGTCCTCGTCGCCGAAATGCTCGTCATCCGGATTGTCAAACAGAGCTTCTTCCGTTGTCAGATCATCATCGGGATGGTCCTGCCCATCATTGGGAGGATAGTTGCTGTCGCCCGTGCCTGCCATGTGTCTCGGTCCTTGAAGCAATAGTGTGCTGATGTGGTTTGGAAGGGATGCGATGTTGAAGCTTACGCCCCATCAATACGATTTGTGGATGTACGCGTGCCAGACACCAATTTCAATGGCGCTTATTTCAAGAGCCGTGAAACCAAATCGGCGGTGTAGTCGACGATCGGGATCACCCGGGCATAATTCAGACGGGTAGGGCCAATCACCCCAAGGACGCCAACAATATTGTCTTTTGAATCGCGATAGGGAGCCACAACAACAGACGACCCCGATAGGGAAAAAAGACGGTTTTCTGAGCCGATAAAGATCCGCACGCCGTCGCCTTCACGCGCTGCGCTCAACAGGTCAATCATTTCCTGCTTGCGTTCCAGATCATCAAACAACATGCGCACCCGTTCCAAATTGTCGGCAGCATGTTCATCGAGTAGCCGCCCGCGCCCGCGCACGATCAGGCTGGCGGCCTTTGTGTCGGTCTCATCGGTACCGGTCACCGTGGCGACGCCATCGCGCACCAATTGGGCGGTGAGCGTATCAAGGGCGGCCCGGTTGGTTTCAAGATCATTCAGGATATGGGCGCGCGCTTCGCCCAGGGTTTGGCCCCGCAGCCGCGCATTGAGATAGTTGCCCGCCGTGATCAGTGAGGCGGGCGGCATGCCGGCGGGGATATCGATGACGCGGTTTTCCACATTGCCATCGTCAAACACAAGGACTGCCAGCGCTTTGCCGGGCCCGGTGCTGACAAACTCAATATGCCGCAACGGCGCCTCAACTTTCTCGGTAAGCACGAGACTGGCAGTCTGGGTCAAGCCCGAAAGCTTGGCGGCAACATTTTCCAGAACGGAGGAGGCAAGGTTCGCGGGGTCGTGCTCCCCTTGCAAATGCCCGTCAATACGCGCGCGCTCCTGATCTGACAGATCCCCAACTTGCAGCAGGCTGTCCACAAACAGACGCAAGCCAAGCTCTGTGGGCAAACGACCGGCGGAGATGTGCGGCGCATGCAACAGCCCAAGATCAGTGAGATCGGCCATCACATTGCGCACGGTCGCGGCCGAGGCCTCAATGGCGGTATCCTGGCTTAGCGTGCGTGAGCCCACCGGCTCACCGGTGGCGATATAGGTTTCCACCAGACGCTGAAAAACCTGCCGGGCCCGGATATCGATTTCGGAAAAATCGCTCATGGATGGCAGATTGGCGAAAATGACCACAACTTCAAGAGTGATCTATCTCGACAGGGTTGGGCAGTGATGGCTAGGTATGCGCCATTCAACAAAAGGATTATCCCCATGCGCCCCTCCGGCAGAGCCTTTAACGAATTGCGACCCGTCAATTTAGAGGTGGGGGCCACCAAGCATGCGGAGGGGTCATGCCTGATCAAATGCGGGGACACCCATGTGTTGTGCACCGCCAGCTGGGATGAGACGACACCGCCCTGGCTGCGCGGTGGAGGCAAGGGCTGGGTGACGGCGGAATATGGGATGCTGCCGCGCTCCACCGGGGAGCGTATGCGCCGCGAGGCCAAGAAAGGCCAATCGGGCCGGACCCAGGAAATCCAACGGCTTATCGGGCGGTCCTTGCGCGCGGTTGTTGATATGAAAGCGCTGGGGGAGCGGCAGATTCTGATCGATTGCGACGTGCTTCAGGCGGATGGTGGGACGCGCTGCGCGTCGGTGACGGGCGCGTGGGTTGCGCTTAAACAGGCGTGCGATTGGGCATTGGCTCAAGGCATTATTACCAAAAGCCCGATTGTTGACAGCGTGGCGGCAATCTCCTGCGGGTTAACCCAAGGGGCCCCGGTCATGGACCTCGATTACGCAGAGGACTCAACCGCCCAAGCCGATGCAAATTTTGTGATCACCGGCAAGGGGGGGCTGGTGGAAATCCAGGGCACTGCCGAGGGTGATCCCTTTTCTGAAGAGCAGTTTCTGGCCCTCCTTAGCCTCGCCAAACAGGGCTGCGCCACGTTGACAGAGCACCAGGTGGCGGCGGGCTAAGGGCGGGAAAAATCCGCCCCAAACCCCTTGCTAAATCTACTTGGTTTCAGAACCGAAACCTTAGCCCTCCAACCACCGAAACGGTACTGATCGTGTCCTCAACCGTGGCGCTGAACCCGTCAATGGCGAGAAACCGCCGGTCAAAATCGGCGTTGTAGATGCGGGTGTAGCGCGCCTCCGAATAAAGATCGAATGTCTCGTTAAAGCGAAAACTAAGCCCGCCTGCCATATGGGTGCCGAGCGCCGTGTCCTCCCCTTGCACGGCAAAATTCGGGCTCGACAGGGCAGCCGGGAAATAACGGATATCGCTGTCGAGAAAGACTGCGCCGATCCCGCCACCGATATAGGGCACGATAAGCTGGTTTTCAGAGAATTTGATATCGGAATAATTGTTTAAATAGACAGCTGTGCCCGAAATCTGGCCGCTAAAGGTTTGGGTGCCGCCATTAAAGGCGCCGCTATTCACATTCTGGCGGAAAGACGATCCTTCGACCTCCACGCGTGGGTGAAAGACGCCAAGAAATTTTAACGGCAATTGGGCGCCAACCGCGCCGCCAAAGGTGCGCGGGCGCTGCCAAAATCCACATTCACCAGCGCCGGGCCACCGGCAAGGCCGGGTACGCCCGCCGCCGGGTCCTGCACCCCGTCAAAGTCCGCGTCCTGGCCAAAATTGATGCCGCCGAAACCGGAGAGGTAAAAGCCGCCTTTGGCCGGCTCGGTGTCAAATACGCCAGCGCTGGCAAGGGGCGCGCCAAGGGCGGAGAAGGAAAGGGCGGCAATAGCGACGCGCATCGCGCGTGATTTTGAAAAAAACAGGGCAGGTCTCCTCGAAAAACAATGATGTGCCCTGCATAATCAACGCGCCGATCACATGCCCTAAACAGGCCGGTGAAGCACACGCTTGTGAAACTGCCCTGATAAGGGGGGGATATAGATTCGGAGCCCTGAGAAAAGCGCAGTTGCTTCCTGACAAATGCAATTGCAAACCTGAAAGATGCTGCATATATCAGGTAAAGATCGGGGTTATTTTGGGCCGTCGTGCCAATAAAGGCGACCCCTGACGTGAACGGAGAGCCCGCATGCCCAGTCGCCTCGTGGTGGCAAAAGAACTGGCCGAAGTGTTCAAGGTGCTGGCGCACCGGGACCGTATTCGGATTGTTGAAATCCTGCGGGTTCGCGAATTTGATGTGAATTCCATCAGCGAAGAACTGGATCTACCGGCAACCCGCATCTCCCAGCATCTTTCCCTCATGCGCGCCCACCGTTTGGTGGAGGAACGCCGCGACGGGCGCCATGTCTATTATTCTTTAGCCCAGCCTGACCTTGCCCATTGGATCGTTGATGGTTTGCAATTTGTGGAGGCGCGGGCCGCCGCCGATCAGATCAAGCCGCAAACTGTTGATGAGGTACGCAAATTATGGGTAAGCGAAACGCTAAATACCGATGGTGGCGCAGCACCCCCTGAACAAATGGCGTCAAACCCCGGAACGGAACCAACAAAATGAGGCCCGCCTTGCCCGCGCTGAAACTATATTGCCCGCCTGGTCGTATGCCCTATAACACCGCAACACTGGGGACTGACCGATCCGGTTTTCCCGCCGGTATGGCCCACTAGAACATCCCTTCGGGCCGCATCTTCTCTTCCGCATGTTAACCCAAGCCGACCCCCAAAGCTGCGTCACCCAGACGAACAGCAAAATCGAACGCCCCACCGACCGAACAGATCAGGAGAGCCTTGATGGCAAAATATTTCGATACCTCGCACCTGCGCGGTGATATTTTTGGCGGTATTACCGCCGGTATTGTTGCCTTGCCCCTGGCGCTCGCCTTTGGTGTCCAGTCCGGTCTGCCCGATGGGGCAATCTATGGCATGTGGGGCGCGATCTTGGTGGGCTTTTTCGCGGCGCTTTTTGGTGGGACAAATACTCAGGTTTCCGGCCCTACCGGCCCGATGATTGTTGTCTTTGCGGGTGTGGTGGCCACTATTGGCGCTGATAGCTTACCCCTTATTTTTGCCGCGGTTGTCCTTGCCGGTCTGATCCAAATTGCCTTGGGCGTGCTGCGGATCGGGCAATATATTAATCTCGTGCCCTATCCGGTTGTGTCCGGCTTCATGTCCGGTATCGGGGTGATCATCATCTCGCTGCAGCTGCCGCGCTTTTTCGGGTTAACCCCCGATGAGCCGGGTCCAGTGGGCGCGCTCAGGTCCATGCCGGAGGCCATTGCCAGTGCAAACCCCATTGCCCTTTTGGTGGGGGGGCTTGCCCTTGCCATCATCTTTTTGTGGCCGGCAAAAATCGCCAAATGGATGCCCGGCGCCCTCGCCGCGTTGATCATCGCCACGGTGCTTAGCCTGTTTGTGAAGGGTGCACCCCTTCTGGGCAATATCCCGGTGGGCTTTCCGGATCTGGTCATACCGCAGCTGTCCATGCCGGAATTGAGCATTATCCTCAAAGCGGCAATCACCCTGGCCCTTTTGGGCAGTATTGATAGCCTGCTAACCTCGCTTGTTGCCGATAATATGACCCGAACCAAACACCAGTCGAACCGCGAATTGATTGGTCAGGGGATCGGTAATGCCGTTGCCGGTCTTTTCGGCTCCATCCCCGGCGCCGGCGCCACCATGCGGACGGTGGTCAATATTCGCGCCGGCGGTATGACCCGTCTGTCAGGTATGATCCATTCTCTCTTGCTCTTGACGATTGTTCTGGTGGCCGCCCCCCTTGCTGAGCAAATCCCCCAGGCCGTTCTGGCGGGCATTCTGTTTAAGGTTGGCTACGATATTATTGACTGGTCATACCTGCGCCGGGCCCACAAGGGGCCGCGTTGGGACCTGGCGCTGATGTTGCTCGTCCTAGGTCTGACCGTATTTGTTGATCTGATTACCGCGGTTGGTGCTGGCGTTGTCCTGGCGGCGCTTGCCTACGTGAAAAAGATTGCCGACATCCAACTTGAACATGTGGGTTCGGGCCACGCGTCTTTCTCCGAAGAAGAGTTGGTGCTCCTGAAAAAAGCCGATGGCAAAGTCACCCTGTTCGATTTTGGAGCGCCCTTGAGCTTCGGGGCTGCTGCCGATCTTGGCCATCAGGTGCGTGAGCATACCCGGGATAAGGTACAATCCCTGATCCTCGATTTTTCAAAATCACCGGACATTGACTTGTCCGCTGCCCGGGCTGTGGAAACCATTGCGTGCGATGCGCGCGCGGCGGGCAAGCGCGTTTATATCACCGGGATGACCGAGGCAGTAAAATCGGTCCTTTCGGGGTTGGAGGCTGACCACTGCGTGCCTGGCGACACCCGCTATGATAACCGCCTTGACGCTTTGCGTGATGCGGTGGCCAAGGTCTTGGAAGGCACAGTGGAGCCTGACACCGGCGGGGCAACCCTGTCACCAGCGCCGGCCCAATAGGCTGCCGATCCTGGCCAGGTTGATCACCGCGCCCCCTTGGTCTGGCCTCCTGGCTTGGGCCCCCAGCATAACAATGGGGTGTGCACTTTCGATCTTCACCCGGCCCCCACGATATGGCACATCTTTAGCACGGCCTGGTGCTCGCAAGAGGTGTCCGGCACAGGATTGAGGCTGAGCCGGTACCCGGGCCCGGCTCTTAAGAGAGTCCGGTACACGGACCCGGCATTCACAGGGATAGGACGTGCATTATCTCAAGCATGACGCACAGCCCCCATTTGGCACCGTCTGAGCCACGTGTTGACCGGTCAACCGGGTTGGCGCCGGCTGGCGGTGCCCCTGTCACGCCGGACCGAATGCCCGAAGATGTGGGCGATCCGCGGCACATTATTGATATTCTGCTGGAAGAACGCTGCCAGTCGATGCAGCAGGATTTTCTGTGGCCGCTGTACAAAGCCATTCTCTACCCGCTTTTGCGCCATGGGGAGGCGGTGAAGATGGCGGACGCCATCCATCCGCTCACTGCGTGGCAAGCTTTTTCTTATCTGAGTGATGTGCTTTCACTCACCCTTACTATCCATGGTCTGGAGCATGTGCCGCGCACCGGGCGGCTGATCATCGCCAGCACGCACCCCACCGGTATTGCCGACGGGATTGCGATGTTCGATGCGCTGAAAACCGTGCGGCCAGACATGGCAGTATATGCAAACCGCGATGCCGTCCGCGCAGCACCGCAATTTAGTGATATGATTATTCCTGTGGAATGGCTGGCGGAAAAACGGACACGTCAGCGGTCGCGCGAAACGCTTGTGGCCACGCGCGCGGCCTTTGATGAGGGTCGTTGCCTAGTCATTTTTCCGTCAGGGCGACTGGCCTATATGAATGACGATAAAGTCCTCACCGAACAGGACTGGATGACATCGGTGGTAAGTCTTGCGCGCAAATATGAATGCGATGTTGTGCCGGTGCATATGGCGGCCCGCAATTCGTGGCTTTATTATTGGTTCCGCAATCTGGGGCCGGAATTGCGCGATATCACGCTTTTCAATGAATTGCTGAACAAGAAACGCAAACCATTTACACTCACCTTTGACAAATCCATTGCGCATACGGACTTGTCCGGTGATCCGGAGGGTCTTACCCGGGCGTTGCGGGCCCATGCGGTGGATAACATTCCCGCGGGCGTGCCATGGGCCCGGCCGGAAATGTTGGCGCGGTAGGTCTGGGGGTCTAGAATTTATATCCCAGCGTGGCGCGGATCACATTATCAGTATTCACACGGTCCGTAGGCGGATCAGTTTCAAACCGATAATAATGCGACAGGCCAGCTGTCAGGTTGCCCCATAGGGCTGCGTTCAATCCGTGGGTAGCCTCAATCGTTGTGGTGGCGCTCGTGTAGGTGGCGGCAATGTCAGACGTCAGGGTCAGCCCGTCGCGGATCACCCAGTCAAGATCGCTTGCCGCGTAAAATGCGAACTGGTTCTGGCGCGTATCGTCCGCATCAATCAGCGATATCCGATAGCCCGGCCCGGCCTCAACTTTCCACGTGAGCGGATCGGACTTGGCAACAAAGTAGCCAAGGCCACTATTGGCGGCGATGCGATAATCAAAGCCGGAAAACTCATCCTCGTCATAGGCAACCCGGCCAAAGGCGTACCAACGCTCGGCGATGGCATAGTCGAGTTTGTAACTGGCGCCCCAGCGTTTTTGGCTCAGCACATTGTTTGCCTCGCCAATATCGATATAGGCCGCAACATTGTGGGTAAATTTGCCGGTGGTTCGCGCGGCGTTGAGCGCAAAGCCAACCGCCGCATTGTCGGCGTTCCCCGATGCGGTGACAGCGGCAAGACTGACCGCACCTTCCCACGGGGCAAGCGCGAACAGACCGTAGGTTTTTGTTGCACCGTCTTCGGGGGTTTCGGCTTCAGGCGTCTCTTTCGGGGCGGCGCTGGCGTCCTCATTATTCTTTGTGGGTACGGCGGCGGGGTCATCGGGTGCGCCGTCCGCGCCCGCAAGACCAGCCAAAATGTCGGTGCCATAGGCGTCGATGGCGGCGGCAAACCCGGGCAGAACAGTGCGCGCGGCGCTGATCACCGCGGCCACCTCATCGGCGTTGCCGGTTTTGGCGGCGGCGTTGATCATATCCCGGGCAATGGCGGGAACCTGGTCAGTGTCGATGGCTGCATCGGTTTGATTGGTGCCGAAGGCCAGAGCCGGTGTTGGCACCGCCCCCGCCATAACCGGCAGCAAATAACAAAGACTAGACATGAAGACCCTCATTTTCGTGACACTCCTCTGGGCACGGACTAGCGATGCCACATTATACTTTAACGGGCGGTTAACTGTGAAAAGCGCCAAATCCCCGGCCAAAATGTGGGGATGTGAGGGAAGACGAGCCCCAAGACGGGCCGCGCAAACCAGCCCACAAACCGGGGCGCGGTCAGCATCGTGGAGGGCGCTTGACGCCCGGTGCTGGAGTGGCTATTTCCTCGCGTCTTCACAAACACCGGGCGACAGAAACCGGGGCAAAAAAGGACAGCGCGGCATAATCATGGTGTCGCTCATGAAAGGTCGAACCCATGTATGCAGTCGTAAAGACGGGCGGCAAACAATATCGCGTCGCCAAAGACGATATCATCAAGGTTGAAAAACTGGCTGGGGATGACGGGGAAACCGTCGTGCTCGACGAAGTGCTTATGGTTGCCAACGGGTCTGATGTGACCGTGGGCGCGCCCCTTGTGGCTGGTGCCAGCGTGGCCGCAGAAATCCTTGAGCAGGGCCGTGCCAAAAAAATCATCGTTTTCAAAAAGCGCCGCCGCCAAAACTATCGCCGCAAGAAAGGCCATCGCCAACATGTGACGGTTCTGCGCGTGACAGACATTCTCACTGGCGGCGCCAAGCCCACGGCCACCAAGAAAGCGGCGGCGAAACCCGCCCCGAGACCTGTGGAAGCGCCTGCCGCCGAGGGTATCGACGCCGCCGCAGAAACCGCGCCCATGACCTATGATGCGCGCCCGGACAATGCCGATGATCTCAAATTGATCAGCGGTGTGGGCCCGAAGCTGGAAGAGACCTTGAACGAGCTTGGTTTTTATACCTTTGAGCAGATTGCCGCTTGGACCCCTGAAAACGTTGCCTATGTGGATGCGCGCCTGAAATTCAAAGGCCGGATAGAGCGGGACGACTGGATCACCAAAGCCAAAGACCTGGCAGCGCAGAAATAAACAAGCGCGGTTGAACTGAACGGTCCCTTGGGCCATTTTACTTTTGGCGTCGCGGCGCAGGACGACGCCCCCTGATTGGAGACGATTACCATGGCCCATAAGAAAGCTGGCGGCTCATCGCGAAATGGCCGCGACTCAGCCGGTCGCCGTCTTGGCGTTAAAAAATTCGGAGACGAGCATGTAATCCCCGGTAATATCATCGTGCGCCAGCGCGGCACGAAATATCACCCCGGTGACAATGTGGGCATGGGGAAAGACCACACGATCTTTGCCATGACCGAAGGCCGCGTAGAGTTCCGAACAAAAGCCAAAGGCCGCACCTTTGTGTCGGTACAGCCACTGGCCGTAGCCGCCGAGTAATATCAACGGGGCGGTTACCCAACAGGACCTACGCACGCGGTTTACCGGCATTGTAACGGGGCCATGGGCCCCCTTATTACTATTATGATGATGATCAATCAGGCGCTTACTTGTCCAGCCCCCATTTTATATACCAGTTTGATTTAGAGTTTCCGGGATGGGCGGTCGCATATTCAGG
>JBCBBJ010000006.1:0-195775 GCA_038531745.1 Pseudomonadota bacterium
AAAAATGCACCCCCGGCAAGCCAAGGGCAAAAACATCAGCCTGCTCGGCGGGGGAAAGATCCGTCCGGACTTCAACATTCAGCCCCCGTCTTAATTTTCGTTCAAGACGGGCCGGCTCAATGCCTTCGACAATGCGTGCCAACGCAGTGACCGTTTCGCCTGCATCCCAGATTTCCTTTCCCGAAACCTCCAGCGCGATGGTCGGCAAGTTGGTGGCGAGCAACACGCCTTCACGGTCCGTAATTTCTGGCCGTTGCCCGGCCTTCACTTCCAGCCCGGCACGTCTTATGGCCGGTTGATGATCGTAAAACGACACATGGGCAAGCCGCACACCCAGCGCCCCAAAAACGCATGCAATGGCAAGTCCGGCCATGCCAATGCGGTGCTTTGCCCGGCGTGCCTGTTTGCCGGTGACGGGCCGCGCCCGATAGCCCGCAAATCCGGTGCCCTCAGGGTCAATCTCTTCATCACTATGGTGACTAACGCTCGTCAGAAACTGGCGCGCACGAAGGGTTCCCGTCCGCGTTTGGACGAGAATATAGGCCTTTGGTTTCTTGCGGCGTTTGATCCATCGCATGGTGGCGTACTTTTTGTTTTAGTCGTTTAACTTTGCCGTTTTTGCCGTATCGGTGGCCGTGTTGCCCACAATGTCTTTGGCCCCCATCGCCGTCAGAAACTCCGCAGCACTCACCAATTGATCACCGGTGAGCGGTTCGAGATCGGTTTTATCACGGGCAATTTTCGCAAGCCGCTCCGGATTTTCCAGATAGGCAAGTTCAGCGCGCAAAACTTGTATCCGGCGTTCCTCTTCGGCAATCGAAGCCTTGGTCGCGGTAATGGCCGCCCGGGTTTCGCGAACCGCAATTTCCGCGCGGTAGCGACTGGCCGAGGCAATAGCTAACAGGAGACAGAGTAAAAAAGTACATATACGGAGCATTAGGAATCCTTCAAACGTAAAAGCTCAGGTGAAAAAGAAAGATTGGGCAAGCCGGCAAAGCCAAGCCCCGTTTCACGGGCGGGTAGCGATGTGCGCCGTCCCCAGCGCAAGGATGCAGACCGGGCACGCGGATTGTCATCAGCTTCGGCGCGTGAAGCTGCCTCCTGCCCGCGGTTCGGCACAGTGAAGGTTGCTGGTGGCACGTTAAGGGCAGGCGCATGGCGCGACCGTGTTTCAAGCCCCACAGTCCGGTCAGCAAAAAATCGTTTCACGATCCGCGCCTCCAGAGAGTGGAAGGTGACCACAACAAGCCGGCCCGATGGCTTGAGCAGTTTTTCTGCCGCGCATAACCCTTCGGCCAACTGCCCCAATTCATCATTGACGAAGATACGCAAGGCCTGAAACACCCGTGTTGCCGGATGGATCGTCCGTGGGCCGCTTTTCTGCCGCGATTTTCGCCCGGCGCTTGCATAGACGGGTGGACTGGCCGCTTCGATAATATCGGCCAGACGCCGCGTTGTGGTGATGGGCGCGGCGTCACGGGCCACAATGATCGCGTCGGCCAGCTTGCCCGCGCGCTTTTCTTCGCCATAGGCCTTAAAGATCAGGCGCAGATCATTGGCACTGGCCACATTGACCACATCACTGGCATCGGGGCGCGCGCCATCCATCCGCATCGATAATGGCCCCTCAAGACGAAAGGAAAAACCCCGATCGGCCTCATCAAGCTGCATGGACGATACGCCAAGATCAAAGACAATACCGTCAATAGACCCGGTTTTATCTGTACCCAGCGCATCATCCATTTTTGCAAACGGCGTTTCCACAAGGCTCAACCGCCCGCCAAACGTATCGGTATGCGCGCTCGCCGCTGCAATCGCGCGTGGATCGCGATCAAGCCCGATGACGCGGCAATCGGCAGTTGTTAAAATCGCCCGGCTATAGCCGCCGGCCCCGAACGTCGCATCCACAAAGGTTTCGCGGTCGCGCGGGGCAAGCGCAGCGAGAACCGCGTCAAGCATTACCGGAATATGGGCGCCGCGATAATCCGTCTTGGTCATGGAGTATCCTCCCTGCCCTGAGGATCGCTTTTGCCGCCGGACTGCCCGTTCGCCAGAGGGCTCGCCGCACCCGGATTATTCAGGATAAACCGGCGCTCGCGGGCCCGGGCATGGGCTTGCGCAAAGCGGTCCTCAACATCGGCGGCATTCCAGATTTGGAAGTAGCTGCCACGCCCTACAAAACAGGCCTCATGGTCAACGCCCGCATGGTGACGCATGGGGTGGGGCAACAGTACCCGGCCATCGGTATCAAATCCCAATTGGCGCGCCCGGCCCATAATGGCGATCTCAAAGTCTTCGCGCTCTTCGCCATAGGGCGGAAATTCATCAATCATCGCCTGAAATCGCATCAACAAATCAAGACCCCCGCAATCAAGATACGGACCGCTGAGCGAGGGGACACAGACAAAGCCATTAAACTCATCCGTATCAAGATTTTTACGAAACTCGGCAGGCGTCGCGATCCGACCTTTTTTGTCGATCTTGTTGGTGTGGGATCCCAAAAACAATGAATGCGCCCCGTGCGCCATCGTCTACCTTCCGCCAGCCTGCCTGTGGCCGTCCCGCTATCGATCGGCTCGTTTCCGATCAGCCCTATGTGTCGGCGTTGGCGGCGTTTCCGGCATTGCTTTGCGGGCCATATATTGAGCGCCAGCCCTTGAGAGGTCCCGTCGGGAGACCCCTTTTGGCGCCCAGTGACCTTTCCGGGCCTACTCAACACCAGCAACGCTATCGAACGCTAAATTAGCCCATCTTCCGACTAATATGGGATATCACGGGACATTATGGTCCGTCAAAGTGAAATATGGTCTGCTGGTGCCCTATGCCCTCAAATTTATTGAGAACATTAATGAAACAAAGAACAAATGCAGAAAATTCGAGAGGGCTCGCTGGCAGACAAGCCTGTGTCTGCGAAGAGCAATGCCCACCAAAACCACCTTCGCCCCTGCGACGTGATCGCAGGCGCGAAGGTGGTTTGCCAATTTGCAGGTTTTCGATAGATCGCCTTTGCCCCGCGCCATGGACCCCCTTGGTCAACCCTTGGGGAGGCTTCAGGGCAGGCGTAAAACAAACTTTAGTCTTCAGGGTCAGCCGGGCCTTGAGCCGCGGCGGCAAAGAAATCATCCGGTTGCCATTTGGGCGCATCGGGCGCATCCGCAATTTCTGCGGCGATCTGATAGTTCAGGGCCGCAAACCGGGCCGCGTCATCCCATTGGATATCAAGCATCACGTCATCGCTGGGGCTATGATAATTTGTCGCCATAAAATTCTCGAAAACCGTTTTACCGCCATTGCCCGTGCCCAAAAACAAAAATACCGAGGGGACACCTTTTTTGACAAAGCTATAATGATCCGACCGCACAAAGAGACTAAGATTTGGGTACGGATCATCAATTAGGGCAACACCGGCTTTTTGCCCCGCTGCGCGCACCATCGGCCCCAGGGTTGAACGATCAGCGCCAAAGGCAATTACGTCCGTAAACGGATAAAGCACAAGCGGCATATCAAGGTTTACGTTGGCCACCAACCGCGAAAGCGGCACCGTGGGATAATGGGCAAAATAGTCAGAGCCGATTAAGCCTTTCTCCTCCGCCGTGACCGCGAGTAGCATGACGGAGCGCTTAGGCCGCCCTTTCACCTGAAAACGCCGCGCCACATCGAGCAGGGTGGCAATGCCCATGGCGTTATCAAGGGCGCCATTATGGATGAAATCATCGCCGCCCCGGCGCGGTGCATGCGTGCCCACATGGTCAAGATGGGCACTTAAAACCACAACCTCTTCACGCAGGACGGGATCGGTTCCTTCAATCAACCCAACAACATTTGCACTTTGGAGATCGTCAACGACGCCGCCCCCGCGTAACTGCGCGCTGACAGGCATTTCAAACCCCCGTAGCGGCGCATCGACCGTTTGCGCATTGGCGGCGTTGCGCACCGCGTCGAAAGACTGCGCGCTGCCCTCAAACAGGCGCGCCGCGCCGGTGGGGCCCATCTGAAAGGCTGGTGGAAATGCGCCGCCACTGGTTTGCCCATCGGCCCCGACCCAGCCCCAGCGGGTACGATCACCGCGCGCAATCGCCCGTTGCCAGTTTTCTTCCGGGCTCCGGGTGCTGGCCGACATGAGGATAAGCCCCGCCGCCCCGCGCGCGGCGGCAAGCTGCGCCTTTGTACTGGCCGAACCAAGATGCGCGCGCACCTCGCTATTCATATCGGAGGGAGCACCATTAAAGGCGACAACAATTTTACCGCGCACGTCTAAATCAGCATAATGATCATATCCCCCGCCAACAATTGCATGACCGGCAAAGACCAGCGGCCCGTCAAATTCATAGGGCGTTCCGGCGCTGTTGCCCCCGGACAGATAATCGGTGCGATTGGTGAGTTTTATTGCCGTGCCATCGGCTCTGGTCAGGGTGAAGGCGGCCAACCCATTATCACGTACGGTGGTGCGCAAGTTAACCGGCTGAAAATAGCTATTCCCATTGCCGGGCATCACACCAAGCTGGCGAAACTGCGCCGCCACATAGTCCGCAGCGGCATCATAGCCAGGCGTCCCCGCCTCACGGCCAGCCCGGTCGTCATCGGCAAGCCATGTGACATGGGCCCGGATGGAACTGGCCGGATCACCATTTAGGGCCGCGATGTTAACGTCATTTGTTGATATATCGCGCGGGTCGCCAGCGGCTTTATCTTGCGCCGCACACGCCGCCACAAGAAATACGCCAAGGCCATATGCGAGCGCTATTGTATGACGGAAAAAGGGAAGGTTGAGCGTTCTGATTGTGTTGGCCATGACATTGTGTGCCTTATAAAATAATCGAAACTCTTTTTCTGATCCTAGCGCGGTGCCCGCGATAGCGATAGACCAGAGATAACTTATCCCCGCTACCGTGGCGGGGTGTATGCTGCGCCGTTCTCCCCTCACCTTTGTGAAAGGATCACCACACCATGGTCCGACGCCTTTTGAAATTTGGGCCCCTTGGCGGGGCAATCCTCGTCCTCCTCCTGGGGGGGCGGATGCTGGCCGCCGATGAACGGGGCGAGCACCGGGCCGACCGTCTGCGCACCCTGATTGAAAATGCCGACGAGGCGCGCGCCGCGGCCACAACGACGACGCCCGCACAACAGGACGGCAGCGCACGGCGGTCGATGGCCGACAATGACCATTTGCTGCAAGCCAATATCAGCTTTCTTGCCTATTGGAATGCCGAAGACTTATTCCTTAATCGCCTGGCGCTTCAGGGGTACCCTGATGATTATCGCTGGATATTCACTTTTGCCGACCGCAATCTCAACACCAAGGAAGCAGAAGCGGCAGGTTTTATCGACCCGGTCAGTGGTGATCTTGCGCGCGTGCCGCCAAGTCTCTTGTCACTCCAAAGCCCAACCCTTCTGCCCAACTATAGCGATTTTCCGGACTATTATGCCGGTCAGTGGGTCTTGACCTGGGAGGGGTCTGCCCGCGCAGAGATTAGCGCCGGGGCGAGGCAGGCTGGCGTGCGCCGTATCGGTGGCGCGGGGAAAAATGGGCGGCTGGTCTTTGACATGCCACGCCGCGGAGCTGCTCCTTTCCGGGCAATTTTTTCTCAGGTGCGCACGCCGTTGCGCAACCTCAAACTCTATCGTTTGGAAGAAGAAGCCGCCGCCCAAAGGGGTGCCGTCTGGACCCCTGCTTTCACGGCAATGCTAAGCCGGTATGATGTGGTGCGCACCATGCTGACCCAGGGGATCAATACCAGTCCGGTGCGCCAATGGGCCGATGTGGCGCACCCTGACGATCCACACTTTTTTGATCGCGAGCCGATCCTGCCGCCGGAACAACGCCCGCGCACGGGACGGTATGGCTTGCCCTATGAGTATATTCTTGAACTCGCGGCGCAAACGCGCACCCGCGCCTGGATGCATATCCCGCTGCAGATTGGCGCCCCCGACCATCAAGGTGACATTGGTAGCGACGTGATGGCCATGACGGCGAGCGCACAAGCCAATGCCGATGACATTCTGAAAAGTCCCGCCTGGGATGAATTCGCCCGTGAGCTTGTCACCCGCCTTGACGCCAGCACCTACCCGGTCGGGCAACCGCTTTACATTGAGCTTGGCAATGAGGTTTGGAACTATGCCTGGCCCTATGTTCTCAATACGCGGTATGCAGAAGGTATCGCCCGCGGCATCACCACTGGCGAGGGCCCGCGCTATGGCTATGGTACCCTGACCGCCCGCATGATCCTCGCTATGGAGACCGCGCTCAACACCCGCGAGAGCCCGCACCGCGATCATATTGTCTATGTAATCGCCGGGCAAACCGCGGTGCCAGAGACGAGTGCGGCGGCCTATCGCGGATTGCAAACCTATTGGCGGGCCCAAGGGGCTGACGTGGCCGCGCTAACCGCGAAAACCGGCATTGCGCTCACGACCTATCATGGCGGCGCCACTGCCTATGAAAACCTTGTCATACCGCGCCCCGGTGAAAGCCTTGTCAGCGCGTGGGAACGCGAAATTGATCGCGATCCGGAGGGTTTGGAAGAAAAAGTCTATACGCACTATACCCGCGGCGGGCCCGGCGTTGAGTTTGATAAAAATTGGGTCCTGGCCCGGTGGGCCAACCATCAGACGGTAGCGCAAAAAATCGGTGTTCCGATTATTGGCGCATATGAAGGCGGTAGCCACGACAACCCACCCGAAGCGCTGGCCGCGTCGGCAAAATTCGTGGACTGGTGGACACGCTATCATTGGGGCCCCCGCGGGGTTGAGGTCGTCCGCCAGGTGAACAAAGCGATCATCGCGCGCCATCGAGGCGCGATGCTCTCAAACTTTGTAACCCACGGCAAAGTAGGCGACCCACGACATCCGTGGAATGACGGGCATTATTACCGCGAAACCCTCATGAGCCGCATGTGGAAGGACTTTGGGGCAAAGCAGCGTGATGGCGAGTAAGGCGTCAATGGGGTTGGCGTTATTGCAATGTATTCGGCATTCGTGGAAACTTTTCGTGGCCCACGGTTTCGCTTGCGCGGGGATACGGTATCACCCCACTTCGACGCTTCCCCGTGGCTTGACCACGGGGTCCATGACTTGGCGCAAAGGCGATCTATCGATAACCCTCGGTAGGCGGATCACCCTTGACACCGTGATCAAGTGGGGAGCAGGCGATGTTTTGGTCCCCAGCGTCTTCCGCAACACGCTTAATACCTTTAATGCGTACGCCGATCATCGGCGCTATCGTTCAACTCATAGCCGTCATCTTCTTCCGCCGGGATGGCATAACCGCCCGATAGCCAGCGATGCAGATCAACATCCGCGCAGCGCTTTGAGCAAAAAGGCGCGTATTCTGCGCATGACACCTCCTGGCAGGTGGGGCACGGGGCGCGTTTAACCGCTTTTTTGATGTCCGACTTAGCGGATTTGCGTACAGACATGCCTCGCCTCCGGGTTCTCTTGGATCGTTAGCGCAAACCGTTGTGTATAAAGCGCTGCCACTTGGTCAAGCCATGGGGTGTGGCGCTCGATAAATGTGTTGATCGCGCTGGGGACCGCAAGCTGAAAAAACCCATTGGGAGCGGCGCGCAAATGGTCTTCCAGGTCAGCCATGGCGAGCGCGGCCGCCACCGCCGGGCGCAAACGGCGCCCGGTGATGACACCGGATGCCGTCTCGGTTAGCGCTTCCTGCAGGCTGGGGCCCGTGCGCGTGCGCGAACAGATAAAAAGCCCGCTATCGGTCCAATGGGGCCGGGAAAGACCGGGCAAATCGCCAAGAGCCGTTGCCACGGCGTCCCGAAAGGCCTGGCGTTTTGGTTTATCGACGCGCAGGAAATCCACAGCAATCTGACCACTTAACCGGCGCAAAACAATCTGATGCCGCAACATGGCCAGCGCCGCGCGGTTCACCGACAGCCGCAATCCATGACGCGACGCGTGGTGGGCAAGGTGCGTGTCAACATCAATGGCGACGAGCGCCTGCGTCTCCTCAATGGTAAGCCGTCCGCCGCCCGGCAGCATCACCACTGGGTTTAATGCCGCATCCAGCGCCTCCCCAAAGCCATGGTCCAGAAAGGCCCGGGGGTTAATCAGCGCACCGACCGGGTCTGCACCGCTCGCCTTGCCGATCAAATCAGCATGGCGCCCAAGCGCGGCCTTGCCGATCCCGTTGGTGATGATGATTTCGCAGTCGGGGGTTAGAAGAGCTAACGCTGACTGTAAAAAAGCTGTATCATGATCATCTGTATCATGATCTTTTAGGTTAGCCGCAACCCCCGCGGATACAAGACGCACCCGGGCGCGCTTATCGCGCCGAGCTTCGGTTTCCACCCGGACGGTAACGGAGGCTCCGTCACTCATTCCGGACCAGTCCGCTGTGAGGCGCGCAAAGACGTCGTCCCCCCCGGCAAGGGTCAGGAATACCGCATCGAGTGTATGGTCCACACGGACGATTTTTGCGCCGTATTGATCGCCAGCCATTGCCGGCGCTGGTCCCGGTAGATTGGGCTCAACAAGCACGGCGGTGAGGTGACCATCCTCAAACCGCGCCAACCGGTTCAGAGCCATTCCCTTGTCGATCAGGACGGTGCTTGCCATCCAAGCCCCGTTAGTAAGTTTGCTGTTTCATAAAGCGGTAGGCCCACCACATTGGTGTAGGAGCCTGACAGGCTGATGATGTGGCGGGCAAATTGTCCCTGGATCCCGTAGCCACCGGCCTTACCCTGCCATTCGCCGCAGGCAAGATAGGCATCCATAGCCGGTTTATTCAGATGACGGACTTTGACCCGTGTCTCAACAACCTTGACCCGTATGGTGCCACCGGGCGCGATGAGGCACACGCCGGAATAGACCCGGTGGCTTCGCCCGCTTAACAGGTCGAGACAGGCTTGCGCCTCACCGGGCAAATCGGTTTTTGGTAAAATCCGTGTACCCACGGCAACCGCGGTGTCGGCGCCCAGCACAAACTGATCGGGGAAGCCGGTGGCAACGGCGTGCGCCTTTTCGCGCGCAAGGCGGTGAACATAGGCGCGGACGCCTTCGGTCCTTCCGCCTTTTAGCGTGCGAACGGTTTCATCAATATCCGCCGGGTGGATGAGGGCTGGCCGCACGTCGATCTGCGCCAGCAGATTAAGGCGCCGCGGGCTGGCGCTTGCCAAAACAAGCGCGCCGGGGTCGGGCTGATCGGACGGCGGCCTTGCCATGTGGACACCCCCTGATTTGTTATCGCTAAAAGCCCCTTACCCGCATGCGCGCATGGGCCCCGATAACCGCCTATTTAAACCGATAGGTAATGCGCCCTTTGGTCAAATCATAGGGCGTCATTTCAACCAGCACCTTATCCCCCGCCAGCACACGAATACGGTTTTTCCGCATCTTCCCGGCCGTGTGGGCGATGATTTCGTGCTCATTTTCCAGTTTTACCCGAAAGGTGGCGTTAGGCAGCAATTCTTCCACCACGCCCTCAAACTCAAGGAGTTCTTCTTTCGCCATTACTGTTGGGCTCCGGTTCGTATCAGGATCATAAATCAGGTCTCTCGTGTTTGTGTAACAGGGGACAAGGGTTGCCCACCAAAGGGGTAGATGATGCGAAAGTGCGGGAAAATCAAGGTTTTGCCACCGCTTTAAGCTTGTTCCAGGAAGCGTTCGCGAATTTTTGCGGCAATCTCATCGCGCACAGAACGATAAGCCGCGAGCACAGCCGCCTCCCCGCCAGCTACGGTGGAAGGGTTGTCGATGGGCCAGAATTCTAGCCGCTCTTTGGGCAAAAGCCGGCGCACCTCCCCCACCACTTCCGGGGTGAGCGCCACCACAAGATCAAAATCATCCAAATCGATGGCTGCCAGCGTTTTCGCCTGGGAGGTGCCAAGCGACAAATCAAGCTCCGACAACACCGTATCGGTGAAAGGATCGCGCCACCCGGGATAGAGGCCGGCCGAATCGATGTGCGTGTCCGCCGACACCATGCTCGCCATCAGGCAGGCCGCCATGGGCGAGCGCACCGAATTCATATTGCAAATAAAAAGAACGGATCGGGGGGCCATGGTGGGTCGGTGTTCCCGTTAGCGCATATGGAAGCTGCAGATGAGGGTAAAAAGGCGGCGGGCGGTATCATTATCGAGGGCGATTTTGTCTTTTAGCCGTTCGCGCAAAATGTCCGAGCCCTCATTGTGCATGGCGCGTCTTGCCATATCGACGGTTTCAATCTGGGAGGGTGCGGCATTGCGGATCGCCTCGTGATAGCTTTCACAAAGCAGGAAGTAGTCCTTTATGATCTTGCGCAACGGCATGAGAGACAAATGCACTGAACCGAGCTGATCGCCGCCCTCCCGGCGCACATCAAAAACAAGCCGCCGTTCCACGATAGACAGGTAGAGTTCAAACGGCCCTTCGCCCGCGCCCTCGGGCTGGAACATGTTGACCTCTAACAGGTCATAGATCGCCACCTTGCGCTCATATTCAATATCGGCGGTGGCGCGGGCAAGCGAGCGTTCGTCCAGATCGATTTTCACGATCCGGTTTTTGGGCTTGCCATCTGCGCTTTCATCCGCGCTTTGATCTGCCTCGTCAGCCATGTGCTTGCCGTGGTGCCTTGCCGTGGGGAGTCGTCAGGGGGTTCAGGCGCGCCACCTTTCGTGGAGACGCACCTACCACTTATTCGCGGTGCACTCTTAAGTGAATTAAGGCCACCTCGCCAGCCCGGTCCTTCATCGCCAGGCTCACGCCCTTAGGGACTGTTGATCGACGCGCAAATGGTGCTCATCAATGGAGAAGACCCGTGCACGACCCATGGCCCACACCGTTAGATTGTCCCCAAACAACCCGCGCATGGCCGGATCAAGGACATTGAGCCCCCCGGTGAACGCGCCCATGGACGGCAGGATCAGCCGGCGATCATCATGAACAAAGCAGCGGCGGCGGAGCGTGCGCCCTTCGGCCTCGATCCGGGCACAGGGGTGATAATGCCCGGAGACTTCACCACGCTGAACAATTGCCGCGGCCTCGTGCTGAAAGTGAAGCCCGCCTACCGCATGGCGGACACACGCCCGCCCGCCCAGGGCCTTTGGCGGCTCAGGATCATGATTGCCCAAGATCCAGACCCAATCGGTTCGCCGGGTTAACTGCTCAAGTGCGGCAAGATCATCATCATACATCCGCGCTTGCGCACCAAGATCATGGAAACTGTCACCAAGGCTAATTACGCATGCGGGTTGAAACCGGTCTATAAGCCGCGCCACCGTCGCAAGGGTTGCGCGCGTATCATAGGGCGGTAGCAGGACCCCGCGCCGCGCAAAAGACGAGCCCTTTTCAAAATGAAGATCAGAGACAATCAGCGTCGCGTGATCGGGCAACCATAACGCCCCGCTATGATCAGGGTGCACCATCTCGCCAGCAAATGCGAACAAAGGCAGATCAGATCGACTCATTGCGATATCATGGAAGCGAAAACAACGCGGAGCAAGGCCTTGAATTCAATTGCACAATGCGGGGGCCCATCCCATATACGCTCAGCGGAATGCGGCCCTACGCCCGGCACCGATTAGGTTTAACGATCCATGACAACGCCCTCCCCCGATCAGCCACGCGGCGGCGCAACTGCGCAGCGGGCCAGCGCTTTCGCTGAAGAATTGGCGCGTGACCGTCAGCACCGGGAAAAAGCGCGCACCTTGCAACCGCTGCGCCGGTTGCTGCCCATGATCTTGCGCTATCCGGGACTGCTGGCTGCGTTTGTGGTTTTTCTTGTCCTCGCCTCAGCTCTGACCTTGATGTTGCCAGCGGCTTTCCGTCTCGTGGTTGATTGCGGTTTTGCCGGGGCCCTGGCGACCGATAGCTGCGCGGTGCCCGCGGCGCGCGCGCTCGGCACGGGGGAAAATCTTGGGGTCTTCTTTGTGGCGGGTATGGGGGTTGCCGTCGCCCTGGGCCTCGCCAGTGCGCTGCGCTACTACTTTATCTCACGGCTGGGCGAACGCGTGGTGGCGGATTTGCGGCAGCGGGTATTTGCCCACCTTGTGACCCTGTCGCCAAAGTTTTATGCCGATGTGCGCACCGGCGAAGTCTTGTCCCGTCTGACCACTGACACAACGCTGATCCAGACCCTGGTTGGCTCTTCTATCTCCGTGGCGGTCCGGACGCTGGCAACTACAGTGGGCGCGTTGGTCCTGATGGTTGTTGTCAGCTGGAAACTGGCGCTAATGGTTTTGGTGCTGGGGCCAATCATCCTTGGGCCGATTATTGTGTTTGGACAACGGGTACAACGCTTGTCCCGTTCGGGGCAAGACAGCCTCGCCAGCGCCTCGGCACGCGCGGGGGAAAGCCTGATGGCCATCGAAACGGTTCAGGCTTTTACCCGGGAGACCAAAGAAGTCACCGGCTTCACCGACGCCGTGGAGGAAACCTACCGCGTGGCACACCGGCGCATTGTTGTGCGCTCGGTCATGACGTCGATCTTGTTCTCGCTGGTGCTCAGTGCCCTGATCGCTGTGTTGTGGTTTGGCGCGCTGCAGGTTCAAAACGGTGCGATGACGCCTGGCGCCATGACCCAGTTTGTGATGTACGCGTTTGTGGCCGTCAGCGGTGTGGGCTTTCTCACCGAAACCTATACGGAGGTGATGCGCGCCGCCGGGGCAACCGAACGGCTCATGGAAATCCTCCACTGGACGCCGGAGATTACGGCACCCGCCGCGCCGGCGATTTTACCGGCGCCGGTGCGCGGCCATGTTGCGCTCAACGATTTGCATTTTGCCTACCCCTCGCGCCCCGACAATAAGGTGCTGGACGGCTTGTCATTCACCGTGGAGGCCGGGGAAACGGTTGCCCTTGTGGGCCCGTCGGGTGCCGGCAAAAGCACGGTCTTTCAGTTGCTATTGCGGTTTTATGACCCGGGGTCCGGGACGCTCAGCATTGATGGCAGTGACATCAGAACCCTTGCGCCAAAAACCTTGCGAGAGACCCTCGCCATCGTCCAACAAAATGCCCCCCTCTTTGCCGGCAATGTCCATGACAACATCCTCTATGGCCGCCTTGATGCCAGCGAAGAAGAGGTGCGCGCCGCCGCCCGCGCGGCCAATGCCCATGACTTTATTTGCGCACTGAGCAATGGATACAAAACGGAGCTGGGTGAAGGGGCGCAGCAACTCTCCGGTGGGCAACGTCAGCGCCTTTCTATCGCGCGGGCAATTTTGCGCGGCGCGCCCATCCTCCTTCTTGATGAAGCAACAAGCGCGCTAGATTCGGAAAGTGAACGCGCGGTGCAGAATGCCTTCGAGGAGATTTCGAAAGACCGTACGACACTGGTTATTGCCCACCGTCTGTCCACTGTTCTGCATGCAGATCGGATTCTGGTCATGGATCAGGGCAAAGTGGTTGAGACCGGCAATCATGCCAGCCTGATGAAAGAGAACGGGCTTTATGCCCGGTTCGCCGAGCTACAATTTGGCGAAACACGGGGCACGGTAATGGACGCGGCAGAATAGCGAAGGCGGTCTTTTGAACGGGAATCATTCTCCGGATGAGGAACACCAACTCACCCCTCATCCTGAGGAGGTCGTCTTTGGCGGCTGTCTCGAAGGATGGAGTGGGAGGCGATCCTTCGAGACACGGTCCTCACGGACCAATCCTCAGGATGAGGACCAATAAAACAACCCGCTAATAATTGCGCGGCTTGGTGCCGATCACCTTAACTTTTGCCCCGGCGGGCATTGCCCCCTCATTAGCTAGCCCGTTGATGATCCGAAAGCGCTGTTCCTGGTAGGAAGGAAATGCCATACCCCTTGCCAGGGAACGCACGCTATCACCGCGCCGCGCCGTCACCACATCGATCTGCCGGGTTGGCGGCACGTTGAGCCGCGCCGGATTGACCTGTTGCAGGGTGTTAATCGACTGATTGATCGAGCCTGAAAGCTGGCGTGTTAGGTTTGGCGGGGTCACCCACAAAAATACGTATTTTGCCTCGCCGTCCCAATCAATCACATAGCCGGTCAGGTCGAGATTGCCCTGCTGGGTTTGCAATTGACCGCGGCCCACCGCCGCCGGGCGCCCATTGACCTGGCCATTTTGCACCGGTCGAAAATCAGTTTTTAGTTGTTGTGACATGGGCCCTTCAAGGATTTCCTGAGGGGTTCCCTGCCCGCCGGTAATCGTAAACTGCATTTGCGCGCCCGATTGGGAGCGCGCCAATACTGCCGAAGTTGAATTTTGCAATTGGAACCCTTGTGGCACCGCAAAGGCAAACCCGATTTCTGGATGCACAAACGTGTTTCCCTGAATATAGCCCTGGGCGTAAGCGTCCTCTCCAAACAAGAGACCATCGATCAGATTGAGATAGCGGTCACGATTGATTTCTTTGCGCCCCGTAGTCTCAATCACTTGAGCCTGCTCGGCGGCTTCGCGGACACGGTTTGCCGAGTTGGGGTGGGTCGACAAAAACTCCGGTGGGCGCTCGCGCCCGGCAATCTGTCCCTCCAGCGCCGACCAGCGACCGAGCGTATTGAGAAAATAGGCTGCCGCTAAAGGATCGTACCCGGAATTTGCAAGCAACCTGACGCCAACACTATCGGCCTCATATTCCTGATTACGATTATAGCTGAGGAGATAAAGCTGCGCGGCCTGGCCGATGGCTTCTGCCGTCTGGGCGTTGCCCGATAGGATACCCGCGAGCGCCGCACCAATGCCGGTGACGTTACTGCGGCTCACCCGCTCGGCGGTATGACGTTCAAAGACGTGGCCGATTTCATGGCCGATAACGCCGGCGAGCTCCGCCTCACTATTGGCAAGCGCCAAAAGCCCGCGAGTGATATAAACGTGACCCGGCAAGGCGAACGCATTGACAACCGGGCTATCGAGCACGGTCATTTTGATGTCTGCCGTGGGCTGCGCTGAACCGGCCAGCAAGCGCCGTGTCAAATCATCCGCATAGGCCCGAATTTCGGGGTTCGCAATCTCGCCCCCATAAGCGGCAAGAATTTTCGGATGCTCCTGCAGGCCGATCTGTTTTTCCTGCGCCGGTGAGAGGCCCATTGGCCCCCCAGTGGAGGATCACGCCGCCAGCACGCAGGAAAGCCCTGCAAAAACGGTAAGTAGAATGGAATTTTTCATCATTTGCCCCAGATTGTCACCCTAAGTGGCGCTCAGAGTAGCAAATCACACGCTCATCTCAATATAGCCGAGCCCAAACGGGCACCGCCTACGTCAAACCGGGGCCCGGCACCGGCTCAAAATAGGCCTGCACATCAGCCCGGTTGATTTCAGCCAAGGTTGCCGGCGACCAACGGGGCGTCTTGTCTTTATCGATGATCAGGGCGCGGACGCCCTCAAAAAAATCATCGCCCGCCATGATGTTTGAGACGAGGGCATATTCCATGTCCATCACCGCATCGAAGGGGAGCACCGCACCCCGGCGTAATTGCTCAAAAGTGAGCGCTAGGGAGGTGGGCGACATGCGCAAGAGTAAGGCATGGGTGTCGCGGGCAAAATCCGTCGTGCCGACTGCCAGCGCCGCCATGATCGCGTCAACACTTTCCTTACCGTCAAAATAGTGCGTGATCTCTTCCATTTGTACACGGATGGGTTGGTCAATATCCGTATCCCCATGACGATCAAGGACGTTTTTTACTAGACCCGCCGGATCAGTGTCACCGGTGAACGCGAGGCCTAAAAGATCTGTACGCAACGCATCGGTCTTTGCCGTCGGCACATAATGGGTTGCGATCCCGGTGGCGAGGCAATCACCGGCTTTCGCGCGCGCGCCGGTCAAACCGTAGTAAAAACCCAAACCGCCCGGCAAACGCGGTAAGAAATAGCCGCCGCCCACATCGGGGATCAATCCGATGCCCGTTTCGGGCATGGCGAATAGCGTTCGGTCACCCACAATCCGAAATTGACCGTGCACGGAAACACCGACGCCGCCGCCCATGACGATACCGTCAATCAGCGCCACATAGGGTTTGGGAAAATGAAAAACCAATTTGTTGGTGGCATATTCATGGCGGAAAAAATCCGCCGGGCCCGACGGGTCCATTTTTGCCGTGTCATGCAACCACCGGATATCGCCCCCGGCACAGAATGCCTTCTCGCCCGCCCCCTCAATGAAGACAGCTTTGACCGCAGGGTCGTCAGCCCACTGAGCGAGCTGCGCCCGCATGCGGATAACCATATCAAGGGTCAGTGCATTGAGCGCCTTTGGCCGGTCCAGGGTGATCATCCCCCACGCGCCGTCCCGCGCGAAACGGACTTCTGGATCAGGCATCAAGCTGCACCCTCAATAATCACAAAATCGGTTTCGCCATAGCGCCGGCGCAGCTCTGCCGCTGCCTGATATTCCGGCGATTCATAAGCCTCGATCGCGGTCGCATAGCTTGGCCATTCCACCACCACATGGCGCGACCGCGATTGACCTTCGACCACTTTATGGTCGCCGCCGCGGATCACAAACCGCGCCCCATATTTTTCATAGGCCCCTTGCGCTGCTTTCAGGTAGGCGGGGTAATTCTCAGGGTCCGTCACATCCACACGAACCATCCAATAACCTTTGGGCATAGGTATTCCTTTCGGCCGCCCCCTCGGGGAGGGAACAAACGGGGGGTGGGTCGGCTAGACCTGATAATCGCGGAGCATGTCACGCGCGATGATCACCCGCATGATCTCATTGGTGCCCTCAAGGATTTGATGCACCCGCACATCGCGCAACATCCGCTCCAACGGGTAATCGCGCAGATAACCATAGCCGCCATGGACCTGGAGCGCGTCATTGACGATTTCAAAACCCTTATCGGTGACAAGCCGTTTGGCCATGGCGCAGAATTTTGTGGCGTCCGGCGCTTTATTGTCGAGCTTCCACGCAGCCTGATAGAGCATCACCCGCGCCGCTTCGAGATCGGTTGCCATATCGGCCAGTTTGAACTGCAACGCCTGCTGCTGATTAATCCGTTTACCGAAAGCTTTACGCTCATTGCTGTAATCGAGAGCCGCTTTCAGGGCGCGGTTACCGGCCCCCAAAGAACAGGCGGCAATATTCAGGCGACCGCCATCGAGCCCCATCATGGCAAATTTGAACCCTTCGCCTTCGCGCCCGATCAGGTTTTCCGCGGGCACCCGGCAATTATCAAAGGAGACAATGGCCGTGGGCTGAGAATTCCAGCCCATCTTGCGCTCATTGGCACCAAAGGCGAGCCCGGGCGTGTCTTTTTCCACTACCAAGGCGGAGATGCCCCGCGGGCTGTCATCGCCCGTGCGTACCATGACGAGATAGAGATCGGTTGTGCCCGCGCCGGAAATAAACGCCTTTGAACCATTGATCACATAATGGTCGCCCTCGCGCACGGCTTTGGTTTTGAGCGCCGCCGCATCGGAGCCGGAACCGGGCTCGGTCAGGCAATAGCTGCCCAGCAAGTCCATGGACGCAAGCGCCGGGCAATATTTCTGACGCAAAGCCTCAGAGCCGAACCCGTCGATCATCCAGGTGACCATATTGTGGATCGAGATATAGGCCGCCGTGGAAATACACCCTTCTGACAGGGCCTCAAAAATCAACGCCGCGTCAAGCCGCCCGAGGCCAGAGCCGCCCACATCCTCGCGCGCATATATCGCCGCCAGGCCGAGGCTCGCGGATTGTTTGATCACATCAACGGGAAAATGCTTTTTCTCGTCCCACTCCTCCGCATGGGGAGCAAGCGCGTCACTGGCAAATCGCCGGGCCATTTCCTGGATGGCGATTTGATCATCTGAGAGGGCAAAATCCATGGGTCTGCCTTTCCTTCCTCATGCCTCAAACGGCGCTGGAGCCATTAATCAAGCCCGTCGCCGTCATCTTTCTTATGGGGCTCTAACATTGGTGTACTCACCGTTTCGTCAGGCGCGATCGCGTCAACATCATACTCGGGGGTCATATCGTTGTCGCCCTCGGTGGTTAGCGGCGTCATGGGCCCCAGGCTCTTGTCGGCGCGGTGGCGCATATACCGAAAAAGGATATAGGTTCCCACACACACAACCGCGATGATCGGCAGCCAGATTTTTGCACGCTCGCCTGCCACTTCGCCCACCCCATGGAACAGGACAAACATTACCGTCACATAGAGCGTTGCCGTGCCCATTACCCACAGCACAAAGCGCAGATATGGCGTCAGGAAAAACCCGCACGCTAGATAGGTGGGGATGCGCGTGCCAGGCACAAAACGCGCGGTAAAGAGCGTCTTCACCAGTTCCTCATCCACCAGTTTACCAGCTACGGAAACACCGGGTTTTTCGGCAAATTTATGGGCCCATTCATACCGCCGGGCCGCCCAGCCGAGCCAGTATTTCCACACATCCGACGCGGTCAGACCGGCCAGCACCGTGGCAAAAATCAAGAGCGGCACGCCGGCCCCGGAGATTGACGCCGTTGCCGCCCCAATAACGGCGGCGTCTTCCTGAATGAACGGTGTCAGAAAAATCAGCGCATAGAGCGTCCACCCACTCATCATAAAGAGATTTTCCGGATTAAAATCCATCGCCTGGGAAAAGTCCTTTCATTGCGCCGTCATAAGACCACTGACCGCCCATGGGAACAAGGCGCACACGGCGCGAACATCTGAGATTGGCAGCACATTCTGCTACAATCGCAGCCATGGACGTTCAGCCCCGCCATCGCCAACCCCTGCAAAATCGCGTGACCCCGTTTTCGCGGCTTATCCGTACGCCCGCGCGGGGTCTTTTTATGGGCAATCGCGGCATCCTCCATGGCGCGGACCAGCGTCTGGTGACGGACCGGTGGCGCCATAAAGCCTGGATCATCTGCACCTTGTCCCACACCGATAAAAAGGGCCGGCGCTGGCACCGCCCCGTCATGCAGCCTGGTCAGTATACCGAGCTCTTCTTCCTTGATGAGGCAACAGCCCTCGCCGCCGGCCACCGCCCCTGCGCCTTGTGCCAGCGCGCCCGGTACACCGCCTTTATTGCAGCAGCGGGGTTTGCACGGGCGGGGGTGCTTGATGCGGCCCTCCATAGCGCGCGCACTTCGACTCACTTTGGCGCAGTCCCCTACCCCGCGGCGTGCCTTGGCCACCTGCCAGCAGGCACTATAGTCAGCCGCAAAGACGCAAGAGAAATCGCTTATTTGTGGGATGGGCAGTGCCTTCACCCCTGGCAACCGGGGGGCTATGGCGCCGCCATCAATGCCGAGCCCGCAGACGAAGTGGGTGTCCTCACCCCTGCTATCACCGTGGAGGCCCTGCGCCGCGGTTATCGGCCCGTGACACATCCTTCGGCCGCAAACCCGCACGCTTTCCCGAAATGAAGCACCAACGGCTTGTTAGGGAGTTTGGCGCACTCTTGGACCTGATCAGATAAGGAAAGTCATGTGGACCGTATGCTTATGATTTTAATCGTAGGACTAGTGGGTATCTTTCTTCTGATTGGTTTTGCCATGCTGGGCTATGCTGGCGTCTCTTGGGCGCGGGGTCACGCGGCGCAAAGCTGGCCGACCACGCAAGGGGAGATCATCGCATCGACGCTGCACATTGATAGAGATAGCGAGGGCGACACCTACACCGCGAAAGTGCGCTATCAGTATGAGGTTGACGGTCGGCGGTTCGAAAGCGATCGCATTTCTTTTGGCTTTTCCGGAACCGATAATCGACAGGATCACCAAACGATTACGGATCGCCTCTCCGCCGGGACACACGTCAGTGTGCGCTATAATATGGCAAATCCGCAGATGGCAACGCTCTCCACAAGGCAAAGCAAGGGGCTGATCTTTCTGACGATTTTTGGCATTATGTGGACGACGTTTTCCACCGGGTTTGTTGCCCTCCTCGCCCTTGGCAACAGAAGTAGCGAGCCGTTTATTCAATCCATTCTCGTCTATGGCCAACCCTAACCTTCAGCACCCGCCCTGTTTTAATGTACGCGCCAAAGCGGCGGGGAACTTTGTGAGAAGTGCATGGGGCCTGACCGGGCGCGGAACAAAACCGCCACCGCAATTGGGGCAAACAGTGCCCAGCACCCCCTCAACACAAGGGCGGCAAAACGTACATTCAAAGGAGCAGATCATCGCCTGATCACTGTCCGGCGGCAGATCGCGATCACAACACTCGCAATTGGGACGTAGCTCTAGCATTATCCATCTTCCCTATTCATCCGTACCCATAGCAATATCAACAATATCATCGGAAATCGCGGCGAGCATGGCGTCTTGCGCCTCGCCCAGAACCGGTTGGCGATTGACCTCCAGCATCACCGGCACGGCTAACGGCGAAACACGGTCCAGCGCCTGATGCACCAGCTTGCCGCGCACCCGGGCGAGAAGCCCGCTCAAGCGTTTGAGATCAAGATAGCCGCCCGCGGCGTCATCCCATGCGGCCTGGAGCAAGATGTGATCGGGCTCATGCTCGCGCAACACATCGTAAATCAGGTCGGAGGAAAACGTCACCTGGCGCCCGGTTTTCTCCTGGCCTGGATAGCGCCGCTCAATCAACCCGGCAATAATCGCGCAGTTGCGAAAGGTGCGTTTCATCAAAATTGATTCCTGCAACCACGCCTCCAGATCATCGCCAAGCATGTCCTCATCGAACAGCGCCGCCATATCCACATCGCTCATATCCTGACGCGCCCAGATCGACAGGGCATATTCCGTTGGCACAAAGCCGATGGGTTGTTTGCCCAGACGTTCAAGCCGCCGGGTGAGGAGCATGCCGAGGGTTTGTTGCGCCAATTGCCCATCAAAGGGATAACACACAAGAAAGTGCCGCCCATTGCGGGCCGACCCCCGCGTGGGGCGCCCGTCAAGCGCATGCTGACCTTTTTCAAACCCGTATGGGAACGTCTCAATCAGTAATTGATCAGGCTTCGGAATAATCGATTTTTCCTGCTGGATGCGCAGCCAATCCTGCACCGGTTCAGGATAATTATGCCATTCTCCCGGCGAATGGATCATGGTGCGTACGCGGTCCGCCAGATAGGTGGACAGCGGAAACTTACCGCCCTGCCAACTTGGTACCTTGGGCGAGCCGCCTTTTGCCCGGCTGACAATCACATCGGTCACTGTAACGGTTTCAAGACGGAGCAATTCCCCGGCAAAAAGAAACGTGTCGCCGGGATTGAGCCACTCCACAAACCATTCCTCAACCTCGCCCAGTTTGCGCCCGGCGCGCAACGGCCCTTTTTTGGAGCCAAGACGCACATTCAGGGCCGGCGCCTCAACAATCGTGCCCACATTCATGCGATATTGCTGAGCGATCTGGGGCGTGCGCACTTGCCACTTGCCATCGCGCTCAATGAGGCGACGATAGCGCTCATAGGTTTTGAGCGCATAACCGCCGGTGGAGACAAATTCCAACACACGGTCAAACTGCAAGCGGGAAAGATCGCTATAGGGCGCCGCGCTGATTACCTCCCCATACAGATCATCAGCCACAAACGGCGCGGCGCACGCCATACCCATAATATGCTGAGCCAGAACATCAAGGGCGCCGTCGCGCCAGAATTCCCCGTCCAGCTGGCCCTCGCGAATGGCTTCCTGCGCCGCGATACACTCCAACACATCAATGCGATTTGCCGGCACCAACAAAGCCGAGGACGGCTCATTCATTCGGTGATTTGCCCGGCCAATACGCTGGGTCAGGCGGCTGGCGCCCTTGGGCGCGCCGATTTGGATGACAAGATCCACGTCCCCCCAGTCGATCCCCAGATCAAGTGTTGAGGTACACACAACCGCGCGCAATTCCCCGCGCGCCATGGCCGCCTCGACCTTGCGTCGCCGCGCCACATCAAGGGAGCCATGGTGGAGCGCAATGGGCAGATTATCCTCATTGATCCGCCACAGTTCCTGAAAAGTAATCTCCGCCTGATTGCGGGTGTTCACAAAAATTAGGGTCAGTTTTGCAGCCTTAATGGCGTCGTACATTTCCGCCATGGCGTGGCGGGCCGAATGCCCGGACCACGGAATGCGCTCTTCAGAATTGAGGAGGCTGACTTTTGGGACCGCCCCGCCCTGCGCCCGGATCAATTGCGCCGGCTTGGCGCCCGCCACAAATTGCGGGGTCAGAAAATCCAACAGGGGCTGCGGATCTGGCACGGTCGCCGATAGACCGGTAAACCGCACCCCCGGGCTAAGCGCGCGCAACCGCGCCAACCCCAGCGCCATGAGGTGTCCGCGTTTCTGGTTCACAATGGCGTGGATCTCATCAAGGATCACACACCGCAACTTTCCAAAGAACGACGCCGCGTCTTTGTTGGCCAGTAACAAGGCCAATTGCTCGGGCGTCGTCAGGAGGAGATGCGGCGGATGGGTTTTCTGGCGCTGGCGGCGATTGGAAGGCGTATCGCCCGTGCGTGTGCCAAGGGTGATAGGCAGACGCATTTGCGAAACCGGCATTTCAAGGTTGCGGGCAATATCAACCGCCAGTGCCTTGAGCGGGGAAATATAGAGCGTATGCAGACCATCATGGGGTGTGCCAGCATCGGCTTTTTCATGAAGGTCCACAAGGCTTGGCAAAAAACCGGCAAGCGTTTTTCCGCCGCCGGTGGGTGCAATGAGCAAATGTGAGTGCCCGGCCAAACCAGCCTCCAGGCAGGCAAGCTGATGGGCGCGCGGCGCCCATCCCCGCCCGTCAAACCACGCGCCAAAAACTGATGGTAATAGCGAAGGTACTGACGCGTCGGCACCAGGGCTTATCGCCTGCTGGCCGCTCATCACCACCACCCAAGGTTTTTACAGGTCCGCCCTGCGATGAAACTGATCATGCCATGTCTTATTTGCGTAATATTATGCATTAACCTTCATCCTTCGCAGGGTATACCCTACTATGAGCATACGCCAATCACAGCCCGCGCTGGGCTGCTCATTTTGCTGTTGAACGCACCATGGTTCCACCCGATTACTCATCTTTCCTCCACCCAACCCCAAAGGGGCTTTATTGTCCGCCAGGGGATTTTTATGTGGATCCGGTGGCCGCCGTTGACCGCGCGGTCATCACCCACGGACATGCGGACCACGCCCGGGCGGGCCATGGCGCGGTTCTGGCCACCAATGAGACAATGGCGATCATGGCCGTGCGGTATGGTAATCAGTTTACTGATCACCGTCAGCCCCTGTCACTGGGGGAACATACCACCGTCAATGGGGTGGATGTCAGTTTCGCCCCCGCCGGGCATGTTCTGGGCTCAGCGCAGGCGGTCGTCACCTGGAACGGAATGCGCATGGTCGTCTCCGGTGATTTCAAACGGCGCAGCGATCCCACCTGCACCGCTTTTGAACCCGTGCCTTGCGATGTCTTTATCTCCGAGGCGACCTTTGCCCTGCCCGTCTTTCGTCATCCCGACGACAGGGGGGAAATTGCCCGGCTGCTGGCTTCGGTCGCCCGGTTTCCGGAACGCGCCCATTTGGTAGGAGCGTATGCCTTGGGTAAAGCACAACGGGTAATCTGCCTCATCCGAGAACAGGGCTATGATGCGCCGATTTATTTGCATGGGGCGATGCAAAAACTATGTGATCTGTACCAGGAGCACGGTGTTGACCTCGGCCCGCTCCTTCCGGCGACGATCAACCGGGAGGGCAGCAAACAGGATTTTGCCGGTAAGATTATTGTGGCCCCGCCCTCGGCCTTTGCTGATAAATGGGCGCGGCGTTTTCCCGATCCGGTGGCGGCGTTTTGCTCCGGCTGGATGCAGGTACGTGCCCGGGCGAAGCAACGCGGTGTGGAATTGCCGCTGATCCTGTCAGACCATGCGGACTGGGACGAATTGACCCAAACCGTGCGCGATGTGGCGCCGGGTGAATTATGGATCACCCATGGGCGCGACGATGCCCTCATGCGCTGGGCCGAACTGGAAGGCATTACCGCGCGGCCCCTGCGGCTGGTGGGGTATGAGGATGAGAACGAGTAATGCAATCCTTCTCTGCGCTGCTTGACCGACTGGCCCTCACCCCCGGGCGTAATGCAAAAATTACGTTGATGACGGATTATTTTGCAGCAACACCCGATCCTGATCGCGGCTATGCCCTGGCGGCGATCACCCGCGATCTCAGCTTTTCCGCCATCAAACCTGCTGCCTTGCGTCAATTAATTGGGGAGCGGATGGACCCGCATTTGTTTGAGTTATCCTATGATTATGTGGGGGATTTGGCCGAAACCATTGCGCTTGCCTGGCCCACCCGCCATGGGGCAAATCACATTCCGAGCTTGCGTGAAGTGGTGGAAACCCTGCAAGCGATCAAGAAAACACAAGCCCCCGACCAGGTGCGTGATTGGCTCGATACCCTGGACGCGCAAGGACGTTGGGCCCTTCTAAAACTTGTTACCGGCGGTTTGCGTATTGGCGTTTCGGCGCGTCTGGCTAAAACCGCGCTCGCCCGGTTCGGCGACAAGCCAGTCAATGAAATCGAAGAGATCTGGCATGGCCTTATCCTTCCCTATACAGATCTTTTTGCCTGGCTGGAGGGCAAAGCCGATAAACCGGAAAATACCCACAAGACACCCTTTCGCCCGGTGATGCTCGCCCATCCGATCGATGAGGACAAAGACTTTGGCAACCTGTTGGCCGGCGACTTTGTGGCCGAATGGAAATGGGACGGTATTCGCATTCAGGCAAGCGCCCGTGACGGGGAGGCTCAGCTTTATAGCCGCACCGGCGATGATATTGGCCATACCTTCCCAGATATTATCCGTACCCTCACCTTCGATGCCACCATTGATGGGGAGCTTCTTGTCTTTGATCCGCAGGCAGAGCGCTTTACACCCGCCGCCTTTGGCGATTTGCAACAACGGTTGAACCGCAAAACCGTCTCTAAGGCGCACCTTGAAAACCATCCCGCTTTCATCCGCGCTTACGATATCCTCACCCTTGGGGAGGAGGATTTGCGGCCCCGTCCGTTTCTTGAGCGCCGGGCGATCCTTGAAGACCTGCTTAGCCGCACGCACCCGGACCGCATGGATCTATCGCCGATACTTGCCTTTGATGGGTGGGATATGCTCGCCCAATTGCGTGCCAGCCCGCCTCACCCCTCCATTGAGGGGGTGATGATCAAGCGGGCAACCGCCCCCTATGTGCCCGGGCGCCCGAAAGGCGAATGGTTCAAGTGGAAGCGCGATCCCTTTCTGGTTGACGCCGTAATGATGTATGCCCAGCGCGGCCACGGCAAACGCTCTTCTTTTTATTCGGACTTTACCTTCGGTGTTTGGCGCGATGGTGAAATTGTGCCCGTGGGCAAAGCCTATTTCGGGTTCACCGACGAGGAACTCAAAGGCCTCGACAAATTCGTGCGCAACAACACAACCGACCGGTTTGGCCCCGTGCGGCAAGTGGCGTTTGGACCCGATAAAGGCCTCGTCCTGGAAATCGCCTTTGAGGGGCTGAACGCCTCCACCCGCCATAAATCGGGCGTTGCCATGCGGTTCCCCCGTATCCATCGCATCCGATGGGACAAACCCGCCGCCGAGGCCGATACCCTTGAAAGCTTGAAACAACGCCTTTGAACGGGTCAGCGTCCCCCAAGGCATTTGCCCTGCGGGGCGAGTAACCTTATCAACACGGAATTGGCCGGGGATGTCCATTGGCCTTGTGGTGTTGATTGCCCGGTTCCGGGCCCAGGGAAAGCCCGGTTATGCCGTCCTATGCCGTGATGTCGATCGTGCATCAATTTCTGCCCGAGCGATATCGCCGGTTTGAGCATCTTTATAAGGCGACCGGCCAGAACACCGGAAATCTCCTTTTCTCCACAGCGGTTTGGCGGCAATTGGACGGAACCCGCAAACGCGTCGGCTTTCGCATTGACCCCGGCAAGATCAATGAACGCTTCGATGCGCTGGTGATACCCGCCGCCAACTGGATCAATCCCGGTACCGATCTTGGTGCGGTTGCGGACTGCATTGAAAAGCTGACCATTCCCGTGGTGATCATTGGTCTTGGCGCGCAGGCCGTGGACGTTGATGACAATCCAAAGGTGCCCATGCCCGCGGGGACAGAGCGCCTGTTGCGATTGATTGCTGAGCGTTCACACAGCCTATCGGTACGCGGTGATTTTACCCGGCGGGTCCTCGCCGCCTATGGCATTGACAATGTGACGGTCACGGGGTGCCCGTCACTTTATGTGAATTTTGGGCCCAAGCCTAACCCTCAAACCCCGACCCCTTTTGACTTGTCTCGGTGCCTCCTTCACGGAACGCGATATTCCGTACAAAAACCAGATTTTTCCTCGCAACCTAAAACCGAAATCAACCGCGCCCTTTATCAGTTTGCGTTCAAGCACCGGCTTGACCTGCTCTACCAATCGGAACCGGAGGAAATTGCCTTTCTGCTGGGGTTTGACGATGACAGTGCGCGCCTGACCACCGCGCAGGAACAACACCTGCAAAAGGTGTACGGCGCTGCGTCCCTGGACGCGGTTTGGGATTATGTGCGTACCCACGGCAAAGTCTTTACCGGCATGCAAGTCTGGTCAAAGGCGATCCGCGACTATCAGTTTATTCTCGGCACCCGCCTGCACGGCACGATTATGGCGCTCAACAGCGGCGTGCCCGCAAGCCTTATCACCCATGACAGCCGCACGGCAGAGATTGCGGACTTCGCAGCAATCCCGGCCATCAACGGAAAAACCATGCGCTTATCTTCGCAATCGATTAAAGCCGCATGGGATGCTTTTGACATGACACCTTATCAGGAGAGACGCACCCAAAACCGCCGGATTTACCATCGCTTTCTCACGGATAATGGCCTAAGCCCCGCTTTCGAGGCAAACGGTTAAGCACCCTGTACGGACGGTCCCCGAAATCTCCATGAGAACAGCGCCCCTCTCCACGCTCCCCCTTGAAACCGGTGCGCTTTCCTTGCGCCTGCCGGTCGATGGCGACGCCGCGCAGATTACCCGTTTTCTGCAGGATTATGAGATTGTCAAAATGCTGGGCCGGGTGCCCTGGCCTTATGGCGAGGCTGACGCCCGCTGGTGGATCAACAATGCCCACGAACAGGCTGTTATCGGGCAGGAATATGTGTTGGTGATCATCCATGCTGATCACGGCCTGATCGGCAGTTGTGGCCTGCAAAAAACGCCGAGCCCAGATGATCTATCCGTATGGGAATTAGGCTATTGGATTGGCCGTTCCCATTGGCGACAAGGATTAGTGAGCCTGGCGGCCCGCGCAATCCTCAACTGGGGGCGTGATGTGATTGGCGCCACGGGCTTTGTCTCCGGCCATATTGAAGGTAACGAAGCCTCCGGCCATGTTCTGCAAAAACTCGGCTTCGAAGAGGTTGGCACTATCGAGCACTATGCCAGAGGACGAGATAGAATCGTCCGTGCCCGGCGGTTCGTCAAGAATACACCAGCGCAGCTTGCATTGGCGTTTGAGAATCAAAACCCCCGTCCGAACACCGATTGACCAATTTTTCGGTTAGACCCTCAACAAGAAAACGCCGTCACGGTGAGCACTGGCCATAGGCTGAAACAAATGCCCCTTGGATTTCCCGGTTCGTCCAGAATTTATTATAGGTCACTTGCGCGTGGGGCATAAACCGCGTGCAAAAGGCGTAGTTGCTGTCCTCAAAATGACCGGGGCGTTCAAAGTTCAGTCCATAATCATCGTCTGAGTCATCGAGCGCAATGTGACAGGTGCGGCAGACCCGTCCGGCAATGTTTTCATACCGATCACCCAGTGCCGGGTTTTGCGCATCAAGAGAACTCCAGCTATCGCCATTCCGGTCAGGTAGTGATGGCAGGTAGGCCTGTTGATCCACACCTGTAAATGGGCACGGATCATTCGCCGGAGACGCACCAGCGCGGTACCATTGCGATATCGTATTCACAATTGTCGATAACGGTTTTGACGGCACCACAAACTCGCAGTTGAGATTTTTGACGACCGTCAAGCGTTTTTGAAGCCGCACGCCAGGCGTATCGCCCGGAGATTCAATGGCAACCGGTTGCAACTGAGTAATCGCTTCCAGATCGAACTCACGGAACGATGAGCGATCTGCCTTCAAAAACTGAACAAAAGCAGGTTTGGACAGCGCCTGCTGCGCCCCTGGGGTTACGAAAAATGCGCCAGTGTCAAAATGCGGCGTAAAGCCACCATGGCAAACCTGACAAACATTGGGCACGGATCGAAAATCACTGATTTGATCAAGTTTCACGGCGCTGAACCGTTGGCCACCCGCCACAGTACCGGCATAAGCGAAAAAGGTGACAACGCGGCCCACACTCTCCGCACCCGGAACTTTTGCAAACTCCATGGCGACCGTGGCAAACCCTTCACCGATATTCTGTTCGTGGGCGGAAACGGCGCCATTGGGATCTCGGTCAAACTGGTCCCCAAAGTCGGCAATATGATTACCAACAATACAAAAGACATCCTGCTCGCTGGTAGGATCGGCAGGATCATCGAGCGGCCCCTTCAAGCATTGCATTTTGCGCCCCGACCCAAGATCGCCGCTATTGAGATAGGATAGCTCCACAATATCAGAATTATTCAACGTATAGCCTGCCACCGGATAGTCTTGATTCTCCGTGCTGGGCCCGGTTTTTGGATGCAGGTTTGCCTGGTCAAAAACCGGCTGAAAACCATTTACCGCAAGCCAATCATGGAGGGTTGTTTTGGCATTGTTTCCGTCGATCATGGAATAATATGCATCGCCGCTCAAACTTGCCGTACCAACAATATTCGACGTGGATTCCTTCAAGGTAAGAAACTCACCGCCATTGTTTCCGCTAACGGGTGTCGAACGAGAAATCCGCACTTCGGTTTTGCAATCTGCATAGGGAAAGGCCGGGCGCCGATTGTTGCCAGTGGGAATTCCATCCTGATCGTCCAACGCGATAAAGTAGCGTCTTTGGCTTTGCGGCTCCTGCAAGGTTGCCGCATAGCTTGGCGGCTTGGTCATATCGGTTTCGGTGTTCTCCTCCAGGATAAAATTCAAGTCACCGGAAGCGATCGAGTTCGGGATAGATTGGCTGGAGCTGCCATCGAGCAATTCAAAATAGATCCGGTTTGGCGTCTGCGCATCGCCGGCGTTCAAGCCATAAACGGCATTCATCCGGGTATCGAGGGTGATCACTTTACTTTGCTCAGTACCGGGAACAACAGCACCATTGCGAAAGGCGGAGGAGGTGACGCGAATGCGGCGCTCGCCGGGGTCCAACCTTTGAAAGTCCGGAGTGACGCGCACGCACGCTCTAACACCGCCTGACAAATCCCGGTCCATATTAATGGTCGAGAAATGGCGCAAATCGGTCATATAATATCCATTTCGTAACCGCGCCCGGTTCTGGTTTTCCTCCCAGATGCCGGTTGCCTCATTATAGGTCCACACACGCATAGTTCGCGGTGGGCGCGGGGCGCCATTGCCAACACGGCTTGTGGCGACCGGTACCGCAAGCTCTGCAGTCTGACCATCGGCAAGCTGAAGACTGTTGCCATCAAGGTCCCGCAGATCAATTTGCACCGCGCCATAGGATAGAAGATCCAACCGGTTGCAATTGAGATCCTCGGCCAGATAATCACCAGGTAGGGCATCAACCCGCGAGTCATAGTAAGCGAGGGTCGCGGTCATATTGCCAAAGTACGCCTCGCCCGTGTCCTCGCGCACAAGCCCGCCGGCCGGTAATTGTAACCGCGTTGGAAATTTGAGGCGCGAATCCTCGTTTTTGGCAAAGGCCGGATCGACAACCGTACCCCCGCTTTCTGCACTAAGGGTCTGTGTGGGCAGTTTCTTCAGGGTAAAGACGACCCCCGTGCGACCGCGGTCATGGATTTCTGACTGCGTGAGATAGCCCGGCGCCGACACAGTGATGGCATACCGATTGTCATCGTCGGCGTCGACGCGGGCACTGAAGCCACCGGTAGCCGACACCTGCGCCGGCGCGCCATTGATTGTCACCGTCAGGCCGTCCGGAATCGCGCCACGATCACCGGCAATAACGGTGCCCGAAAACGGCGCTTTGCCAGGGTCCTGCGGCGTTATGGTGAAGTTATCGCGCCGCTGTGACCATTGACCGGTTTTGCCCAACGAGAAAACTTCAACGCTGTGGCGTCCGGTGCTTTTCGGCGTTCTCCACGTGGCCGTATTATTACCGGTGACGGTTAATGAGCCGCCCGTGGCTTCCCAACGCAGGCCCTCGATTTGCCCATTGGGGATGGCCGTGAGTTTCACCTGCGTATCGGGTGGTAGGAGGCGCGCCTCACGATTTGCCCATTGGGCTATGATTGCTTGAACCGGTGCTTTGCTGCCTGGCAAGGGCTCATAGAGTTCAAGCCCGCTGCTCGCTGGAATTCGGGCCGTGCGTGTCGTGACCTGATTGCTCAAAACCGATTGGAAACCAGGGGTAATGGCGGCGACACCGTTCGCCGTGGCCCGGCGACCCACCTGATATGTGAGAAGATAGTCACGCGCGTCATTTGAGACCTGCGGGCAGCTAATATCAATACTCGTCTGACTACGGATGACCTTCGGGATCACATATTGACCCCAAGCATTGGCGCGCACAACCTGGCGGTCGCCGCTCTCATTGGTGGAGATCGTCTCGCCGACAAGGTCGATCCCGGCTGACGGCCTTAGAAGACGACAGATCGACCCATCCTCATAGGTCACCGTACCCGCAACAACGCGTGCCCCTTCATTGCGGCGTGGTTGCAGATAAATTGGCTGTGGATAAGCCGTTTTATTACCAACAGTGATGACGCGGTTATCACAAGGGCCACGATAGGCCTTTGATGTCTAGCAGACATTATACGTACCCGGTACAACGCCCATCACATTATAAACGCCACGCACATCGGTTTGGATACTGGATGTTTGATTACCCGTTCGGGTATTTTTCAGATAGACTTCAATATCAGGCAACAACACTGTACGGGGCAGAGCCGGGTCTTCGCGCACGATGTATTTCTTATCGCCACGCACAAACAGCCGGTCTTCGCGTAAATCCGCAAAGATAACGCCGTGCACCCGCTGCGTTTTCACTTTGAGAAATTGGGTGATATTCCGCCGCAGACGCAAATCCGGATTTTGCGCTTCGCGGAGTTTGAGCTCCTGGGGGTTCAAGCGATCAGTTCGCTGAATGGCGTCAGGGATACGCCTGATCGTTGGTGTCTCATCATCCTGGGCCTGCGCCGACAGCGAAACAAAAACACTCGCTATTATGGCAACGCCGGTCGCATATCCTGGCCCCATCGCCATGACAGCGCGCGCAAAAATTCGCTTTGATGGCATGTCCACTCTCCCGTTTTCTCTCCGATAAACACGATAGCAATCAAATTTCCGCTCGGAAAATACCCCATTCGATCCCCTATGATTACCGATTGGTAAGGTCTCGGTTTGGCTATTCACAGGAAACCTGACGACCGGGAAAAATCGCGCATTGGAAATGGTGTGAAATCATGCGGATAGAGATCCGGCCAATGTCCCAGATATGGGCCTTTTGTCGCCAAAAAAGCGTGGTGTTGCGTCGCGATCGATGCCTTTGCATTGGGGGCGATCGTCTCTATCTTCCACCCATGTCCCAGACCCCTGCCCCCGCACGGCGCCGCAAGGCGCCGACCACCCAGCCATCGACGCCGAAGGAAGACATTACGCCGGTTGCGGGCGGGTTTTCCGAGGCCATGGCCGCCTATCATGATGCGGTTTCCACATCAGAATGGCAGCCCCATCGGCCGGAACGCCCCAACCTGCCCAAAATTTCCCGGCCCCTAGAAGTTGTCTCCGCCTACGAACCCGCGGGAGATCAGCCCACGGCCATCACGGAATTGTCGGCGGGCGCCGGCGAGGGCGAGTGGGACCAGGTGCTGCTAGGGGCCACGGGGACCGGCAAAACCTTTACCATGGCCAAAGTCATCGAAAAGCTGCAACGCCCGGCGCTGATCCTTGCCCCTAACAAAACCCTCGCGGCGCAGCTTTATAACGAGTTCAAGGCGTTCTTTCCAAACAATGCGGTCGAGTATTTTGTGTCATACTATGACTATTATCAGCCCGAGGCCTATGTGCCGCGGTCCGACACCTATATTGAAAAAGAAAGCTCCATTAACGAGCAGATCGACCGGATGCGTCACGCGGCGACCCGCGCGCTGTTAGAACGCGATGATGTGATCATCGTTGCGTCCGTATCCTGTATTTATGGTATTGGCTCGGTTGAAACCTATACGGCCATGACCTTCTCGCTGGAGACGGGACAGGAAATTTCTCGCAAGCAATTGCTCGCTGACTTAGTGGCCTTGCAATATAAGCGCAACGAAACAGCCTTCGTACGCGGATCATTCCGCGCCAAGGGCGATGTAATCGAGATTTTTCCGGCCCACTATGAGGATCGCGCCTGGCGCGTTTCCATGTTTGGCGACGAAATTGAAGACATTACCGAATTTGATCCGCTCACGGGGCAAAAATCCTCTGAGCTCGAAGCGGTTACCATCTATGCCAACAGTCACTATGTGACCCCGCGCCCCACCCTGAACCAGGCGGTGGCGGCGATCAAAAAAGAATTGAACGAAACCCTGCCCATTATGCGGGCGGAGGGGCGGTTGTTGGAAGCGCAACGCCTTGAGCAACGGGTCACCTTCGATATTGAAATGATGCTCGCTACGGGGTCGTGCAATGGGATCGAAAATTATTCGCGCTATCTTACCGGGCGTCAGCCGGGCGAACCCCCGCCAACCCTGTTTGAATATTTGCCGGAAAATGCGGTTGTGTTCACCGATGAAAGCCATGTGACGGTGCCGCAGATTGGGGCCATGTTCAAAGGCGACTTTAATCGCAAACGCACGCTCGCCGAGTATGGGTTCCGCTTGCCGTCATGCATGGATAACCGCCCCCTAAAATTCGAAGAATGGGAAAAGATGCGTCCCCAGACGGTTCACGTATCGGCAACGCCCGGCTCCTGGGAAATGGACCGCACGGGCGGCATCTTCACCGAGCAGGTTATTCGGCCCACAGGTCTTATCGATCCGGAAGTTGAAATCCGCCCGGTGACCGGCGACAAGACCAACCAGGTCGATGACGTGATCGACGAATGCAAGAAAGTCGCGGCGAAAGGTGGACGTGTTCTCGTCACCACCCTGACCAAACGCATGTCCGAAGACCTGACCGAATACATGCATGAACAAGGCATCCGTGTACGGTATATGCACTCCGACATTGATACACTGGAGCGTATTGAGATTTTGCGTGATTTGCGGCTTGGGGCGTTTGATGTGTTGGTGGGCATTAACCTTCTGCGTGAAGGGCTGGATATTCCCGAATGTCAATTGGTGGCCATTCTTGATGCGGATAAAGAAGGGTTTTTACGGTCAGAAACATCCCTGATCCAAACCATTGGCCGGGCGGCCCGGAATGTTGATGGCCGCGTTATTCTTTATGCGGACCGGATGACAGGCTCCATGGAACGCGCCATGGCGGAGACCGAACGGCGCCGCGAAAAACAGATTGCCCATAACGAGGCGCACAATATCACCCCGCAAACGGTGAAGGCGACGATTGCAGAGATCGCCAAATCCGATGATGAGGGCGCAAAAGCGGCCATGGGTCAAACCTTTGTGGGCCACAAGGGCGTGCGCGCCGCAGCGCCCGGCGCCGTCAGTGGTTTTGCCGAAGGCCAGGCCGAATTCGAAGCCGCACCCATGGGCGATAATCTCAAAACCCATCTGGCGCATCTGGAAAAAGAAATGCGCGAGGCGGCCTCCAACCTGGAATTCGAGACCGCAGCGCGGATGCGTGATGAGATCAAACGCTTGCAGGAAACCGAACTTGCCATCGCCGACGATCCTTTGGCGCGTCAGTCAGCTGTTGAGGCGCGGGTAGAAGATGCGTCCGACGGTCGGATCAAGAAAAGCGAAGGCACAGTGAGCACCGTACGATCCCGGCCCAAGGGCGCAAAAGCAAAAGCGCGTCGAAAGCGGTAACGAGTCCCGCAATTCGAGGCAAAACGCCGTCTGGCAAACAAACTGAGGTTCATACACCCGGGGTATAGACGGCACCCGGTTGGATGATCACGCGAATTTGGGTTGGGCTTTTCGCGTATTCGGCTCCTCAAACGACTGCCAATAGAATCTATTGCTGATGTAACGTTCTGTGGTATCCTTCCGTTTGTCAAAATATAAAAGGGAAGGGAACCCAAATGGATTTGATGCAACTTTTATTGAGCGGTGCCGGCGGCGCGATCATCGGCCCGCTGATTTCGCAATTTCTGGGTGGCGGCAATTCAAGCCTGATTACGCGCATCATCACCGGCGTCGTTGGCGGCGTGGGCGCTGGCGCCGGGGCCGATGCTGCTGGGATCAGCGAGATGCTTGGCGGCATACTGGGCAATGGCGATCTGATGGCCATGGTTGCGCCCGTGCTGGAAGGCGGCGTTGGCGGTGGAATTCTCTCCACGCTTGGCGGCATGGTCACGAAACGCAACGACTAAGGCATTTCCCGGAAGCGTATGGGCGGTGCTGCAGTGCAGCAACGCCTCAGGCGCAGGCAAAATAGAGTGTTCGATCTATAGACGCCATTAACAAAATTTCGCTATCGACGAATAGAGTGATCTATTGGCGGTAGCGAGAAATGAGCTACGCTCAAATTGTGATACGAAAATGCTGCGGCGGGAGAATGCATCATGCCCATGGGTGTATTGGAAATCGACGAAAAGATGGAATTATCGTTTCCGGCGATGCCTGCGTCGACCCAGCCGGTGGATCCTGTTGCGCCCCTGTCCGCAAAGTCAGACACCATTGACGTTGACGCTTTCCGGGCCACCAGCACGTCTGAAAAGATCGACGTGGACTTCGGCAATTTGCGGTCCACCAGCCCCGTATCTTTGGAGATTGACGCTGCGGCAATCGAGGCTTTCGGCCGGGTGTATTTCGTTGACCCCGCGCAAGTTGACCTCGGGCTAACGGACGCTCTCTCTCTGTTTTAGCGCGATTGTTAGCTTCTAACCGAAAATTCGGTTTCGTCTGTCGAAAACGTGTTTTTCGAGAATCGGAGCGCCGTTCACATTAATATGTGAGCACCGGAAGCGCAAAAAAACGCGTTTACAGACGACGAAAATAGACTTTTCGGTTTGGCTCTTAGCCAGCAGCGATTATTTGCTATTGAATTGATGACGCCACAATCCTTGACGCTTTCCAGATTATTGGTCATTTTGCCAATAATGAAGGGGAACGTGGGCAATGCTTCATATTCGCTGTCATTCGATAGCTACTCATCACAACTACATTCGGGTTTGCTTTATTAAGCTTTGCTTTGCGCTCGCCAGCCTATTGAGCACGCCAGCGACAATGGCGCGGCCGCCGGTCGAGGTTTATGGCCAGCTACCACTGACCCGTTCCATGTCGATTTCACCAGGCAGCCAGTATCTGGGGTATCTGTCCCGCCGCAAAGATGGCAACGAGGTTGCAATTATCTTTGATCGCAAAGAGGAGCGTATGGTTGCCGGGGTCGGGACACGGGACATAAAGGCACGGTCTATTGCCTTCGCCGGCGAAAACTATGCAATCCTTCAAGCTTCCGATACCACAAGCCTCCTCGGATTTCGCGGCAAATTTGAATTCTCTGCCGCTTTCTCCCTTGATTTCAAAAATCGAAAAATCTAGCAGCTGTTAAGAGCAAACAAAGATCTGTATCCAGCGCAAAGTGGCCTTGGTCAAATTATTGGCGTCGATAAAAACGGTGAATACGCCTTTATGCCCGGCTTCATCAAGGCGGGCGGGGTTAAGTCAACATATGGCATCATGAGAGTATCGCTGAAATCGGGTCGCGGGCGGGTCTTCAAAAAAGGTAGGTCCAGTACCCGGGAATGGATTGTCAATGAACAGGGTGATGTTCTGGCAACGGAAGAATATAATAATAAGTCAGATCGCTACGTGCTGCGAGCAAAGCGCGCGGGAAAGCTTGAAGTTCTTGTGGACGTCAAATCAGACATTCCACCAATGTCTCTTGTCGGTATCCGCGCCGACGAACGGGCGCTCATCGTTGTGAACCGCGCCCGCGGGCCAGAATACAAGCGAACTTTCGGAAATAGATATTCTAACGGGTAATTTTAGAACGGTCTTTCGACGCGATGATCGCGACGTTGAGAACATTCTGCGAGACATTCATCAACGCGTGGTGGGCGTTGAATATTCAGGTCTTTACCCATCTTATGAGTTTTATGATCTCGGTCTGGGCAGCACGATGGTTAACCTCACCGAGTATTTCCGAGGGGCTTCGGTTTCGCTCGAAAGCTTTTCACGCGATCTTAATGATCTCATCATTCATGTGTCCGGCGCTAACCGCGCCCCTTCTTTTTATCAGTATGATCGGCGCACGCGAAGTTTGGAACGCATTGCTCTGGAATATGACGGCATCACTGATGAAAACGTTATGCCAACGGTGGAAGTCACCTACCCGGCACGCGACGGCGAAAAAATCCCCGGTGTACTCACCTACCCGCGCGGCTGGAATTTTGATCGACGGTTGCCCACACTGATCATGCCCCATGGCGGGCCGGAGGCGCACGACTCCGTCCGGTTCGACTGGATGGCGCAGTTTTTTGCATCTCGCGGCTATCTTATTCTGCAGCCAAGCTTTCGGGGCTTGGATGGTTTTGGTGCGAAGCACAAGTTGGCAGGGCGCGGCGAGTGGGGGCGCGGGGTCATGCAACATGATGTGACCGACGGCCTTAATGCCATGATCAAAACCGGTTGGGCCGATGCGGACCGCGTGTGTATCGTTGGCGCTAGCTATGGGGGCTATGCGGCGCTGGCGGGTGGTGCTTTTACGCCTGAAAAATACAAATGCATTGCTGCTGTTGCGCCGGTTACCGACCTCGTGAAGATGACTTTTGATGAACGCCGCGATAGTGGCTCGGACAGTTGGGTCGTGACCTACTGGAAACTATTGATCGGCGATCCACGGTCCGAAAAGGAAAGACTGCGGTCAATATCGCCGTCACAATTTGCCGACAACTTCACCGCACCTGTTCTGTTGATTCATGGCAAGGATGATACGGTCGTGCCCATATCGCAGAGTTCGGTTATGGCGCGTGCCTTAAAACGCGCCGACAAGCCGGTTGAATTCGTAAGGCAGAACAATGGGGATTACTGGCTGTCGACCAGTGAGACGCGCCTCGAAACCCTCTCAGCCCTGAGTACTTTTATCGATACCCATTTGGGCGGCAGTAAAGCGGCAGGTACCCCGTAACACGCTACGCAATCCTATAGCGATCGTCTGTATCGCGATAAATGGGTGCTGCTAAACGCCAAGTTTGGCTTTGAGAATCTCATTCACCGCCTTGGGGTTGGCTTTCCCGCCGGTTGCCTTCATCACCTGACCCACAAACCAGCCAAAGGTTTTGGGTTTTTCTTTTACCTGGGCCACCTGCTCGGGATTTTTGGCGATAATCTCATCAATCGCCGCCTCAATAGCGCCGGTGTCGGTCACCTGCTTTAGACCTTTTTCCTCAACAATCTTGCCAGGGTCCTCGCCAGTCTCCACCATGATTTCGAAGACATCTTTGGCGATCCGGCCGGAAATCGTATCATCTTTAATCAGGTCGATAAGCGCGCCAAGCTGCGCCGCTGAAACCGGGCTTTCGTCGATATCTTTGCCGGCTTTGTTCAAGGCACCGAAAAGCTCTGTGGTTACCCAGTTCGAGGCAAGTTTCGAGTCTCGGCCCTTGGCAACAGCCTCAAAATAGTCCGCCTTGCCCCTATCGACCGCGAGCACCGCCGCATCATAGGGCGACAAGCCATAGGCGTCCACGAACCGGTGTTTCTTGGCATCGGGCAATTCGGGTAGGTCGGCCTTGATCGCCTCGACCCACGCCGGATCAAGCTCCAGCGGTAGAAGGTCAGGGTCCGGAAAATACCGATAATCATGGGCATCTTCCTTGGACCGCATGGTCCGCGTCTCCCCAGTTTTGACATCGAATAACCGTGTTTCCTGGTCGATGGTTCCGCCATTTTCCAGGACGTCAATTTGGCGGCGCGCCTCATAATCGATCACCTGGCGCACATACCGTAAGGAGTTCACATTTTTGGTTTCGGTCCGGGTGCCCAGATCATCACCCAATTTGCGCACGGAAACATTGACGTCCGCACGCATGGAGCCCTCCTCCATGTTTCCATCACAGGTCCCAAGATAGCGCACAATAGTGCGCAGCTTGCCAAAATAGGCCGCCGCTTCATCGGCGGAGCGCATATCAGGCTTCGACACGATTTCCATCAGCGCAACACCGGAGCGGTTCAAATCCACATGGCTGTGGGTTGCCGAAAGGTCATGGATTGATTTGCCCGCATCCTGCTCAAGGTGGAGCCGCTCAATCCCCACACGGATGGTTTCGGTTGGCGAGACTTCAACTTCAATCTCCCCTTCCCCCACCACGGGGTCCAGATATTGCGAAATTTGATAACCCTGGGGCAAATCGGGATAGAAATAATTCTTGCGATCAAATCGCGACCACAGATTGATCTTGGCGTTGAGACCAAGACCCGTCCGTACGGCCTGCTCCACGCAATATTTATTGATCACCGGCAACATGCCCGGCATGGCCGCATCCACAAGCGACACATTTTCATTAGGCCCTGCGCCATAGGTTGCCGATGCCCCGGAGAAAAGTTTTGATTGCGAGGTCACCTGCGCATGGACCTCCAAGCCAACAATAACCTCCCAATCACCGGTTTCTCCGTTGAGAAGATGGCGGGGGTCCTGCTCACGAATTTGCATTTGAAAACGCTCACTTTCCTATGAAATGTGATTTATAAAAAAATATCGGATCAATACAACTGGTAGCCTCTACCGCTGCGGTATGCTGGATCACAGATGCATCGGCGCATCTTCCAAACTGCGGCCATGCCAGATTTCACTGACCATCAAGTCCTCGGCCAACACTGCCCGGGTTTTGCTGGCGTCAAAAAGAAAGCCGCCATAGGCAAGCGCCAAGATCAGCGCAGCGAAGAGAAAAATACTTGCAGAAGCGACCATTATTGAATTTGGGTCACCATCTTGGCTCGACACGACAACGAATGGAACGAAAATGCTAAAGAGCGCTAGAACCGCAAGATAAATGAAAATGAAAATTCTCATTGACGCCTTCATTTTCAAGTCAGCTGATAGCTTTGTACCCTGATCAACGGCCCGAAACTGCCCCTCAATGATCGGCTGAAAACTATTATTGTACTGAATCGCTCGCCATATTTTGAAACTATTGCCTTCGACTTTTCCATGGAACGATGTCTTTGGCGATGGGATAGAGAAAAACCCAAACCGTAGGCTCAACAATGGCTCTTTGGATACTTTTTGAGACAGCCGGTCCCGAAATTCATCCGGTGAAAGCTGGGATTTCAAAATCAGATGTTCGCTGGGCAAAATACGCATAGAAACTAGTCATCTCAGAACCAAAAAAGGCACGTTGCGCGCACGCGGCTATGAAGCCCACCAGTCTTCAGGCTTTGCCGTAAAGGCGGCGGCTTTTTCCATAACGTGGGCGGCGGTGAAGAGGGTTTCCTCATCGAACGGCTTACCGATCAATTGTAACCCGAGCGGCAGGGAGTGCGCATCAAGCCCGGCGGGGACGGAAATACCCGGCAAGCCCGCGAGGTTGGCGGTCACTGTGAAGATGTCATTAAGATACATGGAAACCGGATCGCCGAGCTTTTCACCGAGGCCAAACGCCGCCGATGGCGCAGACGGGGTCAAGATCATATCGACATTGGCAAAGGCGCTCGTGAACTCTTCACTGATCTTTTTGCGAACCCGCTGGGCACGCAGATAATAGGCATCATAGTACCCGGCGGAAAGCACATAGGTGCCGATCAGGACACGGCGCTTTACCTCATCGCCAAAGCCTTCGGCGCGGGTTTGTTCATACATCTGGTCGATCGGCAAATCGCCGGCGGCGCGATGGCCATATTTAACCCCGTCATAGCGCGCCAGGTTTGAAGACGCCTCCGCCGGGGCAACAATATAATACACCGGCAGGGCGTATTTCGTCATTGGCAAGGAGATGTCGACAATTTCACATCCGGCTTCTTTGAGCCATTCAATTCCTTGCTGCCAGAGGGTTTCAATTTCATCGGCCATCCCGTCGAGGCGATATTCCTTCGGTATACCAACTTTCAGGCCCTTTACCGACTTTCCGAGCGCAGCCTCGTAATCCGGCACCGGGCGATCAATGGACGTTGAGTCTTTTGCATCATGACCAGCCATGGAGCCGAGCATGATCGCCCCATCGTGCACATCTTGCGTGATGGGTCCCGCCTGGTCGAGCGAGGAGGCAAAGGCAACAATGCCCCAACGCGAGCAACGCCCATAGGTGGGTTTGACCCCCACGGTGCCCGTTAATGAGGCAGGCTGACGAATTGACCCGCCCGTATCCGTACCGGTGGCGCCGGCGAAGAGCCGGGCGGCCATACCCGCCGCCGACCCGCCAGAAGACCCCCCCGGCGTCAATGGCGTGTCATCGCCTGTGCGTCGCCAAGGATTGATCACATTGCCAAAATGGCTCGTCTCATTGGAAGAGCCCATGGCAAATTCATCGAGGTTAAGCTTGCCCAGCATAACCGCGCCGTCAGCCCACAGATTACTGGTGACGGTGGATTCGTAAGGCGGGACAAACCCCTCAAGAATATGACTTGCCGCTGTTGTCTGGACCCCCTCGGTACAAAAAAGATCCTTGATGCCAAGCGGCACCCCTTCCAAGGCACCACCCTCACCCTTGGCAAGCTTTTCATCTGAGGCGCCTGCCATGTTGCGCGCTTTGTCATCGGTAACCTTGATAAAGCAATTCAAGGCCTTTGCCGCCTTGATCCGTGCCAGGTACGCATCGGTCACCTCAAGGGCGCTCACCTCCCGGGCTTTGAGGCTGTCTCGCAATTTGGCAAGTGAAAGATCGGGGATTTGTGTCATGCTAGGTCTTTGGGGTAAATTACTGTTTTAGAAAATTGGGCCGTACACGGTCAGTCCGTCGAGGACCTATTCGACAACTTTTGGCACCACGAAGAAATTTTCTTCTGTAAGCGGAGCATTGGCGACAACATTGCCGGGCTGACCACCGCCAGTGGGCCCGTCGGCGGCGCGATCCTCGCGCAGGGGCAATTGCGCCTCCACCGTTGAGGCCATGGCGGTGACTCCCCCCACATCAACCTCATTGAGCTGCTCGATCCACCCCAGAATGCCGTTGATTTCGGCGGCGAGCGGCTCCAGCCGGTCTTCTGGTTCGTGAATGCGGGCAAGTTTTGCCACTTTGCGGACCGTTTCTTTATCCACGCTCATGGGCTTGTTCCTTGTCGTTTCGCGATGAAAAAGCGGTATCAATCTGTCTGGCCGATAGCAAGGGCAAGCCGGACCGAACACCGGCTTTGTGCCTTCACTCGCTTGCCGGTTGGGATTGGCCCCGGGCCGGGGCTCTGATCTGGCCGATTTGTTCCAAGCGCGCAGCGGGCAAGGGCCATTTGCGCGCCAGAAATTGCCGGATCGCTGTCGCCCGCGGCGGGTTGCCCGTGCGCGCTGCGGTAAAAGCAAGCCAGCTTTCAAGCGAATAGCGGGCGTTTTGCCCCTCACCCTCCCTGATGAAGGCTCGCCAAAAATCCATCACCGGTGTTTTACCGGGCGCGGTGCCGGGCGCTGGCATCGCGGCAAGGCGCGCCAGCATATGGCCGCAGGCATAAACCGTGCGAAAGGCATCGGCCTTGGCAAGCTGGTCAAACCGGCGATAGCGCGCGCCCTCATTGCAATCATCTTTGGCTTTGCGGTGAAACGCCGCCACCGCGCCCGCATCCCAAATGCCCATCTGCGCCAGCACTTCCGCCGTGATTGCCTCGGCTGCCCCTTCGTGAATCCAGGCTGGCACATCGGACGATTGCGGTCGGATGCGCGCCTGCCAAAGATGAACAAGCTCATGCACTAACGCCCGGCGCAATATCGCGCGGCCCGTGACGGAAGGTGTATCCCAGGGCGCGCCGTCAAATACGGTAAGCACTTGGCCCGGTAAGGCATCACCGGCAAACCGGAACAGCCCCCTGTCGCCTGCTGTTGATTGTGTTGCCGATAACGGGGTGCCCGCTTTTGCCAAAATCACCAATGGCTTTTCGGACAGGGGCCAGCCGAAACCCGCGGCAAGCGCATCCAGCGCGTCGTCGGTGAGGGCTGCGGCCTCCGTTTTAATCCAATCGGGCAAGGCGGCATCGGTCAACGCATAATGGGTCGCCCCCGCGCGCGGGCCCTGCGCTGAAAAGAACACAAAAGCCGGATGGGCCGGGCGCTGATGATCAGCCGATGGCGGCCAAACCGCCGGCAGGTTTTGAGCGCCCTGCACCGTGCCCGTGTCCGTGGCCGTGGCCGTGGCCAAGGAAAACGATACCGGCAACCGCCGCCCAAGGTCGTCAAACGGCCAGAAATGCCCCGTATAAAGACCAATGACCGGCATCTGGTCTGGCGTGGTCATCAAAAACGCAGGCTGATAATCACCCGTGATATAAGGCGGTGTTACCCGGGCCCGAAATCGCAGTCGGCTAAAGGCGTCACCATCGGTCCGCACGGCGTAGAGCCTGCTGGCGCGTTCAACAAAGGCGTGGTGATCGCCGGTAATTATCCAATGACGCTGGCGCTGGCTTATCTCTGTCCCCGGCACGGGGAGCAGCAGCCCGAAATCCAGCGCCTTAACGGGCGCCGAAAGCGTCACGGTAACCTCGACGGCATAAGCCCCATCAATCTCAAGACCCGCCAAGTCAATCTGCACCCTTGGCTGGGGGACAATTGCGGCCTTGGCCTGCCTTGAATTGTCATCCCCGGCCGAATGAGGCATGGGCGTGCGCTCCCCACCGAGGCCAGCCAACGCCATCAGGCCAGCTAGAAACGCTAGCCCCGCGGACCCCGCCAGAAAGGCAGAAAATCTGCCAAAAAAGCCCCAGCCATGCGACGATTGCGCATTTCGAAAAGTTGGTAATGTGTTAAGCAAATTCGCCTAGCCTCAACCCGTTCGCGTTGTCCTACTTTCGGGTAATGAGCAGAGAAAAGCCAGCACGAACAAAAGCGGGGATCAATGGCCGAGGGCCAGGATCAAAAAGGGTTGAAGGCGCAAACTGCGAATACAAAACCTGCCAAAAGTCTCTCAGACCAAGACCGGTTTGCCCGGTTGGGTCACACGGGGGCGCTGATTGGCCTTGATCTTGGCACCAAGACCATCGGGATCGCAGTCTGTGACCCGGATCGACTGGTTGCAGCCCCCGTTTCAGTGTTGAGGAGGCGCAAGTTCACGGTGGATATTCAATCCCTGATCGACACCGCAACCAGCCGGCAGGCGGTGGGATTTATCATGGGGCTTCCCCTGAATATGGACGGGACCGAGGGGCCCCGCGCCCAATCAAGCCGTGCCTTTGTCCGCAACGCCGAAAAGACAACCGACTTGCCGTTCGCCTTCTGGGACGAGCGGCTTTCGACCCAGGCCATGGAACGCGAACTGATCGCGTTAGATACCAGCCGGGCAAATCGTTCTGAAAAAATTGACGCATTGGCCGCCACCTTCATCCTGCAAGGGGCGATCGACCGATGGAGGCGCACATGATGATTGACGAAACCTATAATGGGGAAAAACCCCTGCGGTCGGAAAAACACAAAATCCGCCATCTCCTCTTTGGCATCCTCGTATGCACGGGCATGGCGCACCTTATCATGACAACTTTTGAGGTGCCGAATATCGGCTTCTGGTCGAATGTGCGGATCTTCTTTGTGGGCGCGGTTTATACGGCGCTGGGTCTTTTGGTGAAATATGGCGATGAAAAATTTGTCAATTACTCTGCCATTGCCTGTAGTGTCGGGATGCTTTCGGCGATCATCGAATATGCCTGGACCGGCAGCCATTATGTGGCAACCACGTTGATCATTTTTGATATCGCGGTGATTTATTATGTCTATCGGTTCTGGTCCGCGTCTGATGTGATCCCCACACGCCCCGGGCAAAGTGACGAGGCCGCCCCCGGCGCCTGATCGCCCGGTACAAAAAACGCGGTCCGGTTTGCGAACCGATGACGCCTAACTTATAACCCGCCCCATGGATGGGCGATCTGATCATACATTGTCGTGCGAAAATCTGTTGCGGATTGATGATCTGAGCAACGGCGATATTGCCGCCATTCTGGACCGGGCAAGCTGGTTCGCCGATCGTCTTGCCAACAAGGCCCGCGTGCCCGCCTCCCTCGCCGGACGCACACAGATCAATCTGTTTTTCGAAGATTCAACACGGACTAATCTTTCCTTTGATCTTGCTGGCAAGAAGCTTGGCGCCGATGTGATCAATGTGCCCGTGGCGGCCTCTTCGGTAAATAAAGACGAAGATATTCTCGACACGGTACAAACGCTCGACGCCATGGCGGCCGATGTGATGATCATTCGCACACGCGACCCCGGCATACATGAATACCTGTCCCGGCGCACCCAATGCCCCATCATCAATGCGGGCAATGGCACCATCGAACACCCCACGCAAGCCCTTCTCGACGCCGCAACGCTAACCCGCACATTTGGGCAGCTGGACGGGCTCACCATCGCCATTTGCGGGGATGTGCGCCATTCGCGGGTGGCGGGCTCGGGCGTTCAGCTTTTTCAACGTCTTGGCGCACGGGTGCGGTTTGTGTCTCCAGATTATTTGTTGCCCGACGCCGATTTCTTTCCGGAGGCGGAGCGTTTTACATCCCTTGCGCGCGGGCTGAACGACGCCGATGTGGTTATGGCGTTGCGCCTACAGCGCGAGCGTATGGCGAACCCGCCAAGCATTGGAGACTACACCGCCGCCTTCACGCTGAACCATGCGCGGCTTGACCTCGCGAAAGAGGGCGCGAAAATCATGCACCCCGGCCCCATGAATCGCGGTATTGAAATCAGCGCGAGCCTCGCCGACGATAAAGAGCGCTCCCTCGTTCTTGAGCAGGTGTTTATGGGGGTAGCCACACGCATGGCGGTGCTGGATCTGATGATCACCTAAGGCCCCCGAGCGGTGGCGGCACCACCGCGGATTGTTGACGCTTCAAGCGTTGGCGCTTTAATTGGGGTCAGGACGAGGCTTAAAGTCTTTGTTTGTATGCGTTTACGGACGAAACGCTTTGGGGAACGATAAAGACGACGAAGGCGGCAACGGGGGCAGCAACGAGGGCGGCGACGAGGGCCATGATAGTGACGATTTTGATCAGCGTCCTTTTGGGGTATGGCCTTGGGTCAATTCCGTTTGGTCTTGTACTGACGAAAATTGCCGGGCTTGGTGATATCCGCCAAGTGGGTTCGGGCAATATCGGGGCAACCAATGTTTTGCGCACGGGGCGCAAAGACCTCGCCCTCCTCACCCTCCTCCTCGACAGCGGCAAGGGCGCCATCGCGGTTTTCGCAGCCATGGCACTCGCCATGCGGCCTGAGATTGCGGCGGCGTTTGCCATGCTTGGCCATTGCTTTCCGGTCTGGCTCGGCTTTCGCGGCGGTAAGGGCGTTGCCACCTATCTTGGCACAGTCTTGATGCTGCTTTTTCCCGCCGGTCTTTTTGCCTGCGTGATATGGATCTTGACGGCTGCGGTCACGCGTATCTCTTCCCTAAGCGCGCTGGTTGCCACCGCGGCAACGCCGCTGGTCCTGTTCGCCATGGGCCAACCGGCCTATTGCATCGCAGCCCTGGGCATGACCGGGTTTGTTTTTATCCGCCATAAAGCAAACATCGCCCGATTGCTGACCGGCGACGAACCAAAGATCGGCCGCAAATCGGACCCCGGCTCGTAGTTATGTGGACGGTTCAACCCGCCACCATAAGACGGGCGGCGGCGCGCTTTTCCGGTTGCAACATTTTACACTTGGGACGCACTTTTCTTCTCCCCGGGCCGTGCTAGGGTGAAGGTATTGCTCATCAATCTGATGACCTAGGGGGCGAAATTATGCGACGGGTACTGAACGATCGTGAACGCGTTGACTGGGTTCAACTCATCCGAACGCAAGGCATTGGTCCGATCACCTTTTACCGTTTGCTCACCCGGTTTGGCAGTGCCGCCGATGCACTGGTGGCTTTGCCCGGCTTGGGGGGTCGCGCGAAACCGTTAAAACCCTATTCGCGCGCCCTTGCCGAAGAAGAAATCAAAAAAGCGTGGGACACCGGGACGCAAATTCTCGCCTCCTGCGAACCTGACTACCCGATCCTCCTCACAAAGATTGCCGACCCGCCGCCTGTCCTGTCGGTGCGGGGTCATGTGAGCCTGTTTGAAAAGCCGGGCGTGGCAATCATCGGCGCGCGGAATGCTTCGGCCCTGGGTTGCAAACTTGCACGCTCACTGGCAGCCGACCTTGGGGCTGCGGGCTACAGCGTCATTTCCGGGTTAGCGCGCGGGATTGATGGGGCGGCGCATATGGCCGGCCTTGCCCATGGCACCATTGCCGTTGTTGCCGGCGGTGTTGATGTGATCTATCCGCCGGAGCACGATACCCTGACCCGTGATATCACCCGCGAAGGTCTCATCCTGTCGGAGCGTCCGCTGGGGGCCGAGCCCACTGCCCGTGATTTTCCGAGGCGCAACCGGCTCATCTCCGGGCTTTCGCGCGGCGTGATCATTGTTGAAGCGGCGGCGCGGTCGGGCACCCTCATCACCGCGCGGTATGCATTGGAACAGGGCCGGGAGGTTTTTGCGGTGCCGGGCTCCCCGCTTGATCCGCGGTGCAAAGGCGCCAACGCCCTATTGCGCGACGGCGCAACGCTGGTGGAAAGCGCCGACGATGTGATCAGCGTCTTGCGGGCACAACTGAACACGATGCAAGAACCCGATACGGCCCTCACCGGCGATCTCTTCGATGCCCTCAATGCTACCGATCAATTGGCCCCACCTGCGGATGAGGCTGGTGCCGAACAGGATCGCCTTGCCCTGTGCGAAACGGTGCGCGCGCTTCTGGGCGTGACGCCGATCCACCGCGACGAATTGATCCGCGAATGCCATGCCTCATCGGCACAGATTGCCGATGCGCTCCTTGATCTTGTTCTCAGCGGCACGGTTACGGAGATCAGCGGCGGTCATTTCGCCCTCGCAGACCCCGGTTAGCCCCATCAATTGCACAAATATCGGCATTTACGAAAAAGCAAAAAAGAAACTGGATAAACCAAAAGCTGTTTGCTATATCCGCGTTTCCAAGGCGTTCCCTGATAGCTCAGTTGGTAGAGCAGCTGACTGTTAATCAGCGGGTCACAGGTTCGAGTCCTGTTCAGGGAGCCATTTTTCTCCAGATTGATATGGATAGAGTTGCTTTGCGCTTTGTCGGGCGTGTTTGGGCAAACAGGGCTGTACCAAAGGCGCCTTTATGATGTGTGCAGATGAACGGTGAAGTAGGCGGGCAGATAAGATCGTTTCAGATCGTTTCAGATCGTTTCAGATCGTTTCAGATCGTTTCAGATCGTTTCAGATCGTTTCAGATCGTTTCATCGAGGGCGATACCGCTAAGGTCAATACCGCCACGGCTGGAGGCACTCGTCTCGCTAATTACCGCCGCCTCGATCATTGCAGCAAATTGAACCGGTGGCCATTCGCTGACAACTTCGCCTGAATTAATATCGATGGCACGATAAGTATACGGATTAGGGCCGTCCCCCTCTGCGATTTCGACCCGAGTATTGGCACCAATGACCCGCTGGATAATTTCAGTACTTTCGCGAAAGCGCTCTGCTCGTCGCCGGGTATCGCGTTCGGCAGCCGCAATCTGATCGGCGGAGGCCGAGCGGCGGGCTTGCTCAAGACTGGCGCGGCGGCGACTGGCTTGCACCTGCCCATCACCAGTGGTGGGGGCGTTGACGCCAACCCCCACAGATCCTTGTACAGATTGTATCTCATTCATGATGCGCCTCACCGGTTAGGTAAACGCTTAAAAAGTCCCGGGAACAAAATAGGCTGCACCCGGGACGAAACCCCCTACCCTGTTAGGCGAAAAGGGCGAGAATGGAGTTCGGCGCCGCATTGGCAATCGACAATGTCTGGATGGCCAATTGCTGTTGCACCTGGAGGGCCTGCAAACGCGAGCTTTCGCGGGCAAGGTCGGCATCCACAAGGTTGCCAATGGAAACCTCAAGCGCATCAGACACCCGGCTCAAGAGATTGTCTTGCAGGTCAAGGGCTTGCGAGCCATTGCCAAGACGCGCGACCGCGTTGGTCACATTGACAATGGACGCCTCAATGGCGGCAATTTGCGCCTGGGCGGCTTCAGCTGCTGTCTGACCACTACCGGGAACGGTTGGATCGACCGGCGTGGCGGCAAAAGGATCGGCATCGGCGGAGATGGTGATGTTAGCGCCGCCAATGGAAAGATCTTGGGCGGCAACCGTAATCTGTGTGGCACCATCCGTACCCGCCACAAGCGAGAGATCATTGGCCCCGCTGGCGATCAGGTTACGCCCGCCCACTTCGGCGCTGCTCACAATCCGGTCGATCTGATCGCGCAAGGCAACAAAACGTTCGCTCAGGATACCGCGGGTCTCATCGGTGATTGATGCATCGGCGGCTTGCACAGCAACTGAGCGCAATTCCACAAGGATGTCGCTCACATTATCGCCAGCGGCGAGCGCCACATCAACCGTAGACTGACCAACGCGCAAACCCTGTTGAACACTCTCAACGGAGCCAAGCTCGGCGCGCTGTTGTTGGGCCAGGGCAAACAGAGCGGGGTTATCCGCCGCGCCCGACACCTCTAAGCCGGTGGAGACACGGCGCTGCGTTTCCGCAAGGCGATCATTGATGGAGTTGAGATTTTGAAGCGCGATCAATGCGCCGGGATTGGTATTGATACTTGAAGTCATCACGAAAGCCCCTTCTGGGTTACTGACATTTGGCGCTATTTCTCAGCGCCCAACGCATTTTGCGTTGTAGAAATCCTCGCAATCCTGCCGCCAGTTTACCGATGGTTCACACCGGTTAATGCCGGTGGCCGCTGGCCTTTCTCTACCGTGAGATGCCATTAACCATGGGGTCGTTGGGGCAACAGTGTCCGGCGATTATGGGGCAAACCCGGCACATTTGACCCGGCAAAAATTGCCTATGGGCTATTGCTGCCGCCCAGCAAATTCTATTTTTGGACAGCGGTTTTTATCCGCTGACGGGCAAAGGGTCGGATACTTCTCGGCCGGCAAGGCCATCCATGATCATACGGTTGATATCGATGAGGGGTTGCGGGCTTTGACGCTTACGGATGATTTCGCGAGAGCATTGTTGCACATAGCGATCAAGATCAATGATCGCGGCGCGTGTTGCCTCGGGCAATTGATTGCGCTCATCCCGGCAATCGGTGGCCAGCATGCTCCAAAGAAGCCGGTTGCGGTGCACTGCTTCTGCCAGCGGGCTGAGATTATCAGCGTCGCGGGTTTCCGCCGCCATAAGCGCCGCCGTTACTGTTGCAAAGGCCTGATATTCAGCATCGCGCGGACCAGCCATGGCCCCTTGTGTTCTACGATAGGCGTCATGCGACATGGCTAAGCATCTTTTCTTCATAGGTCATCAGTGTGCGGCATGCGGTGAGCGCTTTATAATAGTCGCGATTTGCCACGTGGGCGCCAATCCGTAGGCAGACATTCTGGATTTCAGGATCATCAACCGCATCGATAAACTGGGTCAACCGGCTGGCAAAGTCGCGGTGAAACTCCTCCCGCTTTGCCGGTTCTAGATACATCATCATGATGGGGAAATAGACCCGTGTGGCGGGCGTGCGTACGGCGTCGGACTGCAGAATATCGCCCTCACGCAGCAGCCGTGCTTCGGTCTCAACAATCATCACTGTGCGCCGGTCACCATTCTTCATCACGGCACCATTGATGGCGAACCGTTCACCGGGTTTGAGGGAGAGTTTGAGCGCCATCAGCTTTTCCCTGTTTTCAGTACGGGGTCGACACCCTATATTTCAGCCTTAGTCTTAATATTCCGTCCATACGCGGTTGTACGATCCGTATGGGCCCCGTTTGCGCCCTCGTTCGGGCCAAGGAGCCAACATCTATGGCCACCCCTTCTTCCCAATCGCGTGCCAACACGCCTGGCGCGCCGTCTCGCCGGGTGCCGGAACTGAGTTTGCGCCATTATCAAACCGGTGATGCCGACGCGCGCGCAGCCTTTACCCGTGATCTATTTGCGGGCCTGAAGGATTATGGCTTTGTCATTTTGAAGGATCACGCCATCGACCCGGCCATCCTCGCCGGGGCGTACGCCATGGTTGCTGACCTGTTTGCCCAGCCCGTGGCGGAAAAACTGCGCTATAACAGCGGTGATGGCGGGCAACGCGGGTATACAGCGTTTGGGCGCGAACATGCTAAAGACAGCAATCAGCCGGATCTCAAAGAATTCTGGCATGTGGGCCGCGAATTTGCCGCCGATCATCCACTTGCAGCGGTTTACCCGCCCAATGTCTGGCCCGCGCATCCAGCGGGCTTTCGCGAGACGCTGCTTGCGCTTTATGATGGGTTGGAGACGGCCGGGCACACCATGCTGGAAGCGCTGGCCCCGGCGCTTGATCTGCAGCCTGAATTTTTTTCGAAGATGGCAGCGGGCGGCAATTCAATCCTGCGGCTTCTTCATTATCCGCCCATTGCCGATGACGCGCCCGCCGGTGCCGTGCGCGCGGCGGCCCACGAAGACATCAATCTCATTACGCTATTGGTGTCGGCGAATGGGGCGGGATTGGAGCTGTTGGACCGCGATGGCAGTTGGCTCGCTGTGGAGACGGAACCGGAAAACCTGATTGTTGATGCTGGTGATATGCTGGCGCGGATTACCAATGGCGTGATCCCCGCCACGACGCACCGGGTGGTCAATCCCGACGGGCCAAATGTGTCACGCTATTCCATGCCGTTTTTTATGCACCCGCATCCGGACGCGGTCCTGAAATGCCTGCCAAGCTGCACGGGCAACGGGGTCGAAGCGCCGCCCATTACCGCCGACGCGTTCCTGAAACAAAGACTGCGGGAGATCGGGCTTTCGGCATGACCTTCGGTGTTGCAGACAAAAAAAGACCCGTGCGGCGGATATCGCGCTACGGGCCTTTTAGAGCGTTTCCTTCCAGAAACTGCCCCCCGGGGCAGCACCTCTGCGTGTGCTTATGTTCTGCATAAGCGGCGTGGCGAAGGGGGTCAAATTCTGGATTAGCGGTTTCGGTCAAACGGGGGATAAACCTGCAAATTGTTACCCCATTGTCACAATTCAGACCTTCGGTCCTGCCGTCTTTTTGCGAATGCCAATCAACGCGCGGTGAAGGTCACGGGGCCTTCCGCCTCGGGTCGAGAGAAATAGCCGATGGTGCCAGCAAAGGCGGAGCCCTCATTCATTTGCGTGCGCGTATAGGCCAGCACATCGCCCAGCTTATCACCGTCGAAATCGGCATGCACCAGGGGCTGGATCACCACGGTCTGGTCTTCGCTAGTGATCACATAGCCCTCGGCCTCCTCGGCCCAGCGAACGCTGGTGCTTGCGGCTGCCACGGGCACATCGCCGCCAGTGGCCCCGGGCGCGCGGCCCGACAGACGCAACAGGGTACCCGGTGCCAAAGCCGCAAGCGCGTCAGCGTCAATATTGCCCACGGCGAAATTTGTTGAGGCTGGAGGTGTCGCTTTCTCCAGATAATTTAGAAGACCGCAGGCCCGCTGGAAAAACGCCTCGCGCCGCTGGTCGCGGCCAGACAGAGCAAACCAGCCCAGTCGCCGCATGCGGTTATAGTCTTCGCACGTCCGGCAATTATCGGAGGATTCAGCCGCTTCAGGCGGCGACGTCATAATCACTTCAACCCTGTCGCCGCGCCGGTTGAGGAGGTCTTCCTTGGCCAGATCACCAAGTTTGTCCTTGGTGTAACACCCTTTTTTCAGCCCGGAGAAATAGGGCGCATCCATCAGCAAACAAAACTCATCGGCCGCATCACCCGACATTGGGGCTGCCGCACCAAGCAACGCGCCCAGGGGCGCGGTTTGCGTGCCCAATGTTGCCGAAATGCCCGCAGCACCCGCAACCCCCAACACGGCCCCCATTAAAGAGGTAGATTTTGTATCAAACCGCATAACCCCTATGCCCTTTGTCATATCGCAATTGCGATGGGGTCGGCCCAACCGACGCCCAGCGCGACAAGCGTCACAGTATAAATCAAGAGGATGCGGAACGCCATGACCAGAAGAGGCACCCTTATCCAGGCGATGCGACCACCCTGAAGGGGGTTTTGACAGAGCCCAGTAAGCAAAGCGACGCCGCGAGCAATGCAAAGACCGAAATTGGCCAAACGGCGAAGGACAGTAACGCGTTTTGATTGAGGGAAAGGTGGAAAACGACCCCGAAGATAACCAGCACCATGGTCACTATCCGGAGCATCCGTGTGACAAGGAACGCATCACCAACTTGCAGAGCGATCGCATTTACAAGGATCAACCCCATCCAGAATACTGGCACGAGGCCCTTTTCATCAAGCAGACCAGAAAGCGCCAAAGGCAACGTTAAAGCAAGAAGCGCAGGCGTACCCCAAACGATCGCCTCCCAGCTTGCTTCCAGTCGCGGTGCCGGTCTGCCCTGCTCGCGTCGCCGGACAAAATAAATCCGCAATCCACTGGCGATGATCGTAGTCAGCGACAACCCAAAAATCACATAGGCAACTTTTACAGGCAAACCGCCCCAATTGCCGAAATGAACATTATAAACCGACCCAACGATCTGTTGACCCACAGTGCCATCGGCCAGGCCAACCGTACCCTTGAAAGCGCCGTTTGCATCGAATTGATAATATTCCCCGAAAATCAATCGATCCGTGTGCTTTGCGATCACCGAAGAATGCTGTCCCGCCGTACCCGGATCATGCAAAATAAAGAAGGTTGGCGGCTGTGCCGGAAATTCTTCGCTCATATAGTTAAGGGGCCCCGCGATCTCAGCAAGTCTCGCCTTTTCTTCGACCGCTACCGGATCCTCCCCAAAAATGGGGCTAAACACCTTTGTCAGATCACCGTCGAAGGATACCGTCGCAATCGCAAAAGCCAAAATACTGGCAAGCCCAAGGATGGCACCCGTTAGCGCATTTGAAATGTGAAAGGGCGCTGTCCATACGCTAAGACGGTTATGAAGGTCGGTCAAAGCTACCCGCCCTTCCCCGCGCCGGTATCGGAAGGCGTCCCTAAAGATGCGCGGATGCGCGAGAAAACCCGAAAGGCTCATAGCAATGAGAAAGGCCCCAAGAGCGCCTACAACTGTCAGGCCAAGGATATGGGGCAGATGCAAATAGTAGTGCAGATCAAGCAAAAACTGCGTCCAGGGAAATTTTTCGGCGAAGGCGATTGTTCCGTCGGGATTCGCAAAAAAAGCCTGGGTATCGGTTGTAATGACCGTACGCGGTAAATCAGGTTGCGGAAAGTTGATGTAAAGATGGGTTGTTGTGGGATCTTTGGTTTCAAAAACAGTCTTTGCTGCGCGCGCTGCAGCCTCTGATGCGATAGACGTCATCTCCGGCGCTGTGGGTTGTTCCCAGCGCTGAAATTCCCGATTGAAAACCGATAAGGTGCCCGTCAGAGCGAGTATGTAGATAAGGCCACCCAAGGCAAGCGCGACAATGGAATGCGCTTTTAGTGAGCGGGCAACGCGTTTCGCTGATGATTTAGGCCAAATGCTTGTGGACATCAGAAAACCTCTAAGCCTGTAAAACCATGAACGCCAAGGGGACCAATCCGCTTGCCAGCACCGTCCCGCTTTTGACCAGCATGCGGGTTTCGTACCCGGCAAATATGCCGAGCGAGGCCCAAAGCAAAGGAAAGCCAAACGAAACGATCGTCAGGTTTGCTGTGTGTTCCAAACCTGCCATTTTGAAACCAGCAAATGCCGCTGTGCATATGGAAAGGGACGCGAGACCGGATATCGGACCAATCAGTAATCCAGCCCAAACCCGAGAGAAGAATGTTCGTATACCAACTTTCTCACCGGCGACCGTGCGCGGTGTTATCCGGCGTGGTGCGCTCTTTTCCGTTTTCAGAGCCGTCAGAAGAAACGCACTCATCACGAGAAGGATGATCGCAATGATCCCCAACGCTGCGCCCTTGTCGGCGCCGCTCGTGAAAGCCCATGCGATAACAGACATGAAAAGCAACATCCAGCCGAGAGCCAATCGCTGCCCATTTTTAGGATCGTGCGCCTTCCACGCGGCCCGCAACACCCAAATGCCGCCAGCCGCGCAGAAAAGACCTAAAAGCCGGATCAGAGCAGCACTATCCATCGTCAGAACCGGTACGCAACCGTTCCAAGAATGGTCCGCTCTTCCCCAACGAAGCAATCGCCGCGGGAAAGACAGGTTGTGAAAAATTCATTATTCCCAATGTTCCGCACGTTCAAACTTGCTTCCACACCGTTGTCAAAAGCGTAGCTAACGAGGGCGTCGAAAACAATATACCGATCTGTGACAACGCGTATCGGTGACGGTGCAAACTGGTTTGTCGCAAGGAACGCGGTGCCGTTACTTTCGTTCTGACCTACAAAGCGGAAGCCAGCGCCTAGCCGGAAACCATCCAGCTGGCCCGCCGACGGTGACCACAGAGCCCAAAGAGAAGCGGCAGTAGACGGAATACTTGGGCGCGGCAGCGCACCGCCATTCTCGTCAACTTCGTCAGCATCGAGATATCTGAAGTCAAAATCAAAGGCGAGATCACCAAGGTTCAGAATACCCTCAACCTCGACACCAGTAGCCTCAATCGTCAGGCCAGGCTGCGTGCTACCGGTGGCGAGGAAATCCACCAGATTGTCTTCCTCAAGATCAAAATAGGCGACTGCAAGATAGTTTGCTGTACCGGGCGGCTGATATTTGAAGCCGATTTCCAACTGCTCGCCGCGCCGCGGTAATAACGGCGTTCCGGCAACGACATCGGTACCAACCGTTGCGCGGAACGACTGCGCGTAGCTGATGTACGGATTGAGCCCAAAGGGTGTCTTGTAAAGCGCGCCAGCCGTAATCGGGAATTCATTATCTTCTTGATCGGTTGAAGCATCGCGGGAATTCACCGATGAATACCGGATACCGGCATTCACAATGAGGTTCCCAATGGTCATATTATCAATGATATAAAAATCTGTGGAGACGGTTTCGTCCTCTTGCAAAAAACGCGCCGCATCAAAAACATCAGCAGGCGGAATTTCAGAGCCATCATACACCGGATCGAAGATATTAAACGTTGATGGCACCCCGGTCAGTGTGAATGGTACGCCTGAGAGAAAAGCCTGATCACTGAAGGTCTCAACATTCTGGTAATTCACCCCGCCAAGAATTTCGTGATTGATGATACCCGTATTAAAGTTGGCTCGCAGACGGGCATCGACAGCAATCTGATCAGAGCCCGCGGGGCCACCAAAGAAAGTGCGCCCAAATGTTGGGGTTCCGTCGGCGTTCAGTCTCGGATTGCCGTCACCGGTAAACGAAATCCATGACTGAAAGTAATCCGCTTCATTATCGCGGTAGCGGGCCGTCCCTTCAAAGGAAACAATGTCATTGAACTGGTGGGTTGCAAAAATCGTCGCCGTGTAGGCGCGCGTGTCAAACCGGTTAAAGGCGGGATCCCCCACGAATACGGACGGATCAACCTGTTGAGCAGGGGCATTGGCGCAAACATTGGGTTCGGAAATCGTCACCTGGTCAGACTGACACGCCGTCGCCGTCAACGGGAGGAACTGTGAGTCCGTATCACTGTTTCGATCTGTGAAATTGAACAGCGCCGTAAAGGATGTGCGGCCATTATCGTAGGTCAATGAGGGCGCAATGACGATGGCGTCATCATCAACAAAATCAAACTGCGTTCCGCTATCGCGGTAGACACCAACAAAACGCGCCGTCCACGTACCATCACCGCTTAGGTCAAATCCAAGATCGAGAGAAGCCTGGTACCGCTCAAAGTTACCGGCGGTGCCAAGAAACTCTTTGCCAAGTTTGTCCTGGCCAGCGATTTTTGACACCGTGCTCACAATACCGCCGGGCGCGGCCTGACCATAGAGGACCGATGCCGGACCTTTCAGCACTTCAACCTGTTCAAGGGTATAAATGTCCGCCCGGGCGTTATTGAAGAATCCGAAATTGACCTGCAGGTTATCCTGATATTCCGGCGCATCGAGACCGCGAATCGTTGCTGAATCGCCGCGCGTGGCGATACCGAACGCGTTGCCTGTTACCCCCGCCGTATAATTCAGCACGTTACTCAGTGTCAGGGCACCGAAGTCCAAAAATTCATCAGACGTGATGATTGAGACGGACCGCGGTGTTTCCACAATCGGCGTCTCAGACTTTGTTGCCCCAAAACGCTTGGTTTCGCCGATGACAATGATCTGATCTATTTCCGCGTCATCACCATTGCCAGAGGACGCGTCCTGCGCGTGCGCGCCCGAAATCGCGAGTGCGGAAAGTGAAACCGAGAACAGAAACCTACGCATGGGATGACCCTTTTTTGCCCAAAAAAATGGCAATTATCATCCCTTCAACTGAATGTAAATGCGAGGCATTTGCAAATAGGATTTCTTTTTGCTCGTTTCCCCATTGCGCCGGCTCGACACAAAAAGGTATTGTTAACGCATTTTCGCTGTGGCGTATCCAAGCCCGGCGTATAGGCGGGTGCAAAAACCGCGTAGTTCTTCGGCCAAAACTTAAAGCAGACCGAGCTCCGCCAATTCCTGCTGCAAGTGGGCTGGTACGTCTTTACCGTTCGTTTCCGCGAGATCGCGCGGCGCGTCTTCCGGTTTGAGATACCGCCAGCCCTGAAACGACCGGCGCAATTGCGGTGCGGTGCGGATAACATCAGGCTTCATGAGGAGTGCGGTGCGCGCAATACCATCCTGGCCGGTGACCCGTTCGATACGGGTGATTTCCTGACGGCACAACACAACGCCCTTGATGACCCAATAAATCGAACCGCCGTCAAGAAGCTCCAATTCGCGGCGCGGATGCATGCGGGTCACATGGTCGTGTACGGCGCCAAATCCGCGATGTTTATTTAATGAAACCCGTGACTTAACCCACGCCTCTTGATCCTCCACACTGGGGGTCCCGACGCTCAGTTTCACAAGATGTATCGTCATGGGCACCTCATCAAACACAACCCGCTCGCCGCGCCGGTCAAGAAGCGGCGCCGTCAGCTTTTGTTTACTTAAACGAGACTATTGGGCGATTCGGATGCGTGAAAGTTCGCGCGCGCGGTTACGCTTCAAATCATGACGCACCGAGCGTTTTACGAGCACGTAGAAAAGAAGATAACAGGTCGCCGCACCCACCGCCGCGAGCCACATGGGCAAATGCTCAAATAGAACCGCCATCCGCTCATAGCCCAGCCCGAATTGGGCGGCGAGGCCTGGAAACTGCTGCGCCACGAAAAGAACACCGCCAAAGGAGGTCAACCCGAACGCCAGCAAACCGGCCAGGGCCGCGCCGATGGTCACGCCCATATCGGCATATTCCTCCGACTTGGAGATGATCATTTTTGTGGGGTCACCGGAAAGCGACTGGGTTGCGGCGTACAGCGCCCGGGCCCGGGCCGCCTGCTCCTCCGGAGAGAGGCCAGCCTTGGCGGCGTCGGTAATGTCTTCAAAATCGGCAAGCGCAGCGCTGACGTCTGACGAGGCCGCGCCAATTTCCAGCTCGCATTCCCCCGCCGGGGCAACATCACTGGTGGGCACCACAAGCGAGGCATCGGTGGGCATCAAAAACAGGGATTTTTCCGCTGCCCGCCGGCGCACCAGCCCGTCAAGCACAACGAGTTCCCCATTCACCTTGGCTCTCGTCCACATTTCAAACGCCGCCGCAGCGCCAAGCTTGTCGCCCTCATTGAGTTTGCGCATCACCGTGGAGCGCCGCCAATTTGCCTCCCCGATATTAAAGATCAGCGAGACCAGCGCATCGTGCTCATTCTGATTAAGGGGTGCACGCACGGTTTCGGCGAGGAGCTGTTCCAACGGATTTACATCATCGCGCAGCATCTGCTCGGCATCTGATTCGGTGACGCTCATCCCATGGCGGGCGGTCTTAGTGTGGCCATAGCCCACCGACCATTGCTCACTGGGGGCGTAGTGGGCAGCCATCCGCAAGCCCTCATACCCCTTGATGAGATTCAACCCGGTTTCACCCGTTTTCATACCAAACCCACGCAACCTCTCTGCATCCATAGAAAATTACCACTTTCCGGACTGTAATGGTAGCCCGCTGGCACTTTGCGCCGGTCATGGCGATGCATCTGTGTTAATTCGGCACGCCGCCGGCGAGAGACGCGCGCGAACTGGGATATTTAGCAGGAATTCACATCGCCTGTGGCACGAAATTTGGTATGTTTAAGACGAGGTAGAGCCCGAATAGCGGGCCGTATGAGGTAGGGTTATGGGTAATGGTGCGGCGAATATTGTGGCCGCGTTGATCATCGCTTCGGCAATTGTGGGCAGTAATCTGCTCGACGGTGGACGCAAATCCGACGGTCCACCCGCCACCGAAGACGAGTTCGACGCCTGGTTTGCCCGAGCCGTGGGCGATATCCGCAACGATATTGTTGTCAATTGCGGCTGTTGTGGTGAGGGCGAGGGCAGCGGTGCCCCGGCTGCCAAAAGGATACCCACCCGGTCTTTTTAGGTCCCCGCCCGGTTCCACGACGGATCGCCGCTTATTTGCCAGGCGATTTCATGGAGGCGCGGCGGGTTCCCGATCCGGTCAGTGACAGTGTCGTCGGCCCAGATATAACGCCTGTGCCCCCACTGAATGTGGGGTTCGTGCCGCCGGGCACCGTGCCAACGGCATTCCCGCCAGAATTCCCAACGTTTTTGCCGCCGGGCTTTCCGGTACCGCCAACCGTAATCGTCCCGCCGCCCTTTGTGCCGCCGGGCAATCCAACGGGCCCGGATGATCCAGAGGGGCCAGACGGGCCCGATGGACCTGATGGTCCGGGCGACCCCAATAATCCCGGAGACCCCAATAATCCCGGAGACCCCAATAATCCCGGCGACCCAAGTGATCCCGATAATCCGCGGCCGGAAAACCCCGGCCCTGATGGGCCTGCGCCGGATGATCCCGATGAGCCAACGCCGGAAGGGCCCGATCCGGAGGGGCCACCACCCGGTGATGAGGACACCGGCGATACGCCGCCCGATGGTCCCGACCCCGAGGGCCCGCCGCCCACAGATGTGCCAGAACCATCTTTCTTTGCGATCCTTTTCGCGGCGGGTCTTGTTGGGCTTTATGCTTGGCGGCGCGAACGGGCCAAAGCCTAGCGCTCTTTGAAAGTCCGGCTCTTTTCCAACGCTTGCCGCGTGAAGTGCCGTCCTTTGAGTGGGTTGCTTGCGCGGCCTCCTTAGAGTGTGACCGAAAAAACAGTGCTTTGCCGCCTAACGGCTTGCGCGAAACCGTCCATTCATCTGTGATGGCTATTCAACTGTTTCGTTCAGCCGAGGACCATACACTATGCCCGTCTTTTCTCGATCACGGCTTTCCGCCGCCTTAATGGCGTTGACCGTGCCGTTTGTTGCCCCAAACCAAATTGACGCCAGGGCGCAAAGCCCGGCGGCATCCGCACCCATGGCCGATAAAATGGCGTCGGTGGAAAAAGAAAAAGCCGAACCCCGCCGGTTTGTCAGCGAGCACGCGCTGATCCTTGGAGACGAAGAGATCGCCTTTACCGCCATCGCCGGTGAGACATTTATCAAAAACGCGAAGGGCGACGATATCGCGTCGATTTTTTCCACATCCTATATTGCCAAGGGCCATGATGATCCGCGCACGCGGCCCGTTGCCTTTGTGTTCAATGGGGGGCCGGGCTCTGCGTCGCTTTGGCTGCATATGGGTGTCTTTGGCCCCAAACGCCTGCAACTGCCCGTGGATGAGGACGGCAATCCGCTTGATGATGGTGCCCCGCCCTATGACATGCAGGAAAATCCGTACTCGGCGCTTGATGTGGCCGATCTTGTTTTTGTTGACCCGGTGGGCACCGGGTTCAGCAAGGCGTTGGGCGATGAAGACCCCGAACAATTCTGGGGCGTCACAGCCGATGCAAAATCCCTGCGTGAGTTTATCCGGTTATGGCTGACCGAACATCGACGCTGGAACTCGCCAAAATATCTCATGGGCGAAAGCTATGGCACAACGCGTATTGCGGCGCTCGTCAATGAATTGGAGGGCGGGCTTACCGATATTGCCATCAATGGGGCTGTGCTGATTTCCGTTGTCCTGAATTTTAATCTCGATGACACCGTACCCGGCAATGCGGCGGGCTATGCGGGACTGTTGCCAACCTATGCGGCAACCGCGTGGTACCATGATCAAATTGACCGAGCGCGTTGGGACAATGATCTTGAAAAATTCCTTGGTGAGGTGCGCGAATTTGCCATTGATGATTATGTGCCGGGCCTGATGCGTGGGCGGGATCTGCCCTCGGATCAACGCGATAGCATGGCCAATGCGCTCTCGGGTTATATTGGTCTTGACCCTGACTATCTTGTTCGCTCCCATCTCACCGTACGTCTTCAGCCCTTTATGCGTGAACTTCTGCGCGATCAGGGCATTTCCGTGGGTCGTCTCGACAGCCGCTTTACCGGGGTGGAGGCCGACGGTGTTGGTCAAAACCCGGAATTTGACCCCTCCTTTTACGGAATTGATGCGGGCTATACCGCCGCTATGCTCGATTATTTCACCCGCGATCTGGCGGTGGATATGATTGATCCGTACACAACTATTGGCGGGGTGCGCAATTGGGATTGGGCAACACGGGAGGCCGGCGGTAGCCGGTCATTCCTGAACGTTGCGCCCTATCTGGAGCGGGCCATGCGTCAAAACAAAGATCTGCGGATCCTTGCAGCCAATGGCTATTACGACCACGCAACGCCGTTTTTTGCCACGGAACTGACCTTTAACCAGCCGGGCTTTGACGCCGACCGGGTATCCCTGACCTATTATGAGGCGGGGCATATGATGTATATCCACGGGCCGTCGTTGGAAAAACTCGCCGAAGATGTGCGCCAGTTTATCCGCGATGGCGAGTAATCCGCGCCATTGGGAATATGGGTTCAGACAGCCCAGTGGACCAGGCAAAACAGGTGACCCGGAAAGACAGCAATAGATCGCCTTGCCCTCGGGCGAAGACCCGGGGGCTGTGTCAACAGCGTTAATGCTGACGCACAAACCATCTTTTGGGGGTGGCACGTTGACCTTGGGGCCCGGCACATATGCCAAAATTGATAATTGATCGGTACAAAGATCAGTGAGTTGAAGCCATTGACTCAGTTCTGTCTTCACCGTTTCTAGGTCATCACAGGGGATCAGAACCTCTTGGTCAACGCCGCCAAACCGCAAATGCCGATCCCGCTGGATCAGGGCCTTGCCCTTCGCCTCAAGGTGGTTGGTCATGACCAGAATACCAAATTCGTCCGTAAGCCCCTTAACTGGAGAGCCGATCCGCTCGCGCGCCGGGCCATGGCCCACACAATGATCCCTGGGATCTCTGGCTTTGCGCTGGCGCTTTGCCACGGGCCAAAAGGCATAATCCATCAGCCGGCAGGCGATCACTGTGAGCCGCGAAAAAGCAAAGACGAGAATAAGACCAAGATCGCTTTTAACGGACCCGAGGACGCCCAAGCGATCGCGCAGCACAAGGCTGAGCGCCAGGCAGATATCGGCCAGATGTAAAAGCTGACCCAGACGGTCGTCGGATTGAGAAGTGGTTACCATGCGGGAAGGCTAACCCGGTTGGTGATGGTGGGGGATAACTATCCCCGGAATTTTCCGCCAATGCCGGGCCCGTGGCGAGCGGTCATGACGCTTTGGCGGCCAAAATCCCTAATGGTGGATGACAATGCGGGCGCTGCGCGCCGCCGCTGGAATCACCAATGTTTCGGCTAGGGTGACCCCGCAGGTGAGCGATACCGTGCTGCGCCCGTCAGCGTCCGTGTGTTGGGCGATCGTCTCGTTACCGCAATCCACAAAACTGCCCGCCTGGGTTTCCAGCACAAAAGCCCAGCCGGGCGGGGCCATCACATGAACAGAATCGATAACCCCGCCCCGGTTTTCGCCTGCAGCAACACCGCCCGCAGCACGCGAGGCAAGATCACGGGGGTCATGGGTTTCGCCCGGCGTTTGGGCCATTGCGCCAATCCCCACCATCAGGGCGAGACCCGCCGCAACAGCCAACTGGCCGGCACGCGCAACCATCCCAATGGGCGCCCCGAAAGGGTGTTGACCGCCCTGCTCGCCCCGTTTGCGCTGGCGAAGCCTGTTAAGACCTTGTTTACTTTCGGCACACATGCCCCCCACCAGCGCAAGGGCCGGGCCGAAACCGCGAAAAGAGGCCTGATTTCTTCACCGCCCGGCCCTGTCGCGTAGACGTTACCACGCGCGAGGCAGATGCCAGTGGCACGCCGCCGCAAATTCGACTAACTTTTTGTTAAAGATGAACTAAGGGTCGCGATGGGTCTATGGGCACAAATGTGCACAGGCCGCGTCTTTTAGGGCACCAGGCTGAGGCGGAGACCTTAAATCGAGGGAACGAGACCATGAACCTCTTTGGTGACTATGAAATTCAGGGCGGCACGCTGATCGCCAAGGAAACCGGGGCGCACATTCCCCTGACAACAGCCTTTATGTCGGATGTGGTGCGCATCGGTAGCTTTGTTGGCTTTGTAAACGCGCTGAAGGCCACACGGTTCCTGCGCGGTCATGAGCCCCGTGCAAAAATCTCGTTCTTTCCGCGCAAGCCCCGCTCCTACTACCAGATCTGGCCGGTATGCCAGATGGCCGACGTGAAGATCGTTGATGATCCCGATGAGGCTGATCTGCATTTTTATTTTGAAGACCGAGAGTTTCTCACCGGTCCGCGGGCGCAACCCTCTGCCCGGCCGTCATTGAATGTGGGATGCTACGACATTCGCAAAAGCGTCGTTGCCCTGCATTTCGAGCAGGTTTTTGGCTATGGTCTGGAGATTGATCCCCTGACCTTTACCGGGCCCGCGGTGGAAAAATCCGAAGGCAATGGCAAGCATGATGGCGAGATCGTGCAATGCCCCCTCGCCGCGCCAAAACCGGGCAAGGTTTATCAACGGTTGATCGACAACACCTTTGATGGCTCGGACTTTGTGGATATCCGCACGCCCGTGGTTGGCGACACTATTCCGTTTGTCTATCTCAAACGCCGCCGCCGCGCGACACGGTTTACCAATGACAATGACCGCGTTGATCTGATTGATCCGGATGCGGTGTTATCGGCAGCGGAGCAAGCGCAGATCGTGCGGTTTGCCCAGTCCATGGCCCTCGATTTTGGCGGTCTTGATGTGCTGCGGAACCGCGAGGATGGCCGCATCTATATTGTCGATGTGAACAAGACCGATATGGGCCCGCCTTCGGTTCTGTCAGGGCGGCAAAAAATGCTGGCGATCCGCGGCCTTGGTCAGGCGTTTGCCCGGATGGTTGATGACCGGCTATTGGGCCTGCACGGCCAGGATATGGCGGCTTGAGCGCGGTTTGCCTTAGGCTTGCGAGCCCTGTCGATCGATGAGCACGCCGGGACCGATCCCCTTCGTCAAGGATTTTGACTTCGCCTATGGGCGCGCCGATGCGGTGGCGCCCGGGGTCCTGCGGCTGATTGCGGAAAATCCCGGTCCCTTTACCTATACCGGTAGCGGTACCTATATCGTCAGTGATGAGACCTTTTCGGTGCCTGCGGCGATTATTGATCCGGGGCCTGATCTTACCAGCCATCTCGACCATTTGATGGCGGCGACGGCCCCTATGGGCATCAGCCATATTTTTGTGACGCACACCCATTCCGACCATTGCGGCGGCGCGCGGGCGCTTGCCGAACGCTGCGGCGCACCGATCTATGCGGCTAGCGGGCACCCGGTGGCGGATAAGCACGATGACGCCCCCGCCCTTGATGAGGGGGCCGATTATGACTTTGCCCCCGACCATATCCTCACCGATGGGGTAGAAGTAACGGGTACCGATTGGACCCTTGAAGCGGTGGCAACGCCCGGGCACCTGTCCAACCATGTGTGTTTTGGCCTGACCCGCGCGGGCCAATCAATCCTGTTTACCGGCGATCACATCATGGGGTGGGCAACAACGGTGATCGTCCCGCCCGATGGCCATATGGGCGATTATTTTTCAAGCCTGGAGAAATTGCTGGCCCGGCCCGATGATCTTTATCTGCCCACCCATGGCGCGCCCATTGAAAACCCGCACCGGTTTGTCCGCGCGGTGCGCGCCCACCGGCACATGCGCGATGGTCAGATCCTGACGCAGATGCGCGCCGGTCAAACAAAAATTTCCGATATTGTTGCTGTTCTGTATGCGAGCGTCGATAAACGCTTGCATGTGGCGGCAGGGCTAAACGTCCTCGCCCACCTGATCCATCTTTGCGAAACGGGCAAAGTAATCTGCGATGACACGCCCAGCCTCGGCGGGTCTTTCCGGCTGGCCGATCATGATCAGCCTACCGCCTAATTAACCATCAACGTCGCCGTCCTGCACCGGGTCCGGGCCATAGGGCTGGCTCGTCAGATGCAGCAGCAAAAACGCCGCCGCGGCCAACACGCCGATGGCAATCAGATCAAACCGGTGGTTGCCCAACCAGTTTGCCGCCGCGCAGGTGACGGAGATTAATAGATAGGGAAAGAGCGGCGGGTCCTCATGGCGCAAGCGCAAGAAGAATATCGACGCCGCGGCAATAAAAAGAGCCATGGAATAAATATCAAACGGGGTCATCGCACTTTCCTGCCTTACCGCTTCGGAACGCGGAGAGAGACTAGGACCACTTGCTTAAGACCGATTTAGAGAACAGCGTTAATTTCGTATGAATATCGGGATCGATACACACACCATAGCACAACAGAGCCGTAGACCTGGTGATACGTACTTCCCGTTAGGGTTAGGCTCGTGCCGGGGGGCTACTAAAGGGATATATCATGGTAAAAAAAGGATTATTGGTCGTTCAGATCCTCGCAGCGACAGGGTGTTCGACGGTGACACCGGGCACGAAGCAGGGGGTCAACTTGATCACACTTAAAAAATCCACCGAACAAAGGCTATATTATTCGTCCGACTTTTTATTTCTTTCGAATATTTTATCAATTAGAATTTTTCCCGGGTTCGAAAAAGCATCTGGTTTGGATAACACCATAAAAGTAAATGCCAAAATACCAATAATTTTTGTTGTCTCACGATCAATGCCGAAAGGTATTGGATACCAGCCTGCTAAAGAACCAAATATAATACTACCTGTTATGCCAGCGATGTACATTGGAATGGACTTCCAATTTCTGTCAAACCATCTTTGAATTTTAGCAATTAACTTCACTTGGGCCCCGATTGGATAGTGTATTGGTTAAGTTACTAGCAGCACCGGCAGCAATAATTTCTGAAGTCGTGTTTGCAAAGCCAGCAAAAATGCGTCCTGTTATGAAGTTACCTATACCATTCCCAACATTTGAAAAATTGCAGCTTCCAACACCTTGTAGTAAGCCGCCACTCGTCTGCAGTATTGCTGATGATGCCCCAACTATGCCACCCGCGGTAAATACCACAGCCCCAAAGCTCGCGATAAGTGGATTTTCTGCTATATTACCAGCGATGAATGCACCACCACCAAAAGCAAGTAGTCCAGCCGAACAATTACTGCCAGTATTTGCTGCATGATTGAAAGAATTCCCTAAAGATACAAGGCTTTCATTACAAGGGGGTTCACCAATAACACCATCCGAATTCTGTTCCGATTTCGGCGTGAGCTGTCGGGCGCGATGCAATAGGGGTACGCATCACCGGGAACCCACCCAATATAAGTGAGTAACGCCGTGTGCGCTAGAGCTTCGCCGGAAACGCGATTTCAATGTCACGTTCGAATTGGCTGGGTACAAACCCGTTACGGCACGCCTTGCCTCCAAGCTCGGTGCGAAGGGTCAGCGGCCGCTGTTCCCGGTAACTTTATTGCCGGCGGCGGTATCGGTTTTATTGTTGATGCTGGCACGGGCGCGAACATGCAGCTTAAACCCGATCCCATGCGTGGACGGCTGGCACCCATCGACAGCACTGAAGACTCGGTTGTGATCAACGAACGCGTCGAAGGGGGCTGGACTATCAACAAGGACTGACGCTCAATCGTTTTCATCGACGAAAACGAAATAAATGCCTCGTGATTGTCGATTACGCGGCATTTTTACTGTGGGGCGATCGGTGCGGGCGTTATCACGCCCTGCCGCACACTCAATCGTGGATGGTAATGACAACCACATGCCCTTTTTCAAGCTTGACCTGTGTGTCCTCAAAAGACGGGCGCGACAGTTTCGGTTTGATATTGTTCGAAAACCGATAGGGCTCTTTAGGTTTGCCGAGAAAATCACGGTTCAACCGCCCGTCATTATTTTCATCAACAAAAGCCACAAAGGCGGCGGGGCCCGGCCCGATCTGGCCATTGCTCGCCGTAATGAGCGCAAAGACCGCTAAACCGGTATCATCGAGCGGCGCCGACAGGCGTGCGGCGCGTTCAACCAAAAAGGTTTCCGCGCTGTCATAGGCAATAACCCGGACAATCGCCCCCGGGGCGTCAAACGTGGTTTGGACCGCGAGCACAGGCTGCGCCGGGTCAGCGATGGCGTTAAAGGGATTGCCCGGGGCAAAATCATCGGCATAGGCAACAGCGCCTTGCAGGGCACTGAAGACCAGGACAAGGGCGCTGGCAACGGCGCCAGCAACGGCTTGGGCCCAAGGGGGCACACGCAAATGGGCATAAAGGTGCGAGAAAACCGCTCGATTTTGTGCCATCATCTTGATCCCAGCCTCCCCCAGCCCGCCATGGTAACATGGCCAAAGCGTGAAATATTTACCATCCCCTACTTAGGGTTGGAGACTGACGATTTCGATAGCCTCGCCCTTCACCATGGGTCACAAATAGGCGATGGAGCCACTTTGATGGCGCGGCAGGGATGTTGGTTTAGGCAGGGGTATAGTGCGGGGACAATCATGAGGGGTTCATGCTGCATCTTGGGATGACGACAATTCTGGTGGCTGATTATGACGAGGCCAGAGCGTTTTTTACGCGGGCCTTTGGCTTTGTGACGCTGGAGGATACACCGCTTTCCGCCCAAAAGCGCTGGCTCGTGATGGGTCCACGTGGCGGCAACGGGGCGCGGCTCTTGCTCGCCAAAGCAACCAGTGCCGACCAACGCGCGCGCATCGGCAAGCAAGGCGGCGACAGCCATGGGCGCGTCATGTTCTTTCTGGAGACGGATGATTTTGACCGCGACTATGCCCGCATGCATCAGGCCAGCGTCCGGTTCCGCGAACTGCCCCGCCGCGAAGACTATGGCCGGGTCGTTGTTTTCGAAGACCTCTACGGCAACCGCTGGGACCTGATCGAACCAACTCCCAACAGCTAGGGTCAGAACCCGTTGCTTTTCGCTGGCGTTGCACCAAGCGAATGGGAAAAAATCGCCAATCTCTGCCGTTCGTCTGTCTAAAATGTATGGCAAGAATGTGTGTAAGTGTAGACAGTAGAAAACTTCGGAAATCTGTTGAGGTTTCGAAACCTTGTGAGGCAGACCACTTGGCGATAAATAGTCGATATATCTTTACTTTCCTGAAAGAGAGTATGATTTATGGACACAGCGCTAGTTATTTCATTCCTTACCGCATTCGGACTTGGTTCGATTGTCACAGCTTTTGTACAGTCATACATAGCTACCAAACAACAAATCGATCAACGCAGGTTTGAGGAACGTAAGTCCGCATATATTGGCTTGCTGGAAGCGTTTCGAGATGCCCATTTAGCTTCCACAAGCGAAAGAATAGACGAAGCCGGTAAAGTATTTGGTTACTGGCAAATGAGATGTGACCTTGTTGCCTCAGAACCTGTTCGAAAATCTATTCAGGCTGTACTTGATGCAGATAGAGAGGACCAGCCCAATGCGGTCGAAAAAATGAAATCAGCGATGCGCTCAGAAATTGGTTTAACCAAGTAACAACAAAGGCAAAACTATCAGTCGGTATTTGTAATAAATGGCACCGAAGACGACAGTCTAATTCTAAAAATTCTCCGTGAACTCTCCTCCGTTTTTGCGGATAAAGGTGGAGAAATTTAAAGCGCAACATGTTTCCCAAAACAGACCTTTGCGCCAAGAAGCGCTACAGCAAATATGGGCCAAAACCAGTCTATGGGTGGCAACAAAAACGGTAGATCACGGCTCTTAAAACGGCCTAGTCGGTCTGATCACGACTTTTGCGCGGTCCGGGTCAGGTTGCGCCCTGAACGCAGTGCTCTCTTTGGCATAGTTTGCGTCCTAAAATGCGGGTGCCATGAGATTGATGGACACGCCGCAACCGATTCTTCGAAGATGCTTTGTCACCGCTTCGATTAGTCGGCGAAGAAAGCTGTCTGCCAGGGTTGGCGATTATCGCCCAGGGACAAAGGGGCCCAGGGGGTAAAGAGGCCCAGAGACAAAGGGGCACAGGGGCTATGGCAGCAATATTGTCTGCATCTAAATCAAAGCAATAGGCCCGCCCCAAAACGGCCCGGTGGTTAGTTGATACCCGGAATAACCCGGTCGGGCGGGCGATGGCCATCGGCCCACATCTTGATATTGATGAGGACCCGCTCGCCCATTTCCACCCGGCTCTCAATGGTTGCCGATGCCATGTGCGGTAACAGGACAACATTGGGGGCGGCCATCAGGGCCGGATTGGGTTTGGGTTCGCCTTGAAAAACATCAAGCGCCGCGCCTGCCAGACGATCACTGAGGATAAGCTCGGCCAGGGCAGCCTCGTCAATGATCTCACTGCGGGAGATATTTACCACAAAAGCATGGGGTTGCAGCAATTGCAGCCGGCGGCGCGAGAGCAGGTGAAATGTTGCCGGGGTATGCGGACAATTGACCGACACGATATCAACCCGCGCCAGCATCTGGTCCAGGCTTTCCCAATAGGTGGCGCCAAGGCTTTCTTCCATCAGCGCGTTGATCGGGGCGCGGTTATGATAATGGATATCAAGCCCAAAGGCGGCTGCGCGCCGGGCAATGGCCTGGCCAACCCGGCCAAGACCGATGATGCCCAGTTTTTTGCCGCGCACCCGGCGCCCCAGCATCCATGTGGGTGACCAGCCGGTAAACGCGCCCGCTTCCAGCGCTTTGACCCCCTCCACCAATCGGCGGGGCACCGCAAGGATCAGCGCCATGGCCATATCCGCCGCATCTTCGGCCAGAACTGAGGGCGTGTTGGTCACGGCGATGGACCGGCGATGCGCCTCATCGATTTCAATATGATCAACGCCGGCACCGAAATTGGAGATCAGCTTGAGCCGCGCGCCAACGGCCTCAAAAAACGCTTTATCGAGCTTATCGCCAAGGGTCGGCACGAGCACATCAACGGTTTTTGCCAGGCTTGCCAGGGCGTCCGGGGCCAAGACAGCCTCCTGATCGCAATATTCCAAGGCGAAAAGCGCCGATAGGCGGTCGGCAATGCCGGGCGGCAAGCGCCGCGTGACCCCGACGCGCAAGGCCGGGCGCCCCTCCGCCGCAGCGTCGCTGCCGGTGCCAGCCTCGGGCTTCCCGTTGTTCGTTCCGCTCGCCATGGCTTTGGCTGGTCTCCCCACTGAAAAGATGGCCTCGACAATCTCTGCCTAGACCATAACGGGCCTGATCCCAATCGGGAACCGGCGAAAAGCGGCATTTGTCCCAGCCTTTAAGCGCCGGTTTGTAATGGTTAACCGGCCATTAACGCTCCCGCTCTTATATCGGGCATTCGGTTAGCTATGGGTTGGCGTCAGGCTCATCAACACGCACCCACAGGCGATAGGGAGGCAAGCATGGGGTTCACGCGGGGATCGCACCATGGGCACAGATCAAAGCGATTTCTGGCGCGCGCGCTTGTGGTGGGGCCGGCATTCATGGCGATGGCCGCAAGCCCCGTTTCCCATGGAGCGCGCGCGGCGCCGGAAAATCCGGTGGCCGCAAACAGCCAACCGGTTCGCACCGATACGCCGTCCGGCTTTCCCGTGCCGCGATTTGTGTCGCTGAAATCGAACAAAACAAACTGCCGTATTGGCCCGTCATTGGAGCATCCGCGCCTCGTCACCTTTGAGAAAAAGGGCCTGCCGGTGCGCGTCATCGCAGAGACCGTTGACCATTGGCGAAAGATCGAGGACCGCGACGGGGAGCAGTGCTGGGTCCACGCAACGCTGATCAGTGGGCGCGCCACGGCCCTCGTTAAGGTGGCCATGGCACCCCTGCGCCGCCAACCGCACGCCGAGGCTGCGGTTCGTGCGCGCCTGGGGGCCGGTGTGATTGTGCGGGTGCAAAAATGCGTTGACGACCATTGCCGGGTGGAGATTGACCGGCGCCGGGGCTGGATCCATCGCGGTGCCCTATGGGGCAATACCCGCTGAAGGCACGGTAAGTCCTGGTATTCATGCTCCTGGCCGACCTTGTGCTGGTCACAGCAATTGACCCCGTGCATGGGGGCCATTACCACCCCTGACAGTGTTCGGCGCAAACGCCTGCAGCGTGCCTTTAAGCAGGTCCCATAAGAGAAAGGGCAACCATCTTCATGCCAGGAAAATCGGAATATGCCCGCGAGGATCTCTTACAGTGTGGGCACCACGGATTGCGTGGTCCGGGTACGGCTCAATTGCCCGTGCCGCCCATGCTCATGTTCGACCGGATCACCGCGATCACGTCTGACCAGGGCACCTATGGCAAAGGCCACATGCTTGCCGAGTTGGATATCCACCCGGACATCTGGTTTTTCGATTGCCATTTTCCCGGCGATCCGGTGATGCCCGGCTGTCTGGGGCTTGATGCCTTGTGGCAATTGATCGGCTTTTTTCTCACCTGGTCCGATCATCCCGGCCATGGCCGCGCCCTTGGCGCCAAGGAAATAAAGTTTGGCGGGATGGTCACCCCAAAGACCAAAAATGTGCGTTATGAAATCAATATGAAACGCGTCATGGCCCGCCCCTTGATCCTAGGCATTGGTGATGGCGCAATGTATGCGGACGATAAGAAGATTTATGAAGCCAAAGATTTGCGTGTGGGTCTGTTTTCACGCGAGCAACTGGACGCGGGTATTTGACCCGGCGGCTAAGCCCAACACAACCCAGCCGGGCCCCGGCCCAGTATAACGGTTTGTCAAGGAGATAAAACGCATGCGGCGTGTGGTGATTACCGGAATGGGTATCGTATCATCCATCGGCAATAATGTGCCAGCGGTTACCGAGGCCTTGCGTCATGGTACCTCCGGCGTCAGCTTTGCGCAGGACTATGCAGATCTTGGATTTCGCTGTCAGGTTTATGCGCGCCCCACCCTGGATGTGGAGGAAGCCCTGACCCGCAAGCAACGCCGGTTCATGGGCGAAGGGGCCGCGTGGAACTATATCGCCGCGCTCGAAGCGCTGGAGATGGCTGGCCTTTCAGAAGACGAGATCAGCGATCCGCGCATCGGGATCATCATGGGCTCTGGTGGTCCGTGTACGAAGGCGATCATTGAGGCCGCCGACAAGACGCGCGACCAGAAAAGCACCCGGAAAATCGGCCCCACACAAGTGCCGCGCGCTATGTCCTCGACAAACTCGGCAACCCTGGCGGTGCCGTTCAAAATTCTGGGCGTGAATTATTCGATTTCCTCCGCCTGCGCCACATCGGTCCATTGTATTGGCGCCGCCGCCGAGCAGATTATGTGGGGCAAGCAGGATATGGTCATCGCAGGCGGCGGTGAGGAATTGGACTGGACCATGTCGAACCTGTTTGATGCCATGGGCGCCATGTCGACAAAGTATAACGAGACGCCTTCGGTTGCTTCACGCGCCTATGATGTGAACCGCGACGGCTTTGTCATTGCGGGTGGCGCTGGTGTGGTGATCCTGGAAGATTATGAACGCGCCAAACGCCGAGACGCGCCCATCCTTGGCGAAATTGTTGGCTATGCCGCAAATTCCGATGGTCATGATATGGTGGCGCCTTCCGGGGAAGGGGCAGTACGGTGTATGCGCGAAGCTCTCTCAACCGTCAGTACACCCATTGATTACATCAATACACATGGCACCTCAACGCCCGTGGGCGATGAAAAGGAAACACAAGCCATTCGCGATGTTTTTGGCGATAGGATCCCGCCTTTCTCCTCGACCAAATCTCTGACCGGGCACTCACTGGGTGCCACCGGGGCGCAGGAGACAATTTACTCCCTCATCATGATGCGCGATCGTTTTTTGACCGCCTCGGCGCATATTGAGGAGATTGATCCGCAATTTGCTGATTTGCCGATTATCCGGGAACGGATGGATGATGCCAAAATTGATAGCTTCCTGACCAACAGTTTCGGCTTTGGCGGCACCAATGGGGTGCTTGCCGTGGCCCGGGTCTGACCGGTTTTCCAGTGAGCCTTGACCTGGCGAATATTTTTGTTGCCACGCTGATTGCGTGCGTTGGCCTATGGTGGTTTGACAAGGTTTTGCCGTCCCTGCGCACGAAAAACACGCCCATGCGTCTCAGTCTTTATGCTGGCATCTGGCTGGCCTATTTTGTGGTCATCATGATCCTGATTGATCGCACAGCCACCTGACCATTTCCAACCCACGAGGAAACCCCATGACCGACACATCATCCGTTGACTTTCCCTATTCCGGTAGCCTGATGGCGGGCAAACGTGGCCTGATCATGGGCGTTGCTAATAAAAACTCGATTGCCTGGTCCATTGCCCAGCAGCTGCACGCCATGGGCGCAGAGCTTGCCTTTACCTATGTGAATGAGGCCATGGAGCGGCGTGTGCGCCCGCTGGCAGAAAGTATCGGTGCACAGATTATTGTCCCTTGTGACGTCACCGACGATGCCTCCATGGATGCAACCTTTCAAAGCGTAAAGGGCGCATGGGGCAGCATGGATTTTCTCGTCCACGCCATTGCCTTCACCGATAAATCGGCGCTGGAGGGGTCTTTTGTGGAGAATACCACCCGCCAGATTTTCAAGGACACGATGGATGTCTCCGCATTCTCTTTTGTTGATGCGGCAAACCGGGCGGCGAAACTAATGCCGCATGGGGGCTCGATGATTACACTCACCTATTTAGGCAGTGAACGGACGGTCCCGAACTATAATGTGATGGGGGTGGCGAAAGCGGCCTTGGAAGCATCAACCCGGTATATCGCGCGCGACCTTGGCCCGGCGAATATTCGGGTCAATGCCATCTCCGCTGGACCCATCAAAACCCTGGCGGCGGCCGGCATTTCCTCCGGACGGCATATGTTCTCTTTTAATCGCAAGGCAAGCCCGTTACGCGATGACACCGACCCGCGCGGCGTTGCCGGCGCAGCCCTCTATCTGTTGTCGGATCTGGGCGCGTCCTGCACCGGTGAAACCCACCATGTTGATGGCGGGTTCCATATTGTGGGCATGCCGGATGAAAGCGCGATGATCGATTAATCGATCAGAAAATAAAATCACCAGCGGTGAGCGTACTTGCCGACACACCGGTTAGTGTGATGGTGTTTGCACCGTCCGTGATTACCGCATTGCCATTGCCATCTTGGCTCAGATGATTATTGGCGAGATCGCTAAAGCTGGTGATATTGCTCACGGCAGACAAATCGATCCGCTCAAAGGCATTGGCCTGATCAAAGTCGCCAATCACGTCATTGCCGAAACCATTTTCGAAAACAAATATATCCCAGTTGAAATTCCCGAAGAGCCGGTCATTGCCGGCGCCGCCATTCAAAACATCAAAGCCGGCGCCCGCAAAGATCACATCGTCAAAGGTGCCGCCATTCAGGGTGTCATTGCCCAATTCGCCAAACAGTCGGTCGGCTCCGTCTTCGCCAAAGATCACATCGTTTCCGTTACCACCGAACAGGTTATCGGCATTGCTCCCGCCGAACAGCTGATCCTGACCGCTGCCACCATAGAGCGTATCAAAACTAGCACCCCCAAAAAGACGATCATCACCGCTTTGCCCGCGCAACGTGTCATTGCCGAGATTACCAAACAGACCGTCATCGCCGGCATTGCCTTCGAGCAGGTCATTGCCCGCTTCGCCAAACAGGCGATCAAGACCGTCGCCCCCGCGCAATGTGTCACTGCCATTGCCGCCGAAAAGATTATCGGCATTGCTGCCGCCATTGAGCAGGTCATTTCCGTTGCCGCCAATCAGCGTATCGAATCCGCTATCGCCATTGAGAATATCGGCGCCGTCATCCCCCTCTATCGTGTCATTGCCCGCACCGCCGCTGACCGTATCGTCACCGCCCAGCGCCTCAAACCGATCATTCCCGCCCTGAAGGTTTTCATTATCGCGACTAAAAAAGCCGATCAGGTCATCATCGCCGCCGGTGGGCGCAAAGGTTTCAAAGCCAAGGTCACGAAAAATCGCGACGTTTAAGGGCGACGGCAAACCCCGCTCGCCAAAGGTAATCTGGGGTTCCAGAATGTCACCAACGCCAAAATCAAGATGGCTGGGGTCACCACCGGTGAGTGGCACATTGCTGCCAAAAACTTCCACCGCATTCTGACCGGTAAAGAAGAATTCGCCATTGATGTCTTCAACTTGCAGGTCAAAGTTTGTAATCACATTGTCATCGCGGTCGAGGAACGACAAAAAGCCAAAGCCGTGGCCAAGCTCGTGGATGATCGTTGAAAACAGATCGATTTGGTTAAAGGGGATATCGGGGAAGTTACCGTTGGAATAGTCCCCCACAAAAAAGGTCCCGTCGAGGATCGCGTCGGAATTGATCGTCACAAAGATGTCGGCTTGTGCCCCGTTGGGATCATTCCCGGTCAATGTCTCCTGCAAGGTTCCGGCAGTGAACACACGGTTGCCATTATTGAAGCCGCTAAAAAACAAAACCGGCCCGGCATTGGCGAGGACGCGGTTGCCAAGGCTTTCAAAATCAAGCTCAATATCGAGGGAGACATTGCCAAAATTGATATAGCGCGCCCAGAAATTTGCCGCAGCCAAGGTCACGCTTTCGATAGAGGCAAGCTGCGAGGCAGAAATGGCACCCGTGTTTCCGACGGTATTCAGTGTAAACATCAAAAATTTTCCTGATCTTTCGCGGCTGCGTGGGGGCAGCATCTGACCCTGATCTTATCCCGGTGATTGTTGGGACCAGCAAATGACATTTTCGCAAGACGTCATGGCTAGTAGGCCGTTCTTCCCAAACCTGCTCTTTATTCGCGACCATCCCACAAACCCCTCCACCAGCCGTTAAAAAAGACGCTTAACCAGGGGTTAAACCGGGGTCCGCCCACCTGTTCCAAGGGGCCCTCGCCAGACCCCTTCCTATACATGCGCTGGGCCCCGTGGTAATTTCGACGCGGGCAATGCGGGAACCCGGTAAAATGCTAAAAATTTTGAAATATGGCCTTATCGGCTGGCTGGTGCTGAGCGTTCTGACGGCGCCTCTCTATTGGCCCTATGCGCGGATGGTTTGGGTTTTCATGCCCTTCATCGAAAAGCCGAAATTCGAATCGCCGGCCGACCTTGTGGAAGCCCGGCAGCAGGATCTTGACTATTTAACCACATTAACCCGTTATGACCGGGCATTTGACGAAGCTGAAAAACTGGCATTCGAAACGGCCATAGACGCAATGCGCCTCCGGGTTGCCGATATGTCCGATGCCGCCTTTTATCTCAGCATGGCTGAAGCCGTCGCGTTAGCTGACAATGGCCACACCAATATCAGCTATGGGCCGCAATATCGCGAATTTGAGACCATTGGTGCCCGGCTCTATCGCTTCAGTGACGGCCTTTATGTTGTGGAGGCCGCGCCGGACCATGAAGCTGCACTCGGGCGGCGGGTTACAGCAATTGAGGGCCGGACCACCCGAGACGTTCATCAAAACCTGCAGGGCTATCGCGGCGGCAACGCCGTTTGGCGCACGCTCTACAGCACCCTGATTATTGAGGCACCGGCCTTACTCAACGCCGCGGGCCTAGCGGCGTCTGCCGCCGCGGTCACCCTCGACCTTGAAACGGCATCCGGTGATCCTGAACAATTGGCGTTTGAGCCGCGTGCCTTGCCTGACGGTTATAAAGTGCCGGGCCGAAGCGCTTGGGAAACCCTGATCCCAGGCGGCGCCTCCACCGGTCACGGCCCATGGGCCCATATATTCAGTGACCGGACCGATGATCTTCCCCGCTATTTGAAAGCCCCTGGGGACGTTCTAAGCTATGTGATGGAAGGAAACGGGCTATATATTCGCGCGCTCCCGGGCGTTGGCAGCAAAGAAACGCCCATCGCAAAAACCTACAAAACCCTTCTTGCTCCCTACACCGATGAAAGCCTTGATTATTTGGTTGTTGATTTTCGGTTGCACGATGGCGGTGATTATACGCGGTCCATGGCCTTCGCAAAAAATGCGCCGAAAATGGTTAAAGAGAATGGCCAAGTCTACATCATCACCGGACCAAATACCTTTTCTGCAGGGATTGTGACGGTGGCCATGCTGAAATATTACGCGGGTGACAAAGCCCTGATCGTGGGTGAGCCCATGGGCGACCGCGAGCAGTTCTGGGCCGAACGGGGCACCGACTTTCAGCTGCCCAATTCAGGCTATTATGTGAATTACGCCACCGGCTATCATGATTGGGAAAAGGGCTGCAAAGGCAAGCGCTATTGCTTCACCATGAATGTCAAACATGAAGTACCCGCTGGCTCACTTGCACCAAACGTCCTCCTGACACAGACTTTTGACAGCTATCGCCAGGGCGAAGATGTGGTCATGGATTGGATTGGGGGCCAGCGCTAAAAAGGCTGATATTTCCGCTTTTCAGGATGTGCACCCTTGTTTGGTACAGCGCCCGGGCGCAATTGCTCGGCGTTCAGATCTTTGGGATTCCAAGGCCCGTAGCTAAAGCGGTGACCACCCTGGGGCTGGTGGGTCGCCCCCTCCCCGCCAAACGGGGATATCGGCGTTGCGGTGGCGGGCGGCGCAGGCATCACAGGGGCCGACTTTTCCACAACCGGCTTGCGGCGGGCAAAAAATCGGCCAAGGCCCGTTTTTGCTTCCAGATCAATGGCCTTCACGCTGGCCCCGCTCAGCTTGCTGGGGAAAAGCGCCATCATATCCATGATATCATCGGGCATTTGCGTTGAAACGTTTAAGCCAAGCTCGGCGGCATGGGCAGCAATGATCGGATAATCATGGGTCCAGCGCCCGGTGGAAAGCTGTTCGGCCACGGCCCGCGCTGCGTTATCGGATATCGTTCCCGATAATAATTCGTAAGCGGCGCTTTGGAGTTGCCGGATCGCCATCTCCCCCACATCGGCCAATATCAGGGTCTGGTCGCCAATGGCATTGGTGTCTTTTTCCTGTTTCAGCCGCAAGACCGATGCCGCAGGCAAGCCGCCAATCTGCGGGTCAATGGGGCCGAGAGCGGCGTGCTGGCTCAAGACGATCTCATCGGCGGCCATGGCGATCAGCGTACCGCCGGACATGGCGTAATGGGGTACAAAGACAGTTGTGGGACCCGGATGCGCCTTCAACGCCCGGGCAATTTGCAGGGCGGGCAATACAAGCCCGCCCGGCGTGTGCAAAATCACCTCCAACGGCATGGTGGGCGGCGTCCGCCTGATCGCCTCCAGCACGTCTTCCGCGTCATTGAGATCAATATATTTCAAAACCGGAATGCCTAGGAGGCCCATGGGCTCCTGGCGGTGAACAATGGCGATAATTCTCGATTTGCGGGCACGCTGAATCGCCGAGAAACGCTCGGTCAGGGCCTCATGGGCCTTTTGCTGCTGCATTCGCGGCAGGAGTACAAAAACCACGAGAAAAAACAAAAACGGCAGAATGCCCCAAATCGCATCCATCACTCAAACCCCTTACCCAAGCCCTATATATCCTCAGAAATACCCCGACGCCATCGCGGCTAAACGTCAATCTCACCCACAACGCGGCCGGCCGCATTATAGACATCAACATGGGTCCGGCTATGGAATATCGCCGCAAAAAGCTCCGTAAGCGGATCGTCAAGGAAATGCGTGGCACGCACTTTCACATGCCATTGCCGTGTTTTGACAATCCAATAAGAGGATTTGAGTTGCCGCTCGGCGCCAGCCTCAGAGATATCATATCCCGATGCCGTCGCCGTGCCCATGGTTGCCGGATTATAATCCTCGACACTAACGATGCCCACATCAAGCGCCTTGGCAGTATTAAACTGTGTACGGATTTGTTGATCCGCCGCTGCCGCATGCTGCTCTTGTGTGATGTCCGGCCAATAGCTTGAAAATACCGTGATCAGACCGCCGGTAGAGGTGCGAAAGTCACAGCCCACATCGGTGCCTTGTTGGTTAAACAACCGAATTTGCGTGATGGAAAGCGAAAAGCTGTCATCCTCCGTAGACAGACCAAACGGACAGATCATACCCGAAGCGATATGACGATAGCCAATCTGGATTTGCTCGAAACCCGGCGGCACCTCCTCATTGATTGACCGGAACCGATTGGCCTCATAATTGGCAAAGCGCAGATTTCGGGTTTTGGCTACTTTCTCATTGCTCCGTTCCACAAAGCTGTCTTCATGGTCCGTCACCGTTGAGAAATAGGGGGCGCGACGCCCCGTATCATTCACCAGACGCGGCCTTGCCACATAGGTTGAACCGGCAATTTTCGCCAATTCAATTCGGGAAAGTGTATCAATCTGTTCCCATTTCTGCTCGGCCGATTGCGGCTGTGATGCGTCATCCCACAGGGCCGCTTCCTGCACCGTGGGCGTGGTACTGCAGCCGGCAACCAGGACACTGACCGCGATCCCGGCCAGTGCGAGAAAAGAAGATCTTTGCGTGACCAACAAATTGCGTTTTTTGAAAAATTCCATCATCCACTCCAATTCCCACGTCATTCACTCGGCCCCATCCGGCGGTACCGCCAGTTTTTGCTCGCGCCCCAACAGCTGACCAAAATTAAAGGGATAGTGTGCGCAGGTCCGTTGCGCTTGGCCAGTGGCCAAAGCCCACAATCGGCAAAAAACCATGCAAAATAGGGGTCAAGCCGGCCGCTGGGGCCCATTTTACGGGCCCAAAAAGGGGCAGACCAAGCCTAGCTTTCGCGCCGGGCGAGAAATGCCAGACGCTCAAACATATGCACGTCCTGCTCATTTTTCAAAAGCGCCCCATGGAGCGGCGGGATCGCCTTGCGCACATCTTTCTCGCGCAAGGTTTCCAGATCGATATCCTCAACCAGGAGGAGCTTGATCCAGTCCAGGAGTTCCGACGTTGACGGCTTTTTCTTCAGACCCGGCACCTCCCGCAACTCATAGAATATCCGCATGGCATTTTGAACAAGCCGTTGTTTGATTTGCGGAAAATGCACATCAACAATGGCGTTCATGGTTTCCGGATCGGGAAATTTGATAAAGTGGAAGAAGCAACGCCGTAGAAAGGCGTCGGGGAGTTCTTTTTCATTATTCGACGTGATCACGACGATCGGGCGCTGGGCCGCCTTTACCGTTTCACCGGTTTCATAGACATAAAATTCCATGCGATCGAGTTCCTGGAGCAAGTCATTGGGAAACTCGATATCGGCCTTGTCGATCTCATCAATCAGGAGGACTGGGCGCTCATCCGACGTGAACGCCTCCCACAATTTGCCGCGCTTTATATAGTTTTTCACATCGCGGGCGCGTTCTTCCCCCAACTGACCATCGCGCAGGCGCGCCACCGCATCATATTCATAAAGCCCCTGATGGGCTTTGGTTGTTGATTTGATATGCCAGGACAAAAGCGGCGCGCCGAGCGCCTTGGCCATTTCTTCGGCAAGGACGGTCTTGCCGGTGCCGGGCTCGCCCTTCACCAACAAAGGCCGCTCCAGCGTGACCGCCGCATTGACCGCGATCTTTAGATCATCTGTGGCAATATAATTTTGTGTACTGTCAAATTTCGCGCTCATGACCAAACCTCGGGGCTCGCAACAACTTCAATTCGTCATTGCCTGCTTAACGGCGCTGATCCGAATGGCAAGGCACAGGGTCAGTGCGGCCTTTTATGTTTGCATGTGCGTGCGCTGGCCCAAACGGCGCAAATGCTTATTTTTCAGGCGCAGGATTTACCCGCGCCGCGCGCTATCCCGGCCGGTGGGGCTCGCCTCCCCCCAATGGGCAACAATAGCCCCACCGGCATCGTCTCTGCTCGCTCTCCCGGCGCTCTCCCGAGCGCGGTGCGGCGCCCCCTCTCCCCGGCGGGGCCACACCAACAAGTCTAGGATGGCATAACCGCGCGCCGGGCAAATCACCTTAAACGGGGGGTCACCCGAAACGGGGGGGCGCAAAACCACCGAAAATCGCTAGAAATATCACGTGAAAACGGAGGCATCCTATGGCCAGCGCCGGCGCGCTCATCATTGATGATCATTTCCTGTTCAGCGCGGGCATGCGCGAGCTTGTGCTTGGGCTGGAGGAGATTGATCAGGCTGATTGTTTTACCAACCCCGAAGATGCCCTGGCCGAGACGCGCGACTATGCGGTCAAGCTGGTCGTGACCGATTTTTATATCCCTGGGTACAGTGTTGCCGATTGGGTAAGCCGGTTTCACGACGCTTTTGAGGATGTGCCGGTGGTTGTGATCTCGTCCTCGATCAGCCGTGCCGACCGGGCCACCTGCCTGAATGCCGGGGCGGCAGCCTATTTCGAAAAACATCAGTCACCGGAAGAAGTCTTGTCGGGCCTTGGCGAAATTCTTGCCACGCGGCGCTATTCCGGTGCCAAGAGACGGCCCGTCTCAACCGCCCATGATTTAACGGACCGCCAGGTTGATATCCTGGTGGAGCTGGCCCGCGGGTTGACCCAAAAAGAAATTGCCCGCGCCTTTAACCTCTCCCCCGAAACCATAAAGACCCATTTGTCGGAAATCTATCGCCGTCTCGACGTTTCCGGCAAAGGCGAGGCCGCCCGGTGGGCCCGCGAAAACGGCTTCGTATAGTGCCCTCAGGCTTGCGCGCTGCTTCCGCTTTTTGATTGTCTGCGATATCTTTGACGCCAAAACCTGAACAGCTGGCATCTGCCAGTCAGGGAGGGCAATGGTGAGCACGGCTAGACAAGGGGATAGCACCGCGCAGGCAACACATGCTGCGCAAGGGGAGGCCCCCGCCGGCGACGCAATTTTGCGCGACAAAGTCCACCCGGCGCTGACCCCGCCGCGTATCCTGCTTGTTGCCCTCTACCTTGCGCTGATCGCCTATGCCCTGTTGTGGGGTATGGAAACAATAATCCATCATGTGGTGCCCGCCTATCCCATGTCGGGCAATCTGAAACAGCCGGCCATTTTATGTTTTTTCGTTGTGGCCATCACCACCCATTTGATGGTGCGCAACCGCTGGCCCATGAAGGTCACGTTCTTGATTACACCCCTGGCGGTTTATCTGCCGTTGATTTTCGCCAGTACCGGCGCGGAGATTTTCCTGCTTGGCCGGGATGCGGGCTATGACCAGATCATACAACGGTTTTGTGGGCATACGGATATTCTGACCTGCGGCCCCGGCTACGCCCATGTGGTTTTTCTTCGATTGTTCCGGTCTTTACCGGCGGTCATCCTTATTCCGCTTTTTCACTTTTTAAGTTTGCGCGGGCTCGCCCGCGAACTGACCACGTGGGACCTCAAGACGATCTTTACCACGCCCCGTCGCAATGTGCCCAATGATGTTGATGTGTCGCGCACAATCCTCGACACGTTTTTGGCCGGGCGTCATATTTATACGGTGTTTTATGCCAATCTCGCTGGCGGCCTTGCAATCTTGTACATGTCCAGCACGCTCGGCGTTTCGTCTGGCTATCTTTATTTTGGTATCGCGATGCTCAGTGTTCTGGGGGCGGCAATTTTGCTGGAGATTGCCTTTCATTCGCCCACGAACCGTCATGGAGAACAGCCCCGGGGACAAGGTCAGCGGCAACGCCGGGGATTATGCGCAACCGCCCTCTTTTCCTATGAATCAATCCTTGTACTGAGTTTACTTGTTAATGCCTTTGCCGCCCAGCGGGCCGACAGCCTTGCTGCGCCCTCAATCGTTGCCGGGGTTTCGTTTTTAACCATTCCCGCGGCGGCCCGGTTGTTTGCGCCCTTTATGGTCAGCCGGTTTATCCTCTTTGTTGCCTGCGGCATCGTTGTGGTTACCGGTAGCGGTGAGATTGCCCGCTATCAGGCCGAACCTCTCGATTACTTCATTCCCACAATCCTATTATTTGCGATCAATAGCGCGGTGGGCTGGTGGAGTTTCCGCACGCATTATTCCGCCATCGCCACTTACCGGGAAATCGGGCGTCTGCAGGCGCAAACCGCCCGTCAGAATACGGAACTAAACACTGTTCTGGCCGCATTGGAGCAGGAGAAAACCCAGAACGAGGAGGCTTTTCAGTTTCGCGAAAAACTGTTCCAATTTCTGGGGCATGATTTGCGTCAACCGATCAATGCGCTCTCCTTCATGCTGTTTCGCCTGGAACGCGAGGCTAAAACCGACAGCGACAAGCAAACCTTGTTGCTTGCGCGCAAGAGCGTGACCTCTGCCAATCAGATGGTTGAAGATGTGTTGCAACTGTCCACGGAACATCGAAAGGACCGAGGCCCCGAGGGCGAGCCGGTGGCGATCAATGATGTCTTTGCTCTGCTTCACGCAGAGTTCGAGCCGCAGTTTCTGGCCAGCGGTGGATCGCTTCGCTTTGTTGGCACCCGCGCCAGCATCACCGCCCACCGCGAGAACCTGTTGCGGGCGTTACGCAATTTATTGTCCAATGCCCTGAAATATGCACCCGGCACGCCGGTGTTGATGGGGGTCCGGCAACGCGGCGATAGCCTTGAGATCCATGTGATCGACCGCGGACCAGGGATTACGAAAAAAGATCAGCATACGATTTTTACCCCGTTCAAACGCAGCGCCAACCATGAAAAAATCAGTGGCCACGGCCTTGGCCTCGCGGTGACGCGGGAGCTTGTAGAGGCCGGCGGCGGAACCATTTGCGTTGCATCAACCATCGGCAAAGGAACAGCGTTTATCCTCCGATTTCCCATCATGACGGGAGCGATGGCGACAGCGTAGGCGCGCGCGCCCTCTTTAGCATTGCCCCCTTTTCGCGCCGGTCGGCTGGCGTTATAACGCGATGCGTGTATCCGCCTGCAATTATTGGGAAATCCGGGGTTTTTTATGGGACTGATTGCGTTTGGGCGCCGCTTTGGGGCGGCGGTGCTGGTTGTTGTTAGCCTGACCCTGATCGTGGGCGCATGCGCGCCGCGGCAAAAAGCCAAGGGCACCTCCTTTGCTGACCAGACGCGGGGCCTGACTAAAAAAGAAGGCTTTTTCGATCTTTATATTGACCCGCGCGGCGGGCGCGTTCTTGCCCGCTTTCCCGAACCGGGGGACGACGGTGTGGCCGTGCGGATGATTTATGCCAACGCGCTCACTGCCGGGCTCGGCTCCAACCCGGTGGGGCTCGACCGAGGATTGACCACACGCGGCGCGGTGCTGCGCGTGCGCCAGGTGGGCAACCGGGCCATCTTTGAGGTGGAAAACAGCCGCTATCGCGCAAGCGCCGATAATCCGGCTGAACGCAAATCGGTGGCGGCGTCGTTTGCCCGATCCCAACTCTGGGCCGGACCCGTGCTGACAACCGCCCGCAATGGCGATCTCCTCGTTGATATGTCGGGCTTTCTGCAACGCGACAGCATGGACATTGCCGGGCAGCTCAAAGCCAGGGGCCAGGGCGCCTATGCCCTCGTGGCTGATCTCAGCTATCCTGACACAACGTCAATGCTTGCCTTTCCCGATAATGTGGAAATGGATGCCACACTGACATTCTCGGCACAGACGGCTGGCGGCGAGGTTGCACGCACGGCGGCGGACGGGCGGCAATTTAGCCTGACCATGCACCATTCCTTTGTGCGCCTGCCCCCCGAGGGGTTTGTCTCGCGCGCGTTTGATCCGCGTGTGGCTGCAATCGATGTGGGCTATTATGATTTTTCCGCAGACCTTGCCGCGCCCGTCAAGCGCGCCTTTGCCCGCCGGTTCCGCGTGGAACGCGAGGACCCTTCCCTTGCGTCCGGCCCCGTAAAAAAGCCGTTGGTCTTTTATGTGGATCGCGGCGCGCCGGAGCCCATTCGCTCCGCCCTTATTGACGGGGCGTCCTGGTGGGCCGACGCCTTTGAAGAGGCTGGTCTGGAGCGCGCCTTCCGCGTGGAAATCCTGCCCGAAGACGCGCACCCCATGGATGTGCGGTATAATGTTATCCAGTGGACCCACCGGCAGACCCGCGGCTGGTCCTATGGCGGCGGTGTTTATGATCCGCGTACGGGCGAAATGCTCAAGGCCCATGTGATTCTTGGCAGCCAGCGGGTTCGTCAGGACCGGATGATTTTCGAAGGCCTCGCCGGTACCGCGAAAACCGGATCCGGTGCGATTGATGATCCCATTGAAATCGCCCTGGCCCGTATCCGTCAGCTATCGGCCCATGAGGTTGGTCATACGCTGGGGTTTGCCCATAACTTCGCCGCCTCCACCAATGATCGCGCGTCGGTGATGGATTATCCGGCACCGGACATTCAGGTGACGGAGGATGGGGCCCTCGATTTTAGCACCGCCTATGCCAGTGGCATCGGTATCTGGGATAAATTTACGGTCAAGTGGCTCTATTCAACATTTTCCCCCGATATCACTGCCGAGGAGCGTCAGCGCAGTCTCGATAATATGGTTGACCGCGCCTATGGGCAGGGCCTGCGCTTTGTGGCCGACCGCCATGGCCGGTCCGTGGGTGCACCCCATGCCCATGGCGCGGTTTGGGATAATGGTGACGACCCGGTGGCTGCCCTCGCCACCGCCATGGCCGTGCGGCAAATTGCATTGCGCAATTTTGATATTCCCATGGTGCGCGATGGAACGCCCCGCGCGCGCCTGCGCGAGGTGCTGGTCCCGGTTTATCTTTATCACCGCTATCAGGTTGCCGCGGCGGCGAAACTGATCGGCGGGTATGATTTTACATATGCCAAGGCTGGCGATGGTCTGTCCTTTTCTGCACCCGTGGCGCCCGCCCGGCAACGCGAGGCCATTGCCGGTCTTCTGAAAACCCTGGAGCCAAAAACCCTCAGCTTACCAGAGCGTATATTGGTGCGTCTTGCCCCCGCCGTGGGCAGTTTTAATGGCGGCGCCGGCAGTGAGGAATTTGCCAGCGGGCTTGGCGATATATTCGATCCGCTCAGCGCCGCCGATGCCGCCGCCACGGCAACGCTCACTGCCATGCTGGAGCCAACCCGGCTTGCCCGCCTGATAGAAACCCACCGGCGTAATGGCGCATCCCCTTCTTATGAGGAATTGCTGGCGGCCCTTGAAATTGCTGTCTTTGCCGAGGCGCCGGACGCAAAGCTGGCGCCCATTGCACGGCGTGTGCAAACGCGGTTCCTCCTGACCCTGATGAATGTGAACCGGAACCCTCGCACCAGCCCGGAAGTCCAAGCGGAAACCGATGCCTATCTGTTAAAACTGCAAGGCCGCCTGTCTTCGGGCCTTGATGACGATAACCGCAACCCGGCGAAAAACCACCGGGGCTGGCTCCTCTCCCTGATCAGTGAACATCTTAATCAGGATATGGCCGTGAATACGATCCTTGATCAGGGTGTTGATATCCCGCCCGGTAGCCCCATCGGCAGCCAATTTGGGAACCCTCAGATGGAAACCTGCTGGCATTGCATACCGTAATGACCGATATCGCAAGAAACCGTTATAGTGAATGTTGGTTAAGCTAAAGAGGGTGTGAACGAGCCCTAGACAAATTCAGATAAAAACTTTGATCGCTGGCAACGGATTTATTTTTATAGTCGGGCCATGAATGGTGCAGCAGCCATCAACGGGATTAATCTGGGGAGATAAATGGGGACACTCTTATCCGGCGACGGCCGATCAAATCGGTCGATGTGGTGGCTTATCCATTTCATCGTCATGGGTTGCCTTTACTTGACGGTCTTGACCACATGCGCGGTCCTGACCAGCGAAAGTTCAACCCACGAAATCCGTACCCTGATGCTACCGGCGGCGCTCGTCGGTGGAATCTTGATGATCTGGACACTGATCGCCCTGTCTGTGCGACGATTGCATGATATGGGACAGACCGGTTTCTGGCTCGTCCTGGCTTTAATCCCTGTTATTGGCCAACTTGGGTTGGTGGTTATACTCGGCCTCAAGGCTGGACACGATGGTGATAATGCCTTCGGGGCCGCCCCAATGCACGCCCGGGAACGTTTCAACCTTCTCAAAAAGACATGCGTCAAGCATGGTGAGCGGGTGACCCGGTTGATCAATCGCCTTGCGCCATCGGATCAATGATGGCGTTTTTCGAGGATCAGACGTGTTACCTGTAGATAGCCGGCCTCTAACGCCTCTAACCGTTCCGCCCACAAATTGGCGTGGGTGCCCAAAAGCGTCACAAGACCGGCGCGCTGGCGATTATCGGCAACACCGTTGAGGATTTGCCACGCGGACCGCCAACCGGCCCAGCCCTGCCGCACAAGCGGGATAAAGGTTGGCGTATCATCTACCTCGCCAATTACGTCGAAACGGGATTTCTCCGCCGCCTCGCGCAGGGTTGCCGCCGGGTGGGCAACGCCCTGCCAGGGGCTAGCAAATGCTGATTTCAGTCGGATCTCCCGGCGGGGTACCGTAAAATCAACGGCGACGCCCTTTCCCCCTGCGCCAATCAAATCACTCAGGAGGCGGAAGGGTTGCACAACGTCACTTTCACGGTGCGCCTCAAACAGGATCATGCCGCCATCCATGGTGTTGCGGCCCGCCCGTTTGCGCAGATGGCTATAATCGATCAGCCGCACCCCCTGCGCCGGGCAGGCACGGCGGGTATATCCTGTGGTGCGCCAGCGGGTACCGGTTTTCAGATCAAGCAACGGCGCACCGCGCCCCGCTCCCAATACAGCAACCCGCGCATGGGTATCAATCATCAGCGAGCGCGCCAGATGGAGTGTCCAGGTCGGACTGCCCGGTTCAATGCGACCCGGCCCCCAGATTGCCTCGGCCACCAGATCGGCCTGATCATCAAGGGAGGCAAGAGGGCGACCGGCGCGGCTGTGCTGTAGCAGGACAGATCGACGCTCCACATACGGATCAAACGCATACCCCTCCCACCACGCATGGAACCGCCGCCCCACATAAGACAGCTTTGGCGCAATACCGGGCAAACGCTGGATCGGCCCGCGGGAAGGCGCGGACGCAAGAGCCGGGGATGCAGACGAGGATAGCGGCGCCATAGGGGGTATCACATTAACCAAAGAGCCAAATTGGCACACCAAGGCTACGAATTCGTTAAGGATTGCCCCTGCCCAACGCTACGATCCACGGTCGCAATCCACGGCCAAAATCCGCTGGCGTAATGCGGGGATCACCTCCACCTCGAACCAGGGATTGCGCTTAAGCCAGGCATTATTGCGCCAGGACGGATGCGGCATGGGCAAAAAACGCGGGCCATACTCTCGCCAGTTTTTCACCGTTTCGGTGAGCGTTGACCGCGCCGCCGCGCCCAAATGCCAACGCTGGGCGTAAAGCCCCACCAAAAGGATCAAATCGAGATGCGGTAAATGATCCATCAAATGCGCGCGCCAAGTGTCGGCGCATTCACGGCGGGGCGGCAGGTCAGCGCCCTTGGCATTTTGCCCCGGAAAGCAAAACCCCATGGGCACAATTGCCACGCACGCCGGATCATAGAAAAACGCTTCATCGACGCCCATCCATAGGCGCAGGCGATAACCCGATGGATCGGTAAATGGCTGCCCGCTGGCGTGAACCCGTGTGCCAGGGGCTTGCCCAAAAATGCCGATACGCGCCGTTGACGACACCTGCAACACCGAGCGCGGATCATGGGGCATAGCGGGGGCACAAAGCCTGCATTGACGGATTTCGGCCACCAAGCTCGCCAGATCGCGATGCGTACGGCTGGTGTCGTTTGTTGCCATCAGCCGTGTACTGCCATTTGTCATACTATATTAGTGTCTGCCACAACGCGGCTCTTGTCCAGTCATATCGACGGTTGATCGGGGTCAACGCTGGGCGCGTTCTAGAATGTCTCGATACCGACAAAGCTCGCGTTCGCCATTGGGCACGCCGGGCGCGATGGGCATCGCCAGCAATTGATCCTCTGTACAATGATCAGCAAACAGAGATGCAAAATCACTTTGCGTTTGCGCTGACCTGTCGCCGGGATCAAGCCAATTGCCATTGCGATCGCGCCCGGTAAACATCTTCTTGGTACGGCCCAATTCATCAATTAGAAAAACCGGGCGACCAGCCAGATGGGCCATGGCGGCACGCTCAACGGTTTGATTGTTAGAGGGTAGACGCACGATAAGCGCCAGGGGCGCTGCCGCTTTCAACCGGGCTGCGGAGGCAGACTGGGCCGAGAGGCGTCGATCCTTATCAGCAAGCCAATAGAGTTTTTCACTATCGATTGGGCCCGGATAGGCAAGGCGATTAATCACCAGCGGCGCCATGGCGATCAGGGCACCCAATGACAGCAAGAGCGCCTTGTCGCGGCGGATAATTGCAGGAATGCGTCGCCAGTTTTTCACGCCTGTACCGTCCGGTTAATCACTCAGGTGAGCCAGCTTTGCTGCGTGCGCCTCCCAATTGCGTCCATCAAAGGGTTCGATGGTGATCGTCGTGAATTGCGCGCGGTCCATACAGCGCAGGTTTAGCGAGACACCGTCAGGATTGGAACGCGGCGTATAGTACGCTTTGACACCGCAATATTGGCAAAAGGTATGGCGCGCCAACCCGGTATTAAATCGATAGGTCGTCAGTGCCGCCGGATCGCCCAACACCACAACATCGCGCTGTGGCACGATCAAATGCAAAAAACCCAACCGCGCGCAGATCGAACAATTGCATTCATGGGCCGTCACCCGATCGGGCAATTGCGCCTCAAAACGCACTCGCCCGCAATGGCACGCACCAACTTTGGGTGAGCGGGCATCGGCATGGGCGCGGTCAGTCATCGCGACCCGTGCGCCGCAAGCCCGGCAACCCATCAATGCTTTGCCCATTGGTTTTATACCGGTGCGCCTTCCATTCATCGGCCGGTTTGGCATCAAGCCAGCGGTTGAGCTGATCCCGCTCGCCCTTAAACTCATAAAAAGGTACACCCCAGCCACAGCTATCGGCAATCCGCGTAATCTTTATACGGATCACAGCGCGCGCTTTTTCGTAGCCCGGGAAAAGCGAAAACAGATCGGGAAATTCCGGTGCATCCATGGCAATGGCCTCCCCTTTACCATAGAGGCGCAAGATATTTGCCGGCCCATCAAAGGCGCAGAACATCACGGTGATGCGACCATTCTCATTCACATGGGCATGGGTTTCGATACCAGAGCCGCCAAGATCAAGATAGGCAACCGTGGTCGGATCAATAATGGCAAAGCTGTCATAGCCTTTGGGGGAGACATTCACATGCCCATCACCAGCCAAAGGCGCGGTCGCCACAAAAAACATCTTCTGGGTCCGGATGAAGTCAATCAGCCGGTCGTCCAACTGGTCGTAGAGTTTACCCATGGCATGCTCCTGCGCTAATGGCGGACAGAGTTTAGGGCGACTTTAACGGCGCAGCAATATTCGGGAAGGTCTGATTGAAAAGGAAGCCCAATTGAGGAAAGCGGGCGCCGGGCATAAGGATGTTTAACGAACGAGGCGCCTCCCCGTGGCTTGACCACGGGGCCCATTGCGTTGCACCCGAGGCGATCCATCCTTCATCCTGCGAAGGTTCAGCGCTATGGACCCCGCGATCACGTCGCGGGGAAGCGGACTTTGTAAAAGCGTAGAAATGATCCGCTCTTCGCTCGCCGGGAACGCTTTAGCTAGCCACGTAGATTGACCACGTCAGCGGTTATCCCCAAGGCTTGCCGCACGGTTTCAACGATTTGCGGCGCGTTCAGCCGGGCCTCGTCATACATTTTTGTGGGCGAATTTTGATCCTGGAACCGGTCGGGCAATGTCATGGTACGGATCTTCAAGCCCGTATCGAGGGCCCCGACACTGGCAAGATGGTGCATCACAATCGCGCCAAATCCGCAGATTGACCCCTCCTCCACGGTGACGAGCACCTCATGGTTGCGGGCGAGACGCTCCGTCAGATCGGTATCGAGCGGTTTGGCAAAGCGCGCATCGGCAACGGTGGTAGAAAGCCCCTGCACCTCCAGAATATCTGCAGCTTTCAGCGTTTCGGCAAGCCGTCCGCCATAGGCAAGGAGCGCCACTTTTGTTCCCTCACGGACAATCCGGCCCTTACCAATCTCCAGGATGGAGCCACGCGCGGGCATATCAACGCCAACACCTTCACCGCGGGGATAGCGGAACGCGATTGGCCCCTCGTCATACTCAACCGCCGTGCGGGTCATATGCATCAGATCGGCCTCATCACCAGCGGCCATCAAAACCATATTGGGCAGGCAGCCGAGATAGGCGATATCAAACGCGCCCGCATGGGTTTGCCCATCAGCCCCCACCAGACCGGCGCGGTCCATGGGCAACCGGACGGGCAAGTTCTGGATCGCAATATCATGGACGACCGAATCATACGCCCGCTGCAGGAACGTTGAGTAAATCGCTGCGAATGGACGCAAGCCATCGGCGGCAAGACCGGCGGCAAAAGTCACTGCATGCTGCTCGGCAATGCCCACATCATACATGCGGTCGGGATAGACATCGGCAAACATATCAAGGCTGGTGCCCGATGGCATCGCCGCCGTGATCCCGATGATCCGCTCGTCTTCCTCCGCCTCCTGAATAAGGGTCTTGGCGAAAACTTTCTGGTAGGCCGGTGCATTTGGCGTTGGCTTGTTCATCTTGCCAGAGACAACATCAAACTTCGCCACACCGTGATATTTGTCGGCAGCCTCTTCGGCGGGCGCGTAGCCTTTGCCTTTTTGCGTTACCACATGGACAAGCACGGGGCCGTCTTTCATATCGCGGGCGTTTTCCAAAACGGGGATCAGATGGTCGAGATTGTGCCCATCGATGGGGCCCACATAGTAAAACCCAAGCTCCTCAAACAGCGTCCCGCCGGTGACCATGCCGCGGCCATATTCCTCGGCCTTGGCAAGCTGTTTATAAATCGCTTGCGGCAGGCGTTTGCCCAATTGCTTGGAGAAGGACCGAAAGCCCTGATAGACGCCGGAAGACGAGGCACGCGCCAGATAGGCGCTCATGGCGCCAACGGGCGGGGCGATGGACATGTCATTATCATTCAGGATAACGATCATCCGTGTACCGAGGTGTCCTGCATTGTTCATGGCTTCATAAGCCATACCGGCGGACATGGAGCCGTCACCGATGACGGCAATCGCATGACTGTCTTTTTTCTGGTGATCACGCGCGCACGCAAAACCGAGCGCTGCCGAAATTGATGTTGCTGCATGGGCGGCCCCAAACGGGTCATATTCGCTTTCGGCGCGTTTGGTGAACCCGGAAAGCCCACCGCCCTGGCGTAAGGTGCGGATACGGTCGCGGCGCCCGGTGAGAATTTTGTGGGGATAGCATTGGTGGCCCACATCCCAGACAAGCTTGTCGTCGGGCGTGTTGAACACATAGTGGATCGCCGTCGTCAGCTCCACCACCCCAAGACCCGAGCCCAGATGGCCGCCCGTATGGGAGACCGCATCAATCATCTCGGCGCGCAACTCATCGGCCAGTTGGCGCAAATCCGATTTGTCGAGCTGGCGCAAATCAGCGGGCCAGGTGACCTGATCAAGAAGCGGTGTTTTGGTTTCGGTGGGCGTGTCGGTCATGGGACGTCCTGAATTATGCAACGATGGTCTATGGGCTCCTGCATGATTGTCAGGTGACAACGCTGCGCACGATGGAACAAACAAGACGCTCTTTATGACGGGTTTTTTATGTGGTGGAAAGCCAGCGCCGCCCCTTTACCCATCACTTTTGGGGTGATTGAGCGATCGCTGTGTCTGCATTGCCCGCAGCGTGTTTTTCACCCATCAGACATTATACGGGCGATTTTCAGCGGGTCATTCAAAGCTGGTGGGTGCCGCAGTGACAGAGCCGCGATCATCAACAACAATCTTTTCGATTTTTTCCTGGGCCGATTGCAACTTTGTGGCGCAATGGGCCTTGAGCGCGGCGCCGCGTTCATAGAGCGCGATGGATTCCTCCAGCTCCGCCCGCCCGCTTTCGAGCTTTTGGACAATTTCTTCCAGTTCGGCCAGCGCGGCTTCGAAGGTCATTTTCTTGATATCGGCTGGCGTTGCCATGTTGGCGCTCTCCTGTGGCCTGATCTGCTTTGCGCGCTTGTCATACAGGAGGTTTCCAGATCGACGCAAACCATCTTGCCCTGTTTTCTATTGCCAGCAGGGGCCAGCGAGGGTCAGCGGGTTCTGATGTTTACGTGGTAATCTCGTCAATCACGGGCGTCTTATCGGTACCCGGCCGCCAGACCGGCTTTAGGATCTGACAAAGATCAGCGAAGGTTTCGGTACTGGGTGTCACCGGGACTGCAACAGCCCGCGCCGCCCGGCTATGGGCTGCGCCCACCAGTTCCGGCACCGCACCGGCAACGCTCTCGCGCTCTTTAAGGGTCATGTTACAGGCGAGCGCTATATCACACCCGGCGGCAATCGCCTTATGGGCCCGGCTCGCATAATCCCCGCCCAGCGCCTCCATCTTCAGATCATCGGTGATCAACAACCCATCAAAACCAATCTGCCCACGGATTATATCTTTTATAATAATCGGCGAATGGGTGGCACAATGGTCAGGATCAATCCGGGCATATGTCACATGGGCGGTCATGCCCAGAGCCGTCTGGTTGAGCGCCCGGAAAGGGGGAAAGTCTGTTTGCTGAAGGTCGTGCAACGGCGCGTCAATGACCGGCAAGGCCTTGTGACTGTCGCATAGGGCCCGGCCAAGACCCGGCAGATGTTTCATCACCGGCAAAACACCACCAGCCATGGACCCGTCAATCACCGCCTTGCCAAGGTCGGCGATCACCTCATGGTGTTTGGCGAGGGTCCGATCGCCCAGGGTTATGGTGTCAGAATCGATCTGCGGCACATCGAGGAGCGGTACGCAATTGATGGTGACCCCAACGCCGGCCACCATTCGCGCCAATAAATAGGCATTGAGCCATGCGGCTTTGCGCGCACGCGCCGGGTCAAGACGCCAAAGGGCGCCAAAAACATCCGCTGGCGGATGATCCTGCCAGTCAGCATGGCCGCTCGCGCGCATTCTCGCCACACGGCCCCCCTCCTGATCAATGAGGATCGGGGCGTCGCGCCCAACACTATCGCGCAGATCGGCGCAGAGTTTTCGCATTTGCGACGGGGACTGACAATGGCGTGCAAAAAGAATAAAGCCCCACGGGTCAGCGTCATGAAAAAAGGACCTCTCCTCACCAGTGAGGACCGGTCCCTGACTATCGAGGATAACCGCGCGCGCCATGGCGATGGTGGCCTAGCGCGCTTTGACGAGGCAATCCTGATTGCGCGCTTTTAGCCCGTTACAAAAGGTGCCGGCTGCGTCCCGGCTATCAAAACCGGCGACCCGCAACCGGTAAAAAATGCCTTTAGAGCCAAGGTCAGCGCGCTCAATATCTTTTGACCTGCCGTCGAGATAGCCGCCAAAGCGCTGGCCGAGGCGACCCCAGAACTGGTCGGCTTCACGCTCGGACCGAAAAGCACCAACCTGTACCACGTGGGAGCCCACGGCCCCGCGCACGGTACTGCTCGTCGCCACTGGGGACGGTTGCGCAGCGGTTGACGCTGCCGGTGTGGTCACGCCGCCGGTGGCGGCCTTGGTCACTGGTGTCACCCCGCGCGAAGGCGCTGGCGGTACGGTTACTATCGTTTCTGATGACGTAGTTGGCGGGGTTGCCTGACTGATCACGCTGGTGAGGTTTTTGCCATCGGCCGTTTCAAACCGGACACCATTGGTCGAGGGGATCGCCGATTGCGCTTTGTCCGCGATTGCCGCTGCGGCTTGCGATCCTGTTTGCGTAGCTATCTTGCCGGCTCCCGTCACGGCATCGCCGACCCGGGCACCAGCGTCTTTCGTCTCATCAATCGCTTGGGCCGCGATGGCGGCGATGGGGTCGTCACTGTCAAGGGTCAGGGGTTCTTCGGGCGCGCTGGCAAGCACCTCGGTGCGGGCCGGGGTGCGCCCGTCGATTCGGTCATAGACTTCGCGATTGGGTTCGGTGGCGAGGGGATCGCTGCCCCCCGCAACGGTACGTTTTACGGGCTCAGGATCAGCCGCCACATAAGGAATGTCACGCGCCGCGGCGCCCTGGCGGATGCCCTTGTTATAGGCGAGCCAAACAATGAACGAAAACGCGAGCAGCATGGCCAGAATGATAAGCAAGACAACAAACCCGGATACGCCGCGTTCCTCATCATCGAAATCGTCGATGTCGTCGAAATTATCGTCAAAATCGTCAATCGTACTGGTCATATCACATCATCCTCGGTCAGTGCGGGCGTCCGCTAGGCCTACGGCGCCGCGACCAACAAAACTATCATTCGCTGTTTATCCCCCATAGCGCGCGTTTTGCCCGCGCATCAACAGGGCATCAGCCAAAAGGACCCGAATCGCTTACCCCCACAAACAATAGCACCGTGAAAGCGGTAAAAAAATGACACAGATCGCCTCCATATTTTTCAAGCTGGCGGGCTTCAAATTTTGGCGAGGGCACCCGGGGGGTGGCGGGGGCGCCTACACCCGCAGGGCGGCGCCGCCAAACAAGCGGTCATGCTCGCGAATGGCAAACCGATCCGTCATCCCGGCGATATAATCGCACACAATACGTGGCAATTTTTGCGCGTTGGTGCCGCTGTCATCTTCTTCAAAGCGCGAGTGCCATTCGGGCGGCAACGTTTCCGGCTCGCTCAAAAAGACCTCGAACAGATCTCGCACCAGTCTTTTCGCCTGCGAACGGGCGCGATTGACCTCAAAATGGCGGTACATATTTTTCATCAAAAAGGCCCGCAACGCGTTGAGCTCGCTCTTTAAGCCCGGTGAAAAATCCACCAGCGTTTTGCCGGCCCGGCGCACATCATCGGCGCAGTCTGGCCGGACCACCGCAAGCTGCTGGCGCGTATGGCTGACCACATCATCAACCATGGTGCCAATCAGGTCGGAGACGCTTTCGGCAATTTGTACCTCGCGGGCCGCCTCGGGATAGCGCACCATGGTTTCGCGCAGGATTGGCCCGAACAGAGGCAAGGTGAGCGCCTGGTCAAAACTGAACAGCTTGGCGCGCAGACCATCATCAATATCGTGGTTATTATAGGCAATATCATCGGCAATCGCCGCCACTTGCGCCTCCAACGACGCATGGGTGTCGAGCCATAAATCCTGCTTGCGGGAATATTCAACAATCGCCGCGGGCAGCGGGGCGAGGCCATCGCCCACCAACGGCCCATTATGCTTCACGGCACCCTCGAGGGTTTCCCAGGTCAGATTAAGCCCATCAAACCGGGCATGTTGGCGTTCCAGCCGGGTCAGAAGCCGCAGGGTCTGGGCATTGTGGTCAAAGCCGTTATGGGCGGCCATGCAATCCTGCAGGACGTCCTCGCCGGTGTGGCCAAAGGGCGGATGGCCCAGATCATGCGCTAGCGCCACGGTTTCGGCGAGGTCCTCATCAATTTTCAAGGTGCGGGCAATCGTCCGGGCAATTTGCGCCACTTCCAGGGAATGGGTCAGGCGCGTGCGGAAATAATCGCCCTCGTGATAGATAAAAACCTGGGTTTTATGTTTGAGCCGCCGAAAGGCCGTGGAATGGACAACCCGGTCGCGGTCGCGCTGGAACGGGGTGCGGGTGCCTGATTCCGGTTCCGCAAACAGCCGGCCCCGCGTTTGATCGGCCCGCGCCGCATAGGGCGCCAACGGGGCGGGAAAGCCCATGGGCGCAGGGTTTTGGTCCGGTGCCGGCCCCTGGGGCGCAATCGGCGTTTTTGGCACGGTGGCATCAGGCATGCGTGTTCCCTCCTCTGCGCCGGGGTCCAAAAGACGACATCATCGATGCCCCAAATCCGCCGATGGCTTCACAAGGGGCATCGGTTGCCTATATCAAGGCTTTAACAAGGTTCGGGTATTTGTCACCCATGCGGCGAGCCAAGGAGACCAGCGTGCCCGAAACAGCCCCAACGCCAAGTTCAGCCAAGGTGACGGTTTCTGACCGGGCGGCCAAACGCATCGCCGCCATTCTTGAAAAAGAAGCGATGGGCGCCATGTTGCGCGTCGGCGTCGCTGGGGGCGGATGTTCCGGGTTTCAATATACCTTTGATATCGTCAAAGACCGCCAGGGCGATGATCTTGCCATCGAAAAAAACGGGATCACGGTGTTGATCGACCAGATGTCGCTGGAGTTCATGGACGGCGCTGAAGTTGACTTCGCCGATGAAATCATTGGCGCGGCCTTTCGCATCAACAATCCCAACGCCACCGCCAATTGCGGCTGCGGCACCAGTTTTTCGGTCTAGGGGCGCCGGGCGCTGACCCCCTCCGATGCCATCCGTGGGCGCCGGTCGGTCCGGGCTTTTACGTCGACCGCTGTTAAGCCTGATCTTTTACGGGACGTGCTGCGCACAGCTTGCTGGGCGCCGTCGGGCGGAAATTTGCAGCCGTGGCGGATTGATGTGGTTGTGGGCGCGGCGCGCGATGGCCTCGTGGCCACGGTGAAGGCTGCCATTGCGGCCAATCCTTTCGCCAATGAGGCTGAGATTGATATCTACCCGAAGGACCTCTGGACGCCTTATCGCGAGCGGCGATATGCGGTTGGCGAAGCGCTTTATCAGTCCATTGATATTCCGCGTGAGGATAAAGCGGCGCGGCTGACGCAACTGGCCCGCAATTTTGACTTTTTTGATGCGCCGGTGGGGCTGTTCTTCTCGCTTGATCGGCGCTTTGACAAGGGCCAGTGGGCGCATCTGGGCATGGTGATGCAATCAATTGCGCTGGCGGCCCATGAGCGTGACCTTGCCACCTGCATGCAGGAAGCCTGGGCAACGCGGGCGCGCACGGTGTCCGATTACCTGTGTCTGCCCGATCGTCATCAGCTTTATTGCGGGATGGCGCTGGGCTATGAGGATAAGTCAGCACCGATCAATCAATGGCGCGCGGCGCGGGCCCCATTGGATGACCTCGTTGTGTTTCACGAACACGAATCATCCGAGACGTAAGAGATAATTTTGATGAAGATCGCCACTTTTAATGTGAACTCAATCAATGCCCGCCTCGCCCGCGTGCTGGAGTGGTTTGACGCCGCAAAGCCCGATATTGCCGTTCTGCAGGAAATCAAATGCATCGACGAAAAATTTCCCACTAGCGCCTTTGAAGATCGCGGCTATAATGTTGCCGTACACGGACAAAAAACCTATAATGGCGTTGCGTTTCTTTCCAAACACCCAATAGATGATGTAGTGCGCGGCTTGCCCGGTTTTGCCGAGGATGAACAGGCGCGGTATATTGAGGCGATGGTCATGCCGGCGGACGCAAAACCGGTGCGTGTTGGCGGCCTCTATTTGCCCAATGGTAACCCTGCACCGGGGCCAAAATATGACTATAAGCTCGAGTGGATGGGCCATCTACACACCCATGCCGAACGCCTCCTTGCGCTGGAAGAACCGTTTATCCTCGCCGGCGATTTTAATGTTATTCCGCAGGCTGAGGATGTATATGATCCAGCTGGCTGGATGGAGGATGCGCTATACCGCCCGAACACGCGCGCGGCCTTTCGCCGGCTGCGCAATCTTGGGCTCACCGACGGGCTGCGGCAGATTGATCCGACAACGGTACGTTATACGTTTTGGGACTATCAACGCGGGGCTTGGCAAAAAGACCATGGTATCCGCATTGACCATCTTCTCTTGTCGCCCCCCGTGGCCGACAGGTTGAAGGACGCCGGTGTTGACCGCATGGAACGCGATAAAGAAAAACCGTCAGATCATGTGCCCGTTTGGATTGAGATTGATTGATCTGGCCGTATTTTGGCGCGGTTTATGATTTCCGTAACCATCGTGACCTCAATCGTTCGACGCAACGTTAGAATTCCGGCAAACCCTCGCCGAACTCATTTTGAGTTGAAAACCCTCGTCCTTCGAGACGCCCTTCGGGCTGCTCAGGATGAGGTTTTTCCAGTAAAAACAATAAGCCCCTCATCCCGAGGGGAGCGCTTCAGCGGTCGTCTCGAAGGATGAAAATCAACTGCGCTTGAAACAAATATGCTCGAGCGACCGACTCAATTTGCAATTTATTCCTTATGAATAAATTTGATCATTTAATTTGAAAAATACTTCTGTAAATTATTATTTTTTTATTCAAAGCAGGTCGGCATCCATTGAGCCCACCATCATTAATGGAACCGGATCGATACCCGCACGCAACCAATAATGGTGACCGGCCCGTCATCGTCCCGCCCGTTATGGTCCAGAAAAAGCGTTGTGTACTGATCACGGGTTGAGTGCGGTTCAAGGCGCGCGGGATTTTCATGCCAGCGCCGCAACATACAACGTTGCCCGCGCACCGCGAGGCAATAGGTCCCATCCACGGGCTTTCGATCTTCATAATCGATGACCACCAACGTATCTGGCGGAAAGGCGAGATCAACAGCATGGTCGGTGACAAACAGCGCGAATAATCCGGCCTGCCCATAGGTCACCGGAATATAATCCTCCGCAAAATCGTGGGGGTCAGTGTTGGTGGGCGTTGTAAACTGGCGGGCCGCGTCCTGACTGATCACGGGCACATGCTGCAAATAGCGGCGTAAATAGGCGGCCGCCGCATGGGTATCTTCTTCGGTGGCGGACCGCGCCCCCTCCGACAGCCAGGTCAACGGTACCTTCAGCGTTTCCGATAGTTTGGCGAGCATCAACCGCCGCGGATCATGGATACCGCTTTCCCAGTTGGCCACGGTGGGCTGGCTGACCCCCACCCGCTCGGCCAGATCAGACTGACTGAACGCTGCACTTTTGCGGGCATGTTTGATCCGATCACCGATGGACTGTTCCGTTGCGGCCGCCGGGCCCTCGTCCTGGCTTCTCAAATCCTGCCGATGCGTGTTGGTCTCTGCCATTTTCTGCCCCGCTTCCTCTCCCGCGATCTCGCTGTGCCGCTTTTTCCGTTGGGACGGCCCAAACGGCCCCCAAATCCGTTGCAATATCAGTTTTACTTATAATCTCGCCGAGACCAATAGCCATGAGCATATTGCGGTGCAGCAAAAAATCGCGAGATTGTTACAATTTTTCAAAATAAGTTGCCCTGGTTGGGCCTATTTTCCCGCTTGCAAAAATCAGAAATGCTTATAATCTCCAAGAAAGAAGACGGCGGTGTCCGGCGACAGGCAAAAACAGCCAGGTACCCAACGTTTCAACCCGGTGTGATTAATACCCGAGACTCAGGAGGATGGTGCACATGAACGAATATTGCACAAATGACGGCGCTGACAGGCTGGCCCGTAAAATTCAGGATTATTGGCGCAAACAAGGCTTTGAGGTTTCGGTTGAAACCATCAAGGAAGGATTTGTTTCAACAATGCGCTCGGCGCGTACCGATGTGCGCAGCGATATGGTCAATGGGATGCCGCGCCGCTCGGTAGCGGTGGAAGCAACGGCCCTCACGTAAAACCGCCCTCACGTAAATTGACGAAAAGCTTAGCGCTGGAGCGGTGCTAGGAAGGTGGCCAAGTCGTTGGGCATAGACGCCCACAAGGCACGGGCCTCCGCCGCCAGCGTCAGGGGCCCATAGCCATAGGTGCAGGCGGCAACGGCAAGGTCACAGGCCTGTGCGGCGCGGATATCGGTATCGCTGTCGCCCACGAACAAAACCCGTGATGTTGCCTCGTTTTTGTCGATGCCCATGGCATCAAGGCATAACAGGACGGGTGCCTGATCCGGTTTGGCGCATCCGGCGGTATCACCGCCAACGATCCGGTCAAAAAATCCATCAAGCCCCAGCGCCTGCAAAAGGGGACGTGCCAGGCTTTCTTTCTTGTTGGTGCACACTGCGAGATTAACCCCCGCCGCACGCAACGCCGTCAACAGGCCCACAACACCCGGATAGGGTTTTGACCGGTCGGCAAGATGGTCCGCATAATAATCGACAAACTGTACGTCCATCTGGGCAAGGGCTGCGTCACGGGGCGCGGTGCCGGTTGCGGTCTCAAACCCGGCGCGCAACATCGCCCGGGCACCAAACCCAACGAGATGGCGCACCGTTTGGGTTGGCAAGGGCGCAACATCATGGTGCGCGAGCACATGGTTCATGGCCCCGGCCAAATCATCGGCGGTGTCCACCAAGGTGCCATCAAGATCGAAAATCGCCCCGCATGGCGCCCCCTCAAAGTCCGTGCTTTCATTCAGGCGTTCGTGATCGGGCATGGTGGACTTCCGCAGCGGGTTTTGAAACAAGGAAGCGACGATCCGCTTATCCATTCTGCATAGGCCAGCCGCCCACCCATGACCAGCGCGAACCAGAGCCCCCCGGCATCCTCGGCCCCCATTGCCGCCATTATTCTTGGCGCGGGCCACGGCACCCGGATGCAATCAACCTTGCCCAAGGTCCTGCACGAACTTGCAGGCCTGCCGCTTATTGGTCACGCTATGGCGTGTGCGGATCATTTGGACCCGGCCCATATGGCGGTTGTCATTGGCGGTCAGGCCCCCATCGTAGGTGAAATTGCCCAAACCATGCGCAAGGACCTGACGATTGCGGTTCAGGCCCCGCCGCGCGGCACTGGCGATGCAGTGAAACAGGCGTTGCCCATGCTGGAGAATTTTGAGGGCACGGTTTTGATCCTTTATGGTGACACGCCGCTGATGAAGCCTGGCACCTTAAGAGCCCTTGCCGGTGAAATCGATGCTGGCCATGCGGTCAGTGTGCTCGGCTTCAAACCCACCACCGACCATGCCTATGGCCGTCTGATCACGGACAATGACGGACACTTGCACGCAATTGTTGAGGCCCGTGACGCCGCGCCCGCGCAATTGGCAATTAATTTTTGTAACTCCGGCGTGATGGCTGTTGAGGCCAGTTTTTTGCGCGGGGCCATCCCGACCCTCAAAAATGATAATGCCAAGGGCGAATATTACCTCACCGACCTGGTGGCCATGGCGCGCGCGGACACGCGAACGGCCACTGCCATTGAGGCTGATGAGGCAGAGGTCATGGGCGTTGATTCGCGCAACGATCTCGCCCTCGCCGAAAAAATCTGGCAGGAGCATCGCCGGGCCCAGGCGCTTGACGCAGGCGTGACCCTGCACGATCCGTCTACGGTTTATTTTAGCCATGACACGAAAATCGGAAAAGACGTGACCATCGGCCAGCATGTGGTGTTTGGCCCCGGTGTGACGCTCGAGGATGGCGTGACCATCGAGCCCTTTAGCCATGTGGCGGGTGCGCATTTGCACACCGGCGTGCGCGCGGGGCCCTTTGCGCGCTTGCGGCCGGGGGCACATCTGGGTCCCGATGTGAAGGTTGGTAATTTTGTCGAAATCAAAAAAGCAACCCTCGCGCGCGGGGCAAAGGTCAGTCATCTGAGTTATATTGGCGATGCGCACCTGGGGGAAGACGTCAATATCGGCGCGGGAACCATCACGTGCAATTATGACGGCTTTAACAAGCACGAAACCGTGATTGAGGATGGCGCGTTTGTGGGGTCCAACACCTCCCTCGTCGCGCCGGTTACTATTGGCAAGGGTGCCTATGTGGGCTCCGGCTCCGTTGTGACTAAATCAGTGGGAACCGATGCCCTCGCCATTGCCCGCACGCGCCAGCGGGAGATTACCGGTTGGGCACGGAAATTCCGCTCAAAGATGAAATAAACCGAATCAGACCTATGCAAAAACCCGTAACCACACGATCAAACTATGCCCAGCGATAGAGCCAAGAAAGCCGCCGCCACCAAAGCGTTGGACCTGGTGCAACCGGAAATGACGCTCGGCCTTGGCACCGGCTCCACGGCCGCGTTGTTTATCCGCGCCCTCGGCGAACGGGCACGCGATGGTCTTTATGTGCGCGGTGTGCCCACATCGCGGGAGAGCGAGCGCCTCGCGCTTGAATATGGAATTGATCTCGTCACGCCCAATGAGACGACACAAATCGATCTTGCCATTGATGGCGCCGATGAGGTGAACCCCCAGGGCGCGCTGATCAAAGGCGGCGGCGCGGCACTCCTGCGCGAGAAAATCATTGCCGATGCGGCATTAAAATTTGTCGTGATCGCCGATGCGTCGAAATTGGTCACAACGCTCGGCGCCTTTGCCTTGCCGGTGGAGATTGAGCCTTTTGGCTGGGCGTTGAGTGTTCAGGCGGTGCGCAAGACCTTGGCGGACCTTGGCTTTAGCGGTGCAAATGTGTCTTTACGCGGTGATGAGCGCGGTATTCTGCATACCGATGGCGGCCACTACATTCTTGATTGCACGCTTGGGCGGATCGAGGCACCGGCGTCCCTCGATACGAGGCTGAAAGCCATCCCCGGTGTGATTGAAACCGGACTTTTCGTTGATCAGGCCAACCTTATTATTCTGGGTAAGGATGATGGCAGCGTCGATGTCACCATGCCCGCCTGAACCCATTGCGTCGTAACGGGCGCCAGAGGAAAAAACAGATGGAAAAATCAAAATATGATCAGTTAAAAGACGCGATCCACACCTATGGGGCGGCTGCGTTTGAAAACCTTTTGCGGTGTAAAGGGTTGGGCCAGGCCATTGTTGATAATCTGCACGGCTATATCGAATGCCCCCGCGAGATGGTTCGCGCCGTCCCCGCCCAGGGGGAGTTTGACCCGAAGAAAGATTATGGCGACGAGGCTTTTAGCTTTTCAAGGCGCCAAGTCATCGTTTTAGAACCGGTACATTTCGGCCTAACACTGATTGTGGGCAATGCGGAGGATTCAGGGCTTTTATGGCTGCGCACAAATATCTCCATTGAGGTGACCGGCGATACGTTTGATGTTTTTGTGGCAAACCAACCGGTAATCCGCGTCCCTTTACAATTTGACGGCCATCTGACTCCGGTGTTTGAGGCTGTTTTCCGCGAATTTATTCGCACCTTCGAAATGGAGGTCATGGAATTCAACGATGCCCGGTTCAAAAATGGCATCGGTTTTATCGGCTAACACGCCCGACAGCAACAACAGAGAGGCCGCCATGGCACAGTATGATTATGACCTTTTTACCATCGGTGCCGGCTCCGGCGGGGTTCGGGCGTCGCGTCTTGCGGCCAATTATGGCGCCAGGGTTGGCATTGCCGAGGAATACCGCGTGGGCGGTACCTGCGTCATCCGTGGGTGCGTGCCCAAAAAACTCATGGTGTATGCCAGCGAATTTGGTCACGCTTTTGAGGAGGCACGCGGCTATGGTTGGGGGGCTGACAATGCCCGTTTCGACTGGCGCACCCTGATCGATAACAAAGACGCAGAGATCGACCGGCTGAATGGTATCTATATCCGCAATTTGAAAAATGCCGGCGTTGATATCATAGAGAGCCGTGCGGTCTTAAAAGATGCGCATACGGTCCATCTTGTTAAGGAAAATCGTGACGTTACCGCGGAGCGTATCCTGATCGCCACGGGCGGTAGTCCCTGGATTGATGAAAGGGTGCCCGGATACGAGCTTGGCATCACCTCCAATGAGGTTTTTCACCTGCCCACCCTGCCCCGCCATATTGTCATTGCCGGCGGCGGGTATATTGCCATTGAGTTTGCCTGCATCATGAAAGGCCTCGGCGCAGAGGTTTGCCTTGTCTATCGCGGCGAAGATATCCTTCGCTATTTTGACCGGGATGTATCGGTCCAGGTGCATGCGGAACTCAAACGCCTCGGTGTTCGCGTAATCACGCAAGCCGTTTTTGAAAAGATCGAATCCCTTGAAGGGGACGAAAAGCGTGTAACGCTATCCACCGGCACACAATTGGAAGCTGATACCATTATGTGGGCGGTGGGCCGTCGTCCGATGACGGAGAATCTGGGTCTTGAGGGCGCCGGCGTGGAAACAGCGAAAAACGGCGCCATCAAAGTCAATGCCCAATCGCAAACCAGCGTTGAAAATATTTTTGCCGTGGGCGATGTGACCGACCGGGTCAATCTGACCCCGGTGGCGATCCGTGAAGGGGCAGCCTTTGCCGAAACAGTTTACAATAATAATCCGCAGACGATGGATTATCACGACATTCCCAAAGCCGTTTTCAGTCAACCGCCCGTGGGCTCCGTGGGGATGGCCGAACATGAAGCGCGCAAGGCGCTAAAAACCGTTGATATCTACAAGTCTGATTTTCGCCAGATGAAAAATATGCTGTCGGGCAATGAACAGCGTACCCTGATGAAACTGGTTGTTGATGGGCAAACCGATAAAGTTGTCGGCTGCCATATCGTTGGTGAAGGCGCCGCCGAAATGATCCAGATCATGGCCATCGCCGTGAAAGCCGGCATCACTAAAGACCAGGTCGACGCCACCTGCGCACTGCACCCCACAGCGGCGGAAGAACTCGTCACCATGAAAACAAAATTTGCGCCGCAGTTTTAAGGGTACAAGCACCAGGGCAGCGCAGGCAGCTTGAGCGTTTTTTCCCCATCGAATTCATGGGGAAGAAAGAAGCGTCGGTCACATAGTCTGAAGTCCCGAGCCAACCACCGCCTCCCCGCGACTTGATCGCGCGGTCCAGGGTGTTCCGCCTACCAAGGGTTATCGATGGATCGCCTTTGGACAACGCCATTAGCCCCGTGGTCAAGCCACGGGGAGGGGTCGATGTCGAGATCGAATTCAGTAATTGCAGGCGGACAACCTGCCTTATCCCCACACGGACGGACAACGCCAACTTAATTACCAAGGCGGTTCAGCGGCAAGCTTGGATCATCAAAAATCTGTTGGCGTTTGGTAAGTGCTTCACGCAGGCGCGGATTGTGGGGTTCTGCGTCCAATCGGTTTGCCCCAACACGATCGCGAAACACCGTTGCGTTCAACACAACGGCGTTCTCCGACGTTTCATCAAGACCGGAAACCTTGTTGTTCAACCCGCTGCCGCGACGAAACGAGATGGCATCATCCGCCTCCACGATGGTTTCGGCATATATTTTCGAAAAGGTGACAAAAGTTGAAATGATCGTTGCCACATTACCGCGCGCAATGCCGTAATCGGCAATGTCATACCGGTTGATATAGGAGTTGCCATTGTCATTGATCCCCACATTGGAGAACACATAGCGGTTATTGAAATCGCGCACGGTCTGCGGGTCGGCCTTGTCGTCAAACACCGATAGCAACTGCATGCCCACACAGTCCGTAGACTGAGGACCGCGGCAAGCCAAGGGCGTAATCACAAAAATCGTGGTGCCATCAGAATTTACCAAAATAAACGGAGAGCCATCAGGTGCCTGGCGCGCCTGCCAGAGCAATTTCATTTCGTTGAGGATGGGCCCCAACTGCGCCACGTCAAACGAGAGAATAGAAACGCCGGGTTGGGAAATCGGGTCGGGGAGGGATTGGGCGCGCGCCCCCGATAGGCCCGTCAGGCTGGCGGTCATGCACAGCGCCCCCAGAAAGAATGCTCGTGTAGCCGTGCGCATACGTGCAACATTAAAAATCATTTGATGAACCCCACCATTGTTTATTGTCCTCTTCGCAGCTTAACCCCAACAACCCGCAGACGCCAATATGCTGGCGTTTTCATCGGCAACCATGTGGCAGCAGGTGATTTTTCTGCGCTACTGCGTGGATTGAGGTTTCTCTTCGGGGACATTTTCCTCTAAGCCACGCCGATGAGCAAAGATTTCCGATCTCCCCGGGGCAAAGGCCCCGGCGGCCCATCAAAACCGGGGCCGCGCAAGCCGTTTGCCAAGACATTTTCCAAGACGTCGGAGAGGCGCGATGACGGCCCGCGCAAGGGCGACAAAAGGGGCGACAAAAAGGGCAATGGGCCCAGCAACGCGCCGCGTGACGGGCTAGCGGCTGATGATGGGCCCAAGGTATTCTCTGACACGCCGCGCGGGATCGCCGTTCGCCGCGCCGCCGCTGATCTGTTGGAACTGGTCCGCGGCGGGATGGCGTTTGATGAGGCGCTTTCCCAATGCCGGTCCTATATGGCACTGGGCACGGTTGCGACGGAGGGGGCCGGGCCAAAAGACGGCTCTGGTGGCACCGAAAACACTCCTGATTTCGGCCGGGCGGACCGCGGCTTTGCCCGCGCTATGGCGAGTACGGCCCTGCGTCGGCGGGGCTCGATCGATCATCTCATTGGCCCTTATCTTGATCGGCCCCTGCCAGCAAAGGCAGCGCGGGTGATGGATATTTTGCGGGTCAGCGCCGCCCAAACCCTGTTTTTGGAAACACCGCACCACGCGGCGGTCTCCCTTGCCACGGAACTGACAAAGGAGCGGCGCGAGACGGGCGGGTATGCGGCATTGGTCAATGCCATTGCGCGCAAAGTGGCAAAATCGGGCGGCGATAAACTGGCCGAGTTGCCGGTACGGCTCGATACTCCGGCCTGGCTTTGGCGCCAGTGGGAGCGCGCCTTTGGCCCGGCCCTGTCGCGAAAGATTGCGGCTGCGCACTGCGCGCCGGCCCCGCTCGACATCACCCTGAAAGAGGCAAGCACACGCGACCATTGGGCGGAAACGCTGGGGGCGACTGCGCTGATGCCCGTCCATTTTCCCACCAGCTTGCGATTGGCATCGGTCCCGCGTGACGTGACCCAATTGCCTGGCTTTGCTGAAGGCGCGTGGTGGGTCCAGGATTTTTCCGCGCATATGCCCGTGGCGAGCCTTGGCCCGATCGCAGGCAAATCGGTGCTTGATCTGTGCGCGGCGCCGGGCGGCAAAACTTTGCAATTGGCTGCCGCTGGCGCGCGCGTCACCGCCCTCGATCGCCAGGCGGTGCGCATGGCAAAGGTTGAGGAAAATCTCGCCCGCACAGGTCTGAACGCCCAGCGCGTGGTTGCCGATGCCTTCGACTTTGCCCCGCAAGAGCGTTTTGACATTGTCCTCCTCGATGCCCCCTGCACCGCAACGGGCACCATCCGGCGACATCCTGATATTCCCTGGTCAAAGTCGGCGGACGATGTTGCTTCCATGGCCCGGGTCCAGCAGCGACTGATTGACCACGCCCTTGGCCTCCTCAACCCCGGTGGCACACTGGTCTATTCCACATGCTCGCTTCAGGCAGCAGAGGGCGAAGATCAAATGCAATCTGCGCTAACGCGTCACCCGCAAATAAAGCGTCAACCCATTGATAAAGAAGCATTTAGTGAAGCTCTAAAGGAAGGGATCAATCGTCATGGGGAAATCAGGCTGCTGCCCCATATGCTATCGTCGGCGGGCGGTGTTGATGGTTTTTTCTGTGCCCATTTGGGGCAGGCGTAAAAGCGCTTGAAAAACCGCTGAAAACCACAATATCCTAAGGCGGAATTAGGATATCCGCCGCAAACCCTATGCGCGTTGTATGGCGACCACCCGCTCGGTATTCCAATCAACTGAGCAAAACGACAGTTCACGGTTGGCGGATCAGGCTTAACAGAATGAGGGCAGGCGTTTCTCCCTCATCATCTCTCCTGCCAGTTGGCAGGGTACAGAAGGAAAAGGGAGACATTTTATGAACGATATGCGTAACGGAACGCTCACGGGCTCGCAGGGCCGCGCAGTTGATGAGGGTTTGCGCCAGTTTATGCTGGGCGTTTACAATTATATGGCGCTCGGCGTTGGCCTCTCCGGCCTCTTTGCGCTGTTTCTGGCCAATAATCAGCAATTGATCATGGCGATGGCCACCACCCCCCTGCGCTGGCTGCCCTTCGTAGCGATTTTGGGTATCGGGTTTATCGGCCCGAAAATCATCTTTTCCGGGTCAAAAGTTGCCGCACACGGCGTGTTCTGGGCCTATGCTGCGGCCTGGGGGTTCCTGGTCGCACCGGCGCTCTATTTTCTGAATGCTGCCGGCGATGCCAATATAATTTACAGAGCGTTCTTTATCACGGCGACGGTTTTCGCTGGCACCAGCCTGTTTGGCTACACGACCAAGCGCAACCTCATGGGGCTCGGCCAGTTTTTGTTCATGGCCTGTCTCGGCATTTTGGTGGCGATCATTGCAAACGCCCTGATCTTCCAGAGCAGCATGTTTAGCCTGATCACATCGTGCGTCACGGTACTGATCTTCTCAGCCGTCACGGCTTATGAAACGCAAATGATCAAGAACCTTTATGAAGAGGGCAATGCCATGAATGAGCGGACTTCAATCATGGGTGCGTTCATGCTGTATGGATCATTCGCAACGCTTTTCATCCACATCCTGAATATTCTTGGCCTCACCCGCGGCGAGTAATCAAACCCGAAACGCAAAACCCTCGAAGCTCGGCTTCGGGGGTTTTGTTATGTGTGATGATAGGGGGAACGCGCGCTATGCGAGTAAGGACCAAATGGGCCGCACCGAAAGGGTCAACCATTTTTTGCTCGTATACTGACCAGACGACTGCTCTTTAACGAAAGTCTTTTCTTTTTCCGATGATCTCTGCCCATTCCTCCCTCTCCCACGCTGGCGCACGCGATTGCTTTGACATGCCCATCAGCGGGGCCGATGCCGCCGCGGCCAAGGCTTACGATCATTATGTTTTTGAGTTCCTGAGCTATGGCCCGGAATTGCGCAAGCTGTTTGATATGGCTGACGCCTATCCGCAATGCGCGCTTGCCAATGCCCATGCGGCAACCTTGCATTTGGCGTTTGAAGGGGCCGAGGGCTGGACGAATGCCGCGCCCTATTTGCGCCATATGCGCGCCGCGCGCCACCATCAGATTACGGAGCGAGAGGCGCTTTATTGCGACATGGTTGAGGCCTGGGCGCGCCGTGACTTTCACCTCGCGCTTGATATCGTTGATCAGTTGACCGTGCGCTGGCCCGCTGACCTCTGTGCCATCAAATGGGGTCAGTACCACGCGTTTAATCTGGGCGACCAGGCGGCATTGTTGCGGTTCGGCCAACGCGCCCGTATTGCCCATGAGAACACACCCTACGCCCACGGACTAATAGCGTTCGCTCTGGAACAGGACCATCAGTTGCAGGCAGCCGAAGACGAGGGCAAACGCGCGGTAGAAATTGCCATTGACGATGCCTGGGCCCACCACGCCGTTGCCCATGTGTTTGAGACCCGCCAGAAAGTGCGCGAAGGCCTGCGCTGGATGGATCATTGCGCCCACACCTGGGAGGGTAAAGGCGTTTTCATCCGCGATCATAATTGGTGGCACACGGCGCTTTTTCATCTAGGTAATGATGATCAGGCCAGTGCGCTGGAGGTTTTTGATACCCGGTTGTGGGGCAACTGGCCAGAATTTCCGCAAGAGCAAATTGGGGCGATCTCCCTCCTCTGGCGCCTGGAGATCCTTGGCGGTAAGCCGGGCACACGCTGGTCGCCAATTGTTGATCAGGTTCGGGCCCGCGCCGGCGAGCATATTCTACCGTTCCATGATTTGCATTATGTCTATGCGTTGGCCCGGGCCGGGGCGCCCGGCGAGGCGGAGGCATTTCTCGATAGCCTTAACCGGTATGCGGACGAACAAACAGGTCCGGCCGCGCAAATCTGGCAAGGGGTTTGCGCGCCGCTGGCCCGCGGTGTTGCGCGTTTTGCCCAGGAAAACTTTAGCGAAGCCGTAACCCTGATGCGCCCGGCGCTTGCCAATGTGCAATCGATTGGCGGCAGTCATGCCCAACGCCAGGTCTTTTTTGACACTTATGAATATGCCCGTTCCCGCCTATCCGGGCGTCGCCACGCCGGGGCAACCGCCTAGCGCTGTGACAATTATAGGGTGTGATTATCCGCAAACTGATAGTCTTAGGGCGCCAGACGCAGGCGTTGCTTGTCAAAAACGCGCAGCACTGATTTTAACTCATGCCCGCGGCGCAAATTCGCGCCATTTGCCGCCTGCACCAGCCACGCCCCCTGGCGCCGGGCCAGTTTAGGGCGTTTTTCAATCCGATAGAGCGGTGCCTCCGACGCGCGGCGAAAGACACTGAAGACCGCCGCATCGCCGAGCGTATCAATGGCGTAATCACGCCACTCCCCAGCCGCAACAAATTGCCCGTAAAGATTCAAAATCACACTCAGTTCCGCGCGGGTAAAACACACCGGCTCAGTTGCCTTGCGCGCATGCGCAGGCTTATGCGCGTGACCCTCTGGCCCGGTACTGACCAGTTTTAAGGGCGCGGGGGCGGGTGAACCTGAATTCTTCATCTCCAACAGTGTTGACAACAAGCGGCATTGAGGCAACCCCCTTTTTGGACCTTTTGGTGCGCCCACCGCTCGCAATTGTGTGAATGATTTCAATATATTGACAAATTGTACCCGCGATGGCGCCCCAATTGATTTCTATATGTTGATTATCGAGTGGTGGGTTGATGTTCCGGTTTTTATCGCCCCCCAGCCGCCGGGAATATGCCTGCCACTCGAGCCTTTTTTCCCTAATTCGGGCCATGCACAACGCCGCAGCCCATCGGGCGAATGGCGGATGATCACTGGCATTGACCGTGCCCCCCATTGCCATAAGAGGGGAGCACTATGGCGGCGCTCCTCATTTCTTTTCCGTTTTTTGCGATCATTCTTGCCGGCTTTTGTGCAGGCCGCTTTGGCCTGTTTGGCGCGAGTGATGTGGTGACGTTGAACAAATATGTTTTCAACATTTCCATGCCAACGGCGCTGTTTGGCTTAATGGCACTCACCCGAATTGATGTATTTCCGGGTTTGGCCTATCTCCTTGTTTATCTGTGTGCGGCTTTAATCACCATGTTTGCGGCCTATGGCATGGCGAGACGTTTTTTCGCCCTGCCGCGTCCCGACGCGGGGGTTCATGCGTTTGCCACAACGTTAGGTAATGCGGTTTTCCTCGGCCTGCCGGTGGCGCAATCGATTGAGGGGTGGGGCCCGCCCTATGTGATCTTGATGCTGACCGAAGGGGTTGTTGTGCTGACGCTTGGCTCGATTCTAATTGCCGGGCGCGTTGACGAGGCCAAGACCGGCTTGCGCGGCGATTTACGCTCGCTGTTATCACGGCCGGCCCGCAACCCCCTGATTATTGCCATTGTGAGCGGCCTTTTATTCAGCCTTTTACCGCTGGAGATTGCGCCAGTAATCAGAAGGCTGATCACCCTTGTGGGGGCCACCGCCGGGCCCGTTGCACTGTTTTCCCTTGGCCTGTTTCTGGCGACGGTGCCCATGGCGCTGCGCGCGCTTATATCCCTGCCGACCCTGCATATTCTGCTGTTTAAGTTGGGGTTGCTCCCCGTCCTCGCCTTTATCGGCTTACAGATTGCCGGGATCACGAACCCGAATTATGTGGGGCCGATGATGCTGTTTACGCTCTTGCCCAGCGGGGTTGTTGTCTATTTATCGGCGAGCGCGCGGGGGCGTTATATAAGCGAGGCGACAACGGCCATTGGCATGACGACCCTCGCCTCACTTCTCACCATCAGCGCCGTTCTCTATCTTTTCCAATAAAAAGAAGCACCGGCACTTGCCGGGGCTGAAGGGTCTGGAGGGAGGGTAGTCAAGGCAATTTACGTGTTACTCTTAAAGCGTGGCGGCGCTCCACAATTTGGAATAGGCCTCGCAATGGATCAGGATCGATTCGTAATCACTCACATCAATGGTCGAAGGCACAAGGTAAACCTGGCCGCCCTTATGGCTGGTGAGCGGGGCGATCAAGATGGCGCCTTCTGTGGCGTTCCGGCCATTGACAGCATCGACGGATTTTGTGGAGAGAAAGATTTTCAGGTCAGGGGCTTTCTTCGTTTTGAAATCATCTGACAATTCAATGAAGGTCTGCCCGTCTTTTTCATAGATGGACCAGTCACCACTGACCCGAAACGATTTTTTGGTCCACACACCGGAGGCTAGTGTTGTTGGGCCCGCAACCTCTGTAGCGGCGGCGGCGCTGGCAATTGTTGTATTGGCAAAGCTTGTGCTGGCGAAAGCGGGTGCGCTCATCATGGTAACAGTGCTCACGAGAGCGGCGGTTACAAGGGCGGCGGCGGATTGTTTCATGGATCGGGTCATTATTTTTCTCCTCAATGGGGCGGCGCGGATTTCAGTATCCACGGTGCCGCCTGATGACAAAGAGGTAGGTGGTGATCGGCTCACATTCAAATCACCCTCGCGCGATGGCAATGACGTGTGTGTGAGCGGTCTGTGAGGCGGGCCCCAGGCCTATAATCATTGGCCTATAATCACTGACCTGTAATCATGGGCGACACTTCCTTCGCCACGCCTGCCCGTGGCTTGACCGCAGGGTCCACGACGGTGCTCGAAGGCAATCTATTGATAGCCCTCAGTAGGCAGATTATCCTGAACTACGCTATCAAGTCGGGAGGAGGCGATTGCTTTCCCCCTGACGACGCCAGCCCTAATCCTCAAACGGATCGCGCATCAAAATAACATCATCACGCTCCGGGCTGGTGGAGACAAGCGCCACCGGCGTCTCGATCAATTCCTCAATCCGGCGCACATATTTCACCGCTTCAGCGGGCAGATCAGCCCAGGACCGTGCTTTTTCGGTTGAGCCCTGCCAACCGGGAAGCGTCTCATAGACGGGCCGGGCCGCCGCCTGTGCATCCATCCCGGCGGGCAGATAGTCATAATACTGACCATCAATCTGGTAGCCAGTACACACCTGCAAGCTGTCAAACCCGTCGAGCACATCAAGTTTCGTGAGCGCAATACCCCTGACGCCGGAAATTTTCAATGACTGGCGGACCAAGGCTGCATCAAACCAGCCACACCGCCGTTGGCGACCGGTGACTGTGCCAAATTCGTGGCCACGCTCACCCAGACGTTGGCCGAGCGCGTCGGAGAGTTCGGTGGGAAAAGGCCCCTCCCCCACCCGCGTTGTGTAGGCTTTGACGATACCCAGCACATAATCTACCGCATGCGGACCAAGGCCACTACCGGCCGCCGCCTGCCCCGACACCGTGTTTGATGAGGTGACAAAAGGATAGGTGCCATGGTCAACATCAAGCAGCACCCCTTGCGCCCCCTCAAACAGAATCCGTTTGCCGCGTTTTCGCAAAGCTTGTAGTTCGCGCCAGGCTGGCTTCATGAAGGGTAACAGCTTATCGGCACAATCATTCAGTACCGGGAGCACATCATCAACATTGAGCATGGGCGCATCATAGCCGCGGCGTAACGCGTTATGATGCACCAGCAGGTTTTCAATCTTTTGCGCCAGCGTGCCCGGGGACGCCAGATCAACCATTCGGATGGCGCGGCGCCCGGCCTTATCCTCATAGGCGGGGCCAATCCCGCGTTTTGTTGTGCCAATCCGAACCCCGCCTTTGCGCCGGGCGCTGGCCCCTTCGCGCAGGGCGTCAAGTTCCTGATGGACCGGCAAGATAAGGCAGGCATTGTCCGCGATGATCAGGCTATCGGGCGTTACGCTGACGCCCTGGTGCTGAACCCGCTCAATTTCTGTCAGGAGCGCAACCGGATCAACCACGACACCATTGCCGATGATGCCAAGCTTGTTGGGGCGTACGACCCCACTGGGTAATAAGGATAGTTTGTATACGGTGCCATCAATCACCAGCGTGTGGCCGGCATTGTGCCCACCCTGAAACCGCACAACAACATCGGCCCGAGCACTGAGCCAATCGACAATTTTGCCTTTGCCTTCGTCACCCCATTGGGCACCAATCACGGCAACGTCAGCCATGGCATTTTCCCTTCACGCGCAGAACAAGATTTTTTTTCGTCATTGACCGTCGCAGCACATGATGCCTTGCCGGTTCACCAGAGAGAGGTTGGGATGGGCCAAACGCCCGCGCTGTCAAAGCACAAACGGATGGCGATGTCCCGCAAAAAGGCCACGACTGCCAAAGATTGCACTGACGGATTCAACGCGAGGAAAGACTACGGAATGCGCCAACGTTACCGGGTTGGGGAATGGGCCGCGCCAACCGGCTTGACGATTGGTTGGGCGATCGGCCGGGAGACGGGGCGCGACCATAGCCCATCACGCGACGGGGGGAGCGCCGCCGGTGCGCGCAAGCGATGGGGCACAGCCTCGGCACACCCTTTCAACGCCAGCCAGGTTTTTTGACGTTTTGACGTGTAGGCCCGTTGGTCCCACGCCGCGGCGCCGCGCGCGCGGATAAGCCGCCCGATATCGCGGTAGATATTGCGCGCCGCCGCAATGGCGGCCGCGGCCCGTGTTGGTAAAAAGGCAATGCCCGCCGTGGCGGAGCGATAATAAAGATCAGCAATATCGAGAATTTCACTGACCGCCCCGGCAAGCGCGGCCCGGTTATCAAGGTCAAGGATGCCCTGCGCCGTTGGCTCAACCCCGTGGGCACAAAGATGCGCGGCGGGCAGATAAACGCGGCCGGCCCGTGCGTCATCGGCAACGTCGCGGCAGATATTGGTCAGTTGAAAGGCAAGGCCAAGATCGCAAGCGCGATCCAGGACGGCATGATCATCGGCGCGCACCCCCATGACAATTGCCATCATGACGCCAACGACACCGGCAACCCCGTAGCAATATTCCAGTGTATCATCGAGACTGTCATAGGATTGGCGGGCCACATCCATGGCAAAACCATCAAGGAGATCGAGCGGATATTGCGCCGGCATTTCATGGGCGCGCGCCACCAGAGAAAAACCATCAAAGGCCGGATGCCCGGTGGGTGTGCCCGCCAGGGCTGCGCGGGTAAAGCGGCGCAACGCGTCCAATCTTGCGGCCTGTTCTTCGGCGCTCAGATCAGCATCCGGCGCGTCACCGCCCAGATCCTGCCCGTCAATCACATCATCGCAATGGCGACACCAGGCATACAGCATCCGCACATGATCGCGCATGGTTGGCCGGAAAAGCCGCGAGGCAAGCGCAAAGCTTTTCGAGCCCTTGGCGATGGTTTCTTCGCCGTGGCGCGTTAAAATCTCGGCGGCCAAGAGATCAGTATCCGGCAGATCGCCCATCGGGGGCGCCTGCCCTGACAGTGTGTGTGAAACCGAACCGCGTCTATTTTCGCCCATGGGGCCGAAGATTACTCCGCCGCCTGACGCACGTCTACCATATCCTCAAGCATGAGACCGGCGGTTGCCTTGGCCGAGCCCACAACCCCCGGAATACCCGCACCCGGATGCGTACCGGCACCCACAAAGTAAAGATTGGGGATCCGGTCATCGCGGTTATGCACTCGGAAATAAGCCGACTGGGTCAGGATAGGTTCAATTGAAAAGGCCGAGCCCGCATAGGCATTCAATTCGGTTGTGAAATCATCGGGCGTAAAGATCCGCGACGTCACCAGGTTTTTCGACAGATCCGGAATATACCGCTCTTCCAGATAGTTGAAAATCTTATCACGATATTTCGGCCCCTCAACGGACCAGTCGATGGGCACATTGCGGGTATTGGGCACCGGCGCGAGGACATAATAGGCGTCGCACCCTTCCGGCGCGAGGCCAGGGTCCGTGGCCGTGGGACGATGGAGATAAAGCGAGAAATCATCGGGCAATTCGGAGCCGGTAAAAATCTCCGAGATCAGTTCGCGGTAGCGCGGGCCAAACAGGATTGAATGGTGCGCCAGTGTTTCGGTTTGGTTTTTCAACCCGAAATACGCAACGAAAAGAGAGTTGGAAAACCGCTTCGATTTCAGGCGTTTTGCCATTTGCGGGCCGCGTTCATTCTTGCCCAACAGCTTTTCGTAGGTGTGGACAATATCGGCATTGGACCCAACCGCATCGAACCGCTCGCGGCTACCATCTTCCAGGATGACCTCAGCAAGACGGCCGTTTTCTTCGGTCAATTCTGCAACCGCCGCATTCATTCTAACGGTGCCGCCCAAATCTTCGAACAGTTTGACCATGCCGCGGATCAACGCGCCGGTCCCGCCGCGCGGGAACCAGACGCCCCATTTGCGTTCGAGGGCATGGATCAGCGCATAAACCGCCGAGGTTTTGAACGGGTCACCGCCCACGAGCAATGTGTGAAAACTAAAAGCCTGCCGCAATTGCTCGTCTTTGATAAAATCACTCAGGCGCGAATAGACGCTGCGATAGCTTTGCAAGCCCACAAGCTCCGGCGCTGCCTTGATCATGGTCCAGAAATTCAGGAAGGGCACTGCGCCGAGTTTTTCGTAGCCCTCGCGGTAAAGAACCTCGGAATATTCGTGGAATTTCACATACCCCTCGGCGTCAGCGGGGTTTTTGGCCCGAATCTGCTCCAGCAACGCCTTTTCGTCGCTGCAATAATCAAAGGAATATCCGTCTTCCCACAGCAGGCGATAAAACGGGTCAACCTTCAACAGCTCCACATAGTCGGCCATTTTGCGCCCGGACAGCGCCCAAAGCTCCTCAAGAGCCGTAGGGTCGGTAATCACCGTGGGGCCCGCATCGAAAGTATAGCCCTGGTCTTCATAGACGTAAGCGCGGCCGCCGGGCTTATCGCGCCGTTCGTAAACAGTGGTCTTAATTCCCGCCGATTGCAGACGGATGGCCAATGCCAGACCGCCAAACCCAGACCCGATCACTGCTGCTGTTCTTGTCATTGTTACCCTGGTTCTCTTCCTGAGCCCTGTCGCCCAAATTTATGACTCACCACGGAGCTCAGCGCCGCTCTTTGACCCCATGCCTCGCCGCAAACTACCGCGTTTTATCTTGCTGCATATACGGGCATTTTGCCCCGCCGGATTGATAGGGATTTCGCATTCGTTGAGCGCGCGAAAAAGACGACGATGCGCTTTGGTCACAATGGACCACCATTTCCATATTTTGCAGTCGTAAATCCCGAAAGACAAGGTAAGATGTCTTAGCGGGGTGACAGTCCCCTGGCTCACCTCCAAAGCCCTGCGGCACTGTGCCAGACGGCTGAAAAACGTGCGCAACCGTAAACGTGTCTAAGACGACAAACGCCCATTGGAAAATTCTGTGCTGGAAACACTTTTCACAAGCTTGCCCCCCTTCATGCGACAGGCTGATCTTTTGACCACCTATGGCTTGCTTACCGGCATTATCTGGCTGCGATATTTTATCGTGGCGGGTCTTTTCTATTTTCTGTTGTGGGGACGCCCGGCGGAAAGGGTCCGTGCACGTCGTCTATCCCCGCGGGCCCCGCAAGGCGATGTGGTGCGCCACGAGGTAAAGATGTCTTTGGTCTCCTCCATGATTTATGCCGTGCCCGGTGCCATTGTCATGGAGGCGTTTAAGGCGGGCCACACTGCAATTTATACCGGCACGCCCTCAGCTCTTGGCTTTATGCTAATACCCCTCAGCATACTGACCTATCTTTTTATACATGATACCTATTTTTACTGGACCCATCGGTTGATGCATTTGCCTGCGCTTTTTAAGGCAACCCATCTTACCCACCACCGGTCGCGCCAACCCTCCCCTTGGGCGGCGTTTTCTTTTCATCCGTGGGAGGCGATTTTATCGGCGTGGCTCCTGCCCGTTTGCGCATTTTTCATCCCCATCCATGCGGGCGCTGTGTTCTTCCTCCTGATTTTCATGACGCTTTGCAGTGTTATCAACCATGCGGGGTGGGAGATTTTGCCCCGCATGGTCACGGACGGATCAGTGGGTCGGCTTCTAATTTCTGCCAGCCATCACAATGTGCACCACCGCGATTACAACGCGAATTATGGGCTCTACTTTCGCTTTTGGGATCGGTTGATGGGTACGGACAAAGGCCTCGCAGACCCTGTCTCGCCATCAGGGGCAACCCTCGCCAAAGTCTGATTTTTATCGGCACATTGAGGGCGCTTTTGGCTATCTCAACCGGGCCAGCTACCGCGTGGCGGTAATCTCAAAATCAATATCCACATCAAGGGCAACCCATTGGCCCGATTGCCATTCGCCCTGGCCCACACCAAAGTCTGTGCGGATGATTGTGGTGCCGCCGCGCGCAGTTGCCTCATCGCCGTCAATATCGAGGGTAAAGGGCAGCGCAAGGTCTTTCGTTGCATCGCGCATCGTCAGCGTCCCCTCAGCCATATAGCCGCCATCGGGGCCAGCGGTAATGGCGTCGCTTTGAAAAACAGCCTGCGGAAATTCCTTCACCGCAAACCAGTCCCCACCGGGCAACGCCGAATCTTTTTGGCGGTCACCGATTTTTGCTGACTTCATGGTCACCGTCACCATAATGGCCGCATCATCGAGATTGTCAGGGTCAAAACGAATATCGGCCTCAAAGTCACGAAATTGTCCGGTAAACGCCTTGCCATTTTGCTTGCCGGTAAAGCTGAGGGTTGAGCCATCGGCATCGACCAGCCAGCGCCCATCCCAAGACGTCGCGGCGCTCTCGCTTCCACTTGGTGCAGCTTGACCTTGTGCTGCGTCTTGCGCAGCAGACCCGCCGCAAGCGGCCAGGACAGTCATCACCAAGACGGGGAAAGAAAGACGCAAAGTAGAACGATAAGACATGGGAAACCCTTTCAACAGTTTCGGTTCGTACAGGGAAGGTCAGTGTCCTCACGCGCGAGGTTGATGTAACCCGGGTACCATGCGCGCGAGAACACCGTCGCGATCCTTGAAGTGATGTTTGAGGGCGGCCCCAATATGCAGCGCAAGCAGCGCAACCATCATAAGCCCCATGATTTCGTGGAGCTGTTTGAAGAGCGTTTCCACTGGCTTTTTATCAGCCACACCTTCCCAGAACGACAAATGCGGCCAGGGAATAACGTCAAATAGGACCGTGGGAATGTTATAAGGCGAGACCGACACCATGGCCCAGCCGGATAAGGGGATCAGGATCATAAACCCATAAAACGCCACATGGGTGAGATGCGAGATCCGTTTTTGCCAATCGGGCATAACGCTCGGCAGGGCCGGTGGCCGATGGGTCAAGCGCCAGCCCAACCGCGCAAACGACAGAATCAGGATAGTGATGCCAAAAGACTTGTGAAGCTGATAAATTTCAAAGGTCAACGCATCAGTGCGCGAGAGAATTTTTGTCATGGCAACACCCCCAATAACTTGACCAATGATCAGTAGGGCGATGATCCAGTGCAGGACCTGCGCAACCCGCGAATAACGCTCACTTGCCACGATTTGCGGTGTCGCCATGGACCTGTCTCCTTATTCCTTGGCTGCATCCTATCATGGCTTTGCCCGCCATGACGAGGCCAACCACGCGGGCGTTCTTATGGTGTTGGTCCCACCGGCCGGGTCACGCCGAGAATTGGCCCCATGGGCAAGCCCCGATCGTGGCGACCAAGGCCAGGGGCGTAAAGTTTTGAAACCTCCCCGTCGAGAAACAGGGCATCACGCGCCTCGATGGCGTCGCGGAAAAGGGTGGCAAAATCGTGGAACCGCACAGGCGTATTGCTGATCGCAAACCAGACCGTCGATCCATCGGCGCTGACCCCCACCCCGTTGCGTCGTTTGCGGGACGTACTGTCGGGTAGAAAACGCGGATGCAAGACCCCGTTAATCACCAGCATGGGCCCGGACTGGGTGGCAATGATCGGGGCCTGCGGTTGCGCCATATAGTGCGGTGTGGTTTTGATCCTTGCTCTGACGGTTCCATCACGCGCGCGTTCGGTATAAAAGACGCCATTTGGCATCAGATGGAAATTGCCATAACCGTCCTTTGTGTTGATGGTTTTTAGGGTCTGTCCGTCGGCAACAAACAAGCCAATGGGCAACCGGCCGCGCCCATACATGCCGCCATTCACGGCAAAAACCAGCATCTCCCCGCGCGCCGCACGCGACCGCGCAAGCCGGTCAAAGGTTGCAAAGATGTCGCCATTCTCCCCTTTCAAAAAAAGCGAGATGGTGTCGCGGGACAGGAAAAATGTACAAACCGTATAGCCTGCTCCTTTCCAGCGTTGATCTGTACACGCGATATCAGTGTTAGAGGTAGGGGTGCGGGCGGGTTCGGGGTCGGCTACGCCCACCGGCGCGGTCTGCGCGCGTGCCAACAGCGCTGTTTCTGGTCCAGCAAAAACGAGGCCGCACACGGTGGCGCACACAAGGGCGATGATAACGCACAAAAAACGCCTACGGCCTTGTTGGAACACAGCCATCAGACGAAGGCCGTGACCAGCGCGCGATGGTCGGCGCGTTTGCGTTCTTTTGGCCATTCGCGGGCGGTGCCCAAATAGACAAATCCGGCAATTTTCTCCCCCGCCTGCACCCCAAATCGGGACAGGACCTCCTGGTCATAGGCGTACCATTCGGTGAGCCACTGGCCCGCAAATCCCGAAGCGCTGGCGGCAAGGAGGAGGTTTTGGCAAACCGCACCGGCGGTCAGCACCTGTTCCCAGACTGGCGTGCGGTGGTTTTCATCAACGGCGGAGACCACAGCCACAATAATGGGTGCTCGTTCAAAGCGACCGCGCTCTTTTGCGCGCTGGGCATCGTCAGCCTCCGGATGATGGGTGCCATAAACCTCTGCGAGGATCGCGCCGGCCCGGGCCCGCGCCTCACCAGCAAAAGTGATGAACCGGTATGGGCATACGCGCCGATGATCGGGCACCCGCGCCGCGATCTTTAACAGGGTATCAAGCTCATCAATGGTTGGTCCGGGCCCGGTTAAAAGATCAGCCTGGGTTGACCGGCGGGTTGCAAGCGCAGTGACGGCCGCTTCATTGGGGTGGCACGGCGCGAGCGGTTCCCCGAACAGGGGACCAGTGTTCGCGGTATTTTCGGGATCGGTTTGGGGAAAGGATATGTCTGCCATGCCCTTCTAATTAACGATCAATTGCGAAATTAAAATGGCATCGGGCTGCGCTGAGGAAAGATCACGCACAGCCCATGATGAGAGCTGCCGATTTAATAGCGATAAACGCGGCCCAAACGCTGTATAAACAGGGGCGTCGAGGACTTTTTCACATTGATGCGCCATTCCAGCGGGCGCCCCAAACGGGCCTTTGCCGATTGCTCTTCAATCTTATGGCCCGAACATTCGATGCGCACCCATAATTCAGCCTCCGCCGAACGCGCAGGAACCCCGGCATCAATAATCAAGGTATCACCGCCGCGTTTGCGCAGTTTACCACCCGCCGTGCGGAACAGATTGAAGGTCTCACCGGTACTGCGATTATGGAGCCGCCCGCGCAGCAAGCCGCGCCGGATGAGGGTATTGACGTCACCAGGCCAGCCGTCTTCGAACTTGATATAGAGCCGCACCGTGTAGGATGCCGGTCCGTCGGGGTCGCGCTCCAGCGCGACTGTGGTTACCGCAGCCTTGATCACGCCGGCGTCGTGGCCGCGTTCGCGTTCAATGGTGCGCGTATCAATTGCTGGAACGGGCGCCGACATATGGAGAGTTCTGGCCACTTTGGCGGCGTTACCCGGGGCAAACCGAGCGTCAATGACGGGTATATCCTCGCCCTCTGGCCTCGGATCAGTGGGTACGGAGTCAGAGGGTACGGGGTTAGTGGGTACCGGATTAGCGGGATCGGCATCAGCCGGAACCGGATCGGTTGATAGGGGTGCGCCGAGACCCGGCAAGTTTGAATCGTTCGCAATATCCTCTATCCCCGAGGCGAGGTCGGCGGGAATGGCCGTCATAATCACCGCAAGAAGGCCAAACCCCTGGGCAAAGGCCCCCTGGCGCGTAATGGGCTGAAAATAGAAAATCGAGCCAGCCCCCACGGAGACGAGCCCGGCAATGACCCACCAAAGGGGAATTTCTGTGTAGCCAATGAGCGAGCCCAGCGAGACCGACCAATGGTTAAGCGTATAGAGCGCCGAGGCTTCCGCCTGCTGTTGATAATCGGTGATGAGCGCCGCCACGATGCCCGCCGCCCCGGACAGGGCCAGGCCCATAATATCGCCCATGGCGAATTCACCCGGCGTCTTCAACCCACGCTTTACCCCATACGGCATAATACCACTCCAAAAACCCAACTTAACGAAAGGTTAAAGGCGGGCCGCCCCGCTTGACAACCGGTAAAGCATGGCCGGTTGCGGAAAAGTCTGGGCCAGTGTGTTTTGGCGACAGATATTGCCCGGTTTGCGCCCTATTATGGCGCGCGGGGTGGGCGTGATGCGCCAAAATCGACGTCAAAAAGATGCTCAAGGCAGGTTTTGCGCAGGCCCTCTTTTACCGGGTCATAGGCTGTCACATTCACCAGTTTGAGGATGGCGCGCTCCACCTGGACGCCGTTGGCCGCCGAACGTGGCCGCGCTTCGCTATTGGTTTGCGCCGGGGTGATGTCAAAATCGATAATGTTGACAGCGCATAAATCCTGTTCGAACGCGCCGATGGTCGCCAAGCCCCCACCGCTGGCCCAGCCCAGGATCAGCCGGTTCACCCCTTCATGGGCTACGAGCAAGCCGGTTTTCCATGCTCCCTGGGTGAGCATGCTGGTGAGCCCATCAACAATGCGGGCCTCGGCTTCGCCAAAACTCTCCCCATCGGGCAAAAACCGGGCATTCGGGTCGTGGGCATCGTCAAAGCAATAGGCAAGACGGGCCGCCAGCTCCTCGCGCGATCCGGCTTTGATCCAGCCGCTTTTTAACTCCTCAAACCGCAAATCCTCTTCGAGAGCGGGGACGCGATCGCCGCTGGCTTTTTGTTCGGCGAGCACCAATTGCGCCGTCTCGCGGGTGCGCGGCAAGCCAGAGCAAACCGCGAAATCAAACGGCACGTTGGCGAGCGCCGTTGCCGTGGCCCGGGCTTGGCTTTGCCCCTCCTTGGTCAAGGGCACTTGGCGCGGGTCCGATAGCCCAGCGGCAAAATAGTCAACATGGCCGTGGCGCATAAGATAAAGGCGCCGCCGACCGGTGGCTGCGTTGGGGGTTGGAGTGCTGTTATGGTCCATGCCCCTCCCTTGGCGGTCGGCGCCCGGGCCGTCAAGCAGCAACGCTGCCCGCCGGAATACTCTTTCCACGCTCGCGGTCCTGTCAAAGGCGTGCTAGTTTTTGCGCAAGGGGTGACTCACAAACTGGACTGCGGACAAGAATGGGGACGTTGGTCGCAAACATGAACCGTTTTCAGGTTGGCAAAGAAAGAGGCGCAAATCATGGCGCATAGGGCAACCCGCGCCTTTTTGGTTGGCTGTCTGGTTGTCGCTGGCGTCCTGGCGGCGGGCTATGGCGGCGTGCGCCTGTGGGTAAATGCGAACAGCCCCAGCCATGTGGCTAATCAGTTTACCGGGGCGCTGGCCCGCGGTGATCATCACGGTGCGGTGCATCATGGTGAACGGCTTCTCACCCTGCTAGATCGTCCGGCTCCACACCCTCTGCAAAGACTGGTTCAACAACCATCTGTTCCGGCAATCAATCCGCACGCGGTGCGCCATCGCCTTGCCCGGGCGCAACGGCGTCTGGGCAACCATCGCCGCAGCGTTACGCTTCTCGAAACGGTGCTGAGTGATGCGCCGTCGCGTAATCTTAGCCCGCTTGATCGGCTTGCCCTCGAAAGTGATTTGGCCCAGGCCCATCTTTTGGCTGGCGACCTTGCCAAGGGTGTTGCGATCCTTGCGTCCTTTCTTGAGCTATCGGGGGATGGGGCGTTTCAAATGCCCGATGATCAGTGCCAAGACTTTTTAGTATTAGACCCGCTTGACCTCGGCGGTAACACGCAACCCAAAGCACCGTCCGGCCGTGCTTGTCTCGCCCCGGCCTATGGGAAGGCTGTGCTGGCTGCTGGCGATATTTTCGCGCAAACCCTGCCGCTTGTGAGCGCGGGCAGCCGCCTGCGCGGTGATGTGGCCGGACAACTTGCCTCGGCCCAGCAGATGCTCACCCTTGGCAGTTTTTACGCCGTTCACCAGACGCACCTTTATGCCGGGGCGGGACTACTCTCGGCAGCCTATGAAAGCCGCCTTGCGCTCCTGCCCAACACGGCCCGTGATCTTACCCATGTGGCCCTGATCCTTGCGCCGCTTTATCAACGACTGGGCCGCACCGACGATGCCGAAGCGCTTATGCTAGGCGCCTTGCGGGCAGAGGAAAGCCAGCATGGCGCGCTGGTGCCCGCCAGGCGCGAAGAGCCGAACGGGGCCGACGCAATCGAAGATATGGCGACGCAGCATCTGGGGCTTTATCTATCCCACCTTGCCGATATTTATGTGCATCAAGGTCGGTATACGGAAGGCCTTGCCTTGCGCAATCATTTTCAGGCGCAATTGCAAGACAGCCGCCAGCAAACGCTGGCGCGCACGGCACGCTATCTTGAGGAGATCAGACAGGACATAGCGGCTAATCGCGCAGACATTACACAACCGGTTTTGGCAGGGCGCACCGAGGCAGGCAGCACACAAACCCTGACGCCGCCTGATGATCTTGTACGGGCCTCAGCTTATGCCATCCCTGTGCGGATCAACCGTCGGCGTGACATTTCCAACAATGAAGACGACACGCTAAAAAGCGCAAGCGCTAACCCGGTAAAATTGCGTTTGGCAAAAGAGGCAATTCCCGGCGATGAATATGCCAATATGCCCATTCAATTGTCGCGGATGATGGCCTATTGCGCGGACCTGGCGCGCGGCGAGGTCATTGCCGTGGCGGCGGGCTATCATGACGCCGGGCAGGACAGCGCCCACACCAAAGCGGCCCATGCATACCCCTCACCCGCCGCCCAGGCCGAGCATCAATTGGGCCTTGCGGTTGATTTCGAAGTCAATGGTCGGCGCATGCGCACCGCCGATGAAAGCTGGCTCTGTTTTACCGAAAATGCCTATCGCTTCGGGTTCATCGCCTCACTCACGGGTCACCGGACTACCGCTGGCGCCGATGCACTCCCATCACAACCTCCCCCATGGCAGCCTGCACCCTGGCATTGGCGGTTCGTGGGCCGGGACGCAGCGCAATTGTTCCGCGAACTCGGCTCGCCCATGGCACCGCAAGCCTTCCTCGCCGCGCTTGAGTGCTATGCAGCCCAGCCCGAAGCGCGCGCGCCCATTTCGTTGGCACAAACCTGTCAGTATCGCGATTATCAGGGTAGCCCTACACTGAATGACGCGTCAGCCGCACCCGCATCGGCATCCAGCAACACCCTCACCGGCTTGCGCAGTGGTGACCCCGTCACGCCGCCCCTTGATGCCATGGACCGCGCCCTCGCCTATGGCCCCGCCTTCACGAGCCGGGGGCGGTTTTTGAATGCCCATACGCTTTACGCCAATGCGCTGAAGGAAAGCGAAGCCCCTAACCGGACGCGCGCGACGCCCATTTCTGCCGAGCGTTCATTTGTCATGGGCTTGCTCGCCGACAATTACGAACGGCGCGGCATGGTTAGCCATGCCACCGCGTTGCGCGCGCAAATGGCCCGTCTTGTGCGGGCCCGGATCTTTGCGCTCGACGCTAACGCCTCGGCGGGAACCGACCACACCATTGCCCGGCCAGTGAGCAAAACCGTGGCGTTACCCGCCTCCTACGCGCCGGGCGATCTTGTCCGTGCGGCAGACTTTGGCATTCCGGTGAGCAAAGACCCGGCGCTTGACGAAATGAAAATTCGTCTGGCTGCGGATGATCCGGAAAACTGGCAGGAAAGTGTTGGCGCAACACTGCCCGGTCGTCTGCGCGAACTTTTAGCCGTTTGCAGTGCGCAGGATAATGACCGCGCCTTGTCCCTGCGTTCCGGTTATCGGGCTTACAAAACGCAAGCGTCCCTATTTCAGCGTTTACGCCATCGCGGCACAGTAACACCGCCAGGCTATTCAGAGCACCAGACGGGTCTTGGCATCGACATTGATATCAATGGCAGTTTTATGCGCGAGCGCGACCGCGCCTTTACGTGTTTTCAGGAGAATGCCCATCATTACGGCTTCATCCTGTCTTATCCGAAAGGCAATCGCTATCTGCCGGGTAAGGATACCTTTGAGCCCTGGCACTGGCGTTATGTGGGCGTCGACGTGGCCCGGCTTTTTCATCGCAGCGGTCCCGCCAGCCATCCGCAGGAATTTTTGGCCGCCCTGCCCTGCTACCAGGCGCAGGAAGACGCGCGCACCCGCGGCCTTGAGGGCGATCTGAAGGACTATTGCCTCTATGAGGATCCGAGCCTTGAAGCGACCGACAAAGAGCGGGCCGCCGTTGCCGTTGCCGCGTTTGAGGAACAACAACGCCGGCAACGCGAGGCCGAGGAGCAAGCGCAAGCCGCGCGCGACGCCGCAGAGGGCGTAAACCAAGACGATCCGGCGGCGTTGATCCTCACCCCGGAAGATGCGGCCCGGATTTTGAATACCCCCACGCAAAGCGGCACGAACCGCTAAATTCTCACGAGGGCTGTGTCCGGTTGCGCCGGTCGCCTCGGTTGCGCGGGATCAATATGACACACCCTATCCACCGCCCTACAGCAAAGCGCGCGCCTGACCCGAAACGGACAACGGCAATTACGCTGGTCACACCGATGGGGCGTATCACCGACGACCTCCACGCAACGCTCGCGCGGGGCGGGATATCGCTACAGCGTTTTGTTCCCGGCGCTGTTCGCGGTAACAACCAAGGGCTTGCGTTGATCGATTTGCGGCGCGCGCAGTTGAGCACCCTTGCGCAAAATCACCTGCTGGGTGAGACGCAACAGTATCCATTCCGGTTCGCCTTCATCACGGATCGGAATACCGACTCCAACTTTCTTGATCAGCTTACTGAGCATGGTGAGATCATCCCGGAAATTGACGTCAATGGCGGCGATGCTGCCCATGTCTTGAAAGAAATGCACCGCATGGTTGCCCTGGAGGCGGAAGTTGCCCGCCGGGCGGCGGTGATCAACACCGCCGGCGAAAAGCCCCAATCGATCAGTTTTGACCCGGCGCAAGACCGACCACACCACGTGCTTGTGGCGGGGTCACCGGGACCAGCAATGTTGCCCCTGATCAATCTGATTGAGGCGCGTGGCGGCCAGGCGCGTGCGGTTTACCGGTCCGGTCAGGCAATCCGCGCGTTAGAAAGCGGTACCTTCACCGGGGCAATTTTTCTCACGGAGAAAACGGGCGACCCCCTCAACGCCCTTGCCCGGGCTGTTAGGCGCCATCAGCGTTTTTACACAATGCCCGTGATCAATATTGCCGAGGCAGCAGCAAGGCCGCCGAGTGACAGCCCGGCGGGGCGGCCCCTGTCCCCGGACGATCTCCTGGAAAAAATCTATCCAATCCTGAATAGTGGTCATCGGCGAGCAACCCGCCACCGTCATTTTATTCAGTGTGCCCACCACCAGAATAAAACTCTATTCATTGCATATCAAACCCTTGGGGCCCGAAAGCGACAGCATCTGATCGCCGCGCATCTGGACTCGATCTTTGATCGCCATGATGGTGCGGTGACACCCGCGCCCTTTATCCTGTTACAAACCCGCCATATTGCCCGGCGCGGAGCCAGTAGCCAGAAGACGCCCTTCGGCAGCAATTTTGGTGGTCAGGTGCGCGAGCATCTCTATCGGTCCGTACGCAAATCAGATTTTATTGTGCCGCTAAGCGAGAGCACGGATCAAGATATTCATGCACTTTATGTCCCCGGCGCCGGGCGTGATGATCTTGATCGTCTCGCCGGGCGGCTGGAGAGCCTGCTGCGCAGCACCGCCCTGCGCGACAAGGCCAATCCCAACCCCGCGCGCACGCTCGTCACCAGCCGTGGTTTTATGCGACCCCCGGGCCTACGTCTGGAGGAAACCGTTGCCGGGATGATCCATAAGCTGAGTGTCGCCTAAGAGCCCAACCGAAAAATCGGTTTCGTCTGTCGAAAACGTGTTTTTTGAGAACCGGCGCGCAACGTACATGGGTACGAGAGCACCGGAAGCGCAGAAAAACGCGTTTGCAGACGACGAGAATAGAATTTTTCGGTGGGGCTCTAAAGGTCCGGCGTTAACAGCCGTTGGGCGCGCCATTGCTCAACAATTCGGCGCACATAGCCTTGCTCTTCCATTTCCACAGACCAGCCATCAACAAAGCTTGCGGTCAGACTACGTGGAATATGCTCGCGCTTTAGCGCATCAAACCGGATGCGCGCTGGCAGTGGAATACCTTCACCAACCGCAATTGCCTCCCCGGTGCCGAGAGACGGCAGGGCGCTCAACAGACTGGTTGACGCATCGGGCACGATCGCGCGCAATGTCTCCTGATCGGCCTGATTGGCAAGCCGCATGGCAAAAATCGTATTGCATTGCGACAGGATTGTCGGGTCAAGCTCCGTCGGGCGTTGCGAGGCAACCCAAAGCGATACGCCCGATTTGCGGCCTTCTTTGGCAATACGGGCCAGGGCCCGGCGGGTGGGCGCAAATCCCTCTTCCGGGCAGGCCGGGGCAAAGCGGTGCGCATCCTCAAGCACAATGGCAATGGGCGAGGCGCCATGGCTCCATAATCCAAATTCGAACGCAAGCCGCGAGATCACCGAAACAACAACTTGGGCAACTTCCGCCGGTAACCCGCCCAGTTCAATAATACTGACGGGGCATTCCTCCACCGGCAGACGGAAAAGCGCCGAGAGCATCTCCACCATGGTGTCTTGCACACTCAAACTACCAAACATAAAGTTATAGCGCGCATCCTGACTGATCGTATAAAGACGATTACGTAGCTTTTTATAGGGCGCCATATTCTGCGCATTGCTCAGCCCACCGAGCGCCTTATCAAGAAGATTTAGCAGATCAGAAATACGGTAGGGCGTCGGCGTATCCACCGTCACGTGGGAGCCTTCAAAGAGGCGCCGGTCTGAATTTGCGCGCAAGGTATTTTGCGTGGACGCTGCCCCCATTTTCTTTACCGCCGGGATCAATTCGCCAAGAATCTCAATTTCAACCTCGGCCCCATGACGCTCCGGGTAGAGAACCTCCACCAACTCATCAAACGTCAGGAGCCAATAGGGTAAGGTAAAATTGGCCGGATCAAAGACCATGGCATGGTCATCAAAACAGCGGGCATATTCATTATGCGGATCAAGGATCACGATGTGGGCATTCTTGAATTGGCGAATAACCGCGCGCAGCATCAAGGCGATGGCACAGGATTTACCCGCACCCGTTGTCCCCAAAATGGCCGAATGGCGCGCAAACACATCATTCACATTGATGGTGGCGGGAATGCTCGTTTCCTGTTTAACCACACCAACGCGCACGCTGGCCTTACCACTCACGGCGAAAAGCGCGTTCAACTCACTGCGCGCAGAAACCTGTACCTTGTCACCAAGGGTTGGGTAATTCGAAACCCCGCGGCGGAATTTTGCGGGGGCTTTGGGGGACGGTTTTGTAAATTCCCCGATCAGCTCCAGTTCCATGATACGCACATCGCTGGCGCCCATATCGAGAGACGGCGCCGGTACACTCATGGCAGCAATCAGGCCCAGTACATTATAATCGCCAGCATCAACATTGATGATGGAGCCGAGTTGCAGTCGTTCCTGTACAGACCGTTCACTTGCCGCTTCATACAACATGACAAAGGCGTGGCTACCGGTGATGGAGACAATCTCACCAATCACCGTGGTCGCGCCCTTCGCCAGGGCGGCGTCCGATGGCTTGGTGCCAGCAAAGCGCGCTGTTAGCGCCGGATCAACCATTTGCCCGGTGGGCGCACCAGCGCCCGAGGCACTGGGGTTCGCGCTCGTCTTGGTGCTGCGATCCAGCGTACGGTTTTTTTGAATTGCGGCTTCTGACATTGTGTTCCCCTTGGCATCGCCGGTCGTAAGGCCCGCCATCTTCACGCGCTTTTGGCAAGCGCCTCTGTTTCCAGGTCGGTTGTCGGTTGCTCGTCCATGAGCGCTTCAAGGCTTTGGTCATCGTCCGTCATTCCGGTGACCTCAATGGCCTCGGCCACCGGTACGGCAATGGTAATCAATGTGCCTTTGTCTTTTCGGCTGCGGATGGCAAACGTGCCGCCCTGCATTTCAATAAAGGTCTTGGCAATCGCGAGGCCCACGCCCGGCCCATCAAAGGGCTTGTTCAAACCGCGATTGGTATGGCCAAAGGCGGCAAGGGCGTCTTGCACTTCAGAATCGGAAAAGCCGCGCCCATTATCTCTAATCTGGATACTGAGCATCGCATCACCCTTTGGCTGGATGCAGACCAGAATCTTGCTGCCCTGTTCACAGGACTTTATCGCCGTCACCAACAGATGATGCATGGCCTGACCCATGCGTTCAGCATCAATCCACGCCTTTGACAGGGACGCCGCAACCGCCGCCGATGTCGCCTTATCGGTACCGCACACGCAGCGGATCTGCACCGTCTTCGCGCGCGCTTGCACACCCACCTGATTGATGGCTGTATTGACAAGATCGACGAGGTCAACCGCCTCCTGAATGGGGGTGACCGAGCCATTATCGAGCGCCGCCGTCTCCAGGATGGTATTGATATGAACGAGAAGAAGATCCGCAGACTGCTGAATATATTCAGCATAGGACTGGCGTTGATCTTCAGAAAGATCATAGGTTGCCCCCTGTTGTAACATGCCCGCAAAGCCAATGATCGCGTTGAGCGGGGTGCGCAACTCATGGTTCATATTTTCAAGGAAAGAAGACCGTACCCTGATGGCCGCGTCCGCTGCCACTTGCGCATTGCGGATATCGCGTTCCGCCTTGGCCCGCACAAGCGCCACGGAAAGGTTGCCCAGATATTCATCCAGGTTGCTACCGCTTCCCGCCTGGCCGCCTCGATGCATGTGCGTGGCAAGCATGTCCACTCCCAATAAAGAGAGTGGAGAATAGGCGAAAAAGCGCTAATGCGGCGTTAAAGCAATTCCAGGCAACATATAGTGGATCACTGTCCCTAGCCGCGAATGGGTGGGGTTCCCTTGTACCGAAATGGCACAGCTGGACGTCAGGTGCCGGCGACCGCTGCCTCGACCGGTGTAGGAAGGGGCGAGACGCCATCGGTGTCCTTGGCCTCATTGTCGCCGTTTGCGTCCCCAGGATTTTGCGTCTTGTTGTCTTTTGGGCTGTCTTTGGGTTTGGGCACATAGGCGAGGATTACATCCCCAATCTCCGGCTTGATGGGAACTTCGCGGGAGGCAAAAAGAATATTCTCGCCACGGATGATTAGGATCACCTCGCGGTCCTCGTGACCGTCAGCAAGATATTTTTCCGGTGGATATTCCTCCGATAGCTTTGTGCGCTGATAGACCCAGCCCGCATAATGCCGCCGTAAAAGTTCATCGAGGCCGGTGCCCGTATGGAGAAATGTTTTTCCTTGCAAAGTATAAGAGAGCGCCTGGCGGTCGTCTTCTTCCTTGCCACGGGCATTGACCTGATAAATCTGTGCACGGCCCATTTCTGGCGCAAGATCTGTGCAGACAAGCGCATTGTGAGCCTCATTACCGCTGACGGCCAAGAGATGCCCAAACCGGTTCAAATCCACATGGTGCTCGGTCACCTCCGACAGGATTTCCCCGTAATAAGTTTCAAGACTGGCCAAACGCGCCGGGCGCAACCGCCGCCAACTGGAATCGGCAATCATCACCGGGATATCCAATTCCTTGAGTTTTGCAGCCAAATTGACCGACCAGGGACTTGCCCCCACCACCAAAACGCCGGGCCGTGTTGTACTGACAAGATCAAGGATTTTTGCCAGTGGGCCAATCGTAAAGCCGTGCAATACAACCGTGGCAAAGACCATCGAAAAGGCAAGCGGGATCAGTTTGGCGCCATCGGGATATCCCGACGCCACCAGTGATGCGCCAAAAAAGCTGGATACCGCCACGGCGACGATCCCGCGCGGGGCAATCCACGCGGTCAGGGCGCGTTCCGCAAACGGAAGATCCGTACCCAGTGTGGAGACAAAAACAGCAATTGGCCGGACAACCAACAGCATGGTCAGCACCAGGGCAATCATGGCGCCATCAATCTGACCCAGCGTATCCCAGGTGAGATTGGCCGTCAGGATGATGAAAACACCGGAGACGAGAAGAACCGTGATATTCTCTTTGAAATGGCGCAATTCATTAATGCTGGCGACCTTAGCATTCGCCAGCGTCATGCCCATGACGGTCACAGCCAGCAGGCCGGCTTCATGCTGCAGCTGATTGGCGACCTCAAAACAGATCAACACAAAGGCAAGCAGAACCGGCGGCTTTAGATATTCCGGCACATGGCCATGGCGGAACAACCATGCAATCAACCGCCCGAGGGCAAAACCAAACAAGGAGGCGAGGACCGATGCAATCACGAGACTAAGCGCGATTTGCGCCGGGTTGCCATGGCTCGCGTCAAAGGTCAGGACTTCATAGACGAAAACGGCGAGCAGCGCGCCCACGGGATCATTTACGATCCCCTCCCACTTCAAAAGGGTTGCGGGACGCGGCTTGAGCTTTGACTGACGCAAAAGCGGGATAATCACCGTCGGCCCGGTGACAATCATAATCCCGGCAAAGATGATTGCGATTGGCCAGGAAAGACCACCCACATAATGGGCCGCCATCGTGCCCAGGGCCCACGCGATCGGCACACCGGGAATAACAAGCCGGCTCACCCCTTTACTCAGTCCCCTGATCTCTGCAAAGTTCAGTGTCAATCCCCCTTCAAACAGGATCACCGCCACGGCAATCCCGATTAATGGACGATAGAAATCACCAAACAGCTGCTCCATGGGCGGCTGGCCCGGCATATAGGCATCACCGAGCAGGAGGTTGAACAAACCAAGCGTTGGGCCAGCCAGAATACCGGCAATGGCCATGAGCACAATCGCCGGCAGATTGAACCGCCAGGCCAGCCATTGGGCCCCAACCCCAAGAACACCAATAAGCGTGATGGCCAGAACGAGGTTTTCCATGAAAGCTTCCTGTTTCGTGGACGATAGCGATGTTCGATACCGGCTAAGCGGTGGGGCCAAAGGATCAAGTGGCACATGATGTGTAAGCCACTATCACGGCCCTAGTGATAAACGACGTGTTGGGTACAAAGGCGCTAACGATGTTTGAAGCTTGGTTTACGTTTTTCAAGAAAGGCCGCCATGCCTTCTTTCTGGTCATCGGTCCCAAAAATCGAATGGAAGACGCGACGTTCAAAGCGGACCCCTTCGGATAAGCCAACCTCAAACGCGCGGTTCACGGATTCTTTGATCAGCATTGTTGTGGGCCGCGAGAACTCAGCGATTTTCTGTGCTGTCTTGACCGCTTCTTCGCGCAACTCCCCCGCGGGCAGGATCCGCGCCACGAGCCCGCATCGCTCCGCTTCTTCAGCATCCATCATGCGCCCCGTCAGACACAATTCCATGGCTTTTGATTTGCCCACGAACTTTGCCAGCCTTTGCGTCCCGCCAGCGCCCGGCATGACGCCGATAGACACTTCCGGCTGGCTAAATTTTGCGGTCTCTGCTGCCAGAATAAAATCGCACATCATGGCAAGCTCACACCCACCGCCCAGCGCATAGCCCGCCACCGCCGCAATCAGGGGTTTGCGGCAACGCGTTGCCTCCTCCCAATTGGCGGTGATGAAGTCTTCCTTAAAGGCCTGGATATACTCTTTATCCTGCATTTCCTTAATGTCAGCCCCCGCCGCAAAGGCTTTGTCAGAGCCGGTGATGATGATGCAACCCACACCATCGTCAGCCTCAAAAGCCTTTAGCGCGGCGGTCACTTCATCCATCAATTGTAAGTTAAAAGCATTCAACGCATCGGGCCGATGGAGGGTGAGGATACCCACATTGCCCGTCACTTCGGTAAGAATGCACTCATAAGCCATAATCTGCTCCTGTTGGGGCGTCGTTACCGGGAGGAAATACCGACAACGTCACGTTGTTCCGGCCCCGTATAATTTGATAGCGGACGCACCAATTTATTATTGCCCAATTGTTCGATCACATGGGCTGTCCAGCCCGTGATCCGGCTAATCACAAAGATTGGGGTAAACATCGGGATCTCAAATCCCATAAGGTAATAGGCGGGCCCGGCGGGGAAATCGAGGTTCGGGTAAATGCCTTTTTCCCCAACCATTGTCTTGTCGAGTGTTTGCGACATTTCCCAATAGGCCCGCGCTTCGTCGCTATCGATCACATCGACCATCTTTTTGTAGGCATCGGTCATGGTTGGCACCCGGCTATCGCCGGAGCGGTAAACCCGGTGACCGAACCCCATAATTTTTTTCTTGGTTGCCAACGCATCCAGCATCCATTCGCGCGCATTTGCCGGTGAGCCAACCTCCTTCAACATGTGCATCACCGCCTCATTGGCCCCGCCATGGAGCGGGCCCTTTAGGGAGCCAACCGCGCCAGTGACCGCCGAGTAGATATCAGACGTAGACGAAGCAATCGCCCGTGCCGAATAGGTTGATGCGTTAAAGGAATGCTCCGCATAAAGGGTCATGGAAATGTCAAAACACTTGACTGTTTCTGCGCTGGGTACCTCCCCAAAACACATATGGAAAAAATTCTCAGAGAATGCGAGATCATCGGTGGGCGCAATCGGTTCCTTCCCGTTGCGAAGCCGGAAATCCACCGCAACAATCTCTGGTATTTTTGCGTAGAGCCGAATGGCTTTATCATAAAGACCCGCCGGGGAGGAATCATCGGTTGTCGGATCTTCCTGCCCCAAAAAGGAAATCGCCGTGCGCAGTGTATCCATGGGGTGGGCATCATGATTGAACAGACGCATCACCGATTGCACATCCTGAGAAAGACCGCGTTGGCTTTTTTCCAGGGCATTGAACGCGTCCAGTGCTTTGGCATCGGGAAGGTCGCCATTCCAGATCAGATAGGCAACCTCCTCAAAACGGCATTGGGTGGCAAGGTCCTGAACCTTGTATCCCCGATAGGTAAGCGCATTAATCTCCGGCATAACTTTTGACACGGCAGTATCATCGGCGAGTACACCCGCTAAGCCATACCGCACCTCATTATCAGTCATTCCTGTTTCCTCTTCCATCGGTAGGCGCGTTCTATCCGCGTCACCTCAACTGAATATTCTGTATACCACTGATGGCAGCCCGCATCTCTCGCCGCCGCATGACCGACCTGTTGTTTGCAGTTTAGAATGGCCTCTTCGCTTTTCCAATAGGAAACGGTAATCCCAAATCCGTGCGCATCACGGGCCGACACATGGCCCAGATAGCCCGGCATCGTTGCTGCCAATGTTGCCATGGTCTGCGCCATGTCATCATAGGCCGCCCCGCCATCATTTTGCGGGCGCAGCGATGAAGCAAAAATGACGGCATAATGATGGTTCTGACTTTTCATCGAACAAATTGACACCGCAAAGCTTCCGCGCCAATGCCATTAATTTGTCGGCGTGTCGGTGACTTGGAAATTATAAATCGTTTCATCAAACTGATTATAATCATGATACCGAAGGTTTTTGTAAAGATCACGTCGGTGCTGCATCTCATCGAGAAGGCCGTTCTGGTCACCGTCGCTCAAAATTCTATCAAGCCCGCGATCAACCGCGCCCATGGCAAGACGCAACGTCGTGACCGGATAAATCACCACGTTAAAGCCAAGATTTTCAAGTTCGGTGACTGACAAGAGACGGCTTTTGCCAAACTCGGTCATATTGGCGAGGATCGGCACATTGATCGCTTTGCGCACCGCTTCAAATTCCTGTTCAGACTTCATGGCTTCGGGGAAAATCATGTCGGCGCCGGCGTCAACATAGGCTTTCATGCGGTCGATGGCCTGATCCAACCCCTCAATGGCACGGGCGTCGGAGCGCGCGATAAGCACAAAATTCGGGTCGCGTTTTGCCTCAGCGGCGGCTTTTACCCGCTGGACCATGACATCGGTCGTAACAATCTCTTTGCCATCAAGATGGCCACAGCGCTTTGGCATCACCTGATCTTCGATATGACAGCCGGCAAGGCCCGCCTCCTCCATGGCGCGGATGGTGCGGGCGGCGGCCATGGGCTCCCCAAACCCGGTGTCGATATCAATAAAGGCCGGCAAATCGGTGACCCGGGCAATCTGCTGGCCCCGATCCACAAACTCCGACATGGTGGCAAGGCCAATATCGGGCAGACACAAATCCGCCGCCATCACGGCACCAGAAATATAAACGCCGTCAAACCCCTGTTTTTGTTCGATCATTTGCGCGCAAAGCGGGTTAAACGCCCCGGGAAATCGCAAAAGCCGCCCGGATGCGAGCCCGGCGCGAAAGTCAGCCCGCTTTTCTGCGGGCAGTTTTTTGGTGAATAGCATTTGGTATCCTGTGGCCTCGATAGGGCCTGTGATCTGTCATGTCTTGTGGCTGGTCATACTGCGAAAGGCGCGCCGCCGAAAGGCCCCGAAACACCGCGGTTTCCCGCGTCTGCGGGCGGCGTTTCGGGGGTGACGCTTCCCTTGCCCGGGAATTGAGTGGTGAGCCTCAATCGCCGCCGCGCTGTGGCTAGACCACGAGGTCCATGACGTTGCCCATCAACAGTCTATTGAAATCCCTCAGTAGGCAGAGCACCATGGACCCCGCGATCATATCGCGGGGAAGCGGTTCGGGAGTTCGGAGTTCACCATTGAAATCCCTCTATCCCCTATCTATCGCGAGGCGGCGACTGTTTTTTTCCGGGAATTTCGGTGGCTTGCCCTACACGCCCTGCTGGAGTGCGGCTTGCGTGGCATCGGCGAATATATCCAGACCCTCCGCCAGCAAGCGATCGGAGATTGTGAGCGGTACAAGGGAGCGCAAGCACTGGGCATGGGACCCGGCTGTTGTCATGATCAAGCCGCGTTCGCGCGCCGCCAGCAAAATGGCGCCTGCCGCCTTCGCATTGGGGCGGTGGGGGTCGTCATCCTCCACCATTTCCACCGCAGCCATCCCGCCCACGCGGCGCACATCACCAAACGTGCCTTTGGCGACCCCTGCCTGGAGCTCTTTCCAGCGGGCTTCCTGCTGCGCGCCAATTTCATCAGCCCGCTGAAGAAGTCCCTCTTCCTCAAAAATATCGAGGACGGCGAGCGCCGCCGCACAGGCAACCGGGTTGCCGCCATAGGTTGACCCCATTCCGCCGGGTGCAATCTCGTCCATTAACGCGGCCTTGCCGGTGAGCGCCGACAGGGGCAAGCCCGCGGCCACTGATTTGGCGATACAAATCATATCGGGCTCAACGCCGGAATGCTCAAACGCAAACATTTTACCGGTACGCCCCATGCCCGATTGAATTTCATCGGCAATCAGCAAAATTCCATGGTCGTCACAAATTTTGCGCAGGCCCTCAAGAAACGCCTTCGGGGCTGGGTTAAAACCGCCCTCGCCTTGCACGGGCTCAACAATCATCGCGGCCACTTCTTCCGGGGCCACGGCTGTTTTGAAAATATGATCGAGACAGGCAAGACAGCCCTGGGTTGAAAGGCCATGATAATCATCAGGGTACGGCGCATGGTAGACCGATGGCACCAGGGGTCCAAAACCAACCTTGTATGGCTTGGCCTTGCCGGTCAGGGTTGAGGCGAGGAGCGTGCGCCCGTGAAACGCCCCCTCAAACGCAATGGTTGCCGGTCGCCCGGTGATCCGCCGCGCAAATTTGATGGAATTTTCCACCGCCTCCGCGCCGGAGTTAAACAGCGCCGTTTTTTTCGGTGTTGGTCCCGGCGCGAGGGTGTTTAACCGCTCGGCCAGTTCCACATAGCTTTCATATTGGGCGATCCCAAAACAGGTATGGATAAACGCATCGGCTTGCTTCTTGATGGCCTCGACCACTTTGGGGTGGGCGTGGCCCACATTCAAAACGCCAATCCCGCCAATAAAATCAATATAGCGTTTACCATCGGCATCCCACAGCTCAGCGCCTTGCGCCTTGACCGCATAAATGCCCGACTTGGAGGGCAAACCCACCGGCAAGGCAACGGCGCGGCGCGCCTTCAGGCTTTCATTGCTGGTAAATTCATTGGTGCCAAAATGGGTTGGTTCTTGCGCAGAAGACATGGACGGACACTCCAAAATGAGACGTTGGTCATAGACTATCACGGACCCGGACCAATGGCACGCGCAGGCTCCAGGAAAATCTTCTCCTTCTGGTAAGAAATTCACGGACCGCTCGCGGGAGGCTTTAGGACGCTTGGTTCTTCAGCCGCACAACCCCTTGATCGAGGGCTTGCAAGAACCGGGAGCGATCAGCCTTGGAAAAAGCCGGGGCGCCCGTGGCGCGGCCAGCCAGCTCCCCCTGGTCGCCCGCACCGCGCAGATCATTCATAATGGCACGCGCAGCAATGGCGCTACCGATCATGTCTGCGGTGAAGGTCTTGCCGTTGGGATTGATCACACTGGCGCCAACCTTCAAGCACTGATCCGCCAACAGAATATCCGCGGTCACTACAATCGCGCTTTCATCCGCCCGGCCCGCGATTTCCGCATCGGCGGCATCAAACGCGTCACTGACCGTCACCATGGAAATCAATCCGTGGCGCGGCAGGCGCAGGCCGGTATTGGCGACAAACACCATGGGTACACTATACCGAAAGCCCACTTTCATCACCTCTTCCTTGACGGGACAGGCGTCGGCGTCAACAAGGATTGTGGGCAGTGGGGTGTCACTCATCGCAACCTCAAAAATTGGCGGGCCCATTGCAGGGCCAGAACTGCAGATGTGAAGGGCAAGGCCTCCAGCATCGTTTCCACCAACACCTGGGACACGGTTCCAGCCAGCACCCGCAGATCACCGAGCCCAAACAGCTGCACATAAATGATCACCACTTCGCAAAGGGTGCCAAAGGCCAGGAACACAAGCGCCAGAACCCCCGTGCGCACCATCGTAAAGCGGCGCACGCGCGCGGCGCGCAATAATGCGCATAGAAAACCGATGACAAGGCTAAAATCCATGCGGTACCGGGTTCATGGCCGTTAGAGGTCGAACTTCACACCCTGCGCCAAGGGCAATGCATCGGCATAATTGATGGTTTGCGTCTGCCGCCGCATATAGGCCTTCCAAGCATCAGAGCCACTTTCACGCCCACCGCCGGTTTCTTTTTCGCCGCCGAACGCACCGCCAATTTCCGCACCAGATGGCCCGATATTCACATTGGCAATACCGCAGTCGGACCCTACAACCGACAAGAAATACTCAGCCTCGCGCATATTCAGCGTAAAGATACAGGACGATAAACCTTGCGGCACATCATTTTGCAGGGCAATCGCCTGATCGAGATCATCATAGCGCATCACATATAAGATCGGCGCGAATGTTTCTGTCCGTACGATATCAGAGTGGTCCGGCATCTCCACAATGGCGGGCCTGGCATAAAAGCCGCCATCCAAAACATCGGCGCCGGTGAGCGCCTCGCCGCCATGGACGGTGCCGCCCGCCGCCTGCGCGGCGCTGAGCGCCGATTGCATGCGCGCCAGAGCATCGGCATCGATCAGTGGGCCAACAAGGGTTTCCGCCGCCAGCGGATCACCCACCCGCAGGCTGGCAAAGGCACTGGCGAGCCGTGGCAGGACCGCGTCATAGACATCGGTATGCAAGAACAATCGACGCAAGCTGGTACAGCGTTGGCCCGCGGTACCCGCTGCCGAAAAACAGATCGCCCGCACCACCAGATCAATATCGGCTGACGGGCTGACAATCGCGGCGTTGTTGCCGCCCAATTCCAGCAGGCTACGGCCAAAACGTGCGGCCACACGCGGGCCAACCTTTTGCCCCATGGCGCTGGACCCGGTTGCTGAAATCAACGCAAGAGCCGGTGCATCCACAAGCCGTTCACCCCTCTGCGCGTCGCCAATAACCACCTGGCTCAAATGCGCAGGCGTGCCCGGAATCTTAGCACAGGTCAGGGCAAAAAGATGTTGAACGGCAAGGGCCGTGAGCGGTGTTTTCTCCGATGGTTTCCATACGCACGGATTCCCGCAGACGATTGCCAAGGCCGCATTCCATGCCCAGACAGCAACCGGAAAATTAAACGCCGAAATAATGCCCACAGGCCCCAGTGGGTGCCACACCTCACGCATATGATGGCCGGGCCGTTCCGACGCGATGGTCAAGCCATAGAGCTGCCGGGATAAACCCACCGCAAAATCGCAGATATCGATCATCTCCTGGACTTCGCCAAGCCCCTCGGATTTGATCTTGCCGCACTCCAGCGTGACCAAGGTCGCAAGATCATCCTTATGGGAACGAAGCTGATTACCAAACTGACGCACAAGCTCCCCGCGCTGGGGCGCGGGTACCTGTCGCCATGCGTGAAATGCGTCCACGGCGTTGCCGACCACGTCGTCAAATGCTGCCGCATCCGTTTGGGGCACGGTGCCAATGACAGTCCCATCACGCGGGCTGGTGACCGTAAATCCGTCGCCGCCCTGGGCCGCATTGCCCTGCGAGGATGGGTCGCCACGGCGAAATTCCCCAAGACCCAGCCGGTGCATCAGATCATCTATCATCGCGTATTTCCTTCGCGGCGCCTCTAAACGGTGCCCCTTATGGCGCGATTAGACGCGATGTCCATGTCTGTCTTTATCTTTGGGTCCCAGCTTTGTGTCCGAGCCCTAGGTCTCGGTCTGCGGGCTAGGTGGTGGCGCACCCCGCCAAGCCGTAAAAAAACCGCCCCTAACGGGGCGGTTTCATTGCGCGCGATAATGCTGGCCTAGTTTGAAGCAAGAAACCGCATGGGGTCCAGCGATTTTAGATTCTGGCGAATTTCAAAATGCAGTTGCGGCTCGCTCACCGCGCCGGACTTGCCCACCTTGGCGATGATTTGTCCCTTGCGTACTTTTTGTCCCTTGCGCACGACCATGGCGTCATTGTGCGCATAGGCTGTAACAAAACCGCCCTCATGTTTGATTAGGAGGAGATTGCCATAGCCATCAAGTTCGGAGCCGCGATAGACCACCTCCCCGTCGGCTGCGGCGCGTACCGGCGCGCCGAGGGTTGCGGCGATATTGATGCCATCATTGCGCCGGCCAATACCGTTGGCGCCAAAGGTTGAAACGAGTGCGCCCTTGATGGGCCAGGAAAACTGTGTGCCAAGACCGGCGGCTTTCGGTGCGGTAAAGGACGCTTGCCGGGTCAGTGTTTCAATATTTTTTGTCGGAGCCGTGGTCTGTTTGGTGGGTGCTGATCTGTATCCAGATGATGCGACCCGCGCCGCCTTCTGGCGTGTGGGCGTGCGACTAGCGGTGCGCGTTGGCGCAGGTGCAGTGTTCAGGCTGGCATTGGTGGGGACAGCCGGCAGCAGCAATTGCTGACCAATAGCTAAAGAAAAAGGTGAGTTCAGCCGGTTTGCCTCGGTAATCGCCTGTACGGCAATATTGTGACGCCGGGCAATCGAGTACAGTGTATCACCAGCAGCAACCGTATACAGAACATCGCGAGCAATCACCTCCCGATAGGCCGGCCCGGTGCTCACAGGCGTTTGGACCCGGGCGGGGTTACCATAGGCCGTGGCGGAAACGGGTGTATTGAGCGCGGGCGACGCAATGCGCTCGGTGGGCAGACGTAAGGTCTGACCAATCGATAGATTATAGGGCGCATAAAGATTATTTGCCGCGATGATGTCTTTAGGCTGAAAGCCGGTTTTGCGCGCGATGGCAAAAACGGTATCCCCCGGCTGCACCGTAATGAAGGACGCTGGCGCGCCATTTTGCGGATCATAACCATAGGCCGATTGCGGCGCCGGTGCGGGGGCCGCATAGGGCGCACTGGCGGTATTGTTGGCGCGCTCCCCGGTTAGATATACTGGGGCCGCTGGCAAACCGCGATAGGATGGGACCGACTGTGGAGCTGTCTGTGGGACCGGATCATAAGCATTTTGCGAATTATCGGAAACATAGGTTGTGCGCGGCGCATAATCGGCGGCCGGTGGCAAGGGCGCCTGATTAACCGGCGTTTGGACCAGGGGTGTGGGGCTTTGGGTCACGCCGCCCGTGGCGGGCGGGCGGTTGTAAATACGCACGCCCTGCGGGGTTGAATATTGCCCATTCCCGTAAGCCGACTGTGCCCCCGCTTGGACCCCTGTTTGGGCTGTTGTCGTCACCGCGCGATTGGTGGTGACCGCGCCGGTGCGGGCCGGGCGTTCCAGATAAATCTCGGCGGGTGAGTTATAGATACGCCCTTGCGCGGGTTCGGTGCCGTAAACCACTGGCGCGCTATTACTGCTGGCGCCACAGCCGGCGGCAAGCATAGCCACGAGGCTGACGCCCACGGTGGCCAAAGGTTTTACCGTCCCGATTTGAGACAATGTTGCCGGGTGGCTCGCCGCTCCGGCCGCCGATTTGATCACTGAAAATCCCATTTTGGGTCCCTCTCCACCGCGCTGGCAGTCCATAGGTGATTGAACGGTTAGGGTACGCAAATTTTAACCCAACCTTAAGCCTCCCAAACTGGGTCTTTTTGGTTAACAGGGTGTTAATCATTTAAGCGCTGTCGCGCGGAATCATGTCCACTTAACACCGGAGAGGGCCTCGCGCGTCGCAGCGTGAGTCAGTTCCAGATGCACCGGTGTGATCGACACCCGGCCATCATAAATTGCGCGCAAATCGGTACCCTCCGGCGGGTTGGACTGGCGGCCCCGAAACCCAAACCAGTGATAGCGCCCGCCGCGCAAATCCTTGCGCTCCTCAGAATAGAGCGACATCACATCCCGCTGGCCCTGACGCGTCACCTCAATGCCCGCAACCTCGTCGGGCTCAACATCGGGGAAATTTATATTGATGATCACATTTTCCGGCCATCCCTGGGCCAGCAGGGTACGGATAATATCAGGTGCCCCCTGCCGCGCTGTTTGCCAGCGCACATTGGCCCGGTTAAATCGCGATTGTGACAGGGCAATTGAAGGAACGCCCAAGACCATGCCCTTTAACGCCGCCGCGACGGTTCCCGAATAGGTCAAATCTTCGGCAACGTTCTGGCCATTATTGACCCCCGACAGGATCAGGTCGGGTTTGCAGTCTTTCATGATGTGCGACACCCCCATCATCACCGCATCGGACGGCGTGCCCGCCACCGCATGGCGACGCTCCTCAAACGCGGTGATACGGATGGGATCGTGCAAGCTCATGGCGCGCGAGGCCCCTGATTGCTCCACCAGAGGCGCAACGGTCCACACATCGTCAGATATCTCGCGGGCAATATCTTCCAATATCGCCATACCGGGCGCGTGGATGCCATCATCATTAGAACATAAAATACGCATACAGATTTTCCTGAAAAAAATGGGATAAGGATGACGCTAGCCGATTTTTGTTATCCCGCCCATATAGGGAACAAGCGCATCGGGCACCGTTATAGAACCATCAGCTTCCTGATAATTCTCCATCACTGCAACCATGGCGCGGCCCACCGCCAGGCCAGAGCCGTTGAGTGTGTGCACCGGCTGGGCCTGCTTTTCGCCCTCCGGCTTATAGCGCGCCTTCATGCGCCGCGCCTGGAACGGGCCGCAGTTAGAACAGGAGGAAACCTCCCGGTACGCTTGCTGGCCCGGTAACCAAACCTCAAGATCGTAGGTCTTGCGCGCCGAAAACCCCATATCACCCGCGCACAGCACCATGGTGCGGAACGGGAGATCGAGCCGTTTGAGAACCGTCTCCGCCGCTTCGGTCATGCGCTCATGTTCAGCGTCGGAAGTGTCGGGCGTAGTGATGGACACCAGCTCGACCTTCAAAAACTGATGTACACGGATCATACCGCGTGTGTCACGACCGGCCGATCCCGCCTCTGACCGGAAACACGGCGTGAGCGCGGTGAAGCGCAACGGCATTTCCTCTTCCCTCAAGACAGTCTCCCGGACGATATTGGTCAACGCTGCCTCTGCGGTGGGGATCAGCCAGAATTGCTCGCGCGTTTGCGCCCCATCAAGGGTTTTCTTGATCGCCTGGGTTAGCCGTTCGGGCCCCTCCGGCGTGGCGCGATAGCTATCATTGATCCCGACCAAAGCCGCATCCAGCAATTCTTCGCGCTTGTTGATGTCGCTGGCGGTAAAAAGGTCTTCGGTAAATTTGGGCAATTGCCCCACGCCAAAGATTGGCTCATCGCGCACCAAAAGGGGCGGGGAAACCTCCTCATAGCCAAATTCATTGGTGTGCAGATCAAGCATAAACTGGCCCAGGGCCCGCTCCAGCCTGGCCATTTGTCCGCGTAACAACACAAACCGTGAGCCGGACAACCGCGCGGCAATTTCAAAATCCATGCCCAGCGGTTCGCCCAGGTCAAAATGCTGTTTGAACGCACCTTCGGTGCGCGGCGTGCCATGGGCGCGCAGTTTCACATTGTCGGTCTCGTCGCTTCCGCCTGGCACATCGTCAGCCGGTGCATTGGGCAGACCAGCCAGCAGTGCGTGAATGTCCTCACGGATTTTTCTCTCGTCCGCCTCAAGCGTTGGCAGCGATGCCTTCAGCGCGTCCACTTCGGCGCGCAGACGGTTGAATTCGGCCTCATCGCCACTGGCCTTGGCGGCGCCGATGGCTTTTGACGCTGCATTGCGCGCGGCCTGGGCATCATTCATTTGCACGGTCAGCGCCCGCGCTTTTTCATCAAGCGCCAGCACCGCCGCGGCCTGCGCCGCCACACCCCGGCGCGCAAGCCCCGCATCAAAATCATCAGGCGCGTGGCGAATTTCTTTTAGGTCGTACATGGCAATGGGGTCTCTAAGGATCAAAAAACAAACAGCGATCGAAAACTGCGTCAGGGCTTACCCGACACCGCCCCGGTTTTATAGCTGATTTGGAAAGACGGGCAGATTTTTCACGTCAATAGTTGACGAGCTTCGGTGGCGCAATCAGGGGCCCAGATGGGCCCCCCGCCCTACTCAGGCCGAAATCGCGTCATCATCCAGGTCGTTTTCACGCGATTTTTTGACCTTTTCCTCGGCCATGCCCACCGTGAAAACCGACACTTCGTAAAGCGCCATAATCGTCAGGGCAAGGACAACCTGGCTGAAGGGGTCCGGCGGGGTCAGGAAGGCGGCAATCGCGAAGATCCCCACAATGGCGAACTTGCGTGATTTTTTTAACATCGCCTTTGTCAGCAAGCCCGCGCGCGCAAACAAGGTCAACAGGACCGGCAATTGAAACGCCATGCCAAACGCCATGATCAGGGTCATGACAAGGGTCAGATAATCGCCCACATCGGTGAGAAGTTCATAATTGGTGGGCGCATTCGCGCCTTCGGTTGCCTCAAACCCCACCGCAAAGCGCATCACGAACGGGATCATCACATAATAAACAAGCGCGGCGCCTGCCGCGAACAGCACCGGCATGGCCGAGAGAAAGGGCAAAATCGCCTTTTGCTCACGCTTATAAAGCCCAGGCGCCACGAAACTATAAATCTGATACGCGATAACCGGGAACGCGATAATGACAGCGGCAAAGATCGACAGGCGCACCTGCGTAAAGAAAAAGCCGAGTGGCTTAAAATAGAGCGAGGCTTCAGGGGCTGCGGCGGTAAAGGGTAGCACCAGAAAGTTGAAGATCGGGCGCGACACCGTAAAGGCGAGCGCAAAGGCGATCACCAGCGCCGCCACACTGATGATCAGGCGCTGGCGCAATTCGGTCAAATGATCGATCAGGGGCGCGGCGCTATCGGCAAGATCATCCTGCAGCTTGACCTCATCGCCGGTGATGGGGTCAGCAACCGCTTTTTTGGATTTCGGTTCAGTCATTGCGGTGGTGACCCTAAACAAAAAGCTGGCCCGGTGCGCGCATGACGCCCGCACAAAAAGGCGTCAGCCAATATCACTGTGCGCTTGCATCCGATTTGGGCGTAGCAGCTTCTGGCGACGCTTTCGACGCGGCTTTTGATCCGGGCCCGGCCGCCCCATCTCCGTCCGGGGGAGAGGCGCTATCGACCGGCGGTACGGGCTGGCTTGGCACATGGCCCGAAAGGGATACCTCATCCAGCGAAGCATCGTCGCCGCCCATATCACTGAGCGCGTCGGCCATGGCCTGCGCTTCCTTTTCGCCTTCGGGAATGTCCATATCAAGATCAGTACCCACATCCGGCTCATCTTGGGAAAGCGTTTCGCCGTCCTTCACCGTTTCATTTACCGCATCACCGAGGGGTTTGAAGGCAACATCGACCTCGTCTTTCACCTGCGCCAGGGGATTGGCATTCTTTAGGGCCTCCATTTCGGCGCGCAATTCGTCCATCTCCGTCTCACGGGCCATTTGGTCAAACGCGCTGGTGAATTCGCCAGCCATGCGTTTCGCCTGGCCCAACATCTGGCCGCACTTGCGCAACAAGATTGGCAAGTCCTTGGGCCCCACGACGATCAACGCCACCACGGCAACCATCAACAGCTCAATGAACCCAAATTGCGGTAGCAGGCTCACGGACGTCCCTCCCACGCGTGCGGTGACAAGCCGGCGTGGCGCCCCATGAACGGACGCCGCAGCCGGATTAGGATTTGCTGGTGTCGGCGCTATCTTTCGTCGGGGTCACGTCAACGGCCTCATCGGCGCGTTCTTCCAGTGATTTGTCGGCGTTCGCCTCGTCCTCTTTCAGGCCAGAGCGAAAGGCTTTCAGGCCTTTTGCCATATCGCCCATAATTGACGAAATTCGCCCGCCGCCGCCAAAAAGCAGCACCGCCAGTACCAGAACCAATACAATCTGCCAGGGGCCAATAGCACCCATATCAAACCCCCAAGGTTTAATGTTTCTCTCAAGTCAGTTTCTTAGACCACAAAACCAAGCGGATAAAAGAGAATAATCCATGAATGGATACCCGTCAGACGTCGCTATGGCCTGAATTGCCGTCGTCACTATCGGCTCCAGGCTCAATCTCGCCATCGCCCGCGTGAAAATCCTGAGCAAATTCAGGGCCTTGGGCGTCGTTATCGCCGTTCTCTTCTGCCTCACCCTCGCCATTATCGGCGTCGCGCGGGGTGGGGATTGAGAAGTTCGGCGGCAAGCGCGCATCGAGCAAGCCAGCCGCTTTAAGATCGGCCATGCCCGGCAGGTCGCTCAAATCCTCCAGACCAAAATGTTCCAGAAAGGTTTGCGCCGTACCATAAAGCACGGGTCGTCCCGGCACGTCCTTGCGCCGCCCCCGCAAACGAACCCAACCAATTTCCATCAATTGATCAAGCGAGCCGCGCGAGACCGCAACCCCGCGCACATCCTCAATATCGGCCCGGGTACAGGGCTGGTGATAGGCGATGATCGCCAGGGTCTCCAACGCCGCGCGGGAGAGTTTGCGCGGCTCAACACGCTGTTTTTCCAAGACGTGGGCAACATCGGGCGCAGTCACAAACCGCCACTTGTTTTTAACCTTGGAGAGGATCACCCCGCGATTTTCATATTGCGCCCGCAACGCCGCCAAAAGCGCCGGGATATCCGCGCCGGTGGGCAAGCGCTCGGCAATACTCGCCTCGTCAAGGGGTTCAACCGCCGCGAACAAAAGGGCCTCGGCCATACGCACATGCTCAGCCATTTGCGCCGCCGTCCACACGGCGATGGGCGCATCGCTCAGCGCGCCCGCATCATCAGTACTGGTATCATCGATATCTGCTACATCGGAATTTTCAGCCGCCGTCTCCGCCTGATCATCCGTGCAAGATGTTTCATCACTCACGCCGCCAAACTCCTGGCTGTCATCTTCAATCTGTTCGCGCAAAGCCTCCTGCACGCCGTGGGCATCAAGCGCATCAAAATCGGGGGCTATCTTTGGTGTAGCGGTCATGACTGGGCAAATCTCTCATTATGCAGGGGATCGTCAGTAATCGGTTGATTGTCGCGCCCATCTCCCGCGGCGTTTATGGTTTCGCGGTGATCACCGTGGGCATTATGCGGGTCGGTGTCGTTATCGCCGGGCGTTTTGTCATCGGCTTGCGCACGCCGCCCGCGCGAGCCCGGCCCCGACAAAGGGCGCACATTATCATCCACATGATCAGGACCCGCCGGTGACGATCCCCCTGGCCCTGAGGTCTCGTCATCTTCGGCCCGCTTGCGCACAAAAATCGGCGCAAAGGGTTCACCCTGGCGCAACTCAATCCGTCCATCTTTGGCCAGTTCCAACGCCGCATGGAATGCGCCCGACAGGGCCGAAGACCGCGGCGCATCAATATCCTGATAGGGCACCAGACCCGCAAGGTCGGCCCATTCGGGGATCATGCCCAAAATACGGCCAATGCGCTGGCGTGCCTCTTCGAGAGAGAACACCTTCGGCTTTACCGGCACATAGTTGCGTTCCACATTGGCAACACGCTGGGCCGTATAGGCCTTCAACAGGTCAAACAGGTCAGCCTGCCATAAGGGCGTGCGCACCACGCGGACTCCCTCCGGCATGCCGCGCGCAAACATCTCCTGCCCCATTTGCGGCAGCGTGAAGAGCGCTTCGGTCGCCTTGCGCATTGCCTCCAGCCGCTGCAACTGGAACGCCAGTCGCGCCGCCATCTCATCGGCGGTTGGCTCATCGCTATCGGTTTCAACTGCCGGGATCAGAAACTTCGTTTTCAGATAGGCCAACCACGACGCCATTACCAAATAATCAGCCGCCAGCTCCAGATTCTTTTGCCGCGCCGCCTCAATAAAGGTGAGATATTGCTCCACCAGCGCAACCATGGAGATTTTGCGGATATCCACCTTTTGGGCGCGGGCCATCTCCAGGAGAATATCGAGCGGGCCCTCATAGCCATCAAGATTGACGATGAGCGCGTCAACATCCATCGCGTCAGCTGCCGCGCCCAGGGTGCGCACGGGCTTTTCAAAGTCGGCATCGCTAACCTCGGCACCGGGCGCAGCCTTGGGCGCTTCGCCTGCGGTTTTGCCCGCAGTTTCATTCGCCTGATCCTCAATTTTTTCGCTGTCATCAACCATCGGACCACCTTATGGCCGATTCTTGGCGGCTGCCATGGCAAAAGCCCATGGACGGTGGAAAACCAGAAGCGTGGCAAGGCCACAAGACGGGCTCAGAAATTTAAGATAAACTGAAAAATATAATAATTTCAATAGATTGTGATCTATATCTAAATTTCATCTCCTAACCCTTGATCCGGCGCGGGATCGTTCTTACCCTCCTTCTATGCCTAAAAGTCAGCCCTGGGCCGCGCTTTATCCCGCGGACCGGTGGGCTTTTTTGCTTCAGAGAAAGAATACGACGATGGAAAAAATTCCCATGACAACGTCGGGCCACCAATGGCTCGAAACCGAATTAAGACGCCTGAAAAATGAAGAGCGCCCGGCGGTCATTCAGGCCATTGCCGAGGCGCGCGCCCATGGCGACTTGTCAGAAAACGCCGAATATCACGCCGCCAAGGAAAAACAGGGCTGGATCGAAGGGCAAATCCTCGAATTTGAGGACAAGGTTGGCCGCGCCCAGGTGATTGAGCCGTCCAAACTTTCCGGTGACCGCGTTGTGTTTGGCGCCACGGTAACAATCCTGAGCGAGGACACCGAGGAAGAGAAGACCTGGCAAATTGTTGGCGACTTTGAGGCCGATGTGAAAGACGGGAAAATCTCCCTGCAATCGCCTATCGCCCGCGGGATGATCGGCAAGGAAGAAGGCGACACGTTTGAGGTGAGCGCGCCCGGCGGCGTGCACAGTTATGAGATCATGAAAATCATCTTCCAATAGGATTGCGATCGCTCTAAGTGGTCCTTTGCGGGACCAAAACACCCGAAAGCAAACTCGGCAAAAACACAGGCCAGGAGGCCTTGCCCCGCCTGGTTTAATCCGTTATGCCCTCGCGTCCGCGACCTGGTCTGGGCGGCGGTAGCGCCGCATTGATCGGTCTTGCCTTTCCAAGAGATATTCCTTCACAGGGTTGCCAATAACGGCACCGGACCACGAAGGCTAGATGACAAGAGGGCCACCATGGCTGAGCAAACATTTTATTGTGAAGTACGCGAACGCACCGGTACAGGCGGCGCGCGGCAAACCCGGCGCGATGGCTGGGTACCGGGTATCCTCTATGGCGGCGGCAAAGATCCCGTGGCAATTCGTTTGCGCAAAAACGAAGTGATCAAAGCCCTGAACACCGGCTCGCTCACCTCCACCCTGATCAATATCGATGTGCCGGGCCAGTCTGACCTGCAAAAGGTTATTCCGCGCGACGTGCAGCTTGACCCTGTTAAGGATCAGCCCTTGCATGTTGATATGCTGCGGGTGGATGAACGCACACGGATCAATGTTGATGTATCGGTTCGGTTCCTGAATGAGGAAACCTCCCCGGGTATTAAAAAGGGCGGTGTTCTGAATATCGTGCGTCACACGGTGGAGTTGATCGCCCCGGCGACGGCTATTCCTGAAGTGTTGGAATTCGACATCTCCGAAACAGACGTGGGCGACACGGTGACGATTTCCATGACCACCCTGCCCAAAGGTGTCGCGCCCGTGATTTCCGACCGGGACTTTACCGTTGCGACCATTACCGCGCCATCAGCGCTGCGTTCCAGCGAGAGCGAAGCAGACGATGATGCACAGGCTGGTGAAGGCGATAGCCAGGAAGCGGCGGGCGACGACGAGAGCGCGGAGTAACCGGTCGCGCTTTCACGGTGTGACTGTCGGTTTCGCATCCGGGGCGCAGCGTGTAATCGTTGCGCCTTGAATAGGGAAAGCGCGGCTCATGTGGTTGCTCGTTGGTCTCGGGAACCCCGGACAGAAATACAAAAACCATCGTCACAATGTGGGTTTTATGGCTATTGACGCCATTGCCCGCGCCCATAATTACGCCCCAGCGCGCAGTAAGTTTCAGGGCCTCCTGCGCGAAGGCACCCTGTCCTCGCCAACGGGGCCAGCGCAAAAAACCCTCCTCCTCCAGCCGCAAACTTATATGAACGATAGCGGGCGGAGCGTGCGCGCGGCCACAGAGTTTTATAAAATCCCGCTGGACCGGGTCATTGTCTTTCACGATGAATTGGATATTGCGCCCGGCAAACTGCGCATCAAAGTGGGCGGCGGCAATGCCGGGCATAATGGCTTGCGGTCCATCGATAGCCACTGTGGTAACGCCTTCATCCGAGCACGGATCGGTATTGGCCATCCCGGTCACAAGGATAAAGTGCACAATCACGTTCTTGGCGATTTTGCCAGGGCCGATCATGAATGGCTTGAACGGCTCCTTGATGCCATTGCCCGGCGGGCGCCCGAGCTTGTGAAGGCCGGAGAAAGCAGCTTTGCCCGGTTTCAAAGTCTGGTGGCCAGCGATGTGTCACCAAACACGGAAAAATCCGGCGGCCCTACGCGGACGGCACCCGCCACAAACAATCAAGGCGGGGGTAAGACGCAAGCAACCAAGGCCACGTCAGTCTTTGCCGACGCTCTGAAAGCGCTTGCCTCTCCCAACAAGAAATAAACTCAGTAAACGGAAATCATTATGGGATTCAAATGCGGTATCGTCGGCTTGCCCAATGTGGGCAAATCCACGCTGTTTAATGCCCTCACCAAAACTGCTGCGGCCCAGGCGGAAAACTATCCGTTTTGCACCATTGAACCCAATGTTGGCGATGTGGCTGTACCCGAACCGCGTCTCAAAAAACTTGCCGCACTCGCCGCCTCGGCCAGTGTGGTGCCAGCGCGTATCCAGTTTGTTGATATTGCCGGTCTCGTCAAAGGCGCCGCCCAGGGCGAAGGGCTCGGTAACCAGTTCCTCGCCAATATCCGCGAGGTTGATGCGGTAGCCTATGTGCTGCGTTGTTTTGACGATGATGATATTACCCATGTGGCCGGGCGGATTGATCCGCTTGCGGACTTTGAGGTTGTTGAAACCGAATTGATGCTGGCCGATCTTGAAAGCTTGGAAAAACGCCGCACCAACCTGGAGAAAAAGGTACGCGGCCAGGATAAAGAAGCCAAGGAAACGCTGGTTCTGGTGGACAAAGCCCTCGCGGTTCTGCAGGACGGCAAGCCGGCGCGGACTGCCGATATCGCCAAAGACGAGATGAAAGCATGGAGAACCCTCCAGCTTCTCACGCAAAAACCAGTGCTCTTTGTGGCAAATGTTGATGAAGAGGCGGCAGCCACGGGCAATGACTATGCCGCCCGCGTTGACGAGGCAGCCAACAGGGAAGGTGCCGTAAGCGTTGTGATTTCCGCGCGCATTGAGGCAGAACTGGCGCAGCTCGATGATGAAGAACAGGGCGAATATCTTGAAACCCTCGGGCTCACGGAGCCGGGCCTCAACAAGCTGATCCGCGCCGGCTATCAATTGCTTGGCCTACAAACCTACTTCACGGCCGGACCAAAGGAGGCACGGGCCTGGACAATTCCCCACGGATTTACCGCGCCGCAAGCCGCCGGGGTTATCCATACGGATTTTGAAAAGAAATTTATCCGTGCCGAGACCATCGCCTATGAGGATTATGTGAGCCTTGGCGGTGAGCAGGCAGCCAAAGAGGCCGGTAAAATGCGCGCCGAAGGCAAGGACTATGTGGTGGCTGACGGCGATGTCCTATTGATCCGCCATGGTGGATAGGGCCAACGGCCCCTGCCCCTCGGCTTGCGCCAAATGAACTGTCTGTGTGGGGAAGGCAAACGCCAGACCATGGCTTTCAAAGGCCTTGTGGACGCCCAGCAAAACCGCCTCCTGACACCGCATAAAATGCGCATAATCGCGATCCTCCACCCAAAATATGGTTTCAAAAAGGAGGGCGGACGCGCCAAAGGCTTTGAAGTTTGAGCGGTCAAAACTGACATCGTCCACGGCTTTTACGGCGTGCTCAATCAGGCCCGGTATCTGTTGGAGTGCGCCGTGCGGTGTGTCGTAGACAACGCCAATCTCGAACTGCGCCCGCCGGCGGTTCATCCGGCGGAAATTCTTGATTTCCTTATCAAGTAATTGCGAGTTCGCGATAATAATCTGCTCCCCGCTGAAGGACCGCAAACGGGTCGTCTTCATACCGATCTTTTCAACCGACCCGCTATAAGTACCCTGGTCGAAAGTGATAAAATCGCCCCGGACAAAGGGGCGATCAAAAATAATGGCGAGCGCGGAAAACAGATCCTTAAAAAGGTTTTGGGCGGCAAGACCAATCGCCAGACCGCCAACCCCCAGACCAGCGATAAGCGGGCCCACCTGAAACCCCAAATTGGTCAGGATCATCACCGCGGCAAGCGCCCATATCACAATCCCCGACATAGTCTTGATCAGCGAGGCAGCCGTGGAGGCGGGGCCGCCATCAACCGACGGATTGCGTTCCAGATAGCCACTAGATAGGCGCGCAACCAGCACACCAAGCCAGATCGCTCCCTGAATGATCAGTGTCACCACGAAGAGCGTGCGGACAATTCCTGCAACCTCCGCCGGTAATCCGGTCATGAACGGGACAATGATCGCCGCGCTGGTGACAAGCAGAAAGACCGATGTTGTTCCGCCGACCACAGCGGCAACAAGATTTTTGAAAGAGCCGCTATTTTGATTTTTAGTCTGAAAAATACCGCTAAGGATTGAGCATACTATCCGCAGGCCAACAAATAGCCCCACAATCACGCCGAAGCCAATGGCTTGTTCGGCCCCGTTCTCCACAAGCCAGCGCATCAAAGCTTCGCCGCGTGCTGCCGCGTTGGAAATGCCGTCGCCTACATTTTGTACCATCTGACCCATACCCTTTAAGCCAGACACCGCCTTGATTGCGCGTGCCCGTCAGTCTTCCTTTCATGTGATTGCCGGGTTGCGGCAATCCTCAGGCCAAAAAAAAGTAAGTGGCGCCCCACGGTGGCGCGCTCATGCGTTAAATAAGAACGGGAGATTGACCCTTCAGCCGATTGCGAATGGTCGCCGCGCACGCTGCCTCTTATACGTGGTCGGGCAAAGAATTATCGGTAGAAATTATCAGTATACAGGGGGCGCAAGCTCTCCGCCTTATCCCTCACCAGCGCTCGACACCTCAAGGCGTTGGCCGTTGAAGGGGGAAATTTTGCAATAGAGTTTTTTGCGCTTCAGGACATCACACAAATCGGCAGCCTTTTCTTCGGAAGAAAAACCGCCCGCGATGAGGCGTTGGAATTCGCCGCGACCATCGATCTCAATCCTTTCGATGCGTGGTTCGAGAAGACCCAGCAAATTCGGATTTTCACGCTGGAAATTCTTCCAGCCGGTCACCGCATCAGCCAGCTCCCGGTAGGACGCAAGGTGGACCCCAAAGAGCAGGCTTGCCGTTGTCAGACTGGTGCCCGTCGCCTCATTTTCAAAGACGTTTTCGGCAGCCACGAAACTCGGCTCCACCAGGCGCGGGGTCGATTCGACGGTCACCGCCGACGATTTTAAGGGCGCGGCCTCCGCCTCGGCAACAATGATCGCCTCGGGCGTTTTGGGCGGCGGCGGCACGGTCAACACGGTTTCGCGCAAGCGCGTGTCGGCCTCGGCGTCACCGCGATCCTCTGTCTTGTCTTCCGCAGTTTCCTTAAGAAGACGCCCCCGTTCCTCGGTCAAGCGCTCAACGGTGCGTTGCAGGCTGGCATTATCGCGGCGCAATTCATCGACCAGTTGGGTCAGTTCAAAATTACGCGCCTGCTGGTCCGAGAGCGCAATGCTCTGCGCCTCAAGGTCGGGATCCGTCTCCGTCATGAAGGGCAAATCAAGCGAGGCGCAACCGCTGGCTAGGCCCGTGATGGCGCAAACGGTGAGCCCGCGGCAAATGGGAGAACGGATGGTCCGGAACATGGTTTTTACCCTGTATCTGTCGGCCATGGTGGTAGCACACTGATCAAGAAAAGCCATATGACGATTCGCCGGGGGCAATGCCATCGCCAGGCATTATTGCGCAGCGTGCAAAACGCTGGCCGCGCTCGGCTCCATGGCGCTACCGCTAAACACAAAGCCCTCCACGCCAGGCACGTAGAGCATATTAGTCAATCGCCCGGCAAACGGTAGATAAGTGCCGCCCGCATGGCGCAAACACACATGGCTCAGAGGGCGCACATCCCCCACCACTGCCAGCGTTTTTGCGCCCTCTGCCTTGAAATGTTCCAGATCATCTTCATGCATCAGATGTCGGGTTGTTTGACCAAGCAGCGCCTGCGTGGTGGACCCGAGCGCGCGCGCCGCCGACGAGCTTGCATAGGTCACCAACCCCTCCGGCGAAAAAATGAGCGTGATTTCGCTTGAGGCTTCCACAAGGGCTGTGAACCGCTTTTGCTCAAGGTCGGCGGCCTCATTTTTGGCAGCAAGCGCTTCAGCGAGGCTCGCATTCTTGGAGCGCAACATGATTGCCCGGCTGATCATTTGGCTGGTGCGGATCGCGGCGTAGGTGGTCACCAGACCGTAAAGCATAATCGCGCTGGTATTCATCCAGCTACGCTCCCCGCCCCAAACGAAAAACGCCGCCGCCATGGGGGTCAAGGCCGGCATGTTGAACGCAAGGAAACAGCGCCAGCACGCGCCGGACGTGACAATCGCCGCCGCCGACATGCCCGCCAATATAAAGGGCAAGAACACATGGCCGATTTGTCCATGGACCGCAAAAATCGGGGCCAGCATACCCCAAAGGGCACCATTCACCGCCATGGCCACCATGTTGCGATTTTTGAACCGCTGCATCACCGCCAGCGTTGGACGCTGGTTGCGCACGCGCACCCAGAGCGCCAGCCGAACAAGCCCGGTGATCGCCACCAGCGCGCCCCAGATGACCAGAACCGTTTGGTTGACAATGCCCCAGCCCACGAGAAGGGCGAACAGCGCATTGACCAGACCCGCAAGCACCGCAACGGGCACGCCCTGATAAATGAGCGCTGCCTTTTCAAGCTGGACCCGGCCCGCTTCGGCTGGAGACACAGACCGATGCTGCTCTGTGCGCAAATCAAGCCCCTTCAGCATGGCGCCAAAGCCCGGTGTAGCAAATGAAGGATAAGACCGCCGCGGCGACCCCATGGGCGAGCTCCCTATATGGTTCATTGATAGTTGATCATATCCCGCCGCAAACGCAAACCACTTTGGTTAGCGCGCCGCAACGTCCAATTGAGTGTAACACCGAATTCAAAAAATTGGCAAAAATACAATTATATCAATATTTTATGATGACTTCCTATTGATACACATAGGCAGAAATTTATCGCTTTGCTTAACCGTGGAAAAGTTTTCTGGCCAAATTTCGAGGCCCCCGTGGGCAGTTTTTTTGCCACATGACATGGTGCAATGCAGCGTGCCATGCCATGAAAATGGCGCGTGCACGGGCGCGTGCTGCCCGCCCAAACCCATAAGAAAGGTCCGCTGAGATGACTGACATTGGCTTGTCAAAAACCCTCGACCGGGTGAAGCCCTCCCCCACTTTGGCGGTCACCCGCAAGACCAATGAGATGCGCCGGGCCGGGATTGATGTGATCTCCCTTGGCGCCGGGGAGCCTGATTTTCCCACTCCCGACCATGTGAAGGCCGCCGCCATTGAGGCCATCAATACCAACCGCACCGGCTACACCACCGTCGATGGCATCGCCGAATTGAAGAGTGCAATTGTCAGCAAATTCAAACGCGACAATGGGCTGAGCTATCAAACCGACGAGATCAATGTGGGCCCCGGTGGCAAGTTCGTCATTTGCAATGCGTTGCTGGCAACGCTGAACCCTGGCGACGAAGTGATCATCCCGGCGCCCTATTGGGTGTCTTACCCGGATATGGTGCGTCTTGGCGACGGTAACCCTATTATCGTCGAAACACGCCTTGAGGATGGGTTCATTCTGCAGCCCAGTGCCCTGGAGGCGGCAATCACATCTCGCACCCGCTGGTTGATCCTCAACACCCCATCAAACCCCACCGGCGCGGCCTACACCCGCGATCAGCTTCGCGCCCTTGCCGATGTTCTCCTGCGCCATCCCCATATCATGATAATTGCCGACGATATGTATGAGCATATTGTGTATGACGGCTTCGCCTTTTCAACGCTGGCCGAAATTGAACCCGCCTTGTTCGGCCGTACCCTGACGGTTAATGGCGCATCAAAGGCCTATTCCATGACCGGCTGGCGCATCGGCTTTGCCGGGGGGCCAAAACCGCTGATCAAAGCCATGGCAAAAGTGATGTCGCAGACAACTTCAAATCCATGCTCTATCAGCCAATGGGCGAGCGTGGCGGCGCTCAACGGGGATCATAATTTTCTAGTTGATCGGAATATCGCCTTTAAACGCCGCCGCGATCTGGTCGTTTCTATGCTGAATGATGCGGACGGCATTGAGTGTGCCGTCCCCCTGGGCGCATTTTATGTGTTTCCCTCCTGCGCCGGGGTGATCGGCAAAACCACACCTGATGGCAAAACACTGCATACGGATGAAGAATTTTGTACCGCCTTGCTGGAGGAGAAGAACGTCGCCACAGTTTTTGGGGCAGCTTTCGGTCTTTCCCCATTTTTCCGCATTTCCTATGCCACCGACGACGAAACCTTGCGTGAAGCGTGCACGCACATTCAGGCATTTTGCGCCGACCTCTCTTAAAGCCTCAAGGTTAGCCGGTCCAGAGCGTGGGTGTATCGCAATTATCGATAAGAGACATTTTCATAATCGACTTGATCGAATGCCAATCCTTCTTACATAGACAATAATCACTCGAAAGGAACTTGCCATGACAACGTCCCCCGCCGCTAGCGACACCAACCTTGGTCTTGATGATAATGCCCGCCTTGCCACCGTAGAAAGCCTGCGCTCGCTGCTTGCTGATACCTATGCCGTGTACGGCAAAACCCACGGCTATCACTGGAATGTGCAGGGACCGAATTTTCAGGCCCTCCACACCCTGTTTGAAGAGCAATATCGTGATATGTGGGCCGCGCTCGATGAACTTGCCGAGCGGATGCGTGCCCTCGGTGCGTTTGCTCCGTCCAACAGCGCAAGTCTCTTGGAGGGCTCACCCATTGACCCCGCCGGTGACGCGCCCCTAGCCAGCGACCGCATGGTCGCTGATTTATTGAGCGATCAGGAAACCTTGATCCGGCGGGCCCGCACCGCGCTTGCCACCGCCGAAGAGGCCGGCGATGCCGCCAGTGCCGATTTAATCACGGTACGGATCCAGACCCATGAAAAAATGGCCTGGATGCTGCGCGCAACGGCGGGATAAGCCGTTCGTCCGGGCCTAAATCACCTCCGATCCAATTTGAACCGAAAATCCTCATCCTTCGAGACGCCCTTCGGGCTCTTTAGGATGAGGTCTTTCTGGTATAGAATTCAAGTCTTTCATCCTGAGGAGCGCGCGTCAGCGACCGTCTCGAAGGATGAAGCTCGACTAAGATTGAAGCAACCATGCTTTAGCGCACCACAGCCCATGATCACTTAGGCAAAGGCGACGGCAATCACCATCGCCTTTTCAAACCACGCCTTGAGATGATGTTCGTGTGCCAACCATCGCTCACTTGATTTTCGCGCACGTGACCCAGACTTTCAATTTCCAAAGCTTTGCAAACGCGCTTTCATTGCGGGCGTTGACGAGCCAACTTTGCCCGTCAAACGATGGCTGATTAGTGAGCGCCACCCCGTCAAGGATGGCGTCCGTTTTATCCAAAACCGCCCAGCCACTTCCCATTGCTTTTTTGCCCTTGGGGCACGTAACCCGCAACTGTTTCACAGCCGTTGCGTCCAGCGCCGTCTCGTCATTGACAATTTCGTAACCGGGCACCCCGGCCGCCGCTGGCAAGGCAAGCGCCCCGCAAAAGAGACCGATACTGACCAAGTGGCAAAGACGTTTGGGTGTTGATGTCATGAGGTACTCTCCCATTTTTCTATTTTGTCATCCTATGGAAACTACAAGACGGCAAAACCCCCGAAACGGGGGACGATTAATGGCTTGATCCGCGTCACGTTCTCAACTGCGTGAATTAATGGTGGCGCATCAAAAAGCGTGCGACCATTGTCACGGTGTTACAGTTCGAACAAAGTGCAATGTCGTGGCGAAAACAGACCGAGAGACAATCACTTTTAGCGCCCGCGACGGGTACGAACTCACCGGCACGCTATTCGTGCCCATTGGCAAACCGCGTGCCGGTCTTCTTATCAATAGTGCCACGGGGTTTCGCCAATCCTATTACCACCACTTTGCCGCCTATGCTGCGAGCCGCGGCTGTATTGTTCTCACATTTGATTGTCGCGGCATCGGCGCGTCGGCACCGGATGCCCTTCGTGCTTTCCACATGCATTATACTGATTGGGGATGGCATGACATGCCCGCCGCGCTCGACGCTCTGGCCCAAAAAGCACCGGGGCTTGCGCTTATTCACGTGGGCCACAGCGTTGGAGGCCATTTTGTGGGCTTGTGGGACAATCATGACCGGGTCGATGCTCATGCTTTTGTTTGCGCTGGCTCCGGTTACTGGCGGGCCCATCGCCTCCCCTCGCCCATCTTTGAGCTCTATTTCTGGCACCTCTACGGCCCCTTGATGATACGCCGACACGGATATGTTCCCCGCGGTGCAGGGTGGCGCGGCACGGATTTACCGCGCGGTCTCTTTGAGCCTTGGCGGCGCTGGTGTCTGAGCCCTGATTACTTTGATAGCGAGGTGAGGAGCGACCCGCACTTTTCCGGTCATCATTATGAGTTGATCAGTAAACCCATCGACTCCTACGTCTATACAGATGACCCCATCGCCACCCCCAAAACGGCACAAGCCATTCTTGACCTTTACCCGTCAGCACAAAGAACGCTGTTGGTTCGCGAGCCTAATGACCATGGCGTAAAATCCATTGGCCACAACGGCCCTTTTCAACCCCGCCATAGGCCAGCGCAAAAAGAAATTCTGGAAACGCTCGCAGCGCGTGTTGATATTGAGCTGGAAGAAGTCTGACAGAGACTCACCGCGCTATGCCGCGCCTCATACGCCTAATCATCATAGTAAAAGGCACAGTCAGGCACGACGCGGGCGTCTTCGTCCTGACGATTCCAAGGGTCTGTGGGCGCAATGGCAGGGCGCCCGGTGTCCGGGTCAAACCACACATGCAAGGTCCAGTACCGACCATGACGCTTGGCATCGAGATCGGTCTTAAGATCATCACGGGTGATGGCGTCCCGTCCCGCCGGGGTAATTGATTTACCAGCATCGACGGCGTCATTGCGCAGATCGTCATTCTCCGCACACCGAAAATTACCATTGGTGACCACGTGATAGCCGGCTTCATGAATGAGGAAGCGGTAAAAGAAATCACTCACATCGGCGCCAGCGTAACGCAGGACCGGCTGGGGACCCGGTTCATAAGGCATGGAGTACGCCATACCGATGACATTCCAGTTTGGCTTTCCCTCACCCTTTGCTTTTCGGAAAAACAGCAGATTAGGAAACCGCAGATCACCGGTGGCATCGCGAATAGTATTGAAATTCAGGAAAGGCTCCGTGCCGTCATGGGCAATCATGGTGACGCCAAAGCCTGCCAATTCCCCGCGGTTCAACCCCGCTGGATGGCTATCAACCCATTTCGGTGAGGTGGCATCATTGGCCGCCTTGATGTTCGGGTACGTACTTTGAATTTCCGACGCCACAATGGCCAGCGAGGTACTTTGTGCCGTGACAAAAACCACCGTATCATCGTCAACCCGCACCACATCACCGGGCAGGCCAAGCGTTTCACACCCCGCAAGCACCATCGCACCCAAACCAACCAGCGCGCTTTCTATATTTTTTCTAATCATAGATCACCCTCCGTTTATTTTTAAATATACGCTTAAAAGTGATTTGCCTTAAATATCCCTCCCCCATTATGGGGAGGAGGGATCAGCCGATCTTGAGTACTTCACGAGACAAAGCCGGGCGCTTCTACGCCAACACCAGCCGGTCGCCGCATAAGAGTTCAGAATTAAGTATTTCAGGTAATTTTTACATATTACTATATACATCCTAAAATTCTGAATTAGTGATATTTGGGGATGAAATCATTTTATCTCTAGCTCATCTATACTCAAAGACCCTTTTTTTTAAGCGTACCTCTTCTCTCCAATTTTCGGGAATTTAACTTGTACGCCGACTCGAAACCGTTTCAAATTTGCGACGTTGAATTCAAGCTTTGCAAACGCAATCCCGCCTTATATGAGGCTTATTAATACGTGAAGACGATCGGAAGAATCAGGATTTTTCTGATACAAATCACAAAGCGCTGATTGCGTTGACGTTGAGAAATGGGAGACCAATGAGCATCCCAATTTACGTTGTTGTCGGTCAAAGTAATGCCGGATTTTTAACCCGGTCCGCCACACTGTCGGGGCCATTGGGGATCGATCTGGACCAACCCTTGGTCGGTCGGCAGGTTGCTTCGGTAACAACAGACAGTTTTATCCTTTCTACTGTTTCCCAGGGAGCCACCTCGCTTGCGCGTTCAAGCCAGACCGCAGCAACCTGGTTTCCCGGTGATGAGGAAACCCCGCCGGGCGAGTTATACTCTTTGCTAGTCGACCATATTCGCACGCTAGTCGGCGACCCGGAAAATCCATCGGCGCATCTTGCGGGTATCATCTGGTCCCAAGGGGAAACCGATGCCCGCGTCATTGCAGAGAATAATGGGGACCCCGTGCGCCTTGCCGATGCCCAAAATTATGAAACACTGCTCACGCAAGTTCTTTCACAATTAGCCGAAGAATTTGGTACATTCGAAACCGTCCTTACACCAATTTCCTTATCAGGTCAGTGGGTGACAGACGACACGATCAACGGTCTTGAGGGCGCGGAGTTTGTCCGCCAAGCGCAATTTAACGTTGCGCAGGCCCTGGAAAATGTTCAGCTCGTTGATCCAGAAGCGATTTTACGGGCCCTCGGCGGGGACTACTCTGCTTATTTCCGCGATACTATTCACTATACGGAGAGCTTCTCCGAAATTATTACCCGGTCCGCACTTACGGTGCTCAATGCGCCAATACCTCTTTCGGACAGCGGCGAAACCGCCGTCGATGTTGCCGCCAGACTTTCCGACGAAACGCGCACGGCGTTTAATGATCTTATCGGAAACAACGGCGATCTTGTGCAGGGGTTGCCCCTCTCAACGGGCGTCAGTGCGGACGCCCTGCGCGAACGGCGTCTGGATGATACCGCACCCCCTCATCAAAATCCCCTGCCGCTCCATAACTGGTCAGCATTTTATACCGGGCTTGCGGAAGACTCCTTTTTGAACGCCCTCGAAACTTTTCTTTTGAGCAATGAAGAAGCCGCCCTTTTAAACGACCTTTATATAGGCGGAACACTTGGCGCCTTGGCTAGTAATGGGGTTGAGTTCACCCTTGGTGCCCTGGACGATACAATCCGGGGCGGTCTCGGCAATGATACGCTCATCGGGGAGGTGGGCGCTGACAATCTTGATGGCGGTATCGGCGACGACAGCCTTAGCGGCGGGGTTGATAACGACGATCTGATTGGCGGCGATGGCGACGATACACTCCAAGGGGGTGAGGGTTCGGATCGTCTGCAGGGGGACAAAGGCCAAGACAGCCTGGTGGGCGGCATCGGCGATGACACGCTGTCGGGCGGCGATGGCAGCGATTACATTTTGGGCGGTGACGGCGACGATCACCTTTTGGGTGGCGCTGATGATGATACGCTAATTTCCGGCGAAGGGGACGACACTATTGACGCCGGTAGTGGTAATGATGTTCTCTTGGGCGGCTTGGGCAGCGATATTCTCACCGATGGAGAGGGTGATGATTTGATCAAAGCCTATGCGGGCTTTGACACCATCAATATCGGCGCGGGCAACGACACCATCATTGGCGGTTTCAATTGGGATCTCTTCATCTTTGAAGATAATTTCGGCATGGACCTGATAACCGATTTTGCCGCTGAGAACCGCTACGAGAAAATCGACCTGTCAGCGGTCGCGAACATCACTGACGCCGATGATCTTTTTCTCAATCACCTGACGATTGACGGCACCACCGTGACCATTGATGCGGGCGACGGTAACATCCTCACCCTGACTGATGTGGACATTGACGCGCTCGATGCTGACGATTTTATCTTTTAGAGCGTTAGCCTCGAACCGGCTGTGCCGTTGCACTTTCACGCATCTCTCTACCGCTCCAACGGTTTGTATTTCACGCGCTTGGGCTGCACGGCTTCGACGCCGAGGCGTTTGATTTTGTCTTCGATATAGTCTTCGTAATTGCCCTCGAACCATTCCACGTGGCTGTTGCCTTCAAAAGCGAGGATATGGGTAGCAATCCGGTCGAGGAACCAGCGGTCGTGGCTGATCACCACGGCGCATCCGGGGAAGACCTCAAGGGCGCGTTCCAATTCGCGCAGTGTATCCACATCGAGATCGTTTGTGGGCTCGTCAAGGAGGATCAGGTTCGCGCCCTCGGTCAGCATTTTGGCCATCTGGACGCGGTTTCGTTCGCCCCCGGACAATTGCCCCACCTTCTTTTGCTGGTCGCCACCCTTGAAATTGAACCAGCTCACATAGGCGCGGCTCGGGACCTCACGCTTACTGCTGCCCTCCCCGGCCGACAGGCTGATCACATCAAGCCCGCCGGAGATTTCCTCCCAAACATTTTTGTTGGGGTCGAGGTCTTCGCGCGACTGGTCCACATAACCAAGCTTCACCGTGTCACCCACGCGGAACGTGCCCTGATCCGGCTCATCCTGACCCGTGATCATCTTGAAGAGCGTTGTTTTGCCCGCACCATTGGGCCCGATCACGCCAACAATGCCGCCCGGGGGCAGTTTGAACGACAGATCATCAATCAGATATTTCTCGCCAAAAGCTTTAGAAATGTTCGCCGCCTCAATCACCACACCGCCCAGACGCGGGCCCACGGGGATTTGTATCTGCGCCTGGCCTATTTCCTCCGTACCGGCACTATTGAGGAGATCTTCATAGGCATTGATCCGCGCCTTTGATTTCGCTTGCCGCGCTTTGGGGCTTTGACTGATCCATTCCAGTTCGCGGTTGAGCGCCTTTTGCTTGTTGGCTTCTTCGCGTTGTTCCTGCGCCAGGCGTTTGGCTTTTTGTCCAAGCCAGGAGGAATAATTCCCCTCATAGGGAATACCCTTGGCGCGGTCGAGCTCAAGAATCCACCCGGTCACATTATCAAGGAAATAGCGATCATGCGTAACCGTCACCACGGCGCCCGGAAACTCGCGCAGATAATTTTCCAGCCAGGCCACACTCTCCGCATCAAGATGGTTGGTGGGCTCATCAAGCAAGAGGAGGTCAGGCTTTGATAGGAGAAGCCGCGCCAGGGCGACCCGGCGTTTTTCACCGCCGGACAATTTGTCCACGGACCAATCTCCCGGCGGGCACCGCAAAGCCTCCATGGCCATCTCCACCCGTGCATCCAAATCCCACGCATCCAGCGCATCGATTTCTTCCTGAAGGGCGGACATCTTCTCCATCAGCTCATCGGAGTAATCTTCTGCCATCTGCGCCGAGACGGCGTTGAACGCGTCAAGTTTGACCTTGATGTCGGCAACGCCCTCCATGGCATTTTCAAAAACGGTCTTGTCCGCATCAAGCTCTGGCTCTTGCGCCAGATAGCCCACTTTGGCGCCGTCGGCGGCATACGCCTCGCCGGAAAACTCCTTATCCACCCCGGCCATGATACGCAGCAATGTGGATTTACCCGCCCCATTGACCCCCACAATGCCAATCTTGGCATCGGGATAAAACTGCAGATGCACATCCTCCAAAATTTTCTTGGAGCCATAGGCCTTGGTCAGGCCCTGCATAAAATAGATATATTGATAGGACGCCATGGTGGGGACGGTCTTTCCGCAGAGTTTTGATGGTGCGGGCGCGTACCACAAATCGGGAACCGATGCCAACGCGCAACGCTTGGCCAAAAGCCGCGCATATCCTTGTTTTCAATGGCGCAGCAAGACCCTATATCTAGGAGCATCGATGCAGGAGGGGCATGACCATGTCTGGCTATGTGGAAAAGACGCTGGGGACCGGCGAGGATATTGAATACCGGGCCCACTTTAACTGGACCTACAGTTTTTGGCCCCTGGTGTGGCTCCTGATTAGCATCACGCCAATCGTTATTCTGGCCTATGCGCAATTCTCTGCCGGGTTGCCGTGGTCGCAACTGGCCGTTGCCTGGTACATTTTCTTTGCCGGTTTACTCGTCGGCGTAATCCAGTTTCTGGGCCATATGATTGTTTTGTGGACCACCGAAATCGTGGTCACCACCTTCCGCTTCGTTTACAAAACGGGGCTTGTTTCGCGCAATACCCAAGAGGTGAGCCTGAACAAGATTGAAGAAATCACCCTTCAGCAATCGATCTGGGGGCGGATCTTTGATTACGGGTCCCTTACCCTGCGCGGTACCGGTGTGGGTGTGATCACCCTGCCCAATATTGATGAGCCCATCAAAGTGCGCCGCGTGATAGAGAATGCAAAATCGAACCTGCGCGGGGTTTCAAGCCCATCGGAAGATGATGAGGATTAAGCCGGGCCGGAGCACGCGCTGATGTCAGAGTTCACGGGTCTGCCAGCAGACTTTTTCCCGTTCTTTGAGGCGCTTGCCGAAAACAATAACCGTCCCTGGTTTGAAGAAAATAAAGACCGATTCCGCAAAACAGTGCAGGACCCCTTGCTGGCGTTTGTGGAGGCTATTGGCCCAAAGCTGAAAAAAGTCTCGCCGCATTATGTTGCCGATGCGCGGCGTAATGGCGGGTCGGTTTTCCGAATTTACCGGGATGTGCGTTTTTCCAAAGACAAAAGCCCCTACAAAACACACGCGGCGGTTCATCTGCGCCATGCCCGCGGGAAAGACGCCCATACGCCCGGGTTTTATCTTCATCTTGCCCCTGACGAAATCTTTATGGGCGGCGGCATTTGGATGCCACCTGCCCCGGCTCTTTTACAAATTCGCGAGGCAATCCGCGATGAACCGGAACTGTGGAACCGGACGGTCAATGGCAAGGCGTTCAAAAACCGGTTCGGGTTCCTGCGCGGTGATGCTCTCACCCGCCCGCCGCGCGGTTTTGACAAGGATGATCCCCATATTGATCATATCAAACATAAGAGCTTTTTTGCCATGCGCGCCCTCGACCGGGCGGATGTGCAAACCAAGTCCCTTTTGACAGTGGCCGAGCAAACCATGAAGGGCGCAAGCCCCCTGATAAAATTTCTCTGCGACGCGCTGGACGTCCCTTTTTAAGATTTTGAGGCGCTTTGCCGCTATGACCGCGTACATTAAAAATGCTCTGTATCAGGACGAAAGTCATGATCGGTGGCTGTGAGTCAGTACCCTTGCGGTTATGCTGGCGAGGTCATGCGTACCAGGACCCAAGCGAAAAGCGCGGGCACAGCCTGAATAGCAAAGAACCAGGGCGAGAGTGTAAAGCCCGCCGCTATGCCAAGCCCGATGACCATCATCAATAAGACCCGAACAGTGTTTCGCGATGAGTAGACGAGCGCCGACAACAACGCCGTCGCGAGCAATAGCTGCATGAACCCAAGATTGACAGCCAGGGCGCCGGTAACCTGCGTGGCGGCAGGCGAAAGGTTCAACACGGTAGCGCTCACCGAACCCCATTGAACAAGAGCGCCCCACGCCAGGGCTAGTTCAATAAACGCCACAACCACAATCGATGCCGTTGCCAGTTTCCACATGGGTGGTTCCTTCTTTTTTATCCAGGGTGGCGAGTATGGCGCTATAGTCTAAAGAGAAGAATAAAGCGGCGGTGACCTGTGGTACCCCGCCGTATGAGGACGCCTGATCATGACGCAAAAAGATATTTTGTTTATGCTGCCGCCCGGTTTTGCGGACCGAAACCGCCGCGAATTCTGCCCCGAATGCGCCGAGCTTTGGGGGGTGCTGGCCTGGTATCCCGCCCTGCAGCCAGCACTCGATATTCGCTATCAACCCATCCACAAGCCGCGCGCGCAGATGACCACCATGCTGGGCGATAATCATCAAAACTGTCCAACCCTTATCTTGTCTCCACACAGTCCGCATATTGGCAAGGCAGGCATAAAAACCGCCAACGGCCACCACTTTATCGACAATGCCCGCGATATGGCTGTCTATTTTGCCCACCGATATGGCACGCCCTTTCCGCGCGGCCATGCGGTCAATCAAACCGGAGCAACCGAGTGATGCGGTGTAATATCTGCGGCAGCACCGACTGAATCGATATGGGCCAACGCAAAAAAGTGCGCTGCGCCCATTGTGGCTCTCTGGAACGCACGCGCGCCATCGGCCTCTTTCTTGATCACTTTCAGATGCCGGGTCCAGACGCAAAAATCTTTCATATGGCCCCGGAAAGAGGTCTCGCCGCGTTTTTGCGCGCCAAAGACCCCGCACATTATGATGCGGTTACCGACTGCGCTGGGTTACCGTCTGATTATTATGACCTGATCATCCATAGCCACGGCTTGGAGCATATTCCCTGCTCCATCGCCTATGTGCTATTTCACTTGACGAGAGCGCTTAAACCCGGCGGGCTGCATCTATTCTGTATACCAATCTTAAAGGGGCACTATAGTGAGGATTTTGCCCCCCTAAGTGATGAGGAGGCAACGGCGCGCTTTGGTCAATTCGATCATTTGCGCCGTATTTCCCGTGACGACATCGACCAACATCTGGGCCAAATCATCCGGATTGATCAAAATTACTCCCTATACGATACCTTCGACAAAAACGTCCTTGATGACGCTAACATTCCCGAGAACGAATGCACAGGTCTAAAAGGCAGCACGATCTTCATTGCCCGCAAAGAGGATTATCTCTTGCAGTAAGGGACGGGGCGCATCCGAACAAAACCGCTACCGCATCGCGCCGAAAGCTGACTGCACAATCGCGGCGAGGTTGCGCCCATCACAGTCATCAAACATTGCAGGCTGATCACTATCAACATCGAAAACAGCGATTAGTTTTCCGCTTGCGTCGTGGACGGGCACCACGATTTCCGACCGGGAGCGAGCGTCACAGGCGATATGACCCGGGAAGGCATGCACGTCATCAATAATCTGGATATTGCCGCTCGCCGCAGCAGTGCCGCAAACGCCGCGCCCAAAGGGTATTCGTAAACACCCCATTGTGCCTTGATAGGGGCCAACAACCAATTCATCCTCCTTAAGCGGATCAACTTGGTAAAAGCCAGTCCAAAAGAAATGATCGAAGGTGTAGTGGAGAATATTCGAAACCGTTGCCATGCGGGCAATAGATGAGGTTTCACCCGCAATGACAGCAGCAATTTCACCCGCCACGCGGTCATAAACTGCCTGCTTTTCTTCGATATTCGGTTCGGTGCCCATGGCGGTAATCCTTCAGCGCCTTATTGCCGGGGTGTTGGCCATCGTAAAGTCAAGCGCCGGAACGCCGGTGATTGCCACCGTCACCTGGTCACCCACTGACAGGGGCCCGACGCCCGCCGGTGTGCCCGTAAAGATCAAATCGCCAGGATGCAACGCAAAAAACGTGGAAAGTTCGGCAATGATATCGCGAATGGGCGTGATCATTGTGGATAGAGAGGCATGCTGACGAACCTCGCCATTCACGGTGGTGGTGAGTGTTCCACCATCAAGGGTGCAATGATCAGTACGCACTACCGGCCCAATCGGCGCGGACGCGTCAAAGGCTTTAGCGCAATCCCAAGGGTTTCCGTCCGCCTTGGCGGCCACTTGTAAATCCCGGCGGGTAAGGTCACACCCGGCCGCAAATCCAAAAATCATCCGCGCCGCATCAACCTGCGACAGGGGCCCGGTTGAGGGCGTCACTGCGCCGATGGCAATAACCAATTCACCCTCAAAATGAAGACTGTCGGTGGCGCTCGGAAACGGAACAGGCGCGCCATCCGTCACCACCGCGTCGCCTGGTTTTGTAAAAAACACCGGCGGATCCTGATCTGCGGTGCCGCCCATCTCCGCCACATGGTCAGCGTAATTTTTGCCCACGCAAAAGATCCGCCGCACGGGGAAGCGGCCGCCGTCGGCTACGGCAACGGTTGGAATGGGGTGGGGATCAACGATAAAATCAGTCATAGGGCTTCGCCACGATGGTTGCGCTGTCCCCGACCTTAAAACGCCACTGGCACCGGGCCTAGGAAAAAAGGAGCAAAAAAATACCCGCCCGGCTGGATAAGCCAGGCGGATATGCCCTTGTCGCCTCGGCATCAAGCCTTGGCCGACGTTGCCGCCCCCGCGGTTTTCGCTACTCATGCGATAAAACGAAAAGATTTCACATTTATGACCAAACCGACAGGTTCAAGGGGGAAAAAGCCCTGATTCCTCGCCCGTTTTCCGTGGCCGTTGTTATCCGGTCACAGCCCGCGCCCGCTAGACAATCGTTTGGCCGGTTTTGGCCCAATCATCGAGGAAAGCCTGCAACCCCTTGTCGGTGAGCGGGTGCCCCGCCACACCTTTCAAGACGCCCGGCGGTACCGTCGCCACATCAGCGCCAATCAGCGCAGCCTCCTTCACATGGTTTGGAGAGCGGATAGAGGCCGCCAAAATCTCCGTACGGAAATCATAATTATCATAGATGATCCGAATATCCCGGATCAGCTCCATGCCGTCGATGGCCATATCATCAAGGCGGCCAATAAACGGCGAAATAAAGCTGGCGCCCGCTTTCGCCGCCAATAGTGCCTGGTTTGCCGAAAAACATAAGGTGACATTCGTTTTGATGCCTTCGGCCCGAAACTGGGCACAAGCCTGCAACCCATCCAGTGTCAGGGGCAGTTTGATGGTCACATTATCGGCAATTTTGGCGAGCGCCTTCCCCTCGGTCACCATCGTTTCAGCATCGAGGGCCGTCACCTCGGCACTGACCGGGCCATCGGTCAGGGTACAGATTTCTGCTATCACTTCGCGAAAATCGCGGCCCGATTTTAGGATGAGGCTGGGGTTTGTGGTCACGCCATCCATCAGCCCGCTGGGGGCCAACGCTTTGATTTCGTCCACATCGGCGGTGTCCACAAAAAATTTCATATGCTGGTGTCCTAATCCGGTTTCTCTTTGGTTCGTTGTGGCCTGATCACCTCTTGGGATCAAGCGCTCACGCCAATGTCACCGCTTAACGCACTTGCGTGAGTAAGGGTGTTGCGCCCTTGGCTTATGGCCAATTGTCTGCATAGAGTGACGGTCATACCTGTCAAAGAAACTGGACGGAGAGAAATATGGCAATCTTGAAATGGGCTTTTGCACTGGCGGTTGGTGGCTTTCTGGTGTTTTTTGGCTATCTGAAATTCTCGGGCGCCGCCTTTATCTTTCCGTATATTGAATACAAGGCCGGCACGGGCGGATTGCCCTTCGCTGATTTGGCCTATCCGGCGGGGAACTGGCTGGTGGGCGCAACGGAAATTATTGCCGGGATCCTGGTCTTGCTGCCCTTCACCCGGCGCTGGGGTTCTATTGTTGGGGTACTGCCGTTTCTGGGCGCCGCGGTCATTCATTTGAGCCCCTATCTGGGCACGGTAACGCCGTTGGACTTTGCCGCCGAAAAACCAGCCGCCGCCCTTGCCGCGGGAAGTGGTTTTGTGCGGGAGCATTTTACAAGCGAGACGGGCAACACCTTGTTTTTGATTGCTGTTACCATGCTGGTCGTGTCTATCGTGAATGTGATCATCCAACGCCGATAGCGTCACACCGGGCACCGATTAGACCGTAAGGGTTTAACCAAACACACGCTCAAAAATCACATCAACATTTTTGGTGTGATAACCAAGATCGAACAGGGCCTCTAACGCACTCGTGTCCAGATACCCTGTCACATCTTCATCCGCCTTTAGATTATCGAGAAACAATCCCTCCCCGCGCCAGGCGGGCATGGCGTTGCGTTGAACGAGGCGATAGGCGTCCTCCCGCGAGGCACCGGCTTGCGTAAGCGCAAGGAGCACACGTTGCGAGTGGATTAACCCGCCGAGAGAATCCATATTGGCGCGCATGCGATCGGGATAAATAACCAGTTTCTCCACAACCCCGGCTAGGCGATGGAGCGCGAAATCCAGATGAATGGTTGTATCTGGCCCGATGCCGCGTTCAACGGAGGAATGAGAGATATCGCGCTCATGCCACAAGGCAACATTCTCCATGGCTGGCAAAACGGCCATGCGCACGAGACGCGCCAGACCCGTCAAATTTTCTGTCAGGATGGGATTGCGTTTATGGGGCATGGCCGAAGAGCCTTTTTGGCCCTTGGAGAAATATTCCTCTGCCTCAAGAACTTCCGAACGCTGTAAGTGCCTAATCTCTGTGGCGAGACGCTCCACCGATGACGCGATAACACCCAATGCGGCAAAATAGGCCGCATGGCGGTCGCGGGGGATAATCTGTGTGGAGATTGGCTCCACGGCAAGGCCAAGTTTTTCGGCTACATAGGCCTCAACCGCGGGATCAATATTCGCAAATGTACCCACCGCGCCGGAAAGCGCACATACGGCAATTTCTTCGCGTGCCGCCATCAGGCGGGTGCGCGCGCGGGAAAACTCCGCATAAAAACTGGCCAGCTTTAATCCGAATGTCACGGGCTCGGCATGAATCCCGTGGGACCGCCCCACACAAACACTATCCTTGTGCTCAAAAGCGCGAGTCTTCAACGCCGCCAGAACCCGGTCCATCCCCACCAATAATAGGTCCGTGGCCCGGGCCAGCTGTACCGAAAATGTTGTGTCGAGCACATCCGATGACGTCATCCCCTGGTGCACAAACCGCGCCTCGGGGCCCACGATTTCAGCCAGATGGGTCAAAAACGCAATCACATCATGTTTGACCTCAGCCTCAATCGCGTCGATGCGCGCCACATCGAAGTGCGCGTCGCCAGCCTTCGCCCAAATGGTTGCCGCCGCGTCCGCGGGGACCACGCCAAGGGCTGCCATTTTGTCGGCAGCATGGGCTTCGATCTCAAACCAGATCCTGAATTTTGTTTCTGGCGACCAAATGCCGGTCATTTCAGGGCGCGCATAGCGGGGGATCATTGCGGGGCTCCATGCTGTTGGGTGGATGTGACCAAGTGCGCGCCGTGATGGCCCGCGCCCGCGTTCCCGTCAACCGCCGAGCCTGCTCTCCGGCAGGTTCACGCAAGCTCCCGGCAAATCACAATGCAGGGAAGGCGTACCACATTTGCGTGAAATTTCGTGAGAAAGTGTGTGTGGCCGCGTGAGATTTCCCTTTTTAGGCTTACCACATGCAAGAAGGAGAGATGTCATGAGTGAATTGCGTGTTGTTGTCACAAACCTTGCCCCCACGGGCGGCGTCTTTTTGACCCCATTCTGGTTTGGCTTTCACGGGGATGATTTCAACCTGTTCGATATTGGCGGTACGGCGTCGCGGGGCCTGGAAGCGATCGCCGAAGACGGTGATTTCATGCCCATCCGTGGGGAGTTTAGCGCAGCCGTTCCCGATGGTGTTGCGGGGATCATTACGGGCTCGGCGACAGGGCCCATTCCAACCGGCGATAGCAATGGCGTTTTTGTCAATGTCAACGCGTTAAGCAACCGGTTCCTCAGCCTCGCCGCAATGATCTTGCCCTCAAATGACGCCTTTGTGGGAACAGCCGACGCGGTTGAGTTATTCGATGCAACCGGGCGTTTTCTGGGCGAACAGGAAATCCTTTTCACCGGGGCCGATGTATTGGACGCCGGTACCGAGGTGAATACTGAAATGGATGCGGCCTTTATCAATCAGGGTGCGAATAATACGGGTATTGATGAAAACGGCGTCATTACCGCTCACCCCGGGTTCATCGGATCGGCTGGCAACCCCGCCATAGAGGGCGAAGGCACAATCCTTGGCGGGGTCAATATGTTTGGCGAAGAGATTGATCCGGTCACGGCGGACTTTACGTTGCCCGGCGCTTTGATCGCCTCAATCCATATCAATATCGTTGAACGGACCAACGGCACCGACGGCGCAGACTTCATTCTCGGCAGTGCCGCCGACGATATTGTCTTGGCCGGGGCCGGAAATGATAACATTCAGGCCGGGGCAGGTTGGGATCAAATTTTCGCAGGCGATGGCAATGACTTTGTGACAACCGGTGACGGCAATGACGAAATCATGGCCGGGAATGGAAATGATTTTGTGGGCGGCGGCGACGGCGTTGACATAATTTTTGGCGATGCCGGGAATGATCGTCTCTTTGGCGATGGCGGCGATGATCTGATCAGCGGCGGCAGTGGCGCGGACCGGCTTTTCGGCGGGCTCGGTAATGACGCCCTGTTTGGCGATGATGGCAATGATCGTCTGACCGGCGGTCTTGGCAGCGATACGCTGTCCGGTGGCAACGGTTTTGACCGGCTTGACGGCGGTAGCGGTGATGACTTTTTCCTTGGCGGCGCCGGGTTTGACGTGATCACCACGGGTAGCGGCAATGACCTCATCGCCTATGTCAGCGGTGACGGCCGCGATATTGTCCGCGATTTTACAAGCGGCGCTGACCAGTTCCTATTGGGTATTGAGGGCATCACAAACTTTGAGGACTTGCTGGCCACCGCAACACAAACCCGGTTCGGCGTTTCCTTCGATTTCGGCGATGGGGACGCGATCACCCTGTTTGGCACAACGCTTGGCTCTCTATCGGAAAGCGATTTTATATTTGGTCAGTAAGCGCCGTATAAAGACAACTAAGAGTCTAACCGAAAAATCGGTTTCGTCTGTCGAAAACGTGTTTTTTAAGAACCGGAGCGCAGCGTACACTGGTAGGTGAGCACCGGAAGCGCAGAAGAACGCGTTTGCAGACGACGAAATTAGATTTTTCGGTGGGCTCTAAAGGTCGGGGGCGTTTAGTCCCCGATCATATCCATGACAATCTTTGCCAGACCCACCTGACGACGGCGTTTCAGTCGCTCACCGAACAGGATCGACCGGAGGAGCGCTTCAGACTCGTCCAATTCATAATTGACGATCACATAATCATATTCGGCCCAATGAGACATTTCCGCGTCGGCCTTCATCATTCGTGATTGTACAACGTCCTCAGGGTCGGAATTGCGGGCGCGAAGGCGGCGCTCCAACTCCGCGCGCGAGGGGGGCAGGATAAACACCTTGACCACATCCTCGCCCGCCACCTCATCAAGCTGTTGTGCCCCCTGCCAATCGATATCGAACAAGACGTCTTTGCCCGCGCCAAGCGTATCCTCGACCATGGCACGCGGTGTGCCATAGAGATTACCAAACACGTTGGCCCATTCCATAAACTCGCGATTTTCCCGCATACGGATAAACTCTTCCTCCGATACGAAAAAATAATCCTGGCCGTGGACTTCACCGGGACGGCGCGCGCGGGTCGTTGCAGAAATGGACAGAACCATCTCCCCGTCTTTGCGCAATAAACGATCCGCAAGCGTTGTTTTGCCTGCTCCTGAGGGGCTCGACAAGATAAACATCAGACCCCGGCGGGCCACTTTCAAATCGCCGCCTAACATGGTGGGCATTCTCCATGGGCCGGGGCCCATTGCCTATTCAACATTTTGAACCTGCTCGCGTAGCTGGTCGATCACCGCTTTCAGGGCGAGGCCGGTGCGTTTGAGGTCCATGTCACCGGCCTTTGCGCATAATGTGTTGGCTTCGCGGTTAAATTCCTGCACCAGAAAATCAAACTTCCGCCCCACCGGGGCGTCGGCGGATAACAAGGCGCTTGCGGCGGCCAAATGGGCGGTCAACCGATCCAATTCCTCGCGGATATCGGCTTTGACCGCAAGCAGCGCCACTTCTTGGGCCAATCGATCCGGGTCAAGCGTGCCATCGCCCATCAGATCGGCAACCTGACTGCGTAGTTTTTCGTGTAGGTTCGCAACCGCTTTTTCTGCCTGTGCCCCGGCTTGTGTCACCAGCAAAGCAATTTCATCTAGCTGTGCACGGAGAATATTGGTCAGAGCAATACCCTCGCGGCGGCGCGCATCGTGAAGGCTTGCAATGGCGGCCTCAAAACTTGACGACAGCGCCGCGATCAATTTCTGCCGGTCACCCCCCTCAAGAATTGCCTCTTCGGCCTCCAGAACACCGCGCAAGGCGAGAATGCCTTCCGGTGATGATGGTGCGGCTTGGGGCAGGCGCGATCTGATATCGGCAAGCACCGGCAGGAGCTGGTCAAGCACGCCGGTGTTAACGCGCACGCCGGTCGCCGGTTGATCTTCTGTTAGTTTGAGCGTCGCGTTCAGCGAGCCCCGGGCAAGATGTTGTGCGGCAAGCGGTTTCAACGCCATCTCAAGATCATCAAACCCATGGGGCAGGCGGCAGCGCAATTCCAAACCGCGCCCATTGACACTGCGCATTTCCCAAACCCAACTAAAGCCGTCAATCTGGCCCGACTGGCGGGCGAACCCGGTCATGGAGGATGGCCCGGCGGCGGGTGTTGGCGTGCCCTTGGCTGTGTCTACTGGCGCGCCCATTAGCGTCTGTTCTGCCGTTCGATCTGACGCCAGCGGCGCACATTGGCGTTGTGCTCACGCAAGGTTCGGGCAAAGGCATGTCCGCCGGTGCCATCTGCCACAAAAAACAGATCATCTGTCTGCGCCGGATTCAACACAGCCTCAATGGAGGCACGGCCCGGATTGCAAATTGGCGTCGGCGGCAGGCCGCGAATGACATAGGTGTTATAGGGCGTCTCCCCGCGCAATTCGCTTTGCCGCAAGCCACGCCCTAAAGGCTCACCGCCGGTCAGCCCGTAAATAATCGTGGGGTCCGATTCAAGACGCATGCGTTTGCGTAACCGATTAATAAAAACAGCCGCGACCCGGTCCCGCTCACTGGCAACCCCGGTTTCTTTTTCAACAATGGAGGCAAGAATAATTGCCTCGCGCCGGTTCGCCAGAGGCAAGTCAGCTGCCCGGCCCTCCCACAAACTGTCCAAGGCCTCTTTCTGCGCCGTGGCCATACGTTTGATCAGGGCATCACGCGTTTCCCCGCGCGTAAAGCCATAGGTTTCCGGCAACAGCGCGCCCTCTCGCGGCTCCATGGTGATATCGCCGGTCAGCGTCGCGTCGGCATCAATGGCGGCAACGATTTGTTTGGTCGTGCGCCCCTCGGCTATGGTCAGAAAGTGCAGGATTGAACTGCCATCAACCAATATGTCGATCACTTCCAACACAGTGACACCGGGCGCAAACCGATATTCCCCCGCCTTGAGCGTTGCGCCGGCCTGATGCCATCGGACCGCCGCGTTAAAAAGCTCCGCATGGCGAATAACTTTGTCTTGCGCCAAACGATCAGCAATCTGATTGACGCCAAGGCCCGGTTCCAACAGGACAATGGTTTCGCGCTCAAGCGGGCCCGGCCGCTGCACTTCCTTATAGGCAAGATAGCCCCCCGCCCCCACGGCCAGCGCCGACAGAAAAAAGAGGGTAAGGAAAAACAGGATCAGCCCTTTGACAACACCCCCGCGCTGGGCAGCCAGGCGCATAGTTTCCGTTATGACGGTGGGCCCCCTGCCCTGTGCCGCGCGTGTTCTTTCCTGTGCACCCATCAAGCAACCCTAACGCTACGGCATCGCGTAATGCCGATATTCCCTCAAGGCGTAACGGTAACGCTATTTTTTGCCCTTGTCTTTGATAAAAATGCGCCAGTGAGGAGGGTCTGTGGCCGATGGCGCTCCAGACCGAAATGGCAGACCTTGTGGACGGGCGGGGAGCAATTTACCTTAAAATGATGTCCGAAACGCCTGCCGACCCCGCCCCAATTACGATCCGCTCCACACGTCAGCCGGGCGATCTTGGTCTGATCGTCTGGCTGCACGGTGTTGGCTATGCTGATGGTGTGGGCGCCCATGATGCACCCGGCTTTGAGGCCTATGTGGCCCAAACCGTTGCCGATTTTGGCAAGCAGCCGGATGCGCGGGGCACCCTCTTTTTCGCGGAGCGTCAAGGCCCTGGTGGAAGCGTTGAAACCGTCGGCTGCGCAGCCATGATTGAGCGCCATGGCGGGCCACAGCCCCGCGGTCAAATCCGCTGGGTCATAACACTCGACACAGCGCGCGGACAGGGCGTTGGTGGTCGATTGATCGATGCGTGCATGGACGAGGCACAGCAATTGAGCTTCCACGACGTCTACCTTCAAACTACCTCCGGGCTTGATGCCTCCATGGCCATTTATCAACAGCTCGGCTTTCAGGTGATCCACCATGAGCAACAAGAATTGTGGAATGGTCAGTATCAGGATCTTATTGAGATGCTTTTGGTTTTGGATAGCAACGCAGGATAGGTTGTTGTCCTCACCGTCCGCATGTTCCGGAGCAACTAGCGCAAGACCTTCCCCCCCATTTCTGGGGAAAAGGACGCATCAATCATAATTCTTGAATTCCGAGGCTACCAACAAATGCCTCCCCGCGACTTAATCGCGGGGCCCAGGGTGATCGGCCTACCGAGCATTATCGATGGATCGCCTTGGGGGCAACACCGTGGGCCCCGTGGTCAAGCCAGGGGGAGCGGAAGTTTTGTAAAAGCCCCCGCCGCCAGCCTAAAACTTCAGCCGCACCGTCACGCCAAAGGTACGCGGCTGGTTTGTTCTAAAGCCGAGGCGCGCGCGGCCGCCGCGTTCACGGTCGAACGACAAGAGGGCATTTTCATCGGTGATGTTGTTGATATACGCAATCACTTCAACATTGTCGTAATATAGACCGGCATTCAGATTGACGATCTGATAATCGGGAAGCTCAAGATCGAGACTTGTAAGCTCTTCGCCGGTTGCGCCCGCAAAGGGCAAGCCGGAGACAAAATCACCGGCGCCTGGCACTTGGTCGCCGGGCTGCGTAAAGCGCGAGCCCACATGCTGCGCCGAAGCGGCAATAAAGCCCTCTGCGCTCACATCACCGAATTGCAATGGAAACGTATGCTGAATACTGGCCGACAATTGAAGCTCCGGCACTGACGCCAGACGGTTGCCGTCCTGAACACCGCCCAGCACATTGCCATTCCCATCAAGCACCGTGGAATCGAATTCTGATTCAATCCAGCTGCCGGAGAAGAACACCTCAAGCCCGGTGAACAGCTCTGCGCCCAGTTCCCACTCCAAACCCAGCGTGTGGGCATCGGGCACGTTAAACGAAATTCTCGAGGAACAAGAGCCCGCATCAAGCGTTACCTGGAGATTGGAGATATCGGAGTAGAAAGCAGCGGCGTTAAACGTCAAGCCCCCGGTTTTTGCTTTGACGCCCGCTTCAAAGTTCCACAGCGTTTCGTCGTCATAGTCCTGGAAGTCGCCAAAGATGGCCTCGTCTTCCGCCGTACAGAGCGCCACGTTTAGGGGGTCATTCACCCCGCCGAGACGAAAGCCCTGGGACGCCTGGGCGTTGACGGTAATCGCATCGCTAAGGTCATAGGCGAGGAGAAAGCGCGGGGTAAACCCGCTGGATTCCGTTGTGTCCAGGGTGCCGCTATCCCCGGCGGCGAAGAGCCCGCCCGTGGTAATCGTACGCACTTCCTCAAAGTCGTAATAGCGGCCCCCGGCGGTGAAATGAAACCGATCGGTAATGTCGTAAGTAAATTCCCCAAAGAACGCGAACTGTTGCAAATCATAGGGAAGATCAGAGTTGAAGGGCGAGTCCACGCCAAAACCGTTGGCCACCGCCGCCGACGTGCCTTCGCCCAGCGTCGCGTCGGTGAAGGCATCATAGCCCGGGGTCGGCAGGCGCTGGCGATAAAACCTGTTGATATCGGTAAAGAAGAAACCCACCAGCCAGTCGAGCCGGTCATCACCAGAATTGGCCAGGCGCAATTCCTGCGTCCACTGACGAACATCGGTGGTATCACGCAGATTTGAGGGCAGCAGAACACCAGCCTCAGGGAAGCCGAGGTCAACCGACACAGAACCCGTCAGGGCACTGGCATCGCGGCTCACCAGAATTTCGCGTTCGGTAAAAGTTGTCACCGACGTTGCCGTTACGCCGCCAAGATCGGCCTCAATCTTGTTGTCGACGATAAAGGTCTCGTCGGTAAATTCCTCATCAAGACGCAAAAACTGCCCGCGCTCCAAAAAGGTGACGGGCGCGCGCGTGGTGGTGAAGGGATTAGCAAAAAGGTTGAACACTTCCTGGCGGTTAAAGCCGTCGCTCTCAATACCCTGCCACACAACCCGCGGTGTGATGGATAGATTTTCAAAAGGCTCCCACCGCAAGGAAAGACGGGTGCCATAGCGCACACCACTATTCACATTCTCAGTGGTCGAAACACCCAGCGGATCAGACGGGTCATCCATCAACGCATCGATAAAGCCGCCAAAGCGCTGATAGCTGCCCACAAGACGCAAGGCCATTTGATCCCCCAACGGGACATTGACAACACCTTTACCGTGGCCGCCACTGCCGCCGCTATCGTTAAAATTGAAATTGCCCTCAAAAAGCCCGGAGGATTCGCCGAGCACGGGCTGGTTGGTAATGTACCGGATCGTACCGCCGATAGAGCCGGAGCCAAACAGCGTGCCTTGCGGGCCGCGCAAGGTTTCAACCCGCGCCAAATCAAACAGGTCAAGATCGGGCGTAAAAAGCGAGAGCGAGATAACACTCTCATCGAGGTAGACACCCACCTGTTCTTTAACGCCCGGTTGGTCCCGCACAATTTGACCGGCGGAGACGCCGCGGATCGCAACCTGGCTTTGGCCGGGGCCAAGGTTCTGGATCGTTAGGCCGGCAACATTGCGGGCAATATCCTCCAGGTTCTGGGAGCCGGTCCGCTGAATGTCTTCCTGGGTTTGTGCGTTGATGGAGAACGGCACATCCTGCAACGTTTGCTCACGCTTGGTGGCCGTGACGATGATATCGTCGTCTTCAATGTCCTGGGCGAGCGCCGTGCCAACGGGCGATAGCGAAAATACAAGCGCTGCGCTGCACACACCGGACCGCAAACGGCTATGGAAAAATGTCATGGAGCTCTCCTCATCTGGTGGGCACCGACTTCGCCCCTCTAATTGACAGCATGAATCGGTTCTGTCCCGGCGGCAACTCGCATAGATGAGGCTTCGGCAATGTGTGTGGGCAGACGTTAGGGAAGATTGCCCGCAAAAAAAGAGACAATTCCGGCCCACGGACTATCGGTTGTGTAACGAGAGGCTTGGTTCCACAGGCAGGAATTCTCCGTGCTCCTATAATTTATATAATGAAAACATGGGCTTGGAGGGGGCGTGCGGAACATCAGCTTAAAAGCTGATCAACGCGACGCCCAGCAGCAGCGACTGCGCGATTGCGCCCGAAAGCGCATCCACGCCCCCCCTATTGCGCGGTCACGCCCAAGGTCGCTGCCATTTTGTTTTGGTCAGATGTTGCTGTTTGCCAACACCCGCCGGGGCATGATGATCAAGCAACCCGCTGCATGATCAAAGACGCATTTGTGCCGCCAAAGCCGAAGGAGTTGGTCAATATCGCGTTGACTTCTTTCTTCACAGGCTCATGGGCAGCCAGATTGATCGGCGTTTCCACGCTGGGGGTGTCGAGATTGAGCGTTGCCGGGCAAATATTATCGCGCATGGCAAGAATGCAGAAGACCGCCTCCACCGCGCCTGCGGCACCAAGCAAATGGCCAATGGATGATTTTGTGGAGGACATCACCAGTTGATCCGCACCCCCCTCAAAGAGGCGTTCCACGGCGCCCAACTCGATTTCATCGCCCAGGGGCGTTGAGGTGCCGTGGGCATTGACATAATCAATGTCGGCGGCGGAAAGGCCGGCGCGCTTTAGAGCCATCTTCATGGCTCGAAACGCGCCATCGCCGTCTTCGGCGGGTGCGGTCACGTGATAGGCATCGCCGGATAGTCCGTACCCTGTCACCTCGGCATAAATCCTGGCCCCTCGTGCGCGCGCATGCTCCAGGCTTTCGAGGATGAGCATGCCCGCGCCCTCCCCCATGAGGAAGCCGTCACGGTCCTGATCATAGGGGCGCGAAGCTTTTTCCGGTGTGTCGTTAAACTTCGTTGTTAGCGCTTTGCACGCGGTAAATCCGCCAATACCAATGGGGCAAACAGCCGATTCCGCGCCGCCCGCCACCATCACATCGGCATCACCAAGCATGATCAATCGCGCCGCATCACCAATGGCATGGGCGCCAGACGAGCAGGCGGTAACCACCGCATGGTTAGGCCCGCGCAAATTATTGCGAATGGAAATCTGGCCGGAGATCAGGTTAATAAGACTGCCGGAGATAAAAAACGGTGAGACCCGGCGCGGGCTGTTATTGTGTAAAAGAAGAGAATTTTTCTCGATCCCGCCCAGCCCGCCAATACCGGCGCCACATAAAACGCCTGTGCGTTCCTGCGCGGCGCGGGTGGACAGATCGATACCCGACGCTTTGATCGCCTGGTCAGCCGCGGCAATGCCGTAAACGATAAAGTCATCGATCCGGCGCTGATCGCGCGCATCAACATAATCGTCCGGGTTAAACGCATCTTCCCCTGCGGCAGCCCCGCCCCCATTACCATCCCGGCGCGGCACCTCTGCTGCGATCTTGCATGGCAACTGCGTGGTATCGAATTTTTCGATCTGCCGCGCGCCGCTTTCCCCGGCAAGGAGGCGGCGCCAGGTGGCGTCAACTCCGTCAGCCAACGGTGAGACCAGCCCCAGTCCGGTAACAACAACCCTTTTTAATTCCATGCCCGTTTCGCCCTTCTGTGTATTGGCCCCTTATTATCGAGTCTGTTTACGCGCAAATGCAGCCCGCATCAAAGGAGAGTGCGCATCTTGCAGGATCTGGAGAGCACAGAAAAAGGACAGAAAATGGACGAGCCAGACCCAATACCCGGCCAACAAAAAGGGCTGTGCGTTCGATCGCGAACACACAGCCCTTGGCAGATTCAAGCATTGGGGCCCCAGGGACCCGGTGCCGGGTTATTTTTTCTGTTGTTCAATAAAGGTGATCGCGTCGCCCACGGTTTGGATTGTCTCGGCGGCGTCGTCGGGGATTTCCACCTCGAACTCTTCTTCAAAGGCCATAACGAGTTCGACAATATCGAGGCTGTCGGCGCCCAGATCGTCAATAAAGCTGGCTTTGGGTTCGACCTTGGCTGCCTCCACATCGAGATGCTCGACAACGATTTTTTTTACTTTTTCCGCAAGATCAGACATTCAAAGCTCCTTTAGGGAATATCGGTTCCGGTAATAAGCGGCATACCGGTTTCCGCTGGGTATCTAGCGCGAAAGCGCAGAATTTCAAGTGTTTCAAGGGGTTGTCAGCGCAATTTGGGCGCACGGCACGCCGCCTATTCGGGATTTTTCAGCTCAGCCCCAATTCATGCGCGGCATAAGGCAAATTAACGGCGCTGGCAACCAAGCCAGTCAGACCGATTTGCCGAGGCGCGCCACATGGGCGGTGGCAAAGAAAAGCACAAAATTGATCAATTGCGATAACCCAGCCTCCGCCAAGAGCATGCCCGCCAGCGCCGCCTCGCTGGCATTGACCAATGGGGCCAGCGACAGGGCAGCCCCCAAAAATACCAGGTCCTGATTGGGAATAAACGGGATGCGGCTCAACACCAGCTGGAGGGCCAAAAACATCAGCCAGGCGGACAACGGTGCGCCCGGCAAGGCCGCCGCATACATCGCTGCATGAAGCACGAGAATGAGGACGGTGCGCGCCCCATGGATGGCAAAAACCGGACGCAGTTTTTCATAGGGCAAGGCGATCAGTCGCCGGTGCAAGACAATCACCGTGATGGAAAGCACCAATGACGATGTAAAGGCCAGAACAAACAAGACCCCACCCCCGCCGGGTAATGCCGATAACCCCATCGCCAGTTTGCCAGCCCACACAAGGCCGATGATCATAAAAACGGTGGCAAGATTTGAGGCGAGCGCGGACAAGAGATTATTGTCTTTCACCCCAACAACAACCGCCTTGTCATTAAGGGGAAGTTTACGCCGTGCCCAGAGGGTCAAAAACCCCTCCCCCGAGTAGCCTATCACCGCAAAATTATAGACCCGCTTGCGCAAAAATGCCGGCCAATGGCGCCCAAGCGGCACGTCCCAGATCATCTGGTAAATAAAAAGCTCCGACATGGGCAACGCCAAGAACCGCAGAGCAAAAAATACATAGAACCACACGGATTGGGGCAGATTGTTCATCACATCGGCCCAACCCACCTGAGCAAAGCGTATAACCAGATAAATCAGTACAAGGATAAGTAAGAGATATTGCGCGCCCGTTAAGGCGCGCGCGATGTGCGGGTTGGCGCGCATACGCTGTTGCCAGGCCATAAACCGGCCGAATTGTGCGTTCTTGACCATGGGAATGCCCAGCGCCGCAGCCCCTATGGTGGGGCGCTTTGTCGTTTACCTTGGTTTTTATGGGTTTTTCACCTCAACGCAAAGCGCTGATTTCGACCCTGCACGCGGCAGCGTCTCAAGGGGCAGCGTCGCCAGAAACAACCCGATGCAGACAAGTTGCGACAAGCCAGCCTCAGCAACAACAACACCAGCAATCATGGACGCAACAGGTATGGATGTCCCCGCCTGGCCGTCACTGAAAAAGGGGTTTGCCTGAATGATCGCAAGGGCAACCCCCACAAAAGCAAGGTCCTGATTGGGTAAAAACGGTATGCGCGAGACCGCCAGTTGAATACCCGCCAAAAGAATAACCAGTGATAGCAATTGCCCCCACGGCACTAAAAGATCAGACGGGCCCGCCATGACCGCGCCATACATGCCAAACAAGGACAAAAGCTGAACGATCTGCCGCAAGCTATGCCAGGCAAGGACACGGCGTATGGCCGCGTAACCCACGGCAATCCAACGATCACCGACGATACCAACCACAAATACCGCAATTAGCGCCATGGCGAACCCACCGGCCATAACCACACCAATTGGTATGCTGACGGTACCAAGTCCGTGGGCGGGGCCAAACACCGACACAGGGACCAAAACCCATGCTGCGCCAATCATCACCACCGCCATCACATTGGCCGTGAACGACGACAGGATATTTACATCTTTGACTGTCGAGGCCGCGGTCCCAAGCGACAAACCAAGGGCTCGCCGCGCATAGAGGGTTAAGAACGCCTCCCCTGAATAGCTGAAGACCGAAAAATTGTAGGCCCGCTTGCGCAAAAATACGGGCAGTAAATAACGCAGCCCGCGCTTTTGCAAAGCCACAAGGGGCCCCGCCCACAGTGAACGGTAAATCACAAACTCAGTGATCGGTAGCGCCAAAAACCGGATGGCAAAGAAAACAAAAAATACCGGTTGCGTCGGCAGGTTTTGCACGAGTGTTGACCAGCCCACCGCGCGCACTTGAACGAAAAGAAAAACGACAATCCCGGCCAGCAATAAACTCTGAAAGAGCCGAACACATTTCTGCCCGGATGAGGATTGTGCAAGGTTCATCAGCTGGCGGATCAAAGACATGATCGGCGGGATAAGGGATAGGGGCCCCCTTCGTGCCGCGTTGCCAGTCCCGTTAGGCGGCAAGATCATGTGCCCTTTTAATGCCGGATAGGCCGTCTTGCCCATCAGAGATACCGAGGGCGTTGTCATCAAAAAGCGCCGGCGACAAGGCAAGCTCTGGTTCATCAAACAAGCGAGCGATCATCAAATCCGCCGCCAGTGGGCGAAACCCGTGCACACAATTTGACGGAAAGCTTGTCAGCTCTCCCACTAAAATCGCTGATCCATCGATATAAAAATCCGCCCTCATAAACGAAAACCCCGCACAAAGGCCGCTCGCCATGGCAAGAACGTCTTTAAGCTGATCATAATAGTCAAACGCCCTGCCCGAATTGGGATATTTCAGTGAAGCAGGCAGATGCCGGCCATCAAGGTCATAAAAATCCCGGTAGTGACCGTCATAACGGCCGTGATCAACCTGGATCAGTTTCGGCTTACCCCCAAAGCACATGACTTTGATATCGTCGAGTGCCCCGAACTGACCGCCAATGATCGGCTCGATAATCAGTTTACGATCCAGTCCTTTGTAATTTGGCTCCCGGCTCGCGTCAAAATAGTCTTTACGCAGCCAATATTTCATCCGCCGACGCTCTGCCGTGGTGGGCTGGTGCGTGGCGAGATGTAAAACCTCCTGGCTCGAGTGGGTCGGCTTGACAACGCAGGGGAGTGGAAAAACTAAACCATCGATATCATCGCCCTGCCTGATGAGACCTAGCGTTGGCGTCACATGGCCCGGCCCGCATGTGCGCGTGACAAACGTTTTGACATGCTCTTTATCAGTGACCTCCCGGCGCAGCGGCGTGCGTGCCGCCGCCGACAATTTCAGATTTATGAGCTTTTCATTAAACCGAACGGGCTCATTGAGATTGGGCAACGTCTTATTGTTACAGAAAAAATAGAAGAGCTTTGCGATGGCCCGGTTGACGAAAGGGTGATCGGGCAAGAGACCAAAAACCTGCGTGCCTAACCATTCAAGCAACAGCCAACCGCGTTGGCGTGTTGTTGATATTTGAGCCTGTTCTTTTGTGTGATTGTCTTTGCCGGGATGATATTCAATTCGGGTGGTGTGTCCGCCAGACATATCTTTCTCCCAACCTTCGTACCAGTATTCGAAAAGACCGACGCACTTTCATAGGGTGCTGGGGGTCGCGATCCCTTGGCGCCCCCACCACAGAAGCACTAAAGCGTTTGGCGAAACCGCAGACAAATCACGTCTGCGTGCCCACCCCGACAATGAGAACACCCACCACAAATAGGCACAGGTTTGGCGGCCCGCCACCTCACCTAACAGAATGATTATGTAATCGTTCGCCAGCCCACCGAGGCTGACCCACAGACGATCCGCGCGGCAATGATATTAAATCATCGCCATACCGCCATTCACATGCACCGTCTGACCCGTCACATAGGCGCCGGCGTCGCTGGCAATATAGACGGCCGCCGCCGCGATATCATCGGGTGTACCCATTTTGCCGGCGGGAATTTTTGTGAAGATCGCCGCTTTCTGATCGTCAGTGAGGGCATCGGTCATGGCGGTTTCGATAAACCCTGGCGCGATGCAATTGACGGTCACGTTACGGCTTGCCACTTCCTGCGCCAATGATTTTGAAAAGCCGATCATTCCGGCTTTGGAGGCGGCGTAATTTGCCTGGCCCGCATTGCCGGTCACACCAACAACCGATGTGATACCGATGATGCGGCCATGGCGTTGTTTCGTCATCCCCCGCAGGGACGCCCGCGCGAGCCGGTAATAGGCGGTAAGATTGATTTTGATCACCTCGTCCCAGGCATCGGGCTTGAGCATGAGGAGGAGCGTATCGCGGGTCACCCCGGCGTTGGCCACCAGAATATCGAGACCGCCCATGGCGGCGCTTGCCGTCTTGGGCAACTCATCAACCGCGTCGAGGTCCGATAAATTGCACGGCGCCACATGCACCCGCTCGCCCAATTCTTGCGCCAGCGCCTGCAATTTCTCCTCGCGGGTGCCCGACAAGGTGACCGTCGCCCCCTGGCCGTGGAGCTGCGTTGCAATGGCCCCGCCAATACCGCCCGTGGCGCCGGTGACCAGGGCGCGTTTACCCTCAAGATCGAACATGCATGATCCTTTTCTTTGTTCTAGCGCACGTGCGTGCGCCTTTCCTGTTTAAGCCAGCGCTTCGAGGTCTTCCGGGCTCGCCGCGGACCGGGCACCAGCCTCTTTCTCGATCCGGCGGATCAAGCCGCTGAGTACTTTGCCAGCACCCAGTTCAACAAAATCGGTAACCCCGTCATTGACCATGGCCTGGACACTTTGTGTCCAGCGTACCCGGCCCGTCACCTGTTTCACCAATAAATCGCGGATTGCGATGGGATCGCTCACGGCTTCCGCCGTGACATTTGCCACCAGGGGCACCGCCGGTTCTTGAATGTCAGCGTCAGCCAGCGCCTCGGCCATGCGGTCGGCGGCCGGTTGCATGAGGGAAGAATGGAACGGCGCAGAGACGGGAAGTTTTTTGGCGAGCTTGATACCAAGGCTCTTGGCGTTCGCACAAATAGCCTCAATCCGCGCAAGGTCGCCGGAAATGACAACCTGGCCGGGTGCATTATCGTTGGCGATCTCGCACACCCCCTCACCGGCAGTGTGCGCAATCGCGGCCTCGGCCCCCGCGATATCAACACCAATGAGCGCGGCCATGGCACCAACGCCGACGGGCACCGCCAACTGCATGGCTTCGCCACGAACCCGCAACAGCCGCGCCGTATCGCTCAAGGAAAGGCTACCCGCCGCGCATAGTGCCGAATATTCGCCAAGCGAGTGACCGGCCACACAGCGCGCATCAGCAATCTTCAGGCCGATTTCATTCTCCAGAACTTGCACCACGGCGATGGACATGGCCATCAAGGCCGGTTGTGTGTTGGTGGTCAGGGTCAATGCCTCAGCCGGACCGTCAAAAATGGTTGTCGATAATTTTTCGTGGAGGGCCTCGTCAACCTCCTCAAAAACCTCGCGCGCCACCGAAAACGCCTCATAAAGATCGCGGCCCATGCCCACGGCCTGGCTACCTTGTCCGGGAAAAATGTATGCGCGCATGGGAGGCCCTGTTTCTGCTTTGGCGATGTGAGCGCCCGGCTTACCCACCACTCCACCGAATGGCAATTGCTTGTCCGTCTGGATTCAGAGGAGGCGCGCGCAAAATCCACCCACACTGGATGTTGCATTTACAACAGGTGCCCGCTATCACCCTCGCTTCACGAACGATGGTCGGTGGCGACTGCCTCGTCTTTTTGGCAGCAGTCCGCGCGGGATGGTCCCGCCGCTCACCGAACCGCAGGTCAGAACGGGCCCCAGCCGCCCGCACGCTGATCTCCATCGTCCAAACAGGAGCTGGCACCATTATGCCATTATATGAGCACGTCTTCATTGCGCGTCAGGACATTTCCCCTGCGCAAATGGAAGCCCTTACCGAAACCCTATCCGAAATTGTCACCAGCAATGGCGGCAAAATTGCCAAGACCGAATATTGGGGCTTGCGCAACTTACAGTACAAAATCCGCAAGAATCGCAAGGGCCACTATGGCCTGTTGAACATTGATGGGCCCGCCGAGGCCATCCACGAGTTGGAACGCCAGGAACGCATCAATGAAGATATCATCCGTATCTTGACCATCCGCGTTGAAGAACACGACACCGAACAATCCCCCATCATGAGCCGAGGTGGCCGCGACCGGGGCGGTCGTGGTGATCGCGATCGTGGTGATCGGGGCGACCGTGGTGATCGCGGCAGTCGTAATTAGCCGAAAGAAAAAGAAGGAACAAACCAATGGCAAAACCCTTTTTCCGTCGGCGCAAGACCTGCCCGTTCTCCGGCGATAATGCACCGAAAATCGATTACAAAGACGTCCGGCTTTTGCAGCGCTATGTGTCTGAGCGCGGTAAAATCGTGCCCTCGCGCATTTCGGCCGTTTCCAACAAAAAACAACGTGAGCTTGCGCGCGCCATCAAACGCGCGCGTATCCTCGCGCTTCTGCCATATGTGGGAGAATAAGCACCATGGAACTCATTCTACTGGAACGCGTGGAAAATCTTGGCCAGATCGGTGACGTTGTCACCGTAAAGCCGGGCTTTGCCCGCAATTATCTGTTGCCGCAGAAAAAAGCCCTGCGCGCCAATGAAGCCAACAAGAAAGTCTTTGAGGCGCAGCGCGCCGACCTCGAGGCGCGTAATTTGGAGCGCAAAAAAGACGCCGAAGCAGTGGCCACCAAAGTGGATGGCAGCAGCTTTGTGGTGATCCGGCAGGCATCTGCCATGGGCCTCCTCTACGGGTCGGTTTCAACCCGCGATATTGCAGAGGCGGCAACCAGCGACGGTGTAGCCATTGACCGCAACCAGGTGCGTCTCGACAAGCCCTTGAAAACCCTGGGTTTGTTTCCCGTGCGTATCCGTCTTCACCCGGAAGTTGACGCAACCATCACCATCAATGTTGCCCGCTCCGACGAGGAAGCCGAACGTCAGGCCGCTGGCGAAGACGTCCTGGCCCGCGACAATGATCGCTTCGATGATGAGGATGAAGGCGATGCGGAGTTCTTTGATCCCGCATCGGGCGAAGCGGTTACCGATGACGCAAGCAGTGACGGTGATAGCGCCAGCGCTGATGCTGAGGAAACACCAGCCAGCTAACATCGTTTTACCGGACGATTTCGAAAGCCAGCATCATTCGATGCTGGCTTTTTTATTCGGTATACTGTATATTATTGTAGTATCTATTCAATTGGTATAGGTCTTATTCCTAAGGGCGGTTTTCCCCATCGTCAAAAAACCGCTATCAGCGCCTCAATTTTTTGCCTACCATGCGGCGCATGGCTGACGGTACACCTCCCCCTTTTTCCAATGACGCTGTTCCATCAGGACCCCGTGATGGATCCGCACCGCGCGGTGCCGACAAGAGCGATCCGGCGCAAAGGCTGCCCATCAGTCTTGAGGCGGAACAGGCTGTGCTCGGCGCCATTCTCTATGATAATGAGATATTCTTTCGAGTATCGTCCTACCTGAAGCCGGAGCATTTTTATGATCCGGTGCACCAGCTGATTTACGACGCCTGTGGGCAGTTAATCAATTCATCGCGGCTTGCCTCCCCGCTTGTGGTCGACACTTTTTTGCAGGACGAGGCCGGTTTTCAGGAAACCGGAGGGCGAAAATATCTTGAGCAATTGGCTGGTAGTTTTCCATCGGTGGCAAGCGCTGGCGATTACGCGCGGATCGTTTTTGACATGTCGGTGTGCCGCGGCTTAATCCGTATCGGCACGGATATGGCCGACCGTGCACGCCAGTCGACCATTGATGATCAGCCTGCCGAGCAGCTTGATGCCGCCGAACAAGAATTATATCGCCTGGCGGAAACAGGAAAGTTTGGCGGCGGCTTCGTATCCTTTCGCTCTGCGATCACACAAGCCATTAATCTGGCGGATGCGGCGGTTAAGCGCGACGGCAAGATGGCCGGTGTGGGCAGCGGATTGCTCGACCTTGATAAAAAACTCGGCGGCTTACACCCCTCTGATCTCGTCATCCTCGCGGCCCGTCCCTCCATGGGCAAAACTGCCCTCGCCGCCAATATCGGTATCAATGCGGCGCGCGCGCATAAGACCGAACGCCAGGAAGATGGCACCATGAAAACCGTGAACGGGGCAGTGGTTGGTTTTTTCTCCCTTGAAATGGCCGCCGAACAAATCGCTACACGGATCATTTCCGAATTTTCCCGCGTCCCGTCGGAGCGTATCCGCCGCGGTGATGTTGACCATGAAGAGTTCGACCGGATCTACAACGCCGCTCGCGAGCTGGAGGGTCTGCCCTTTTATATCGATGACACCGGCGGCATCTCCATCGCACAAGTGGCAGCGCGTGCTCGGCGGCTTAAACGCCAGCACGGTCTCGACATGTTGATCATTGACTATCTGCAACTCCTCACCGGGACCGGCAAACGCAATGATAACCGCGTGCAGGAAATTACGGAGATCAGCATGGGGTTAAAAACGCTCGCCAAGGAATTGAACATTCCCGTGGTGGCGCTGTCCCAGCTATCGCGGCAAGTGGAGGCGCGCGAAGACAAACGCCCCCAATTATCCGACCTGCGTGAGTCCGGTTCCATCGAACAGGATGCAGACGTGGTCATGTTTTTGTTTCGTGAGGAATATTACCACAGCCGCGCCATGCCCGGTGATGAGAACAGCCCGGAATTTCAAACCTGGCAGGACCGTAACCGTGAATTGCAAAATGTCGCTGAACTGATCATCGGCAAACAACGCCACGGCCCCATCGGCACCGTCAAACTGCACTTTGAAAGTGAGTTTACGAAATTCTCCAACCTCGCCAAACAAGACCTCGATGAATATGGTAATCCATCCTACGAGGGATGAACGACCACCCTTTTGCGCGCTCCCCCTGTTTGCGAGACTATTGCGAGACTGCGCGGCGCGCCCGGTTGAGCTCTAGTGCTCACCTATAATGACGTCTCCACCAACGCTACCCAGTCGGCTTCGTTCAACACTTTGACGCCGAGGCCCTCGGCTTTCTTCAATTTCGATCCGGCACCGGGCCCGGCCACGAGAATATCTGTCTTCCCCGACACTGAGCCTGAAACCTTTGCGCCCAATGACTGGGCCTGGGCCTTCGCTTCATCGCGGGTCATGGTCTCCAGCGTTCCCGTAAAGACGATGATTTTTCCCGCCACAACGTTATCGGCACTGGCAGTACTCTTCATCTCCTGAGGATCAATTTGAGCCAACAGCTGCCCCACCGCGTGACGGTTATGGTGCTCACGGAAGAAATCAATAACACCCTTTGCCACTAGAGCCCCAACGCCATCAATATCGATCATTTGTTGATAGTCAGCGCTGTCACTGTCTTGCGCCGCAATCGCAGCCCTCTGGAAGGCGTCAAAGGTGCAATAGTGTTGGGCAAAGAGACGGGCATTTGTCTCACCAATATGGCGGATTCCAAGGGCATTGATCAGACGGTCAAGCGGCGGCGTACGGCGCGCATCAATCGCCGTAAACAGATTATTGATGGACTTCAGATTGGTGGGCTGACGCTCTCCGTCTTTGAGCTGTGGTTCGCCATCCTTCATTTTATAAGTATAGAGATCAATTTCGCCCGCCGCCTGCCGGGTTTTGAGCGTAAAGATATCTCCGGGCTCGCGGATGATGTCTCGGTTGAAAAAATCGTCAATCTGTTTGGTACCGAGCCCGTCTATGTCCAGGGCCTTGCGCGAAACGAAGTGTTTAAGACGCTCCGCCGCCTGGGCATCGCAGGTGAGTCCGCCGGTACAGCGGCGCACCACATCAATTTCCCCCTTAGCATTCTCTTCGCGCAGGGCAGCACTCCCACAAACCGGGCAGGCTTGCGGAAAAACAAAGCGTCTTGCGCCTTTTTTACGCTCTTCCATCACCACACGGACAATTTGGGGGATCACATCACCCGCACGCTGCACCACCACATGATCCCCGATGCGCACGTCTTTGCGCTCAATCTCGTCCTGATTGTGAAGCGTTGCATTCGATACCACCACACCGCCAACCGTCACCGGCTTCAACCGGGCCACGGGGGTGAGCGCGCCGGTTCGTCCCACCTGAATATCAATGCCATCAAGGACAGTGATCGCTTGTTCAGCGGCAAATTTATGGGCCACCGCCCATCGCGGCGCCCGGCTGACAAAGCCAAGCCGACCTTGATAATCGAGCCGGTCAACCTTGTAGACAACCCCGTCAATATCATAACCCAAGGTGGCGCGGGATTTATCAATATACTGATAATGGGCAATGAGTTCTTCAGCTGTTTCACACCGTCTGGTTAGGGCGTTGGTCGCAAACCCCCATTCACTAAGCTGCGCAATTGCCTCAAACTGGGTTGGTGCAATTGGCGCGCTCACCTCCCCCCAACTATAGGCAAAAAATTTCAAGGGGCGGCGCGCGGTGATGGCGCGATCGAGTTGGCGCAGGGACCCCGCGGCGGCATTGCGCGGATTGGCAAACAGATCCTTGCCGGGTTCCTCTCGGGTACGGCGTTTATTAACGGCTTCAAAATCCGTATGGGACATATAGACTTCACCGCGGACCTCCAGGATTTCTGGTGCGCCGTCTATCCGCCTGGGGATAGAGCCGATTGTCAAAAGATTGCCGGTGACATTCTCCCCCACTTGCCCGTCACCGCGCGTGGCCCCCACGGTCAGAACACCGTTCTCATAGCGGAGATTAGCCGACAGGCCATCAATCTTTGGCTCCGCGGTAAAGGCGAGCGGATCACCCTCCTCCAGCTTCAAGAATCGCCGAACGCGCGCCACAAAATCCTGTACATCCCCATCATCAAACGCATTGTCGAGTGAGAGCATCGGCGCCGCATGGGTCACCTTTTCAAACCGGGTGGATGGCGGCGCGCCAACTTTTTTCGAGGGGCTATCGTCACGCACAAGCTTTGGAAAGCGTTCTTCAATCAACAAATTACGACGGCGCAACGCATCATAATCAGCATCAATCATGACTGGCGCATCATCGCCATGATAAGCTTTGTCAGCATCCGCCAGCGTCGTGGCAAGCCGCAGCAATTCAGCCTTGGCGTCTTCCTCCGTTAGCTGATCAACGGGCTCGTTGGCACTCATGGTCACCATGGCTCCAAAATTGGGGTTGCGTGTTGCGGGGTCAGGAGGCTTTTTTGCGGGCCGTTTTTGTAGCCCGCCCGCTCTTTGCGGCCAATTTCTTTTCGCGCGCCGGTTTGCGGGAGCCCGTTTGCGCATTTTTTGACACTGCAGGGTCCAGCAATTGGCGCGCCGCGTCGCGGGCCGCATCACTGATGGTTGCCCCGGCGAGCATGCGCGCAATCTCTTCAATCCGGTCATCGGTATCAAGCGGTGTTACCCGCGTGAGTGTGGTGTCATCACTTTGTTCTTTGGCAACCGTCCAGTGAATTTGCGCCCGCGCAGCCACCTGCGGTGAATGGGTGACAACAAGAACCTGCGCATCGCGCGCCAATCGCGCCAGGCGTTCCCCCACCGCATCGGCAACAGCGCCACCGACGCCGGCGTCAACTTCGTCAAAGATGATCACGGTACGGTTTTCTTTGCTGGCGATGGCGGCTTTCATGGCAAGGACAAATCGCGAAAGCTCCCCGCCCGACGCAATGGTTTTTAGAGGCCCCTTTGGTGCGCCGGGATTGGTGGCAACCATAAACTCAACCTGGTCGATCCCCGTTTCCATGGGCGCGCCAACATCGCTCTCAATCTGCGTGGAAAAAACGGCCCGGCCAAGTTTGAGCGGTGCGAGCTCGCTCATCACGGCTTTGTCCAGAATGGCGGCAATCTTGCGGCGATTGCGCGAGAGCTTTTCCGCCGCCCGGTCATACTCGGCTTTGGCCGTCTTCACCTCGGCCTCCAACGCGCCAAAGGCAACGGCATCATTTTCCAACAGATCGAGCGCATCGCGCGAACGGAGAAAAAACCCGGGCAACGCTTCGGGGGCGACGCCATGCTTGCGGGCGGCGGCGCGCAGGGCAAAAAGGCGTTCCTCAACCCGGTCGAGCGCTTGCGGGTCCGGGTCGATGGCCTCGGCCAGTTCTTGCACCAGACCGCGTGCCTCCATCACCTCACTCAGGGCGCTTTCAAGACGGGCAGCGGCGGCTGCAAAATTGACTGACGGCAGATCATCGGTATGCCCCTCATTTACGGGGGTAAGGCTTGGCTGGCGATTGGCCGCCGCCTCCAAATGGCGCGCGGCTCGGGCCAATTTTTCTTCAAGCGCTTCATCATCAACGGCGTCGCGGGCCGCGCGCACATCATCAAGCATTTTTTCCGCAGCCATCAGCCGGGTGCGTGCGCCAACAAGTTCAGCTTCCTCGCCCTCGGCGGGGGCAAGCTCGGTCAGTTCCGCCACAACATGGCGTAAATAATCAGCCTCGCGCAGGGCGCGCTCCCGGTCGCGTTGTTTTTCTTCCAGCGCTATGGTTGCCGATCGCCATTTCAACCAAGATGATTTTACCGCTGCGACCTGTTTTTCGTGGCCGCCAAATTCATCCAGCAGATCACGGTGCGTGGCGGCGGTAAGAAAGCCGCGCCCATCATGCTGGCCGTGGATTTCAAGCAGCGCCTCGCCAATGGTGCGCAACATGGTGATCGATACCGGCTGGTCATTGATATAGCCGCGTCCGCGCCCATCCTTGCCCTGGACCCGGCGCAGGATGACCTGATCATCGCCGCTATCGAGGCCGTTTTCTGTGAGCACCGACCAAACCGGATGATCCGTACCTGGCTCAAACGCAACCGTCACGACACCCTGGTCTGCGCCTTCACGCACGGCGGTTCGGCTGGCGCGCCCGCCGCAGGCAAGCCCGAGCGCATCCAGCAAAATCGACTTGCCCGCACCCGTTTCACCGGTCAGCGCCGTCAGCCCTTCGCCAAGCGACAGGGAGAGCTGATCAATCAGCACAATATCCTGAATATGTAGAGCCGTAAGCATGGCGGTCTATAGATCCTGTTGAGCGGTGCCACGACGAAAGCGCAAACACAGACATAACCGAAGTGATAGCGGATTCACGGTGTCTTAAATAGCGTTGGCATGCCCGCGAGACATCGGGAAAACGTCAACTGGCGTCGGCGGCAGTCACCTTGCTTGAGCCCTCAAAATCGCCGGTCAGCACGGCGCCAAAAGTGATCGTTTTCACAGCATCATCTACAAAGAAACCGGTACACCTATGGTGCACCGGTTCCGTTATTCGGATATTTGGCCCCGGCAAACAAGGCCCGTAGCGCAAAGCCACCCAGTGCCCCAAATGGAACCCAGGCGGGAAATGCCCTAACGTTTGGAGAACTGGAACGACCGTCGGGCTTTCGCCTTACCGTATTTCTTCCGCTCTACCACGCGGCTGTCACGGGTCAGGAAGCCACCTTTCTTCAGGACGGGCCGCAAGCCCGGCTCGTAATATGTCAGCGCTTTGGAGATACCATGGCGCACTGCACCAGCCTGGCCAGAGGGGCCGGACCCGGTAACCGTGCAAACCACATCAAACTGGCCGTCGCGTTCGGCGGCAACCAGGGGCTGCTTGATGATCATCTGCAAAACGGGGCGACCAAAATAATCAGCCTGGTCTTTTTTGTTCACCGTGATTTTGCCAGAGCCGGGCTTAATCCAAACCCGCGCAACGGCGCGTTTACGCTTGCCAGTTGCGTAAGATCGACCTTGGTCGTCAATCTTTGGCTCGGGCAATTCCACAGGCTCTTCGGTGGTGACAGCCGTCACGTCCATGCCGCCTTCTTCAGCGACGGATTTAAGGTCTTCGAGGGATGAAGCGCTCATGGAATTAGTCTTCCCGTTTGTTTTTAGAATTCATACCGGCAACATCCAGAATTTCTGGCGATTGTGCTTCGTGGGGATGCTCGGCGCCCGCATAGACCCGTAGATTGGTCATCTGACCACGCGCCAGCGAAGAGTCCTTCGGCATCATGCGCTCAACGGCTTTCATGACCACGCGCTCAGGGTGGTTGCCACCGAGGATTTTTTCCATGGTGCGTTCTTTGATCCCGCCGGGATAGCCAGTGTGCCAATAGAATTTTTTGGCGGCCATTTTGTTCCCGGTAAAGCGCACCTTGTCGGCATTGATCACGATGACATTGTCGCCGCAATCAACATTGGGCGTAAACATAGGCTTGTGCTTACCACGCAGACGCATGGCGATTTGCGACGCAAGACGACCAACCACAAGGCCCTCCGCATCGATCAACAGCCATTTCTTGTCCACATCACCAGCTTTGGCGGAGTAGGTTTTCATGGGTCTATCCTAGGAAATAAAACGCCCCGCAGGGGCGCAGCAAATTCGAACCGGCGGAATACGGGCCCCACCCCCCTTTGTCAACGCGGATAGCCAAATTTCTTAGGGAGAAACAGCAGTTTATTAATGTGGTATCATGATGCCTCATTAATAAAGGCGATATTATAGATGGCGTACCCAATGGGAAATGAGGCAGTGACAGCATGTTTCGGGCTGGTCAGTAAGGCTTATGCCTTCTCGTCTTCACTGTTTCCGTTGTTCCCGCTCTTAGGCGGAACAATGCGAGAGAAGGTATCTTCAAAAGCCTTTGGGGATTCATCGCATTCGAGTTCCCGCGCGGTTTCGATGAACCGCTTTCGTTGCTCGTCGGC
>JBCBBJ010000007.1:0-193098 GCA_038531745.1 Pseudomonadota bacterium
CGATGCCTCGTGCGGCCAATTACGAATATAGCGCTCACCAAATGCCCGGATCGCCGCCCAGACCGCGAAACTGATCAGAATCAGAACGATCCAATAGGGCAGCCGATAATAGAGCGGCGCATAATCATAGGTGCCGAATGGGCCCACATAGCCCGCCCCGACACCCAAAATGAGCGCCAGCGACCAGCGATAGGCGTTGGCGTCTTTTAGCTTACGATCAAGCCGGTCTACCGTTCGTGCTTTACCAACGGTCGTTTCCCGCCATCGATGAAATTTCTGTCGCCATTCCTGCATTGTCGCTTCCTTTTTGGGATCGCTGTGTGAACCGTATGGATGTGAAACCAAGACCAACACAGCCGAATAGAGGAGAGACCCATGCACCATCGACCCAACCGGAAAAGCACGCACGACGCGTCCAGTCAATTCCCGAAATCAACCCACCTTCGCCTTCTTGCCGGTTTGGCCGCTTGCGGCGCCGCAAGCTTTTTGCCGGTATTTGCCGAAGAAAGAGCCGAAGAGACCGACGCGGATACCCACACAGTTACCGTCATTTTTCAAAATGTCTCACCACCCCAGGAAATGATTTGGGCAAGCCTGTGCACGAAAGAGCAGTATGCGCGCCTTGGGGAAGAACCCTGCATGATGAACGGGCGCGTGGCGGCGGCAAACGGGGCTGACCTGACCTTTGAAGATGTGCCACCAGGCGTCTACGCGGTAAGCGCGTTTCATGACGCGAACGGCAACCAGCAATTGGATTTCAATTCGCGCGGTATCCCCGATGAGCCCACAGGCAATAGCGGCGACGCGCGCGGCTTTTTTGGGCCACCCCGTTTTTCACAAATGAAATTCACCCTGTCAGAGGAAAACGCCGGTGAAGACTACACCATCGTCATCACCATGATGGGCAATGGCTGATGATAGCCCGCGGGGACAAAAGGAAAGTGAGCGGCCCCCTGGCGCGCGGTATCTCAGTGTGGGCGGTGTGGGTGGCCATGGGCTTTGGCGCCATGCCGGTTGCGGGGGCGCAAACGCCGGAGGGCCCCGACGACGAAGCGATTGATGACATCATTGTCGAGGGCCAGTCGCGGCGGGGCACGGCCTTGAGTGATGTGAAGCCGGAACTTTCCCTGACAGAGGCCGATATTGCGGCCTATGGGGTTTCGAACCTCGCAGAACTCCTGGCAATCTTGCAGGCAGAAACATCAAGCGGACGTGGGCGGCGCGATGAACCGCCCGTGGTGTTGATCAATGGGCGGCGCGTTTCCGGCTTTCGGGAGCTTGACAATTACCCAATTGAGACCATCGCCCGGGTTGACGTTTTGCCCGAGGAGGTTTCCCTGCAATACGGGTTTTCCGCCAACCAGCGGGTGATCAATTTCATATTGAAACCCAATATTTCAATCACGCCAATCAACACCCGTACCCAGGGCCCCGTGCGTGGCGGCGCAATTTCAAACCGATTGGTTGTCTCCCGGGTTGTTATCGATGGGGAAAAACGAAACAGCCTCGAAGGATTTTTTGACCGATCACCGGGCCTGTTTGAATCGGACCGCGAGATCATTCCGGTCAACGGCCGAGCGGAAGAACAGCCCTTCCGCTCCCTCACCCCGGATAGCCGCGCATGGCGCCTCGGCGCATCGCGCAGCACCGATCTGCCCGCCGGTGCGGTTGGCACCTTAAGCGCTTCGCTGGAGACAACCCGCAGCGACCGGCTAAACGGGTTTGCCAGTGCCGCCGATGTGCCGCTTGGTCAACGCACCCGCCGACGCGACGGCTATTTTGGTTTGTCGGTCAATTCGCGCTTGGCGCCGAACACCTGGTCATTAACCGCCAGCGTTGACTATGACCGTATTAACAATGCGATTGAATTGGACGGAGCAGACTCGATCGGCCCAGCGGAAAGTTTTGTTGCGGGCCAGTTAGATACCCTGTCAGTCAACTGGCTCGCGCAAGCTGATTTCATTATTAATCGCCGCCTATTCGCGACCAAAGCAGGGTATGCAACATTCACCGGCCAAGCCGGGGTTCGCACAGAACATCAACGCGCTGATCAATCGATTGTTGGGGATCTCCCATCAATCATCAGTACGCGTCAATCACGCCAGACTTATACGGCGAGAGCCAGTGTCAATTATCCGTTCCTCCTCCCCGCCGATGCCCTTGGTGATATTGCCCTGAACGCCAATGCAGAACTCAATCAAGTTTCTGACTTCGGTCTTCTGACCACCATTGGCTATGGTCTGACCTGGCGACCCGGCACACGCTGGCGGATTATCGCCTCTGCAACCCATGAAGAGGGCGTCCCTGATCTGTTTGATGTGGCATCGCCCATTGTGACAACACCGGCGGCCCAAGTCTTTGACTTCACCCGTCAAGAAAGTGTGCTGGCGGCGATCGCCTCGGGCGGTAATTCGGCATTGACCGATGACAGCCGCGATGTTTTCAAAGTTGGCATCCAATGGGAACCCTGGGAACAGCGTCAGGTCACGCTCAATCTCGATTACACAAATTCCAGTATTGAGGGGGAGACACGGCAATTTCTTCTGTTAACAGAGGAATTTGAAGAAGCATTCCCAGACCGGGTTACTCGCGACGAGACTGGTGGCCTTGTCCTGTTTGATCGGCGGCCGGTACAAGTTGCGCAAACCGAGCGCCAGCAATTACGAACGGGCTTCACCTGGTCCAAACAGATCAAGGCCAAGCGGGTTACCCCGCGCAAGCCAGCCGCCAACGGGGCGAAACCCCGAAAACGGCGGCGGCGCAGCGGCAGACCGGGCGCAATCCGCGCGTCGGTTTATCATCGCTGGACGCTGGAGGATCAGGTGACCATTCGCGACGGCGTGGCCCCTTTTGACTTTTTGAACGGCGCCGCAACCGGGGCATTCGGCGGCACGCCAGCCCATGTGGTTGATGGCAGTGTTTATCGCTGGAATGATGGCTGGGGGCTTTATGCAGGCGCACAATATCGCAGCGGTACACAAACGATCGGCCCGAATGGTACACTTCTGTTTTCCGATATTTTCCGCGCTGTGGTCAGTGTTTCCTACGAGTTTAATTTCTCTGACGCCATCCTCGATCGAGTACCTCTTTTGGAGGAAACGCGGGTGTCGATGGGGGTCGGGAACCTCTTCGATGATGTGATCACCGTGCGCGATGAGGCCGGGGAGACGCCGCTGACCTTTCAACCGAATCTGATCGATCCCATACGGACCGGTTGGCGATTTGAATTGCGCAAACGGTTATAAAGTTGGCGGGCAATCCCCTTTATGAGGGGTACCCGATGATGGCGCGGTCAATGGCAAGCGCTTGACGGGTTTGCGCAACATCGTGGATCCGCAGAATTCGGGCGCCGGCGCGCGCCGCCTGTAAGGCAGCGGCAACGGAACCACCAACACGGTCCTCGGCGGGGCCATCACGGTCAAGAGCGGCAATAAACCGTTTACGCGATGCCCCGAACAAGACCGGATAGCCAAGCGCCGTGAGATCCGGCAAGGCCCGTATCAATGCCAGATTGTGCGCCAGCGTTTTACCAAACCCGATCCCGGGATCGAGAATCAATCGGTCGCGATCAATCCCGGCCAACAGGCACGCCTGCACCCGGGCCTCCAGGCTTGCCTGCACGTCAGTGACAACATCGTCATAGAACGGATTAATCTGCATGGTTTGGGGAGTGCCCTGGGCATGCATCAAAACAATCTGGCAATCAAGGCGGCTGGCCGCCGATAAACTCTCTGCCGAATAGGTCAGGGCAGAAACATCATTCCAAAGCGTTGCCCCGGCCTCCATTGCGGCAATGGCAACGCCCGGTTTGCGAGTATCGATGGAGATGGGTACCGAGGCGTTGGCGGCAAGACCCTCAATCACTGGCAGGATGCGGGCAATTTCCTCCGCTTCCGGAACAAGCTGTGCGCCCGGCCGTGTTGATTCGCCGCCCACATCAAGGATGCCCGCCCCGTCTTCTTGCAAGGCAAGTCCGTGGTCAATGGCAGCTGCTGGCTCGAGGAAGTCACCACCATCAGAAAAGGAATCCGGCGTCACATTAACGATACCCATGAGGGTTGGCGCCGGTGAGGCCGTAGAGGGGAGATTTTGGTCATTCATGAGCAGCGATGTGGAAAAGTTGGATGGCACCAGCGAATAAAAAAACCCGGATGCGCGAGGCATCCGGGTTTTTTGCGAAGCGTGAAGTGGCGATCAGGCCCCCTGTGGCTCAGCGCCCGGTGCGCCAAAGCCGCCAGAACCGGGATCGGTGACAGGCACCGAACTTGCGGGCGGTTGATCGGGCGTGTCATCCGGGTCCGGACGAACAATCTTTTCACCTTTGAGCAATTGTGTAATCTCATCACCGGTGAGCGTTTCATATTCAAGCAACGCTTGGGAGAGGTTTTCCCAATCGTCATTCCGCTCGGTTAGGATTTGCTTGGCGCGGTTGTAGCCTTCCATCACGAAGCCTTTAACCTCGTCTTCGATTAGCTTTGCGGTGTCCGTGGAGATCGATTTCGACCGCGCGATTGACTGGCCAAGGAAGACCTCGCCCTCATCTTCGGCATAAGCTATAGGCCCAAGTTTTTCCGACAGGCCATATTGCGTGACCATGGCACGGGCAATTTTGGTTGCCATGTCGATGTCCGATTGCGCGCCGGAGGTCACATGCTCCATGCCGAATTTCAACTCCTCGGCAACCCGGCCACCCATGGCCGTCGCAATGCGTGCCCGCATCTGTTGAAGCGAGAACGACAACTTATCGCGCTCGGGCAAATATTGGACCATTCCCAGGGCGCGCCCGCGCGGAATGATTGTCGCCTTATGGACGGGATCACTACCCGGCACGCTAATCCCGACAATGGCATGACCAGCCTCATGATAAGCCGTGAGTTTTTTCTCATCTTCGGTCATGACCATGGATCGACGCTCGGCCCCCATGAGCACCTTGTCTTTGGCATCATCGAATTCGCGCGCCGTCACAAAGCGCTGCGACCGGCGCGCGGCCAGCAACGCCGCCTCATTCACCAGATTGGCAAGATCAGCACCGGAAAACCCAGGGGTACCACGGGCAATCGTGCGCACATTCACATCGGGTGCAATCGGCACTTTCTTGATATGTACCTGCAGGATCTTTTCGCGGCCGACAATATCGGGATTTGGCACCGTCACCTGACGGTCAAACCGGCCCGGCCTCAACAGCGCCGGATCGAGCACGTCAGGACGGTTCGTGGCAGCAATCAGAATAATGCCTTCGTTTGATTCGAATCCGTCCATCTCCACTAGGAGCTGGTTTAGGGTCTGTTCACGTTCATCATTGCCGCCGCCAAGACCGGCACCGCGCGAGCGACCCACCGCATCAATCTCGTCGATAAAGATAATGCAAGGTGCATTCTTTTTAGCTTGTTCAAACATGTCGCGCACCCGGCTGGCGCCGACGCCCACAAACATCTCCACAAAGTCGGAGCCCGAAATCGTGAAAAACGGCACATTCGCTTCCCCGGCAATGGCGCGGGCCAACAGCGTTTTACCGGTACCCGGCGGGCCCACTAGGAGGGCGCCTTTTGGAATTTTCCCACCAAGCCGCTGAAATTTCATGGGGTCTTTTAAATATTCTACAATTTCTTCCAGCTCTTCTTTCGCCTCATCGATGCCAGCCACATCGTCGAACGTGACCCGGCCCTGGCGTTCGGTGAGCAATTTGGCGCGCGACTTCCCAAAGCCCATGGCCTTGCCGCCAGCGCCTTGCATCTGACGCATTACAAAGAAGATAAAGGCGAGGAAAATCAGGAAGGGAAGCACCTGCACCAAAATAGAAAGCGCAAGCGGCAATTCCTCTTTCATTTTTACGGTGGTCTGAACCCCGGCCTCATTGAGCCGTTTGGCGATGTCATTTTCCGCGCCAACATTGGTCACATAGCTCGTCCCGTCGGCGAGCGTGCCCTCAATCTTGCCGCCATCAACGGTGGCTCTTCGGATATTGCCTTGATCAAGCTGCTTTGAAAATTCAGTATAGCTCAGCTTACTGACTTTGGTGTCCGTGGAGGCATTTTCGAAAAGCTGGAGCGCCAGCAAAAAGAAAAAGAAGACAAGGCCCCAAATAAGCAGGTTACGTCCCGTCATAGGAATTCAACTTTCTTACGGTTAGGGCGTCGCCGATTAATATCGCCACGCCCGGATGCCGCGGGCAAACACTACCCACAAACTCTATACGCAGCCCCCTCCAAAAGGATTAACGCCGCGCCTCGTCGAAAGATAGGGATTTACAAACTCCAGCGCCAGCCTTGGCGCTGTCTAAACCTGGCGATCAAGCCGTGAACCCAAAAATGTCGCGAAAAACGGAGGATTGTGCGCCGCTGCCGCTACGGCTTGGATGACTTATCAGCGATATCAGCCGCAGTCGTGGCAGGCATCACAAAACGGTGAACCGGATTGAAAATCTCCTCTTCGATCAAACACCGAACGCTCAAACGATTTGCACCAAAGTCAAACGTACCCGGTGTTAAGAGGACCCCCAACGCCGGGAGGTCTGGACCGAAAAGATGCGGGAGTGTGATTGCTGCCATTGCTGGGATCAAGCCCTGCGAAGGGGGATTTGCCGGCGGTTTAATCGCCCATTCCCCACCCGGCGACGGGGCTGGGCCATTGAGACGAAGTGAAAAACGCTCATCCCACAACACCATACGGCCGTCCGTTGGCAAGACGCTGACATGGTTGCGCGGTGTCTCTCGGCCAAAAAATCCAGCGGGTTCGCGGTAGACGGTCATGGGAGTGCTTCCGCGATCAGTGGCATATTCGATCAGACAGCCCCCAAGGGTTGCCCTACCGCTTTCGCGCGCGGCGTCTACGGCCTCCATGGCGCGGGGCGGGTCGAGATTTGCGCCCGGATGACCAACGGCAGACAGGATGCGCCCCGCCAGCACCGCCAGATCAGCTCGCCGGCTCGCCGTCTCCCTCGCCCAGCGCACAGCACAAAACGAAACCCCGCCCCAGCCATGAACAGTGAGGCCGATACCCTGGGCCAGCGCCGGTAACATGTGGGCCTGCTGATCCATGTGCACGGCGCAGCGCGTGGCCGTTGCCGCCAGGGGCGATGGGGAGACGATTGAGCGGGCAGCCAACGCCTGGAGGAGACCACGGGTGCGGACCCGCTCGAAATCCGCATTTTGATTTGCCGGATCATCGATAAAAAGCTGATTGTTTTTTTGAAGATAGTCGGTCAATGCCAACCGCCGAACGGGCAATAGGGGGCGCATCAACCTGATACGGCCCGTTGCGCGCCCGGCAACCAGTCGCTCGCGGCGCATGGCAGCAAGACCCGCCGGACCACTGCCCCGCGTCAGACGCATCCAAACGGTTTCTGCCTGATCATCAAGCGTGTGCCCGATCAGGATTGCGCCCGCGTCAAGGGTGTCGGCACACTGACACAAAAGCGCATACCGCGCCGCGCGGGCGCGCTCCTGCACGGCGCTTTCAGGTACGGATCCTTCATGGTTCCACTGGATGGTGCGATGAGCCAGGCCCAGTTTCGTACACCAGCCCCCTACACGACGCGCCTCCGCCGCGCTCTCTTCGCGCAAGCCATGGTCGATGGTTACGGCAATAAAGTCTGTCTTGATATCAGCTTGCTTTTTGGCGTGTGCGCAAAGCAATGCCAACGCCATCGAATCGCGCCCACCGGATACAGCGATCAACACACGCGGCGGCAAGGACAATTGCCTTAATTCATCGGTAAACTGATGAAGTAGTTCCAAAGAGGCCGTACCCTAGCGGCAATTGATGCGCCGCATCTCCACATCCGTACGCTGAAGGATGATGGGTGAGGCATTGGGGAACTTGCGAAGCACCTGCTTGAAGATGTTGCAAGCTTGGGCCGTTTCCTCCATGCGCGAAAACGCGGTCCCCAACTTCAAATAAGCTTCCGGAGCACGCGGATTATTGGGATATAATTTGATGTGATTGATGAACGCTTGGGCCGCATCGCTGTTTGCGCCCGTGGCCAAATAAATCTCCCCCAGCCGGAAACGCGCGTCCGGGGTTTGCGGTGCACTTGGGTGCGCCTCCACAAACATTTCAAAGGCAATGCGCGCCCGGGTATAATCGCCGGTCAACAAAAAGTCCGACGCGTATTTGTAGGCGGCAGCCGATTCCGCGGGCAGGGTCACTGTGCCCGCGCCACTTGAATCGGCAGCGGCACCCGTGGCGGCGCCGTCTGTTTTTGAATTGGCGCCCGCTGCGCCCTCACCGCCTGGTTCGGCGGCTGGTTGCGGGGCTTGCTCTGCCCCGGCGGGTCCTAAACCGGTATCAAGCCCGGAGAAATTCTCGCCCGCTACCACACGCGAAAGCGTGTCCATACGACTGGTCAATTGACGGACCTGGTTGCGCAATCCTTCAATTTCCCCCGTGAGCCGTTGATTTTCCGCCTGCATCTGGCTGAGCTTGACCGTCATATCCGCATTTGCGCGACCTGAATTTTGGGAGAGTGTCGCCAGCGCAGCCTGAAGCTCGGCAACCTGTTGTTGTAATAGCTCAATATCCTGTTTTTTACCCGCCTGGGCAGGCGTCGCGCTCATCATCAAAATCGCTAGAAGGGCAACAAAAATTGGCGAAGATGTCAGTGTCGGGCGCATGGTCAGTTTCCTGATGAAGGGCATAGGCGTGTTTGTCGGCGGAGCTGTACCGCAAAGGCGGCCGAAATTGAATTGTGTCTTTGCCAGGTTGCGATGGTTTCCAGGTTTTTCACGACTTTATATGCCCATGTCGATCAAGCAAAATTAAGGCATAAAAGAAGCGCCTTCCCGATGTGAAGGCGCTTCCACGGTGGGCCTAGCGCCAGTTCTGATCAGTGTTGATCAACGCTGGCGCAGAAACCAAAAACAATTATGCGCCAGCGCCGCGAATGGCCGTTGTGGCATTCCGGTTCAAGGACCAGGCCGATTCATTTGACCGCGGGTCAATGGGGCGTTCCTTGCCGTATGAAATTGTCTGGATGCGCGAGCCATCAACACCAAGACTGGTGAGATAAGCCCGGGCTGCTTCGGCCCGGCGTGCGCCAAGGGCAAGGTTATATTCGCGTGTGCCGCGTTCGTCGCAATTCCCTGAAATCAAGATATCGGCTTCCGGGTATTGCTTCAGCCAGGCCGCTTGGCGAGCAAGGACATCCTGCGCCTGCGGGGTTAGCGTATATTGGTTGTAGCCATAAAAGACGCGGTGCCCGGCGGTTTGCTCCAAATCGGCCTGAGAGCCGGGGATAGGTCCAATTGGCGCTGCCGCTGTGCTGCGGGTTGTGTCCACCGCGCTGATGATTTCCTCGTCAGCACCTGTGGTCGCACAAGCTGAAAGCATAATGAGCGCGCCCGCGGCCCCTGCCATTTTCAAAGTCTTTGTCCCAAACATCGTTTCTGCTCCATTCTACTTTTTATCAGCCTGACCATCCCAGCCATCTCAATGAATTAAACCCGAAAGAATTCAATCCCCAAAGTCTTTAATCCGACCTTACGACGACTGCACCAACGGTGGTCGCAATCGTGTGTTTTAGCAAGACGCTATGCCGGTGAACCCCCACGTGGTCCCCACCATTTGTTGCCCTGCCGCAGATACCGCCAACCGGTTGGCTTACGGTCTCTTAAACCACACCCCTGTGACAGCTTTGTTAGAGCAGCCCTCACCATGTGACTTATTTCGGGTCAACCCGCCCGACATTAAAACCGTAGCCACGTCCGCAGCCACTGGCAATCTTTGGCTTATGGCCTGATCTGTGAAAAATCCGTTATTCGGGGAGGATAAATGGTTAACGGCGTCTTTTTCAAGTTGGTGTTGCCCCCGCAATACAAACGCCCAGAATACCCGTACCTTCCCCAGAACAAGCGCGCGCCGGCAACCTTGCGCCTATTCTTAAGGCAATGTCGGCGACCAGGCCGGATCGGAGGCGTCCCCCGGCGTGCGTACCGGCTGCAAATTACGCCCCGTCAGGTCCACCGACCACAAGGAAGGACGCCCCCCGGAGCCATCTGCTCGCGGCGCAGTTTCCCGGAAAAACATCAAAACCCGGCCATTGGGCGACCAGGTGGGCCCTTCCACAAGGTAACTGCGCGCCAGTTCGCGCTCACCAGTGCCATCGGGGCGAATGACCCCAATAAAAAACTGGCCCTGATGTTGGCGGGTAAAGGCAATCAGATCGCCGCGCGGGCTCCATACCGGGGTCTGATAAAAACCGTCCTTAAAGGTAATCCGGCGTTGGTCAGTGCCGTCGGCATTCATCACATAAAGCTGCGGTGTGCCGCCACGATCAGAGGTAAATGTGATGCGCTGACCGTCCGGGGAAAAACTGGGGCTCGTGTCAATCGCCGGGTTCGTCGTCAGACGCGTCAGCTGCCGGGTTGATAAGTTCATGGTGAAAATATCAGAATTACCGCCGCGCTCGATGGACATGATCACACGGGTGCCATCGGGAGAAAAACGCGGTGCAAAAGTCATCCCGCGAAAGGTGCCAAGCTGCTCCTGCTCACCGGTTTCGATATTGAACAGATAAACCTGCCCCGGCTTGTTATCAAACAAGGCCATATAGGTGATCTGCTGCTGTGTCGGGGAAAAACGCGGGGTCAGCACCTGGTAGCGCGTCCCGTCGGTAAGCTCGAGAGGGTTATCGCCGTCCTGATCCATAATCATGAGTTTTTTGACCCGCGCCTGTTTCGGCCCGGTCTCATGCACAAAGACAACGCGGGTATCGAAGTAGCCCTCCTCCCCTGTTAGCGTCCGATAAATGAAGTCAGCAACCTTGTGAGCCGCACGGCGCCAATTATCTGCAGGTGTCTTAAAGGCAACCGCCGCAAGTTGATCATCAGAATACGGATCCCACACGCGGGTGGAAACCTGTATCCGGCCATCAGGCAATTCATCAACTTGCCCCACAATGAGCACTTTGGCATTGATTTGACGCCAATCCACAAAGCGGGGGCGGGTATTCACCGTTTCCATATTTTCGATATAGGCCCGGGGATCAATCACAGAAAAAAGGCCCGAGCGATCAAGGTCGGCCTTGACCACGCCGGTGATATCGCGCCCGAGATTTTGCATCCCCTCATCGCGGCCCACAAAATCCGGCACCGCCGTTGGGGTTGGCTCCACATTGCCTTGGGTCACATCAATGCGGATTTGCGCCGCGGCGCCGGGCAAACCGGCCGGGATGGTCGCCACCATCACCATAAAAACGACAGCCCATCGCAAATTACTCATCGTTATGTCCTCTAATCCGTTTGGCGTTACGTGCTTCTGCCTGATTCCGCGTTGGCGCACACTGTCATCAACAGTGTGATCATTTCAGGGCAAGTGGTCCCGTGGCGGTTCCTAAGATCGTCCCAGCAGGGTCGGTGTAAAGTTCAAAATGAATTCCTCGCCATACCGCTCCGGCGCGAAAAAAGTGTAGGGCTGGCATTCAATTACGGCTTGCACCGCGCGCTGCTCTGCCACTTTCCAATACCGATTGGGCGACAGGGCGATCTGCGTTGCGTTGAGCACTTTTGGCCGCTCTTGCAACCTGCCATTGGGCAATAAACGAAAACTCACCTCAACACGGAGCTTTTCAGGGTTTGGCGCCCCGTCGAGGGGGTTCCAACACCGCCGCATGGCCGCCAGTAATTTGGCGTTTTCACTCGCCGTCAGCGTGCCGGAGCCGCCGCTCACCTTGACCGGACCTTTTGCAGCGCCCGCGGCCTCCTTGGGGTCACGGACCGCATCGGCACGCTGGTTCTTTTTTGCCAGATCGGCTAGTGCATCGAGATCAAGCCCGTCATCTTTGGGCTTTTTCTTTTTTGGCGGCTTTGGGGGCTCTTTTTTAGGAGGTGCCGGCTCTTCTTTTGGCTCGGGTTTTGGTTCTGGCAGGGCCTTTTTTTCGGGCTCGTCAGCGGGGCGCGCGGGCGGTGCCGGCTTTTCAACAGGTTCCGGCTCAATCACCACCGGCTCCGGCTCAATAATCGGCTGGGGCTCATCGGGCACCACCGGTTCGGGCTCGGGCGTGACGTCCGGCTCCGTCGTAAGGCTGGGGATATTGGTGCGTTCGGCAAGGGCCGCTTCCGTTAAAAGCTCCACGGGCAAAATTGGCTCAACAATCAAATCCGCGCGCCGGGACCAGTCCTGGCCCCAGACGAGAATCGCCCCAACAATCGTGAGGTGAAACAGAACGGACGCGAAAAGACCAAAGCGCATGAGGTTTGGCTGCCTTTTGCTGAACCACCGGCCCTAGGTAGGGTCGGTCACCAAGCCGACCCGGCGAAAGCCGGCGCCATTGATCCGCCCCAGCACCCGGCCCACATCATCCCACGACCGGGATTTGTCCGCCCGCAGATAAATCTGTTGCTCATACCCGGCCGCTGAAACCGCCTGGAGGTGGGGCACAAGATTATCAAAATCGATAGCCGTTTCCTGCACATAGATTGTGCCATCACCGGCGATGGTCACGGTCAAGGGTTCCCCCTCGTCTGTCAGGGCTTGCGCATCCGTATCCGGGCTATCGACGGAAATGCCCACGGTCAAAAGCGGGGCGGCAACCATGAAAACGATCAACAAAACAAGCATCACATCAACAAAGGGGGTGACGTTGATTTCCGCCATGGGTCGCACGCGTTGGCGGCTACCCCGACCGTTGGTGTTCAAAGAAGCCCCCATCAGCGCACACGCTCGTCAAGCTGACGCGAAAGGATTGTTGAGAACTCATCGGAAAAGCCCTGCAACTGAACAGCAAAGGAATTCAACGCTGAGGAAAACCGGTTATAGCCCACAACCGCCGGGATCGCCGCAAGCAACCCCAACGCCGTGGCGAACAAAGCCTCCGCAATACCCGGCGCAACCACCGCCAGGTTCGTATCCTTCGTTACGGCAATCGCTTGAAACGCCGTCATAATACCCCAGACCGTCCCGAGGAGACCGATAAAGGGGGATGCGGAACCGATAGTCGCGAGCGTCCCCAAATGGCGCTCCGCCCGGTCAAGCTCGCGCGATACCGCCACATTCATAATTCGGTCAATGCGATCCTTGGCGCTCACCGCCAGGCCATCGGTGGCCGTGATTTCTTTATTCCGGCTCCATTCGGCCATGGCCGCGGTGAATACGCGCGCCATGGGATGGTCGGCGCGCTCCCCGATCTTGCGATAGAGATCGTCAAGCGGCTTGCCGGACCAAAACTGTGCTTCAAACTTACGGGATTTTGAATTCAACCGACCGAAGAGTAAAAACTTGTCGAAAATGATGCCCCACGACCATAGCGAGGCAACAATCAAAATTCCCATCACCACTTTGACGATGATGCCGGCGCTCAGAAATAGGCTCCAAAGGCTGAACTCGCCGCCGGTCACACCCAATTCAGAAATTGGCGTTATCGGCACCGCTGCTGGTGTTGCACCCGCCGGTGCTGCGGATGGTGCAGCAGCGGGCGCCTCCTGAACGAGGCTCACACTGGCCAAAATCGGTTCGAGTACCGACGCAGCAGCCGATGTCGTTTCCAGTGAGACGGCGCCCCACATCATCAAAATTTCTGGTACCATCGTTTGTCTGAACCCTGTTAAACGCCGACGCAATCGCGCTCTATCATTATCCTTCGGTGTGGCTAGCAGAAAGCCATCACCAATCGCAGCAAGCAGTAGCCTGCCCCTGCGACATCTCTGGTTAACAGAGTTAAGATTTCTTTGACACGCCTTTTTGGCCGGAAGACGGCGCAGCCCTGATTAAATTTGATGGATTGGCGCATTCGCAACGGATTGGACGGGCGCTTTGTCGGCCTTCCAGATAAGGAGCAAGGATATTACCCACTAACCTGCCTCTAACCGGGCCAGAACATCGCCGGGCAGGCGGCGCGGGCGGCCCTCCAGCGACAGGCATGCTGCCTCCACCGTGGCTTCGGCCAGTTTTTCCTCGCGCCCCAAATGCCAAAGCGTCTGGTCAAGAAACATTCTGGCGCCCTTCAGCGAGACAAACCGGGTCCGTACCTCAAGAAAATCATCGATTTTTGCGGGCACCAACCAGGCAACGTCCATTTTGCGCACAACAAAGACGAGCGGGGCCTCGCGGTTCAATAAATCGGTGTGGCTAACGCCGCAGGCGCGCAAGGCCTCGGTGCGCCCGCGCTCGAAAAACTTCAATGTGTTGGCGTGATAAACAATGCCTGAAAAATCCGTGTCCTCGTAATAAACGCGAATCTGGTGGTGGTGAGCCATATTTGTTGGGTTGGTCAAAATTCAGCCTTTGCGTTTTCATAGCGATGCGCCACAACCTCTTTGTTCGACATGATTATCGGCCTGCCCCAAATTTTTTTCGGTCGACGGAGGCACCATCATGCCCAAAGGCGGGCCCAGCAAAGGCTATATTTTTCTTGCCACGGGGCACAGAAAATATTTCGAAATGGCGGTAAGCGCAGCCCTGTCTGCCAAATGGATGGACCCGGACAAAAAAGTCTGCCTGATCCATGACGGTATTGGCACCAATGCGGCCAGCCTGCCGGGCTATGCCAACACCGTTTTTGACGACCTCGTCCTATTCGAGCCTGAAGACGGTTTCGTCGGTGTAATGAACAAAATGCTTATCTATGATTTGTGCCCCTACGATGAGGCTCTTTTTGTTGATGGCGATTGTTTTATCATGAAACAGGATATGGACCGACACTGGACCAAGCTGGGCCAGCATGATTTCACCTTTGCTGGTGAGGCTGTGAATAAGGGGTCGTGGTACGGATTTGATATCGCCAAGGCTTGTCAGGACGCGCAGGTGCCCTATCTGGTGCGCGGCAACACGGGTGTTTTCTTTTTCCGAAAAGGAAAAAAAGCACAGGCAGTCTTTGACACGGCAAAATCATTTGTCACTGAGAAACCGGCAATCCTAGGGGTAACCCATCAACGCCGCGCTGGTCAGTACTCTGACGAGCCATTTCTGGGGGCAGCCATGGGCGCGAATGGGGTAGAGCCCGTCAGCTACACCGCCGAAGAAGGCTCCATCATGGTCACCACGCTTTATGCCCGCTTTTGCAAAGGTGACCTGTCCAGTCAGATATCGCAGCTAAAAAAACCAGCCAGCGGTCTGCCTACCGATCGTTTCTGGGCCCTGAAATATGTAACCCATTCGCCGTCGATCATGCATTTTATTGGCCTAAAACCCCGTCGTCTTTTCGAAGCGCTTTCAAAACAGGCGCGCGCCCATTTCAATATCCCTGACTATGACTTCTTCCGCTGAGGTGGCACGACCGCTTTAGCAAATCAGTAAGGCGCTTGCCGCACACTGGTCAATCATACCGTTTTTTCGTAGTAGCGTTGTAATCACACAGTTAAGTCCAACGACGACGGCAGAGATTACCCCATGAACAAACAGATTATTGAACCACCGCACCTGGCCTCGGACCATGTGGACGAAACCGCCGCCATTGCCGAGCCGGTGAAGGACCGCAAGATCCAAATTGTTGTCGTCGGCGGCGGCGCCGGCGGTCTGGAACTCGCCGCAAAGCTTGGCAAAAAACTCGGCCGCAAAGAATACGACGTCATCCTGCTGGAAAAAAACCAGACCCATATCTGGAAACCGCTATTGCATGAGGTTGCGGCGGGGTCGCTCGATGCCAATCTCGATGAGGTGGGATATCGCAGCCACGGGCACCAGAATGGCTATCGCTTTTTTCTGGGTGCGCTTGAAGATATCGACCGCGAGCGCCGCGAAGTCATCGTTGCCCCACTCTATGATGAAAATGGCGTCATCATTATGAATGCGCATCGCATTCGCTATGATTATCTGGTGATTGCTGTGGGATCAGTCGCCAATGATTTTGGTGTGCCGGGTGTCACACAGAACTGTATGTTTCTGGAAAGCCGCAAGGAAGCCGACAGATTTCGGCAAAAATTGCTGAACCAGTGCCTTCGGGTGTCACGAGCGATGATGATGCGTCCGGAGGCTGACGAATTCGTCCGTATCACAATCGTTGGCGGGGGTGCCACGGGTGTTGAATTGGCGGCCGAGCTTTACAATGCGGCGGGTGCACTGAAGCATTACGGTCTTGAGGTCTTTGATGAGAGCCGCCTCAAGGTCACATTACTGGAAGCGGGCCCGCGTATTCTGCCGGCATTGCCCGAAGACCTTTCCGAAGCGGCCCACGAGGAGCTGGAATCTCTAGGCGTCGAAGTGCGCATAAACGCGCAGGTCACTGACGTCACGCCCTATGGCATGCGTCTGGCCACTGGAGATGATGTGCCGGGTGATTTGAAAATCTGGGCCGCCGGTGTGAAAGCGCCAGCCTTCCTGGCCAATATTGCCGGGCTTGAAACCAGCCGCAACCATCAACTGGTTGTGGGCCCAACCATGCAGACGAGCCGCGATAATCGCATCTATGCCATTGGCGATTGCGCCCATTACCAGCCCCGCGAGGCCGAAAGGCCCATCCCACCCCGCGCCCAGGCGGCGCATCAGATGGCTGACACCGCATTTGGCAATATTATCCGGTCGATCAAAGGAAAACCGCTGCGCGATTTTGAATATCACGACCACGGATCAATCATCTCGCTCTCGCGCTTTTCCACCGTGGGCAGCCTCATGGGTAATTTAATTGGGGGGCGTATGGCCGTGGAGGGCCGCATGGCACGGGTAATGTATGTTTCGCTCTACCGCATGCATCTGCTCGCCATCCATGGCTGGCTACGAGGTCTCTTCATGATTTTTGTCGGCCATGTGAACCAGGTGGTCCGCCCACGGTTGAAACTGCATTGAAATCGAGCTGACAACGTTTTTAATCAGTCACAGATACTATTTTGTGGAATACTGCAGAGGTTACTCTCGGTGTCGGGATTGATTTTGAATATTATTATATAGTGTAATTCACATTATATTTTCCGGAAATGGCCCCTAGCCATGGCGTGTCGCCAATCCTCTTTTTAGCATAGGTGGCTATCAATGACGCGGCCCCAAGACACGGTCTCGGATCAAGCCTTGTGCGCCATGTTTTTGAAAAGGCGCATATTATCTCTGAACAGGCAGGATGTTTTTCCATCACCCTTGGTGTGATGTCGAATTTCGACGACGCCACATTTGCGTGTCGTCAAAATTGGTTTCAGCCTTTGGGTTTCAGGCTTTTTGAGCAATCCGTCACGCATGTTTATGACGATGTGGTAATACATGCATTTTTGAATAAGACAGGGCTCAAACACCCCAAATAATCGCACCAAGAACCACGTTAACGCTTCCCAAAATCAAGAAAATCCGTGTCTGGCATATCGGCAACGGTATGGTCAGATACCGGCACGGTCAGCCCCAGATGCGTCCATGCCCCTGGTGATAACAACCGCCCGCGGGGGGTACGTTGGATCAGGCCTTGCTGCAGGAGGAAGGGCTCGATCACGTCTTCTACCGCGTCGCGTGCCTCCGACAGGGCTGCTGCGATGGTTTCAACGCCCACGGGGCCGCCGCCATAATGCTCCGCAATTAGACGAAGATACCGCCGGTCCAGCGGATCGAGACCAAGCCCATCAATTTCCAAACGGCGCAAGGCGCGGTCCGCCACACCGGCATCGATGGGGCTTGCGCCTTCGACAAGGGCCACATCGCGGACCCGCCGCAACAAACGCCCGGCAACCCTAGGGGTTCCCCGCGCGCGCCGGGCAATCTCCATCGCGCCTTCCTCCGACATGGCAGTATCAAGTTTGCGCGCACCGCGCGCCACGATGGCGCAAAGCTCTTCGGGCGCATAAAAGTTAAGCCGCACCGGAATACCGAACCGATCAAGGAGTGGCTTCGCGAGCAAACCCGACCGCGTCGTTGCGCCGATCAGTGTAAATTGGGGCAGATCAATCTTGACCGACCGCGCGGCCGGGCCCTCCCCAATCATCAGATCGAGGGCAAAATCCTCCATAGCCGGATAAAGCACCTCCTCCACCGCCGGGGATAGGCGATGGATTTCGTCAATGAACAGAACATCACCTGCCTCAAGGTTAGTGAGAAGCGCCGCAAGATCGCCCGGCTTGGTGATCACAGGGCCGGAGGTGGAGCGAAAATTGACACCCAATTCATTGGCAACAATTTGTGCTAAGGTGGTTTTGCCTAGCCCCGGCGGCCCGTGAAAAAGCACATGGTCGAGGGCTTCTTTGCGCTGGCGGGCCGCACGCACAAAGATGGTCAGATTGTCCGTCGCTTGGGTTTGCCCCACAAAATCACTGAGCACTTTCGGGCGCAAAGCAATATCAGGATCATCAACGCGCACGAGCGCATCGATGAGGCGATCCGTATGCGCATCACCCTCGCTCATAAGATGGCCAACTCCTTCAAGGCACCGGTAATAAGTATCTCCACGTCGTCATTGCCTCCCTGCCCCGCTTTGGCAACAGCGCGGTGCGCCTCCGACCGGTCATAGCCAAGATTGACGAGCGCAGACACCGCATCAGCGCGCCCGCCCCGACCATCTGCCTCGCCCGAGGGTGTCCCTGGCTGACTCCCGGCATTAGCGGATGGCGATGGTTTTACCCCGTTTTTGGCGGCGCTTGCCAGGGGCATCCCGGCGCCAACTTCTATGGCCAGGGTGCCCAATTTCGATTGTAATTCTGTCACCAGCCTTTGGGCAATTTTCTTCCCAATCCCATGGGCACGCGAGATAGCAGTCACATCTTCCGCCGCGATCGCGTCATAGAGCGCCGCGGGGGGCAAGATTTGAAGAATAGAGAGCGCATGACGCGCGCCCACCCCTTGAACACCGGTGAGGATACGAAAGCACTGGCGCTCGGCCTCACTGGTGAAGCCATAGAGGCGAATGAACTCTTCACGCACGATAGTTTCTATACTGAAGATTGCCTGAACCCCGGGCTGCAGCGTCTCCAGTGCGCGGGGCAAGCAATTGACTTCATAACCAACACCCTGAACATCAAGCACAAGGGCATCGGTAGAAATATGGGCAACGGTGCCCATCAATCGGGCAATCATCCGTGCACCCTCATTTTTTCCTGCAATATATGCGCCTCGCGGTGATGGGCATGGCACAAGGCGACGGCCAACGCGTCAGCAGCATCGGGCTTTTGTGTGCCGGAGGATGGCAGCAAGACCCGCACCATGGCCTGGACCTGCGTTTTGTCCGCATGCCCCCGGCCCACCACAGACTTTTTAATCTTGTTGGCGGCATACTCAAAAACGGGAATTTGCGCCATCGCTGGAGCCACCAAGGCGATGCCCCGCGCCTGGCCAAGCACCAGCGCATCGCGCGGATTTGCGTTGACAAACGTCTCTTCAACGGCGGCCTCATCGGGGGCAAATTGGGCCAGTACCGCGTTCAAACCGGTCATGAGCTTTGCGAGTTTTTCCGCACGGCCTAAAGGCACCTTGGCGGTCTTTCCCGCATGATGTGATCCCGGTCGCAGCGTACCCGCCGCCACAAAAGATGCCCGCGGCCCGTCGCAGTCGATCACGCCCCAACCCATGGCGACGGAGCCGGGATCAATCCCTAAAATACGAATCACAGATGCCATGGGTCACCTTAGGGGCCAGTGAACAGGCAGGGAACATCTGCGGACAAAATTATTGCGTCAGGGGCGCAAGGTTTTTGCTGGCGTCGCCGGTGCCGGATCAGCGGAGGCGTTTTCAGGATCTTGCGCACCGGCCTCAATCAGGCGCGCCCGCAATGCGGCGCGTTGGCCACTTTGAACCGGATCAAGCGGCGATTGCGCTATGGATTTGTCAAGCCAGCGCAAGGCCTCGCCGGGCTGGCGCGCACGCCCCCGCCCCTCGGCAAGCACAACCGCATAGAGAAATGCGCCTTCATGGTCACCGGCACGCGCGGCGCGTTCAAACCAATCGGCGGCCACGCGGTCTGACTGGTCAATACCCCGGCCTTCCGACACCAGAAGACCAAGCGCCACATAAGCGCGTGGCAACCCAGCATTGGCCGCCGCCGAGAGCCAATAGACAGTTTGCTGAGGATCAGGCGCCCCAAGCAATTGGCTGTCATAGAGCAGCGCCAAATTAAACTGCGCATCGGGGTGCAGCTGTTTGGCAGCGGCCAGAAACCAGCGGGCCGCCTCCTCGTAGTCCTGCGTCTTGCCGGCAGCTTCCAAATAGGCAACACCCAGATCGAACTGCCCGTCGCGGTCACCGGCCGCCGCGGCTTCCTCCAAATAGCGCACGCCCAAGACACGATCGGGTTCAACACCAAGACCGCGGGTGTAAATCTGGCCCAGTCTTGCCTTCGCGCCGGGATGGCCCTGTTTCGCGGCCAGCGAAAACCATTCCGCAGCGCGCGGCAAATCCCGCTTGACGCCGCGCCGCCCAAAGGCCAATTCGCCCAGGGCAAATTGGGCATCAACCTGCCCCTTCGCGGCGGCCCGGGCGTAAAGCGCAATCGCATTTTCAAGATCCCGTGGCCCGCCCCAGCCATTTTCATCAAGCACCGCGGTAATGTGAAGGGCATCAGCATCATCAAGCCGAAGCAAAGGACTGAGCAAACTGCGCGCGGAGAGATATTCCTGCCGCAGGATTTTATCGAGGATCGCCTCAATGGGGGAGCCTGGCGCGGCGCGGGGCAATGGCTTGGCACGGCGCGCATCTTCGGCCTCGGCAGGCGCACTGGCACCCAGAACACTTGAATCATCGCGCAGCGGCGACTGGGCGCGGCTCATTTCTGCGCCGGTAAAGAGCAATAGTCCGGCCACCGTCGAACAGAACACGCCAATGGCATGGCGAGGGGAAACACCGGTCCTGAAGGCCTGCAAAAAAGAGTTGATGCTATAATTCATGCTAACTTCGTATACTGCGCGCACCCTACGAGAAGTTTAGCGTGGCGGTATCTTTTTTTCACGGCGCGCTATTGAGGCGTTCACCAAACGCCCGGACCGCCGCCGCTGGCCCCGCTGCGTGGTTCCAAACAGCGCCCGAAACAGCGATAAAATCAGCGCCCGCTTCAGCCACAGCCTGGCAATTGGCCAGCGAAATGCCGCCAATGGCAACGCAAGGCACGGTTGTCATGGCTTGCCACCAAGTCAGAATATCGAGCGTCGCAGGCGTCGCGGTTTGTTTTGTTTGTGACGGAAAAAACGCTCCAAAGGCCACATAATCGGCGCCAGCTTCCCCAGCCTCCAGCGCCAGGTGGCGCGAATTGTGACAGGTAACACCAATGCTGGCTTCGGCACCCAACAGGGCGCGCGCAGCATGAAGCGGTTGATCAGTTTGACCCACATGCACGCCATCGGCGCCGCATTCCTTCGCAAGGTCGGGGCGATCATTAAGTAAAAACGCCACCTCGCGTGTCTGACAAATGGGCAGTAGCTTTTCCGCCATGCGGCGCACTTGATCATCGGGTACGGCGCTTCCGTCAGGCTCTTTTACCCGCAATTGGAAACACGCCACCGGGCCCCCATCAAGGCCAGCAGCCAAGACAGCGGCAAAACGGTCGCTATCATCAATTTGTGCCGGCGAAAGTAAGTAAAGTGCGCAATCGGTCATAGGCCAAATCCATAACGAAAAGCACCACCAGCGCCAATGAGTGTCCTAGCCAAAAACAATTCGTGCCTGTCCACGTTCAACACTCGTCGAAAAATAGTCGTCGCAATGTGTTTAGACCGATTAGGTCTTACGAAAAGGCAATCTCTTCCACTTTAACGTGAGTGGTTCTCATTTTTGGCGCTGGTCTGCCCCGGCGCACTTGCTAGCCTATGGGGTGTAGCGTGAAAACGTAGGCGCCGCCATTCGGGACTGGTGGCATCATTCGGGGTCAGTCATATCTAGGCAAAAGACTTGTGTTGGTACCCCCGCGAGGGGGTTACCCGCTTGGGTGACCGGTGGCAGCCGGCCAGCACGACCGGCGCGCACAGTCCCTATGATTTGCGCAACTATTCTTACCGTGTTGATGTCTGCACCTGCCATCGCCAGTCCTTGGAACCGGCCCAAAGGTACTGTCTTTGTGGCTTCAACCACAGACCTTTTTCAGGCGAAGGGAGATTTTCTCTTTGATCCCCCGCCATTGATCAACGGCACAAATGACAGATTTACCCGCATCTCCTCAACGGCGTATGCAGAATATGGGCTTACGGATCATTGGCAAGCCCACGTCAAAATTGCCTATAGCACCGCAACGATCACCACTGATTTTACTGCCAGCCAGGCCGACGGACTTGCGGAAATTGAAGGTGGACTACAACGTATGCTCCACCGCGGCGCCACAACCAGTCTGGCGATGGCGGTCAGTGCGGGGCGTCAAAACAGCCTTGGGGCTGGCGTGCGCCCGCAATTGGCCTCCGACGGCCTTGATGGGGAGGTTCGGGTCCTGATTGGAAAGACCTTGCGGACCCGCCGACCCTCACTCTTTTCCACCGCTGAAATCGCCTATCGTCGCCGGTTTGGTTCGCCTGCTGATCAGATGCGGGCTGACCTAAAACTCGGGCTTGAACTGAATAATCGGTTTTTGCTCCTCTTAGACGCCTTCAATACTGTCTCCCTACGGAATGAACGTGATGATGGCGCGGATTTTGATGTGGTCAAAGTCCAACCCTCTATCGTCTACCGTGTTCATAAATCCTGGCGAATTCAGGCCGGTTTCAATGCGGAGATTACTGGCCGAAACCTGACGCGGGGCCGCTCCGTTCTGATTAGCCTGTGGTCTGTGTTCTGATGGGTCATCGTGCGCCGAGCCAACAACCAGTGCCCGCTTATCGCCGGATGAACCCCTTGCGTCGACCGGATAATCCCGATCACGTGGCCGTTTATGGCCTGATCGACAAAGCCCCCGACGCTTCGGCCCACCGCGTTTTGAACCGCAATCAATGGGTATGGTTATTCGGTCTTATTACTCTTCTGATCACCGGGCTGGTATTAGCCCCCCTCACCACCTTGATTGCTGCCAATATTCTGGCAACGGTCTATTTTCTTCTGGCGATTGGGTTTCGTGTCCTCTTGTTCGCGTTGGCGTTCTTTGACCCTCTGCACGAAGAAGAGAATAGGACCCGCCCCGCTGCTGATAACAATGATACGCCGCTTCCAATCATTACCATCCTGCTACCCGTTTTTCGCGAAGCCAAATCGTTGGTAATCCTGTCCCAATCCATTGCAGCGCTAGATTACCCATCGGAAAAAATGGATGTAAAGCTGCTCATTGAGGAAGAGGACGAAGACACCCGGGCCGAAGCCAAACGCCTCAACCTCCACGCCCAGTGGGATGTAGTCACCATTCCCAAAGGCTATCCGCAAACAAAGCCCAAAGCGTGCAATTACGGGCTCCACCGTGCAGCCGGATCGCTCATTGTTATCTATGATGCCGAGGATCAACCGCAAACCGATCAGTTAAGGTGTGCAACGGCAATTTTCACCAGTGCCCAGCAGGTGGAAGCAGCAAACCCAGAGGCAAAACCCCTTGCCTGCGCCCAGGCGCGGCTCAATTTTTATAACGCATCCGAGACATGGCTGACGCGGTTTTTTGCCCTTGAATATGCCCTATGGTTCGACACTTTATTACCGGCGCTGGAAAAACTGGATGTGCCGATCCCTCTGGGCGGGACATCAAATTTTTTCCGAACCGATATTCTGCGCGATCTTGGTGGCTGGGACCCTTTCAACGTCACCGAAGATGCTGATCTTGGCTTGCGGCTAGCGGCGCAAGGCTTCCGTACACAGATTATGCCATCCACTACCTATGAGGAAGCCAATTGCCGGGTTGGCAACTGGATGCGCCAACGCTCACGGTGGATGAAAGGTTATATGCAAACCTGGTTGGTACATATGCGCCAACCGGTCCGGTTTGCGCGCGCCACCGGGGTAAAGGGTTTTGTCACAACACAACTCTTTGTAGGGGGAAATGTCATCAGTGCCGTGATTAATCCTATTCTATGGGTCTTTTTTCTGGCCTGGCATCTGTTTGAACCGGCCTTTGTGGCGCGGATATTTCCCGAACCGCTCATGAGCCTTAACCTCTTTGCCTTTCTTTTTGGCAATTGCTTTTTCGTTTACCTCTTCTTGATGGCGCCGCTTAAACGGGGATGGTTAAGTTTATGTTCGCAGGCCCTCTTTGTGCCTGTTTATTGGTCACTGACCGCGCTTGCCGCCTATAAAGGGCTTTGGCAATTGATCCGTCGACCCCATTTCTGGGAAAAGACAGACCATATGCTCAGCCCTCAGGCGCAAGCGCAACGTGCCAGTGCGCTTGCCAGACTGGAACCAGATCAGGAGCAAACGCGACGCGACGCATTGGTAGAAGAGGGTAGAATTGATGCAGCGGCCTGACCCCCTTTCAGCGCTTTTGATGGTTGCATCAACGGCGGTTGTCCTCGCCTATCTTTTTGCGATGGTCCCCGACGCCCCCTTCACCAACGGCCCGGCGGCGCACGCTTTTGCGGCACCCGTTTCTGGGGACCCCTCTTCAAGCCCGCGCCGGCAAATGATCACAATATCCGCGGGCCTTTTCATCGGCATGATGATGGTTGCAGGATTTGCGCTCTTAGCCATACCGGGCCAAACCGGCGGGGTCTTGGCGTTAGGCATCGCGCCGCCGCTGGCATTTCTTCTTTTTGGCAGTGGCACCGTCTATTCTGCACCGCTCGCAACGCTATTGCTGACTGGTATCGCCATCATTCTGGCGTTTTGCCTCTATTTTTCGGCATTGTTGCGCGCGTCGATTATTTGGTTGAGCGCTAGTGGCTTAGCCATCATGGTGGCCACAGCATTTGCACCGATCATTTGGCTGATGGTGCCGCTGATGGCCGGCATTGCGTATATGGTCGTCGGCGACAAAAATACCGGTCACGCGCTTGGCACCCTGGCGCTCCTCGCAACGCCTGCGCTGATGATGACGGCGTGTCTTTTTTATTTGAGCGGTGTTCTTGGTTTCGATTCGCTTTTATCGTCGCAGTGGACATCCCTCCAACACAGGGCCGTGCACCCACCGACTTTTGACACGCTGCTCGTGGCGGGCCGCGGGGCATTACCTTATTTTTTTCTAGCGCCCTTTTTGGTGTTTTCCTTTGCACGGCCCGGTTCGCGGTCCCGGCTTGTGGTGATGATTGCGTTTGCCTTCGCCATCATCATTAGTATCTTGTTCAGCAGTCTTCTTGGGGCCGCCGAAATCGGTGGCCTCGCCATTCTATCGATGCAAAGCGCACTTTTTCTGGCCCTTCACGAACGCCAGGCGAGCCGCTAAGGGTGAGGCTTCCTTTGCGAAAGTGACGTGGCGGCCATGGCGACAAAATCGGCGACAAAACCAAAAACCACATCGACACCCATGCGGCTCTATCTGGTTGATGGTTCGGCCTATATCTTTCGCGCCTACCATGCATTGCCGCCATTGAGCCGCAAATCCGATGGCATGCCCGTGGGCGCTGTCTCCGGTTTTTGTAATATGCTGTACAAATTGATGTGTGACGTGGCGGCAGCGGACGGTGTCACACATTTTGCCGTGATCTTCGACCATAGCAGCCAGACATTCCGCAATGAAATTTATGATCAGTATAAAGCCAATCGAGGTGCGCCACCGGAAGACCTTGTGCCGCAATTTCCCCTCGTCCGCGATGCAACCCGGGCGTTTGGGGCGGCGTGTATTGAACAGGAAGGCTTTGAAGCGGACGATATTATCGCAACCTATGCGCGGATGATCGAAGCGCAGGGCGGCGAAGCGGTCATTGTGTCGTCCGACAAGGATTTGATGCAACTTGTTAGCGACAAAGTCTCCATGCTTGACCCCATGAAGAACAAAACCCTGCGCCGCGATGAAGTGATCGAGAAATTCGGTCTTGGTCCGGAACATGTGATCGATATCCAAGCACTGGCCGGCGATTCGGTTGACAATATCCCGGGCGTTCCCGGTATTGGCGTCAAAACGGCAGCCCAATTGATTGAAGAATATGGCGATCTCGACACGCTTTTGGATCAGGCGGCAAACATTAAACAGAAAAAACGCCGAGAAAATTTGATCGAGTTTGCGGACCAGGCGCGATTGTCCCGCGAGCTTGTGACCCTGAAAACCGATGTAAAGCTTACCGAACCGCTTGATGATTTAACCATGAACCCCATCAATGGGGAGACACTGGTCGAATTTCTTCAGGCAATGGAATTCGGTACCCTGACCAAACGGGTGATCACGGATCTTGAAGTGACACCGCCAACGGAAAACGAGGGCGCCGAGCCCGCCCCGGCCAGCGGCCCCGACCTTGGCGATATCGCTTATGAGACGGTGTTCGACCTTGATCGCCTTCAATTCTGGGTCGATAGGGCCCATGAACGCGGTCTTATTGCTGTCGACACAGAGACCGATAGCCTAAACGCCATGCGCGCAAGTCTTGTGGGCATTTGCCTGGCAACCGCGCCAGGCGAGGCGTGTTATATTCCCGTTGGTCATCAAGCGGACGATCTTGCCCCAACCGATGAAAGCGCCGCGCGCCAGCTCAAACGCGGCGACGTGATTGCAGCCCTAAAGCCGCTGCTTGAGGATCCTGCCGTCATAAAGATTGGGCAGAATATGAAATATGATGCCGTGGTCTTGCGCCATTACGGCATCGATATTTCACCGGTGGATGACACGATGTTGATGTCCTACGCGCTCGATTGTGGGCGGGGCAATCACAATATGGACGCGCTGGCCCAACGTCACCTTGACCATGACACCATCAAATTCTCTGATATTGCCGGAACCGGCAAAAACAAAAAAACCTTTGATCAAATCGCCATTGCCGAGGCGGCGAAATACGCCGCCGAAGACGCCGACGTGACGTTTCGTTTGGCGCAGACCTTAAAACCACGTCTCGCCGATGAGGGGTTTGCCACAGTCTATGAAACCCTTGAGCGCCCAATGGTACCCGTCATTACACGGATGGAAGAGGCGGGTGTAAAAGTTGATCGCGCGGTCCTGTCGCGCCTGTCAGGTGATTTTTCCCAACGAATGGCGGCTTTTGAGGCCAGCGCCTATGAGCTTGCGGGGGAGGCGTTTAACCTTGGCTCACCCAAACAGATTTCTGAAATCCTGTTTGGCAAACTTGGCTTGCCGGGGGGCAAAAAAACCGCAAAGGGCGCCTGGTCAACAAAGGCAGATGTCCTTGAGCAGCTCGCCGCCGATGGTCATGATTTGCCCCGCGCGATCATGGATTGGCGGTCACTGTCCAAGCTGAAATCAACCTATACGGACAGCCTGCCCCAAGTTATCCACCCTGAGACGGGCCGTATCCACACGTCCTATTCTCTTGCCGCCACAACGACAGGACGGTTATCTTCCAATGATCCTAATCTTCAAAATATCCCCATACGGACAGAAGATGGCCGAAAGATTCGTACCGCTTTCATCGCCGAGAAAGGCAATGTGCTAATTTCCGCAGACTATAGCCAGATTGAATTGCGCCTTCTCGCCCATATCGCCAATCTTGACAGTATGAAACAAGCCTTTGCCGACGGGGTTGATATTCACGCACTTACCGCATCGGAGATGTTTGGCGACCCGATTGAGGGGATGGACCCCATGGTGCGCCGCCGGGCCAAGGCCATCAATTTCGGGATCATTTATGGCATTTCGGCCTTTGGCTTGGCCAATCAATTGGGTATCGCCCGTGGTGAAGCGAAGGACTATATCGATAGCTATTTTGAGAAATTTCCCGGCATCAAAGCCTATATGAGCAACACGATCGAATTTGCCAAAACCACTGGCTATGTGGAAACGATCTTTGGACGACGCACCCATGTGGCGGCCATTCGCGATAAGAATCCAGCTATGCGTCAGTATGCAGAGCGTCAGGCGATTAACGCGCCAATCCAGGGCTCGGCCGCGGATATTATTCGCCGTGCGATGATCCGTATGGAAAGCGCCTTGAAGAAAGCCAACCTATCGGCGCGGATGTTATTGCAGGTGCATGACGAACTCATCTTTGAATGCCCCGCAAAAGAAGCCGAAGAGACCTGCGCCATTGTGTCCGCAGTGATGGAAAAGGCGCATCTGAATGCGGTTGACATCTCCGTCCCCCTTGATGTCGACGCGCGGGCAGGGAAAAACTGGGATGAAGCGCACTAGCAGGACACATCTGCGTGATCCGAGGGCTAAATCCATTTAGAATGGCGGCAGCTAGCCCCATATTCTAGGTGGGGCACAAAGAAGAGGGCTACACATATGATTGTTCGAGCACTGACAGGGATGGCGACACTTGTTTTGGGTGTTTGGCTAACGGGCTGTGGCGGCGCAAGCTCCACCCCGGCTGCGAGCGCAACAATCGACAGCAAGACCCCCCAAGCTGACAAAACAGGTGCCTCCTTATCAGGAGAGCCCGCCATCGCCTATGTGGCCGGCGGATGTTTCTGGTGCGTGGAATCAGATTTTGAAAAACTTAGCGGCGTCTATGAAGCCATCTCCGGTTATACGGGCGGGGATGTGGATAACCCCACCTATAAACAGGTTACATATAAACAAACCGGCCATCTGGAAGCGGTGAAAATTGTCTATGATCCGCAGACGGTAAGTTATCGCGCACTGATCGATTACCATTTCCGCCACATTGATCCCCTAGATGATGGCGGCCAATTTTGTGACCGCGGTCACAGCTATAAGACTGCAATTTTCGTCGCAAATAATGACGAGCGCACCATCGCCGAAGCCGCAAAAAAGGCCGCCAGCACGGCCCTTGGTCAATCAGTTGTCACACCTATCCTTGATCTCAAAACCTTCTGGGATGCGGAAGATTATCACCAGGATTATTACAAGAAAAATCCCTTGCGCTATAAATATTACCGCACCGGGTGTCGACGCGACGCGCGCGTAAAGCAGCTTTGGGGTTCAAAATAAAAGTATCTGCCCATAGGTTGGATCAAAAGAAAATCGCCACATTCTGTAGCGCTTCGGCGATCAAATCCCCTTGCCGGTTCCAAAACCGCATTTGTTGACTGGAATAGCCGTCGCGGGCGGCGGTTTGCATGACCTCAATCTGGAACCAGCCATCTTCCGTATGCGGCTCTTCAATAATATTGATCAGCCAGTTGATCGTCGAAATGGGCGCAAAGACTTTGCTTTGAGCCAGCGCTGCCGGGGGCAACGCATCGGCAAGCGTGAGAAACGAAACAATCCCGGTGCGCGCATCCGCGCTTTCGTGGCGGGACCAGGCGCGCGTATAGCCCCGAGCAAGACCATCGCAGGGACGACCCCCGTCAATGAGCCGGGTTTCAAAATTATGAAAGAAGATCGGCACGGAGGGGCGCGCGGGTTCGGGAATGAAGGGCGCACAATCACCGGGCGCTGGTGCGGAGGGTGCAGCTACACTCTCGCAAATTGCGCTTTCGCGTTGCTGGCCAAAAATAAAGGTGCCATTGGCAACGAGTGCGTCACCGGCATGCATGGTGGCAAAGCCCGATGTCACGTTGCGACCGCGGCGGCTTAGCGATGGCAAACACACTGGATCATCCGCAACCGGACCAATAAACGTGATGGAGGCAGAACGAAGGCTACCAATGGCAACGGGCTCTTTTTGCGGCGCGGCGGCGCCTGCGTTGTCATCGTTCAGGAGATCGGCGTCACACCCGCTCAGAAAACTCCGGAGCATTAGCCCCGCCGTTAGCCCGCCATAGGTTGTGCGCCCCTGTCGCCAATTATCTGGCACCGTATAGCCATACCCGCCTTTCATTAGCGCTTCACTGGCCAGAATAGTTTCCAATCCTGCCTGAGGAGTGGTGCTGGGTGCATCGGGGGTATCGGCAGGCGGCATAATCACAATCCTTGTCAAAATACTTTTTTCTATGGTGGCGCGCCCCGCGCCCGGCGACAATGGACGATGACAGTTTGACCGGGGTGCTCTACGATCAAATAAATATGAAACAGGTTTTGCTATGGCTCAGCATCTCATGGATTGGCTCGGTCTTGTGGTTCCGGCTCTAGCGTTCGCATCTTCGTTCGCATGGCTTTGGCGCCACTGGTTACGCGCTGGCTGGCTGAAATTTTTTGTGGCCTATCTCGGCGGCATGATGACTCTCGGCCTCACAACTATCGGGGTCACCATATTGACGGCGCGCCTGTTATCGGCGCAGCGTGCCCACTGCGAGGGCGGAGAGACGCCGTGGACCTGTTATGAGATCGATATTGCCAATGCCTATCCGGCCATGATTGGCACTATCAGTCTAGGGATATTTCTCGTGATGATCCCGGCACTGAAAGGCTTATCGGCTGTTTACCCACCGCTGGCCCGCCTTACTCAGGGGACAAACCATGGCTGAAAAAATCAATCTGCCCAAAGCCATTGAGGCAATTGCCGATCAGTGGGACCCGCATGTGGCGGGCAATGTGAACGGCACGGAAATCCGCGTGGCGAAGATTGAAGGCGCGTTTGACTGGCACCGACATCACGGCGAGGCAGAAGCGTTTTTCATCCTGAAAGGCCATATGGATATGGAATTTCGGGGTCGAACAGTCCCCATGGTGGCCGGTGATTTCCTGGTGGTCCCACCGAATACGGAACACCGACCCGTGGCCCAGGCGGAATGCTGGATCATGCTGATTGAGGCGGCCAGCGTGATCAATACGGGCGATAATCAGTACTCTGATAAAACACGAACAGTACTTAAGCCACTGAGCCCAGCTGCATAGGGGCATAAGCTGGTTTTCCGGGGGCCGCGGCGGTCAATACACTTCATAATGACACGCGTGCAAAACGACGTTATGCAAAATACTATGAAAACGCTTTTTTCCGCAGATGAAATCGCGCATCGAACCACCGCGATGGCCGATCAGATACGGGTTGATATGCCTAGCGATCTTCTCATGGCGCCGGTGCTAACTGGGGCGTTTATCTTTGCTGCGGATCTGTTACGCGCGTTGTGTGCTGCTGGGCATGACCCGGACGTGGATTTTGTGCAATTGTCGAGTTATGGCGGCGCGCGCGCCTCCTCCGGTGTTGTGACGCTGCTAAAGGATTTTTCGGTGGAGCTTGCTGGTCGCCATGTTTTGCTGGTGGATGATGTGCTTGATACTGGGCGATCCTTGCATTTCGCGAAGCACATGGTGCTTGATCGCGGCGCGGCGTCCGTGCGCCTTTGCGTCCTCGTGCGCAAGGCGACCGGGCGCAGCGCGGATATCGATGCTGACTATGTGGGTTTTGAGGCGGGTGCGGATGACTTCCTCATCGGCTATGGCATGGATGATGATGGCCGCAAACGGGGGTTACCTTTCATTGGTTCGGCCTAACCAACGCTGGCATTGGGCGCGTGTTCGGACTTTCTGACAGACCAAACGAGCCAGCACAGCGCCGGGCCGCCCGCCCCCACCCTTTTTTTCGCCTCAGTCCTCCCCACCTCCCCCCCAATCGACGAAATTGACCCTGACCCCTAGAGGAGTTGCCCCGTGATCCTGACCACAACGCACACCATTCCGAGCCGTGAGATTTATGAAATTCGCGGTGTCGTCACCGGGGAAGCCATATTGGGGGTGAATATTTTTCGCGATCTGTTCGCCGGTATTCGCGATATCATCGGGGGCCGGTCGGAGAGCTATCAGATTGCCCTGCGCGAAGCGCGCGAACATGCCAGCGACGATATCGTTGGCGAGGCCGAAGCCCTGGGCGCGCATGCAATTGTTGGAGTGGATATCGATTATGAAACGATCGACACCCAGCGCGGCTCGATGTTGATGGTATCAATCTCCGGGACAGCCGTGACGTTACGGTGATTTGGGCAATACTATGAGCGGTGATCTTTGCTGTCGTTCTTGCACAGAATGACCGCGCGTGTTTGCGCGGGCGGGGCTAGACCAGCCCGGCAATTGCCAAATTGCTATGAACAACCGCGCCCATGAACACGCTAACCCCGAAGACAATGGCCATGACCCAGCGGTTTGGGAACCAGAGCACCATGGCGGTCGCCACAAATTGAAGCATCAGCTTGATGGTGATCCACGCTTTTTCCCAAGAAAGATCATCCATGGCCGCGCGGATGAACGGGTTCGCCTCCTCACCTACGCCGCTGGCAATGGCGAGGTGCGTTGACCAAATATCAGCAAGTCCCACACAATTATAAAAAATCGCCACAAGAAGCGCCAATTGCCTGTTAATACTGCGTGATCGAGCCGTCGCCGCCTGCTGGCCGAGGCGTGTGCGCCGATCTTCAGAAAATAGCGACATCATGCCCCTAGCCTTGTCTTACCCACCATCACCCAACCCAAATCAGCCCCCAAAGCGCGCGTTGGCCTAACCCTGCCAGGATGTTTCGGAACGATGACCATTACGAAAGCGATGACCTTCCCGCGCGAAGAGGGTAGAGTGCAAAAAGCATGACCAACCCAACCAACGCTGATCGTGCCGCGCTGGCACAACCAAAAGGCTCGAAACGCGTGGCGCGCGCAAAATTTGTGCTGTTTTGGGAACGGCTATGGCCGGCGGTGTTGCCGCTGTTTGCGCTACCAACGCTCATCATGATCATCAGCCTGTTTGATGGCTGGCGGTTAGTGCCGGTTTGGGCTCACTGGCTGGCGTTGGGTCTCACGACGCTGGGTTTTGTGGCGCTCGCGGCCCGGCGTTTGCGCCCCCTGGCGTGGCCCACGGACAATGAAGCCGTTGCGCGGATTGAAGCCGACAGCAAGTTTCGCCATGCGCCGCTCCAAGCCATCGACGATCACGTGTTCGATGGCGACCTTGGGCAAAAGACCGGCCCCCAGGCCGATGCCGATAACCCGTTATGGCAACGCCATTTGGCGGACATGGAGGCGCAAGCCCGGCGCGCCCGGCTGAAAGGCGGTTATGGCACGGCGGAGACAGCGGACCCGTTTGCTCTGCGCTTTGTGCTGGCCGGGCTGGTTCTCATTGGGGTTATCGCCGCAGGCGATCTCTGGCGTTTCCGGTTGGCTGCCGGTGTGCAGCCTGGCACCGCCGGTCAAACCATCGCCAGCAGAGCTGATGTGTGGATTGATCCGCCAGCCTATACCGGGCTCGCGCCGATCTATCTTTTACGCGCCGGCGGGGCGTTGCCGGACCTCGCCGCCCAAGTGAATGTGCCCGAAGGCGCTGTCCTCACAGCCCTGATCAATGGGGAGCGCGGCGCCGATCTTTCCTTCACCCACGGGGATGGCACTACCATCCGCCCCGATGATGCGGCCAGCGATGAAGAAACCGGCGAGGGAAGCGCACCGGGCAAGCGCCAATCTAAGCCCAGGCGAAACCGCGCCGAGCAATTGGCGCTCACGCTCGGTGAAAGCGGTGTTGTGCAATTGCGTCTTGCCGGACGCCGAGGACTGTGGCCGATCAATGTGGAGGCCGATACACCGCCCGTTGTTGCCTTCGTCGAAGAACCCGGCATTAACGATAAGCGCCAGATTGGGTTATATTATACGTTTACAGATGATTATGGTGCCGCATCGGCAGAGTTTGTGTATCGGCTTGATCCCGATCAGGACCGTCCCCTTGATGCACCCAATTTTGATGCGGCCAGCCTTGAGGAACGCCGCGTCAAATTGATTGAAGGCGCGGCGGGTCCCGGCGGGGAACGCAAAACCGTTTTTAGCGTTGATGAAGATCCCTGGGCGGGCTTGAAAGTGCTGGCCCGTCTTGAGATTATCGACGGCGCCGGGCAACGCGGGGTGACCGAGGAGGTTGCCCTCACGCTGCCCAACAGGCTCTTTTTCAACCCGCTCGCCAAAGCGGTCATCGAACAACGCCAAAGCCTCGCGGTTGCCGGTGAGGCCATCCAAAGGGTGCGCGATGCCTTCACCGCTGTAACCCTGATGCCCGAAGATTTCTTTGACGATACGGCGGAATATCTTCTCCTCAGCACTGCCAATTGGCGGGTTCAAACCGACAATGATGGTAATTATCAGGATACGGTTGATCATTTCTGGCCTCTTGCCCTTGAACTGGAAGACCAGGCGCTGGAATTGGCACGCCGCCGCCTCGATGCTGCCATCGAGGCGTTGCGCGAGGCCCTAGAACAAGATGCTAGCGATACGGTAATCGACCAGCGCCGGGCCGCGGTAGAACAGGCCATCGAAGACTATATCACCGCGCTTGCGCAATCGGGCGCCGTGGAAGAAGGGGGCGGTGAAGGCAGCAACCAGTTGGGGGCCAATCAGCTGGAAGAAATGCTTGAAGCCATCGGCGATCTTTCCCGTTCCGGGGCCAAAAACGCTGCGCGCCAATTGCTGAGTGATCTGGAAAATATTCTTGAGAGCTTGCGGCTCAGCCAAGGAGGCGGCGGTGGTTCGGGCACGCCAAACCCCAATGGTGACCCAAGCGCCGGACAAAATGACGGCCCCGGCGAACAGGCTGGTGAGTTGATCGGTCGCCAACGTGAACTTTCTGACCGGGCCTTTGAAGAAGGTCAGCAATCTGATGGCCCGTCTAATGATGGTCAGTCTACTGATGAAAATTCGACTCTCGCCGATGATCAGGGTACGCTTGCCGACGACACCCGCGAATTGCTGGAAAGCCTGGCGGGCGAGGGCCAAGGGGCACAGCTTGATCCCGATGGCACCGCCGCTGAGGCCCTGGGGGATGCTATCCGGGAGATGCAGCGGGCTGAAGGCGCGCTGGAAAATGGCGATTATGGCCGCGCCAACAGCGCCATGGAACGCGCCATCGGTAAGTTGCGTGATGGCGCACAAGAACTGGCCGAGGCCCAAGCCGCCGAGGAAGGTCAGGGCCAAAGTGCCCAAGAGGGCCAAGCCGACGGCGAGAATACCGATCCCCTCGGACGCAGTACCGGCGGCATCGGCAGTGGCAATGTTGCCGTGCCCGACGCGGCAGACCCAGCACGTGCGCGCGACGTGATCGAGGAACTGCGACGGCGCCTGGGTGAACAAGGGCGCAGCGACGAAGAGATTGAATATCTCGAACGGTTGCTCGACGCTTTTTAGCGCCGCCCTCGAAACCCTTCACACCCATCCGCCCGCGCGCCGGGCCGAAAAACTGGCCGCGGTTTTTATCATGCTGGGGGTAATCGGCTTGCTTGCACGAACCTTATTTCCGCCTATGGTGCGGCGATGGCCATCATGGCCCCCTAAGCGATTATTTGGAGACCTGACCATGGCATTGCGGCCTTTATCCCCCTCTTTTTTGCGTTTGGTGTTTTGCGGTGCGGGCGCCTTTGGCCTGACCGTGCTCCTGACCCTGTCAAACGCAGCCCACGCCCAATGGCCGGTCGTACAATCTAAAGGACAGTTTGAGGACAAATTTCGCCAATTGGAAGAAATCCTGCCCACACCCAACAGCTATCGCAATGCGGGCGGGGCGCCGGGGTTTGCCTATTGGCAGCAGCAGGCCGACTATTCCATCAAGGTCAGCCTTGATGAAACGAAACGCCGGATCACCGGTTCGGAAACTATTACCTACACGAATAATTCGCCCGACAGCCTGCCCTTTTTATGGGTACAGCTTGATCAGAACCGGTTTCGCAGCGACAGCTTAGCCGAGCGATCGGCCGACTTTGGCGGCATCGGTAACCGCGCGCCGGCCACCCGCTCTGCCACCGGTAACAGTCCGGCACGCATCAGCTTTTCGGCACTGCGCAAATATCAAGCAGAAAAAGATAATGAGTTCGGCTTTGACATCACGGCGGTCACCGACGCCGATGGCGAGGCGCTAGCCAATACGATTAATGGCACGCTTATGCGGATTGATCTTGATGCGCCGTTGCGCCCCAATCAGAAGATCACCTTCACCATCGATTGGGCGTTTAACATGGTGGAGGAAAATGCCGTTTCCGCGCGCGCCGGTTACGAGAGCTTTGACGATGGCAACGACATTTTCTTGCTGGCGCAATGGTATCCGCGCATGGCCGCCTATTCCGATTATGAAGGCTGGCATAATAAAGAATTCATGGGCCGGGGCGAGTTCACTCTGGAATTTGGTGACTTCGATGTGGAGATAACCGTGCCCGCCGACCATATTGTTTCGGCATCCGGCGTTTTGCAAAACCCCGACGACGTTTTGACCCAAACGCACAAAAGCCGCCTTGAAACAGCAAAAACCGCCGAACGCCCCGTCTTTATTGTCACCGCCGAAGAAGCACTAGCAGCGGAGAAATCCAAAGCCACAGACATGAAGACGTGGAAATATCGCGCGGAGAATGTGCGCGATTTTGCCTGGGCCTCGTCGCGGAAATTTATCTGGGATGCGCAAGGCTATGAACAAGGCGGCGAGGTTCAGCCCTTTGTCATGGCCATGTCATTTTACCCAAAGGAAGGCGAGCCATTGTGGTCACGCTATTCTACCCAAGCGGTCATCCACACCATGGAAGTCTATTCGCGGATGACGTTTGACTATCCCTACCCGGTTTCGCAATCGGTCAACGGGCCCGTGGGCGGCATGGAATATCCCATGATCACCTTTAATGGTCCGCGCACAGAGTTACAGGATGATGGAGAGCGTACCTATTCCGCCGCTGAAAAACGGTTTCTGATTGGCGTTGTTATTCACGAGGTGGGTCATAATTATTTCCCCATGATCGTCAATTCAGACGAGCGCCAATGGACGTGGATGGATGAGGGGCTGAACACCTTCCTGCAATTTGTCTCAGAGCAAGAGTGGGACCCCGATTACCGGTCGCGCCGCGGCGAGCCGCGCAATATGGTCTCCTATATGAAAAGCACCAATCAGGTGCCGATCATGACCAATTCAGAATCCATTCTGCAATTTGGTAACAATGCCTATGGTAAGCCGGCCACTGCGCTGAACATCCTGCGCGAGACCATCCTTGGCCGTGAGCTTTTCGACTTTGCGTTTAAGACCTACGCCAATCGCTGGAAATTCAAACGCCCGACCCCATCAGATCTTTTCCGGACGTTGGAAGAAGCCTCCGGCGTTGATCTCGATTGGTTTTGGCATGGCTGGTTTTACACAACCGACCATGTTGATCTTTCGATTGAGAATGTTGTGAAAATGCGTCTTGATACGGAGGATCCCGACATTGAGTACAAATTGCTTGAGGATGAGGAGTTAAAAGCCCCCGTCTCCCTCACAGATCAGCGCAATTTAGTGGAGAAAAAATCGGGCCGTATCAATGACAAGCCATGGCTAAAGGACTTTTACGACAATAATAGCGGCTTTCTTGTCACCAATAAGGATCGCAACAAATACAACTCATTTCTGAAAGGTCTAAAGGACTGGGAGAAAACCGCCCTGGAACGTGCGATCAATGAGGGTGAACATTTTTATGTGATCGATTTCGCCAACAAAGGCGGCCTCGTCATGCCTTTAATACTTAATATTACCTATACGGATGATAGCACCGAAGAATATCGTATCCCTGCCGAAATATGGCGCCGTAACCCACACCGGATTTCAAAGCTCCTTATCCGGGAAAAAGAGATCACGAACATTGTGCTTGATCCCAATCTGGAAACCGCAGATGTCGATCTTAACAATAATTACTTTCCGCGCCGTATTCTGCCCTCGCGGATTGAGGCGTACAAATTCGACCGCAAGCCGTCTCTGCCCAATCGCGATCTCATTCAGGACGTGAAAACGAAGCTAAAGACAGACGACGACAAAGAAGACGATAAAGCCAGCGACGAGGGCTAGTGTTGGCGATGTCGATTAACCGCGTGATGCTCGCTGCACTCGTTGCCGTGACGACCGCCAGCGCTGTTCTTCTCGTGGTGATCGGCTCATTGCCGGTCGCCCACGCGCACGAACAAAAAGTGGCCATTACCGAAATTCTGTTCAACGCCAATAGCGGCAATGTGGAGATTGCCCACAGGCTCTATCTTCATGATGCGGAACATGCGGTACAGGACCAATGGGGCAAGGCTGACCTCATGTCCGACCCGGAGGATTTGCAAAATCTTGCACTCTACACCCGCAGGAATTTTTTTCTCTGGCTTGACGGGCAACAGGTTACTCCCACCCCAGTCGGCGTCGAAGTCGATGGCCCCTACGTCTGGGTCTATGACGAACTGCCAATCCCCGAAAATAGAATTAGGACGATAACCATCGATAATACGATCCTGCGCGACGTGTGGCAGGCCCAGGCAAACCTCGTCAATGTGGAGATTGGCACGTTTCGTAAATCCGCATTTTTCGCGGGCGATGATGAGAAAAAAGAGATCGTGCTTACGCCTATCAACTAACCGGGTGGCGGTCGCTCGATCTAGAAGTGGTTAAACCGACAGATATTTTCTTGTGTCGCCCCCTGCCGAACGCGCAATACGCCACGTCCAGCAAGGGGCAAAGATTGTCGCCCCCCATCGAATTGGAAATGCCCTAAAAGGCTTTGTGCCACCCGACGGTCAGGGTTAAATCCGTTTCAAGTCGAGGACCATTGAGGTTTCGATAAAACGGCAAGCCCACCTCAACGGCTAGACGATGCCCTCTGATAAGGCCGCTCTGCACAACGAGGTTGACGCCGAGCAATCCTTCAATTGTCTCCCCGCCCTGATTTAAGGGATCAGCGGTTTGCACCGGCGCAATGATCAACGCATCCTGTCCGCGAATTTGCCCAACCGTCGCGCCGCGCACCCGGCCGGAAAACGAAACCCATGGCTTTGGTTCACACGACGATTTTGCCAAAGCAATTCAAATCAAAATGTAACCGGATGGCGTTTTGTCCCGGCGATCCTTAGCCGCTGTGTCATTGGCGGTGCCCATGTTCCATCCGGGTCTTGGCTTGACAGACTTTGTCCAGCAAAGTCTAACAGACCCATGACGTCCCCGCCGCCCGATATTGATCAGGCTCTTGCTGATCTCACCTCCATCCGTGAACAGGTTGCCGCCGGGTCTTTGTTTCAGGGGTTTGGGCCTTTGGTAATTGCGGGCACGGGCGCGCTTGCGCTTACCACAATGGGGCTCCAACTTATGCGGCCCGGCTTTGCCGCCACCACCGATGCCTATCTTGCCACGTGGATAGCCACGGCGATTTTGTGCTGCCTAATGGTGGGCGCGGAAATGGTTGCCCGCTCGCGGCGGCACCATGGCGGTATGGCCGACGCCATGATCCTGCGGGCAATTGAACAGTTTTTTCAGGTGGGTCTCGCCGGCGCTGCCATCGCTTTTGTCTTCTGGTGCTTTGCAGCGGATAGTCTTTGGACGTTGCCGGGTCTGTGGCAAATTCTGGTGGGGGTTGGTGTGTTTGCGTCGCTCCGTACCCTGCCAAAATCCATGATATTGGTGGGCGTATGGTACTTTTTGGTTGGCGCCACCGTCCTGACGATCGGCGCCAAGACCCGGACACTGCACCCGGCCATGATGGGCATACCGTTTGCCATCGGCCAGTTAATCATGGCCATCATCCTCAAAACCGCATCGGGAGAAACCCATGCCCAAAATATCTGATCCAAAATCACCCGGCGCCCCCTATGCCTATGAGGGATTGGACCGGGTCATCCACGAAAAAGCTCGGCTCGGGATCCTCACATCGCTGGTGACCCACCGCGACGGGCTGGGGTTCAAGGATTTGAAATCGCTTTGCGGTTTGACCGATGGCAATCTAAGCCGTCATTTGAAGGCCTTGTCCGAGGCAGGCCTAGTTGAACTGATCAAAGGCTATGAAGCCAACCGGCCCCATACTTTTTGTAAGATCACGCCGCAGGGCCATGAAAAATTTGTTGAGTATCTTGGTGTTTTGGAGCGCGTCATTAAAGACGCCGCCCCGCGCTCAGCAAAAGCAAGCCGTGCTCGGGGGAAACCCGGTGGCCGTCACAAAACCGCGAATGCTGTTTCGTAAACTCCACTTAAGCGCGCGTCGCCATTTCGATCGCGCCCACCGCCCAAAAGGGACCCTTAAAAGAGGAAACTCATGCGGATCTTTACACTGATCATTATTTCAATTCTGACCTGTCTACCACCTTTTGTGTCGTCCCCGGCATGGGCCGATGAAACGGCCGCGTTTGAGGCTATTTTGTCCGAGCATTGGGCCCGCGCAGGGGAAGAAAAAATATTCTTTCGCACGGACCCAGATACTTTTCGTCCCGATGGGCCCCTCCCAGATTTTTCTGCTGCGGGCCGGACGCGGCGACAATCGTTCAATGGGAAAATTCTAAAACGTCTGTCTGCCATCGATCCCGATGCCCTCTCTCCGGCGGACCGCGTCTCCTATCGTTTATTCGTTTATGAGCGTGAGACCGAAGCGGCGCATCATGAAATGCCCGATCATTACTTCCCGATCACCAGCCTATTTGGCTATCACACCTATTTTGCCAACGCGCCGTATAATATGGCCTTTGATCAGCGTAACGACTATGAGCGTTATTTGGTAAGCCTTGCTGATTTTACGCGCTATAATCAGAACCATCTGGACCTTTTGCGCGAAGCCGCCGCCGCGGGTCTCACCCAATATTGCGGGTCTCTTGACGGTGTTCTCCCCTCTATTCGTGCTCTGGTTGTCGATACTCCCGAGGAAAGTGATCTTTATGCGCCCTTCGCAACATTCCCCGATGGCTTCACCGAACGGGAACAAAAATCCTTGCGTAAACGGGGGCGAAAACTGATCCGTGAGGCGATTATTCCGGGCTACCGCGCGCTCGAAACTGTTTTTACGCAGACCTATCTGCCCGCTTGTCGCCAGAGCCCGGCAGTCACAAGCATACCCGGCGGCGACGCCTATTACGCGTATCTCCTGCGCTTTTTTACCACTACCGATATGACCCCCTCGGCTATTCACGCGCTTGGTCTCGGCGAAGTGGCGCGTATCCGCACGGAAATGGAGGCTATCATCAATGCGGTTGAGTTTGACGGGGATTTTGATGCCTTTCTTACGTTCCTGCGCACGGACCCGCAATTTTATGCGTCTACGGAGAAAGCCTTGTTGGAACGCGTTGCCTATATTACCAAAACTATGGACGGAAAGATGCCGCGTCTATTTGGCCGGCTGGCGCGCAATACCTATGAAGTGCGCGGCACGAAGGGGCGCGGCGCCTATTATGTGGCAGCTGCCGATGATCGCACGCCGGGCACCTATTTTATCGCCACCGGCAATTTGCCCGCACAACCGCTGTACAATCTTGAGGCCCTGTCGCTGCATGAGGCGGTACCGGGCCACCATCATCAGAGCGCAATCGCGCGCGAGCTTGACGTACCGGAATTTCGTAAGACGGTGTACCACGCCGCCTATGGCGAAGGCTGGGGGCTTTATAGCGAACGGCTGGGCAAGGAAGTTGGATTTTATACTGATCCGTATAGTGACTTTGGCCGATTGACCTATGAGATGTGGCGCGCTTGCCGTCTTGTTGTTGATACAGGCTTGCATGCATTTGGCTGGTCACGCCAACAGGCAATTGATTATCTCCTCGCCAATACCGGGTTGAGCCAAGACGAGGTTGTGTCCGAAGTTGATCGTTACATCACCTGGCCCGGGCAGGCGACGGCCTATAAAATTGGCGAATTGCGGATCCTCGACATGCGGGCGCGGGCGGAAGAAACACTGGGCCGTGCCTTTGACCGACGCGCCTTCCATGATCTGATCGTCGGACACGGATCATTGCCCATCGCGCTATTGGATGAACTGGTTGACCAGTGGATTGAGGACCAAGCACAACAATGAATGGCGATTGTTCCAATGCGGGACACATTGCAGTGATGGCGGTTAAAAAACTGGCTTTTATGGGCTGGTTTCGGCTATGCTTCCATTACGGTTCTGGTTCGATAACATGTTCAGCGCCGTTTATAGGCAGCGCGCTACGGGGAGAAATTTCGTCAGTTTAGGCGCGCGCCACACACCCAACATCGGAGGCGTTATGGACATTCAGATCAGCGGTAAAAACCTGGATTTGGGGCAAGCCCTGCAATCTCACGTGACCGACAATCTGAGTGCCGGGATCCATAAATATTTTGACCGCGGCGCGGAGGCGTCGGTTACCTTTGCCAAAGAACGCAGCGAAGTCGCCTGTGAAGTGGTGGCCCATCTGGCATCCGGCGTATTTTTGTCGGCCCATGGGGAGGGCGGCGACGCCTACGCCGCTTTCGAGGAAGCGCTCGCCAAGGTGGAAAAACGCGTGCGCCGGTACAAACGCCGCTTAAAAGACCACCATAATGACGTGAAAGACCCCCTACCGGCGGAAAATGCGTCTTATTTTACCCTCGCCGCCCCAAAAGACGGGGACGACGAGGCCGATTCTGACGAGGCCGCCCCGGTAATTGTTGCCGAAAGCTCAACGGCGGTCAGGGCTATGTCCGTTTCTGATGCGGTGATGCAGCTTGATCTCAGCGAAAACCCTGCGTTTTTATTCAAAAATGCAGCCCATGGGCGATTAAATGTCGTTTACCGTCGCCATGATGGTCATATCGGTTGGATCGACCCGCAATAGGGTTTTTCACTGGAAAAACTGGCCTAGGCCTGCCATATCCCCCTCGCAGGGTTTGTGGTGGTCGGTTTGGGAATTCCATCGGACGGCATCAATCGTGCACTAGGCAAAACGTGGCATTACCGCGAAACAGGCAATAAAACCATTGCGACCACCGGGCGGCAACGTCGCTTTTACACTTTCTTGCGCGTTGGCTGGTATCTCATAGGCCTGTCAGAGGCTTGGGTGGTCAAAAGGTCGGGTTTGGAACTTTAGTTTTTGGTTTTTATGAGTATTTCCAACATCTTATCGTCGCAAAGCGTCGCCCTGAATGTGCGTGCGCATTGCAAACGCGAAGCCCTCCAGCATTTGAGCGCCATGGCCGCAAAGGCGACAGACCGCCCTTGCGAGGGGATTTTCGACGTTTTGATGGAACGCGAACGCCTAGGCTCCACCGGGCTTGGCAATGGCGTCGCGGTGCCCCACGGCAAGATCGATGGTCTTGATCAGGTGACGGGCGTGTTCATCCGCCTGGAAACGCCGTTGGATTTTGATGCGCTCGACGGTGAGCCGGTGGATCTCGTGTTCCTTCTATTAGCCCCGGCCAACGCCACTGCCGCGCATTTGAAAGCGCTTGCAAAAGTTGCCCGTCTTTTGCGCGACCCCCAAACCCGTGATGCCCTGCGCGCTGCGGACGCGGTGGAAGACGCCTTTGCCATCGCCGCCACAGACCGGAAATCTGACGCCGCCTAGAGTAACAAACGTTCACACAGCAGTCCCCTACCCTTCCACTGTTTCGATCTCAACACCGGTGGTCAGCATACGGTGAACCGGGCATTTATCCGCAATTTCAACGAGCCTTTCCTTTTGATCAGGGGACAAGTCTCCTTCAAGCGTGATGGTTTTTTCAAGACGTTTCACAAGATGAGAATCTTCTCCCGCCTTTGGCGCCACCTGCACAACCGCCTGGGCGAGTGGCCAGTTTTTTCGGTTTGCATACATTTTCATGGTCATAACCGCGCACGCCGCCAGGGCCGCCGCCGCCACGCGTGTGGGGTTTGGACCAAGGTCCTGACCGCCGTCATGAACATCCGCATCGATCGTAAATCTGTGCCCACCCACGGCAGTGTCGACAGCCAGCGTTTCTTTTGAGTGCAACCGCGCCTCAACCCCTTCCGGTGGTGTCGTCTCTTTATCTGTATCAGGATGATCCTGAGCGGGAACATAGCGCTGTGCCCAGGCGGCGATAACAGACGCAGCATAACTGGCATCAGCGCCCGCGCTAAGTAAATGATCCGCACTATCGAGGCTTACAAAACTCTTGGGGTGTTTTGCTGCGCCGAACAAAGCGCTGGCATTTTCAATGCCAACCGTCATATCGCGCGGCGCATGGAGGATTAGCAAAGGCCGGCCCAGGGTCGCCACCTCACCCAATACCTGCTGATTTTCCAAATCCTCCAGAAACTGTTTTTTGATCGTAAACGGACGACCGGAAAGCTGAACCGTTGCCTCACCCTTGCGCTCGATTTCCCCGCGCTGGTCAGCCACATGGGCAAGCACGTGATCGGCGTGGGCCGGGGCGCCCAGGGTAACGACGCCGCGCGCCTCAGGGATTTTATGAGCTGCGCTGATCACAGCGGCGCCGCCAAGCGAATGGCCGACTAACAATGATGGCGCCTCATAATGATTACGCAGATAATCGGCGGCGGCAATGAGATCCCCCACATTTGACGAAAAGTTCGTATTCGCAAACTCACCCGCCGACGCCCCCAAACCAGTAAAGTCAAACCGCAACACCGCAAACCCGGCACCGCGCAAGGCCCGGGCAATTTCCCGGGCGGCTTTGATATCCTTCGAGCAGGAAAAACAGTGGGCGAATAAAACAAACGCTGTCGGCGCGCGCCCGGGCATTTCCAGCGCAGCGGCGAGCATCGTTCCCATACTGCCTGGAAATTCAATTTTCCGGGTTTCTTCGCTCATATGTGCTCTTCTTCACGCTGTGCTTTGACCAATGGAAGAATAGACCAGTGAGCAGGGCGATAAAATGGGGTGCACGTCTTTTTGATGGGTGTCACAAGACCCGTGACGCGGCTAGGCCGCCCAAAGGCAACCCGCGCTAAAAAGGCGAACAAGGCCGCCTAAGACGAGACATCAGCGTTCTGCGGCGTGCGGCGCGGATTATGCTCTTTGCCGGTGTCCCAATTGGCCACAAAGTCCTGCAATGCAGGGTCCAGTTTTTCCGGCAGGACGATCCGCAATTTCACATATTGATCGCCCGCATCCTGCGCGTCCCCGGCGGGTGCGCCACGTCCACGCAAGCGCAGCGTGGTGCCGGAATTGGCACCCTTTGGTACATTCACCGACACATCGCCGCCAATCGTTGGTACCGTGATCTTTCCGCCCATGACGGCTTCGCGCAGGGAAATTGAAACCTCCGCATGGATATCATGGCCGTCACGGGTAAAAACGGTATGGCTTTTGATCCGTGTTTCCACATAGACATCGCCGTCCTCACCCCCGGCTTCACCCGGCTCCCCCTGCCCCCGCAAGCGCAGTGTTTGTTCATCTTCAAGGCCTGGCGGAATGGTCAGATCAAGAACCCGGCCATCGGGCATGGTTACCCGTTTGGTGGCGCCGTGAACGGCATCAAGAAAGTCCACGTCCATCCGGTAGCGCACATCGCGGCCCCGGGTTTGGGCGCGCGGTTTCGGATTGCCAAAAAGATCGGAGAAAATATCGCTCAGATCGTCGAAAGACGCCCCGGCACTGGGCCCCCCGGGGCGGGCGGCCCCTTTGGAGCGGTTTTGGCCGAACGGGGTGCGCTGTTGGCGGGCGCGTTCGGCGGCGCCTTCCCGGCCGCCATATTGCCGGGCGAACGGATCGGCGGGCTTACCTTCGGCATCAATTTCGCCGCGATCATATTTCCGGCGCCGGTCGCTATCGCCCAAAATATCGAACGCGCGGGAAACTTCCTTGAATTTCTCTTCAGCGGCGGGGTTATCGGGGTTGCGGTCGGGATGGTACTGCTTGGCAAGATTGCGGAAAGCCGTGCGGATCTCGCCATCGCTGGCCGAGAGCGATACGCCCAAAATAATGTAGGGATTTTTAGCCAATGCACTCCGTCTCCCGCTTGGCATGCCCGTTCTGCCGACCGCACCCCAGAATTAGGCCGATCTGCGCCTGTGGGGCAAGAAAAAGCCTCAACCCGCCCACTAGCCAAGCGTAAAGATTAGCGCAAAATCACAACCAAACTCTAAAGACTAACAAAGAGGGGTCGCGACCAGGCGCCGAGCCCTACCGCATCAGAACGCTGAGCAACGCTAACCTGTAAGGCATTCGCCGGGTTAAGCCGTGCGGCAACGTCTTCATCGCGCAAGATGTCCTTGTAAATCCACGCCGGTTCAGTGACCGTTACGGTGCGCAAAATCTGGCTGCCACTGATTACTTGCACATCATAGGCTTCGCGTGTTTCCCCAAGGGGCACCTCTGCCCCCTCCCACCGGTCGCCGCCAAGCCGGGTGCGTCTGGTCCAGCGCACATGAGTTGCCCCGTGGCGATGATCATTGCGCAAATGCACTGGTGATAAGGGCCGTAAATTGACCCCGCGCGGGGTGTAATCAGCAATGGTGAATAGCGGCGCCGTCACCGGGCTCGTGGCGGGGCCCGCCCGCCAGACCGCGGGCACACCTAACCGGTCCAGACCCGCAGGCACATTGGCCGGAAGCCGCGCGCCAGCGGGCCCGCCAGGGACGATGACCAGCGGAGTACCCACGGGTGCCCCGGTCAACGCTTGCGCTTCGGTGCCCCTTTGCCCGCGTAAGAACATCGATAGGCGCCAGCGCCCAACGCCGATTAATTCGGCATCGCGAAATTGCAGGATCTCTGTGTCTCCACCGGGCAAAATTACCATGCCCAAATTGCCCCCGGCAAAGACCGAAAGGTCCGAGGCCGAGGCCAGCGTTGTGCCGGTAAGATCAATTTCAACCGCCTGATTGATCCATCGCCCCGGTGGCCCGGGCGGCAAGGGGCTCGCCAGACGGGCAATTACCGATGGTGTTTGTGAAAGAGCAACCTGCTGACGCGGACTATCAGCGGCATCTGTCTCCGTACGGAACAAGACCGCTGCACCGGGCCATGGCTGGCTCGCCGCGGCGAACCGGGCCGCGCCCGCTGGTTCATCCTCGCCCAAGGTTGGCGTTTCAAAAATAAACCAGTCAAGCGGACCGGCGGCAGCGCTATTTATTGACGGCAGCCGAAAATCTGTCTCGCCCGCCGGGCTTTCATAAACCGATGGCGAGAATCTGACGAGCTGCAAATCGCGGCGTACGCCATCATCGATTTCGAGAATCCGATAAGGCCTTATACCCGCAGGGTCCGCAAACTGCACCACATCCCCCGGCTCAAGGTCGAGACGGGTTGGCGGAACAGAAAACTGCAATGTTTCTGCCATAACCCAACCATCGGCCAAGAGGGCGCGGGCGCGCGCCTGGGCGTCCTCCATGGTGGTGACAATGGCCGCAGACTGCCCATCTTCGCGCGCTGAGCGCAAACCGGGATCACGCGCCGTTGCTACCGCCGGGCCATAATCCGCCCCCTCATCGGCAAAACCAAGACGAAAGGCCGACGGCAGATCAATTTGCTGGCGTTCCGTTCGCGAATAGGCACTGCCATCCCCAGCCTGGGGGACCAAATCATCAATCGTAAGCGTGACCGCCGGCGTACCGGACACAAGGCTGGCAAAACGCGGCTGAAACCGAAGGCCAGCACCCACCTCAACCAAATCAAACTGATAAATATCCGCCAGCGGATCAATCATCTCCCGCGCACTCATGGGGCGATCAACTACATAACCGGACAGGACGCCTTCCAATTGGGCACTATCAACCTGACCCAGCCCCGCCTCTTGCGCCAGGGCTGTCACCAGAAGGTCCAGCGGCGCGCGGCCAAGCCGACCATTCAGCCAATGGCCCCGTGTCCAGTTGGCCGTATCCCCCCAAACATCCGTACGCGCCGGAAAGGCCGGAAACGGCCGTGCATCCCAGGCATAAATATAATGCCGGTCAGGGTCGACCATGGTGCCGCCATAAAGGGGCGAGGTGGGATTGTTGGCGGCTTGTCGCCAATAGCTCAAATGCGCCTCTAGAAACCGGCGCTGGGCAAGATCATCGCGGGTACCCCGGGAAAAATAGGGCAAGGCGCTTTCGGTGCTTTTTGGGTCGACAAAAACATTGGGCTGTGCCGCCCCATTGTCCACTGCGGGACAGCCGAGTTCAGTAAACCGGATCGGTTTTGATTGCGGCACCCACGGCGTTGGCGAGGATACGCGTAAGCCGCCAATGCGGTTATGGTGCGGCTCGCGCCACCAGGACCAGAAATCCTTCAGCCGATAAACCCACGGCTCTCCATGGGCCCCATCTGTGATCGGGGTACGGTGCTGATTGTTGCGGTCGGTCTCACTGGCATAAAACCAGTCAAACCCCTCGCCGCCCGCAATATTGGCCTGCAGATAGTCAAGGGCGTAGGGCCCGCCCGCCCCATAAAGATCAGCATCAAGATGTGCCGCACCCGGGCGCCAATCCGACAGCGGCAAATAATTATCAATACCCACGAAATCCACATCTGTATCAGCCCAAAATGGGTCGAGGTGGAAGACTTTATCGCCAGCCTGATGGGGTGGTTCATCCGGGAGCTGATGACCGGCATATTCAGTCCAATCAGCCCCATAAGATAGGGCCACATCCGGCCCCAAAATGGTACGCACATCGCCCGCAAGCGCGCGCAAAGCGGTGACCGCCGGGTAATTGCCACTGGCATCGCGAATGGTTGTCAGCCCGCGCAATTCCGAGCCAAGAAGAAATGCATCAAGCGGTTGGCCGGCCCGGCTTTGCGCAAGGGCACACAAATGGGCGTAGTGCAAGATCATCCGGCGAAACGAATATTCCGTAGGCCCAATATAGGTAATACTATTATCCGAAACGATAAAATCCGTAGCCTGCGCCGTGCCAAAAAATGCGGCGACATCCACCGCGGCCTGCGGTGACGCGTCATGACTTCCCGCACGAATGCGCCCGCGCCAAGGAAATGCCGGTTGCGTGCCAGCCCCGTCAGGATCGGGCAGACCATTACCCGCGGGAATATCCATCAGAATAAAGGGATGAAACATCACCCCCCAACCCTCAGAAAAAAGCCGTTCCAGGGCCTCCAGCACGCTTTCGTCAGACGGCGTTCCCCCAAAATTCGCACGCCCGTCATTTTCACTAATCAGATAGGCATCATCGCGGGTCACCCCCCCAACCGACCAGTCAAAGGGGAGCGTTTGTTTATCACGCTGTTCGATGCCTGGCTGTAACTGGCACATACCCGCACGCAAATCAGACCCAAACCAGGAGACAATCAACGATGTGTACTGAATGTTAGCGGCGGTCTCTCTCAGAATGTCCATGGAAACGGCAAAGTCAGTCTGTCCCTGACCATTATGGGTGTTTTCCGGCACATAGGCGCCCGGCGCAAGAACACGCGAAACCGGCGTTGTGCCATAGGCAAACTCACCCGACGCTGGGATAATGCTAACCCCTGTCATCTGGGTTTCCAGCGCCGATCCATCATCGGCTTGGAGGGGGCGTTCAACCTCAAAAGAAAATTGCGGGATACGATTGCCGAACGCCGTTAGCTCCAAGTCTTCAAACACAATATAGGCAGTATCGCGAAAAGCGGGGGCATTTTCGCTTCCCTCTACCGCCTCAATCACGGGATCTGGCGTTTGGCCCGACGTACCCTGATAAACACGAAAGTTGATTGAGGTTAGGTCGAGCGGTTTGCCATCGGCCCATACGCGGCCAACCCGGCCAATTTCCCCCTCGCACAGGGCAATCGCCAAGGAAATTGAGTAAATATACGAGACCGTGGTGGTTTGCGTGCCCGTACGATTCGCTTTTCCTCCCTCCACCTCCTCGCTGATCGTCTCTTTGAACCTAGCCGCCCAGATGACTTGCCCGGCAATCCGTGCACGGCCAAATATGCGTAGGATCGGCGCTCCCTCGGTGGAGGCTTGTACCTGAAAGCTCTCAAGACGCGGGCCTTCCACACGGCGTTTGCGGGGGCCAAAAATCAGCGACGTGGCCGTACTCGCAGCGAAATTGGCGATGGTGCTCGCAGCAGAACTCGCCAGCGCTTGGCCCAGACCGCTTTGCCCCACGGCGCGTGCCGCGGTTGAGGCGGCTGTTAAAATTAATTGTGCCACGGCACACTCCCCGGAAAGGAAAAGACCCCCGCAATACGTGATCGCCACCAGCGATTGAGCCACCCCTCCACCACGGTGCGCCCGGCATAGGCATGCACAAACCGATCGTCCGCCGTCAGAATACCGCAGTGTTTTGCCGGGCCATGGCGGGTGATTTGAAAGATCAGCACGTCACCCGGCTCAAGGCACTCGTCATCGCGCGCGTGCAAATGCCGTGTTGCCGCCTCCAGCAACGGGTCAGAGCCCACAAACCGGTTCCACGGTTGACCTGGCGCGCCATCGCCCGTGGCCGTGCGGCCTTGGGCGTTGGTATTAAAATGTCGTTCGTTCCAGTCGGTCGTATAGGGTGGCGGGGTCTCCGGTTCGGTGCCATAAAGCTCGCGCCATACGCCGCGCACAAGTCCCAGGCAATCCGTACCCGCCCCTTTAATTGCCGCCTGATGCTGATAGGGCGTCCCCAGCCAGGACCGGGCACAGGCAACAATATGATCGCGGTCCAGTGTTGTCGTCGCGGTGTTGGGGGATTGGATAAAACTCATCGCTTGCTCCCATCATTACGCTCGGTACGCAGTGGGTAAGAAATGATGAAGTCATTACCGGGCATCAGATGAAACCCACGGAAATTGGCAATATTGCCAAACCGATTGCGGCAGGTTTCTGCGCGCCGGTCACACCCGACCGTCACCGAAAATCTGTCACCCACCTGAAGCGGTAGGCCCGGCGGTTGCCATAACGCCATATGCTGGCGTGGTCCTGCAGCCCCTGAACTGGTTGAAAACGACTTTACAAAGCCCGTATTGCCAGCATTTGTGCTTTCATCTGGTGTCCAGGTAAGAAGACCCTCCGTAAACCAATCATCGTTGAAATTATCGAGCTCTTCAACGTCAAAATTTGTATCATCATGCACGCTAATAATAACGCCGGTACCCCGGTGTATCGGCAGATCAAGATTTACCCCACAGCGGTCATCGCCCACATTGGCATCGCATTGACGCTGATACAGACGGCCCACTGGTTGGTCGAGGCTTTGGGAAAGACCACGGATCTCCGCTGTAAACTGGTGTTGCCCGCGCGTTACCTCGCCGAGGGTACCAGTGCGCAGAAGCACGCGCTCTTGCGAGGCACGCCAATTGACGCGCCAAACCTCAATCACCGCCTGATGATATAGCCCGCGCAGGATATCGGCCTCGGTCAAACCGCCATGGTCGAGGAGCCCTTCAATCTCTGCATTATCAACGGCAAGATCAGCCGAGGCTGCAAGCGCCCCCGCCTCAAAACCGCTATCGGGATGGCATTCAATAGTATCCACCGTGAGCGGACGATCATGGTCGGTAAACCCCAAAACAACCCCGTCGCGCCGCCGGATAATCCAGCAAAAGCACAAAGTTGTGGTGCCGCTATCAAGATGAGCCTGGAAGGAGGCTGGAAGGTGCCGCATTATTCAAGCACCTCAATCAACGGAATGTTTGGAATATCGCCTGCCTCAAACGCGGCCAAAGATATCTGCAACTGATCAGTATCAAACCGCACCGGCACATCGAAGATATATCCAGCGGTGATGGCAACGCCCGGCGCTGGCGCCTGATCGAAAATAAAGCGTGCCGATTGCGCGTCAAAGGTTAGTGTCTCGCCAAACGGTTGGGCAACGCCGTCAACACTGATCTGCACCGTCTCAACAACTGGACAGCGGATGATGCGTTCATAGAGCCCCGCGCCCTCTTGGTAGCGTTTCAAACAGGAAAATTCCGTTCGTACACCATCACCAGTTCCCAAAGACTGGTCCTGACTACCCGGTTGGGCGTCCATGGCGGAGGATTTGTGGTCAAAGGGATCGCGAAATCGGAAGCTATGCAACTGGCCATGACGCGCCTCAAAAAACGCAATCACGGTCTCAATATCCTTGAGGGTTTTCACCCCATAGCCCGCATTAAAGCGGCGGCGCGACCCATGCCACGGGCTGTTGCGCACCTCCTGGCCCGAGGTGAGCGTGGTGATCTGCGTCCGCCGGGATGGTCCGCCTTCAGAGTTAAACGCGATGTCGAGGGGAAAAAGGCTGTCGTGAAAGGCCATGATACGCCCCTAAAGGTTACGCTGACCGCGCCCAACCACACGGGCGAGCGAGGCGGCGATCTGGGTTTGAGACTGGGCAAAGTCATCGCGGTTGCGCACCCCCGGCAGGGTGATGTTCACCACCATGGGGCTGGCGCTGCGGCCGCCGGGCACAACCTGGCCACTTGCATTCGGAACAAACAGTTCAGGCCCGCGCTCACCCACCAGGACAGCGGTATTGGCCCCCACGGGCCCGCCATTTGACCGCGCTCCCCCAAACGGCGCGCTGAAGGCATTTGTCAAAAACGACTGAAGCGGGCGGCGCACCAAACTATCAATGGCAACGCGGCCAAGATCGCGCACAAGGGCGTTTGCCAACGACTTGAGGGATGCCTCACCGCTTCGCGCGGCCCGGCCTAATTCGCGTTCGATAGATTTGGCGGCAGTTGTGAATGCCGTTTCAATCAACCCGGCAGCGGGGAGGATTTCTTGCTGGGTGACACGGGAAATTTCGGCACCCGCCCGCTCAAAATCCTGAGACAAGTTGCCGGTAGGGTTCGAGCTAGGAAATCGATCATCCATAATTTTCATCCGGATAGTGAAGAAAAAGATCACGCAAGGCGTTGATGTCTTGTTGCGAGGGTCCAGCGTCTTCGTGGGTATTCAAAAGCCAAGTCCATTCGCACACGCTCAATTGCCAAAAACTCACTGGTGTCAGCCCCAGTGTTAGGGTGGCAATCCGAAACCAGTCAGCCCACGGAAAAGCCTGTGCCTTACCGTCTTCTATCATCGGGCCCTAACGCCCCCGGTCGCCTCTTCGTCAACCGTCTCCTGCGCATGTGCATTCAGCGCTTGAAACGCTTCTGCAATAGCACCGGTGGCAGCGTGTAGGTCGAGGTCACTGGCCTTAAGAGCGGCAAGGCTCATCTGTGCACCGCCACCGGTGAGAAGCGCGTGCAGGATCATGAGGAGGTCGCTGAGCGACGGGTCTTTCAGGCGCTCCTGCAGCGCACCGATCGTGCGTGCCCCAAGCGCGGTCTCGATATCCGCGAGCGCGCCGAGGGTTAGACGCAGACGGTGATCCTGCCCATCAATGGTGAGTGTGGTATCGCCGCGTGGATGGGGCCCCGTCATTGGCTGCCCCCTTCCGGGGTAAAGGCGATCGCCCCAGCAGACTCAAGAGCCATAGCCATGGTCAGCTCCCCATCAAAATCACCCGCATAGTCAAGGTTGGTGATCTGAAACTGACCTTCGACAATGCCCGATTGCGGGAAAACGACCTGCCACCGCTGAATCGCACCGGCAAAAAATGTGCTGCGCACCAGGTTGGCGGTTTCATCATTAAGGAAAACCCCGCTGCCCGATAGGGCCGCCTGACGTACCCCCGCCCCCGCAAGTAACTCGCGCCAACCGTCCGTAGACTGCGCATGGGTCACATCAACGGTTTGCGAATTGAACGAGATAGAACGGGCGCGCAAGCCCACCACCGACCGGAAAGTACCGGGGGCATTGGGGTCATCGATTTTGAGAAGGAGGTCCTTCCCGCGCTGTGCAGACATTGCAAATACCTCTAATGGCTATTGGGCGTTGATGTTTTCGGGGTGGGTGACAGCGCGAAACCGCGCCACGCCCTGATAGATATTGCGATCGGTTCGGCGAAAAATATCCGCAAAGACAAACCGTATACTGACAAGGCATTGCCCGGTGAGCGGTACGGGCGCATCGTGCAGCGCCGTGTAGAGTGCATCCAGGATCAATTTGACCTCCTGTCGCCCCGCGTGACGCGAAAACACATGGAGCCGAAAATCGTGCTCGATCCCACCGTCTATTCCAGCAAAGGCGATGCTGCGGGTCTCCCCGATTACGGCATAGGGAAATGATGCATCTGGCGGTGGGTCATCATAAAACTGCACGGGCAACGCCAAAGCCGATTGCAACGCATCGTGGTCGGACAAATAAGAATAGATAGCTTGTTGGAACGGCCAAAGGGTCAGCGCATCACTCATTGGATCACCTCCTCGCAAATCAGAATCATGCGACGCTGGCGGTCGTCGAGTGTTTCAATGGAAACAACTTCAAAGTCTGTTTGATCATAGCGAACCCTGTCACCAGCCTGCAGGAAACGGTCGGGCCGGATTTCGGCAGCCAATCGTTTGAGAAAAGATCGCCGGTCGCCGGTCAGATCACGGATTGGCGTCAACTCATCAATCCGTGCCCAGAGTTCGCCCGCACTCTCCCAGGTCAGGCTTGCCCCGCCGCCGCCATCAGGATGGCGCGCGACGGTCAAGCGCTCCAGCTTATGGCGTAATGGACCAATCATATGGACACCCGGCGGTAGGGGGCAACAAGGGTGTCGATTGTCCGGGGAATTGAGAAGACCCGCGTTTCGCTAACGCTTTCCCGATTTTCGAAAAAATGCGCCGTAAGGAGACGAACTGCATGGCGTAATTCGGCGGGGACCAGATTGATGGTTTCATACCCGGCCGTAAACTCGATCTCGATACCGCCAAGGGGCCGGATGTCGGCCGACGGAAGCGGACCAAACTTAAGCCGGCCAATCGTTCCTGCACTGATGGTCACAGTACCGCTATCGAGGGGGGTTCGATTGCCCTCATGGTCAATTAGCATTACCGCGTCCACGGATTTGATTGGCGAGAGGGGAAGCAGAATATCCGAACACCGCACAACCCGCTCTTTATCCAACGTATAGGTCCAGCGTTGCAAAGAAAAGGCGAGGCCCGCACGGGCCTCCAGCGCATGGCGCGCTGCCACCAACAATTGCGACAGGCTGTCATCATGATCAGACGTAAGGAGCCGAAGGTGGCGCTTCATATCATCAAGGGTTATGGGCTCTGACATGGGCGCTGCAATTAGGGTGAGCGACATCCCTGCCTCCTATTGTGAATGGAAAGCCAAACAGAAAAAGAATTTTTGCGAGGTGTGGCATGGAGCGATTACGCACCCCATGCCGCACGCGCCTCAGGCGCTAGGCTGCAAACCGCAGGAGCTTGATCGCATCAAAGTCCTGGATGCCGCCGCCGACCCGCTTGGTTGTGTAAAACAACACATAGGGCTTGGCCGAGAATGGATCACGCAATACGCGTAAGCCCACCCGGTCAACAATCAGATAGCCGCGGGCGAAATCACCAAAGGCGATTGAGGTGCTCCCGGTACTGATCGCTGGCATATCCTCTGATTCCACCACCGGGTAGCCCAGAAGGGTGGACGCAGTGCCCGGCTGACTGGCCGGTTGCCAGATATAAGTACCATCAGCGTCTTTCAATTTTCGAATTTCGCTGATGGTCGAGCGGTTCATGACAAAGCTGGCATTACCGCGATAGGTCTGACGCGGCGCATAGATCAGATCAAGCAGCGTATCGACGGGCGCGGATGCATCAAACCCACCATCAACGCCGGTATTGATCGCACCCACCTGGCCATGGGCCTGCCCCTGATCATCAACAATGGGATAGCTCAAAATACCCGTGGGCTGATTTACGCCATTACCATTGATAAAGGCAGCGCCCTCCTGGGCAGCAAACTCGCCTTGGATTTCATCGGCCAACCATTGCTCGATATCCACAACCGCATCATCGAGAAGTGTTTGGCTTGCCGCCGGCATCGCATAAAGTTCCATGGTGGGAAAATCGATAGCCGCGAGCGTTGGGCTTGCGGTTTCGGGGCGTGCATCGGTTTCACCAACCCAGCCTGCCGCTGCGCCGCCAAGGCTGACCGGCTTGCGATAAGTATTGGCCCCGATCTCCCGTACCGTGGCAATTGTGCGCAGCGGGGAAACATCGCGCATCGCCGAGGTCACCCGCCGTTCCGTTTCAAGGGGCGCAAGATAGCCGCCCTCTGGATCCGATGTTGTACTGAGCGATTTTGCCTCAAGAGTGTGAAGCGCGCTCGCGTCACCGGCACGCACATACCGCAGAAAGGCTTCCTTGCGCTCATCAGGCACCAACGGTTCCTGACCAAGGCTTGGGCGACGGCCCTTCAGGGCCAATTGATCAAGCAGCTTTTGCTGGCGATCCATGGCAGTGTTGATACGATTAATCTTTTCCCGCAACACAACATCATCGTGCCCGCGTTCCTCAAGCGCGTTGAGCCGCGCATCATTGGCATCCTTAAAGGCCTCAAAGGTACCTTTTATACCGTCAAGCGATACACCGTGCTCGGACGGGTTTTGATGGTCGCTCTCAAATGTCTGGGCGTGGGCTTTTGTTTCAAAACCCGTCTGATCTACAGTCATTGGTACTCCTTACACTTAACAAACTGTCGTCAAAGGCGCCGGATTGGCGCGCGCCGGAGGGGACGGACGACGCGCGCCAGGCCGTTACGTGCATAACCCGGCACGTTCGGGGTCTTATTAGGCGGCAGATGACCGGTCTGTGGTCGCGCCGCCAATCGAAGAGATTCTTGCCTGCGAGGCCATGGGGAAGGTCACGATTGATACCTCCCATAACTGCGCTTTCAGGATATGCCGTCCGCCATCGGCGCGTCTTGTGAAAGACTGTGCCCGAAAACCGATAGATAAGCCGTTCAGTGCACCCCCTTTTACAAGGGCGAGGACATCTTTAGCTTTTGAAGATCCTAAAAGTAAAACACCGCGAACAAATAATCCCTTTTTGTCTGCCCTGAATGCGTTCCAGCACCCGATTGGACAATCGACCTTATGCTGATAAAGCATACTAACCCGGGGTTCGGCGGCGGGGATAACTATCCCCGAAAAAAAATCGTCAAAAGCGGTTGGCGCAATTGAATCGCCCGTTTCATCCGGCGTATTAAAGATCGCTGCATACCCTTCAATGGGGGCACAGAGCGTTTTGTCCGAAGCCATGCCGGCCGATGTGGTGCGCGAAGAGATTCCCATTTTTTGTTCCTGTACGAAAAGGGATGATGCCTTAGGGGGCCATACGGACAGCATCGATTTTCTGTTCGATACGGTCGAGCGTTGTGCGCATGGTGAGCACTTGTTCTTCAAGGCGGGCCGTGCGTTCCATCAACTGATTGCGCGCATCCATGCGTTGTTCCAACTGCGATAAACGTTCAGCCGCAGAGCCCGCCCACACCAGCGCCAGCGCCGATTGCACGAGGACGGCCACACTAACCGCAACGGTCACGCGCACCGGTGCGCCATTGGCTAGGGTCTGTTCTGTCATCACCGCACACCCCTAGTCGCGGGCGCGGCAGGCGTACGTTTTGGTAAACCCAGGAGCGCTCGTTTTTCGTCATCGCTCAGGAAGTTGGCATTGGCGATCACCTGCCAGCGGGCATCACGTTCTTCGGCAAGAACGTCCAGGTCACTGGCCTCACACCGGAGTTGAAAACCGTAGTCATTGGGCGCCAATTGCGGTTGTAACCATCCGGTGAGCGCAGCGGCGGTCTTTTTCACCAGTGGCAAGACGGTCTGTTTCCAAAAGGCAACATTGGCCTCGCGATAATTCGCGTAGGTATTATCGCCCGGTATACCAAGCAACATGGGCGGCACGCCAAACGCCAGGGCGATATCACGCGCGGCGCTGTGGCGGGCCTCGATAAAATCCATATCGGCGGGGCTAAGCGACATTGCCTGCCAATCGAGGCCACCTTCCAGCAGTAAAGGCTTGCCCGCATTGGCGCTGCCGGTATAGGCGTCCGAGAGCTCTGACTTTAACCGCTCAAACTGATCGGCGGAGAGTTGCTGCGCGCCTTCTGGCCCGCGATACACAAGCGCGCCAGAGGGCCGCGCTGCATTGTCGAGCAGTGCCTTATTCCAGGCAAGCGCGCCATTGTGCACATCAATATTGCTTGCTGCCACCGCCAGTGGTGATAGCCCATAATGATCACTCAACGGATGAAAAAGCTTGAGATGAAGAATGGGAGACGCTGTCCCATCCCCGGGGACCTGAAACTGAACCTTGCGGCCATTTACCTCATAATCATACCCATCAACCCAGCCTTGTTTATCGGCGCGGATGGTCATCCGATCCGGGCGTAAAATATGAAGCTCGCGCACCTCACCTTGCAACGCCACCGCCTCCACATAGCTGTTACCGGCACTTTGCAGATAGCTGTATAGCTGTTCCAGAAACACAATATGCGACTGGTCACCATTGGGATGACGCAGCACGTTTAACACCGGATGATCCATCACCGTTTCACTGTCACGGCATGCTTTAAGCGGCGCCGAGGCCGCCGCTTCGGCAATCATCCGTACACACCGATAGGCGACTACATTGCGTTCCAGACCGGCACGGGCAAGCGCCCCATAATTACGCGAGGTCCAAACCGGCTGACCGGGCTGATGGTAGGCAAGAACGCCGCGCAACCCATCATGGAGGGAACGGTGGTTTGCCGATTTGGTTTCGGTTTGCGAGGGGGCATCGGCGCGGGTCTCGGGTCGACGCAAAAGGTCAGAAAAAGGCATGATCACTCCTGTGGTGAGGGTCAGTCAAAAGTACGGATACCCGGTTGGCCTGGCACGCTATTCACCAGCAAATCCGTCAGGGCCCAGACGAGGGCATCCAGCCGGTCGGGACTGTTGCCACGCCCCGACGAAAGCCCGGTGAAGGTTGTCAGTTGATCTTCCAGCTTGGGAAACGCACCCACATGGCGCACGCGCCCCTGTTCATAGAGAGCCGCCACTGGCTCTGCGCGCACATGTTTGCCGCGGGTGGCAAACACCGTTTGTACGGGCAACGCCGCATCAATCGATTTGAGGACATGGCGTGCCATCTCACCGCCCTGATTGGTTTCAATAACAATAGCATCAGCCTGATAGTCTTCATACGCCATTGCCACGCGCATACCCCATTGGGCCGGTGACAGACCACCGACGGAGCGATCCGCCAGGACAAAGCCGGTCTTTACGTCGGCGACGGTCGCAAGACCGGCAACAATAATGCCGCATTCATCCGCATCCGGACCAGCACCGGCTGGCGGATCAATGGCAACAACAATTCGGTCGAGTTCCGGGGCGGCGGAAATTCGCGCGGCCTCAATCAATTTCCAGGTCCACAGAGCCCCTTCCAGATCGTCAATAATCTCGCCCAGCAGTTCCTGTCGCCCGAGCTTTGTGCCCTCATAGGCGCTTGCAATCTCCGAAAAGAAAGCATCGGCAAGATTTGCACGATTATCATAGCTACTGGCGCGGCTGATGATGGTGGTTTTCGCGGCCATGATACGGCGGAGTAACGCCATGGGCCGCGGCGTCGTGGTTACCATTTGGCGTGGACGTTGCCCTAGCCGGAGGGCCAGTTGAAGATTACTCCAGGTCTCGTCGGGATAACGCCATTTGCAAACTTCATCAGCCCACGCTGCATCGAACTGATATCCACGCAAACCATCTGGGTCCTCCGCAGAGAAACAATAGGCCACAGCACCCGACGGCCAGGTTAACCGCCGCCGCGATACTTCGTACGACGGCCGCAGGGCAGAATGGCCAACCGACCGCACACCAGATGCACCTTCGATCATCACTTCCCTCGCATCACCATAAGACTGGGCAATGAGGGCCAGACGCACCGGGGGGTAGAGAGGGCTTTCATCAGCCAACCGATTAATCCATTCGGCGCCGGCGCGCGTTTTACCGGCGCCGCGCCCACCCAACAATAGCCACGTGGTCCAGTGATCATCACGGGGCGGGGTCTGGTCGGGGCGCCGTTGCACCTCCCAAAGAAGATCAGCATAGGGTTCGATCTTTTGGCGCATCTGCGTTTGGAGGGTCTTGTACATCTGTGGCGGCAAGATATGCGTGAGCGTATCGTGCAGTCTCCTCAAGGATGCGATCGAGGCTCGGTTCGTTACGGGATCGGCTGTCATCAATGTGATCGTCCTGCGCGGTCCCTGCCCGGTCGGCCAAGCGGGCCTCGGCCAGCTCAATTGTTGAGGTGAGTTTTTCTTCGATTGTGCTGGCGGTGGCCATGGCACTCATCGCTGGGGACAGCATACGGACGGTTTTGTCCCGCACGTCGCTTTCGGCACTCTGTTCCAGAGCGTCCTTAAGGATGGCGTCGATCAAATCCTGGAAGACAGTGATCTGTCCCTCCAGGCGAGCGAGGCGTTTCTTTTTGGTATCCATGACGTTGAGCCTTTTCCAAAGCCAACGCCCCCTTCACGCAGCACTATACGTGCAGGCGAAGGGGCGGGGATAAGTTTTTTGATCAGTCGGTTATTTGCGCAATGCCCGCACCCGGCCGGGCAGGTCCTGATCGCGGATATCATCCTCATTCAATAGGGATGTTGAGGTGGCGATCCCGGCGCGCACGACACTGTCGCGGGTGCCGGTCAAGAGCGGATGCCAACTGGGCAGAGCCTTCCCCTCAGCAAGCCGGCGATACGCACAAGTGGGTGGCATCCACGATAGAGTTCGCACCGTTTGCGGGGATAAGGTGACACAATCGGGCACCCGTGCAGCTCGATTTTTATAGTCCCCACACCGACGGGTTTGCGGATCATAAAGCCGGCAAGCCACATCCGTTTCGTGAATTTCATCGGTATCATCATCAATCAACAGCACGAGGCAGCAGCGCCCGCACCCATCGCACAGGCCTTCCCACTCGGAATCATTCATTTGTTCCAGGGGTTTTGTCTCCCAATAAGGGGAATTCGCGGCGGCGTTTCCCCTTATGGGCCTGGAACCTGGCGTGTTTTTCATGCCCTCGCCTTAATCTTCGTGCACTGACACGTTGAAATTACGCTATCGCCCTGAATAGGGAAATGACTATGATGGCGCAGTCCATCCCCCGTTCCGGCGTTTTTGGCGCCATCCACCGAGATTGCTGGCCCGCATCGTATGACCCCGCCCAAGCGCAATACCCGAAAAACCACCAAACGGAAGGCGGCAGCCAGCGGACGTAAACCACAGGCGCGGGGAAAAAAAACCTCTTCAGCCGGCAAGGGCGTCTCCGCCATGGTAACCGGCGTGATGAAGGACGCAGAAAACGGGTGGAGAGCTTTGCGTGCGCTTCTTCCAGGCAACTCCACAGGCAAGAAATCGCCTCCGCCCCAGATTGCGAAGACGAAGCGCAAAACAAAACGCAAAACCACATCGCAAGGCCCGGTCAGGCGCACCGCGACGGCGAACCCAAAAAAGGCGACCGGTAAACGCGCCGCGACACGGGGGCAATCGCCGGCACGCCCTTGGACCGCTCGTGCCTTGCGGATCGCGCGTCCGGTTTTCTCAACCGCGGCGTCTCTCGGCTTTGTTGCCTTGGGCCTTGCGCTGTACTTCACCTTTGTTCAAATGGCGCCGCGCATTGCGTCGGCAACTGATCTTTGGAATATCAACCGCCAATCGTCCATCGTGATGCTCGATCGTCATGGTACGGAGATGATGTCACGCGGCGCCCGGTATGGCGAGGCGGTGAGTGTTGATGAGCTGCCGCCCTATCTGGTGGCGGCATTTCTGGCCACGGAGGATCGACGTTTTTACGATCATTTCGGGATTGATTTGCGCGGGACCCTACGCGCGGCGGTGACCAATTACCGATCTGGTGCGGTTGTTCAAGGCGGCTCAACGATTACCCAACAGCTCGCAAAAAACCTATTTCTCAGTCCCGATCGCACCTATAAACGCAAGCTTCGCGAGGCTTTACTCGCCATTTGGCTGGAGGGGCGGTATTCAAAAGATGAGCTGTTATCGCTCTATCTCAACCGGATTTATCTGGGCGCGGGCGCTTATGGTGTTGAAGCCGCCGCAAAAACCTATTTTGGCAAATCTGCGCGGGAGGTTACCCTTGCCGAAGCTGCGATGCTCGCCGGCCTACCAAAAGCGCCGTCGAGCCTTGCCCCCACACAAAACCTTCTGGGGGCGGAACGTCGAAGTGCGGAGGTTGTGGATAATCTTCTTGAGATCGATGCAATTACAAGCTTTCAGGCCCGTGACGCCAAGTTGAACCCGGCGGTACTAGCCACCAATGAGTTTTCGCCGGAGCTTGGCTATGCATTTGATACGGTTGCGGCCATGGCCAACGCCCTAGTGGGGAGCAATGATGGCGATCTGATTATTCAGACAACCCTCGATCCGCAATTGCAAAAAGATGCGGAAACCGCCTTGTCCCTTGCCCTGACCATTGAGGAACGCCAGCGCGGCGCGGAGCAGGCCGCCCTGATCAGCTATGATCTTGAGGGCGCCACCCGGGCCATGGCGGGCGGACGCGATTACCGCGATAGCCAGTTTAACCGCGCGGTGCAGGCCCGCCGTCAGCCGGGCTCTGCCTTCAAACCGTTTGTCTATATCGCCGCCTTGGAAGCAGGCATCACCCCCGATGCCAAATTTATTGATCAGCCTATCAATATTGATGGCTGGCAACCCAGTAACTATGCGGATGAATTTGCCGGGCCGGTCCGCCTGACCGAGGCAGTGGCAAAATCTATCAATACGGTTTCGGTACAAGTGAGCGAAGAGGTTGGCCGCGAAAAAGTCATCGAGGTTGCACGCCGTCTTGGCATTACCTCCCCCCTGCAGCCACATCCATCGCTAGCGCTGGGCGCGGTTGACCTAACGTTGGAGGAATTGACCCGCGCCTATCTGCCACTCGCGCGCGGGGGCACGCGGGTCTCGCCCTATCTGATCGAAACCATCCGCAATCAGGATGGTACTGTTCTGTACACGCATAACCGAGAAAAGCCGGCGCGGGTTTTTACCGCTGCGGTTTCAAAAGACATCAACCATCTTCTCTACCAGGTCATGCTCACCGGGACGGGACGGCGCGCGACGCTTGGTTCACGCCAGGCCATGGGCAAAACGGGCACAACCAATGATTGGCGCGATGCGTGGTTTGTTGGTTATACCGGCCAATTGGTGACCGGTGTGTGGACGGGCAATGATGCCAATAGTGGAATGGATAAAGTAACCGGCGGTTCCATCCCCGCCACCATATGGAAAAGCTATATGCTGGCCGCACACAAAGACTTGCCCGAACGCAAACTCGCTGGCGCCTATCCAGCACCAACCTATAATGACGATCCGATCCTCCTCGATTTTTATGCCGATGTGACGGGTGGCTTTAACCGGATCGCCCGCGAGCGTACCATCCGGCGCGAAAGGCGCCCCCGCCGCCGCGGTTTTTTCCGGCGTCGCAGCCGCGATAATTAGGAAGATACGCCGCTTTTACGGCGTACTTTCAAAACCTCGGCTACCCCGGCGACGATCTGGCCTGCTCTCTACAAATTCTAAAACGCCTCCCCCAATATCGTGGGGCCGCTTTGCCCGGCCAATTCCCAGCCCTTGCCAAAGTCGCACACCATACCCTGCCAGCGGTCTCTTTGACCGTTGACTGTCATGCGCTGTTCAAACTCCCGGCAAAGATGCGGGGTGCGCACGGGACCACCGGCCAGCTGCAACCGATCTTCGCCGGGCGCGGCTTGCATCAGTTTGGCGTAGACATAGCCCCGGACTTTATCTTCGTAAGCGATCAGCATCCAGGGTTCACCCTCAACCAGGCCCAAGCCTTCGACGCCGGTACCCGCGCTTAAGGTTTCCGTCACAGAAAAATCCGTTGACGGACCAAGCCGCACATTAGAATTCTTTAATAAAACCTGATCACCTTGTTCCGTCGTAAGAGGATAAGTGATGGCGATATCCGGGCGGGTGAGCAGGACTTCTTGCGGGTTGGGTAAGACATTCGCCAGCAAATATTCCCCGGGCTCGATCGTGCCGTTGCTGGAAGACCCTTGCCAGGTGACGGGCGTGGTTTCAGATTGGCCCATGGCGCGCAGAAAAGCGGTGCTCAATTGCCCGCGGTCGGCACGCGAGAGCTGCTCTGACAAGGCAGAGTCGGCCGCATAATCGGATTGACCCGCAGCCCGCTCACCATTGTCACCGCGCCAATCGTCATAACTGGTTGCGCAACCGCCGAGTGTCGTTGCGCCGACAATCAAAGCGCCTAGAAACCGGGCGCGCAATCGCCGCGGGCTAAAGAATGTGGATTTCGCCATTTTTTGACCGTTTTTCCGTTAACCCCAAAGACAAAACTCCGCTACCCGCCGGCACGTCACCGTACCTGTTTTTTCGCCCTATTGTTAACCATGGAGCGATGGAACGGGGGCATTTTTTTTACAGTTTCCGGGCACTTCATAACATATCTGTAATGTAACCCAAACCGGGATGGCAGGGGACGGCATGACAAGTACATCGCGCCTAAAGCAGCTCATCGCAGTTGCAAAAGAGGGGTCCAGCAACAAACGTCGCGATCTCCTGCGGGAGATTACCGACGTGTTCATGGCAACACCGGACCGGTATTCATCCAGCGAAATGCAACATTTTGATGTGATCATGAGCCGGATCACCCAAAATGTGGAAACAGCCTTGCGCCGGGAGCTGGCTGACAAACTCGCCGATGTGCAAAATGCGCCGCACGGGTTGATCACCCAACTGGCAAATGATGAATTCTCCGTGGCCGAGCCGATTTTGCAGCGCTCCGCTGCACTGTCGGAATCGGATCTCATCAAGGTCATCAAAAAACGGTCGCAAAGCCATTTGCGGGCCATCAGTGCCCGAAAAGACGTGACAGAGACAATGTCACGCGCCCTTGTCTCGCGGGGCGACAAGGATGTTCTTGTCTCGTTGGCAAAAAATAAATCAGCAACCATCGCCAGTGATACGATGGAGCAACTGGTTGAACATGCCCGCAGCGTCCCGGAGTTGCAGGCACCCATGACCGGGCGGTTTGATCTGGCCCCACAACTCCTGACACAGATGTATTTCTTTGTGTCTTCGGCCCTGAAACGGGAGATCCTGAAGCGTTCAGAGATGCTTGATCCCTCCCTGATTGATCAGGCAATTAAAACCAACCGAAGGAAAATCCTGGCGTCAGCCACCGCCGATGTACGGATCGAATTTGAAGAGGCGCAAAAATATATCAACGATAAAGCCCGCGCCAATGCGGTGACGGAATCGCTGCTCAAAGAGTTGGTGGAGACCAAGCGCGCCACGGAGTTTCTGCTTGCCTTTGCGCACTACACTGGCATTGATCCGGCCACGACCACGCGCATTTTTCAGGATCGATCCTGGGAGTCACTGTCGATTGCCTCACGTGCAGTGGGGCTTGAGCGCTCGACATTTGCCAAGATCATCTTTGGCCTACAACGCCAGAGCGACGATCAGGCAAAAGCCCTGCGTATTCTCGATTTGTATTTGAAGATACCGCAGGAGGCGGCCGAACGGGTCATGCGGTTCTGGCGCGTGCGCGCCCAGTCGGCGGCGGCCGCCGGCGGGGCGAGCGAAGCTGATCAACGGCCAAGAATTGACCGCAAACCGGTGGAGGAAGTCTTGCGCGACAATGACGCGGACCCGGCCCTCACGGCAGATGTCGCCTGACCCTACCAGGCCCGACTCCTACCCGCATATCGCCTACCGCCCGATATCAAGATACCCGTATCCGTCGCAAGACTCCACTTCGAGGACCCATAAATCGGGATCGCGTTTGACCTCCCGGGCAAGACGGGCCTCGATAATCTCTTCCGCTTGCGGATCATCATAGGCAGCCTGCCAGCCCAGTTGCCCATCGGCACCACGTTCTTGCAGGAATAGCGACAAGGCACCGGCCGGATGGTCATCAGAGGGCGCATGACGCACACACACATAGATGACGCCAGCCTCCTCATGGCCGCGCCGTACCACGGTGGCAAAAGCCCCGCGCGCCGTACACGCACGAATATGCGCGGCAACCCAAATACCGGATGTTAGCTGCATCATCGCAAAAGGGGGTGGGTGGGTGTGCGGGCAGACAAAGGGTCAGCGGCAGGCATCACGAATATTATATCAGGCCGCGTCGGATTTGCGGGCGGCCTGTAACCGATCGCGGAACCGTTCGATCCGCTCCATCTGCGTAACCAGGGCGATCGGTCGACCGTTGCGCGGCGACGACGGCGTTTGCGTCTCTACTTCAGCGCTATCAGATACGCGCCCCGGCATAGATATAGGCAGAGCCAACCGCGCCACCATCCCCTCGCCCGGCGCACTGGAGAAGGTTAAGGAGCCCGCGCATTTCTCGGCCAAACGATGGGCAAGATTGAGACCGAGACCATGGCCCGAGGCGCCGCGCACGCCATTTGCCTGTAAATCGGTAAACCTGGCCCCAAGCGTTGCCAATTGATCCGTACTCATCCCAATGCCTGAATCTTCCACAATGATCACCAGCATATCGGCCTGACGATCTAGGGTGGCAAGCACGCGGATTTCACCATCGCTTGTGAACTTGATCGCATTGGTGAGAAGGTTCAGCACAATCTGGCGTACCGCTTGGGGGTCAAGCATGAGGTCGGGCAAGTCGCGGTCACATTCGACCCGCAACCGCAAACCGCTGGCTTCCAGCGCCGGGCTGACCATCGCCATGGTTTCATCAAGCAATGTTTCCACATGGGTGAGCGTGAGAGTTTTTTCCCCTATTGTTTCTTCGCGCGCAAGATCAAGGATCGAGGTGATCAATCCCATCAAATGCTGCCCGGAATGATAGATGTCGTTGGCATAGTCACGGTACCGATCATCGCCAAGCGGCCCGAAGGTTTCCTCGCGCATGGTATCGGCAAAGCCCATGATGGCGTTGAGCGGTGTTTTCATTTCATGACTAAGATCGGCAAGATCGCTGGTGCCCACATTCTGGACCGGTGATGATGATCCTGCCACGGGCGACAGTGCAGGGTCCGGCAGGCTTTGCGTTGCGGCGAGCGGTGGACCCAAATGCAGACGTACGTAATGATTGCTGGCACTACCGGTACCACGAGCAACTTGGGCGCGCTGGAGCCGCACCGGGCGCGCCTCAGTCTCACCGTTAAGGGTCATCAGGAAAGACGGCGCCGAATCGCCGCGGCGCACCGCGTTCAACGCCGCCGCGAGCGTGTCGTTGGCGGCGCCCTCCATTAAGGTAAAAATCGATTGTCCCTTGCGCAGCGTCAGTGCGGTGCTGGCCAACGCGCCTGAACAGGCGGTGACTTTGTTTTTCGGATTGACCACGACCACCAGTTCATCGTCTTCAACCCGCCAGATAGCAGGGGCCATTGCGGGGTTCAGGGCGCGGAGCAGGTTTTTCATCGGTTTTTGTCTCCTGCCGGTCCCGCATTAGATAGGCGTGCCACGGCATGACATTTATCTTTTGTGAGGCGAGTCGGGCCTTGTAACCGTGACACCGTCATCGTTAACAAAAGATAAACTATGGAAAATGACAGGTTGACGCCGCCTCACCCGCGCTCCGCGCCGTTATGCGCGCCAACGCCAGACCTCGCGGGCGGCTTACCGCTTTGTGACGAAGATATTCGGGGTCAACGGCTCGAATTTATGGCGAATATCGCTACGATATTGGGGCGGAGTGTTAACACCCTTGATCACACACTATAAGCTCGCGACAAGGACAAGCTTGCGAGAATTAAACCGGAGGGTAGGCGTCCGGTTTTTTTGACACCGGATACCTCAGAGCAATAGACAGTTTTCACACGCAGATAGCGACGATCATGGCGGAGAATGAAAGTATGTGGCGTAACCTGACCTCCCTCGTTGACCGAAAAAGAATTTCATCGGCTCAGTGGCGCCTCGGGGTGCTATGGCTCATTCTCAGCGCGGTAGGGGCTGGGACAGGACCGGCGTCGGCGCTTACCCTTGATGGCGAGGAAAAAACCGAAACCCTCGCCGATAAACCGGGCCCCCTGGAAATGAGTGCGCTGAGTTATATGCGGTTTCGCGCCGATGTGACCGCCATTGAAGGGATGACTTTTGAGACGGCCCAGGTGACGCGTGACGCCCACAAACGCCTGGCGTCCCACGCGTCGCGCGATCTTGTGGCCGGGTGGATGGCGTATGCGGCGCTGATTGCCGCGGACACGCCGGAATTTGCCGATGCCGTCAAAGCCGAAGTCCTTGGCATCAGCGGCGACAAAAAAAAGAAACGTAAAAAGCGCCGTCGCCGGAAAAAAGGTGCTGCTGACCTTGAGGGTCGCCACGCCTTTATCGCAAAAATTTCTGCCGATCCGCGCTATCCCCGGTCCATGCCGGGCGCTGATGCTGCCATTGCGGCAATCTTGAGCATGACCGACCGCGACCACGCGCGGATGACAGCCCTCGGCGAGAGTTTCAAAACACAAGCCTATGCCATGCAAAAAACCCGGTGGGGAAAACGCAAAATTTCCATGAGCGCTACCCAGCGGATCAGCGAAGCGGAATATTATACTCAGTCGCGCCCGGGCATCGCGATGCCGCAACTTGTTGCCTCTTCCATCGATGGGGTTAGCACACCCGGCATTATGACAACCACGGATTATACCTGGAAGCCCGATTGGGGGTATCAAACCACCCGTGACAATGAATTGCGTGCCGGCAGTGACGCTACCATCGACCGGATTCTCAATCTGGCCGCACGCTATGCGGTTGGCGCCCTGAACGACAAAGTGGTACGCACCTATGCGTCGAGCCGCAAATCAGAACAGTGCCTGTCCCTCGTCAAACTCACCTTGAACCAGTGCATTGCCGCCACCCGCACCCCCTATGAGGAAGCGTTCTGCCTTGGCGAACACGGGCTGAACGATGTGGCGGGTTGCGTTGGCTGGGTTGCTGGCCATGGTGGCTGACATGCCAACCGCTTAAAAACCAGATTAGCGAAGGGTGGAGAAGTCCATATGCGAAGACGCATGCGGCTATCTGTATGCGCTGGCGGGGCTTGTGTGCCCCGGCATCGGCGCTTACCTCCGCCCAAAGAGGATGCGCATGATGCAAGACTTTCAAACGATCGCCGATGATTTTGCCTTTTTGGACGATTGGGACGATCGCTACAAATATCTGATTGATCTTGGCCGGTCGCTTGATCCCTATCCGGAAGATCACCGCGATGACGCCCATAAAGTCCGCGGCTGCGCAAGCCAAGTCTGGCTCACCCACACCGTTCAGGAAGACCCGGACGGGACAAAAACCATCAGGCTTTTTGCCGATAGTGATGCCCATATCGTGCGTGGATTAGTGGCGCTGGTCCTGTCGCTCTATTCGGGAAAAACGCCCGCCGCCATGGCGAATATTGACGCGATCGATGCACTAAAACCGCTCGATCTCCATGATCATCTTACACCGCAACGCTCTAACGGGCTCAGCGCTATGATCAAGTCGGTCAACGCCTTGGCCGATACCCATAACAACTGATCGAATTCATCCTTATGCAGAACGTGTGATATAGGCTTTATGGTACTGGCTTGTGGCCAGCCAGTTGCGGTGCAGATTGATCACTTCTTTTTTATAGGCCCATTCGAGAAACTGCATCTGTTGTTCAAAAATCGGGCTGTCGCGGCGATCTTCAATAATATGGAGCGCATGGGTCACGGTCGTACGATCGCGAGAAAATTCTTGCGAAACCTGCATGACACTCAATTGCCCGATCACGTGGGAAAGATACATGGACACCTGGCGCGCACGGGCCACTTGGGCCTGACTACGGCTGGACGACAGAATATCATTTGGTGAGACGCTGTACGCCTCGGCGGCCATATCCACGGCCAAATGTGCCAGATGACGCTGTGCCGCACGATCGCGCGGCCGTTTGAACGACTTCAGCATGTTCCCTAACTCCACCCTTTTGCGGACCCGCTTTTCAGCCAGTATCCAAGAGCAGAACAGTACAACGCATGCGTGTATTGGGGATAAATGTCCCCGGACTAAAAAGCCTAAACTTATCTATGCTTAACCAGCACAAATTAGGTCGCAAACGAAGAATAAAAGTCAGAAACAGCCGTTAACCGGAAATTAGACCGGGAATCGGAACCGCCAATACGACACCGAGTGCAGCCAAAATTCCCCTTTTAGGCGATCTGATAGCGTTAACCCCCTGCAATTTGTCACAAATTTTAGACCATTCAAAACATCTTCAAAAATTCGCAAATGTGAAGATAGTGCCATTTGGGGGTATCCTAGGGAGGAAAAAAAGGCGCGTTTCACGTTGGTCGCGATACCGGTTCGCGCGTCGCCCGTCGCCAAGCCTGATGCTTGGGCAAGCCCAGCGCAAACCGGCGCCTATTCTGCCATATCTCAAACACCCAACGGCCTAGCCGATAAACGACAGGACCAGCACAGCAAACAGGACAATGCCCGTCCACATGGCCATAAAGCCCACGGGCCAGGCCCGCGCGAGGCGTCCCTCCGGTCCATGCAAGCGGTAGATGTTGGCAGTGATGCTTTCCACCCGCCGCGAAACGATCCCCCATAGGGCTAGCCAAACCGCGCCGGTTGCCGCATTTGCCCAGCGCAGGAGCGCGCGGCCCGGCACCCGGACCAACCAGTCGCTGTCAAGATTATCGGAGGGCACCTCGGCCGGATACCAATTCATTTTGATCAGTACGGCAAAGGCAAGCACGGCAAACAACAGCAGCTGCAACTGTTCGATAAAGTGATAGGGCGTATTTGGATTATACGTCGCGATCTGCTCCTGAAACGGCATCAGCGCGTAAAGCGGGCCCGGTACCACACCAATCGCAATGGACAGCACCGCCGAGACAACCATGGCCACCATCATACCCGCCGGCAGACGATCATGTTTGAAGGTGCGTCCCGGGTGGCTGTGAGCAAAGAAGGTGAAGTAGGGAATTTTGATACCCGCATGTTCCAGCACCCCGGCAGACGCGAAAAGCAGCACAAGCCAAATCACAAAAATGCCGGGAATATGCGCCGCAGCAGCCCCTTCAATAATCAGTCCTTTGGTGACAAATCCCGCCGTGAACGGAAAGGCCGAAATGGACAAAGCACCCACCACGCATAACACCATCGTCCAGGGCATATGGCGGTAGAGCCCGCCAAGCTCCGTCGCTTTTGATGTGCCGGTCCGGTACATCGCCGCGCCCAGCGCCATAAAGAGCAGGCTTTCAAAGATGATATTGCAAAAGGCGTAGCCAACCGCACCATTGATCGACATGGCCGAGCCGATACCAATACCGATGACCATAAACCCAACCTGGTTATTGATCGAATAGCACAGAACCTTGCGCAGATCATTTTCGATCAGGGCAAAGAATATTGGGAAGATCGTCATGATCGCGCCAATATAGACAAGCTCTGTGGTGCCAGCGAACCCACGCGCGAGAGAATAAACCGCAAGTTTGGTGGTGAAGACAGACAGAATGATCGTGCCGGTGAGGGTAGATTTTGGATAGGCGTCCTGTACCCAATTATGAAGAAGGGGAAAGGCGCTTTTGATCCCGAAGGCGAGAAACAATAAAAGGCCGTAAAGCTTTACGTTGCCCGCCCCATCGCGCAGGCCGATAGCATCAAACGCTAGCGAGCCGGTGGCCCGGTAGTAAAGCGCAATCCCGCCAAGGAGCAGCACCCCTGATAAAATCTGGATTGCCAGATAGCGCATGCCAGCAAGATAGGTTTCACGGGTACCGCGCATCCAAATGTAAAAAACCGACGTCATCGCCGCAATTTCCCACCAAACGAAGAGGGTGAGAAAATCACCAGAAAGAACGCCGCCAAGGCATGCGGCCGGATAGGCAAGACCAGCAAAACCACCAGTGCGGTTTTCAGCATCGTGCCAGGAATAAAGAACATTCAAGAAGGCGGCGATGTGGAAGACAACAGCAAAAATTCGTGACAGAGGATCAAGACGCAGCGTTGTGAGCGTTTCTCCAAACAGCGTGATCTTGCCATAGTCGCCAAGCCCCAACCGGAAAAGCGTCAGGGCACTGACAGCTAATACGAGCACCATAAAGGGCTTGCGCGCGAAAGCCGGGACCCGCGCCGCAATAAGCGCACCGATGGTGAGGATCACCGCCGGGTTGATCAGAAGAACGCTCAAACTATTCACGTTCACGATAATACCCCTCCCGCCTGCCAACGAGTTTGCGCAAATGCTGACCGACCAGCACAATGCCCATAAAGGACGCAAAACCCATGATAGCAAAAAATATTGGGAACTTTTCCGCCGCAAAGTGCGGGTGCGGATTATGCCAGCCGGGCACAAAACCGGCCAAAGCAACGAGCGTGCAAGCAACAGCAAGACCGATTTGAAAGGCCCGAATAAAGCCCGGCTTTTCGGCCCAGCCTTTTTCGTTATGAGATGAGTGATCGGCGTCTGCCATGGATGTCTCCAACATCGGTGGAAAGGGGGATGAACGGGCCGCGCGCTAGGGCGACCCGATGATTGGCAACAGATAAGAATACAACTCGGAGCCGAAGAAAAAGAGGAGGAGCGCGCCAAACGCCGTTAAAGCCGGTGGCACAAGACATAAAAGCGGTGCTTCCTTCATTCGGCTCCAGGCGATGGCGGCGCCATTGCCCCCGGCGACACGGTGCGCGGACAGGTCGGTTTCGGGAAGTTTTTCGTCGGCCATGTAAAATGCCTGCACCGGGATCGACAGGAGGTAAAGGACGTTGAACACAGACGATACCATCAGCACAAAGATGATTGCTAATTGTCCTGCATCAACGGCGCCCACCATCAAAAAGAACTTTGGCCATGAGCCACCGAGCGGCGGCAAACCAATGATCGACATAGCCCCCAGAAAGAAGAGGCCAAACGTGATCGGCATGGTGCGGCCAAGCCCGCGCATTTCAGAAATCAGCGTTTTATGCGTAGCGGTGTAAATTGCACCGGCACACATAAAGAGCGTCATTTTTCCAAGCGCATGCATGGCAATCTGCAACGCCCCGCCCATCACCGCCATTTGGGTCGCGAGCATTGCGCCAAGCGTCACATAGGAGAGTTGACTAACCGTGGAATAGGCCAGCCGCGCCTTAAGATTATCCTTGTTCATGGCGATCATGGAGGAGAGGAGGATCGAGATTGCCGCCAGCCAGATGAACGGCGTGCTCGCCCCGGTTGTCGCCACGAGGTCGATACCAAAAATATAAATCACCACTTTGAGGATGGAAAAAACGCCGGCCTTCACCACCGCAACGGCGTGGAGAAAGGCAGAGACCGGGGTCGGCGCAACCATGGCGTTAGGCAGCCAAGGATGAATGGGCATGAGCGCAGCCTTGCCAATGCCGAAGGCAAAAAGCCCAAGCAACACCGGCAGAAGCGGTCCAACCTCATCAATTTTTGCCGCGAGGATACCGCCCTCGCGAAAGGTGACGTCCCCCGCTAGCGCATAAACCCAGGCGATGGCCGGGAGGAGGAGACCGATGGATGTGCCCATCAAAATGCCAAGATAGATGCGCCCGCCCCATCTTGCCGCGTCATTGCCCTTGTGGGTGACCAGCGGAAACGTGGAGAGCGTCAACACCTCATAAAAAATAAATATGGTAAAGAGGTTTGCGGCAAAGGCGACGCCCATGGCCGAGGCAATGGCGATCGCGAAAGACATATAAAACCGGGTCTGGTGCGGCTCATTATTACCGCGCATATAGCCAATCGAATAAAGCGAATTGACAATCCAGAGGCCGCTGGCGATCAGCGCAAACAGCGCGCCTAAAGGCTCCACCCGGAATTCGATGGTCAAACCGTCTATGACCGTGAGCAGAATAAAGCCCGGCGTTTCGCCGTTACCCACCGCAAGAAAGATCGTCAGCACAAGAAGCAATAGCGTTGCCGCAGTGACGAGGGTCGCCGCCTCGCGCAGATTTGGTGTTGCCCCGAGGAGCCAGATTGCCGCAAAGCCCAACAAAGGCACGCCAAGACACAGGACAATGGCAAGGCCGGGATCAATCATTTCAATGGGCCCCCTCACCAACCACGAAGAGCGCATCAGCCGCGCCGCGCGCGGTATCAACCGTCAAATCCGTTTGCACCCCGAAGTAGAGGTTCGCCGCCACCAGAACGATCATGGGCACCAGCATACTGAGCGGTGCTTCTGACACTGCAGCCACCGGGGCAGCCACTGAGCTATCAGGCTTGCGGATCATGATTTCCACAATCCGCCCCACATAAACAACCGCAATGAGCGAGCTTGCCACAATCAGGAAAGAGGCCGGCCACTGCCCCGCCTCAAACGTTGCCTGAAGGAGGGTCCACTTGGAAACGAACCCGACCGTCAGCGGTACACCCACAAGGGACAAGCCGGCAACGAGAAACGCCGTTGCGGTCATCGGCATACGGTAGAATAGCCCCGAGAATTGACGCACCGTGTGCCCGCCAAGACGTAAAACAACACAGCCCACCGCCATAAACAGCGCGCCCTTAATCAAGGCATGGTTGAACATATGCACCATAGTGGCAGCTAGGCCCGTGGTGGTACCAAGCGACAAGCCAAGCAGCATGTACCCAATCTGTGCCACAGATGAATAGGCCAGCATCCGTTTCACGCAATCCTGAAACACCGCCACCAGGGAGGCAACGAACATGCCTGCCACAGCCAAGGGCAGCAGTACATATTGGAGGATCATGTAAAGCGAGCCAAAATCAATGCCATAGGCCGCGTGGAAGATCGTGTAGAAGAAACGGATCAACACATAGAGCGCAACCTTGGTCGATGTGGCCGCCACAAAAGCCGAGACCGACGATGGCGCGTGGGCGTAGGCACCCGGCAGCCATAGATGCAGCGGGAACATGGCAAGCTTTAAACCCATTCCCACAAAGATGAACGCAAAACCGGACTGAACCATACGGTTATCAAGATTGGTTAGCTGGACGCGCAAATCCTCCATATTGAGGGTGCCCGTTGCCTGATAAAGAAGACCCACACCGATCACAAAGAATGTCGCACCGATGGTGCCCATGACGAGATAGTTAAACGCCGCCGTAAGCGCCCGGCGATCCTGCCGCGCACCCAGCGCCACAAGCGCATAAGTGGAAAGCGATGCGATCTCAAAAAACACAAAGACGTTGAAGGCATCACCGGTGATTGTCACACCGAGAAGCCCGGTCATACACAGCAATAATGCCGAATAGAACAAAGGCGTCTGCCGCTCGTCAATCTCCACATTGATCGAATGATAGGCATACGGAAAGACAAGCGCACCCATGCCCGAAATCAGGAACAATAGGAGACCGTTGGCAAGGTCAATCCGGTACTCGATCCCCAACGGCGCCAGCCAGTCACCCAGCGCATAGGAAATCGGCCCGTCATGGTGGTAAACAGCCACCAACAAACTGGCGCAAAAGAAAAAGACCAGCCAGGAGATGAATGTCGCCCACGCCCAGGCTGCACGGCCCTTTGGCAACAAAATTGTGATCGGCGCCAGCAATAAAGGCGTGATGATCGGTAAGACCGGCAATTGCTCCGCAAACGACATCGCCTAAGCCGCCCCGCTCTGGCTTGCCGTCGAGTTTGGCGCAGCCTCGCCAAACTCCGCCACATGGTCTGCCGCCTCAAGCTCGTCTTCTTCGATCGTGCCATAGGCTTCCCGAATACGCACCGCGAGGGCAAGACCAACCGCGGTTGTCGCGACGCCCACAACAATTGCCGTTAGGATAAGAACGTGGGGTAACGGGTTTGAATAAATCACACCATCCACCGCCGCCGCGCCGTGATGAGCCTCTTCCGCAAGGGCTGTTGTCACCGGGAGGGCTTCGGCGCCATTATGGGACGCACCCTCTATGGCGCCATGGTCGCTGCCACCGCCATGGCCGCCCGTGAAGATGGGGGCCGTACCGCCCGCGACTTTGCCGATAGAGATATAATAGATAAACACCGAGGTTTGAAAAAAATTCAGCCCAATGATCTTTTTGACCAGGTTACCACGGGAAAAAACAATATAGAGACCCGTCATCATCAAGATGATGGCGATCCAGTAATTATAGCGGGCGAGGATAAATTCAAGCATCGGCTACCAATCCTCCGGATTGATCTCTGGCTCGCGGCCCGCATACTGATAAAAAATGGTCAGCATGGTGGCGAAAACCGCAAGCCCGACACCGAATTCAACCAGCAAAATGCCATAGTGCTGACCCGCATGGTGCGTTGAGCCGGGCACGATCACATCATAGGCAAGGAGGTTACCGCCCAGCAGCATCGTCAGGGCGCCTGTGCCGGCATAAAATAGGATCCCAACAACCATGATAATCAGGAGCGCTTTTTGCGGCATCGCCTTTTGCGTCTGCTCAAGACCAAAAACCACCGCATGCAGAATAAAAGAGACTGCGAAAATGACGCCCGCCTGAAAACCACCGCCCGGGCCGTAATCGCCGTGAAATTGAACGTAAAGCGCGAACAACAGGATCGGTGCAAAGAGTACTTTTGTCACCACACGCAAGATAAGATGATCGGTCATGATTGCATCTTCCCGCCTGATTGGCCCGTAGGCTTATCCGCATTGATGTCATTAGTGTCTATGACCCGGCGCCCGCCCCGGGCACTGCCCACCCCAAGCAGGAGGATAACCGCAATCCCGGCGGTGAAGATGACCAACGTCTCGCCAAGGGTATCAAACCCGCGATAGCTGGCGAGCACCGCCGTGACGATGTTGGGCACGTCAATGTCTTTGGGCGTGTTCTCCACATAGGCAAGGCCCACACCGCTATTGGCGGGCGAATTGGGGTCACCAAAGGCTGGCATATCGATGGTCGCATAAAAGAGTGCTGCCCCTACGGCAATGACAACGCCGAGGGCAACGGGCGCACGGCCCGCCCGTACCGGCTTTTCGCGCCGCGCGGTGAGCAACATGCCGCCGAGCATTAAAATGGTTGAAATGCCAGCGCCCACCGCGGCCTCGGTAAAGGCAACATCAACCGCATCGAGCGATACAAAAAACGCTGCCGATAATAGGGAGTAGATGCCGGACAGCATGACAACCGCAAAAAGATGTTGGGATTTCATGGCCTGCCAGGCGACGAGAACGAGCATTGTCAGCAATGCCAGATCCACAAAGACAGAGGCGCTTAACGCGGCGTGATAATCGGAAATGCCGCTTGCCGTGGGGCTATGACCAACTTGCGTATCCGATGCGGCGTTGATGGCCGTGGAGAAGATCAATGCAGGCAGATTAGGCATCGGTCCGCTCCAAATCCTCATCACCATAGGAAAGATCCGTACCCGTCATGGGGGCAAGACGGCTTACCCAGGCCGCATGGGCAATGGCATGGGTTGCCACGGGGCTCGTCAAAAACAAAAACGCCATGATCAAGCCAATTTTCACCGCGATAAGCCAGGTCGGTGCCTGCAAGGCCATGCCGATCAAGATAAGCTCCGCCCCCGCCGTATCGGTAACGCCGGCGGGGTGCAACCGCGTGTAAAAATCTGGAAACCGCACAAGACCAATACAGCCGATCAACACAAACGCACCGCCCGCAAGAATAAATCCCCAAGAAAATCCATCGCGCAAAAGCTCCAGCATTTAGGGACCCTCCCCATCCTGGTTGACCGCTGTCGCCATATCGATGCCGCCACGATCCGGCACAATGATGCCGCCCTCTTCATTCACACCAAATTGCGGCCGATCAATCAATTTTCCATCCATGGGCGCTGATAAAGTGCGATAGCGAAAAAACTTCAGTATCGCGATGGTTCCGGCAAAATTGATCAACGCGTAGACAAGAGCAATGTCGAGAAAATCTGGCCGCCCGGTCAGAAAACCCATAACCCCAAGGAGCAATACCGTTTTTGTGCCAAAGCTATTGCCCGCCAAAATGCGATCATAAAGCGTTGGCCCGGCGATGGCCCGCACGAGAGCAAGGATCATGCTGATCAGGATAGCAATGGTGGCCGCGATAAACATGATCAGTGCTGGCCCTCGGTGGCACAAACCCGCGCACCCATATCAGCAATTGCGGTCTCATCGGCAAGGTCTTCCGTCAGGGCATGGATGATAATTGTCTCTTCTTCTACCAGCACACTAACGGTGCCGGGTGTCAGGGTAATGGAGTTGGCAAAGGTTGCTTTGCCCACATCACTGCGCGGGGTAAGCGGTACCCGGAATATTTTTGGAGATAGTTTTGGCTCAAGCGCCAGCACCTGACGCGCCACGGCAATATTGGATTTGCCGATCTCGTTGAAGAGCCACCACCAATAGGCAAAAATACCTGGAAATAGATCACCCGGCACCCCTTCCTGATCGAGAACACCGGCACGGTCGGCAAGATAGGCGCTAAGCGCCACCGAGGCAGCGCCAAAAATCAACAAAAGCGGATGGTCAAAATACCCCGACAACAGGAGCCACAGGGCGGCGAGCGCCACACAAAGAACAACCAACCGCATCAGGAAAAACGCCTGTTCCGAACCTATCCAAACTTTTTTGCGGCGCACTTGCCGATAGCTCGCACGCGCAATATCCCTTCTCGTTGACTTGCTTTAGGCAAACAATGGTTCCCCGATAAGGCCAACATTTTCAGTTTTGACAGATTGCCCGGGAAAATCAACGGCGCACCCCACAACCCCGTGACGAGCGGGCGCAAGGAAACACCGACCCACATCGTTCATCGGTATAGAAACTTCCCCGACTAGGATGAGATTAGCCTATTTGTCGCCCGGCATTGACGGTGATTTCACGCAGGAACACGCACCAAGATCAGGCACGTTGTGGCAATCAAGATAGGCGTTCAGGGCCTCAATCATCACATCACGGCCTGCCTTATCGAGGAGCTGACCGGCCATTTTCAATCGCAAATAATCATCCATGGGGAGACGAAAACTGATGCGCGCGGTCATTGGCGGGGCGGGCGGTAAAGCAGCGGGAGCTGTTGCACCGGTGTGCTTTTCAGATTCGTCGCGTATGGTTGCCGCCTCCCCCAAAGGCATTGTCGCCGGGTGCAGCTTCGCAGGTGAGGGCACAGATGTTGATGCCCGCGTTGGCGCGGACACCGGTGAGCGAACAGGATGTACCGGCGCGAACAGGCCGCTATCGGTCAGTGTTTTGGTTGCGTTGGAAAGCGCGGGCATCGCCTCGCCTTTGCGCGCGAGCAACCCCGCGTCGAGGGCGGCAAATTCCTGCTGCTGTGTCATCGTCTTGGTCCCCAAAATCACCGCGCGCCGTCAACCGGACGCCGACCAAAATGGCGGGCGTGAACCGGCGGCATGGTGGCATGGAGGGTGTGGTGATGGTCACCGAAGGGCTGGCCATGAACCGTCTGACCCGGGCGCGCCATCGATTGGGTGGCGGTGTAGCCTTCCTGGCGTTGCAATCGCTCCTCAAGATATTGCCACAGCGCCCCAATCTCCAGCGCCGAGCGGCACACTGGGTCAATCTCCATCACCGTGCGCCCGTCAATCATGCTGGCGGCAAAATCAACCCGGTTATGGATGATGGACGGGGCAACGGTGCCGTGTTGCGACAGGGCAATGGCGGCCTCGGAGGTAATCCGCGCGCGCTGTGTGGCCGCATTGACCACAAAGATCAGGGGCTTTCCCTTGCCCTCAACAATATCAACCGTGGGGCCAACGGCACGCATATCATGGGGGCTTGGCCGTGTGGGTGCCACCACAAGGTCAGCAAACGTTACTACCTCAGAAATGGCGCGCGTCACCGCCGGGGGCGTATCAACGACCACCAGGCGAAAACCATCCTTTCGTGCGCGATCAAGGTCCTGATAAAGATTAACGAACACAGACTGAATAAACGCTGGCGCCGGGTCAGCGCGGACGTTCCACCATTTCGCTAGAGAGCCTTGCGGGTCCGTATCAATGAGCGCCACGGGCCCCGCGCCCTGACGCTGGGCCTCCACGGCCACATGGCCCGAAAGCGTTGTTTTGCCAGAGCCGCCCTTTTGGGAGGCAAAGACGATTACCTGCATGGATGAAAACATTGGCCGTCCCCGTCTGCGCACTCATCTGTCGAATATGCAGGAGGGTACGGGATGAACTCTTAAGGGGCCGAAATAAACCGTGTACCGATTTTAGGAAAATTTCAATAAAATGCACTGGAAGCAACCTAGATACGCAAGGCCGCCACCAGTGCAAAAGACGTTTTGCCAGAAAACGATTAAACGCCGCTTAATGCCCACAAGAAACTAGTATATCGATCACTATACGGAATTATTTTCCTGGGCCCTATCAAGTTGAGTAAGGCGTGGTTTAGACGTTAGTGTTTTGCGCGATCAGCCGGGTGACCCGCGCCATGCGCGGATTGCCGTTCCAGTCCCAATAGCGCAGGACAGCCCGGGCAAAATCACGGGCCATGCGGTCAAACACATCGAGCAATTCCTCGGCGCGCTCGGGGCTAAGGGCGCTTTCACCGCCATCGTCAAAGACGCCTTCGGCGCGCCCGCATAAAAATTCGAAAAAATCGGTACGGGCAATACCAAGGCTTTTGCACATTACCGCATAGGGCTCACCGCCAGGATCGCGCAGGATACGCGCAGCAAGCTCACGGCTGATCCCCGCAATCATACCCAGCGCCTCAATAATCTCCTCCGACGGATATTGACGGGCAAGCGCCAAGGTCCGCTTGACCACATCCATGGAGACAACTTCGCCATTGAGGCCACGCGGCCGGTGACGCCGATCATTAAGGTCGAGGATTTCTTTTACCAGACCATCGGGCTCTTGCATCAACCGCATGACCGGATAGAGCCCTTGCAACGCCTCCTGAATGGTGGAGCGGTCGAGGGAGAACCGCGACAGGATACGGCGGCGATTGCTTGTGCCCACCCACCAGAACATCATAAAGCCGTGGGCTGGCTCCAACTCATCACGCTCGATCAACAGGGCTTGTAGCGTTTCGTCGACGGTTGACCGGCTGACCAGGGTCTCAATGGCCGTCTGGGACAAGGCGCATTCCGGACGGCGCAAGATAAGCTTGGCCACATCGGCCTCATCAAATTCGAAAATGGCATCGGCAACGGCCGTTGTTAGACCAAAACGGCGCGCGACCATGAGCCGATGGGCCGGGTCGCCGTGGCGCACGCACTCAATGAGCAAGCTATCGCTAATGACTTCCATGCCTTCAAGAATAGAGGCGGCCACATCGGGCCGATCGGTAATCAGCGCGCGCACAATGGTTTCGGGTACATCGGGCACCCGGGAGATCCGCTCCGCGAGGTCAACCCGCAAGTCGTAATCGACCTTATCAAGAATCTGCAAAAGGATATCGCCCGCCAGTGCCCGTTCATTGGCGGTGAGAATACCCACCGGCAGCACGACGATATCAGCCATTTTGCGCGCCACAAGAACGCGCGCCCCGGTCATGGGCCCGTGGGGAGCGGGTATCTCGCCCACTTGGGGATCAACCGCATCATCCAGCGACACCGGCAGATCGTCCTGCGCCGGGGAAAGGGTCGTCTCGGGCTGCGTCATGGTTCATTCCGCTGGGCGGGTACCGCGACGGACCGCAACACCACGCACTAAAACACTAGGCTATTCTTCAGCCCAGCGGGCAGCCTAACCGAACACCGTTAAAGATAACTTGCTAGCCCTGGCGGCCCGCTTCCCGCTGCCCTAGCGGCGAATTAACGAACAGCGCCGCAATTGGCGATACAATCTGCGGAGGCTCTGATATACTGATCACCGACAGAGAAACGAGGTCAGTATGGTGGCGCATGTCAAGACAGCAGCTTTTGCCCGAAATATTGGCGCCCAGCACGGGCGTGGGATGGGATCGACCACCGTCATGGTCCTGGGCATATTCACCGTCGGAAGCCTCATGTTGGGCGGATGCGCCACCGCCGATGATATCGCGCGCTTGCAGGAGGAACCGGGCTATGTTGCCGGTTTTGCCGACGGGTGCCAAACCGTGAACGAATCCGACAAGAGCTTTTCAACCCGCCGGGTCCGCGATGACTTTGCGTTTGATGAAGACAAAGCCTACCGCGCGGGCTGGCGCGCTGGGCTGTTACAATGCCGCCGCGATTATGATGATCTCACAAGCCGCGATGGGACTATTCTTGGCGAAGATCAGAATTTTTAAGGGAAGATTTGTCTGAGAGCCCAACCGAAAAATCTATTTTCGTCGTTTGCAAACGCGTTTTTCTGCGCTTCCGCTGCTCACGTACGCATGTATGCTGCGCGCCGGTTCTCAAAAAGCACGTTTTCGACAGACGAAACCGATTTTTCGGTCGGACTCTGACCGCGCGGCGTTGAATGATCGCGAACGTTGGTTCTGGAGTGCTTCCAATTGGGTACGAGTTGAAAACTCTCGTCCTTCGAGACGCCCTTCGGGCCCCTAAGGATAAACTTTTCCAGTAAAAACAAAAATTTCCTCATCCTGAGGAGAGCGCGTCAACGGTCGTCTGGAAGGATGAAACTCGACTGCAATTGAAACGAACTGGCTCTAGTTGGCGCCGCGATAGGCGTGCGGCAAGGTACCCCGATCGAGGGTGCGGTAACGGTCAAGCAGCATTTGCTGACGATTATTAAGGTCCTGAAGCTTGCCATCAATCAGCACGGCCACGGGCGCGCTGGTCACTTCCAACGGGTCGCCATCCCAAACCACGATGTCAGCCCGCTTACCCGCGACCAGGGAGCCCATCTCCCCGTCGAGACCAAACATTTTTGCCGGTGCCAGGGTCAAGGCGGCCAGAGCATCATCGAACGGCAGGCCTTCGGCCACGGCGTTACCCGCCATTTGTGTGAGCAATCGCAAATTGTGATCGCCGAACCCTTGTGGATTATAAAATCCGATTGTCACGCCGGCCTGATTGAGAAGGACCGCGTTTCGGGCCGTGGCGGCAAGGGTTTCAAAACTCTGGGGCAAATTGGCAAGCCCATCGAGAATAACCGGCACATTGGCCGCCGCCAGGGCCGCGGCCTCCCGCCAGCCCTCCGCCGCGCCCACAAGGATAATGTCCAAACCATAGTCACTCTTCATGCGGATGACATTGCGAATATCCGCCGCCCGGTGAACAATAACAAAAAGCGGCATCTCACCGGCAAGCACGGGGCCCAGCGCACGCAAATCACCCACGGTGTAGCGCCCATCAGTGGCAAGCCGCCGATACCCAGCCGGATCATTGGCAAAAAGCTGTGCCTCCTCAAACATCTCACGGGCTAGGGCATAGGCGCCCATGCGCGTGCCCCCTGCCCGGCCCGCGCCACCGGCATTCAGGATCAACGTTTGACCCACATCGCGCTTTACAATTGAGCCTGGTGTGCCGGTCAGATCGACCATGATGGCCTTACCGCCAAATAAGGACCCGCCAACGCCTGGCACGCTCACCGCGCGAGTAACCCCGCCAGCCCTGTTGATCGGGATCAATGTTGACGCCGGATTAAAGGCATCGCCCGCATCAAGACTGGCGCCCAGTTCAAATTCCCGGTCCGGCCCGGCATCATTGGAATCGGCCACAGCAGAGATTTCTGAAAGACCAAGCGAGGAAAATGGCGCAATAAGACCTGGCGTCACAATACGCCCGTCAGCGTTGATAATCTGCGCGCCCGCCGGCGCGGTGAGATCACTGCCCACATCGGTGATGCGTCCGTCCTGGACAATTACGTCACCAGCCTCAATCACTGTGCCACTAACTGTATGCACCTGACCATCCATAATCGCGATCGTCTGGGCACTGACGCTTTGGCTAAACCCAGCTAGAGCAATTGTCATGGCCAAAAGGCTCGCAAGCCCGCCACGAGCGCGCATCATTAGGGGAGTAAGAAATCGATTTGTCATGGATAAATCCTGCACAGTTCAAAAACGCCGGTATGCCCGGCCTTGATGGCTTTACGAACGCTATTGCCCGGCGCCGCCGGTGAACGTGTTTTCATACTGACCAAGTTCAAAATCCATTCGGGGTGAGCGCGCCGGCTCCGTGCGATCATACAACAGCGCCCCATCCACAAACACCTTTTCGGCCTTGGCATAGACCGAGAACGGATCGCGGGTCCACACCACAAGATCAGCCATCTTACCTTCCTCAAGAGATCCTGTCTCTTCGGCGATACCCATGGCTTTGGCGGGGTTTAACGTGATCCAGGCAATTGCTTCTTCGGGTTTGATTTTGATTCCGGCACGCTGGCCGGAGGCCATAGCCTTTGCCGCCTCCTGGTTCAGCATTTGGATGCCAACCTCGCTGTCACTATGGATAATCGCGCAGCCATTAGGTTGATCATGGATCAGGGCCGCATTGGCGCCGACGGTGTCATAGGCTTCCAGTTTAAAGCCCCACCAATCGGCCCAAACCGCGGCGCAAACTTCACTTTCGGATAGGAAGTCGGCGATCTTGTAAGCCTCAATCCCGTGGTGAAATGTGCCCACGCTATACCCAAACTCTTTGGCCATATCGAGGACCTGCACCATTTCGTCCGCACGGTAACAATGCATATGAACGGTAATCTCGCCGTCAAGTACTCCGGCCAGCGTTTCAAGCTTTAGGTCCTGTTTGGGGGGCTCGGCTTTTTTAGCATCATCACCGCCTTTTTCGATTTTCTCCGCATAATCAGCCCACTTTTTCTTGTAGGCTTTGGCATCAATCCAGCCGCGACGGTAATGGGCAAAGCTCGCCATGCGCGTGGCGGGACCACGGCTTGCATAGACACGTTTGGGGTTCTCCCCGCAGGCCATCTTTATACCATAAGGGGCACCCGGAAACTTCATCCCCTGCACGGTGCGTGAGGGTACGTTTTTCAACGTGATCGTCCGCCCCCCAAACAAATTGGCCGAACCCGGGAGGACCATCAGCGAGGTGATCCCGCCGGCCAGCGCCCGGGTAAAACCGGCATCTTGCGGCCAGACCGAATGCTCTGCCCAAACCTCTGCCGTGTTTGGCGATGTCGCCTCATTGCCGTCGGACGTGGAGCGGTTGGAAGGGGACGGATAAACACCCAGATGGGAATGGATATCAATGATCCCTGGTGTCACCCATTTGCCCGCACCATCAATCACGGTGGCGTCTTTCGGTGTTCTGATCCGTGTACCGACTGCCGCGATCTTGCCATCGACCATCGCAACCGAGCCGTTTTCAATCACGTCGCCCGTCCCCGTGAGGATGGTGACATTTTTGATCAGGGTCGGCGTCGACGTGTAGGCCACATAGGTGGAGGGAAACGGGTCTTTTACAGGGAACTGCGCTTCCACCGCTTCGTCGGTCTCCCCTTTTTCGGTTTTGCCCCCGCCTCCGCAGGCACTCACTGCCGCAGCGAGGACCGCAACACCAACCCATCGGCTCGTGGATTTCAATATGCGCGGCATCGGTGATAAAGGGATCATCGCGATCATAATGGTCAGCTTTCGTCAAAGGTCGGGGCGCAAAAACGGATTACGGTATCAACAGTAAACCAATCCCCGATGATTTGGAAACCGCCGAGACAAAGGCTGATTGTTTTTTTGCCAAGGCACTTATTTTCAACCGGCAAAAGCAACATCGCTTATCTGAAATTGCCCCGCGTCGCCGCCGCGCCATTGGTCAATTTTAACGCGCCCGGCCACATGCAACCGCTTGCCGCTCAACAACGCCTCGCCAAGGGGCTCATCCATACACCGAAACGCAATTGCGCGGGCCTTATCGCCGTCATCGCTCACAAGGCTGCAGGCGATATGGGCATCACTGAGGATTTTTGGCGTTTCGATATGCACATTGCGAATGACAAAGAAAGGCTCCGGGTTACCCACACCAAAGGGACCAGCCTGGGCAATCAATTGGGCAAAGGGCGCGGTTACGGCCATGGGCGCAACAACCCCGTCAATCAGCTTGCGCCGATCGGTGAGCGCGTGCGCCACCGGTTCCGTAAGACGATCGCCAAGAGCCTGGGTAAAGAAGGCAAATTGAACCGACGCCACGGTGAGCCCCGCGGCCATGGCATGACCGCCGCCAGCCATCAGCAAGCCACCCGCCCGTAGAGCCGTGATGGCGGCGCCCAGATCAACGCCGTCAATGGACCGGCCGGACCCTTTGCCAACGCCATTGTCAAAACCGATCGCCAATGCGGGACGGCCATAGCGCTCTTTCAACCGCCCGGCCACGATCCCGACAACACCGGGATGCCAGCCCTCACCCGCCGCGATAACCACAGGCGGTTTGGCCCCTTCTTCTGCAATCTGATGATCAATCTGGGCAATGGCGGCCGCGAGCACGTCAGCCTCAATCGCCTGACGCTCCCCATTCATCATGTGCAGCTTTTCCGCGATCAGACGCTGGCGCGCGGGGTCGCTGGTGGTAAGCAATTCAAAAGCCATATTGGCATGCCCCACACGGCCCGCCGCATTAATCCGGGGGCCGATGGAAAACCCAAGATGGTAGGGTGACGCCGGGGTTTTTACGCCAGCCCGATTGGCCAGCGCAATCATGCCACCGCTGGAATAGGGCCCGGCGGCAGCGGGGCCGTGATCAAGCTTCGCCGTTAAAACCTTCAGGCCCTGGGCAATCATTGCCCGGGTGAGCCCGGTCACCGGCATCACATCACAGATCAAGCCCAGCGCAACGAGATCAAGCCATTGGCGCAAATCAGGTTGTGGCCGGTCTTTGAAAAAACCCTGGGCTCGCAACGACCGGTTGACCGCAACCAGCGCCATAAAAGTGACGCCCACCGCGGACAGATTAGTCAGGCCGGACAGATCATCCTGACGGTTGGGATTAACAACGGCAAAGGCACCCGCAGGCGGCGGGCCATCCATCTGGTGATGGTCAAGCACAAGAATATTGAGACCATTGTCGCCGCCCACCGCATCAATCGGCCCATGGGCCGAAGCGCCGCAATCGACGGTGACAATGACCTCAGCCCCCGCATCGGCAAGTTGTCGAAACGCCTTTTCCGACGGGCCATAACCATCGGCGATCCGATCCGGCAAATAGATTTGCGCCGTTTGGCCCAGGGATTTCAGGTAGAGAAACAGAAGGGCGGTGGCGGTTACACCATCAACGTCATAATCACCAAAGATCCCAATCGTCTGCCCCCGGAGGATTGCCGTGGCAAGCCGTGTTGCCGCCACGGGCATATCGGTGAGCCGGTCAGGATCGGGCATCATGGATTTGAGCGTCGGTTGTAAATAATGGGGGGCATCTGCTTCGGCAATCTGGCGCGTCACCAGAATACGGGCCAAAGCCTCATCTAACCCATGGGCCGCGGCCATCCGGTGTACCGCGGCGGCATCGCTGGCCTGTTCATACCACCGTATGCCGCGTACGGATTGAGCCAGAAAAACAGAGGTAGCCTGATCCCCTGCGGGCGCATCTATTGGTGTCAGTAGTCGCGCGGATGCAGCCATAGGGTGCTTTTTTCCTCTATGCGGTGGCGCGCGGTGACCGCGCCCGGATATAGCGAACCGTGCCCGAATGGCTGCGCATCACAACGGTGTGCGTCGAAACATAGTCAGGCTCCCACTTTACACCATCAAGCATGGTGCCGTTGGTCACGCCCGTGGCCGCGAAGAAAACATCGCCCGAAGCAAGATCCTGCAGATCATATTTGCGGGCAAGATCGGTGATGCCAATGCGTTCGGCGCGGGCGCGTTCATCATCATTTCGAAAATGCAAGCGGCCTTGCATCTGTCCGCCCACACACCGCAATGCCGCCGCCGCAAGCACGCCCTCGGGGGCGCCGCCCTGACCCACATAAAGGTCAATGCCCGTATGCGCCTCGGTGGTATGGAAGATACCCGCCACATCGCCATCGGGGATAAAAAAGACCCGCGACTCCAGTTTCCGCGCGGCATCGACGATGGGTTGATGGCGATCGCGGTCAAGAACGCACAAGGTGATCTCGCTCGTCTCCACCCCTTTGGCTTTGGCCACCGCAACAATGTTGTCTTCAACGGGGGCATCAAGATCAATGACGCCGTTGGGATAGCCCGGCCCCACGGCGATCTTGTCCATGTAAACATCCGGCGCATGGAGGAGCGTGCCGCCTTGCGCCATAGCGACGACAGCCAACGCGTTAGACATGGCCTTCGCGGCTAGGGTTGTGCCCTCCAGAGGGTCAAGGGCGATATCAACTTTTGGACCGTTCCCGGTACCAACTTTTTCCCCGATGAACAGCATGGGGGCCTCGTCACGCTCCCCCTCACCGATGACAACTTTGCCGTCAATCTCAAGATTGTTGAGCGCATCGCGCAAGGCCGTCACTGCCGCCTGATCCGCGCCTTCCTTATCGCCGCGCCCGATCATCGTGGAGGCGGCAATAGCAGCAGCCTCCGTACAACGACCAATTTCCATAGTCAGGACACGGTTGAGGAATTCTTTTGCTGAAGACGTTGCAGGTGCAGAGGGCATGGGTTTTTTCACTTTCAAAGGTCAAATGTCGGCGATTCGCAGGGCCGTCATAGGGGTGCCGGCTGCCGCCATGGCAGCAAGGACATCGTCCAGGCTGTTTCGGGTGATCGGCCCCGTCATTACGGCAAGGCCATCCTTGCTTTTTGAAACAACGGAAATCCCAGAGTTGGCGAGGGTCGGGTGTAAGTGGTGGGCCTCGAACACCTCATCATGACCAGGCGCCGGCGAGAGCATCGCCTTGATCGCGGTTGATCCGGGCGATGGCAACGGCTCAACGATTTCAAGCGTCGTCGCGGGCACGGTAAAAGTGAACGGCGACTGAGCATGTGTCAGCGCGGCGAGGTCGGCCGCAACGGCACTGGCCGTGGGATCCCCGCCAGCACCAGGCCCGCTTAGACTAAGGGTGCCAAGTGGATCAGCCGCCACAATAACCATATTTTCAGGACCCACGGTGTGAGCAAACCCGTGATCTACAGGCACCAGAAACGGCGCCACTTCCAACGCCGCTGGCGCATCAAGGCCGGGCGCTTTATGCGCCATCCCCAACAGGCGGATCCGGTAGCCCAGTTCGGTTGCATACTGACTGTGGGATGCTGAGACCCCAGCGATCCCTTCCACACGCGGATCGCTAACCCCGTCAGCAAAAAAAGACGCGGGCCAGCACTGGAAACCAAGGGCCGCCAGCAGCTTAAGCTTTTGCGCTGCGTCACCGCCGCCCACATCGAGCGCAGGATCAGCCTCCGCAAAACCTTTTGCCTGGGCCTCGGCAAGGGCTTGCGCAAAATCGAGACCCTTGGTCTCCATCTCGCTAAGGATATAGTTGCACGTACCATTCAGAATGCCTGTGACTGAAGTTACCGCACAAGGGCCGGTCGCCGTTTTCAGGGTACGGATAATAGGGATTGCCCCAGCCACCGCCGCCTCAAAGGACAGGGATACGCCCTTTTCTTCGGCCCTCTTGGCAAGCGTGAGCCCATGTTTGGCCAGCATCGCCTTATTGGCGGTGACCACATGTTTGCCACGGTTGAGGGCAGCGGTCACAGCGTCTAGCGCCGGACCATCGGCACCGCCCATCAGTTCAACAAAAATGTCCGTAGACGGCGCAGTTGCCAACGCAACCGGATCATCGAACCAGGCAAACGCGCTTTCGTCAAAGCCACGGTCTTTGCCTTTGCTGCGCGCGCTGATGCCCGTGACCGACAGGTGGTCAACCACCGAAGGGCCCAATGCCGAAGAAATCTGTGCCGACGGCGAACTGAGAAGCCGCACCAAACTCGCCCCCACGGCCCCTAACCCGGCAATGCCTACGCCCTTTTTTTCCGCCATTACTACGCGCCGTTTCTATTCTGCTGGCCTGTCCCATGGGCGTTCCCCGCCTCGGCGCAATCCCTCGCACCAAAGCCGTGAAACAGCAAGATCACTAAAGGCGCAAAAGGGTTCGACGGGCACGTAAACCGATCAGGATTTGTCAACGTGCTGGCCGAGCAACGTTTCCAGCCGGGTTACCGTCGCGTTGAGATGGGACCGCACCTTTTCAAGCCGCGCTGCGAGATTGTCTAATCCGTCACCCATTGCCGCAAGGGTTGCCTCGGCGCGCGGGCCCGATTGGGGCGATCCATCTGCCTGCCCGCTGCTTGATGGGGGAGCCGACTTACCGGTATCTGACCCGTCTCCAGATGCCTCAGTGGAAACATCGGTTAAGTCTCCGCGCACATCAACGGCGTCACCGGTTGCCACCCGCTGGCCAAGGTCGATAACATATTTGACGCCGTTTTCCCGGAAAATTTTCTGCACGCCCTTGGTTGTGTAGCGCTCGTCATAGAGCAACACCCGCACGCCGCGTAACAGATCAAGATCCACTGGCCGGTAATAGCGCCGTCCGCCGGCCCGCCGCATGGGCCGGATGTGGCCAAACACATCTTCCCAATGGCGCAACACATGCTGGGGCACGCCAACTTCGTCGGCGGCTTCGCTGATGGTTCGAAAGGCTTCGGCTGACTTCGCCAAGGGTCTGGCCTCTCCTCAAGCAGGGGCGGTCATTTGATATCCCAAAAGGTAGCAGACCACGGGCTTGAAACAATGGCCGTTAGAAAATGGCAGGCGATTTCTGTATGCCCCTGCAACCGAGCGCTTGTTCAAAACAGGCGGTCACCACCCATTCACGCATGCGCAAACAAACAACGCTTTGTGTGTGATTACGTGTTCTGGGCTAATCGGGGTCTGTGCCCGTGGCCGCGAAAGCGGTAGCAACCATCGAGCTAGACCCTTCATCGTGCTCGCCTTTGGTGCCCGCTGGCGTCAATGCAATACCTGAGGCTGATTGGCGCGTGCGGTGCCCGTCATTGATCAGATCTTTTAAGACATGCGAGGGGCGAAAGGTTATCACGCGGCGCGGAGTGATGGGCACTTCTTCACCGGTTTTTGGATTACGTCCCATGCGCATTTGTTTGCGCCTGACCGAAAACGTGCCGAACGACGAAACCTTCACCTGCTCATCGCGCTCCAGCGATAAGGTCATTTCTTCCAGAATGCGTTCCACGAAACCGGAAGACTCGTTCCTTGACACACCGACGGCGCGATATACGGCTTCGGTAAGGTCGGCGCGCGTGACAGTCTTGCCTGACATACGGGCTAGTCCCTGCGATACGGATGCTAAAGCGTACGCTTCGAGCCCTTTCGGGGTCAATAACCCATTGTAAAAACATGATACTTTTTCATGTCAGGGAATTTCGGGACTTTTTAACAAAGCACCTATGGCGCTGTTCACAGGTGCGGGCGATCAACCCAGAGGCCGTGAAAACTCATCGGCAAGGCCCGATCAAAAGCGCATTGCGCGACGGATGTGAGATCCTTAGCATCGAGAATATGAAGATAGCTGCGATCAGTATGGACATCATAATTGACCGTGAGGAGATAGCCTGAATCCTCATCTTGGTCTCTTTTCGTATCATCGGCAACGGCATCGCGGCGTACGAAAATTGGCTCACTGACGAAATGGCCGTCGTCAGCCACATGGCTTATGCACTGCCCGTCATCTGATCGCTTGAGGACCGTGTCAAAGAAATCCTCATAGGCGGTGTCTTGATGCTGAAAACCATTCAAATAGACATGGTTGTGCGCTCGGCCCGCCCAAGCGGGATTGATTTGTGGAAACTCCGCACACCGATCTAGAACGGTTTCCACCTCAATTGCCCGGGTCACCGGATCAATTATAATTTCGGTCAGTACACCAACGGAACCGCGCGGAAGATCGCGCGCGCCGCGTTTCACCGCATTCACCCAATGCATGTTGGAGCTATCGGGCGCGGCAATCCCCTGGATAATGATCTTACCATCGCGATCGAAAGCATTGGCCGTATGGGAATAAAAAATTGGTGGCCCTTTGAGCCGCTGCACGGCGCGCGTATTGTCCACCGGGATCACGATAAATTCGGTGCCGCGATCTGGGTACCAGGATAACACCTCGCTCAAGGGTTTGGCGCCGAAAATCACCGCAGCCGCATCGGCAAACATGGGGCTACAGATGGAAATGATGTGAGTGTCGGTGACAGCAAAATCATGGGTGAACAACGCGCCCTCATAGGCAATGCTGGCAAAGCGGCTGGCGCTACCGTCGGGGTTGAGGCGCGTGTAATCCATCATCGGGCGCGGGGCGGTGCGAAACCCCTGGTTAAACCAGGATCGACTGCGCGCATGGTATTTGGGGTGGGCGCAAAAGGCCCGGCGCACCGCCCCGAGGGTTGTTTTACCCAGCATGCTCAAATCATTGGCATCAAGCTCAGTGGGCAAGCCCCCTTCAAACAGGCCGAACAAGCGCTTGTCCCAATATAAAAGCGCCGTGTTTGCTGGGTTGATGTAGCTGTCGGCGGTCCAGATGCTTTGCAACCGTTTCCACAGGCTCGCCGGCGCGATCCCAAACCGGCCGCGATCATCCTGCTTTGGCGCCGGATTATGGGGGTACGGATCATCGATAAACGCCGCCCGCGCGGCTGCCTGCCCGTCTTTGATATCGATCGAAAGGACCAGCCCCTCACCATCGAACCAGTGGGCAAAGGTCTGACCATCTTTTTCAAAGCGCCCGGGGCCAACACGGTAGAGCCGACCATCAAGGTCGGCCGGTATCTGACCGCTAATTGGGGCCAGGGTTTGCGCACCAGTCCACAATTCCGGCGTGCGAAGGCATTCCATCCCTCGGGCCATCCCTCGGGTCATGCCCCCGGCTATTCCATGGGCCATACCCCCGTTCAGCCCGCTGACAGGGTCTCGATCGCGCGCGGGGGCAACGGCGGGTTCAGACACGAAACAGCAACGCCCCCCAGGTGAGCCCGCCGCCCAGCGCCTCGATCAGCACAAGGTCCCCTCGCTTGATCCGCCCGTCGGCAACACCCGCGTGGTAGGCAAGCGGTATTGACGCGGCCGACGTGTTCCCTTGCGTCGCAATCGTAGAAACCACTTGATCGGGACGCAGATCAAGTTTTTTTACGACACCTTGAATAATCCGCTCATTGGCCTGATGGGGCACGAACCAATCGATGTCGGTGATGGCAATATCTGCCGCACGGGCAACCTCAACCATCGCACTAGAGATACGGGTGACCGCCTCCCGGAATACTTTGTTGCCTTGCATCCGCACCTGCCCCACGGTCTGCGTGCGCGAGACACCGCCATCAACATACAAGAGATCAACATTATTGCCATCCGTACGCAGATGGCTTGCCATGATCCCGCGATTACCAACCTCGCCGTTGTCTTTGGGCGTGTCTTTGTCTTGGGAAGAAACAACAAACGCCCCGGCGCCATCACCAAAAAGGACACATGTTGACCGGTCGGTCCAATCGAGAATACGGGTGAACGTCTCCGCCCCGATCACGAGCGCACGCTGATGCCCACCGCTGGCCAGAAACTTATCTGCTGTGGCCAGCGCAAAAAGAAAGCCCGAACACACCGCCTGTATATCGAAGGCTGTGCACGCGCCAATGCCAAGTTTTGCCTGCACGATGGCAGCGGTTGCCGGGAATGTCAGGTCGGGCGTGGTTGTGGCCACAATAATCAGATCAATATCGGCTGGACCACAACCGGCCGCTATCATCGCATTTTTCGAGGCTTCAACCGCAAGGTCTGATGTATACTGACCATCTGCCACAACATGACGTTCGCGGATACCGGTACGCTCCCGGATCCAATCGTCGGATGTATCCACCATCGTGGCAAGTTCTGCATTGGTCAGGACACGGTCGGGTAAATAAACCCCCGATCCGTCAATCACGCTGACGCGGCTCATGCGGTTGCCTTTGTTTTGGGCCGCGCGTCCGATTGATGATCCGGCCCGGTGCTGGCGTTGCTCGCCTGGGGAGGCGCCGCACCACCCGACAAGGCTGGCCCATCCTGACCCTGATCCCCAAGCTCAGATGCCGTCGCAATCGCGGCTGTAACGCCGGCAACCCGTTCGGCCACATCGTCGATAAAAGCCCGGCGCGCCAGATTGCCCGCAATCCGCAAGGCGCTCGCCACCCCGGCGGCGTCAGCACCGCCATGGCTTTTAACCACAACGCCATTGATCCCGAGAAAAACACCACCATTGACCGAGGACGGATCAATTCGGGTTTTCAACGCCTGGAGCTGGGGGCGCATGAACAAACCGCCAAGTTTTGAAAGCCAGCTATCAGTCACCGCCTCTTTCATCCAGCCGCCCACAAGCCGCGCAGCACCCTCAGCGGATTTTAAGGCAATGTTGCCGGAAAAACCGTCCGTAACCACCACATCGACTGTCCCTTTGGAGATATCATTACCCTCCACAAAGCCGGAAAACCGCATATCGGGCACGTGCGCGCGCAATAACTTGGCCGCTTCGCGGATGACTTCATGACCCTTCAGTTCCTCAGCACCCACATTGAGAAGACCGACGCTGGGGTGGGCCTCACCACTCAGGGCACGGAAGAACGCGTCACCCATCACGGCAAATTGTAAGAGTTGGAGCGCCTCAGCCTCCACATTGGCCCCCACATCAAGCACCACACTGCGGCCCCTAGGGGTTGGCCACAGGGCTGTGATGGCGGGGCGATCAACACCCTTAATCATGCGCAACCGATGGCGCGACAGGGCCATGAGCGCGCCGGTATTGCCGCCTGATACAACCGCATCGGCCTTGCCGTCACACAAAGCCGACAAAGCGTGCCACATGGAGGTTTCGCGGCCCCGGCGCAAAATATGCGCCGGCTTATCATCCATTTTCACCACATCGGGCGCATCAATGATGCGCGCAGCGGCAAGCGCCGGGCGGGCCGCAATAAGGGGCGTCAAAAGATCGTGCGGGCCCACCAGGGTGAGATCAACATCAAGGCCATCGGAGAGTGCCGCCGCTGCGCCATCAAGCACGGCCTCGGGCCCGGCGTCCCCGCCCATGGCATCAACCGCGAGACAAACCCGCCGATGCCCGTGCGCTGATGCGCGCTCCTGCTGGATCAAAGACAAGGGGTTTCCTCTTGTGCCGGGTGTGCGACCGTCGCAGGCGACACACGAACCATACTCTTTGCGCGTTTTAGAGGTGAACGCCCACAAAAACCAGTGCCCAGCCGAGGGCTGGCGATACCGGTTTTCCCCCTTTGCGCTTTCACCCGCGCCTCAACCCGGACGGTTGCTGGAGGTCTAACCATCGTCATTGACCGGCTTTAGCGATTTGAGCGCGGCAAAGGCCGAGGGCTCTTCGGCGGCGCCATACTGGTCCACCAGAGACGTTGCGCCGGGTTTGCGCGGAAACGGGTCCATGGCGAGCGAGACTTGCTGGACAAGAAACTCACCGAGATCGAGATGATCGCCGTGCAAGGGTTCAGCGTCCTGCCCCGTAGCTAGCTGATCCATAATCGCTTCGGCATCCCCTTCTTCAACGCGGCGATCAAAATCTACTGTGATCGTCTCGTTGATGACCTCGCCCATGGGCTCCAGGCTGGCCACACACTCGCGGGTGAGGTTTGCGGTAAACTGGCCCTCAACTCGCACCCCATGGGCCGTGGGCGTGATTGTCAAAGCCGCATCAAGGGTTGCAATTGCCGGAATGGCAAAGCGCTGTGCAATCCTCGCCAGCGTCTCGTCATCGGGGCTAAGCGTCAAGGTTTGCCCGTCGCTCGGCACTTTACTCAGGGTCACTGGCCGGGAGAATTCCGGCGTTGGCTGTTGGCTTTGATCATCGGCCATGGGCTCAGTTTCCAGGTGTTTTGGGGATCTCTATGCGGGCTCACGCACACCGGCTGGCACAGGAAAGGTAATGATACCCGACAACAGCCGGCTAAGCGGCTGGCGCGATAGGCTGTCATTACAGGCAATCAGATGGTCGGCCAGTGCGTCAGCCTTGGCCATGAGGTCGGGCGCGATGGCTGCTGGTGTTTCAACTGCGTCACCAAGGCCATAAACATTACGCAAAAGCGCCAGCGCCAAACTCTGGCGTGCGCTTTGGGGTGGACTTTGCACCGGGACACCGTCGGCGTTAGCCGCACTGTCCCCGGTGCCTTCCGTCAATCCTGCGGCGCCCGGAACCTCATCGGGGGCATCAGCCCGCAAATCGCCGCCGCGCAAGCCCGAAGCCCCGAACGCCGTTTCATAGGCGCCCACGCGGCCATAAAAAGCCTCTGCCATGGGGCGGATTTTCTTGGCCACTGACAAGTCGCCAACGCCCATTTCGCGTAAGGTATCGTCGAGATTGCGGAACATCACTTCAAACAGCTTTTGCGACAGATCGCGGCTTTGGGCTGCCTTATCTCCTTGCCCACCAAGCGTTTTGAGGGCCCGCATGAGCGTGTAAACATGCACGGTGAGGAGATCGAAACGCGCGTCAAACGTGTCCGGCACCGCATAGGCCGTGTAAAATACCGGCAACCGCGATTGTTCCATGGCGTTAATATAGAGGCTGCGCGCGGCATCGCGTTGACGGTCTTTTTTAAATAGGGAGAAAATCATTATCCTGCCTCGGGCGCCGGGAACCGGTTGCTGCTAGGTTGCGGAGATAAGAATGGTTAAGCCTTTGATCAACACGCGGCAAGATGGTAACGCTGACGCGAGCCCTCCTCTTAAATTGGGCGCTTGTGTGTTAAGGACTGACGATGAGAAAAAAGATGGTGTTGTTTTGGATGGCCGCCCTTTTCGGCGCAATGGCGTTGCAGGGATGCGTTTCTGTGCGGTCAAACCATGGCTATGTGCTGGAACGCGGCACCGAAAACCTCACCGCCAATGTGGGGCTCGATACCAAAGAAAGCATCATCGCCAAATATGGGGAACCCTCCCTGATCTCAACCTTTTCCACCAATAGCTGGTACTATCTGAACAGTCGCGACCAGACCCGCGCCTTTTTGAAACCGCAAACCAAAGATCGCAAAATCGTCGCCTTTAATTTCGACGATGAGGGCAAAGTGTCGTCGGTGGAAGAGTTCACGATTGAAGACGGCGAGCGCATCAGCATGGTGTCACGCGTGACCCCAACGCGGGGCAAAGAATTATCCTTCTGGGAACAATTGCTCGGCAGTGTAGGGCAATTGCCTATTCCAGGTGCTGACGGCCAGGGCGGCCCCGGCCAACCGGCGCGCCCGTAGATTAAGTCGCTTTTATTTGCCAGGTCGTTTCCTCTGTCTGCCGCGCGGACGTTCACCTCATTACCGCACACCGAAAATCGCATATCGTTTGGCGGTACTGGGCTTGATTTAAGACAGGTCCACTACGCATGATGTCAGTGGGAGGGCCCTATGGTGGACGAAATCATCAGTGAACCTGTGGCGCGGCAAAATCGCTTTGCCAGTCTTGATGTTTTGCGCGGCTTTGCTGTTCTCGCAATCTTCGTGGTCAACATCAAGGCAATGCTGGCGCCGTTTCCCTATTATGCCAATCCCAGCTTATGGTCCGGCCCCCATGACATGATGGTCGCCTCACTGCAGGCATTTTTAATTGACGATAAATGGCGCACGATTTTTACGGCCCTGTTTGGTGCTGGTCTTGTCCTCTTGGCAGAGAAATCTGCGCGGGCCGGGGCAAAGCCCACCGCGCGCATCGTGCGTCGCAATCTATGGCTCCTTGCCTTTGGGCTTGTGCATATGATTGGCATCTGGATCGGCGATATCCTGACAAATTATGCGCTGACCGGATTTGTGGCGATGCTGTTTTGTCAAAAATCCGCCAAAGCCTTGTGGGCCTGGGCAATTGGAATTTTTCTGGTGGCATTCGTGTGGCTCAATGGGGTCAATCTCCTGTTTCTACAGGTGCCCGAGGCGCGCGCAGAAATTGAACCGATCCTTTGGTTTCCGGGTGCAGAGGAACTGCGCAAAGTCTTTGCTATTTATCTGTCACCGGACCCCCTTACACATATAAGTGCGAGGGCAGGCGAAGCGGCTGGATTTATTCCGTTTACGGTCTTAGGGGGCTTTTCGGCCATGACCCTGTCGATCATGCTGGCGGGTATGGCCCTGTGGAGAAATGGGTTTTTGAAAGGCGCGTTGAGCGCAAAAACCTATGGGTGGATTGCTGTCATCGGCCTGTCGATTGCCATCGCCACGGATGCGGGTCGGTGGTTCGCGTTGGTCCAATCGGACTGGTCCTTTGAGATTTTTAATTACAGCCAACTCAGCAATTCCTTCAACGGACTGGCAGGCGGCATCGGCTATTCGGCGTTGATCCTATGGCTGATGAAAAAGGGGCATGCATTCGGTCCCATGGCGGCGGTAGGGCGCATGGCCTTTTCCAATTACATCGCGTGCTCACTCATCGGCACAACCCTCGCTGGCGGCCACGCTTTCGCGCTTTACAGCAAGCTCAGTAATTTTGAGATGATGGGCATCGTCGCAATTACCTGGATCATCCTGATCCTTTTTTCCGTGGCATGGCTTAGCGTCTTCCGCTTTGGTCCGCTGGAATGGCTCTGGCGCAGTCTGACCTATGGTCGGCTACAGCCGATCCTCAAAGAGCGGGCTGGCGCGTAAAATACACCCCAGATCTGCGCTTACGTAGGAATTATATAGTACGCACATGGAAGGAGCGTCTTACTCTAGCTCTTTTGATCCCGGCGATAATCGCTTGGCGTCTGACCCGTTTGCGCTTTGAAGGCACGGTTAAATGTGCCGAGTGAAGCGAAGCCGCACGCGAAGGCCAAGGCGGAAATGGATGTTTCTTGCCAGTTGGCATCATTAAGCCGCGCTTTCGCCAACGCAATTCGCCGCGCGTTCATCATCTGATTAAAATTTGCATAGCCCAGCACCCCGGTAATACAGCGGGTAACCTTATAGGCGGGCACATTCAATCGCTCGGCCATATCGGCAACCTTTACCCCTTCAGAAGTGATAAACGCTTCATCAGCCATGATTTTCTCGATACGACCCCTAATATCTGTGGACAGATGATCCGTATTTAGCGCTTTCTTGTTCGACACACGCGGTTGCAATAGCGTCTTTGGAAGCGGGTTGCGTTGGCGGAAGTAAATGGCAAGGCGCGTTGCCGCAATAATCCCCAATCCACAAAAGATGAGCGCATAATCGGGGGCGCCTTCCACCGCACCCACATCCGCGTGCTCTACCCAGATTAGGCCAACAAAGACCATTAGCGCGAGGCCCGCCGCATACAATAATCGAAACCGCCGTTCACCCGCGCCCACGCCGCGATCAATGTTGTGAAAGATCGCCATGAACGCCATGGCGATCATGCTGATGCAGGCAACCGGCTCCGCGTTCGCCACAAGCCGCGCAGCCTCCCCCTGTAATCCGGTGGGCTTGAGCCCGTGGGTCAGCCGTGCCGACGCTTCCACAACGAGAACGAGGCCAACGATCGCAAAGGCACCCGGGCCAAGGGCGAGCCGCGGTGAAAAAACCGCGCGGGTTAACAGCCATAACCAGCCGCACGCCGCTGACCCCGCCACGATGATCGCCGCCTCGGCCATCGCCGATCCGCCCAAAAACGACTTTGGCAACCAGGAAACAGTAATCGCGAAACTCAACACCCACCAAAGAACCGTTGCCGGGGAACGCTGCCACAGCGTCATGAGCACCGATCCCCAATGTCTAATTCCACCTTGCTGCGGCGATGGCATCGTTGGCGCCGAAATCATGGTTTGCATCTGAGATGTCTCCTCTGGCGGGACCAAAGCAAAAAACGTGAAAAGACCGCGCGAATAGAAAGATCGCTCAAAAAGACTGACCTATTTCGAAATTGGCGAGATCGCACGCGCAATTCCCTCAATGTGTAGGCGATAGGCCGCACCGGTCAAAGCGGTTTCAAACGTGAGATGCACCGCTTGCGATGACCCGAAGGCATCATTCGATCAAGAGGTTTGCCATGCACGCACAATCGCCCGCCCTTAACTCTTCCCCAGCCCAGCGCCTGTTAAGCCTGTCGGCGATCATTTGGTTTACCGTTGCCGCAATCGGCCAGTTTATTTTCGTTTATTATGTGGCCGCGGCTTACTTCCCCGTACTAGCCCTGAAGGGATTACCAGGCATGGCAGACACATCCATGCCCTCCGGGTATGTGGCCGGTGAAGTCATCGGCAATGTGGCCGCTGCGTTTCATGTGATTGTGGCAACGATCATTATGGGCGGCGGCGTCCTGCAATTGACGCCCTCGATCCGCAACCGCATACCAAATTTTCATCGCTGGGTTGGCAGGATTTATGTATCCATGGCGATCCTCACCAGTCTTGGTGGCATGTATCTGGTGTGGATTCGTGGCACCGTTGGGGGGCCCTTTGCCCCCTACGCCATCACCTTTGTTGGTATCTTGATCATCATATTCGGCATTCTGGCGGTTTCCGCGGCCATGCGCCGCCGGTTTGACAGCCATCGCCGCTGGGCTATGCGTCTATTTATGGTGTCGAGCGCTGTCTGGTTTTTTCGCATCTGGCTGATGTTCTGGTTCATGACAACCGGCGGCATTGGCATCGACAACGAGACGTTCACCGGGCCGTTTATTACCTTCACCTATTTCGCCCAGTTTATGGTCCCGCTCGGCTTGCTCCAGCTCTATTTCGTGGCTCAGGATAGATCGTCGCCAAGCCTGAAATATCTGACTGCTGGCATCGTCTTCCTCGCCACAGGGGTCACAGGCGTTGGTATCTTTGCCGCGACCATGGGCATGTGGTTGCCGGAACTGTAAGCACCGCTCTGGAGCGCTGTTACTGCCCGGTAACCCGGGCGGCCAGCGCTGCGGACATGAACTGGTCGAGGTCTCCGTCGAGGACACCGTCCGGGCTCGGACTTTCCACGCGGGTACGCAGATCTTTGACCATCTGATAGGGCTGCATCACGTAAGACCGGATCTGGTGGCCCCAGCCGATGTCAGTTTTGGATTCGGCTTGCGCTTGCGCGGCTTCTTCGCGTTTTTGCAATTCAACTTCATAAAGACGGGCACGGAGCATATCCCACGCTGTGGCCCGGTTTTTATGCTGGGAGCGCTGGTTCTGGCATTGGACGACAATACCGCTTGGCTCGTGCGTGATGCGCACCGCGGAGTCCGTTGTGTTCACATGCTGCCCGCCAGCGCCCGACGCGCGGAACGTATCAATCCGGCAATCGCTTTCGTTCACCTCAATATCGATCCGGTCATCAATCACCGGATAGACCCAAACCGAGGCGAAAGACGTGTGGCGTTTGGCATTGGAGTCAAACGGCGAAATTCGCACCAGCCGGTGCACGCCCGATTCAGTTTTCAGCCAGCCATAGGCGTTATGGCCTTTCACCTTAATGGTGGCGGACTTGATCCCGGCTTCATCGCCGGCGCTTTCCTCGATCACATCAACCTTGAAGCCGGATTTCTGGGCCCAGCGCACATACATGCGCAGTAACATGCCCGCCCAATCATTGGATTCGGTGCCGCCAGCCCCGGCGTGGACCTCCAAAAAGCTGTCATTGGCGTCAGCCTCCCCGGACAACAGCGCCTCAACTTCTGCCTTGGCGGCCTTATCGGCCAGCGTCTGCATCATGCCTTGTGCCTCATCGAGGCTGGCGTCATCACCCTCCTCTTCCGCCATTTCGGCGAGGGCGAGAATATCGTCTTTTTCCTCCGCAAGGGTGCCAACCGCATTAATCTGCGTTTCCAGGGCATTGCGCTCCTGCATCAGGCGCTGGGCCTCGGCGGGATCGTCCCATAAATCGGGGGCTTCGGCCTTTAGATTAAGCTCGGCAAGCTTTTCATGGGCAACATCCCAGTCAAAGACGCCTCCTTAGCAGTTCCGTTGACTGCTCAATGGCATTGGCAAGCGCAATGACTTCCGCGCGCATGGTCTACTCCCGATCCTGGATGAAAAAACAAAACGTGGTGATAGGACAATTGCACCGCCGGGACAATCGGGACAATTCCTCTTCGCGTGCCTCTGGTGTCTCCCCTCAACAGTGGGGCTTGCCACGGCTCACGGGGCCCGCCTTCTCCTCGCCGGTTGCATCAACCGCAGAAATACGCACCTCAGGCTTGTGCGCGCAGCGCAAATCACCACAAAAGACAGTCTTGATCCGTGGGTATCAGTGCGCCCTTCAGGGCGTATTAACGCAAGCCCTGCACAATGGCGTGTTTGGGGGATGGCTCACGGGTACCATATCGTTACGCATATTGGGCCCAGCGTGGATATGCGGACCAAAGGATCCTGAAGATGGGCGCACAGGCCGTTCGACTGTCAAATATCGATATCGATAACGCGCTGGACAATCGCGATTTCGAGGTCCTGTTCCAGCCGATCTTTGATCTGGGCAATGGCGCCCTGGCGCGCATGGAAACATTTGTGCGCTGGCGACACCCGAAACTGGGCGTTCTCCCGCCGGGTGCATTTATCTCTTTTTTCGAGACCCAAGGGCGGATGGGTGAGCTTACGCGCTATGTGCTCGAAGAAGCGTTGGACCATTACATCCGCTGGCGCGGCAATTGCGCGCCGGGCTTTTCCATCAATCTTGCCACCACTGACCTCTCCGATGACGACTTTCCCGCCTTTGTAACGGCCCTGCTGCGGGATAGGGACTTTCCCGCCGATGCAGTGACCTTCGAATGCCCGATGCCGAGCCTTGAGAGCGATGCGGAAGACATTCGCGCGCAATTGGCGCGACTGAAGGAAACGGGCATTCGGCTCGCCATCGAGGTACGTGGCCGGGCCAATGATTTCCTGCGCGATGTGTCGCCTTTCCCCTTTGAAGAAATCAAAACGGGCGGCGCGGCCATTCTGCGCTTTGCCCGCACGGTCCGGGGCCCTGGCCTCAGCGCCATTTCCGAACTTCTTGACATCGCCAATGGGGCCGGTGCGTCCATTACCGCCGTGGGAGTAGAAGATCAGGCCTCGTTGTCGGCCCTGCGCGGTCTTGGCTTCAGCGCTGCACAAGGCAATCATCTGGGTAAAGTCGGTGGGCTGAACGATTTTCGGCCGGCGCAGGTGAATAGCGTGCGCGAACTTCTCGAATTGGAGGCCCTGTCAAACGCGCAGTTGAGTGCGCTCTTCCGCACCGAACGCCCGCAGCTTGATGACAGCACCCAAGAAGACAACCAGGACGACACCACCAACAAAAAGCCTGGTGTAACCGGCAAGCCCGAGCCCAAGCCTAAACGTCGTTCCACCAAGACCCGTAGCACGAAAACCGCTGAGGCCAGCAACGCCTCGCAAAGCCAAAGCGACGCCCAAGACCAACCCGACGATAGCGCAGAAACCGATGCCGATGCGGCCCCCACCAATGTTGTCGAGCGGGCCCGGCGCAAGGCCGCCCTGCTGGCGCGGAAAAAAGGCAAAGATGCGCTACGTGCGGAACTTGCCGCCCGTCGCAAGAAGTTAGGCCTCGCCGAACCGATCAGCACGCTGGAAGAACCGGTCTCCGCTGCGCGCGATCTTCAGGATCAGTTGCTGGACGCATTTCCCGATGATGAGAAAGGAGGCAATGCGCCGGACGGTTCATCAACCGCGAAGGACGCGTTGCCTGACGATGCCCCGGTAGCCGAAGAAGAAACTGACGATCAAGAACACACTCTTGCGGAAGATGTGGCCATCGCCGCCGAGACGGCACCCATTGCCGATACACTGGACCCTGAAGCGCCAAACCAAGAAGAAGAGCCCGCCCCGGCGTTCGATGGCGAAGCCACCGAGGACAATTCAGGTGAGACGCCAACCGGGGAAATTGATATTCGTGATACCCACAACAGTGATCCGGAAGAAACGACCCTGACCATCGTTACCTTGGATGATATTCTGCCCACGGAGGAACCAGCATCAGCCGTGACCGACGGCAAACCGGCAATCCGTAAGCAAGAGCCAACGCCGTCAGAGCACAAGGAAGACATATCGCAAGACGTTGTTGCCACCGACGAAACCCTTCCCGAAGAGGGCAGCGACAACCTCGTCTTTGTGCCGGCTGCAAAAATGACCGCAACGCCAACGGAGGCTGCTGGGTCAGCGGCTCGTGCCGACACGATGATCCGTACGCAAAAAACGCCTGTGGAAGCCTACTTCCTTGAGACCATAAAAGTCTTCACCGAAATCGCCGACGCGCCGCAACAACCACGCGAACAAATAGCGATTGATGCGGCTTTACCGGATACGGACAATCTCGTCATCATCTCCATGGACGATGAGCCGCCAAAAAGCACGGCGCCCGCTCAAGCTTCTGGTCTGGTGCCAAGTGCACCAGAACACCGAGAGCCAGAGCAGAATCAGGATGTACGCGTCCCCACCACACAAGACGATGTTCAGACACCGTTGTTTCAGCCTGAACACGCGGCGCAAACCACGCGCCCTGTTCCTGAAGCCCCGGCGCTCGGCACCCTTGATCTCGATCGTGATGAAATTGCCGATGATCCCGTTACAAACATTGGCATTGATGACGCGCGGGAAAATGAGTTGGCCCATTTGAGTGCCAGCCGCGCCGTTACGGGGAAAAATCCCGCGAAAAGACGCCGTCGAAAGAACCTGCTACTGCGGAGATATCGTCTGTGGCCAGATCATTTTTGGCCACGCAGTTGGCGCCGGGCCTGGGATCGACGGGCCGATAACCGCGAATTTGTCCGCCGTGCCCGCCTCGCCGCTGCCCGGCTGGGCAGTGTCGAGGATGATGATGATGGCGAAGTGCTCTGAGATGGCGTCACCGGCGTTAGGGTGCGCGCGTCTTTGCCCGGTGGCACGGCTATCGATAGGACTACTCCAATCCTAAACGATCGAGATTTATGGTTGCCGCGTCAAAATTGGCGCGGGCAATATTGGTCTCGAGCGCCGCTAAAAAATATCGGATTTGTGCGTCAGCGGCGGCTTCCTCGCGGATATTGACAAGGAAGAAATCACTGGCGCCGCTGCGAAACCGGATACGTTCTGCCTCTTGCATGGTCCGCGCCTGAACAACTTCGTCTTGGGCGAGGGACGCCAACTGGCCGGCGACCGTGAGATTGATGAGAATTTCACGCAATTCGATTTCAATTTCATCCTGCTTTAATCGACGCTGCTGGCGCAGTGCTTCGCGTTCGGCTTTTGCACGGTTGATCTTTCCGCGCGCTTCGCGCCGTTCCAACGGGACGGAGAAGCGGAACCCGATAATGGTATCAGTGGAATCGCGCGAAACACCGCCTTCGGCAATCGCGCCCACATCGCGTGAAACCTCCGCAGACAGATCAAAGCGGGGCTTGAGTTCATTTTCACCCAGCGTCACTTTCAAATCTGCCCGATTCAGCGCCACCCGCAAAATACTCAATTCCGGGCGCTGGTTCAAAATGGCCGGGATGGCATCAGCCGCCAGCAAGCCCTGCGCGCCACCCGCTTGAGCAATCTCATCAAGAAATTCCTGCCACAAGGCGCGTGACGGCAATTGATCGCGCCGCGGTAAAATCGGGTACCCAGACCGATCGCGCAAATAGAATGACAAGCGGTTCGCGGCAAGGTCCAGCGTGCGCCCCGCATCGGCGGTCAGACGTTCCCGCCGCAACAGATTTTGCCGGTTTTCGGTGAGAAAAATTGCCGCGCGCGCCCCCTGGCGCACCTGTTCATCAAGACCGGATTGGCGCGTTCGGGCAAGCGCCAACAACTCTTCATAGACATCAAGTTGATGGCCCGCGGCGACCCACCGCCAATAAGCCAAAAGCGCCTTGTGCTGCACCCCGACGCGCGTGAGCAACACTTCAAAATCCTGTTCCGCAATGGCAAGGGCGGCATCACGCTCGCCGAACCGGCGATCATCAATCTTTCGATCACGCAGGAGCGAAAAAAGTCCGCCGATTTTGAATTCGCCGCCATCATTGGTGAAATTGATATCCTCATAAATCGGGAAAAACCCATTCGACCGTCTGTACCCCCCGTAAACTTTTGCACCGAAGGGACGCAATTGCTTGGTCACGTTCGTATTGACGATCTGACCGGTCCAAAAGCCCGTGACCCTGTCATAGCCGTCAGCTTCAAACACGAGGTCGAACGCCCCGCGTGACGCTTGCAAGGTACCCTCAGCAGCGCGGCGTTTGGCAAGCGCCTCGAGGATGGCCGGAAAATGCGTTGCCGAGCGATCCAGCACCGTGGATAGGAGCAGGGTGGTGCCCACATCATTTTCCGCCGTGGGAATATTGGTGGCCTGACCCGGCGCGCTGGTGTCGATTATGCCGGGTGAACCCGCGTCGGCGGTTGCGCTTTGCACCGCGCCAGCCGAGAGCCCCGCGGCGCAGACCATCCATATCAAAAGCACCATGCCCAGGCGCGGCGGGGCCAAAACGCGGCCAACACATGACGTCTTCATCAACTGGCCCCTGACGCGGATGCCGTTGTGGGCCGGGTTCCCGGGGGGAATTGCGGCGGGAAATTATTCAATTGCCGCCAAAGCTCATACCCCACGGAGACCTCATCCAGCAGCACCCACCCGCGCGCCGCCGCGCCATACCGAATAAACGTTTCATCGGGCCACGCATGGGGGTCATCAGTATCTTCGGTGACGAGCACCCGGAACCGCCCGCTTGCGTCCGCCGACGGATCAATCGCCACAACCCGGCCACCAAACGTGCCAATGGCGACTGATGGCCAGCCACTAAATTGTACCGCCGGCCAGCCCTCAAACTGGAGACGTACGGGCGCGCCCGGGGTCACAAGCGCCACATCGCGCCCATCAACGAAAATCTCCACCGCCCGCTCAACATTGTCTGGCACAAAGGTGGCGATCGCGGCGCCGGCGGTAATAAAAGTTGCGGTGTCCCCGGCATTAACACGCAGGATGACCCCGTCTCTTGGTGCTCTTACTTCCTGTACGGATTGCCGGGATAGGTTGACATCAATGCGGTTCAATTCTGCCGAGGCCTCGGCAGTACTCGAGCGTAATTGTTCCACCCGGATTTGCGCCTGTTCATAGTCGCGCCGCGCCGCCAGCCCTTTTTCATAGAGGTCTTTCATCCGTGTAAGGTCGAGTCTGGCTGTCTTCTCAGCCGTTTTTGCCGCATCAAGTTTAGCGATTACCTGTTGGCGCTCATCGTTTAGCCGTTCAATGAGATTGGGGTCATTGTCCATGATCCGCACGATAGGATCACCCGCTTTGACTTTTGAGCCGTCGCGCACAAACCACTCATCAATCCGCCCGGAGACAAGGGCGTTGATATCTTGCACTCTATCGCCGGGATTAAGCGCGGTCACAATCCCCGACCCGGACGTTGTTTGCACCCACGGGGCCAGAATGAGAAACGCAATCGCCAACGCCGCACCGCCAATTAATAGATACGCAATGGCGCTGATCAGCTTTGGCGTTTTGATCGACGACAGAGTGGTAAAGTGCGGCAGATGCTGATCGCGGAACGGCATGGCTTAGACCCTTGGAACGAAGAAAGCGGGATCACGAGGCAGAGGTAAGGAGCGGTAAGGTACGCTGTTGATTTGTCTGGTCGGTTAGGCTCGGCTGATGGGCCGAACGGGCGCGCAACATGGAATGAAAAACGCCAAAGTCAGACGTCATTGTTTGCGCATTATTTTCCGCATACAGAAATTGATCAAAGCCAAGATCGTTTTCCCGGTTTGTAAAGTAAATCAGCGAGATATCGGTCTTTTCGCGTAGCCAACCGAGAACACCGGCGAAACACGCCTCTGGCACCTGATCATAGAGCTGGTTGAGGATCAGAATATGCGGCGAGGCAAGGAGGGCTGCAGCAAGTTTCAGCTGCATGGTTTCGGGTGTTGATAGGGGCCAGCCGGTGGTTGCAATTGGCGTGTCGAGCCCTTTTTCGAGCCGGGCAACGGTCCGCTCCAACCCCACAACTTTCAGGGCGGTGAGTGCTTTTTCCGCATTAAATTCGTCTGCATTCAGGCGCAAATAATCACGGATCGTACCCTCCAGGATGGTGGGCCGATCGATGATCATCACTTCCTGACGCAGGGCATAAACATCCATATCAAGAATGTCGCCGCCGCCGAGAGAGATATAGCCGCCACTTGGTTTCTCGTGGCGCTTGAGGAGATTTGTGATCAGGCGCTGGACACCATGATTTTCCGCACACGCCATAATCCGGCTTCCGCACGGAACTTCGAAATTAAGGCTTGCGGCCTCGCCGCGCGCGTCGCCGCCCACGGACCGGAAAACAAGATCGGCGTTGGTGCAGGGTACCGCCTCACCGGGTGTCGGGTCTTCTTGGCCGATAGCCAGCACGAGCGATAATTCTTCGGTGGAGGCGCACAAATCATAAAAGTAAATGAGATAGGCACTGAGCTGTGAGACACCGAAAAAGACGGCTGACAAGACAAGCTCCGCGGCAACCAATTGGCCAAGGCTCAATTGCGCTTGGATCACCAGCCAGCCACCCAAGCCAAGCAAGGTTGCACTGGCCAGGGCATAAATCACCAGATAGCTGATTGTCTGGGAAAAGTGCTGGCGAAAATGCTGGCGGTGTTGATCGACATAGGCAGCCGTCATCCGATCCGCCGCCTGCAGCGCATTGGCCACATGGTCGGCGGATTTGTAAAACCCGTTGGAGGCGGCAAGACCCTGAAGCCACGCCGCGGCGGCGTGTTTTTCGTGGGAAAGATCAATACCCGCATTAATCGCTTTGAGGCCCCAAATCTGCCAGACCAGCCAGATCAAGGTGAGCGTGATCAGGTTAAAAGCCAGAAACATCGGGTGATAGAGCGACACCAAAACAAAGCCCACCGCCGCCTGCAGGATGAGCGTGAACCCGCCGATGAGCAGGTAAGGCATGGTCTTTTGCACAATCACGATATCGAAATAGCGATTAAACAGCGACGTGCGCCCATTGTCTGCAAAAAATGGGTTTTGGGCGTAGATAGCCCGCAAAGTAATCTCCGACACCATGCGCGCATAAAACCGCCGGCCAAAAATCTCCATCAAATGGATACGTAAAGCGTTGAGCAAACCGGAGATTAACAGCAGGAAGAAAAGGGTCACCGACAGCATGATCAACGGGCTCATGAGCCCGGTATTGGCCACCGTGTTGATGAGCATCTGCACCGAAATTGGCGTGGCAAGCGATAATAAAGAGATGCCCAACCCATAGATAATCGCGAGCGCATAGAACCGGCGCTCGTCACCGAGAACCATTCGGAGCATGCTCGCCATTTCACTCATGGGGATGCGTCGGCGGGTGTTCGCCATCAATCGCTCCATTAAACCTATCCTTGTTTACGCCTGACAAGGTGTCGCGGTTCGTTTTTCGTGCCCGCTCAACGTGGGGACCTGCTATTAAAATTCAATCCTTCATACCTGCATTTCTGCACTTTTTTGATGTTATTTTACCAGTACCAAACCCGGGCGGACTTGAAGCGTTATTTTGGTTGGGTTTGGGCTTGCCCCACCGCGCCATGCCAAAGCCACGTCACCGCTATTGCGCCCGGTAGACGCAAGTTAATCGCCAAGCGTAAAGGAGTGGTGTTGGTGCGGTGCAATACAAGCTGCGGAACAACAACGGGCTGAACAACGGGGTACAAGCCTATTGAGCGTCAGCGTGACCTTGGGCGGCCGGAAGTACCTCAGGGACTTCGGATAGCCGAGACGAACGAGGGGTAAGCCGCCAGAGTTTACCGTCGGGCCCGTCGGTCAGCACATAAATCATGCCGTCAGGGCCCACGCGAACCTCCCGGATGCGCTCGCCTTTAGCTTTCAGCAAAACCTCTTCACCAACAACACGGTCACCATCAAGCTGGACCCGGTGGAGTGCCCGGCCCGCCAACGCCCCCACAAACAGATCGCCATCATAGTCAGGAAAGGCAGACCCGCGATAAAAGGCAAAGCCCGACGGGGCGATGGACGGCACCCAATATCGGATCGGTTGGCGCGTCCCCTCATAAGACTGAAACGGAGAAATCCGCGCGCCGGAATAATCAATGCCATAGGTTGCAATGGGCCAACCATAATTCGCACCCGGCGAGACAATATTGATCTCATCGCCGCCCTGGGGCCCATGTTCATGCATGTAGACTGTGCCGGTTTTGGGGTCGCGCACCAATCCCTGCGGGCTGCGGTGACCATAGGTATAAATCGCCGGGTTCACCGCATCGCCCCTGCCCACAAAGGGATTATCCCCAGGAATTGATCCATCGGTCTTGATACGAATGATTTTGCCGAGTGTGTTGCCGAGACCTTGAGCGCGCTCGCGCTCCTGATAGCCATCACCGAGGGTCAGCACCAGGGTGCCGTCGGGCAGAAAAAGAAGTTTGCCGCCATAATGGGCGCTCGTCGCGCGCGGGGTTGATGTAAAAAGTGGCGTCACATCGGAAAAGCCATCTTCTCCCAGACGTGCACGGACAATTTGGGTACTGCTTTGTTTTTGTGTCCCCACCGCTAAAGCGAGATAAACCAATCGATTTTCGGAAAAGCCCGGATCAGACAGAATATCGAAATACCCCCCTTGCCCGCCCACAAAGGGCTCTGGCGTGTTAGCGAGAGGGGCCGGGCGCAGGGCGCCGTCTTCCATGAGGCGTACCTTGCCCGTGCGTTCGGTGATCAACACATCGCCATTCGGCAAAAAGGCCAGCGCCCAAGGAAAATCGAGCCCGTCGGCCAGCGTTTCGACCGTGAAGGGTTGCATGTCTTCTTCCGCGACCACAGTCGGCACCGATGATGGCACTTGTGCCAGGGCAAGGGCAGCACTCCCGACAAACATCCCAAGCAAAATGACGGTCAACCGCAGAAATAACCAATGGGAGAACAGACCCCCCACCGATGTCCAGGGCCGCGCGTTTATTGTGGTGACTGACATTTGTAAAACCCTATTGCCTAACATCATGGCGTCAATGGTATTGGCCCGCACCGGTTTCTTATGGCCCCGGTCTCTTAACACCATTCCCCCTATCGCCCACTGGAACGATAGGCCATGATAGGCAGAAATCGGCCTGCCATTCAAACAGGCCAAACAATATCGCATTGGGGTGATCCATTATGGCCGCCGTCCGCTTCCTTATTGCCTTTGTTCTTGCAACCCTGACGACATTTTTGCTCGCGAGCATTTTCCAGTCCCAACAGGTCATTGGCAGGCTGCGTAAGATTGGCGCTGAAATCTCCCTGGGCGAGCAACTGACCATGACGGTCGATGACATCGTCGGTTTTGCCACCCGTAGCGATATTGGTTTGTCATTCCCGGTCATTATTGCCGCGGGCCTGTTTGTGGGCTTTGCCATCGCCGAAATCCTTAGGCGGATTATCCGGCCACTGGCACCGGTGGCCTTTATCATTGCCGGGGCCGCGGCCATGGGCGTGATGATGGTGGCCATGTACACGGTTTTTCAAGCCTCCCCCATTGCCGGTGCCAGAGGGGCCATCGGTGTTACCTTGCAAATGCTGGCCGGCGCCGTTGGCGGTTGGATATTCACCAACCTAAATCCGGCATCAAAGCCCACCCATGATTAAGACAGGAGCCCCGCCCATGGCGATCAACCGCCCCGCGCAAAGATTTGTGAAAAATATCGCCGAGCCAAATACCCGCATGCAATGGCCCAAAGCGCTATGCGTGGCCGGTGCGATGGGCACCCTCCTGATGTCGCCTATGGTGATCGCGCAAGAGCCATCACCAACCAAACCAATACCGGCCACGCAAACGCTCGCCAGTGCTGACATCATCTTTGAAAAGCTGATGGATGATCATTGGGCGGCGCACCTCGCGCGTAACCCCGTATTCGCCACAAGTCTTGGCGTGCGCGACAATGATAACCGCCTCGGCTCTTATACCTTGGCGAGCTATGATGCCATGGTCGCGACAAGCAAGGCGTATCTGGTCCGGCTGAACGCTATTGACCCGGAAACACTCAGTAAAAAGAACAAAGTCAATCATGCCCTGTTTAAGCTGGAGCTTAAGCAGACCATTACTGATGCGCAGTATGGCAGCAAATATCTGATCACAACCAACCGTGAGGGGCCCCACACCCAAGCGGCGGGACTACCCGATCAATTGCCGTTCTTTACAGTCAACGACTATAAGAGTTACATCAGCCGACTGCGCGATCTGCCACGGTATTTGGGGGAAGCTGAGGAAACGCTGGCGGCCGGGGCGCGCGAAGGCTGGACCCAGCCATGTGAACCCATGAAGGGGCTGAGCGCGGCGATCCGGTATCACGTGGTGGATAGCGCCGACGATAGCGTCTTTATGCGCCCCTTTGAAAAACGACCGGAAGCGATTTCCACGCGGGAATGGAAGAGCCTTAACAAAGAAGCACGGGACGCCGTGATTACCGCCGCCATACCTGCTTTTCGGTCCTACGCGGATTTTTACGACACCAGCTATGCCCCGAAATGCCGCACGGACATTAGCGCGACAACCTATCCCGACGGTGAGGCGTTTTACGCCAGCAAGATCAAATCCTTTACAACCACCGACAAAACCGCCGATGAGATCCACAGTCTAGGCCTGATGGAGGTCAAGCGCATTCGCGGCGAAATGGATAAAATCATCCGTACCGTGAAATTTGACGGGACATTCAAGGAATTCCAAACCTTTCTGCGTACGGATCCGCGGTTTTACGCCCAAACCCCCGAGGAATTGGTGCAAATCACCAGTGCCATTTCCAAACGCATTGATGGGGAATTACCAAAGCTTTTCCGCCGAATGCCGCGCATGCCCTATACGGTGAAACCTGTACCAGCGGATATCGCCGAGGGCACCACCACGGCCTATTACGAACGGCCCGCAGGCGATGGCAGCCGGGCCGGTGTCTACCGCATCAACACATCCCTTCTTGACCAGCGGCCAATCTTTGAATTGGAAGCATTGACCCTGCACGAAGCGGTGCCCGGCCATCATTTTCAGATTGCATTGTCGCAGGAACTCGATCTGCCGGGATTTAGGGCGTATGCGTATCAAACAGCCTTTGTTGAGGGGTGGGGGCTTTATGCGGAAAGCCTCGGCCTTGACGTGGGTTTTTATCAGGACCCCTATCAAAACTTCGGCCGTCTTTCCTATGAAATGTGGCGGGCCTGCCGTCTGGTTGTTGACACCGGCATGCACGCAAAAGGGTGGACCCGCAAGCGAGCCATTGAGTACATGCTCACCAATACGGCGTTATCGGAACATAATGTTGTTGCGGAAATTGACCGGTATATCACCTGGCCCGGACAAGCCCTGGCTTATAAAATGGGCGAATTGAAAATTCAGGACCTGCGCAAGCGCGCACGCAAGGCCCTCGGCGATGATTTTGATCTGCGCCGTTTTCATGATGCGGTACTTGAAAACGGCGCAGTTCCGTTATCGGTCCTTGACCAATATATCGAGGCTTTCATTGCCGAGGAAAAAGACCGGCTTAACATTCAGTAATCGCACCAGTTACAGGTAGCTTATGGCCGCCCCCATTGATATGGCCCCACAGGCCGATGCGGATACCCCGGCACCGGTATCGGCACCGACAGTTGAGCCCCCCCCTTTGGCCCGCGAAGAGACACGGGCCGATGGCGATCTACGGTCATTGGTATCCACCATCAGAGGGACGGCTGACCGGGTACGTCTACAGGATTTTCTGTGGATGGGATCGATCAGTGTGGGGATTACACTCGTTCTATTGCTGCGCGGTGTCATTAATTTGCAATATTTTCTCTTGATCGAAGGGGCTTACCTCGCAGCATTAGTCCTGTGGTATCGATTATCATCAGGCCGAATTTGGGCGCGCAGCACGCAAGAGCTTATCGAGGCCCGCATTGGCAGTCAGGAAAATGAGCTTTCTGCCCTCAGGCTCGCCCGTAAAGTGGCGCAAATCTTGCCCGAGCCACTTTTTATTCTGCATAAAGATGGTATAGTCGATACGACCAATCCGGCGGCGGATGATTTCATCCATCGCCACGATGCTGAGGGGCGGCACCTGGCGTCCGTCTTGCGCGCTGCGGCGGTGTTTGAAGCCGTGGAAACGGTGGCGCAGGATAACAAACCGCGCACTGTTGATTTTGCTACCACGGGTTCAGTCAAACGGTTTTGCCGCGCCTATGTGGCCCCCCTCGACCGGGAAAGCGAAGCCACTGACCGCATCTTACTGTTTGTCCGTGATATGACGGGTGAACGACGCGTAGAGCAGATGCGCGTGGATTTTATCGCCAGTGCCAGCCATGAATTGCGCACACCGCTCGCCTCCCTCATCGGGTTTATTGAAGCCTTGCGCGGCCCGGCAAAAAACGATCCCGTCGCCCAGAAAAAATTTCTGAAAATCATGCAAAAGCAGGCCGAACGCATGCAGCGGCTGGTGGCTGATTTAATGTCCTTGTCGCGCATTGAATTGAACGAGCACATCACCCCCGAAGGGATCGTTGATCTTAATGAGGTTGCCGATGAAGTTATGGAGGGCTTGCGCCCTCTGATCGAAAAGTCAGAAGCCCTAGTGGCTTTTTCCCGAACCCAAGACGCCCATTGTCTGGCGATTGCTGAACGTGATGAGATTGTTCAAGCCGCCCAGAACCTCGTTCAAAACGCCATTAAATATGGCGGTGATCCCGCGCAAATCCAGTTGCAGGTTGGCCATGGTGAGGCCCCGATGATTGCCGAAGATGCTGCGGCGTTTCAACGGGCGGGCGATTCCGCCGCGCAGGTTGCCGCCCGGCTGGGCGTAGAAATCAGTGATCTGATTTATCTTCAAGTGCGTGATTATGGCCCGGGCATCGAACGGGCGGATCTGCCCCGCCTGACGGAGCGGTTTTACCGCGTAAGTGTGGAACGTAGCCGCAATACTGGCGGCACAGGCCTTGGCCTTGCCATCGTCAAGCACATTATGACCCGCCACAAGGGGGGTCTACAGATCGAAACCCGCATCGCCATGGGCACCGCATTTACCTGCTACCTTCTGGCGGCAAGACCAGACCAGGCGGCGCTCTATCGGGCCGAGCAGGGCGAGGTGAACACAGCGTAGACGGGCGGCAGGTTCCGATGGGCCAAAACCCTAACGCTTCGTTAAGGAAAACCGGGTAAGTTCCCGCCATGAATGATGAGACGGACCCAGAGGGCCATTGGCCCCGGCGCGATATCGCCATCTTTGACGAGGTGACGGAAGCGTTACTTTACATCATGGCATTCGTCCTTGGTGGAATGATCCTTTTCACATTAACCCAAGTGGTCGATTTTTCCCCTGAGATACAAGAACCTGGCGCCCAGGCGATCACCCTTAAAGACAAAGTCCTTGGCGGCATGATGCTCATATTGGCGATCATCTCTTTATATTTTTCGGTGGTGAAACCCATCTTTCAATTGCGCACTGTTGGACCGTTTTCTGATCAATATGCATCTAGCTTTATGAGGCTTGCAAAAACCATGATCTCAACGGCTTTAGGGGGCGGGATTGTCATGGCGGTTGCTGGGTCTGCGATTGCTATGGGCGAACAGACGGTGGGCGACATCCGAGGGTTGCGGATGGTCATCAATCTGGCTTCTATCAGCTTTGTGCTTGTACTGGGCCAGATGCTGCTGCGGCGTGCGCGGCGCAGCGCACGCGCGCGTTTCGACCAGCCGGTCCCGCAATGGACCAACATTGATGCCGTCAGAAAGGCTCTACGGGCAAAGCACCGCCAGTAAGTTCCTTCATATGCTGGCGGTCTGCGCCAGCCCCTTTCCCTGATTGACGAAAACACATCTCGCCACCCCTATCTTTTGCGCACTTATTGCGCCATTATGACGGCGGAGGCAGTGCAGGGAAGTCACTTAACCGATTGACAGCAAAGAATTTGTCACAAAACACCGGCACAAGCAGGCCGAACGCGTGCAGGAAAAGATGATGGCGTCCGTGAGACCAGTACCCAAACCTCTTGATTTTAACAGGATTGAAATCGAACTGGCCCAAATGGCGGCCCTGGTTGAGACCAACCTGGCCGATGTCATCATGGCGTTTGAGCGCTGTGCGGTGACCAGCGCGGAGGAGATCATTGACGCCGACAAACGCGTTGACCAGTTCCATCATACGATTGAGACGGGCGTTTATGGTTTGTTGGAAGCGCACGCCCTGCCAGCCAATTTGATCCGTGAGACGATGACCATCGTCAAAATCGCCGCTGATCTAGAGCGGGTTGGCGATCTGACCCGTAATGTTGCCCGCCGCACCGTAATCATCAGCCGCAATGGCCCGGGGGTTCCCCATACCGGTGTCACCCGCATGGGGCGCATTTGCCTGCAACAGCTATCGGATGTGTTAAATGCCTACACCTCTCGCGATTTAATTGCTGCGCACGCCGTTTGGGTTGGTGATAATGAGGTTGATGAGCTTTACCATTCGGTGTTCCGGCAAATTATGGGCGCCATGAGCGAAGACACCAACCGGGTGAAGAGCTCAACCCATCTGATGTTTATTGCCAAAAATTTTGAACGGGTGGCCGACCATGCAACGAATATTGCAGAAGCCTTGCACTTTCTTGTGACAGGCGAAGCGATGAGCGCAACCCCGGCAAACCCATGGCCGAAAACCAGTGAGGTGCCGGTCAGCCGCACCCTCCGCTAAGGTCAGAGCACGCCGGGATGCAGTTTTCGGTCGAGGAATAATCCGATGGTCAGTACACATATTCTTGTGGTTGAAGACGAAGAGGCGCTGTCCACCCTTCTGGACTATAATCTTCGTAAAGAGGGTTTTAAGGTGAGCCTCGCCCGTGATGGCGAAGAGGCACTGGTCTCCATTCGCGAGAACCAACCCGACCTTGTTATCCTGGACTGGATGCTTCCCAGCGTGTCAGGCATCGAAGTGTGCCGCCGTCTGCGGGCAAAATCCGAAACGCAGAATATTCCCGTCATCATGCTCACCGCCCGGGCCGAGGAAAATGACCGTGTCCGCGGCCTTGAGACGGGGGCTGATGATTATCTTACCAAGCCGTTTTCCACCGCCGAGCTTATCGCCCGGGCCCGTGCCGTTTTGCGCCGTATCCGGCCTGGCCTAGTTCAGGACACGGTGGTGCATGGCGATATCACGCTTGACCGCACGTCCCACCGGGTAAAACGGGCTGAAAAAGAAATTCATCTTGGCCCCACGGAATTTCGCCTACTGGAACATCTGATCCAGCATCCAGGACGGGTTTTTTCCCGCGAACAACTCCTCAATGCTGTTTGGGGGTCGGATGTTTTTGTTGAGGTACGGACCGTTGATGTGCATATTGGTCGTCTGCGCAAAGCGCTCAATAAATTTGATCAAGGCGATCCGATCCGCACCGTGCGCTCCGCCGGTTATGCACTGGAACAGGCCGCCTAAGCTGAGTGTCTGCGACAAGGCCTCGTGGCAAGCCACCCCGTCAAAGCGCATCACGGATTCTGGGTAAGATACGACGGCTTACCGGAACGCTATGGCCATTGCGTAAATCCAGACGTCCGGCACCGCTTGGCTCACGGACGAGACTGGCAACTTCCTTCGTGTTTACAATATGAGACCGATGCACACGGAGGAAATTGGCCGGTAAGCTTTTTTCAAGCGCGTTCAAGGACAGATTGGCCAGAAGCCGGCGACCATCGCCAAGATGTATCTCTGTGTAATCGCCTGCCCCCTGGATATTGATGATTGCTGAGACCGGCACACTTTCCGAACGCCGTCCGGTCTTCACAGGGATTGTCACGGGAGCCGCCTGCGCGGTTGCTGCCGCCAGCGCTTGCGACAATCGTGCCGCCTGACCAGCCGCTTCCCTCGCCTCGGTCTCCGCGGTGCGCAAGGCGATTGTCTGCTGTGCCATGAGAAAACTGAGAATACCCGCAAGGACAAAAAAGAAATACCGGTCAAGAAAATAGCCCCCGGTCAAAATGCTGCCCATTATGAAAGCACAAAGCGCAATCGCATAGCGACCCGCAACTCCGTTTCCTTTCACCGCGTGCCACACGGTCAAGACAAAGGCACACCCAACTGAGACCACCATGCCGTACAGCGTTTTGGCGTCAAAACCGGGGCTGAACAGGACAACCGGCACAAGCCCGGCGAGCGGCCCGATCAAGATCGGCACGGTTAGCTGCGCCAGAAAACGCCGGGCAACAATCACATAGATTATGTAACCAAGAAGAATGCCGCAAATGGCGATGGTCAGTAGGCGGATATCCTGTAGTGGATAGTCATAGTCCATCAGGCCGCGACTGATTTCCGCATACAGTTGGAGGGAGGCCAAAAGCGCCATGGCAAAGAGCAATGCCGAGCCCAGCCGATCACGCCGCAACACCCCGCGAATCAAAAAGAACAAAGCCGCAGCAATAAAAGCCCCGACCGCCGCCACGGAGGCGGTATACCGTTTTAACTGCACCGCTTGCGGACTTTCATAGGGCGCGAGCACAAGCCCATGAAAGGGATATTGCAATCGGATGAAGCCATGATGGCCAGACATGAGCATCGCCACTTCATTATTACCAGCAGTAATCGTGCCGGGCGGGATAAAATGCACACTGTCCAAAGGCCCGATGATCTCGTCTTCGCGCCGCGCGGCAGGCCGACCATCCTCCCCAAGCTTGACCCCGTTGAGCCACACATGACGCGATGCTTTGGCGAGGATCACGAGGCCCAACGGATCAGACCCGGCGCGCAAGGATGCGGGCGCATCAAAAAGGGCACGCACCCAGATCAGCTTGCCCTGAGGATCAATCGCATAACCGTCCACTGCCTCACAAGACGAGCCAGACCAATCCAGCGGCGGTGTCACCGCGCCGTCTTTTGCCGAACAGACCGAAAAGGAATTGACCGATAACGGGACATAGTTTTGGCCTTTGGCGATCGGCGGCGCGACCGCAAAGGCGATAAAGACGACGATAAAGACGGGAACGATGAGGAGAAAACGCATCACCCGTTCATAGACCGATCGCCAAAAAAATGCCTGCGTCATTCACCGAAGAAAACCGACCGCTGGGCGGCAAACGCTTGCGCGGGCCCACAAAAGGCACTGACCCTGTCGGAGAAAATGCCGGACGTGGCCACGGACCCCGCTGATGACAGGCACCGCTCCGCCATGACGCAATCACCAAACCCCCATGGAGACCAGCCATGACGACAAACCATTTCCTCGCGACCCTTGCCACGATCATGAGCGCTCTTTTTTGCTGTGGCATCATGGGTAACGCCGCCGCAACACCGCAGATGCCAACGGAAACACCATTGGTCTTTGCGGCAAATGATGGGCGAACAGTGGACGCCTTTGCCGGCACGTTCACCGTTCCCGAGAACCGCCAAAAAAAAGACAGCCCTCTGCTGACCCTTCACTATGTGCGCTTTCCCGCCATTGGCGATCAAGGGCAACCGCCCATTGTCTATCTCGCCGGGGGGCCGGGGGGGAGCGGTATCAATGCCGCGAAAGGGCCGCGCTTTGACCTTTTTATGGCGCTTCGCACCCATGGGGATGTGATCGCTTTTGACCAACGCGGTACCGGCAAATCCGACCAGACAAAATTGTGTACGGCGCCCCAAACGATAGCTGGCAACCGTGTTGTCCCCACCGCCGACCTGGTGGCGGCCTATCGCGAGGCAGCCCTCCATTGTTTTGACTGGTGGCAGGGACAGGGCATTGATCCTTATGGGTACACGACGGTTGAAAATGCCCGCGATTTGGCGGCCCTACGGCGGCATTTGGGTGCAGAGAAAATTTCTCTCTGGGGGATTTCCTACGGCACCCATCTCGCCCTTGCCGCCATGAAAATCATGCCCCGCAAAATTCACAAAGCAGTCCTTGCCAGTGTTGAAGGCCTTGACCAAACGGTAAAACTTCCCGCGAGGACCGACGCCTATTTTGACAGATTGCAACGCGCGATCAATAAACACCCCACACTCAGCGTCGACTATCCCGACCTTGTGGCGATGATCCGGCGGGTACAGCGCAGCGCCGATGACAACCCGCAAATGGTACAGGTCCCCCAACGCACCGGTGGAACGACTGATTTGTTGGTCACCGGCGATACATTCCGTATGGTGACGGGTTTTATGGTCAGCGATCCGCCACGCGCCCTTGCATTGCTGTCGATTTACCGCGCCGCCGATAGTGGTGATTACGGGCCGCTTATCGGTTTGATGGCTCGTTTTTATCAGGGCGAGGAGGCAATTCAGTTTCGTACCATGTCGCTGGCTATGGATGTGGCAAGCGGTGTTTCCAACCGGCGGATGCATCGCGTCAATGCCCAAGCAAAGGATGCAATTGTGGGGTCAATGCTGAATTTTCCTATGCCGCAATTGCGCGGGGCGATCCCCGATCTTGATCTTGGTCGCGGCTTTCGGCGGTCACCCCGCAACCGGATACCCACACTCGTCTTAAGCGGCACACTTGACGGGCGTACCTATCCGGCAGGGCATCGCGAAGCAACGGACCGCCTGCGTAACCGGACAATCGTCACCGTGGAAAATGCCGGCCACAATCTCTTTATGGTCTCACCCGAGGTGACAGCTGTGATCAGCGGCTTCTTGGCGGGCAAAGAAACCTTGCCATCGACAATTACGATCCCATTGAGCAAAGAGCTTTGAAGCGCGACGTGGCCTACGACAATTTATTCGTGTACCGATAATTGAGGATTGATTCTAGCATTGTTTGTGTTTGGTATCCATTGACGCGCGTAGGCTACTATCGGGTGGCCGGTGGCCAGCCCGGTTAAGGCACCTGTGAAGGCCGGGTCGGGAAACCAAAAAGCCGAAAACAACAACGCGCAGTGCCCATGGCTGGCAACACCCGTCACGGGCGCGGCCTTCCCCCGATCCGGGCGCCGAGACTTTTCCGGTCTGGCGCAAACCTCAGCTTGAGGTCTTGGTAGGGACCGATATCCAGGCGCAGAGGCAGACCGATCCTAACACTGAACCACGCCCACCCGGCTGACCCCGGGCCGCCCCCCAAGGGTAAGCCGCGCACAGATCCCAAGGCCGAGACCTCACCCGAAAACAAAGCCAAATTAGAAAATGAGTGAGCGCTCACTTGACAAATGAGATCGGCACTGCTAACCTCTGATCATTGGGTTTTCTTCGGCAAATCTAGGGGAGGCAAAACGGTGACTGTTGCATCATCATATGCGAGCCAAAACCGCCACGGCGTTTCAACAATCCGCGGGGTCACTGCGGTGGATGGCTCATCAAAAGCACGCTTTGAGCGCGCGGCGCTGATCCTATTTACCGAACGGTCCATCGAACAGGTCACAACCAAACAGATTGCCGCCGCCGCTGGTCTATCCGAAGGCCTCCTCTATCGCTATGCGAAATCAAAAAATGAGTTGGCCGCCGATATGTTTTTCTCCATCCATGCCCAGCTTGGCGGGCTGGTGCGCGACATTGGCGTGCGCACGGCACCATTGGAGGATAAGGTACGTGATCTTGTGATGGCTTATGCACAGTGTGCGGACGATGACTGGGTATTGTTTTCCTATCATCTTCTCAACACCCACCGGTTTTTGGGTGATGATAAGTCCATGGACAACCCGGTTGCCGCCACGGAAGGCATCTTGCAAGAGGCCTTAGACGACGGCGAATTGGACAAAGAAAAATTGGCGGGAGGCAATGTGACCCTGCTTGCGGCTATGGTGTTGGGGGTGGTGTTACAGCCAGCGCTGCATAAAGCTTTTGGTCGTCTGACCGGACCGTTACGTGATTTTTGCCCGGCAATGACCGCGGGCATTCTCGCTATTTTACATACCCATCGCACAATTGGTGAACGCCCATGACCCTGCTTCGCAATATTGCTTTCCAAACGGCCTATTGGATCACGTCGGTCTTCTTCGCGCTTTTTGCGATGCCGCTTGTCATCCTGCCCACACGCCGGCCAATGATGATCTGGATACGGCTTTATACACAAATGATGCTGGTCTGGCTGCGCGTTCTCGCCGGCGTGCGCATTACTTTTCAGGGCCGCGAAAACATTCCCGGGGGCCCCCTCATTATTGCGGCCAAACATCAAAGCTGGGGCGACGGCATTGCCATGTTTTCCCAGTTTTTTGATCTTGCCTTCGTCACCGGTGATCATTTGGAGAGGATGCCCTTACTTGGAACAATCCTGCGCAAGATGGGTGCAATTGTTGTGGATAATTGCGGCGGCGCCTATGCCCGCGCAAAACTTGTGGACGAAGAACTTGCCGGCGCGCGCGCCAAAAACCGCCGTATCTTGATTTATCCGGAGGGTCATCTGAGCCGGGTCGGCATGCACCACCGCTATCGCAAGGGCGTTTTTCATATGTATAAAGCCTATGAAAAACCCGTTATCCCCGTCGCCACAAATCTAGGTTTGTTTTGGCCCCAACAAAGCTGGCGGTTGACCCCCGGCATGGCAACGGTTTCATTTCTTGAGCCCATTGCCCCTGGCCTTGATAAGGCGGCCTTTATGAAGACCCTTCAGGCACGCATTGAGGCCGCGTCGCTGGCGCTGCTCCCGGACGATTTTCCGGTGCCCGAAGATCGTTTGCAGCATACGGACGAAAAGACTACCGAGACCGAAAAGAAAACAACAGACGCCAGCGCCCCAACGCCAAGCCCATGGCGGGAGAAACAAGCCCGATGAAAACACCGCTTTTCTTTCAACGCCGGTTTTTGCCCATGTGGATTGGGCAGTCCTTTGGCGCCCTTGCCGATAATATGAACCGGCAAATCCTGATCATCGGGGTACCGTTTGGCGCGATCAGCCTGCGGGGTTTTGATGTGGGTGATGCGGCGCTGCCGCTCATCGGGGCACTCTTTCCCATCGCGATGTTGCTTGGCTCCATGTATGGCGGACAGATGGCGGAGAAATTTGAGACGGCCATGATGTTTCGACGCACCAAGCTGGTGGAGCTTCTTTTGATGGCTATGGCAGCTTTCGGGCTGTTCACTGGCGAGGGCTGGTTCACAGTGGGGGCCCTGTTTGGCATGGGACTTCAATCGGCACTGTTCAATCCGGTGCGTCAGGCTGCTATGCCGAAATATTTATCTACCGATGAATTGATCCGCGGTAACGGCCTGTGCAATGCCGGTCTTTATGCCTGTATTTTGCTGGGCCTTGGGATTGGCGGTTATCTGATCGGTTTGGACCCTGACGGGCCGCGTATAGCGGCGGTGACGCTTGTTGCCTTTGCGCTGGTGGGGTTTATGGCGGTGCGGTTCGCGCCGCCACGGCCCGGTACAAACCCTGATCTTAAAATCGACTGGCGCGGCTTGCCGCCAACAATTGCGATGTTCCGCTTTACCTTTGGTGAGGCCAGTGTCATTCGCCCGCTCCTGGGGATCACGCTGTTTTATTTCATTTCGACATGCGTGACGATCCTGCTGCCGATTTATAGTCGCGATACGCTGGGTGCCGATGAAACCGTTACAACCATCATTATGCTGATTTTTGCGCTTGGCGCGCTCATCGGGGCCTTGACGGCGGCGGCTTTGAGTAAAGGGCGCAGCGGGCTCGGCTATGCAACCCTTGGCGTTGGCCTTGCGGCCGTTTGCGTTTTCGGGGTTTATCTTTGCTCACTGGGCTTTGCGTCGGGAATTGGACCTGATTTTGCCGGTGAGGTCCGGCCGGCTGTTAACGCGGCCACCTTATTCTCAACGCCGCGCGGGATTTTGCTGGGCGCACTCCTTGGTCTGACGTCTCTATTCATGGGTATTTTTCTTGCCCCCATGCAGGCGGCGGTACAGCGCCGAGCGCCCGATGAGCGCCGGGCCCGCATCCTTGCGGTTGGCAATATGCTTTACGCAATTGCCGCCTTCATCGGCTCTCTTTCGGTGCTTAATATAACCGAGATTGAGGCTGTGCGGCCTGAACACGCCTTCATCGCCATTGGCATTATGATGGTGGGCGTAACGCTTTATATGGTGATGCGACGACGCGCCCTACCCGCCGGGCTCTTCGATGAGGTGCTCAGCAGCGAACAAGAGACCCCGATTACCGCCCCGATCGAGACGCCCATGCCCATTGCCACGGGAAAGACAGACTGATGCACGCATTTCACTGTTGCCAGGATTTTGATTGACGCCTTACAACGCCCCTATGACCATACTCGTAACCGGGGCCGCCGGCTTCATTGGCTATCACGTGTCGCATGCCCTTTTGGCGCAGGGGGCCCGCGTGATCGGCGTTGACAATTTGAATGCCTATTACAACCCGGCGTTGAAACAGGCGCGTCTTGCAAACCTGACCAGCCAGAAAGATTTTACCTTTATTGAGACCGATATCGCTGACCATGTTGGTCTGACCGACCGGTTGAATAGTATGAAGGCGGATCAAATCATCCACCTCGCTGCCCAGGCCGGGGTGCGCTATTCTCTGGAAAAACCGTTTGAGTATGTGTCCGCAAATGTTGCAGGGCATTTAAGCTTGATGGAGCTGGCGCGCCACTGGTCGGTGGCGCATTTCGTCTATGCATCCTCATCATCTGTATACGGCCGTAATGCGAAAACACCCTTTGCCGAAACGGATGCCACCAACCGGCCTGCGTCGCTCTATGGCGCAACCAAAAAGGCCGATGAGGTGATGACTTCAGCCTATGCGCATCTCTATCAGATCCCCACAACGGGATTGCGGTTTTTCACGGTCTATGGACCTTGGGGCCGCCCGGACATGGCCTATTGGATTTTCACCGAAAAAATGCTGCGCGGGGAGCCGATTGAGATTTTCAATCATGGCGAAATGGCCCGTGATTTCACCTATATCTCCGATATTGTTGACGGTGTGCTTGGGGCGCTTGGCTATCCCCCTGGCCCGCAAAGCGACCATCATCAGATTTTTAATCTTGGTAATGATCACCCAGAACCGCTGATGCGGCTTGTGACCTTACTGGAAGAAAAACTTGATCTGAAGGCGGATAAACGGATGCGCGGGATGCAAAAGGGCGATGTGGCCCAAACCTGGGCAGATATCGGCGCCGCCAAAGGCGCCTTTGGCTACACGCCCAAGGTGAGCCTTGATGAGGGACTTGAGCACTATGTGACTTGGCGCAAAGGGCTTGAAACGGGGTTTTAAGCCGCACGCCAAGCCGATAAAAATTTTGATCTACACTTAACCGAAAATAAAGCACGTCGGCGATAGCGTGCCCTTATGGAACTTACGTTAATTATCTTGGCGTTTGGTCTCATCGCGGGGAGTGTTTTCGCCATGCTTGCCACCAAACCCACCTGGTTGCCCGAATTGCGTTGTGCGCTCCAATGGCGTGCACCTGCCGAAACGATTTCGGCACCTGGCGGCACTAACCGCAATTTTACCTTACGCAATACACTGATCATTGTGGGCCCCCAGGTGAACCATGCCACCTGCCGCCTCCAACGTCGTCTGCTAAAACCCGCGGTGCCACTGCTCATCCGGGAAGATGTGGCGATTATGGAAATCTACGCAGATGGGCCGCCGCGCCGCAATGGCGAACTCCTATCTTGGCTCGACGCGTCTTTATTGCGTCATGCGCTCAATGCAGAAGACGGCTTTACGCTTGTCTTTGTGGGTGACGATGGCAAGACCGTCTTTCGACGCCAGTCGCCGATGCTCACCGATATGATTGCTGATCAAGCGGGCCTGTCGGTAACGCCAAACACCCCCAAATCAACACACGAACAATCCGCCGTCCTGCGCCATCTGCACGCGGCGTAATCTGTTCCGGCTTGGATTTTTGGTCAATTGATCGCGATTATTGACAGACCAGTCTTGGGCACGGCTGCCCGCGGTTCGACCACGACGTCTACGGCGTCGGATCGAATGCGATATCGAAGATATCGACCAAAGAAGGTGCATCCTGGCCCCCGCGACCACGTCGCGGGGCGGGTTTGTGGTCCCCCTCAATAACCGTAAGCGTCGCGCTCGCGCCGGCGACCACCGCCGAAGATGGAGCCAAGGCCGCCAAACACCAGTGAAGCGAGCCCCCAGACGCCCACAAAGCTGCCACCGCCATAAACCGCCCCATCAAGGGTCGCAGGCACAGCGGGTTCATAGGCAGAAAGCGCGGAATCCACGATCTCCTGCTCATACTGCCGCGCCAAAACGATGGGCCGTTCCAAATCGGTAGCGGAGGTGAGCGCATCCAGATGTGTCGACAAAAACTCAAACCGCGTCACGATGGCGGCATATCTCGAACACAGAGCCTCCAACAAGCCGTCGGCGTTGCCACATTCTTCCATGGCACGCGATCTTGTGTAGCCATATTGCCCAACGCTGGCGTCGAACTCCTCGACCGTGGACCGCAACTCATCGACGCGGCCGGTTAAATTTTGCATATATTGCAGCGTAAAGGCTGGTGCCTGGGAGCCCGCAAGCCCCGCGGCAATGGCAAAAATAACTGCGAAAAACCGTCCCATGGCAAACCCCTCATGCGCCTGAAGTGGTGATGGCGCGCCGCCGCACGGTGCCCCAGCATTATCAATTTAAGGCGTAAGATATCGTAAGCAGGCGTGGGCTGGCAATCGACGGAATGTGCTGTTCTTACCATAGGCGCTAAATTCCTGGCCCACGGGGCCACAACACTACCCGCATAAAAAGGCCAATAATCAGGGTGACAAGCGCCAATAGGGGGCCTATATCAAAGAATATACGCATTCGAAATTCGAAAGCGGCCCCCTGGGGCCGCTTTTTTATTGCCGATATATCGCCACCCGCCGCGCGGCCAGGAAAGACGAGGGACCATTGGGTTCACTTGAAACCACGCTGACAACACTAATCACGCCTATTCTTGACGAATTGGGCTTTGAGTTGGTGCGTCTACGGTTAACCGGCGCGCGGACAAAAACCGTGCAGATCATGGCTGAGCGCGCCGACAGCACCATGAGCGCCGAAGATTGCGCACAGCTTTCGCGGCGGGTCAGTGCCCGGTTTGAAGAAGAAGACCCCATCGCCGATCCTTACGTGCTTGAGGTTTCCTCCCCTGGGATTGATCGCCCTTTAACCCGGGAAAAAGACTTTATCCGGTGGGAAGGACATCTGGCGAAACTCGAACTCGACCGGATGATTGAAGGGCGTAAAAAATTCCGAGGCATCCTCGCCGGGATGGATGATGGCCACATCGCGTTCGATATTGAAGGAGAGGAAGAAACTGCACTCTTTCCCCCCGCCTGGATTGTTCAGGCCAAATTGCTGATGACCGATGACCTTATCCGCGAAAGTCTGCGCCAGGCCAAAAAACACAGTAGTTCCCCCGATGTCGCCGATATGGCTGATGAAGAGACGCCGCGTGATGAAACGATTGAAACCCAGCCCATCAGCGCCAACGATCCGTAAACGGTATACCCTGCGCCGCCATCTTCAACACGGTGGCAAACACGAAAAGGATTTAAGAAGAATGAGACCTGTTTTTGGAGATAGAAAATGAGTGCAATCAGTGCCAACCGGCTCGAACTTGTACAGATCGCTGATGCGGTTGCCCGCGAAAAGTCGATTGAAAAATCCCTCGTGATTGAAGCACTGGAAGAAGCGTTGTCGCGGGCCGCACGCTCGCGCTATGGCCAAGAGACGAATGTCCGGGCCGAGATCAATCCCTCTACCGGAGAGACACGGTTGTGGCGTCTCCTCGAAGTGGTTGATGAGCTCGAAAATGACGATGCTGAAATTCTGATCACCGAAGCCCGGCACAAGAACCCTGAAGCCGAGCTGGGCGATTTTATTTCCGAACCCCTGCCGCCGATGGATTTTGGGCGCGTCCCCGCTATGATGGCAAAGCAGGTAATCACCCAGAAAATCCGTGAGGCTGAGCGCGAGCGTCAGTATGAGGATTATAAAGACCGTATTGGTGAAATCATCAATGGACTGATCAAACGGGTCGAATATGGCAATGTGATCGTTGACCTTGGCAAGGCTGAGGCCATCGTCCGCCGGGACCAGCAATTGCCCCGTGAGAATTACCGTGTTGGCGATCGCCTGCGCGCCTATATTATGGATGTGCGCCAGGAACAGCGTGGGCCCCAGATTTTTCTGTCACGCTCCCATCCGCAATTCATGGCAAAACTGTTCGAGCAGGAAGTGCCGGAAGTTTATGATGGCGTAATTGAAATCAAAGCGGTGGCCCGCGATCCGGGTAGCCGTGCCAAAATTGGTGTCCTGTCCAATGACAATTCCATTGACCCCGTGGGCGCCTGCGTCGGGATGCGCGGTAGCCGGGTACAGGCGGTGGTGAATGAATTGGGCGGCGAAAAAATCGATATTGTTCCGTGGTCCATTGATACTGCAACCTGCATCGTCAACGCATTGGCCCCGGCAGAAGTTGCCAAAGTTGTGATTGACGAGGAATCCGAGCGGATCGAAGTTGTTGTCCCCGATGAGCAATTGTCGCTGGCAATTGGCCGACGCGGTCAAAATGTGCGTCTCGCGTCACAGCTTACCGGTTTTGATATCGACATCATGACTGAAGAAGAAGAGTCGGCAAAACGCCAGGAAGAATTCCGTGTACGCTCAGAGCGCTTTATGAATGGCCTCGACGTGGACGACATCATGGCCGGGCTTTTGATTTCGGAAGGCTTTACACGCATCGAAGAACTTGCCTTCGTCAATGTTGACGAAATCATGGAAATTGATGGTCTCGATCAGGAGACAGCCGAAGAACTTCAGGCCAGAGCCAACGACTTTCTCGAAGAGGAAGCCAAACAGCTTGACGCGCGCCGCAAAGAATTGGGCGTTGCCGATGACCTTGTGGAGTTTGACGGGCTCACTCTGAAAATGGTTGTCGCGTTGGGCGAAGAAGATATCAAATCCGTGGAAGACTTTGCCGGCTGCGTCACCGACGACCTGACCGGTTGGACCGAGCGGGTCGATGGCGAAAAAGTCCACCATGCCGGCACCCTTGAGGAGTTCAAAATCAAGGCAGATGCCGCGGAGGAGATGATTATGCGCGCCCGGGTTGTGGCGGGCTGGATTACCGAAGAAGACCTCGCGGCTATGAATGAAGAGGAAGACGAAACGCTCGGCGAAGGTGAGGAGGTGTCTGCCTGACCTTTGCCCAGAACCATAATAAAGCGCATCCGCGTGACCACCTGACCGACGGGCAGGCTGTTGACACAGAGCAGCCACGCCCGGCGGCCAGCGCCCGCTCGCGTGCCGAAAATCATGCGACCCGTACCTGTCTCGTCACCGGGCAAAGCAAGGCCCGGGCGCAAATGATTAGGTTCGTACGCGGGCCCGATGGCGACGTGGTTGCCGATCTCGCCGAAAAACTGCCCGGTCGCGGTGTTTGGGTGAGCGCTGAACGCGCCCATCTGCAAACAGCGTTGGCCCGCGGCCTGTTCAAAAAGGGCTTTAAGTCAGGCGATGTGCGCGTGCATACCGATGCAGCGGCGTGGGTTGACGCGATTGCGAGCTTGCAAAAAGCCCGGTGCCTAAATCTCATCGGTCTTGTCCGGCGTGGCGGCTTGCTGGTGACAGGGTTTGAAAACGTGCGCAGTACTTTGCGCGGGCTCACCGCATCGAAGGCAAGGCATGTCATTTTGTTGGTGGCCGATGATGCGGCTGCTGACTCCCGGACAAAACTCACTCGCCTTACCGCGCATGTGAACGTCGCGGTGATTGAGGTGTTCAGCGGCGCGGCCCTCGCCGATGCTGCCGGGCTCGACAAGGTGCGTTTTATGGCCTTGGTTTCAAAGGCCGATCCCAACGCGCGCGCACCAGCCCTTGCCCATCGGCTCCTCGCCGAAGTTACAAAATATCAGAACCTGTTGCCGCCCGGACCAGCAACCCCATAAACACCGACCGAAACCGAAGCCTTGCCCTAGACCCGGGCCCCATAGAAGAGTATTGCCTAGCGAAGTTTTGTTTCGGCCCTTTGCCGATTTTTTCCCGGACCTTTCCCCAAGCCCGCAAGACGGGCGAGCCCTGGCGAAAATCAGGCCCTTTAGGCACCCCGAAACAACCGATCGGAGAATAAATGAGTAACGACGTCGACGAGAGCACAGAAGAAGGCACAACAAAGTCAGGGCGCAAGCCACTGACCCTTCGCCGCACGGAAAAAGGTTCTGTCAAACAGAGCTTTTCCCATGGGCGAAGCAAGACGGTTGTTGTCGAGACCAAAAAGCGTCGTACACTGACTGCGCCAAAACCAGGTGTTGCGCCAAAGGCAAAACCTGCAGAGCAGCCTGAGCCGAAAGTTGTCAGAACCCGCAGTGCTGAAGCGCCCGCCAAGGCGGAACCGGCAGCGGAGAAAAAAGGCAATGTGCTGCGCACTTTGTCAGACGATGAAAAGCAGGCGCGGGCCATCGCCCTTGCCAAGGCACGCCGCGATGCCGAGGCTCGCCAACAAAAGGAAGCCGCCGAGGCCGAGGAACGCCAAGTACGCGAGGCCGAAGAACGCGCGCGGTTGGAAGCCGACCGCGAACGCCTTGCCGTTGAAGAAGAAAAACGCAGCCGCGAAGCCGAAGCCCGCCGCAAGGCCGAGGAAGAAGCCCGCGTTGCCCTCGAAGCCGAGGAATTGGCCCGCGAGCGCAAGAAGAAGCCAGAACAGAAAAAACCAAGCGCCGAAGAAACAAAACGCAAAATCGATGACCCGGATAATCCCCTGGCGCAACTTGGCGGCCGCCTCAAGACCAAACGCAAGGATATCGGCGGTGACCGCCGCGACAGCGCCAAAAAAGATGCGCCACGTCGGCGTACGGGCCGTCTGACCATTGCCAATGCGCTGGACGACGATGAGCGGCAACGCTCCCTCGCCTCGGTTAAACGCGCGCGCGAGCGGGAAAAAATGGCCCGCCAGCAACGCGGTGAGACAGCCAAAATTGCCCGCGAAGTGATCATTCCTGAAACCATCACCGTGCAGGAACTCGCCCAGCGGATGACGATCCGCGGGGTTGATCTTGTCCGCGAGCTGATGAAACAGGGCCAAATGGTAACCGGCAATGATATTCTTGATGCCGATACCGCCCAATTGATCGCCGAGGATATGGGGCATACGGTCAAACGGGTTGCCGAATCCGACGTGGAAGATGGCCTCGCCGATGACGTGGATAACGCCGATACGCTTCAGTCACGCCCACCGGTTGTGACCATTATGGGCCATGTTGACCATGGCAAAACATCGCTGCTCGATGCCATGCGCGATGCCAGTGTTGTTGACGGTGAAGCTGGCGGGATCACCCAACATATTGGTGCCTATCAGGTGACCGTTGGTGATAATCGCAAGATCACTTTCCTCGATACGCCGGGCCATGCCGCCTTTACCCAAATGCGGGCCCGCGGCGCGCAAGTGACCGATATTGTCATTATCGTTGTGGCCGCAGACGACAGCGTTAAGCCACAAACTGAAGAGGCGATCGCCCACGCGAAAGCCGCCGGGGTCCCCATCATTATCGCCATCAATAAGATTGATAAGCCCGATGCAGACCCCAATAAGGTGCGTACGGATCTTCTATCCTACGAGCTCCAGGTGGAAAGCATGGGCGGTGAAATTCAGGATGTGGAAGTTTCCGCCCTGAAAAAGATGAACCTTGATGGATTGCAAGAGGCGATTCTGTTGCAATCGGAATTGATGGAACTCAAAGCCAATCCTGACCGCGCGGCCGATGGTTCCGTGGTTGAGGCTCGCCTTGATAAGGGACGCGGGCCCGTGGCCACGGTTCTCGTCTCACGCGGGACGTTGAAACGCGGCGATGTTATCGTTGCCGGTTCTGAATGGGGCAAGGTGCGTGCCACGATCAATGACAAGGGCCAAACCATCACCGAAGCGGGCCCCGCCCTGCCCGTGGAAATCCTTGGTCTGAACGGTGTACCGGAACCCGGCGAGCAGTTTGTTGTCGTGGAAAATGAAGCCCGCGCCCGCGAAGTGGCCGAGTTCCGCCAGCGTCAAAAACGCGAAAAATCTGTGGCAAAATCATCGGGTACCTCGCTTGAAACCATGATGGCGCAACTACAGGATGCGGAAATTAAGGAAATGCCACTCGTCATCAAAGGCGATGTGCAAGGTTCCGTCGAGGCGATTGTGAGCTCCCTTGAAAAGCTGTCCACGGATGAAGTACGCGTTCGCGTTCTGCATACCGGCGTAGGGGGCGTTTCGGAGTCTGACGTTATTCTTGCCGGTGCCTCCGGCGCGCCGGTGATTGGCTTTAACGTGCGCGCTAACAAGGATGCTCGCAACACCGCCGAGCGTGACCAGGTGGAGATCCGCTATTATTCAGTGATCTATGACCTGATCGACGATGTCAAAGCGGTGCTCTCCGGCATGCTTGAACCGGAATTGCGCGAGACCTTTATCGGCAATGCGGAGATCCTTGAGATCTTTAATATCTCCAAACACGGCAAAGTGGCCGGTTGCCGCGTTACCGAAGGCAATGTGAAACGCGGCGCCAAAGTCCGTCTCATCCGTGACAGTGTGGTCATCCATGAGGGTGAGCTTTCACAGCTCAAACGCTTCAAGGATGATGTGCAAGAGGTCGCCAGCGGCCAGGAATGCGGCATGAGCTTCGCTAATTATGAAGACATGCGCGCAGGCGACGTGATCGAGTGCTTCACGGTGGAAACAATCCAGCGGTCACTTTAATCCGCCTATTTCATGTTATGTCAATCGTGCCCCCGGCTTACGAGCCGGGGCCTTCTTCTCGCGGCTCTTAGTTTGAGGAACAAGATTCGGGTCGACGAGCTGTTTGCCTGACATTTTAGAAATTTCCCTCGACGCCATGCCCGCGACGCCATGCCCGCAACGGCGGAGAGTCATCACTGGGGATATTTTTATGCTGAGCCATGGTCTGCTGTACCCTCATGGCCATGCTGCTTGGCGTGGTTTCGTCTTTCGTGAGATCGTTTGCTTTGCGGAAGACAGCCCCTCTGGCCTGGCGCCCGGGCGGACACGTCCATGGAACCGTGAAATCCCCCAATATTGTTTCTGCCTTAACCGACCGTATACATCGCTTTCGCTATGCCGCGAATGGCATAAACCCTGCGGTAAAAACCGAAGCCCATCTGCGTATTCATTTTGCATTTGCCGGGGCAGCTATTTTCCTTGGCCGGATCTTGGCACCATCTTCCAGAAAATCAAAGGCGTTTGTCGCGTCGTAAGAGAATGTTCCGTCCACGTTTACAGTCACTACAGCAAAGGATGGAAGAATGATCATCCCGCTTGCCAGAATAGCTTGCCCATTGACCGCCACGATGGTGAGAACATCAAGGTTGATATCGCTATCCGCAGCACCGCCATTGGCAAGCAAAAGACTTCCGTCGAGGATAAAGCGCTCTGCCTTCCGATGCGGGACCAAGGACGTGGAGAGAGAGCAATCCGCTTAAAACTGGCAGGGGCGGAGGGACTCGAACCAGGTTGAATGGCTTCGGCATTCAACCTCTATTGTACCAGAGGGTTCGAGGGCCTCCGACGCGGGACTGAGGACGTGGAGAGAGAGAGAGTAAAGCGCTTGAAACTGGCAGGGGCGGAGGGACTCGAACCCCCGGCCCTCGGTTTTGGAGACCGATGCTCTACCAACTGAGCTACACCCCTAGGCCACGGGGAAGGTAGGCCCTTGGCCGCAGCGTTTCAACTGAATTCGACCCGCCCGCGTGCCCGGACAGCGCCCATATTGGCCCATTTTACTGGCGCGCGCGCAGTTTGCCGTCCACGAAGAGCTGACCTGAACCCTCGTGGGTTACGCGCCCCTGCACACGGGCGAGACGCACTTCGCTGGATCCATAAAGCCGCAAATCTGGATTTACCGTCAGGCCGTTGAACAAGATACCGCCTGACCCATCAATGATCGCGCGCAGGCGGTCGGCCCGACCGTCGCGGATAGCCGCGCCCCCGGACCCAGCGACCCGAACCGTCATGGGCCCCTCGACCCAATTGGCGCGCACCACCCCGGAACCGGCAACCGAGATGTCGAGCATGCCCTCAACCCGGTCAAAGACAACATCACCAGGCCCCGCAATATCGACGTCAGCAATTGCGGCCGTTCCCACTTTAAGATCCCCGTCCCCGGACACATCAATTTCGATGCCCCCGTCAACATCGCCCATGATTAACCGGCTTCCGTCCAGAAGACCCACAACAGCCTCATCAACGTCGCCGGTTTCGCCATAAACATAGCAGGCATCAAGATCGAGGCGTCCGTCAAAGTCTTCCATGGTAAGTTTGATCCGTGCATCAATAAAGCTTACCTTGGCTTTCATGGGGACAGTGACGATCAGGGTCGGATAGTTAGCAAAATAGGCCTCATCAAGTGCGGGACCTTGGGAGGCCGTGCGCCCGGCGCGCGGATTGTAGGAGCGCCGAATGCGCGCATCGCAACATTTGTCAACGGTGCGCTCAACACCCGCCGCGGCGCGGACCACAACCCGGTCTTTTTCGTCAAGGACTTCTACCGCGTGGCTCGTTTTTCCCTGTTTGATTTCCACACGAATATTATCTTCTGTGCTTTGTGCACTGAGGGTTTTTACCGTGACCGTCCCAATAAAATCCTGTATCGAGATGGTGTCGGTACCAAAATCCTGGGCGCTGGCAGAGGTTGGAGCCAATAGGCTCAACATCAACAGCACTGATCCAACCGCGACACCCCATTGTTCAACAGACCGGTGCACCCAGGCATCTATGAAATTTATGCGCATCATGTTCTGTGCCCCAACGAGACACCCTCACCAAAAGTCCCCAAAAATACCACGCCGGATTGTACCATAATGACCAATCAAAGCGAACGTCTGAGTGAGGGGGCAGCAAGGACCATTCCATATGCTTAGCGAAAGTTTAATGTGATCTGGAGGAAGGGCATCGCACGATTGAGCGGTACCCTTAGCCTGATAACCAGTCGAACACGGTATGGGCAGCCCGGCTCGCCGCCGGTTCCCCGCCCAGTTGCAGGCGGGCAAGATAGGGCGTCACCGCCGCGCGTTGGTCCGCGCGCTTTTGTGCATCGGTGAGCAAAGGGAACAGCGCCGCCGCCATGGGCTCCGGCACGCACTTGTCCTGAATAAATTCCGGGATAATCGGCGCGTCAGCCATCACGTTCAAAATGCTCGCATAGGGCGTTGTGATGACCCGTTGCGCCCACAGATGGGTCAGCGGATCAACCTTATAGGCGATAATCTGCGGCGTGCCCGACAGGGCAATTTCCGTCGTGACGGTGCCCGATGCGCTTAACGCTACGGTTGCTGCGTGCAGGGCATCATATTTCTCGTCGGGGGTCACGATATGACAGTAAGCCCACGAAACAGTTTCTTCGCGCAAAAAATCTGCGACAGCCGGCGCCGCTGGGATCACGACGCAGAAGTCTGGCGCCCTTGCCCGTAGGGCGCTAACGGTCTCCCGAAAAATTGGTAAGAGGCGGCGCACCTCCCCCTCCCGCGAGCCGGGCAATACTGCCAGTATCGGCTTGTGCCCTAGGCCGCGGCGCGCGCGAAAATGCTGGGCGTCAATGGGTGCGGTCACCGCTTTTTCAAATAGAGGATTACCCACATAGGTAACGGGAATATTCTTTTCATCGAATAGGGGTTTTTCAAACGGTAAAACCGTCAGCACACCATCGAACCAATCCTTGATAAAGTCGATACGTTGGGGCCGTGATGCCCAGATTTGCGGCGCAACATATTTATAAAGCTTTGGACGCGCGTCGCCCTGATGCATCAGGGGCGCCGCAAGGCGGGAGAATGCCCAGCCATCAACGAATATCACCCCATGGGCCCTGACGCGCGCCACATGGTCGGCCAATTGGCGGGCGTAAAGACGGGCGAGCGGCACGGCGCGGGCCACATCGGTAAAACCCATCACCGAGAGAGGCCCAATGGGAAACAGGCTGTTCATTCCCGCCGATGCCAATTGCGGCCCGCCGCAACCCGAAATCGTCAGGGAAATGCCTAAATGCCGGGCGCGGGCCATAAGCGCCCCGTGGAGCGCCGCGCCAATTTCATCACCGGATGGCTCCACCGCCACAATAACAAGATGACGGGGCGATGTTGCCGAAGTTGGTGTCGTCTTACTCATGGCTCAACCTGCGGCAGGTTTGGATCATCGCCCCAAATGCCATAGACAAAGACAGATTGGTCCTCTGCATACTGAAGTGTTTGTATGCGGTCAATGATGATCGCGCCGTGCGCCTCCACCGCCACACCGGCAAGCCCCGCCAATTTCGCCCGCCGGATTGTTTCCGGCCCAATGGTGGGCAGGTCGACGCGCAGTTCCTGGCCCGGCTTGGGCATTTTGACGAGAACACCGGTACCCCTGGGCAAATCAAGGCGGGTCCGCACATCAATACACCGGTCCAACATGGCATCGGTGCCTTCCGCCGCCTCAATGGCCCACACCTGACCACCGCAAACGACGGCGCCCTGGCCCACATCAAACCGGCCGAGGGCCGCAATAACCTGGCGCGCCTTCACCATATCGAGAAAATCAGCCGCCGCCGGGACAACCCCCGTCATGGCACCGCGCGATGCCACCTCAGCGGCGAGCAATTCATCGGCACCAATGACGGCAAACCCCTCCGCCTCAAACGCATCCACAAGGCTGGCGAGAATGGCGCCGTCACCTTTGAGCGCGGCCTTTGCCAGTTTCGGCAAGAGCGCCGCCCCGCGCCAGTCAGGCTTTAAGGTTAAAAAGTTCGGACGCTGAACATTTCCCGCCAGCACCACCGCATCACAGTCATGGTCATGGAGGCGCGAGAATATCCGCCCTGCCTCGGTAATGGGCACGGTTTCGCCCGGCTGGTCGTCAAGCGCGGCGTCGGCCATACCCGCAAGACGGATCATGAAGTAAGGGGTTTGCTGTGCGCCGCACGTTTGGGCGAGCCGCACTGGCAAATTGCCACCGCCAGCGATAATCCCAATTTTAGTCCAACGTGCCATGGTTTTATCTTTGAGAGTTCTGAACGAAGTTGCCACCCTAAAGCACTTCGATGCGAGGTTTATGGCTAGCGATTGGCGAGCATCAGCGGGCGCTTGCGTGGGCGATTGATGAAATCAAGGATATTCTTGGCTTCGCTGCTTTGAGTGATCTGTGTGGGCACCGATGAAAGGCGATCCTGAAACCGGCCGTCCCCATCGAAAAGATGGCGAAACAAATGACGCAGATCATTAATCACCGGCTTGACGATGTTCTGGCGCTTCATCCCGATAATATTCAATCCTTCAAGGACGGCATAATTCCCATTGGCAGAGCCGAAAGGGATCACATCATGGATTACCGCCGCACAACCGCCCAAGAAGGCGTAGGCACCAATCTGACAATGCTGGTGCACGGCACTCAACCCGCCAAGGAACACATTGTTTTCCACGATGACGTGCCCACCAAGCGTTGCGTTATTGGCAAAAATCACATGGTCGCCAACCACACAATCATGCGCCACATGGGCGCCGGTCATATAAAATCCGTGGTCGCCAATACGGGTTTCGCCGCCGCCGGCAACGGTGCCAATATTCATGGTCGTATGTTCACGGATGATATTGTGTGCGCCAATGGTCAGGCGGGTGTCTTCACCCTCATATCCGGTATGTTGCGGCGGCCCACCGAGCCGCGCAAAGGGGTGAATTTCGGTGCCGGGCCCCACATGGGTGCGCCCCTCAATCAAGACATGGGCATGGAGCACAACATTGTCATCAAGGGTCACATCAGGGCCGATCACACAAAAAGGACCCACACGGACGGTTTCTGCTAATGTCGCTTGGGGGTCAATCAGGGCGGTGGGATGAAGGGCGGGTGCGCTCACGGAACAAAACTCATTTACGACATGACACACGCGTCAAGCCGGACAGGCCTATGGCTTCGGCGGATCGGACAACATGGCAGAAAAGTCTGCTTCGGCAACTTTCTTGCCATCGACTTTCGCGACGCCGGTAAAGCGCCAAACCGGCGGACGGCGCTGGGCAATACTCACATGCAACTCTAATTGATCCCCCGGGATCACAGGCCGGCGAAACTTTGCCCGGTCGACCCCCATGAACAGGATAATCTTACTGTCGGTATCAATACCCTCAATATAGGCGGCATAGGTGGCCGCCGACTGGGCCATGGCCTCTATCATCAAAACGCCGGGGAAAACCGGTTGTTGCGGAAAATGCCCTTGAAATAATTCTTCGTTTACGGAGATATTCTTGATCCCAACCGCACCAGTACCAGGATCAATATTGGTCAGCCTATCAATCATTAAAAAGGGGTAGCGATGGGGCAGGATCTTTTTGATGTCGTCAATGTATAACGTATCCAAGCCAGGCTCGAGGTGCGTCATGCCAATGCCTTTCTCATTATTTCTTCTTTTGTGTCAGGCGGCCGAGGGCTGCCACCTCGCGCATGAACTGCCGGATCGGTTTTGCCGGCACACCGCACCAGGTTTCACCGGCAGGGATATCATGCATGATGCCGGCCTTTGCAGCAATTTGTGCGCCATTGCCCACGCGTAAATGGTCTGCAAAACCAACCTGACCGCCCATGACGACGTCATCACCGATATGACAACTACCCGAAATGCCGGTTTGGGCGGCAATCAAACAACGACGTCCGAGGGTCACGTTATGGGCAATCTGCACCAGATTGTCGATATGACAATCATCGCCAATGACCGTGTCCTCAAGACTGCCACGATCCACAGTTGTATTCGCCCCCAGATGCACACGCGCGCCAATAACAACCCGGCCAAGTTGCGGCATCGGCATGGGACCATCGGGACCGGGAACAACACCGAAACCAGCCTGACCGAGACGCACCCCCGGGGCCAAGACACAACCCGGCCCCATGAGTGTGTGAAAAATCGAACAATGGGCATCAATGCGGCAGCCATCATTGATCGCCACACCCGGGCCAATCACAACGCCCGGACCAATTTCAATTCCCTCTCCGAGTTGGGCGCGGGGATCGATAAAAGCTGTGGGATGGATCGCATTGCCGGACGACGATGCCGTCGCCGTTAATGGCCTACCGTCAATTTTTTCTTCTGTATAAAGATGATCAGTAATACGGCTAAAAAGCGCGCGCACATGGTCAACACCAATGATGATCCCCTCATCAGGCGGGTCAAAATCTTCCAATAGCTCTCGTGCCACGAGACACAGGGCGAATCCGTCTGGCAGCGCTTGCCCAACCGCTCGCTTTTTATCGATGAAAATGCACGCTCCGCTCAAAGACGGGGCCGTAGGCGCAGCAACCCGGCTAACCATCACCGCCCCAAGCTGTGTGGCACCACGCGGGTGGACATGCCTATCCACATCCTTAATGTCCACCGCCAATAGGAGATCAGCAACACTGATCGCCGGTTTGACGGAGAAAAAGCGCGGATCAGGCATGAAGGCTCTTTATTTTACCGCAATTAAGCGGTGACAAAAAAGCCAGAGACCCCGAGGATTCTGGCTTTTGGGGCTCTGGCTTAATCAATTTAACACGATGGAACCCCGCGCCGCAGCATTTAGTTGCGACCCTGATTTTTTTGCGCTTCTTCGGCCCTACTCTTCAGGTCAGCCAGCGACATTTTTTCCACCTCAACGCTTTTCAGTTTTTTATCAAGCTTGGAAATGACTTCCTGGGTAATGTCCGTCTCAGTTGGCGCAAACACGACGGTCGTCCGATCAAGGATCAGTGTGGCATTCTGCTTTTCGGCAATATCAGCAATAATTGGCTGCGCCTCTTTCAAAATGTCGAAACGCGCTTTTTGTACTGTTTGCGTGACAACGCTTTCCATCGCCTGCGCCATGCGTGGCAATTGCGCCTGCTTTAGCCGGAGTTCCTGTTCTTTCTTTTGTCGCACATCCTGCGCCCAAAGCTCAGCATTTTGTTGAAAGCTCTGCACTTGCGTTTCAAAGGAGGATTGCTCCTTGGTCAACTCGTCAACAACGCTTTTGCGATAGCTTTCAACCTGCTCGCTCGCCGATTGGCCTGCCTTGGACTGGGCAACAACATTATCCAGAACGACGGTAAGAATTACCGCATTGCCTTTTTTGCGTTGCGCTTGCGCTTCGCTCATGGACATTGCCATCAGGGTACTGATTGACAGAACTGTCACACCCAGCACACTAAAAAAGATCTTCTTCATTTCACTACCTTTCACACATTGTCGAATTGGCCCTGCCAACCCGTTAGAAGTTTGTCCCAGCACTAAAGCGGAAGGCTTCCACTTCATCATAGAATTCCCGGATGAAGACCTCCGCAATATCAAACCGGATGGGCCCGAACGGCGAATTCCATCCGATGGTTACACCGGCGGAAAGCCGGAAGGAAAAGTCATCCTGAATAGGCGCCGCCAGGGTCAGAAAATCAGGGTCAAGCCGTTCAATTGTCCCGTCACCATTCACCCGCGTCGGCGACACATCGAGGAGAATGCCCAATTGTTCGTTCAACGCGCGTGTTTCGTCATCCACAAGGCCGACGGCGCCAAAGTCTGTGAAGATCGACGCACGGATGCCATAGGAATCGGGCAGCGGTAAGGGAAGCAAGACTTCCGCACTCCCAACCACATAAGCGTTGCCGCCAATGGACTGTGACTGGAAGGTGATAGAATTACCGGTGTCGAAACCGCCATTGGGCAACGCCGCGCTTGCATTATTGATCTGCTGTGGTGTCGCCGATTGCAGGGTTTCAGCATCAAAAATTGCCGCGCCCGAAAACACCGTTGGTACCACAACCCGCGGGCCAACCCCGGCAATATCAAAGCCGCGGAAGCTTTGCGCGCCTTGGCGGAACCGGTCTTGGATCCGTACCGTATCCCCGGCAAAGCCTGTAATATAACCGCCACGCAGTTTTAGCGCGCCGATAAAGCTATTGAGAAAAGGCAGCGGCTTATAATAAGCGCCATCAAATTCCCCGCGCGCATATTGCACATTACCACCAAGACCGGCCACGCTAACGATGGAGCGAGCGCGCCAGCCGCGAGATGGGTTAAACGGGTCGTTCAGGGTACTGAATGATAGAGAGGCACTAACGAGCGATGTTGTAAACGTGCCTTCCGATTCGCACCGGAATTGGCGAATATCAAGATTGGGACTGCAATCATCGAAAATAAAGGTGGGGTTCGGTGTGGCCCCAAAGGCAATATCATTATCGGTAATCTCATCAGCACTAACAAACGGCGTCCCATCAAGGCGGGCTCCAAACGGCGCAAGGATGATATCATCCTGCGTAAGGCCAGATGGAACCGAAAACACATCATCTGTTAACGGATCAATAATCTCCCCGGTGAGGGGGTTCACAAACATGCCGTTATCGTCAACATCGGCGAAGATGTCGGCGCCAAAACTATCGACAAATTGCGGCGTGATACGTTCATCACTACCAAAATCAACATCACTACGGGTGAAAAGATAGCTGATGCCCGCCTGGCCAAACTCGGAAACCTGAAAACCGGTGTTCAAGCCAAAACCAACCTGCTCTTGGATAAAGCCGCCAAGCCCCAAATCCTGCCCCAGGATCCGGGCTGTATTATCGATCCGGTTATAAAAGAGCGAACCACCGGCGGTAAGGTTACGGCCCAAAAAGCGTGGCTTGGTATAGCGCAAATCAACCTGACGCGTGCGTTGCGAGGCTTGCACCCGAAAGCGTACAGCTTCCCCGCGGCCAAGCCAATTGCGCTGTTCCACCGAAACATCAGCAATAAAACTGTCCGTAGACGACACACCCACACCAATAGAGAAAGTGCCGGTCGATTGTTCCTGCACGGTCACGTCAAGCTCGGTCCGGTCTGGCGCCGACCCCGGCTTTTCCTCAATCGTCACATCACTGAAAAACCCGAGGGAGCGGATCACCGCTTCGGATCGATCAACCTGAACCTTGTTAAAGGGATCACCCTCGGCAATCCGCAATTCGCGGCGGATCACGCGGTCGAGGGTTGCGGTATTCCCTTTGATGTTGATCCGCTCCACATAAACCTTCGGACCTTCATTGATTTCGAAGGTAATGTCGACGGTCTTGCTTTCCGGATAGCGGGTCAGGCGCGGGTTCACGTCAACAAACGCATAGCCCGATGCACCCGTCAAAAAGGTCAGTGATTCCACGGCCTTCTCAACGCGTTCGCCGTTAAACACTTGCCCGGCGCGGATCGGCACAAAATTCTCAACGGTCGCTTCATCAAGCTTGTCGAGGGCGGAGCGCACTTTTACGTCGCCTACGGTATATTTCGGTCCCTCATCGACCGTAAAGGTGACGAAAAATTCCTTCCGATCCGGGGTCAGCTCGGCTACGAGGGATGTCACCTGAAAGTCAGCATACCCATTTTTTGCATAGTGCTGGCGCAAAAGCTCGCGTTCAAACTCCAATCGATCAGGATCATAATTTGAGGTGCTGCCCCCAAAGAAATTCCACCACCGGCTTTCAGAGGTCAGGATAACCTTGCGCAATTCCCCGCTGGTGAAGATATCATTGCCAATAAAATTGACCTTGGCGATCCCGGTTTTGGGCCCCTCGTCGATTTCGAAAATCACATCCACGCGGTTTTGCGCCAGCGGCACAACTTTTGGGGTGACGGTCGCGGCAAAGCGGCCTGTGGCACGATAGGTCTCGATCATGCGCTGCTGGTCGGCCTGGACCTTGGCGCGGGTGTAAATGGATCGCGCCGTCAGCTGAATTTCTTCCGTGAACTTATCTTCTTTAAGCCGCTTGTTCCCTTCAAACAGGACGCGGTTGACGATCGGATTTTCCTTGACCGTCACGAGCAAGGTCTGGTCCGGCTGGACATTGACCGTTACATCAGAAAACAACCCGGTCTGGAATAGGGTTTTCACCTGCAGATCGAGAAGCGCCGGCTCGGCCGTCATCCCCGGCTGCAAAGTGAGATAAGACGCGACGGTTTCCGGCTCGATCCGCTGATTACCGGCAACAGAAATGCCGCGAATAACCGGCGTCGCCTTCGGGGCAAGAAGCTGTTGCAATGCGGCGGCCGCTTCGGGCGAGGGGCCGGGCCCGGCGCCAGGCGGCGCGCCCTGGGGGCCGGGTTGGGGGCCGGGTTGCGGTGCCCCGGGCTGCTGCGCCTGCGCAAACGGCGCGCAGACAAGCCCGCCCGTGGCAATTAGAAGGCTCATGGTGGAGACAAAGGACTGCTGACGGCTGCGCAAACTGGCGGCCAACCGAGACGGAACAGTGGTCATTTTGCCTGTGACTTCGCTAACCGGCGCAACATGCATTGCTACTCATGACCCTTTTTGTTCCTGCCAGCGCTGGGTAACCCAGCCAATTCCGACTTGTTCATTCCTGGCTTCTCAAGAGCCACGCGTCGTCAACACCGACGCCACCAAACCGGAAATATCATTCCAGGTCACGAAAATCATAAACGAGAACAGAATGACCAACCCAATCTGAAACCCCGCCGCCTGTATCCGCGCATCGAGCGGCTTTCCCGTGGCCGCTTCAAACGCGTAGTACACCAGGTGCCCGCCGTCCAGAACCGGAATGGGCAAAAGGTTCAAAAACCCAATGGAGACCGAGATGAACGCGGCGAGATTGATGAAATTGGTTAGGCTGATTTTCAGCCGGTCCACAAAGGAAATTTCCGCCGGGCGATCATCGGAAAACCCCGAAGAGGCGGCCTGGCCAGCATATTTTGCCATCTTCACCGGCCCGCCCAGCAATTTGGTGCTTTCTTTGCCTTGAATAAGACGGCCCAAGAACCGCACCGTTGTGGTGATGATCCGCCAAACCTCTTTTGCCCCCTCGCCAACGGACGCCAAAGGCCCGTATTTCCTGAACTCCACTGCGCCGGGGTAGCCGATAAAGCCTAGCATACCGACCGATTCCTTGTTGCCAAAGGCGTCGACGATTTCCTCGCGCCGCGGTGTCACGCTTAGCGTCACCTGTTCCCCGCCACGATCCACCACCACGGTCATTTCATCGCCGGTGCCCAGCTGTACCAGCCCCTGGACCTCTCGGAAGCGGGAAATTCTGCGCCCGTTGATTTCCAGGATGCGGTCATCAACCTGGAACCCAGCCGCTTGCGCCGCTGACCCCTCGCGGATTTCACCGGCCACGGGCGGCGCCACATAGCGTCCGAAAACCATCAACAGACCGGCAAAAATGACGATGGCCAATAAAAAATTGGCCATTGGCCCGGCGGCCACAACCATGGCCCGCGCCCAAACGGGTTTGAAATGAAAACACACCTTGCGCTCTTCTGCCGTCATGCCCGCGGCCAGCGCTTCTGTCGGGGACGGAAACTGCGTTGTGCCGGGGCGCGCTGCGTTTTTTTCTTCCGACGGTTCAGGCTCAGACAATTGACGGTCGGGCATGGAGGCGGCATTGGCATCGCCAAAAAACTTCACATAGCCCCCAAGGGGGATCATCGCGATCCGCCATTCGGTGCCCTTGCGGTCTACCCAGCGGGCCAACGGCTTACCAAAGCCGATGGAAAACACATCCACCCGCACACCGAGGAGCCGCGCCACTGAAAAATGACCATATTCGTGAAAAAACACGATGAACATCAGCAAGATGCCGAAGGCGATCACCGAAATCGGCACGATCAGGAGTTGCTCTAATGGCATTCAAGACCTGTTGGCTGGGGGAGGAGGAACAAGCGGGGGCCACGATTGGCGAGGAGGTTCGGGGCGCACCGTAACGAGCGCGGAGGTGGGGCGTTGATTTCCCTTCATTTGCCTCAAAATGTAATCATATAACATGCCCCCACATCAAGGCGAAAAACAGGCAAAAGCCCGGTTGCGCACAAGTTTTTGGGGCCGATGAGGCGGTAAGGCACCCGTTGCGCCAGGCAAACAATCAGGCCGCTCGCGTTTTGCAGAATTCTTCAGCCAGGCGGCGCCCGGTCTCGTCAGCACGCATCACCTCATCGAGCGTATCAAGATGTGCTGGCCAGTTTTCCCGCGCCGCGGCCTCAAGCACATGGGCCGTGGTATTGGCAATATCGCGGAAGGCCAGACGCCGATCCAAAAAGTGCGCCACGGCAACCTCATTGGCCGCATTCAGTAAGGCCGGAAACGCCCCGCCCCGGGCCACCGCTTCACGGGCCAGCCGTAATGCCGGAAACCGTTCCGGGTCAGGCGCTTCAAAGGTCAGTGTAGCAACTTTCGCAAAATCGAGCTTTTCGCTGGGGCTTTCCATACGATCGGGCCAGGCCAGCGTTGAGGCGATGGGCGTGCGCATATCCGGTGTGCCAAGCTGCGCAAGCACAGATCCGTCGGTATATTCAACCATGGAGTGGATCACCGATTGCGGATGGACAAGAATTTCAATGCGTTCATGGGGCGTCGGGAAAATATGTGCCGCCTCGATCAGCTCAAGGCCTTTATTCATCATCGTGGCTGAGTCCACCGATATCTTCGCGCCCATGGACCAGTTGGGGTGAGCAACAGCCTGTTCGGGGGTCACATCGCTCATCTCCTCTGCCGTCCGTGTGCGGAACGGCCCGCCCGAAGCGGTGAGGATCAGGCGGGTGATACGGTCTGGCCGCTCAAAATCGAAAACCTGAAAGATTGCATTATGCTCTGAATCCACGGGCAACAGCGCGCCGCCTGCGGTTTCAATCGCTCCCATGAGCACATCGCCAGCGCAAACCAGGCATTCTTTGTTGGCGAGCGCCACATCGGCCCCGCGCCGCGCCGCTGCCAAGGTTGGCGCGAGCCCTGCCGCCCCCACAATCGCGCCCATGACCCAGGCGCTATCGCGTTCTGCCGCCTCAATAATCGCACCGGGCCCCGCACCCACTTCAACCGGCAAATCGGCGAGCGCACTGCGCACCTCGTCAAGTCTGTCTTCGTTACCGATGGCAACAAAATCCGGATGAAAGGCCCGCGCCTGCGCCACCAAGAGCGCCGCATTATTGTGCGCCGTCAGGGCGGCAACCTTAATGCTGTCATCACCCCTGGCATGGGCATGGGCAATCAGATCAAGGGTACTTACCCCCACCGACCCCGTAGAGCCAAGAATAGCCACCCGCCGATCCCCATCACGGGCCAACGCCCCTGGCGCAGAAGAATTCGTATACGTCATAGTCTCTGTCACCTACCAGCCGGGTAAGCCATAATTACCATGGCCCTTTGAACGGCTTTGCATCCCTCTTGATCGGGCACCCACGCTTTCGTTAGCCTAGGTCGCCCGGCACCTTTTGCAAAGTCAATGGACGAGCGCAAATTTGCCCTATAGTTACGCCCGCAGCGCGGCAAGCGGGCCACAGCCCATCGCCCCCTCAACCCGCGGTCGTCATTTGCATAGTACGTGAGCACCGGAAGCGCAGAAAAACGCGTTTGAAGACGACGAAAATGGATTTTTCGGTTCGGCTCTTAACCCGCGGTCGTCATTTGCAAAAACCGATAGACCACAAGGGTAAGACACATGGCCATGGTCGCGAAAATCATGCCATCGAGCCTGTCGAGCGCACCGCCATGGCCAGGAATTAGATCGCCTGAATCCTTTACCCCAAAACCGCGCTTCATGGCCGACTCGGCCATATCGCCAACGATAGAGGCGATGGCCAGCCCCACGCCCGCCAGCGCCAACTGCCCGCCATAAAGACCAATCCGATGCGGGTTTTCCGGCACATCTAAAAAGCCCAAGCCGATGAGAACAAAGGCACAACTGCCCGCCAGCACACCGCACAGCGTTCCCGACCAGGTTTTCTTTGGCGACACCGCCGGTAACAGTTTTGGCCCGCCAATTATTCGCCCAGCGAAAAAGGCAGCAATATCGGTTGCCCAGACAACAACAAAAACCGAAAAGGTCAGTATACCCCCATGCGGCACGGCGGCACGCAGCCAGACCAGCGCCACGCACGGCACGATTAGATAGAGCGCCCCAAACGCCGCCCAGAACCGTTGCCCGCGCAGGCGATAGACCCTGACAAACGCAAAAAGCCCACCACTGCCCGCAACCAGCAAGGCAAGCGCATAGAGGTGAAAACCCGCAAATACAAAAGCCAGGGCAGCCATAGGGGCCAGACCGCGAAAGGCCGCGTTGTGAACGGGAAAAAAAGCGGCGATTGTGCCGGGTGTAGGAAAGAACCCATCAGCTTGCTGATCAATCATTACGGCCCATTCGCCAACCATGATCAACCCCGCAACGGCCACAAGAGCGGTGAAGGGCCAGCCGCCCAAATAGATTGCTAGCACAGCAACCGGGATCAGCGCGATTGAGGACAGGACACGGATACGCGTTGACCCTGTACGCGTCTGGCTTTCGGGCCCGGGTGTTTCCATGGGGAGTTAACCGCCGAGATCCACGCGGCGTTTCACCGGTGTGGCAGGGGCATCAATACCGCTTTGTGGGGCATCGGTATCGCCGGCCAGGTTGGGTTTATCAACGCCGCCAAAACGCCGGTCCCGGGTTTGGTACTCTTGAACGGCCGTTTGAAAAAGCGCCGTGTCAAAATCCGGCCAATGGTTTTCGAGAAATACATATTCCGCATACGCGGCCTGCCAGATCAGGAAATTACTAACCCGTTTTTCCCCGCTGGTCCGCACCACAAGATCGGGGTCCGGTAATCCATCAGTATCAAGAAATTCATTGAGGGTCTTTTCGTCAATTTCCTTCACGCCAAGACTACCAGCTTGCACCCGCGCAGCCACCGCCTGGGCCATCCGGACAATCTCGTCGCGCCCGCCATAGTTAAACGCAATCTGCAAATAAAATTGATCATTATGGGCCGTTTCGCGTTCGGCGCGCTCGACCAAGGTCCTGAGGCCGAAATCAAGGCTGCGCCGATCGCCAATGATCCGTACACGCACGCCTTCGGTGGCAAGCTTTGGCAGATCAACGGCAATGAATTTGCGCAGTAAGTCCATCAGGTCACGAACTTCCGTTGCGGGACGGCGCCAATTTTCCGTAGAGAAACTATACAGGGTTAGATATTTTACCCCGAGGTCTCCCGCGGCCTCAACCGCACGGCGGGCCGCCTCAACGCCTTCGCGATGACCGTCGGCACGGGCAAGACCGCGCGCCTTTGCCCAGCGGCCATTGCCATCCATAATGATTGCAACATGGCGCGGCACTGGTTTTGACCGATGATCGGTGTGCTCACGATCACGCGCGTGCCCATCCGATGCGGACACGTTAACGCGGCCGGCCGCACCCGCGTTGAGGGGGATTGCACCCCGGGGATCAGTCACCGTGGCGTCAGCCAGTTTGCCAGTGGCGGGCGAGGATTTCACCGCTGATCCTTCCTCTTTGGCTCGGTTGCGGTCAGCACCAGCCGACGCATCCCCCTGAACATTGCCCGCAACTATACACAAATCGGATGAAGTCTCACCGAAAAAACGGCGTTGCCTGCCGAAACCGCTGATGCGGCGACCCGATAGAGCACGTGCGGTTTGTGGCGCGTCAGACCTGCATAATCTCTGTTTCCTTGGCGGCCAGCATCTCATCAATCGACTTGACCATTTCATCGGTAAGTTTCTGCACCTCACCGGAATCGCGTTTCTGGTCATCTTCCGAAACGCCGTCCTGCTTTTTGATGGCTTCCATCCCATCGCGGCGAATATTGCGCACGGCCACCTTTGATTGCTCTGCATATTTGGCGGCCACTTTGGTCAATTCGATCCGGCGCTCCTCGGTCAGGGGCGGGATAGGGATGCGCACATTGGTGCCGTCAACTACCGGGCTGATGCCCAGACCCGCGTCACGGATCGCTTTTTCCACCGCGCCCACATTAGCCTTGTCCCACACCTGGATCGAGATCATGCGCGGTTCGGGTATGTTAACTGTGCCAACCTGGGTCATCGGGGTTGGCGAGCCATAGGCCTCAACCATGATCGGCTCCACGAGGCTGGCGCTCGCCCGGCCCGTGCGAAGTCCGGAAAATTCGGTCTTCAATGCGGCCAGCGTGCCCTCCATCCGGGTGCGCAGGTGCTTAATGTCCGCATCATTACTCATTCGTCTCTCCTGCCTGTCGCTGGAATAAAACTTTGTCAGCCTCGTCGCCAACCCAAAATTTCAGGGCAGCGCCACTCTGATTGGGCGCTCTTACAGGAAGCTGCGTGGTGAAACCACCCTATTTTCAGGCGACCGGGCACGGGCGGCATCCATCTTACGGGCCTAATTGGTGATGGTGGTGGAGGGACCGCGCCCGGTGAGCGCGCCAACAATGCCCCCCGTTTCAGCGTCCTCACCATCGCCCGATTTCGCGCCTTTGCCATCGCCAAGCGGGAAAACCACGATTGGAATATCATTTTCACGCATCAAGGTGATCGCCGTCTGGTCCATCACCTGCAACTCCCGGGTGATCACCTCGCGGAAGGTCAAATGGTCAAATCGCACCGCATCCGGATCTTTTTTCGGATCGGCGGAATAGACGCCATCAACTTGCGTGCCCTTGAACAACGCCTCGCACCCCATCTCCACAGCGCGCAGGGCCGCCGCCGTATCGGTGGTGAAAAACGGATTGCCCGTGCCGGCGGCAAAAATCACCACCCGCTTTTTTTCCATATGGCGCATGGCGCGCCGGCGGATATAGGGCTCACAAATCGCCGTCATTTCAATGGCCGACAAAACCCGCGTGTAAACGCCCTGACGCTCCAGCGCATTTTGCATGGCAAGGGCGTTCATCACCGTGGCGAGCATGCCCATATAATCGGCGCTGGCCCGTTCCATGCCAGAGGCGGCCTGCGATACACCGCGAAAAATATTGCCGCCGCCAATCACAAGGCTCACCTCGACACCAAGGTCCAGGGCTTCTTTGACCTGACCGGCCACCCGCTCAACAGTCGTGTTGTCGATCCCGAACTGCCCATCCCCCATGAGCGCTTCGCCGGAAATTTTGAGAAGGACCCGCTTAAAACGCAGCACCCCCTCGGCGGGCTTTTGAAATGCCGGCGGATCGGATGGGGCCATGGGATATCCTTTTGGTGATGACGCGACGTGATCGAGAACGTGCCCGATTCCGATGCGCAACGGTAGGGGCTTCAGCGCGACAATACGGAAAAAGCCGGACGCGGTGACACCGGCCCGGCCTTTTATTTTGAAATCTTGAGACGCGAACGGGGGCCAATGCGTTTCCGGGCGACGTGTGTACATTTCGCCGTCCAGAGACACTTAAAGGGAAAAAACAAAGCGCCGTCCTCGGTTCACGTGGCGTGACGAGGTATTAGTCCTCGTCGTCGCTTTTCTCCACGCCATCGCCAAGCGCCAGGCGGGAAAACCCGGTCAATGTAACAGGCGCGCCAATATCTTTGCCCGCCGCTTCGATAACCTTGCCAACCTTATTCTCGCCATCAATCACAAAGACCTGTTCCAACAAAACAGATTCCTCGTAAAATTTGCGCAGACGACCCTCAACCATTTTGCCGATGATCTCTTCTGGCTTGCCGGAGGCACGGGCCTGGTCGGCGAGAACGCTTTTTTCGCGCTCAACAATCTCCGGATCAAGATCATCAATACGGGCAGCCAGGGGATTTACCGCCGCGATATGCATGGCAATCTGTTTACCGAGAGCATTAAGCTTGTTCTTGTCGCCCTCGGATTCCAGCGCCACCAACACACCAATTTTACCAGCACCGTCAACAACTTGTCCGTGTACGTAGGAGGCAATAGCGCCTGTTTGCACGGCGAGACCAACACTGCGGCGCAGGGACAAATTCTCCCCGATCTGGCCAACCATTTCAGCCACATGGGCCTCAACACTTTTATCCGTACCCGGAAACGACGCCGCCTTCAGTTTTTCCAGATCACCACCCGTGGCGAGCCCGGCCTTGGCGATTTCCTGTACCATGCTTTGAAACACTTCGTTGCGCGCCACAAAGTCTGTTTCGGAGTTCACCTCAACAAGCACACCGCTGGCACCCGCGCCGGCGGTTTCAACAGCAACTTGAACAAGACCTTCGCTGGCCGTGCGGCCGGCTTTTTTGGCAGCCTTGGACAGGCCTTTTTTGCGTAACCAGTCGATGGCCGCTTCCATGTCGCCGTCGGTTTCCTTGAGGGCGGCTTTGCAGTCCATCATGCCTGCGCCGGTTTGCTCCCGCAGGTCTTTTACCATTGCTGCTGTAATTGCGGCCATGAGGTTTTCTCCTTCAATGTGTTGTTCAGGATGGCAGTCCCGTGGACGGTCAGTTCGGCTGACCCTGTTCGGGGTTTTTGTGACCTGCCATCACCTGGTGGATGTGTAATGCTACGTGTCGTGACTAAGTTAAATGGCCGTATGGCACCAGAGCAGGTACGGCATCATAAAACGAGAAGAGGTCAACCAGCCCCCACCAACACTTAAGCGCCGTGCGGGCTGGAAATTATAATACAACCGTCCCGCTTTGGGGCGAGACCTGTTGCTTTTAGGCCGGTGTGGCCGCCGCATCCCCATCGGCTTTTGGCGTTTCTGCCACCGCTTCTGTGGTTGCGTCCGCAGGCATATCGGCCGGGGTTTCCTCTGGCGCTGGCACCGCGTCGGCAAGCGCCGCCTCAGCTGGTACTTCTTCCATGGCGCCAATATCAACGCCAAGCGCACCCTGACTTTCGGAAATGCCGTCAATCACCGCGTCGGCCACAAGATTGCAATAAAGAGCAATTGCGCGCGAGGCATCGTCATTACCCGGAATAACAAAGTCGATATTATCCGGGTTACAATTGGTATCAACAACCGCCACCACGGGGATGCCAAGCTTTTTGGCTTCCTGGATGGCAATTGCTTCTTTCTTCACATCAATGACAAACATCAGATCGGGCAGACCGCCCAACTCGCGAATACCGCCAAGGGATGCCTCAAGCTTGACCCGCTCGCGTTCTAATTGGAGTTGTTCTTTTTTCGTCAGGCCCTTGCCACCGCCGGACAGGAGTTCTTCCATTTCCTTCAGTCGGCGGATCGAATTCGAAATTGTTTCCCAATTCGTCAGGGTTCCGCCAAGCCAGCGCACATTCATATAATATTGTGCGCACCGGCTTGCGGCCTCGGCGATTGGCGCCTGGGCCTGGCGCTTGGTGCCCACAAAAAGGACCCGGCCACCACCGGCAACAACGTCACGAATTTTCACCAGCGCCTGGTGCAGGAGCGGTACGGTTTGGGAAAGGTCAACCACGTGGATGCCATTGCGATCACCGAAGATGTAGCGTTTCATCTTCGGATCCCAGCGATGGGTTTGGTGACCAAAATGCACGCCAGCCTCAAGCAGCTGGCGCATTGAAAAATCAGGCAGCGCCATAAAAATCTCCGTCGGTTTTTCCGCCGCAGTGCCAGGATGCGTTTTCGGGACCGAAGCCCCCAAACCGCCACCGCGGAAGGCATCTGCGTGAGTGATCGCGCGGAGTTAGACCTTTGGCCGCAAAAGATCAACTGCCCGGCGCCGGTTTAGGCCCGGTTTTCGGGGCCAATTTGCCTGTCCCCTTTCTAGCGCGCCGGGGTACCAATCATTTGCCGGCGATGCCGCCGGTTGGCGTTCACAAAAGCTCCACATCATAAACGCCGTCAATGGTTTTGAGCGCACTGCGCATTTGCGGCGTGACCGCGGCAGCTTCAGCCAGTTTGAGATCAATTTCGCGGCCGGTTTCAGGCAGGACAAAACGCAAAATGACGTCGCCGCGTTCACTTGGCGCGGCAGGTTTTACCGTTTCCAATCGTCGTTTAATGCCGTCCAGGGCTTCGGGCGTTGCCAGACGGATGCGCAATTGTGAGCTGGTATCCGCTGCCGCCTTATCGAGCTGGGACGCCGTTTCAGCAATAAACCGCACATCGCCGCCGTCACTCTCATCGGCGGTAACGCTCAACAAGACGAGATTGCCGGGCTCCAACAGATCGCGGGCATTTTCAAGCACCCGCGAAAACACTGTCACTTCATACTCCCCTGCGGGATCGGAAATTTCCACCCAGGCAAAGGGCTTGCCCGATTTTGACCGCCGCACCCTGATGGCCCGGACAATACCCGCCACCCGAAAAGCGTTTTCGCCGTCCTGGTGCACACGTTCGGCGGCCTGAACCCCCGTGACCGTGTTCAGTTTGGCAAGCTCGCGCTCATAATCATCAAGCGGATGGCCCGAAAAATAAAAGCCAATGGCTTTGAACTCTTCGGTGAGCCGGTCCATGGACAGCCATTCCTCGGCTTGCGGCAAGCGTGGGCGTTCCAGAACCGGCGCATCATCGAGCTGAAACAAGCCGCCCTGGTCGCTGTTTAATTCCTCATGGTGGCGGGCAGAAGAGCGCACCAGAAGATCAACCGCGGCCATTGCCGCCTTGCGCCCGGCGCTGATCTCGTCAAAAGCCCCTGCGCGGGCAAGGTTTTCCAGCGCCCGCTTGCCCACCTGTTTAAGATCAACGCGCTCGGCAAAATCATGCAGATCGGTAAAAACGCCATTGCGTGTTCGGCTCTCGGCGATCTGCGCCATGGCCAACTCGCCAACATTTTTTACCGCCGACAAGGCATAGACAACGGCGCCGTCGCGCACCGAAAAATCCATCTTTGAATGGTTCACATGGGGCGGCAGCACGGTGATGCCTTGGCGCCTTGTCTCTTTCAAAAAGATCGCCAACTTGTCGGTATTGGTTCGGTCCAGCGACATTGAGGCGGCCAGAAATTCCGCGGGATAATTCGCCTTGAGCCACGCAGTTTGATAAGCGATCAGCGCATAGGCGGCGGCATGGGATTTGTTAAACCCGTAGCCGGCAAATTTCTGAACGAGATCAAAGATTGACGAGGCCTTCGCCGCTTCGACGCCGCGGTCGGCTGCGCCATCAACAAAGCGTTTGCGCTGCTTGTCCATCTCCTCCTTTTTCTTTTTGCCCATGGCACGGCGTAAAAGGTCAGCCTCGCCCAGGGAATAGCCCGACAGAATCTGGGCAATTTGCATCACCTGTTCCTGATAGATAATCACCCCATAGGTTTCTTTCAGAACACCTTCAAGTTTGGGATGCAAATAATCAGGGTCCTGACGGCCCTGTTTACGCTCAATATAGGTGGGAATATTTTCCATGGGTCCCGGCCGGTAAAGCGAGACAAGGGCAATAATATCCTCAAGGCTGTCGGGCTTCATGGATTTCAGGGTGGCGCGCATACCGGCGCTTTCCAATTGGAAGACCCCGGTGGCGTGCCCCTCCCCAAGCATGTCAAACGTCTTGCGATCATCGAGCGGTATGGTCTCCATATCCACATCAATGTTCCGCTCCCGGATAAAGCCCACCGCCCGGTCGATCACCGTGAGGGTTTTCAGGCCAAGAAAGTCGAACTTCACCAGCCCTGCCGGTTCAACCCATTTCATATTAAATTGGGTCGCCGGCATATCCGAACGCGGATCAAGATAGAGCGGCACCAACGCATCAAGCGGCCGGTCCCCAATAACAACGCCAGCCGCATGGGTTGACGCATGGCGATAAAGCCCTTCGAGCTTCAATCCTTTTTCAAGGAGCGCCGCGACGGTTGCATCGCCCTTGCGCTCCTCACGCAGTTTCGGTTCGGTGGCGATAGCTTCGGCCAGGGTCACCGGGCTGGCCGGATTAATGGGAACAAGTTTGCACAATCGATCAACCTGACCGAACGGCATGTTCAGGACGCGGCCCACATCGCGCAAAACCGCCCGCGCCTGTAGTTTACCAAAGGTGATAATCTGCGCCACGCGGTCGTGGCCATATTTGTCCTGCACATACCGGATCACCTCATCGCGGCGGTCCTGACAAAAATCGATATCGAAGTCAGGCATGGACACCCGTTCGGGGTTCAAGAACCGTTCGAACAGCAGACCAAAACGCAAAGGATCAAGATCGGTGATGGTCAGGGCGTAGGCAACGAGAGAGCCAGCGCCGGAGCCCCGGCCAGGACCCACCGGGATATTTTGCGCTTTTGCCCACTGAATAAAATCAGCAACAATCAAAAAATAGCCCGGGAACCCCATGCCATTGATAATATCGAGTTCAATTTTCAACCGGTCCTCATAGGCGGATCGGTCGGCGGCTAATTCTATAGTGTCCAGTCTTTTTTCCAGACCTTCACGCGCCAGTTTTTCCAGCGCCATGCGCTCATCGGCGGTTTGATCATCTTTTGGCGGATCTTCTGGGGGCTGATCACCTTGTTTTTTAGACGCTGGGTCGAGCGGGCCCCCGGCCGAGGCGGACAGAAAATTGGGCAGGATCGGCGGATGGGTGCGGGGGCGAAAAGCACAGCGCCGGGCAATCTCCGCCGTGTGGGCATAGGCCTCCGGCAGATCGGCAAAAAGGGCCTTCATCACCTTGCCGGACTTAAAATGGTGGTCAACGGAGACCTGACGGCGATCCTCCTGATGCACATAGGCACCCGCCGCAATACACAAGAGCGCATCGTGGGCCTCATGGTCGCCGGGCTCGGGAAAATAGGGCTCGTTTGTTGCCACCAAGGGCAAGCCAAGCCCATAGGCGAGGTCGATCAAGGCACGCTCCGCCTCCTGCCCCGTCTGACCACCGCCGCGGTTCGCCTCAAGACCGGGATAACGTTGTATCTCCACATAAAGACGGCCATCAAACTGACGAGCGAGACCCTCAAGCGCTGTTTTCGCCTCATCCACGCGGCCATCGCGCACCAATTGGTCGATGGGCCCGTCAATACCGCCGGTCAGACAAATCAACCCCTCCCCATGCTGATCAAGCATTGCCAACGGCACACACGCCCCATCCTCGCGCGCAGAATCAAGAAACGCCCGGCTGTTAATCTTGAGAAGGTTTTCGTACCCCGTCCGATCCTGCGCCAGGAGGACGAGGGCCCGGCCTCGGGCCAGACCCTGCCGGTCAAAGGGCAGCCCAAAATCCTCATCAAGAATTGACTGCTGGAGCCCGGTAATCGGCTGAATGCCCGCCGCGCTCAAAACCTCCGACGCCTCCAGCGCCCCGAACAGATTATTAGTATCGGTGATCGCCAACGCCGGCATGTCATGTTCAGCGCATAAATCGCGCAACCGCGAGATCGGGATCGCCCCCTCCGATAAAGAGTAAGCCGAGTGGGTATGCAGATGGATAAAAGGCGCCGGTGCGGTCTCTTTTGTGTTGCCCGCCGTCATACTGACCTCCTCATGGCACGCCGGCCTCGCCATACGGCGATGTCCCCCGCCAAGCCCCTATCCCATCACCGGTGAGAGGTTAGACAAAAGCACCCCACACCAGGGCCGCCGCGATCACTGTAATGACTACGCCGAGTCCAACCGCGTCTTGCAATATTTCTTTTTCCATGGTGCTCTCCGTCTATGGGGCTAGATGTTCTATTTCTGTTCTATATTCGCTCTTTGTTCTTTTGTATAGCCCCTTTTTTCCACAACGCGTAAAAAACAGCGCCGCGGCGGCATGAGATATGGCCGTCGCGGCATAAAAAAACCCGCCAGTCGGGTCTGACTGGCGGGTATTCTGTGTGACATGTGAGGGCCAGTGAAGAATGACACTCGAAGGCGTCGTCGCTTCACTTGCAATCAGGACGACGCTTTTACTCTCCGGTCTCACGCGTATCCGGACGCAACGCTCTAATTTAGATTAATCTGTTTGAAGACTTCGTCCTCAGTCAGACCAAAGCGTTTGGCGCGGCGCATCAAAAGATTGCGCCAATTGCCGAGCGACATGAGCTGCGCATATAAAAACGGCAGGATGTTTGATTTGCGCAAAGTCAGGAACTGCTCGTCCGTGAGCTCGTTCATACCCTGTTCGTCAACGCCGAAATATTGGGCGAACGGTTTGGGTTCGCTGCTGTCGCGCGGTGTGTACTGGGCGGCCTGGGGCTTCACGAGACCGGAGTCTTTCACAAGCTGGACGAACTGATCCGTCATCCGCCGATCGGTCTCATAAGCCTTACAGAATTCGATGGCCTGTTGGGTGGCTTGCGTGGGCTCGCCATTGTCAAACAAGGGCGTTTCGCCGCCGGGCACAATGCCGTCATAGGCGGTGTCCACAACAATCGCCAAACGCTCACCGCCGGTTTCCGACGCAATGGCAAACGGATAGCGGCGCACATAGCCGGGAATATAGGTGTCGTCTGCCCATTTGCCGTTTTCATCAACAAACAGATTAAGCTGATCGATCAGACCAACAACGGCCAGCGGCACCGGCTCTTCAGCGGACAAGAAAACTACCGGGTAATCCTTGACCGCCGCGGGAATTTCGCTGGCGGTCAGCGGAATAGCAGCAACATTAGCACAAAACTTACAGGGCGCTGCCGGCGGTGATACGCCAAGATTGCCGTGCTGTTCCTTGTTCAAAAGCTCCGGGCGCTCAAAGAGAAAGAGTTTGCCGGTAATCTGGGGGGCCCCCGGGGTTTGGCTCATGGTGAGACCTTTCTTCGTTCAATCGTGTGGTCGTTCAATCTGAAGGGCGCAAATCCCGCCGCCCCCGGCGCGGGCGCACGGGCGTGCGCGATATGCCGGCGATCATGCCGCAAATTAGATGCCAGGATCTGCCTGTTTTTCGGTTCGCACGCGTTGCCATGGTGGCCATCAGGTGCGCCGACAACCATCATGTTCGGCGCTGACCAACCGCGACACCGCGTTGCAGTCGGCGGTGCATAGCAAAAAGCCATTCGGCCCGAAACCCTGTTTCGAACTCATAACGCGGTTTGTTTTACGATTGGCGTTTCAGGAAGCCGGGGGGTTCATCATTGTTTGCAGGGCATCAACCATATGCGCGGGCTCACACACTGGAAACATGTGATCAACACCGGGCAGGACCGTGAGATCAATACCGAGCCGGCGAAAGCGGGCCCTCGCCCCCTTGCGAACCGTTGAATATTTGCTGGCCGCGCTCACAACCCGCAAGCGATCGGCCACTTTTTTTGCCGCTGGCCAGAATGCGTTGGCTTGCGCGCCAAAGGTTGCCCCCTCCCATTGGGGTGTACAGGAGAGCCGGATGCGTCGTTCCGGGTCGTCCGTGTGCGGCGCCGCGGTGAGCCCGTCCTCCAGATAGCCAGCGAGGCAATCTGGGTCCCACGCCGCAAAAAATCGTTTTTTCAGATAGGAGGTGCGAACCGCGGCGCGGCTTGCCCAGCCGTCGCGCCGGTTTTGCGCGTTCACAACCATGTAAAACCGCCGGCGGAACGGGCCCCATGCCGGCGTGCCCGCAAACCGGTTAAACCATTGCGGCATTGCAACGGGTTCGAGGAGGAGGAGCCGCGCCGCCAAATGGGGATTTCGGGCCAACATCAGGGTCAGGGAAACGGCGCCCATCGAGTGACCTGCCAAATAAAGCGGCCCCCTCGCTTGTTTGGCTTTCGCTCGCGCACCGGTAATTTGCGCACGGCTCGGTGGCGGCTCATTGCGCACTGTCTTCACCACATGGGCAAGATCGTCGGCATAAACCTGCCAGGACGCGAGCGGCATGGGCGTGGGCGTGGGCAATTGGGTGAGGCCATGGCCACGCATATCAACAGCTGTCACGCCAATATGGGGATCAAGCTGGCGCAGGATCGGCAGATAGGCTGCCGCGCATAAGCCCGTGGCATGGGCAAAAACGAGATGCGGGCTTGTGTTGGCGTTTTGCCCCGTCTGGCCGGGTTCCGTGAAGGCGGGCGAGCGCCAGGCGGCTATAGTACCGTCCGGATGATCTATCGTCAGCCGCTCAAAAGACCGGGTCGAAGACCGTGTGGGGGCGAGGGCTGCCCGTTCATCCTTGTAAATGTCCGTGATGGGTAAGGCCGTCATGATGATCCCGCCGATGTCGCCGCCCATCGCGCAATGCGATAGACCCACCATCTATACGCCAGCTACCCCGCGGCCGGGTCATCCTCCAACACCAATTGATGCAGGGTTTGCATATGCACCACATCATCGGCGGCGCGGTGAACATGGGGCGCGATGGCATTGGCCTTTGCCACCAGATCCATTTTCTCTGCGAGGGAAATGTTCGGCATGAGATCACCAAAATGGAACACCGAAAAAGTCTGTTTCATGCGCGCAGCGCTATGGAGGCGATAAAGCCAATAGCCGTCCCAATCGGGCGCATCGGAATAAACCTTATGTCCGGCGAGCGCATTGTTCAGCTGTTTGCACACGGTCACGGGGTCTTCGCCCTCGGTATTTAGCGTCTCCTGATCAATCCCATGCAAGGTGGCGGCCTTTGGGTCCCATGCGGCCAGGGGCCAATCGGGATGGGGGCGGATCAACCGGGCCACGGGCGCGGCAAACCCCACCGCCCACCCCACCTCAATGGGCCAGGATTGATCGCCCAGGCCGGAGGCTTCGAGATCAATATAGGCAACAGGCCCCGCCGCCGATGGTGCGTTCCCCGTCATGGGCACACCATGTTCATAGCCGCCCTGTCTTGAAGGTGCCGGTGGCCGGATCGGCCTTCGCGTCTATGATTTTGTGTGCCCGTTGGCCCGCCTCAGGCGTTGGCCCGCTGCCTGCCGCCGCCCCCCGATGGTCACGGCGCTGTGCCAATGCCCGGCGCTCAAGATATCGACCGAAACGCACGCCCGCGATGGCGACAATCATGCCGGCCAGCACTGACCCGAGGGATCCCATACGCGCCTCCCAATTGCCGCGAAATTGGTGTCGCCCTAAGCCGTGGTGAGATGGCTTTATTTTATTGCGACATTATAGCCCATACTGCGCCCATAAGGCCCGTTCTTCAAGCGTTGTGACAACATCATCTGCACTGACGGCACCCGCCAGGGGGCCGATACGCCCACCGGCACCGAAACTGCGAGACGGCGCCGAAAGGCCGCTGCCCGTGAGACGCGAAACCAACGACCCGCCGCTAGGGCTAAATCGCTTAATCGCCACCGCATCGCCAAACCGGGCCCGCAAAAGACTTGGCAATTGGGCCATATCATCGATCAGACCCCGGGCCTTGGCCCCGGGCGCCGACCAGAACCGCCCTGAAAATGTATCCTCATAGCCAGTGTCCACGCGGGTGCCGCGTCGGTCTTTGACCATGTTGATAAAAGTGTCGTGGGTGTCATCAAGCAAGGTCTGAAAATGCGCGATATCCTCCGGGTCTTCCGGTTTGAACGGATCGAGCGTCGATTTATTATCCCCGGCCTTATAGACCCGCCGTTCCACACCCCACTTGGCGAGGAGTTCGGGCGCACCGAACCCAGCGGAGATCACCCCGATGGACCCCACAATGGAACAGGCATCGGCAAAGATCTCATCCGCCGCAATCGCCAGCAGATAACCGCCTGACGCCCCCACATCCTCAATAAAGGCCAGAACCGGGGTTTCTTTTTCTGTTGCCAGACGCCGAATGGTTTGAAAAATCAGCCGCGACTGCACCGGGGAACCGCCGGGTGAATTGATGGATAACGCCACCGCTTTCAGGTTTTTTGGCTTAAATGCCGCCTCAATCACAGGTTCAAATTTTGCGTGGGAAATTGACCGGCGTGCGCCTGGGCCACCGCCGCCGGCCCCGATTGCCCCTTGAAAATCGATGACGCTGACGGTTGGTTTGCCTTCACCAATGAAGGGGAGGCTGCGCGCGATCGTCGCCAAACGCGCGGGCAGTGTTTTTTGTTCATTTTCCATCATGGCGAAGTAAGCCGATCAACGGACCCATTCAAGGACCGGCCCACACGGCGGAGAAGCGGGGTATAAAAAGCAGGGGAGAGAAAATGAAAGACGTTTACGAAAATGACGCAGGATCAGCGCTTTTCCCCGCCGTAAGCCCTCTTATATCTCTACCAGTGGGGCGAGCCCGCGAGCCTCGGTTTTGCTTGACCGGCATTTTACAAAAGGTCACTGTGCCGCCGCGCTTCGGGCCTCGTTGCTTTATGATATGGGTGACGCCTGCGCCCGCCAGGGTGCGCCCGCACCGCGCTGGTTGGCATGCGCGATTTGAAAGAAAGAGCTTGGCTTGTGTCATTGGCCTTGGTGACATCCTCGGAAAAAACAACATTCGCACAGGCGGTCGCCAGTTTGCGCGCCCTGACCCGCGATGACCTTGGCCGGATGGACCAGGAAATCATGATGCGGATGGATTCGCCCGTGGCCATGATCCCCGATCTTGCCGGTCACTTGATCAATGCCGGCGGTAAGCGCTTGCGCCCGATGCTCACGCTCAGTGCCGCGCGGCTGTTCGGCTATCGCGGCGGGCACCATATCTTGATGGCTGCCGCGGTTGAGTTGATCCATGGCGCGACCCTTCTGCATGATGATGTTGTCGATGCATCGCGTCTGCGCCGGGGCACGAAAACCGCCAATGTGATTTGGGGCAATAAGGAAAGCGTTCTCGTTGGCGACTATATTTTTTCGCGCGCGTTTGAATTGATGGTTTCGGCGGAGAACCTCCGTGTTCTGAAAATTCTCTCCCATGCCTCCAGCGTGATTGCCGAGGGCGAGGTCTTACAACTGGCAACCCAGAAAAACCTGCAAACCACCCGTGAGATGTATATCGACGTGATCAACGCCAAAACCGCGGCTCTTTTTGCAGCGGCAACCCATACCGGTGCCATCATCGCCAGCGCCCCCCAGCGTGAGGAAGTGGCCATGGAAGCCTTTGGCCGCGATTTTGGTATCGCCTATCAGCTGGTTGATGATGCGCTTGATTATACCGGTTTTGAAGGCAAGCTTGGCAAAACCGTGGGCGATGATTTCCGCGAAGGCAAAATGACTTTGCCCGTAATTTTAAGTGTGGCCAGCGCCGACGCGGAGGAGCGCCAGTTCTGGCAGCGTACCATTGCCGATGGTCAGCAAGCGGACGAAGATTTCGCCGTCGCCTGTGAGATCATGGTGCGCCATGACGCGGTGGGCAAAACACTCGCCCTTGCCGGCCAATATGCCGACAAAGCGATTGCCAATTTAAGCTCGGTGCCAGCGACGGAAGACACCGAGGCCCTGCGCACGCTTGTGCAAACATCTCTGTCCCGGGCGAATTAGGAGCCCAACCGAAAAATCTAATTTCGTCGTCTGCAAACGCGTTTTTCTGCGCTTTCGGTGCTGCCGTACCAATGCGCGGGGGCACGAAGATTAAACAAGGCCCCACCTCATTCACAGGGGGAGATTGTGATTCCCGGTGGCAGTGTTGTTGCTTTATTCCCGCACGCATCGGCAATCTGGGTCTGTTTGAGGTTCTTTGCCGAAGCCAGCGACGCCCCGGATAAATCGGCGCCCGTAAATATCGATTGATCAACATCGGCATCGGAAAAGTCCGTGTTCATCAGTTTTGCTTGTTCAAAGCGTACCCCTTGAACATCAGCGCCCACAAACTGCGCACCAGAAAAGTCAGCGCCGAAGGCCCGCATACTGACGAGATAAGCATCGGAAAGATTCGCGATGGCAAAATTTGATTGCGAAAAAGACGCAAACGACAGATTGGCCGCGCTCAGGTCTGTGCCGGCAAAATCCGCCGCGCGCGCCGTTGCCTCGCGCAAATTTGCCCGGTTGAAATTGGCACCGGTAAAAATACCAGCCGACAGGTTGGCGTTTTTGAGCCGCGCCTTGGAAAAATTCGCCGTGGGCGCATAAGCAGCCACGAGCCCGGCTTCCTCCATGATGCTGCCCGCAAACACAGCACCGGCCAGCGAGGCGCCGTTGAAATTTGCTGCGTTTAACGTACGGCCGGTAAAGTCCTCACCCGTATGATCAGCACCGGTATTGTCCTCACCGTTATATTGCTTTTTCTCGCCGCTCAGGGTGGGCAGGTCGAGATCGATTTTGCCGAGAACCTTGTCGAGCGCCGGACCAGAATTTTCAATCTGACCCACACCGCGCGCAACACTACCCGCCACTTTATCGATGACGGAATTCTTACCGCTATGGCTCTCCACCATGGCCGCAGACAGGGTGGCCGCCATGGCCATCCCGAATAGCATGATAAAAAAGACCGACTTCCACATAACGTCTTTCCCCGTAGGACGCGCAATTGCCGGGATAATGACAGGAAGACTTCAAGATAAATTTAACCGATCCACCGGATTTTTGCGCAAATCAGCCCCGCGTACCCTCAAAACACGCCCCAATACGCTATATTTTCTCTTAAAATGCGAATTATGAAATAATTTTAAGATTATGGAAGGGATTTACAGGCAAATAGGGAGGGCTCAAGCGGTGAACCTCGTTCCCGAAACATTCAGGCCTGCCCCAAACCCCTAACCCTGAATGTTTTACACCGTTTAACGCCAGTGCTGTTGGTGACGGGTGCATGTCGGGCTCCGAAACCAGTGAGCGGCATTAGTCGTGAGCATAATGGCACCGTACGGCTAGTCTCATACGCGGCTGTGCGGTGCCATTTTTATGGGGCGCCGTCCGGAAATTTCAGCGGTGTTGGGCGCAGGCCCCGGTTTGTTCGTCGTTGGTATCATGAATGGCAATCACGCGCGGTTTCGAGTTTTGGGTACGGGCCAACACCCAGTCAGCCACGTCCGTCCACACTCTGTGCGCCTGCAGATCACGAAACAGTAAATGCCAGCCCGCCGGATAGGCAATCATGGTGGTTTGGGTGGGCAAAGTGTCAGAAATCGTTCTCGCCACATCCGCCAGATCGTTGACCGGCACAAGCTCATCGCGGCATCCCATGAGAAAAAGAACCTCGCCCTGTTGATGGTGCGCGCTTTGGTTGGCGCGGCCCATGAGCCGGACGAGACCGGCAATCGTGCGCAAGGGTGTTTCCTTGACGACAAAGGGATCAGCCTGCATGCCGCGCAAAATAGGAATATTATCCGTAGACTGACGGGCAGCGCGCGCGCCGGTTAGCGTTTTGCCCGGCGCAAATGTTGCCGCGATCGACAAGGTCATCCTGTAAGCCAGAGGCATCCGCGCACCGCCCCAAATCGCCGGCGCCGCCAGAATAACGCCATCAGCAAGCGGCATCGCCGCGGTCGACCGGTCCGTGCGGTTGGCCGCCATCGCCAAGGCCCCGCCCATGGAATGGCCCAGCACAAAAACCGGCACCCCCGGATGGTGAGCGCGCACTGCGGTCACCATCGCCTGAAGGTCAAGAACCAGTTGCGCCGTCCCTGGCCAGGGCGACCCCGCACGGTGATTGCGGCCAAAACTACGCTGATCATAAGCGTAGACAGTCAACCCGGCGGCTGACCACGCCGCGCCAGCACCGGCAAAGGCATGGGCGTAATCATTCATCCCGTGAACGGCGATCAGGATGGCATTTGGCGCGGTGCCGATTGATGCCGCCTGCCAAACTGTCATAGCTAGCGCGGTGCCATCGGTACTGATCACGGCATCATCATCCGGGTCCGCCGTATCCAAACCGACGAGGGCCGGCATCCGCACCGGCGGCGCAATATCGGGGTCGCTGATACAGCCGCCGAGCACAGCCGCAAGAGCGATAAGCCACACAAGGCGGCGGCCCAAAGGGTGGACCAAATAACCTGTTGTCAGCCGAAAGATATGCACCCCCAAGGTGAGCAAGAAAACAATACCGCCGGTTCGGCTAACAGGCGACCACGTCGAGGCTGGCCCTTTGAGGGGCACCCTTTGCAGGGGCCGGACCGCGCCCTATGGTGGTCAGCCGCGTATTCTGTTGAAGGAAAGGCACGGCCCGTGAAACTATATGGATATTGGCGATCAAGCGCCACCTGGCGTGTACGGATTGCCTTGGCCTTAAAGGGGCTAACTGCCGAATATGTACCCGTCAATTTGCTGGCGGGTGCACAAACGGCGCCGGGCTATACCGCGATCAATCCACAAAATCTTGTGCCTAGCCTTGAGACCGATGATGGGGATCTGCTGACCCAATCGCTGGCTATTATCCGCTATCTTGATCGGGCCTATCCGGATCAACCCCTTACCCCGCTTGACCCGGCTAAGGCGGCGCAAGTGGAGGCCGTTGCCATGACCATTGCCTGTGAAGCCCAACCTTTTGGGAATCTGCGTGTACTGACCATGCTGCAGGATGACCATGGTTTTTCCAAAACCGACATTGCCAACTGGATCAATCGCTGGCCGGTCAAGGCCTTGCACGCCGCGCAACAGCTAATTGCCCGCCACCAGCCGGGCGTGAACAGCATGTTTAGCTTTGGCGATACACCAGGGCTGGCGGAGGCATTTTTGATCCCCCAATTGGCGCCGGTGCGCCGGTTTGGCGGTGATCTTTCCGGGCTAGACCGATTGCTGGCCGTTGAAGCGGCGTGTACGGCGCATCCAGCCTTTATCGACGCACACCCGGACAATCAACCAGATCATCCGGACCGGGAGGACCCATCATGAAGCCGCTGATTTTTGCCATTGCAGGCAAGACGCCGCAAATCCACGCCGACGCTTTTGTTGCGCCGGGGGCCGTTGTGTGCGGTGACGTGCGGATCGATGCCGATGCCTCGGTCTGGTATGGCTGTGTCCTGCGCGCGGATTGCCACCGGATTGAGATTGGCGAGGGCGCCAATATTCAGGATGGGACAATCATTCACGTGGACGACCCGTCGGTTGGCGGCACGCCCACATTGATCGGCAAGAATGTGTTGGTAGGACATCGCTGTATGCTGCATGGCTGCAGTGTGGAGGAGGAAGGATTTGTTGGCATGGGTGCTACCATGCTTGACGGAAGCAGCGTTGCCACCGGCGGCTTTCTCGCGGCTGGCGCTTTTCTAGGGCCCCGCAAACGGGTTCCCGCCGGGGAAATGTGGGCCGGATTGCCCGCAAAAAAACTGCGTGACCTTAAACCGGGTGAGGACAAAATGGCCCTTGCGGGTACCACCCATTATGTGCAGGAAGCCCGCATTCACGCAGCCGCGCTGAAGGCCATGCCGCAGGGATAAAAGGTCACAATTCTAGTGTGCCCCATGACGCACGGGCTTCCCGCTACTTGACCCCAGAAGCCCAATAGTCTTCGCCTACTGAGGAGTTTACGGTTAGCTTTTATGGTGCCTCCTTTAAAAGGAGCATCAGAGGCGACCTCATAGTCCCCATAACCAAACCGCGGAAAGCCCGATGCACAAATCCGTTCGCAGCGGCGCGATGCGTCGTCCCGCAAAGAGGCGGCCTAACCGCGCATGCCCGATAGGCCGGAGATAAGGGTCAACAGGCTTAAACCACCTGACGCATAGGTGCCCCAAGCAAGGGAGACACCATCCTGACCCATAATATTCAGCCCAAAGAAGGCAATGGCACCGATAGAGGCAACACCAGCCAAGGTTGTCACAAGGCTGGTTAGCCTGCCCACAAACGGCAACAGACCCAGAATACCGAGGACCGCAGCGACGCCGGAAACGCCCATGGCCGCCGCAATGGCCGTGCCGCGCATGCCATCTTTTGGCTCACACTCGCCCTCAAACGTAAAGTCTTGCTGGGTCACGCAACCGATGGTGTCACCAACAAAATAGCTGCCCGCGATGGCCCGTTCCGCATCACCGGAGAATGACCCGGAAATGGTCTCGCTAAAGAGCGGTGCAAAATAAAGCGACGCCATAACTGCCAGTGGAAGAAGAATTCTAATCATAATAACCCCATTATGCCCATGATACCCCCAAGACCAACGCCTTAAGGAAGATACTTCCCCTAACGGCAAGCACGCGCCAATACGCATCGATTGGCCCGACATCACCGTCGGAAGAGAGTTTACCTTTTGTTTACCATGACGCAAGAGCCCATTTGGGGCCGCCACGGCATGCGGCGGCCAAAGCGTGTTGATGAGGGCGCATTGGTGAGGGCGCAGTAGGTCTGAGCTGGAAGGATTTTGGCGTTTGCGCCGCTATTGAGAAGGTATGGGGCCAGAACGCGGCGGTAACACCAAGTCAAATCTGCAAAAGCCGTTTTCGCGGCTTTACGCGCTGCTGGGCAGGGCGTGTGCCATACGAAACAAGCCGCCGCGCTGCGTCTCCCGCGCTGGCTGACGCTGGCGTTTGAGCCGATGGCCAAGCCCCGCAAAGCCAAGGATCATAAAAAACCAGGTATCCGGTTCCGGCGTGGCGGCAACCACGGAGGAGAAGGTTAGCGTGCCCCCATCAACAAATGTGCTGCCGCCCACAAGACCAAGACCAGAGGTGCCGATAACAATAGTGTTACAGCCGCCAATACCGGCACACGCCGCCACAAAACTATCGGTGTTCACCTCAAAGAGCCCGGTTGTACCGCCCGGGACTTCGGTAAACTCAAAAATGGAGCCCGAACCATCTGGCGCAGTGAGGCCGGGTGTGGTCGCCAAGGTAAAGTCTAAGCCACCGCCGGGTGTTTCTATGATATTGCCCAACAATACCGATACATAAATGGCACCCGACGCCGACGGCACCGATGAGGCGATGTTGAATAGAAGGGACGCGTTACCCATACTCGTGGAGGTGCCCGAGATATCTTGGCCAAAGCGTAAGAAGCCAAGATCACCGGGATCAAACCGCACACGGGTGTCAGGGTCTGGCGCCCCCACAAGATCGGTCAGGTTGCCAGGCTCTGGAATGGGGCCGGCCACGCCATAGGCATTGGTGGGGAAGATGGTGGTTTCCGCCACGGCCGGGCCACAAAACCCGGCCGCAAAACCGACAATAAGACTTAGAAAGAGCGTACGCACATCAAACTCATCCTCTGTAGGGCAAAAGACCGCAAACCTTGTTTCAAATTAGAGAGACTGTTTTGCGATTTCGTTGCGGCGAACCGACGACTTTTCGCACGCATATTTACAAAGCCCTAACGCTGTTCTGCCTGAACCTGTTTTCGTTCGTATATCGCGCCAAGCAGAGCGGGTATGAAATGGGCGCTTGCCAGTTTCACCGTCTTCCGGTCTTGTGTGCAGGCGCGGGGACCATAACCAGATCGTCCCTTTTTTGAACCAATCCCGCCCCGTAAATGCGCGCCTCTTTTTCATCAGCCCGCCTACCCATACCAATGACAACGCCGCTCACCCGTTATGAGGACTTGATCGCCGAAGGTGTTTTAGCGCCAGACGCCCAGCAGCGCGCGTGCATCGCCCGGTTGACCGAATTGGCCATAAGCCTGACCCGTTGGGAAAAGCGCCAGCCAACGGGGCTGCGCCGATTTAATCCATTTAGCAGAACAGCCCCCACACCCACCGGTTTTTATATTTGGGGCGGCGTGGGGCGCGGCAAAACCCTGTTGATGGATCTGTTTTTTAACAATACGGCGTTTACGGATAAACAACGCGTTCATTTTCACGAATTCATGCAGCAGGTACATGGCGAGATCGCCCGCTGGCGCGGTTTGACTGAAGCAGAACGATTACGTGAGCCAACCTATCACCGCGACGATGGCGACGACCCCATCGCGCCAGTTGCCCGTGCCATCATCAAGCGGGGGCGGTTGATTTGTTTTGATGAATTTCATGTGAACGATATCACCGACGCGATGATCCTGGGCCGCTTGTTTGACGACCTCTTCCGTGAAAAGGCCGTGGTCGTTGCCACATCAAACCGCCATCCCACTGATCTTTATAAGGATGGCCTGAACCGGGGGTTATTCGAACCCTTCATTGACCGGCTGACCGCGCACATGGAGACTTTCAATCTGGCAGCGGCCAAGGACTATCGGCTGGACCGGTTGCCGGGCCAACAGGTTTATTTTTATCCGCTGTCGAGCGAAACCACTGCGCGGATGGATCGGATCTGGGCAGGAATTATTGCCGGGGCCGAAGAAGCGTCGGAGACCATTGATGTGGGAAATCGTCCGTTGAAAATCGCCCGCGCGGCGCGGGGGTGCGCGCGCTTTACCTTTGACGAATTGTGCGCCCAGCCCCTTGGTCCGGCCGACTATCTCGCCATTGCCCAGCGTTATGGTACGATATTGATTGATGATGTGGCGGTGATGACCGCAGAACACCGCAACGAGGCAAAACGTTTTGTTACGCTTGTAGATGCGCTTTATGAGCGCGAGGTAAAAGTGGTGATCAGCGCTGATGGCCCGGCCGATTCGCTTTATGTGGCAGGAAGTGAAGCGTTTGAATTTGACCGCACGGTCTCGCGGCTGTTGGAAATGCAGTCTAAGGAATATCTTTCCCGGGAACGCCAGTAGACAACGCCAATAGACAAAACCAGTAGACGTGGGCGCGCGCCCCGTTAAACTTGGCCAAAAAGATTGGCCCACGCCAGCCGCAAATGCCGGGTCAAGGCGCCCGGTGGGTGCCCTGATGCTGCCCGGGCGTAGGCCGGCACCATGTGCGGGGCCAGTAGAAAAGGGCGCAAACCGGCGCCGCCGGCGACATCAAGCGCACCCAGGGCCGCACGCATGTTGCCTCGCCAGGTTTTATACTCAGTCATTAGATAATCAGTGACATGATCATCTTCCACATTCAGCTGCATGGGTGGAACGGGTATGGCGCGATGACGGGCAAGCGCCACAAGACCGGCACCATCGCCGATGAGCCTGCCAATATCTGTGGCGGGTTCAACCGCCGGGGTGGCGGGCGCTGTAAGCTGATGAAGCAAGACAAAAAGCTGTTCTACCATGGCCCCGTCGGTTGAGCGCAACCACTGGCTGGCAGCCTCAATGTCAGTAAAAGCCGGATCATAGAGGAGCCGGGCACGGGCCTCGATCACCAGGTCTAGAGCGCTGGCCACGGCGTCAAGGGCGTTTGCCGACCCCTTTTCACCAAGATCGACCGCATGCCCGGCCACCAAAGCACCGAGCCCGTGGCCAATATCCTGCAACACCGGGTGGGCACGCAAGCGGCGGGCCGCTGGCACCGATGAGCGCGGGTCAGGGTCGGCACAAAATTCCGCAGCGATAGCGACTGTTTCAGCTACGGCTTCGCGCCACCATTGTAACCGGATTTCGCCCAAGGGTGGAGTTGATACCGATGCGGGGACACGGGCTAACGCCTCGTTCAAGCCTAACCATCCGCATACCAATCGGTGCGCGGCGGCAGGCAGATAGCGCAAGGCATAGAACTGGTCCGGATCGCGATGCTTTACCGTTTCCAATGATTGGGCCCCCGACGATGCAGGTGATGGCACCCCGGGCTCACCCGGCGCGATGGTTGCAGGCGCTGGCGTAGATGGTGGCATGGGCTCAGACGGCGCCGGGGCGGGCGGAGCCTTGGAGGTGTCGGGGCGCGGCATGGGTTTCCTGATGAAGCGGCATTGGCGGTATAGCCCGGACCAGCGCCGCCTGCCCACCACCATTCGCGAAACGGAGCGCGGCCGCCGCCGCACGTGCGAGGCTAACCAAAACACCCGCGCTGGGCCAGGATGCTTTTTGCCACCAACCGCGCGAGGCCAGGATTGAACCAAATTTTGCGCTCAGGTGTAACAGGATCAGGTGGCCCGTTAAGTCGGGCGCCGGGCCCGCCCCAATTGGCTGGCGCGAGGCCAACAATCGCGCCTGTTTTGAGCACCGGGGCTTTTGGCCCGCTAGGCAAGCGGCGATGAACCTGACATATCACGCCCAGAATTCATGTTGACGATCAGAAAGGATCACCCATGGCCATTCAACTCCCTAACCTGCCCTATGCGCGCGATGCGCTGGTCCCCCACATGTCTGAAGACACGTTGAACTTTCACTATGGCAAACACCATCAGGCCTATGTGGATAATCTCAATAAGATGATCGACGGTACACCGCACGCCGACGCAGACCTTGTGTCCATCGTGCGCGACAGCGCCAATGATGACAGCAAAGCGGGCGTTTTTAACAATGCGGCACAGGTGTGGAACCACACATTTTACTGGCACTCCATGAAGCCGGGCGGTGGCGGTGCGCCCACCGGCACCATCGCCGATGAAATCAATAAAAACTTTGGCGACTATGACACCTTTAAGGAAGAGTTTGCCAAGGCAGGCGCAACGCAATTCGGCTCCGGCTGGGCCTGGCTTGTGGCCAAGGCGGGCAAGCTCGAAATCCGTAAAACACCCAATGCGGAAACGCCTCTGACCGATGCGAGCTGCACCCCGATCCTAACCATGGACGTCTGGGAGCACGCTTACTATCTCGACCACCAGAACAAACGCCCGGCCTATATGTCGACCTTCCTCGACAATCTGGTCAATTGGGACTTCGCCAACGAAAACCTGGCGTCCGCATAGGTCTTGAGGTCGAAATCAAATTCAAAACGGCCGCAGCATTGCGGCCGTTTTTTTGTGTGCACAAAGGAAGATCAGTACCAACCATAAAAAAACCCGCACCAAAAGGTGCGGGTTTTTCTGTCGATTTAGGCCGTGATTAGAACTGTGTCCGTACACGGAAGTTGAATGTTCGACCCAACTGCTCCGGGGCACCAAAGTTGCCAGCAGCAAAATCAACAATACCCGGGAAGCGATCAAACACATTATTCACCGCAAACTGAACGGTTGTTGTGTCAAACAGTGAATACTGCAGTGACATATTGTGGATGATCCGGTCACGCTGACGGTCATCGATCACGTTGTCGATGGTAGACACAACAGCGTCATCACCTGGTCCAACATTGGAGATGAAGGAGTTAAACTGTGAATCGAAGACCGGCTTATCCTGCCAAGTGGCACGCCAGAAGAGACGGAACTTGTCCCAGTTATAGGTGATGTCGAACGTGCCTTGCCATTTTGGATCCTCGAATTCACCAATTGGATCATCAGCTTCTTCATCAAGAACCTGTAGCTCGTTTTGAATAGCACGAAGGACTGTTGCATCGAAGCTCAGCTCACCGAGGTCATTATCGGCAAAACCGCCGAGACCAATTGCCTTTGGCGCAGCGCCAAACGCATCAGCAACGTCGAAGGAATAGCGCCAGCGACCCTGCACACCTTTATAGCTGGAATTCGCAGCGTTGAGGCTTGTTGTTCGGCCGAAGATAACCTGTCCAGCATCATCACGAACGAAGAGATCGTTGCTACATGCTGGCGTGTCCGGGAAACTCGGGCTGTCAAAGCAGGCACCAAGAATTTGCGTCAGGTTGAGATTGGAAATCCGATCTTCGATGTTGATCCGGAAGTAATCAACCTGCAGGCTCATGCGGTCGATCCAACGCGGCTCCACAACAACACCAACGGTGTATGAACGCGAACGCTCCGGTGTCAGAGCCGGGTTACCAGAGGTAGCACCGATAATTGATGCGTTCACAACATTCGATGTGAAGTTATCAGGGTCAATGCCAGCGGCGACACAGTTTGCGCGACGTGTGGCCGGAACCAGACCGTCGTCAACGAACCGCGAGTCACACGGGTCACTGGCAAACAGGAAGGCCTGAACCTCCGGTGAGAACAACTCAACCAGTGATGGCACCCGGATCGCTGTGGTGTAAGAGCCACGGAAAGTCAGGTCTTCCACTGGTTTCCAACGGCCACCGAATTCCCACGCGGTTGAAGAGGTATTGTTCTCGTTCAACCCCTGAACGTCACGAGCGCGGTTTCGCACACGGCGAACTGAGGCTTCCATTTGGAAGAGCTCAACACCCGGGATCGCATTTTCTGACCCAATGATTGGCAGGAACGTCTCACCGAAGAATTCGATCGTCCGGTTTTCACCACCTGTGGTCGGGAAGGTCGAGCTCCGCGTGATGTCGATCGAGGTGCCAAGACCCGGCGTAAAGACCGCGCGATCACGGCGCGTCTCAAAGCCAGCATTCAGCTTGACCCACCCAGCCGGCAATTCGAACACGTCACCTGTAATAGACGCGGTGAATACGCGCTGTTCGTTATCAGCAATCGCGATCCGCGGACCGTTACCGTTGATAAAGGCAATTGCAGCCGGGCTGTTCAGTGCCGCGGCATCACCAAAGAGGTTGATCGGGATACAGCCATCGGCAAACGGGAACGAAGCAGCTGACAACCCGCCACCTTCGGGGGCGGCGTTAAAGCCTTCGACTGTTCCAGCCGCAATCTCAATGTTTGTCTGACAGACGACGTCACCTAGCTGCGCATTGCCCACGCCGCTCAAGCTGTCTGTGTTGAAAACCGCAAGGGCTTCTTCCGTAGTCATCGCCAGCCCTTCATCGATGATGGTTTGCAACGATGCATCGGAAAGCGTCACGGCTTCAATCGCATTGAAGAAGCGACCATCAACGATGCCGAAGGTTTGCGTTTCGACGTCAGCATTCCCGAAAACGCCGGAAACCTGCCAATCGAAGCCACGCTCACCGATATTGAAGTTGCCGTCAAAACCCGCTGCAACCCGCCACGTCGTGTTTTCGGCAGAGTTCGCGCCTGATCCGACGATATCGTTGTTAAAGCGGTTAACCGCAAACGTATCCAAGCCGTTTGACGTGAGAATGCCCCGCGCCTGATCGGTCAGGAAGGGGTTGTCAACGCTCAGCCCTGTCAGTGCGCCTGAAGCGCCGCCAAAGGCAAATGTCTGGAAACCACCCTGGTTGACCAGCTCACTCGCGTTCGAATTCGAAAACGTTGTTTCGAGGAAGAATTGTACATTCTCTGTCAGGTCGTAGTGACCGAAGAATGACCCGTTAATCCGCTCAATGGGTGACCGGATTTGCGCAACGCTATCGAAAAAGTCGATCCCGCAATTGCCGCCTTGGGCAAAGAATGCTGAGGATGTGCCCGGTGTTTCGCCGGGTTCACAAGCCTGCAGATTGCCTTGTGCGTCAAACTGATAAAAATTGCCATCTGCCAATGCACCAACGCCGAAGGATGGAATATTGGTGGCCCCTGGTGAAACGGACCCGAACTGACCAAACAGCTGAACCACCTGGTTATCGAAGATTCGAAATTCCTGATCGGGATCGCCGTCGCCATCAACGTCAACGCCAGCACTGGTACCAAAGCTCACAAGGTTGGGGTCATTGCTGAAGAAATTTGGACGCCGTGAAAGGAGGCCGCCATCCTGGCGGTTGTACTCGATCGAAAATACAGCGTTACCGCGGCCGTCAGCGAAGTTACCACCAAGTACTGACTGCACCTGATAGCTTTCGAAATCACCTTCTTGCGCGATGCCCCACTGACCGGAAACTTCAAACCCTTCATAATCGTCTCGAAGGATAATGTTGATCGTACCGGCTATTGAATCAGAGCCGTAAACCGCAGCACCGGCGAGCGGCACAACATCAATGCTTTCGACCAGCGCGATGGGAATCGCGTTCAAGTCAACCTGCAGGCCTTGGGCATTGTTGAAGGTTGTCGGTGTTGAGGAGGAAACGAAGCGACGACCATTAACGAGGGTCAACGTCCGCGCCGTACCAAGGTCAAAAAGGTCGATAAAGTTCTGACCAACCGAAAAAGCATTCTGGGCGCCGTTAAGATCGACACCCTGGCCAAAGGTCGGCACCTCGGAGAGAGCGTCGCCGATATTGGTGAAGGCCCGCTTATCGAAGGTTTCAGCACCCACTTCGAGAGCCGGGCGAACCGTATCGAGACCTGACCGTTTTATCCGCGAACCCGTAACAACGATTTCTTCGTTGTCATCATCCTGCGCGTAAGATGCTGTTGCTGTGCCAAGCGCCATGGCAGAGACGCCAGCAGAGAGAAGACTGCTCAGCGCAATTTTGCGCCAATCAATAGTTGAATTGCTCATCGATAAGCCCCTTAACTTTCCGTATGTGGCCGGATTTCCGGTGTTCATTGTCAACACGTGCTTGGAAACAAATTGCGTCCGCCGCGAATGCAGATGTGCCGAGTTACGAATTTATGAACGACAGAGTTTTGGAGTCAATTACCGTGCTCGTTGTTCATGGGTGATGTTTTCCCATGTTGCATCGCTGCATCACCTATTCGTTGCCCGACCAAAAAAATCGACCAAACAGCTGTTTCATGTTTACCTTAATCGCCGTTTCCGTGACCATAAAAGGACTTGGCTTTGGCGGTGTACTGCTAAAAATTGTCTTTACAAGGTGGATCTCATGCGTATTTCACGCCCCCGGCGTATTCGGAAACCAGTGGGTATTTATCTCACCAGCGCAGCATTGCTCTGTCCCATCGGCGTCACAGCAAATGCACAAGATAGTGGTATTGCGGTGACAGTTGAGGAGGCGCTGGTTGCGTGCAGCGCCATTAACAATCGCGCCAGCAGGCTTGAGTGTTTTGACAGCCTGTCCGCCGCGGTGAAAAGCACAACCACTGTATCGCAAACAGGAAGCGCGCCGCCATCCGCCACCACACGGCGCGGCGCGACCGTGGCGGCAAAACCTGCACCGCCTGCCCCTGCCGAGGGTGACGAAAAACGGTTAAAGGTTGAGCCTACGTCAGAACAGCAAACGGCAGCCCCTCAACAAGAAGCCACGCCGCCAGCCAAAACGGCTGATGCCGGTGATACCCCTGCCGCGTCGGAGAAGAAATTCCTGATCATTCCGAAAAATGACCCGACGGCAAAACGGCTACTGCGCACGCCTTTTACCAGTAAAATCCTAAAAGCATGGCTGCGCCGGGATAAGATCTACGTGGCACTCGACAATGGTGAAGTCTGGAAACAGACCTCAATTAACCGCCCGCGCATGCCTAAAGAGGGCCAGGATGCGGCTTTCACCAAAGGCGGTGTCGGCTGGTTTGTGCAGTTTAACGGTCGTGGCCCCAAAATCAGCGTAACGCAGGTAAAATAAACGGCACCTCTTCACCCAATCGCCGGGGCGCTGCCCTCGGCTTTATGCGGTTGCCGGGGCGCTGCCCTCGGCGGGGGCTTTGCTCCAGTCGCGTTTGACGCCGAGCAGAAGGAGGAGTGGTGAGGCGACGAAGATCGATGAGTATGTCCCCACCACGACGCCCCAGATCATGGCGAAGGTGAAACCGCGCAGGACTTCGCCGCCGAGCACGTAGAGGGCGATCAGGGCGAGGAGCGTTGTCACAGATGTCATTACCGTGCGGGTCAGCGTTTCGTTGATGGACAGGTCGAGCAATTCAGCCAGCGGTTTCTTTTTATATTTGCGCAGGTTTTCGCGCACACGGTCATAGACAACAACCGTATCGTTCATGGAATAGCCCACAATCGTCAGGAGTGCGGCGATGATTGGCAAGTTAAACTCAATCCGCGTCAGCGCAAAAACGCCGAGGGTCAGCGTCACATCATGGGCAAGCGCCAGGATCGCGCCCACGGAAAATTGCCACTCAAAGCGTAGCCAGATATAGATCAGCATCATCCCGATGGCGAGGATAACGGCGGTGATCCCCGCCCGGATCAATTCGCCGGAGACAGTGGGGCCCACAACCTCTTCGCGCTCAAACGCAACGCCGTCGCCAAGCAGGGTTTGCAACGCGGCTTTGACCCGGCCAAGCGCGGCGAATTGGACCGATTCCGCCTTATCGTCCGTCGCCTGCACGGCTGTATCCGTGTCGGTAAGCAGATCAGCCGCCATCTCTTCATCCTGTTGCTGGACGGTGACCACAACACCGGACCGGGTGCCATCGAGGCTGTCGATCTCCTGGACCTGCGGCTCGCCAAGCCCAAGACCGCCAACCGCTTCGCGTACGGATTGAATATTGATGGGGTTGGTGTGGGACACCTCAACGGTCACGCCGCCTTTGAAATCAACGCCGAGATTTAGGCCATTGATGGCCACGAGCGCCACCGACGCGGCCAGCAAAACAGCCGAGAAGATGAAGGCGATCAACCGGCCTTTGGTGAACGCGATGTTGGTATCATCGGGGATCAGTTTGAGTTTCATGGGGCCCTCACAATTGGCCTTAGGCGGTGTAAAACATCAGTGGTGGGACTAAAGGCTCAACGTCTTTGGTCGGTTTTTCAGGAGATAGCGCCCGGCAAACAAGCGGGTGAGCACGTAGGCGGTAAAGACTGACGTCACGACCCCGGTGGCGAGTGTCACGGCAAAGCCGCGCACGGGCCCCGCGCCCAGTTGGAACATGATCAGGGCGGCAAGAAAGGTCGTCACATTGGCGTCAAGGATTGCTGACCACGCCCGTCGATAGCCCGTCTCCACCGCATTGATCGGGCCTTTGCCAGCACCCAACTCTTCCCGGATACGCTCGAAGATCAAAACATTGGCGTCAACGGCCATGCCGATGGTCAACACAATACCGGCAATACCCGGCAGGGTTAGCGTGGAGCCGAACAAGGACAACAACCCGGCAATCAGGATCACATTGGCGATCAGTGCCATGTTGGCGTAAAGCCCGAACCGGCCATAGGAAATGACCATATAAAAGATGACAGCAATAAAGCCGATGATGACGGCGCGGGACCCGGCCTTGATTGAATCCTGGCCAAGCCCGGCACCAACGGTGCGTTGTTCAATCGTCTGCAAAGGCGCGGGCAACGCCCCGGCGCGGATCAAGGTTGACACCCGCACGGCCTCATCGGCGGTAAAGCGCCCGGTAATGCGACCGGAGCCACCGGTGATCGGCGATTGGATATTGGGCGCCGAGATTACCCGACAATCAAGCACGATGGCAAAAACCTGCCCGATATTGTCACGGGTGTAGCGGGAAAACCGCCGCGCGCCGCGATTGTCAAACTTAAAATTGATTTGAAACCCGCCATTGTCCGGGTCCGGACTGGCCGAGGCATCAACAACCATGTCGCCGGTAATCACCGGCGTGCGTTCCAGGACGAGGGCGCCGCCCCCTTCTTCATCGGCAAGTCGGCGCACCATCCGCCCCGGCGGCATGCCGGATACCTCCGGGCACTGGGATTCCTCATCAACATCAAGGCTGGCCCAATCGCCAATTTCCGGCACCGGTACCGAGAGGTCTGCCGGGTGAAAGGTGAGCTGGCCGGTTTGGTTGATCACATTTTTCAAGGCTTCGGGATCATTATCGCCGGGCACCTGCACCACGATGCGGTCTGTGCCCTGGGGCTGGATCGAGACTTCTTTATTGCCGGCGGGATCAATCCGTCGGCGCACAACCTCGATGGAATCGGTCACCGCCTCGCGGGCATAGCTGCGCTGGGCCTCATCGGTCATAGTGATGCGGATGGTGGCGTCGCCCACGGTGGTGACATTATAGGGCTGCACACTGCTCAGCCCGCCGGCCAACCCGCCAAGGTCAAGGCCAACGCGGGTGGCATCGCGCACCCGCTCCATCGCGTTGTCGAGCGTGGCGGGGTCACGCAGAACAATCTCAAGACGCTGTTCGGCTTTGTCGGGGCGGATCGCGCGGGTGGAAATCCGGCCGCCCTCCCCGCCGCGGTCCCGAAAGCGCGTGCGCACATCCTGGCCAAGGCTGGTCAGCCGGTCGCCGATGACCTTGTCCGTATCAACTTTGAGGAGAAGATAAGAGCCCCCTTGCAAGTCGAGGCCAAGGTTCATCGTGCTTTTGGGCAGAAAGCCCGGCAAGGCCGCGCGCTGGTCCTCGCTCAAAACATTGGGTAGCGCAAAGACGAGGCCAAAAAGCACCACGCCGAGGGTGGCGATGGCTTGAAAGCGGGAAAATTGCAGCATCAGACGGTTCCGGAATTGGAGGGACGGCAAGGCCCGGTGGCGGGCCAACATCACTAAACAGGATCGAGGTCAATCATCGATGGCGGGGCACCCTGTCGCGTGCATCACCCCGAGCGTGTGCCTGACAACGTGGTGGCAACCGGGCGCAGCACAAGACGCGTGCCACCGTCGGCGCCCGTTGACGGGCCGTTTGCGCGCGCGGTGTGACTATTTTTCATCATTGGCCGGTTGCGGCTTGGTGCGCACATCACTGAGCGTCGCCTTGACCACTTTGACCGCCACATTATCGGCGAGTTCAACCATCACCTCGTCGCCTTCCAGCACCTTCGTCACCTTGCCGACAATCCCGCCAGCGGTAACCACAACATCACCGCGGCGCACATTGGCCACCATCTCCAGATGCTTTTTGCGCGCTTGGGCCTGGGGCCGGATTAAGAGGAAATAGAAGATCACAAAGATAAAGATGATCGGCAGAAACTGGATCAACGCACTTTGCGCCGTGGGCTCAGGCGCTTGCGCCAGGGCGGCGGGCATCACAGCGAAAAGTGATAGCGCAGACAAAGCTCGCAAAGCGGGCCGATAAAAACGGGCGGTCCCCATGGGCGGCGGTCTCCTGAAAAGAGTAGATGACGAAAAGCGGCTCACACAGGCCAACTTCCCACAAAAAGCAAGACCAGATCCGGTCTGGCGTTAGAGCGCGGGTATAACCGCAATCGACAAGGAGTAGCAATGGTGACGAGGTTATCGCACGGCGGTGATGTCAATTAGGGTATGTGGGGGTGCCTTAAGCCGAATGCGCCATGCACCCTCTCGGCGACCATGGGGTTGCTGACCGGCTATGATCACACAGCGTAGTCTTTTCCCACCAGGTCGCTGCACAAGGTCAACAGGTTTGCATAGAGCGTTTTCACATCAACGCCTTTGCCATTCTTGTCGTAAAAGAACCGACGGTTGGCACGGGCGGCGGCGGGAAAGAGCTCTACGGCTGACGCGTTTGGTCGTTCTTTATGGGCGATGAAGAGTTTTGCTGCGCCGCCTGCGCCCAGAAAATGCGCAATATAAAGTTCAGCATAGTTTGGCCGGCGCCCCAATCAGCGGGTCAGGAAGGCACGTTGTTCACGCGCATATTGGGCCGCCATGAAGGTCGAGAGTTTGGGATCATACCGAAGGTTCAAAAGCCGTCGCTTTATCCGTGTATTGACGACCATGGGCCGCCCATTTTCCGCGGTGATATACCGGACCAGAGCACCTTGCCCATGGTTCGCGCCATGGCGTGAAAATACATCCAACCAGGTGCTTTCCGTAAACTGATAAAGCCCTTTTGCCGATGAGGTGCCAGCCGCCGCAACCGGATCAAAGGAGCTTTCGCGTTGGGCGAGATGAGCCAGATAATCCTCCGGAATGTCGGTGAGCGCCGAGGCTTCTTGGATGAAAGAGTCGATAGCTTGCCTGGAGAAAACACTATCGCCAAAATCATCCGCCATCGCCATTTTCAATTGGGGCACGGGCGGGGCATCGTTGGGTTGCCCTGCTTCGGTTTCTTTTTCTTCGAGGGCGAGGACTTCACGCATGGCGGTGTCATGTTCCAACGCCGCTTCCCGAAGGCGTTTTTGAACGCGGTAATCGTGCGCTTTTTCTTGCGCCCAGGCCCCGGCATCAACAACGGCACCAGTAAAGGTTTTACCAGCCCGCGTTATCGCTGCATTCATGGGCCCAACGGTCATAAAATCGTAGATTAAAACGAGGGCTAGAATGATGATCGCAATCGTTCGCATGATGATCTCTTGAGTGGCGTTTATGCAAAATTACTCAATACATACCTCATGAATTTGCTCCCTATCCGATGTGTTTACAATAGCGGGTGAGCCGCTGAACCGCTTAACGAACGATCACATTTCGTTGCTTCATTGACGCTTTCGCGTGAAACGTAACAATTTAGGAGAGATGGAGGTTTCATGGGCCCAAGGGACCCCGCCCCTCGCCAACCGCTGGCGCAATACCATCCCCATATAAAAAGCCGGTCTGCGCAGAGCAGACCGCCTTTCCCTTTGGCCAGGCATGTGTGTGGGGGAAAAAGCCTGGCCGAATGTATTTCTCACAGGTTAGAGTGAGTAATACATTGCAAATTCTACCGGATGCGGCGTGGTTTCAAAACGGGTCACTTCTTCGCGCTTGAGATCGATATAGGCATCGATCTGATCATCGGAAAAGACATTGCCTTTCTTCAGGAACGCCCGGTCGGTATCGAGTGCATCAAGCGCTTCGCGCAAAGACGCACAGACGGTTGGAATATCCTGTAATTCCTCCGCAGGCAGATCATAAAGGTCTTTATCCATGGGATCGCCGGGATGGATCTTATTTTCAATACCATCAAGCCCCGCCATCAGAAGGGCGGCAAAGGTCAGATATGGGTTGCCACACGCATCGGGGAAGCGCGCTTCGATGCGTTTGCCCTTGGCCGATTGAACCCAGGGAATACGGATGGAGGCAGAGCGGTTGCGCGCAGAATAGGCCAACATCACCGGCGCCTCAAACCCTGGTACCAACCGTTTATAGCTGTTGGTCGACGCATTCGCGAAGGCGTTAATGGCCCGCGCATGCTTGATGATACCGCCAATATAAAAGAGGCAGGTTTCTGACAAATCCGCATACCGATCACCGGCAAAAGCAGGCTTGCCATCTTTCCAGATTGACTGGTGCACGTGCATGCCGGAGCCATTGTCATTATAGACCGGCTTTGGCATGAAGGTTGCCGTTTTACCATAGCGATGGGCAACCTGCTGCACCACATATTTATAGGCCTGCATATTGTCGGCCATTTTTGTCAGGGTAGAGAATTTCATTCCCAACTCATGCTGGGAGGGCGCAACCTCGTGGTGGTGTTTTTCCGGCGCGAGACCCATTTCGCCCATGACGGTGAGCATTTCGGTCCGCATGTCCTGCTCGCTGTCCACGGGCGGCACGGGGAAATATCCGCCCTTGGGGCCCGGGCGGTGGCCCATATTCCCACGTTCATAATCCGTTGCCGAATTATAGGGACCTTCCGTTGAATCGATGGAAAAGCCGGTCTGGTTCTGATCAACGGAAAACCGCACATCTTCAAAAACGAAAAACTCCGCCTCTGGACCAAAAAAGGCTGTGTCACCAATACCGGATGCGCCAAGGTAAGCTTCGGCGGCTTTGGCCGTTGTGCGCGGGTCACGGGCATAGGCCTGGCCGGTTGCAGGCTCCAAAATATCGCAAACGACCGACAATGTCGGTTGGGCAAAAAACGGGTCAAGCACTGCAGTATCGGGGTCAGGCATCAGGATCATGTCAGACTCATTGATCGCCTTCCACCCGGCAATGGACGAGCCATCAAACATGGTGCCCTCGGCAAATAGATCCTCATCAACCATGGACCGGTCAAAAGTCACATGCTGCCACTTCCCGCGCGGGTCGGTGAAGCGCAAATCCACAAAGCGGATATCTTCGTCTTTTACTTTTTTTAAGATGGCATTCGCCGACATGAGGGAGGCTCCGTAAGGTTAAACATTGGTAGAAAAAGCGCAAAGCGGTAATCGCCGGGGATGCATTTTGCGGATGGCCATTGAAGGCTAATCCAACACCCACCTTTGGCGCAGGCCCGGTACTGGTTTTACGGGCTGACGATAGCCGATTTGAATTTTGCAACGCAACAGATAAGGCACCGAAATCGGGGGGACATGGACCTAAAGCCGGCTATCACTGGCATAGTCTGCTAATTGCCTGCCAATTTTGTCCGTGATTGATGGCGTGGCCGTCCTGTCTCCTGCCCCTTTTCAGGGCGACTGTCATGCGCTGGTAACAAGCGAACGCCCCAATTTTCACTAGACGCTGTTGATCATACCGCCTGTTCGCCCGTGTCGCCAGTCCGTATGCGGACGGCTTCTTCCACGGCGGAGACAAAGATTTTCCCATCGCCGATGCGCCCTGAATGGGCGGCTTCGCGAATAACGGTGAGTGCGCGTTCCACCTGGGCGTCGGCAACAACCAATTCAATTTTCACCTTCGGCAGAAAATCCACCACATATTCCGCGCCGCGATAAAGCTCCGTATGACCCTTTTGTCGGCCAAAGCCACGCGCGTCGAGAACCGTCATCCCCGACATGCCAATATCCTGCAATGCTTCTTTCACATCGTCCAATTTGAACGGTTTGATGATGGCTTCGATCTTTTTCACAATCGAGGGCTCCCGCAGCGGCACCGGCGCACACAGCGCACGGCGACGAGTGTTATAACCCCTATTGCGGCGATCCGCCAAATCGCCGGTGGAAAAACGCACAAATGGACTCGTTGCCAACTTGCCGGGCGCGGCGGCGGCGCTTAGCTTTTGGGCGTCCTCCTCTCGCGATCATCGCGTTATTTTTATCCCCGACCTATTAGATGCCCTTATGTTGCAATCGCTTTTGCTGACCGCTGATCAAAAACGCCGGATTGATCGTCTGGCCATCGCGGCGGGCACCCCAGGCGCGCAATTGATGGAACGCGCCGGGATGCTGCTTGCCCGGTTTGTGGCACAAATTGCTCAGCAAAACGCCTCTGCCCCTGCCCCCACTGCTGCCATTGCCGGCCCGGACGCAAGGACTGGCGAGGACGCAACGACCCGCCAGGATCAGCAGCCAGCGCCGCCGCTGCGCGTCGCCATTGTGTGTGGGCCCGGCAATAATGGCGGCGATGGCTTTGTGCTGGCCCGTCTGTTGGCCGATCAAGGGTGGCCAATATCGCTGTTTTTGAGCGCGCCGCCCGAAACGCTCACCGGCGATGCCCGGCTGATGGCCGATCTTTATGAGGGGCCGGTCACCCCGCTCACCGTCGCCGCCTTGGGCACCCCCGCTTTTTTGGACGCGCACTTGGTTGTGGATGCTCTCTTTGGGACCGGGCTGAACCGGCCCATCACCGGTAATGGGCGCGCGGTCATCGAGACGATCAATAAAGCGGGAAAACCAGTGCTGGCCGTGGATATCCCCAGCGGGGTCAATGCCGACAGCGGCGCGGTTCTTGGCACGGCAATCCGCGCCAATTGGACCCTGACATTTGTGGCGCGCAGCCCCGGCCATGTGCTCTACCCCGGTCGCGGTTTGGCCGGGCAGGTGGAAATTGGCGATCTTGGTCTGGCGCCCGATCGGATTGCCCAAGGGACCCGCGACGATGAGGGCAAAAATCAAGGGGATGCCACCGCGGTGCACCGGGCGGTCAACGATCTCCCCCTCTGGGCGCGGGCGTGGCCGCAACCGGTGGCCAGTGACCATAAATACAGCCGCGGCGCGGTGGGCGTTGTGTCCGGCCCCCTGGTCCAAGGGGGTGCGGCACGTCTTGCGGCCCAGGGCGCCTTGCGCGCGGGGGCGGGCGCGGTGACGGTGTGGTCGCCGCCGGGTGCCCTTATCACCCATGCCAGTCACCTGACCGCGATCATGCTAAAACGCGCGGCCGATGCAGCGGCGATCACGGACCTGATAGACGACCCCCGCCTGGGGAGTGTGGTGATCGGCCCCGGTCTCCATGACCCGGCGCGGCCAGACACCGCCGATACCGACCGAGCAAAGGTACTCGCCTGCCTCAAAGGATCAGCGCGTATTGTTGTTGACGCGGATGGCTTGACCTTGTTCGAAGATAGGCCCGAAGCACTTTTTGCCCACCTTCGCGCAACCCATGTGCTTACCCCCCATTGGGGCGAATTTAGCCGGTTGTTCCCGGATCTGGCCAACAAAACGAAAGGCACCACAAATAGTACCGCGAACGGCACGCCCACAATGCCCGCTGCCAGCAAGATCGATATTGCCCTGGCGGCAGCTGAGCGATGCGGCGCGATCATCGTTCTTAAAGGCGCTGATACGGTGATTGCCGCGCCCGCCGGTGACGACAGCGAAGCCACCGCGCGGGTCAATGTGAACGCACCGCCAACGCTCGCCACCGCGGGAAGCGGCGATGTACTTGCCGGTTTTATTGCGGGCCTCGCCGCGAGCGTGGCGCCCGATGGCGCGCCCATGGCCTTGTTTGAGGCAGCGTGCGGCGGCGTTTGGCTCCACGGCGCATGCGGACAATATGCAGGGCAGGGCTTAACGGCTGAAGACCTTCCCGATGCCCTGCCCGCTGTTCTTAAACAGATTTTTCAGCCTACGGATGGCTAAAGGGTACACTACCCACGCAGATCAATATCGCCGCCGGACGATTCACTCGAATTGACCGAGGACGGATTACCGTAAACGTCGATATTGCCGCCGCTGGACGCATCGCCATTAAAATCCTTCGTGGCGTGCACACGGATATTGGCACCGCTGGAGACATCCGCATTGGCCGACATGCATACAAGATCGCGCGCATCAATATCAGAACCACTGGACGCGTCGGCGCGTACCGACCCGCAGGTGCCACTAATCGTCATATCAGCGCCGCTGGATGCATCAAGGGTGACAACATCGCTATCGACGCCGGTGGCATCAACATCAGCGCCGGAGGATACATCAACCAGCGACAACGTGGGTACGGTGATCGCAACGTTCACATTTCCGCCGCTGTTACCCCAGTTCCAACCACTGTTATTTTTACGTTTTAACCGAATACGCAAGACTCCATCGTCGCTATCAATCCGTAGGCGTTCCAACCTTTCAGTTGAGGCTTCAGCCTCAATGGATTGCGCACCGCCAACCGTGATATCAACGCTGATACCGTTGGAAACTTTGACCCCGGTAAAGCTCGCCACGTCATATGTCTTGGTTTCCGCCGACGCCGACAAAACCATCAGGGACGCTAATGAGACCGCTGCACCGGCAGCAACAAAACGCTTTTTCATCGTAATAACCCTCCTCTTCGAAAGCATGGCCAGGAGGATGGGCGACGGCTCGAATGCACGCAAGCTTTCAGGCCATATTTTGCGACAAACCGGTTTTCAGCCGCGTTTTTCCGAAGGACCGCCGGCATGACAAGCCCCCTCGCCCGCACCCTCACCCGCAGCGCCGATCACGGCAAGGAAACTTTCCGCGTAGGCCTCAACCTTGGCGCGGCCCACGCCGAAAACCTCGCCAAACGCGTCAACATCGTCTGGTTTTTTGGCCGCCATATCCATCAGTGTACGGTCAGAAAAAATCACATAGGCCGGTACGGCGCGCGCCTGGGCCAGGGTCAAACGATGGGCCTTGAGCGCCGCAAAAAGCGTCTGTGACATGCCGGGCGGTGCAGTCTTTGCGGTTGCCGATGGTGTGGGCGAGCGTTTGGGCAAATGCTGCTCGCGCATTTCAAAGGTTAATGCTGCTTTTTCAGCATCGTTTTCATTGGCCAGTTGCACGCTGCCATAATCGGGATCAATCGTTAAAATCCCCGCACTGACCATTTGGCGAATGATTGTGCGCCAACGCGTAGCCGCGTACCGCTTGCCTTGCCCATAAATGGGCAATCGATCAAATTTTTTGTCCATCACCTTTTGCGATCGGCTGGCGCGCAACACATCAATCAGCAAGGTGGGGCCAAAATAGCCGCCGGTCTGGCTGATCACCGACAAGACCATGCCCGCCTCACCGCTGGCATCCACCATGGTGGGCGGCGCCACACAAATATCACACGCTCCGCAGGGCGCTGTTTCTTCGCCAAAATAGGCAAGCAATGCCTGCTTGCGACAGCGCACGGCCTCACACAATTCAACCAAATCATCCAGACGCTGATGATCGGCTTTGGATGGCCCCTCCGGGTTCATTTCGATCATCCGGCGACGGCGCGCCGCATCGCCCGCGCCAAAGAGCATCACCGTGCGCGCCGGGGCCCCGTCGCGCCCCGCCCGGCCAATCTCCTGGTAATAGGCCTCCACCGACGCGGGCATCGCATAGTGGAACACAAACCGGATATCCGGCTTGTCTATTCCCATCCCAAATGCCACCGTGGCGACAACAATCAGGTCCGGCTCCGTCAGGAACGCATTCAGCCGGCGCTTGCGATCCTCCGCCTCAAGACCAGCGTGATAGGCAACCGCGCGAAAGCCCTTCACCGTGAGAAGTTCGGCAATTTCATCGGTTTCTTTTCGCGACAGGCAATAGATGATGCCTTGCTCGCCTTTGTGGTCAGCGACCAGATCAAGAATTTGCGCACGCGGTTTTTCCTTCTCCATCACCGTAAGCGACAGATTGGGTCGGTCGAACCCGTGGATGTGCGTTTTCGCATCCTTACCCAGCAGGCATCGCGCAATTTCTGCGCGCGTAGTGGCGTCAGCCGTGGCGGTAAAGGCGCTGATGGGCACGCCCGGAAAATGCTTTTTCAGATCACCGAGCGCAAGATAGTCCGGACGGAAATCATGTCCCCATTGGGAGACGCAATGGGCTTCGTCAACAACAAACCGCCCCAACGAAACCTGGCCGAGCGCGCCCAGCATCCGCTCCGTCATCAACCGCTCGGGCGCCATATAAAGAAGCCGGATTTCACCCGCCTGTACCCGGCGCCAATCGGCAACATTTTCCTCGCGCGCGCGCCCCGAATGGATTGCGCCCGCACCAACACCCATGGCGTTAAGCTGCGCCAACTGATTGTCCATCAGGGCAATGAGCGGCGAGACCACAATCGTCACGCCATCCGCCATCACCGCCGGTAACTGATAGCAAAGCGACTTACCCGCCCCCGTGGGCATCACCGCCAGAACATTGGCGTCACTCAAAATATCATCAACGATATCCGCTTGCCCGGGGCGAAACGCCTCAAAACCGAAGACGGATTTCAGCACGTGGAGCGGGTCCGTCAGATCATCTTCGTTGCATTTCGCTTGCAGCACACGCCACCCACACTATTACTGACCTCAGCCCCGTACCGACGCCCGAATCAAGGCACGGCACATAAGAATCACTGGTACCAAATCGAGTCCCCCACCGCTATGGCCCTGCCCCCCTCCAAAAAGACCACCAAAAAAACCACCCGCAAAAAGGCTGACGACCTGTTCGCCAATGGCGGGGATTATACGGCCAAGGACATCGAGGTCCTTGAGGGGTTGGAGCCGGTGCGCAAGCGGCCGGGCATGTATATTGGCGGCACCGACGAAAAGGCGTTGCACCATCTGTTTGCCGAGGTCCTGGACAATTCCATGGATGAGGCCGTGGCCGGGCACGCCAGCCGGATTGAAGTGGAACTGGATGCGGACGGGTATCTGGCTGTCACTGATAATGGCCGGGGCATTCCCATTGATCCGCACCCAAAATTCAAACCCAAATCGGCGCTGGAGGTGATCCTCACCACGCTGCATTCGGGCGGCAAGTTTGAAGGCAAAGCCTACGCCACGTCGGGCGGCCTGCACGGGGTTGGCGTTTCCGTCGTCAATGCGCTTGCCGATGATTTGTCGGTGGAGGTGGCGCGCGCTCGCACCTTGTACCGACAAACCTATTCGCGCGGCAAACCCACCGGCAAACTTAAAAAAGTGGGCGATGCGCCCAACCGGCGTGGCACCACCATCCGCTTCCATCCGGACCCGGATATTTTTGGCAAAAAAGCGGCCTTCAAGCCCGCGCGCCTGTTCCGTATGGCACGCTCCAAGGCGTATTTGTTTGGCGGGGTGGAGATCCGCTGGAAATGCGCGCCCGCCTTGATCAAGGATGATACCCCCGCCGAGGCGGTCTTTCACTTCAAGGCCGGTCTTGCCGACTATCTCACCTCCCTTGTGGCGGCGCGGCCGACGGTTACCGATGCCCTGTTTTGTGGCAAGGTTGAGCGCAAAGAAGACCAGGGCCATGGCGCCATTGAATGGGCTATCACCTGGGGGGCAGCAGGCTTTGGCATAAGTGGCGACATGGCCGACGGCTTTTGCCATTCCTATTGCAACACCATCCCCACACCCGAAGGCGGCACCCATGAGGCAGGCTTGCGCGCCGCCTTGTCCAAAGGTCTTAAGGCGTATGCGGAGCTTTCGGGTAACCGTAAAGCGGCCAATATCACCCAGGAAGATATTATGGGCACGGGCGGGGCCCTCCTTTCTGTGTTTGTACGCAACCCGGAGTTTCAGGGGCAAACCAAAGACAAACTCGCTACCGCCGAGGCCACCCGGCTGACCGAAACCGCGATCCGCCCCGCCTTTGACCATTGGCTCGCCAGTGCGCCGAAACAGGCCGACACATTATTGCAGTGGGTGATAGACCGGGCCGATGAACGCCAGCGTCGCCGTAAGGAAAAGGAAGTCAGCCGCGCCAGCGCCATGAAGAAGCTGCGCCTGCCCGGCAAGCTTGCCGATTGTACCCAGCAAAATGCGGCGGGTACGGAAATATTCCTGGTGGAGGGCGACAGCGCTGGCGGCTCGGCGAAACAAGCCCGCAACCGTGCCACGCAAGCCATCTTGCCCCTGCGCGGCAAAATCCTGAACGTGGCGAGCGCAACCCGCGACAAGATTTTGGCAAACCAGGAAATCGCCGATATCGTTCTGGCGCTTGGCGCCGGGATTGGTGGCAAGTTCGATGTGGAGGATTTGCGCTATGAAAAGGTTATCATCATGACCGATGCTGATGTTGATGGTGCCCATATTGCAAGCCTGTTGATTACCTTCTTTTACCAGGAGATGCGCGACCTGATTACCCAGGGCCGCCTTTATATGGCACAACCGCCCTTGTTTCGGTTATCCGCAGGCGGAAAGACCGTTTATGCCATGGATGAAAATGAACGCGACGCAAAACTCAGCGCTGACTTCAAGGCCAACCAAAAGGTCGATGTGGGCCGGTTCAAGGGGCTGGGTGAAATGAACCCGCCACAACTCAAAGAAACAACCATGAACCCGCAGACCCGCGTTTTAGCACGGGTTGTCATGCCCGAGGATAAGATTGAGGGCATCGCCGGCCTGGTTGATCAACTCATGGGCAAGAAAGCCGAGGGTCGGTTCGATTATATCCAGGCGAACGCCGCCTTTGTGGGCGCGGAGTTGGATGTGTAATCAGCCTTGGCACTGCTTATTTCAATAACTGTTTCCGGCAATTGCGCCAACGGGTAAAAATCACCATGGTTTTGTGCAGCTATCTCCGTATTTCGCTTATCTGTCTTTGTACCGCGGTTTTTATAAGTGCGCCTGCGCGGGCCCAGGATACCCAATTGTGGACTGCACTTTTTGCCAATGGGCAGCCCAATGATGATAGCCGTCTGTTGCTCTGGTTTGATGGCCACGCGCGGTACATCAATGATGTTGATCGGCTTGGCGTATCGATAATCCGGCCGGGTGTTGGCACAAAGATCAATTCAAGCCTAAGCCTTTGGGCGGGGTATGCGTGGGTTGTGAGCCGCGCAGCGGATCGACCCTCCATCACCGAACACCGCCTTTGGCAGCAGGCAACCTATACCGCATTGGAAGGCAAATGGGGTCGGTTGAGCGGGCGGACCCGGTTGGAACAACGGTTTTTAGAAACGGGTGACGATACCGGGTGGCGGGTGCGCCAATTTTTTCGCTGGGCAAAGCCGGTCTCACCGCGGTGGACTCTAACGGCCTGGAACGAAACCTTCATTGCCCTGAACGATACCGATTTTGGTGCCGAAGGGGGCTATGATCAAAACCGGTTTTTTGCCGGTGCCCGTTGGCGCGCCACCAGCCGCCTGAGCCTCGAAGGCGGTTATTTGCTCAACCATCTCAACCGCGCCGTTGACGAAACCAATCACAATATCTCGTTGAGTTTTGTCCTGCCGCTATAGGGCCTTTCGAAATCCGTATTTTCAGGCGCCCGCGAAAATTATGGCAAAGTCTAGAGGAAAATCAATTTCGTCTGTCGAAAACGTTTTTTTCAGAACCGGAGCGCAGCGTTTCGCAGCGTACCTTTGTACGTAAGCACCGAAAGCGCAGAAAAACGCGTTTGCAGACGACGAAAATAGAGTCTTCGATTGGGCTGTTAGAGGGCCCTTGCCAAATCGGGCACAAGAAGCCCCAAATCTGAACGGGTCACACCCCGGCGCCGGCGTAGGGCCTTTAACCGGCTGGCCACAGCCATAAAGCCAAAAATCATCAGGGCCCACGTTGCCGGCTCCGGCGCGGAAGAGATGACCGTGGAGAACGGCCCGGTGAGCGGCGTCGTCACAAGACCGGTGGACCCGGCAACGCCAAACGTGTTCAAATTGGTTGAAGAGTTCACGGTAAGCGAAATATTCGTGTTATTTGGATCGATCCCGCTGATCACGAAATTATCCGCACAGCAATTAACCCAGCGGAAATTCACTTCAAACGTACCAGGCCCGGTCTGGCGCACTTCGTTGGCTTCGTCGGCCACCGCGATAAACGCTGATGCGGACAAGCCGGAAAGCGTAAGACTTAATCGCCCCGCTTGACCACGTCGCAAATTCGTAACACCGCCGATGGAATAAAGGTCCGTCGTCGTATCATGGTGAAAATAAAGCTGGAACGCCCCTGGCCCTTGTAAAAAGACTGGAGAGTCTGGCAAGTCATTGTTGTTAAAAAAGGATGCCGCCGATTGGGCCTGGCTAAATGGTGTGGCCGCCGTTGTACCGCCGCCTGGTAATCCAACCTCAAATACACGGGTATTCGCCTGCGCCGGCAAAACACAGAGCGCACCGATCAGTGTAAGGACAGAAAGAAGAACTTTGGCCATGACCCACCTAAGGAATAGCAATAATTTTGTAAAAATTAACGTGCAAACCTTGCCAGAACTTTAGGGTATTCCTGAGTTTTGATGGGGTCGTGAAGGGTTTTATTCACCATAAAACATCTGCACGCTCACAAATCGGCCGATTATGGCGGGTCGATGGGCGTTTTGACCCTGTATTCGGCGGCAATCGACCCAACCGGCTCATCGACAAAATCATTTGTCACCGGGCTTGCGGCTGACAACAGACTTGCCCGGCGGTTTTTGGTACGCCTTTGGGGGCCGGTGCTGAGCACTGTTTGCCCGTGTTGGGGGGATGGCGATTGCGCCGCATTGGTCTGCGCGGGAGGGTTTTTACGCCCGGCTTGCGTTGGCGTTGGCGCGTTTAGCACGGTTGATGGTGACGTTGGCGAGCTTTCCGAGGGCACTGGTGCTGGGCCCGCCTTACCGTCCTTATGCGGTGTTTTTTTCTTCGTCGCCTGATGGTCGCGCACCGCACGGATCACGGCTTTGCGCTGTGCGGCGGTATCATTGGCCATATGGTCCGGCATTGCCACAAAAACCGCCTTACCAAGACGCAGACGATTGGCAATTGAATGGGCCCAGACCGCTTTTGTTAGGCACGCTGTGCGCCCATAAAACGACTTACGGTCAATATTGCGATAAGCACGCGCCTCATGGGCGCAATCCTCCGCAAGGTCGGCGGTCACAAGCGCGAGCCGCCGGTGCTTTTGCACCAGTGCAGCATCACACTCCTCATGGGTGATCGGTTCACAATCCTCCGCTAACAGAGCAGCCTTGGATATGCGATAAGACTCCCCGGTGTGGGGGCAAACAGGTCGGGACTTTTCCATGACCACATCATATATCGGGTCCCAAAGGCGGGGATAACTTTCCCCATTGATTTTTGTTGACATGCCCATAATGAAAATGTACTCCCCCGCTCTTTTGGAGGTTAAAGATGATTGTACACAGACAATTCCCTCCGTCCTGCCGGATTAGTAAACGCCGGTAAGGCGGCTTTCGGCGGGCAATGGTGTAGCGTGAAGCTGCCATTCCCTAGGACATTCCAAGCACGGATGGTTTGCCTGCATCTCTGGTGTTGGGCATCAATTTCTGGCGCTTTGCGTTTGAGGAGTATCCTCATGTATTTGCGATTTGTAACGCCGCACCGGGCCTATGGCGCGGTGTGCGGGCACATGCGCGCCGAAGGGCGGCATGTGGCGGCGGGCCTTTTTCAACCGGCGGGCGCCATTGAGCGTGACCGGCGTCAGCCCGTGTGGCCGCGCCGTGCCCTGCGCGAGCAATTTGACTGGTTCAACACCCATATGCCGGTGCCAAACCGTAAAGGCGTTGTGACGCGCCGGTCCTATCGTCCGTATGCGGGGGTTTGCTGGTTTCGTACCGATAACACCGGCGACAACACGTGCGATGCAATCACGCGGGCGGCGATCATTGCCGCTTTGCTTGGCGAAGCCGGTGTACCCGTGGTGCGCCGTCACACCCGCACACCGGGCGAAATTGTCTATCGTGATGATTTTCAGATTGTCGCGGTCCCATGCGGGGACGCAGACCTTCGTTGGCATTAGCCAAATAAAAAACATGAGCACTGCGCATCAAGTGATGCTCAGTACTCGGCATAAGTCGTGAATGTGTTAGAGTGTAATCGAAAAATCGGTTTCGTCTGTCAAAAACGTGTTCTTTGAGAACCGGCGCGCAGCGTACATTGGTACGTGAGCACCGGAAGCGCAGAAAAACGCGTTTGCAGACGACGAAAATGGATTTTTCGGTTGGGCGCTTAGGGGCGGGTTGCTTTTAACCCGGCTTTGGCAATCCCTGCTTCGGCGCAGGCGATATCTTGTTCCTGGCTGGCGCCGGAAACACCGATTGCGCCGAGAAGGTCGCCATCTTTTCCATAGACCGGCACGCCGCCGCCCACGGGCACACCGCGCGAGCCAAGCGCCCAGGCCAGCGACCCGTCATTGACACTCTTGCGCAGATTTTGCGTCGGCGAGCCCCAGCGCGCGGCGTAATCAGCCTTTTCCATCGCGAGTTTCGCGGGGCCCGCGCGCAACCGGTCCATCCGGCGATAAGCAGCCAAATCGGTTTTGCGGTCAACAACAGCAACCGCAACCGTCAGCTCATTTTCCGCCGCGTAGGCCATACAGCCCTCCACCATGGATTGGGCGGACGCGTCGGAAAGAGTGAGAACGGCAAGTTGAAAAGAAAGAGCAATGAGCGATTGCATAGTGTACCTCCTTAAAAGGTGGGTGAAAACGCGCCCGCGTCCCCCCCTCCCACGGGCGCGCGGGATGCGCAAGCGCTTATACTAGGGCGATCATACCAGTGTGATGAGTGCAAAGCCCACAAACGCCAGTTGAGCCATATTGACAATAACTGACGCACGGTGCCCCACGGCAAAATTCTTCGCCGCGCCCGTGTCGCCCTGCAACTCTGCATCGCGCCAGCCATTGATCTTTGGCACCAGCCATTGGCGCACGCCCAGCGTTGTCAGCGCCACAAGGCCGAGGCCCGCCGCAATCAATGGCCGCCCAATCAGGCAAATCGTGCCAAGCCCGGCCGTAACAATCATAAACGCATAATAGGCCGGGAAAAGCCGCCGCAGGAAAAGCCCCGCCTCCGCCGCCGCTAGCGTCTTAAACACCGTGGGCGCAACCACAGCCGGAAAAAAGACCATCGCCCCGAACAGGGCGGCCACACAAATGGTGCCGATGTCTGTGATGATACCCATGGGATGATCCTCCTTTATTACGCCTGTGAAGGCTACGCACCCGGGCCTGGATTGGATTGACCCCATGCAATTGCCGGGGCACGCGGCTATTGCTCTGTATACCCGATAAATATCCTGGCAGCCGCACCCCGGACGAAAACCCGGGGTCTGTCTCAAAACAAATTCAACCGGGCCCGGTCAGATAGCATTTCAAGGGCCAGCGTCCCGGCGAGGGAATTGCCCGCGGCGTTCAGACCCGGCGACCAGACCGCGAGCGTGCCCACGTCGGGCACCACGGCGAGGATACCGCCGCCCACGCCGGACTTTCCCGCCAGCCCCACGCGAAAGGCAAAGTCGCCGGACATATCATAATGCCCGCACAGCATCATGATGGAATTGACACGGTCAACACGCTCATGATTGGTGATGGTGCGCCCTGCACACTGATCCTCCCCACCGCCGGCCAGAAACAGGCCCGCCCGTGATAGCTGGCGAACACTCATTTCAATCGCACACTGATGAAAATAGGTATCGAGTACCGTTGGCACATCATTCTGCACAACGCCAAAACTCTTCATGAAATAGGCAAGCGCGCGGTTGCGGTCCCCATAATCAGCCTCCGACGCGGCAACCCGCTCATTGACGCTGATAGCGTCGTCGTCGGCGCAGGTACGCATAAAATCCGTAATCCGATCAATACCACGCGCCGCACCGCAATGGCCCATAATGGCGTCGGTTACCACAATCGCCCCGGCATTAATAAACGGGTTACGCGGGCGGCCCGCTTCCTTTTCCAATTGAACGACGGAATTAAACGGCGTACCCGACGGCTCGCGCCCCACCCGCTGCCACAAGGCCTCGCCCTCCATTTCCAACGCCAGCACGAGCGAGAACACTTTCGATATCGACTGAATAGAAAACGGCGTATCCCCCTCCCCCGCCGCAAAGGTCTCCCCACGCAAGGTCGTGAACGCAATACCAAACGCGTCCGCGCGCTGTTCCGCCAATGCCGGGATATAGGTGGCAACCTTGCCCTCGCCCAGATGCGGGCGAATGACCTGCGCAACGGCATCAAGCTCCGCCTGAAAGTCGATATGGGAAAAAGTGTCTAGGCGCATGGGAGGATATTCTTTCTTGATAAGATTATCGTGGCGTACATCGGGGGCACCAGCAATCTGCGCGGGCCTGCCTATGGCGAGTTTGACCAGATGGTATGGATCACCATGACCAATGAGGGCCCCGTCATCGCCAATGTGGGCCTAGAGGCGGTACTACCGAAGGATCTGAAAACCCCGAAAGCGCGGCCCTGTTGGGTGGAGTGAGGGAATTAATCTCTAAACGGCGCATAATTTACTGTTGGCTTGGCGTTTTTCCACACCCGCCTGAGGGGGAGGTGTCGAGCGAAGTGAAATGTAGGGATTTCTCCTGCAAGAAGGCAGCTATCCTCGGGCGGTACCCGTGAGGATTAGACGAC
>JBCBBJ010000008.1:0-145261 GCA_038531745.1 Pseudomonadota bacterium
TTCCGTATCAAGAATGCCATCATTGTCATCGTCGACATCATCCACATCGGCAACGGTATCGCCATCGGTGTCGAGGGCGAGAAGTGCGGTATCGCCGCGAATGGTGATCGTCACCGTCGCCGTGTCTGTGCCGCCTTGGCCATCGGATATTGTATAGGTGAAACTATCCGTCCCTGTTTCTCCGTCATCGAGGAAATCAAAAGCCCCATTCGGGTCATAGTCGAAAGTGCCGTCGGTACGGATGGTCAGCGATGCGCCTGAATCTAGCGTAATCTGATTGCCATTGGTAACGTCGTCACCATTGATCTGGGTGACGCTGAGCGGATCGCTGTCTGGATCGGAGTCAAGGCCGCTACCGTTATCAGCCAACACTGAACCATTGGTGATGACACCTATTTCAAGCCCTTCTGGATTTTCATCGATGGTAAATGCGTCGTCCTGAGCGATCGGAGGCATCTGGCCGCTGGAGCGATCCAGGGTCACTGTCGCAGTATCCATGCCACCGTTGCCATCGCTGATCGTATAATCAAATGTCTCAGTACCGCTCGCCGTCAGCAGGGTCGTCACAGTCACCGTACCATTGCCGTTGACGACCACTTGCGTCCCGCTGGCAAGGGTTATTGTATCGCCGACAGGTGTTTCACCCATACCATCACCGATGGTGATCGTAGTCGGCATACCCCCATTGGGGTCGATAATTTCGGTGATCGTCAGCGGATCATTTTCCGGGTCGGAATCCGCAGAAGCATCGCCTGTGCCGCCGACGACATCAATTGAAGTCGCCATGCCGCCGGTTACTGTAATTGGACCGTCATCAACGGCATCTGGGTCATCATTGACCGGCAGGACTGTGATCGTGGAGACGGCATCATTACTGGTGAGACCGCCACTGTCGGTTACTGAGAACGTCAGAGTGCGATCTGAGTTCGGTCCGGTTGTCGGGGTGTCCGAGGTGTTTTCATAGGTGATGGCGCGCAGGAGCGTATCCAGATCATCCTGCGGGATAACACCCCCATCTTGCGCGGTGATGACAAGGCTGCCCATGTCAAACTGAATGAAAATATCCGTGCCACCAACGGTGAGGCTCTGCTGGCTGGTATCAGTACCGTCAAGTGCAAGAGATACACTGGCCCCGCTATCACCATTAAAGGTGATAACTTCCGCCGTACCATCAGCAATGTTACCGGGCGTAATGGACAGCCGAGTAATATCGGCTTCCAATACGTCGTCTACATCCGCCGTCTGGGAAGCGACATTAACCGGATCTTGCCCTTCGGTGAAAATATTTTCAAAACTCGTATTTGTGTCTTCAATGACAGGGGTTCCGAAAATATTAGCAACCTCAGCATTAAACCCGATGTTTCGACCCGCATTATCGCGTTCCAAAGTCACGCTGAATGCGGATGTGTTTGAGAATACGAGCTGAACCGCATTACCAGTATCTGCAATTACAGGCGTGGGGTCATTATCGCCCCCCGCAAATGTCAGGAAGGTTTCTCCGTTTATGACCTCTTCTGAAATAATAATATCTGTACCGGGTGTGTCGTCGTTATTGGCGCCGCCTGTCCCATCTTCAAGAATAAACGCATCAATATCACCGGCATTTACAATTATACGTTCTGCGTTTCCGTTGCTTGCATTGCCGTCAAAATCTCCAAAAAGAACCGTAAATGTTAACGGCACTGGATTGCCTGTGGCTTGGTCCACTAAGCTATAGGTTACATTGGCACGGCCAAAATCCCCCGGGACCGTGTTATTCGCATTAAACAAGCCAAAATTCGGATCATTTGGATCTCTGGTAAAGGGGGACGTGTTAAATTCAAATTCATCGACCGTATTGCCAGCCATGTTTCCCGTAGAGGGTTCAATAATTTCGATCGAATTCAACGTGGCGATCAGGTCGACAGTGACACCGTTAACTGTGGCAACCCCTCTATAAGTCGCCTGTATCGTATTCCCATCCATATCAGTTTGAATGTTAATGGGCGCAGTGATCACGAGAGGTATGACGCCATTTGATGGGTCGGGTTCGATATTGGGGTTATCTAATACATCAAGATCAATTGTAGGTGCCTCATTAGTGAAAGGATCCGCTTGTGCGTCGCGGAAATCCACGTCAGCCGTTAAAGGCACACCCATAACTGCGTCACGGTCACTATCTGGAAAAGCGATAGCGCCTTGATCCAAACTTTCATTGACATTAAATCCATCGTCGGCAGTGGTCATGTTCTGAGTATCGAATACGTCAAAGAGACCATCGCCATCGGCATCATTTGTGTTGTCAGACAACGTATTGGCAGGGACCGGATCACGACCAAAGCCAGCCTCTTGGGCATCATTGCCGCCCTCATTGTCAGAGTCTGTTTCCAGAAAATCATCGTCGCCGTCATTGTCCGTATCCACCGGTTTGATCAACGCTTCAGCGCCTGTTGCCGCAGCAGAGTTCATATCCAGCGTATTGCCGTTATCAGCGTTACGATTGTCAAAATTATCATCCAGGCCATCGCGGTTCACATCGGTAAAGCCCGATGTCCCACCAACACCTGACGGGGCAATAAAGCCATCGGTTGTCTGGGCCTCAATATTATCGGGGATGCCGTCATTGTCGCTGTCGATATCAAGGTGGTTTGCAATACCATCACCATCGAAATCAACAGTGACAATATTTACCTGGCCATTGGTGAGCCGCAGATTATCGACGAGCAAATACTGCAGACGCCCTGATTCAGGGGTAAGTAGAATACGGTCGACGTTTGCTGTTGGCGTAAAAGTCACACTGACTGTGCTGAAACCGTCATCCGCATCGCCAATTCCGGTTATGTTTTCAATGAAATTGATACCATCGGGGCTTGCAAGCCCGCCAACTACCGTACCATCAGCGTAAAGACTATTTGCATCGACAAAATCCCGGTCATTATAATTATTTATTCCATCGTTATCGATATCGACACTTGAGAGTGTCCCGTTATTGTCATCAGACCCTTGTTCTATCGTATAAAATTCTATTCCAGTACTGAGATCCTGACCGGGCCCAATACGCCAATCATAATTCGCCACATCAAATGTGAGCGTATAGGTAACGCCAGCTTCTAGGGGCGTTGCAAGGGAATGGATAATGACTTCCCGGTTACCGGCCGAGTTTGTCAAACTGGTTTCGGGGTTGGAAATACTTCCCGTTGACCCATCACCGGAATGAAAACCGGCATAATATTCACCATCGGAGGCATCAAAGGTTTCCGCCGCGCCGCCAATAATTTCACGAATATTGGTATCGCCATCGAGAAAGTCTGCAGTCCCCCAAACGAGGTCCCAGAAAGCAACATTACCATTGAAAACACCAGAACCAATACCGCCCGTGATACCGTTATTTACCTCAAAGCTTTCATTCTGAAGGAAGTTGATTTCAACTTCCTGAAACCCTTCTTCCGTATCAAGAATGCCATCATTGTCATCGTCGACATCATCCACATCGGCAACGGTATCGCCATCGGTGTCGAGGGTAGAGGGGCCAGACCCGCTGGCCGCGCGGGTGGCAAAAATCGGCGCTGGCGTCTCGTTCGTCTCCACTGGCTCGGCGGGACCCTGGACAACACTATTGGATGCTTGCACCACACTGTCGCCGAGACCGGTTTGGTCACGCGGTGCCAGGGCATCGTCAGTGATCACAACACTAGGCACATCACCGTTCAGGAACGACACCAGCGTGTCGTCAAAGGAAGGCGTATCAAAACTCGCCGAGAAGGAGGCTGGCGGCGCACTCACCGGCTGCGTCGTGACAAAACGATCATTGGGCCGTTCATTTTGTGTCCGGCTGTCTGCTTTTTCGGCACCGCCCACGGGCACAGTGGACCGCGCATTCAACGCCTCAATCGCTGCATCAGTTTGCAGATGAGCCATCTGCTCAGTCAGCACTTCGGTACCGGTTGCAACACCGGCCGCATCAAGAAGATATCTTTGTTCCAGTGCATGTAATGTGAGGCTTGTCGTCCCCAAAAGTGATTTTTTCTTCTTGGCTTCTGCTGGACGCGAACCGAAATTCTTTGCTGGAATCATGATGGGGGCTCCCTCTTCGTTGCCCAAACGCTAGGGAGGCTTTCTTAATGAAAACTTGAATTATTCTCCTTTTCGGAGATTTTTATCTCATAGATTGATTTCAATTCACCTATTAGAAGAAAAAGAAAGGAAATCTTTAAAGGCCCTACGCATCCGTAAACAGATCAATTTGAATTTGATAATAAATGTACGGACGAAATGGTACGCGTGCCGTTGGGCGCTGATGGACGCTGACACCACAAAAAGCGTCAAAACAGTGCTGACCCCGCCGCCAAGGGTGGCCGGTTAGGATAGGATCAATGGTAGCAAAAGTTCGCGTTAGCCGCGGGTCAGATGAAATGGGGCTTTGTTAGGCGCGCCTTCAGGCAACCAGACCGGAAAGATCTCCGGCTTTCCGAGCAGATAACCTTGCAGATAGTCAACACCCAAGCCTTTAAGCAGCATGGCATCGGCTTCATTATCCACCCACTCTGCCACCGTCTTCATGCCAAAATTTCGCGCCAGATCAAGCAATGTCCGCACAAAGAGCTGATTATCGCGCGAGGACGCAACACCGGTGACAAAAGAGCCATCAATCTTCAGGACATCAATTTCCAACGCTTTGAGATTTCGGAAGGAAGTGTATCCGGCGCCAAAATCATCAATGGCAAAATCACAGCCGAGCTTTTTGATTGCAGAAACAAACTCAATGGACTGATCAACCGCATCAACAACTTGCGTTTCGGTGAGTTCCACGGTGATGCGCCGGGCGAGGCTTTCATTGGCACGCAAATGGGCTATATAGCCTTCTGCCCAGACCGCGTCTTTCACCGTCTCCATGGAGATATTCACATTGAGATGGATATTGGGGCATTCGGCAAGCGTATTGGTTGCAAGCTCCAGGACACGGCGGTCGAGAAGATGCACAAGGCCAAGGCGCTCCGCCGCCGAAATGAACGCGGGCGCAGGTACAATTACGTTTTGCGCGTCGCGCATGCGAATAAGACACTCAAACTTAGACGCAGTCTGATCAATATCGCCAACAATCGGTTGGAAGGCCAGTTGAATACGGCGTTCATTCAGGGCGGTGAGGATCACATCGGACATTTGCGAGTTACGCCGCCGCATGCTGATGTGATCGGTATTTTTTGAAAACACCGCCCAGTTGGCTTTGCCCAACCGCTTTGCCTCATCAAGGGCGGCCTCGGCTGACGCCATGGCCTGCTGACTACTATGGGCAAATTCTGGCAGCAAAACTGTCCCGATACTGACGGAAGCTGCAATACCACCGCGATGGGTTTCTACAATGCTTTCGCGCACCCCATTGAGCATGTTGGTCACAATGGTGCGCACGTTCTCTTCGTTTGCATCCCTGATCAGAATACCGAACTTTGTCCCCGCGACGCGGCCCAAATAATCATCGGCACTGATCTTTGATTGCAGCCGGCGGGCAATCTCAACAATCACCTGATCGGCGATTTCAAAACCAAAGTCGGCATTGACCGCACCCAGATCATCAACACCCACCAGGAAGTAGGCGCCGGTTCGGCCTTGCGGACGCGCCTCATCAAGCCATCCATCGATACAGGCGCGCAGGCTCACCCGGTTGAGAAGGCCGGTGAGTTCGTCATGTTGGGCCAGCCAGGAAAGGCGTTCCTCGCGCTGTTTTTGCGCATCGATAGACCGGATGACGCCAACCAGCCGCCGGTTTTCCCCCTGCCCGATCCAGCCGCCGCGTTCCTCCACCCACAAATAATGCCCATCGGCATGACAGAATTGATATTCGCAGGAATAGCCATCCTTACCCTCAGCCACGGCTTTGGCGCGGCGCTCCACATGGGCGGGGAGCAAAGTGGCAAGGTATGCCTCAAGGGCGATGGCCGAGCCCTGATCATCCGTATGCGTCCCAGCGGTTGATGCAGCCACACCCGTCATCGCATTCACCACGGCGGCGTTGGACCACACAAGCTGATCCGTTTTTGGGTCAAATTCAAACAGGGATTGCAGCGCCTGCGCCTCAGGTGTGGCAGCCGGCGCGGGCGACTGGGTGCCATTATCGCCATAGGTTGAACCTGCTTTTTCTGCTTGTGCTCCGGTCACCATAAATTCCCCGACATAAAATTTTCAGGACAGTACCCGGCCTTGGGTAAATATTTTTTGAACCGGCACACAAGCGCGGGGCGCATTCCGGGCGCGGCACGCAGCTTGCTGTTCACTCATGATGCAAGTTTTTGTTAACCCTTTGCCCCCTTCGCCCGCCAGCAGGCAAAAACCCGGACCGGCGAAACGCGGTGTAACCGGTGACACAAAGAGGAGGGTGGAGATTTTGCCACCCATTCGGACCCAGCGGGCGCGAAGAAGCGCGGCAGAGTGCCCGGAAGCGACAACCCTAAGGGCGCAACGACAGCAGTCGCCGATTAATGGCTACTTGCCAGACGGCCAGAAACGGCCCGCCCCAAAACGCGGCACGCGTCTTAATATTATTGCCTGAGAGCACCATGCATACGCGGCGCGCGCCGCATCCATCCATTAGCGGACAACGGTATCCGTTACGGCAAGGTCACGCCGGGTTGTTGCTGTGGTCACGATGATCCCGGTGATGGGGTCCAGGAACAGCATCAGGAGAAAGATGAAAAAAGTCGTGTTGCCGAACCCTTCCACCAACACGAAAGCAAAGGCTGCGGCCGTAAAGACGAGAAAGGACAGAACGTGGTTAAACACTGACTCATTACCAATTTTGGTGGCCCGGACCAGTTCCACAAACAACAATCCCATACTGATCACCAAAAAAAGAACGCCCCAGGTCACCGGCCAGCGGTCACCTGAATAAAGTTCTAATTCCGCGATGGGAATCTGATGCCAATAGGTGGTGCCGGTGCTGGTGACGATGTCGCCAACGCCCGTCACCGTAATGACGGCGTACACAACAAAGCTGATCGTCATAAGCGGAAAGACGAGAAAAGCGGACATGGTAACCCTCCACAAGCACCGTTCACCTTGCCTTGAACATAGAATGAATGCCCAAAGCGAAACAAGCCAAACGCCCCCAAAAGTAAAAGGTTCAGCGTTCGGTGATCTGTTCGGGGTCGCGCGCGCGTGATTTCAGCCACAGAACACCGATCAAATCGCGAAACGCCACCGCAAGGCGCCCCAGATTGGTGTATTTTGATTGCCCATGGGCCCGCGCGCGGTGCCCCACCGGCATGAATCGAACGGCAAACCCCTCCCGCTTCATCAAAAATGGCATATAGCGGTGCATATGATCGAAATAGGGCAAACGCAGATAGGCCGCCCGGTGAAAAACCTTTAGCCCACAGCCACTATCGCGCGCCCCATCGGCGAGAAGGCGTTGGCGCACACCATTGGCAATGCTGGAGGCAAGACGTTTGGGGCCCCCATCCTGCCGGGCCTGGCGCTCCCCCGCCACCATGGCCAGTGTTTTTCCCGTCGAAGTAGCCTCTTGGGAAATTAGGCTTTTATAAAGCGATATCAGATCATTAGGATCATTTTGCCTATCACCGTCGAGGGTAGCAATAATCGCGTAGCGCGCCGCGAGCACGCCGGAACGGACGGCCCGGCTCTGGCCGGCATTGGCGTGGTGGCTGATGACGCGCACATTTAGCCCGCCGGCGCGCGCCGCAAGAAGGCGCACCGCCGTATCATCGGTTGATCCATCATCCACAACGATGACTTCCGACGCCATTGACGGTACATTGGCCAGCGCCATCTGAATTTCTTCAACGTGGGCAACCGCGCCCTCGGCTTCTTGAAACATCGGCGTCACCACACTCAACCCGGCCTTCACACCGCTCGAAGCATTGGCAACATCGAAAGCGAAAGACGCCGCGTCATTCGGGTTTATGCTGGGGGTTGGATCAGACATGGTTCTCGTCGCATTGGCGGGCGTTTGGCGCGCGTTACACCCCGTAGTGGCGCGCTCGCAAGGGTCTGCTATGCATAATCAGGACCGCACGACCGGGCAATATGCACCCGCGGGGAGATCGTCGGCCCGGCGATCTGTGGTGACGAACCGGAAGCGCGTTTATGGCTAACCTACCAGCAGGAAGAGACTTGGCGAGCGTCCCGGGGGAACGCCTCGGGCCAATCAGCCAGGGGTTTTTGCTGGCGCTCATCATTTGCGCGCTGTCCCTGCCCGGCTTGTGGCAGATGCCAACCCTCGACAGGGACGAAGCGCGCTTTGCCCAAGCCACAAAACAGATGCTGGAGACCGGCGATGCCCTGCGCATTCGCTTTCAGGGTAAAGAGCGCAACAAAAAGCCCCACGGCATTCATTGGCTCCAGGCAATCAGCGTCAGGGTCTTGAGCGCTGACCATCCCACCAACATTTGGGCCTACCGAGTGCCATCGGTCCTAGGCCTGGCGCTGGCGGTTTTTGGCGTTTGGGCATTGGGGGGGCATCTTGCCGACCGGGAAACCGGATGGCGCGCCGCGCTTTTATTCGGCGCCGGCCCCGTGGCCATGGCTGAGGCAACGATTGCAAAAACCGATGCCATGCTCACCGGTCTTGTGGTGATAATGATGCTGGCGCTGGCAAAATGCGTGATACCACGCGCGCCACCAATCCATCGCCGCCATGGCGATCTTTTCTGGGTACTGACCTTTTGGCTCGCACTCACCGCTGCAATCCTGATCAAGGGGCCCATCGCGCCCATGATTGCGGCGCTTACGGTCATTGGGCTTGTGGGTTGGCGGCGGATCATAGGCGCGGGCGAAAAAGCCTTGCCGCCGCGTGCGCTCCAGCCAACCCTCAAGAAAACGCTCAAGCCTGGACTTGGCTTTGCGCTGATGATCGTGCTGCTCGGGCCGTGGGCCATGGCCACCCACCGGGCAACGCAAGGACGCTTTTTTACCGACGCCTTGGGCTGGGACTTTCTGGGCAAAGTAGCGCAAGTTCAGGAACTCCATGGCGGCCCACCGGGCTATCATCTTGCGTTATTGCCGCTCTTGTTTTGGCCCGTGGCGGGGGTGCTCCCCTGGCTGATTCACCGCGTCATCACGGCGCGGGAGTCGCCTGGGTTTTGGCAACCCTCACCCCCTATTCTGTTTCTTGGTGCCTGGCTCATCCCGGCCTGGATTGTCTTTGAGGGCACCAGCACAAAACTGCCCCACTATACGCTCCCCCTTTACCCTGCCCTTGCCCTGCTCGCGGCCATAGCGTTGCGCATAGCACCGGGCGCCGCGTCACCCCGGTGGGTCCGGGGGCTTGGGATTATGCTGCTTGCAGGTATTGGCGTCGGCGTCGGGGCAGCCTTAATTTTCTTACCCCTGCGATTTTCAGATGCCAGCCCCGGTCCCACGGCCTATGGCGCTGCACTTTTAATTGTAGCCCTTTCTGGCCTCGCCGCACATGCCAAGTGGCGCCATCAACTGATCCGAATGGCAGGGATTACAGCATTCACCTCGTGGCTTGCCTGCACCATGCTTCTCACCACCACCTTGCCGGGGCTGGACCGCTTGGCCTTGTCACAAAAACTGGCGCAGGCTTTGGGCGGCTACCCCGCCGAGGCGATATTTCTTCTGGGTTATGAAGAACCCTCGGCGGTCTTTCTTCTGGGCACGCAAATCAGTTTTGCGCCCGATGCAGTCACCTTGATCACTGACCTTGGCCCAACTGACCCTGCCATTGCCATTGTTGCCTTTCCCGAAGCACCAGCCGTCGAACGCGCGGCCAAGGACGCGGGATTACATCTGACACGGGTGGCCAATATTGACGGTTTCAACTATTCGATCGGAACACCGACGAATTTAGTGATTTATCGCCGTGATGGTGACATTGCCATGCCGCGATTACCCACCAGGAATTGACCCCACCGCGATGCCTGACCCGATCAAAACCCTTTTTACGCGCATCGAACGCCAACCCCTTACCGCGTTCGGCATATTTCTTATTGTGATCGTCGGTGTACGGCTTATTGCGCTTGGAACCAGCCAACTCGACCTTGGCCCAGACGAAACTCAATATTGGTTTTGGGCACAATCGCCGGCTTTTGGGTATTTTTCAAAACCGCCCATGATCGCGTGGCTGATCGGCGCTACCACCGGTCTATTTGGAGATGCGAGCTGGGCCGTGCGGCTGGCATCGCCTCTCCTCCATGGCGGGACGGCTTGTTTTCTCTTTGCCCTGACGCACCATCTTTATGACCGTAAAATTGCTTTCTGGGCGGGAACAGGCTGGCTGATCATGCCCGGCATCGCTTTTTCCTCCACACTAATGACAACGGATGTGCCGCTCTTATTTTTCTGGTCGGGCGCTCTTTACATCTTCGCCCTTATCATGGTGGAGCGGACACCGCGCTTTGGCGAACCGTCGCTTGGCCTGGGGGTCATGCTCGGCGTGTTCATGGGGTTAGGGTTTTTGTCCAAATACGCCATGGTCTATTTTTTGATTGCGTTACTAATCACCGTCATCGTTTCCGGGCGGATAAAAGATCGACGGGTTTGGCAAACGCTCAGCGTGGCGCTGGGCGTGATGATCGTTTTGCTGATACCCAATGTGATCTGGAACCAACAACATGATTTCCAAACGCTAAGTCATACCGCCGATAACGCCAATTGGGGGGCTGATCTTTTTAACCCCGATGAGCTTGGGGAGTTTCTTGTTAGTCAGATCGGCATTGCTGGGCCAATAACTCTCGGGGCCTTTTTGGTGTTTTTGGTTGTGGGTTTGCGCAACCGGGCCCTGGGTGATTTACGATTGCTGCTGGCGTTTGCGTTAAACCCGCTTTTTATCGTCAGTGTACAGGCTTTTTTGTCGCGCGCCCATGCCAATTGGGCGGCGGCGGCATATCCGGCCGTTCTGATTATGGTCACGGTTTGGCTTTATAAATCACGTCGCTTCAACCTGTTGTTTGCCAATCACGCTTTGCATCTGATCATTTCTGTTGCCCTTGCCATTGGGCTGTCGAACCTTGCCCTCGCCGACGGATTGGGCCTATCGAATGCCGTCAAACGCGTGCGCGGGTGGGAGGCCCAGGGTGCCGTGGTTGCCAAGGCCGCAGCGCAATATCAAACCGTCATGGCCGACGATAGGGAGCTCACCGGTCAGCTTCTCTATTATGCGGGCCTCGCCGAACGGGGAATAATCGCCTTCAATTCCAACAACCGTGTGGACAGCCATTACGAGGCGTTTTTTCCGTTTCAGGGCACGGAGCCCGGGCCCCTGCTCTACATCACACAGAACGCTGACGCGATTGCCGTGACGCCTATGTTTGAAACCGTCACGCCGCTCATCACAACAACCGTTGACTTGAAAAATGGGCGCACACGCACGCTCTATCTCTTTGAAATTGCCGGGTTTCGCGGGCGATAGGCCGGTTTTTCCTTTTTTCCTTGGCTCCCGCGCGCGATGCCCCTATATCGACCTCAGTGTCAACGACACGGGCGCTTCCCCAACACTTGGCGGCCAACCGGTCCCCCTTCAGGAAAGCGCGGCGAGACCCCGAAAAGGCTCGCCGGCCCCGACCTCTATTCGCCTACCAAAAACGGTGGGTACCCCCGGGGAACGCGCCCGCACTATTGGAGATTGAGATATGGCCGATAAACCCTTAATGCCCATCGCCACCGCCGTCTGGCTGATTGATAATACTGGCCTGACCTTCGATCAGATTGCTGAGTTTTGTGTTCTGCACCCCCTGCAGGTAAAAGGCATTGCCGATGGTGATGTGGGCGGCGGCGTGCGCGGTATTGATCCGATTACAACGGCACAATTGACACGTGAGGAAATCGACAAGGGCGAGGCTGACACCGGGTACAAGCTCAAGCTTTCCCAGCCGAAAACCAAAGTGGCCCAGAAAACCAAAAAGGCGCCGCGCTATACCCCGGTTTCAAAACGCCAAAACCGGCCGGATGCCATTGCCTGGCTGGTAAAGTTCCATCCGGAGATGAGCGACGCGCAGATTTCCAAACTGCTCGGCACAACGAAAACAACCATTACAGCGATCCGCGACCGCACCCATTGGAATTCTGCCAATCTGGAACCGCGGGACCCGGTGGGCCTTGGCTTGTGCAGCCAGCTTGATCTTGATGCGGCCGTTCAAAAAGCGGCGGCAAAAGCCGCCAAACTGCGCCCCGCCACGGTGGAGGGCCCGGCCCTCAAACCCGTGGAAGAAACCGTGCCGCAAACCGCCACCGAAAGCGCTGAAGAAGAAAGCGGCAAGGTCGACCTTGGTAATGTGTTCTCAAACTTTGAGGATATGAAAGAGGCTGAGGAGACCGACCCGTCTTAGGGACCGATGAGGCTGCTAGCGGGTCAAGTGCCGGCGCACATCGATGATCAGTAAGCTGAATACTGCAAGACTGCCCAATCCACTGAAAAGAAGGTAGGGCATCTTGTCGGTACTGAGCATCGCCTTATAGGGTAGGACCCACGGGAACCAGTCGGCAAGGGACGTCTGGCTGATCATCACCGCCAGCGTGACGAGCGTTCCCGCGATACCAAGCGCGAGGGGCACAACAAAATTACGAAAGCGCAGCGCCGCCCAAAACTGGATCGCTGCCAGCAACAGGCACGCCCCTGTAACTGTGGCGGCAATGCGGACAATTGCGGTAAAAGGTAAAGACCCCAGCGGCATGGTTCCCACGACGAGCCCGCCAAGGGCACTGCCCATAAGGCTTGCAACGGCCACAAGCACATTCATCAGAGCAATGCCCGCAACGACGATGATACTTTTCACCAGAAAAATCTGCCAATGGGGTACGGGCAACGCCAGTAGATGCGTCCATCCATCGGTTTTGTACTCAATTTGTGCGACCAGCGTGGCAAAGGTTGCTGCCGCCATGGGTAACAAAAACAAGGTCCACAGCGGATAAACAAAATTACCCAGGATTGATGCCCATGATGGAATTTCTGTAGCGGCAATCATGCTCAGGAAGGCTAGAACACCCAAAAGTCCTGGCGCAACGAGAAGAAGCACCAGGGCGAGCGAGCCGCGCAGCTTTGCCAACTCGCTGACCAATAAGCGGACGGTCATGGCGTCACCTCTTTGCCAGACACATAATCATGGTACAGATTTTCAAGCGATAGCCGCTCATAAGCCAGTTGCGAAACCGAAACCCCTGCCTCCATCAACGCTTCATTCGTCTCACCGGCATAAGCGCGCTGGCGCTCAACCGACGAACGGATATCGGCGGGCACCGTAATCGTCAGACGATGGCCATCGATTTTGCTGGTCCTGCGCCCAAGCGTCGTTAGGGCACGCGCCGCTTTGGTGGCATCGCTCACCTCGACGGTGAGGATCGTCGATTTTGCCAGCAAGGTTGAAAGCGCCTCCTGAATTACCAATTGCCCGCTATGCATCAGACCAGTCACTGTGGCAATCTGCTCAACCTCCCCCAGTAAATGGCTGGACACAAAAATGGTGCTTCCCGTCTCGTTCGGCAGGCTACGGAGCAAAGATCGCATTTCAGCGATGCCGTCGGGATCAAGCCCGTTTGTGGGCTCATCAAGGATCAACAGTTTCGGGGCGCCCAGCATGGCCCGCGCGAGGGCAAGACGCTGCTTCATGCCGAGGGAGTATTTCTCCACACGCCGCCCAGCCGCTTTTTTGAGATCAACAAGCTCGAGAACGCGGTCAACCTCCCCCAGGGGATGACCCAAGAGTGTACAAGTAAGCCGCAGATTTGCCGCACCACTCAAATGTTCGTATAGAGATGGGTATTCGATCAACGCACCCACGGAACGAAGGGCGGCTAAACGCTCCCTGCGGATATCGTGGCCAAAGAGGTCTATGCGACCCCGATCAGATCGCATCAGCCCCAGCAGCATCCGCATTGTTGTTGTCTTGCCGGCCCCATTGGGCCCAAGAAATCCGTATACGCATCCCGCTGGCACGCACAATGCAAGATCACGTACAGCGGTGACGTCACCAAAAGCTTTGGTGAGACCCTCCGTTTCAATGACGTTTATCATGCCGTTGGCCCCCAATCCGCCATCAGGCATAGCGCCAAGGCGAAACGGCAACAACGCGCCCGGTCGCACGGTCGTCTCCGTTCGAAGCATTTTTACACATTAGAGGGAGGGTGGACGCCGCCTAAAACAAGACCTGTGCTGCGTCGGTTGCAGCGATCCTCAACGGGCTGATTAGGACCGTCAGGATGGGGAACATCAGGGCGGCAGAGATCATCGCGGTGAGACCAAGGGCCGGGCCGGTATTGCGTTCAAAGGCGGGCGCGGGCTCGCTAAGCCAGATGATGCGGATCACGTTGAGATAATAGACGGCGGAAACCACGCTTGTCACCGCGCCGATGACGGCAAGGACAATAAGGTCAGCCTCAATGGCGGCGGAGAAAACATAGAGCTTTCCCCAAAAGCCTGCAGTGGGCGGAATACCCGCCAAGGAAAAGAACAGTACCGTGATGATCACCGCCAGCGGCATATTGGTTTTCCAAAGGCCGGCAAGATCATCAATGCTTTCGGTCATACCGCCGGAGCGACGCATCATTAAGATGGCCGCAAAGGTGCCCACGGTCATGATCATATAAAGCGTCATATAGATGAGGAGCGCGGTCACCCCTTGCTCCCCCGCCGCCGTCAGGCCGATCAATGCATACCCCATATGGCCGATGGAGGAGTAGGCCATGAGCCGCTTGATATTTTTCTGCATTAGGGCGGAAAAGGCGCCCACCAGCATGGAGGCAATGGCAATAAGCTGGAGCACGGGTTGCCACTGGTCCAGGATATCGGGAAAGCCGGAAACGAGCACCCGGGTGAATAACACCATGGCCGCAAATTTCGGCGCTGCGGAGAAAAACGCCGTTACGGGTGTGGGCGCCCCCTCATAAACATCGGGCGTCCACATGTGAAAGGGCGCGGCGGACACTTTGAACGCCAGACCGCAAATCACAAAAACGAGCCCGATAACAAGGCCCACATTGGGCACATCGGCGATGGCATTGTTGGCGATCACCTCAAAGCTGGTGGACCCGACAAAGCCGTAAACGAGCGAGGCACCATAGAGGAGGAGACAAGATGACAGCGCACCGAGAACAAAATATTTGAGCCCCGCCTCGGTGGAGCGGCGGCTATCGCGGTTGAATGCGGCAAGGATATAGAGCGCGAGGGATTGGGTTTCTACCCCCATATAAAGAGCAATGAGGTCGGTTGCCGAGACCATCAAGGCCATACCAAAGACGGCCAATAGGATGAGGACGGAATATTCAAACCGGCCGAGTTGGTTCTCCCCCAAGAACCGCTCCGACATCAGGATGACGATGGCAGCGGCAGCAAAAATGATCAGCTTAGAGAATGCGGCGAGCTGGTCCATTTTGAATGCGCCATCAAAAAGACGCACCCCCTCCCCCGACGGGCCCATAATGACGAGGACGCCCGCAACGATCAGGACGGCAACACTGGCAAGCGCAATTTCCCGCGCATGTTTGTCACCGACGAAAACCCCAACGATCAATAGGGCCATGGCGCTGAGCACCAGGAAGAGTTCGGGATAGCAATGGGATAGCGTTTCGGAAATCGACATGACTTAACCGCCTGAGGCAACCGCAAGGTTGGCGTTTGCTGCGTTGTAATTGGAGATGATGAAATCCACGGGGGCTGAGAAGACACTGAGGGCTGCGCTGGGATAAACCCCAAGATAAAGCGCGAAGGCCATCAGCACACCAAGCATAATCAATTCGCGCTGATCAACATCGGTGATGGCCATCAAATTGTCTTTGGTCAGCTCACCAAAAACGACTTCACGATAAAGCCGTAAAGCATAGGCCGCCGACAGGATCACACCAAACGCGGCAAAGAACGCAACCCACGTGTTCGTGCGGAAGGCCCCCGCCATGGAAAGAAATTCCCCAATAAAACCGCTCGTCCCCGGCAGGCCCACATTGCCCATGGTGAAAAAGAGAAACAAGAACGCATAGAGCGGCATCCGGTTAACGAGCCCGCCATAGGCCTTAATCTCACGCGTGTGGATGCGGTCATAAACGACGCCCACACACAAAAAGAGCGCACCGGAAATAAACCCGTGGGACAACATCTGAAAGAGCGCACCTTCAATACCCTGCTTGGTACCCGTGAAAATCCCCATGGTCACAAAACCCATATGCGCCACCGAAGAATAGGCGATGAGCTTTTTCATATCCTCCTGCGCCAGTGCCACGAGGGAAGTGTAGATGATTGCAACCACCGACAAGGCGAAAACCAAGGGCGCAAAGTCTGCGCTGGCGATAGGAAACATAGGCAGCGAAAAGCGGATAAATCCGTACCCACCCATTTTAAGGAGGATCGCCGCAAGCACCACGGAGCCCGCCGTTGGCGCCTCCACATGGGCATCGGGGAGCCAGGTGTGCACGGGCCACATGGGCATCTTCACCGCAAAAGACGCAAAAAACGCGAACCAGAGCCAAGGTTGCGCCGCCGGGGCAAAGGCATATTGCTGGAGCGTGGGAATATCGGTCGTGCCCACCTGACCATACATCCACAGGATGGCAATGAGCATCAGCACCGAGCCAAGCAGCGTATAGAGAAAGAATTTGAACGCCGCATAGATCCGCCGTGCGCCGCCCCAGATGCCAATGATCAGGAACATCGGGATCAGTGAGCCCTCAAAAAACAAATAGAAGAGCACGAGGTCCAGCGCACAGAAAACGCCAAGCATCAGCGTTTCGAGAACCAGAAAGGCAATCATGTAATCGGGGACCCGCGTTTTAATGGAGTCCCACGACGAGATGATACAAATCGGCATGATGAAAGTGGTGAGGAGGACAAACAGGATCGAAACCCCATCAACACCCATCTTGTAATTGATCCCGTTGCCGAGCCAGCCCGCCTCCTCCACAAACTGATACCCGATCAGGTTAGGGTCGAAGGCGAAATAGACAAAAACCGAAATCACAAAAGTGATCATGGTAAAGCCAAGAGCGATCCAGCGGGCGGTTTGATCAACCAGCCCTTGTTCGCCCGCTTCAATCTGACCGTCATCTTCTTTTCGGGCCATGGCGCGGCGCGCAATAATGCACAATGCCCCCAAAAGCGGGGCGAAGGTAATCAGACTAAGCCACGGCGCACCGGCAAACTCCTCGGTCATGAGGCCCCCTCGATATTCAACAGAACGAAGGAGATAAAGACCGCGATCCCGATCAGCATCACAAAGGCGTAATGATACATATAGCCGGTCTGTACCCTGACGATGCGTTTGGCCCCGGCGGTAACCGCTGCCGCAATGCCATCGGGCCCAAGGCCATCAATGGTTTTGCCATCCCCGGTTTTCCACAAAATACGGCCTAGCGCGTAGGCCGGTTTAACGAGGAGGAAATTATAGATCTCGTCAAAATACCATTTGTTTTTCAGGAAGCCATAGATCATGCCGCCCGGTTCAATAAGACCAGGGCGCAAGGGGTTGCCGCCACGCATATAATGCAAAAACGCAGTACCCGTCCCGATTACCATGGCAACAAACGGTGAGAGAATGACCCAGCCGGGCGCATGATGGGCCCCGCTGTCAGCCTCAGCGCCATGGCCGTCCGTGGCATGCGCTTCGGCCTTTGTCTGTGTGGCGGCAAGTTCAGTGGCAGAATTGTCGTCTGTCTTCGCCAGCGCCCCATGGCCACCGGCATCGTCATGACCTATTTCGCCGTGACCCGCCTCGCCGTGATTTGCCTCAGCAGCATAGAGGGCGCCGTTCCAGAATTTGTCCGCACCCTTACCAACGAAGTTCCCATAAAAAGCCATACCGGCAATGAGCGCACCAATGGCCAGCGGCACGAGAGGAACCATCATCCAGTTCGGGGGCGGATGAAAATGCTTGCGTATTTCTTCGGAGGCGCGCGGTTTGCCCCAGAAAGTCAGGAAAATAAGCCGCCAAGAGTAAAACGCCGTAAAGACCGCCGCGATCAGGCTCATGACAAACGCGTACATCGCAAAGGACGCGCCAGCCTCCGCCGCCGCAAAGGCGCTTTCGATCACCACGTCCTTGGAAACAAATCCGGCGGTGCCCAATGGCGCGCCAAACACATAGAAAAATGGCACACCCACCCCGGTGATGGCCACGGTCCCGATAACCATCAACAAATGGGTCATGGGCATCATATGACGCACACCGCCCATTTTCTTCATGTCCTGTTCATGGTGCATCCCGTGGATCACCGCGCCCGCGCCAAGGAACAGCAGAGCCTTGAAAAATGCATGGGTGAAGAGGTGGAACATGGCCGCGCCATAGGCCCCAACCCCGGCGGCAAAAAACATATAGCCAAGCTGTGAGCAGGTTGAGTAGGCAATGACTTTTTTGATGTCGTCCTGAAGCAAGCCCACAGACGCGGCAAAGAACGCTGTTGTTGCCCCCACCAGGGTGATGAGCGCGGTGGCCGTCGGCGCATATTCGTAAATGATCGAACAGCGACACACGAGGAAAACCCCGGCGGTCACCATTGTGGCCGCATGGATTAGCGCCGAAACCGGTGTTGGCCCCTCCATCGCATCAGGCAACCATGTGTGGAGAAGAAACTGCGCCGATTTACCCATGGCACCGACAAACAAGAGAACCGCAATGGCCGTGAGCGCATGCACGTCCATCCCAAAGAGTGGCAGCATCAAGGTTTGGATCGCACCACCCTGCGCCACCCCATAGGGCTGCACCTCCCCATTATTGGCAATGATTGAAAAGACCGTATCAAATTCAACGGAGCGGAAGATCCAGAAAACGCCCATAATGCCAAGAGCGAAGCCGAAATCCCCCACCCGGTTCACAACAAAGGCCTTGATTGCCGCAGCATTGGCCGACGGCTTTTTGAACCAGAACCCGATCAGCAAGTAAGACGCAAGGCCCACACCCTCCCAGCCGAAAAAAAGCTGCATAAAATTGTCAGCCGTCACCAGCGCGAGCATCGCGAACGTAAAGAGCGACAGATAGGCGAAAAAACGCGGCCTATGCGGATCATCGTGCATATAGCCGATGGAATACGCATGAACGAGCGTCGAGACCGTGTTGACCACAACCAGCATCACCGCCGACAGCGTATCAATCCGCATGGCCCAACTGGCCCGAAAATCGCCGGAGGCAAACCAGGTAAAAAGCGGCTCCGTCTTTACCGTGTGATTGGTCATCACATCGATAAAAATGACCCAGGACCACACAGCGGCCAGCGCCATGATCAATGTTGTTGTCAGTTCCGCCGCACGCGGACCAAAGCTACGCCCCACCGGCATCGCCAGGAGCGCCCCAAAGAGCGGTAACAGAACAAGAAGCGGTTCCATAACTGGCCCTTAATTCTTCATGAGATTGGCATCTTCCACCGCGATATCGCCGCGGTTGCGGAAGTAGGAAACAAGAATGGCAAGGCCCACGGCCGCCTCAGCCGCGGCAACGGTGAGGACCATAAAGGCAAAAACCTGCCCTGTGAGATCGTTCAGAAACTGGGAGAACGCAACAAGATTGATGTTTACCGCCAGCAACATCAGTTCCACCGACATCAGGATCACGATGACATTTTTACGGTTGAGAAAAATGCCCGCCATGCCGATGGCAAACAAAACAGCGGCTACGGATAGATAATGCCCAAGTCCGATCATTGTGCAGCCCTTTTTTCCACTCTGTTCAGTTGCGGAGAAGCCCTCAAATGACGCGTCATAGCCCGGCCCCGGTTTTTACCTTGACCACCTCAACACCATCTTCGCGGCGGCGGCTGACCTGGTCGAGCACATTTTGTTTCCGGATACCTTCACGCTCGCGGAAAGTGAGCACAATCGCGCCAATCATCGCCACCAAAAGGACGATGCCGGCGATCTGAAAGTAATGCACATAATCAGTGTAAAGAATGAGACCTAAGGCCTCAATATTTGACGGCGCATCGGCGGCGGCGCCCACCTGCCCATCAGTGGCAACGGGCTGCGCCCGGTCTAGCTCAGCGTCCGATGGAAAAACCCATGCCGCCACAACAAACACAAGCTCAATCACCACAACAACGGCAAGGGTGGCGGCAATGGGAAGATATTGCAAAAACCCCTGTTTTAACTCGACGAAATCAACATCGAGCATCATCACCACAAAAAGGAACAGAACCGCAACCGCCCCCACATAGACAACAATCAACAGCATCGCGAGATATTCTGCGCCCATGAGCACAAACAACCCCGCCGCAGAGATAAAGGCCGCGATCAGAAACAGCACCGAATGCACCGGGTTTTTTGAGGCAACAACCATCAAGCCCGAAGCAATCGCGGCGAAGGCAAATACATAAAAGGCAATCGAGGTAATCATACCCGTCTCTTTATGGGGTTTACGGACGATAGTGTTGTCCGCAAACCAAATCTGGTTCAAAAAAGCCCTTCGCACGGAAGGGCTTTGCCGTTTTAAGGCCCGCCTTTTGGGTCGTGCGCCCGCGTCTTAGCGGTACGGCGCATCAATCTCCAGATTGCGGGCAATTTCACGCTCCCACCGGTCCCCGTTGGCGAGCAGACGATCTTTGTCATAGAAAAGCTCTTCGCGGGTTTCGGTGGCAAATTCAAAGTTCGGTCCCTCGACAATGGCATCAACCGGGCACGCCTCCTGGCAATAGCCACAATAGATACATTTGGTCATGTCAATGTCATAACGGGTGGTGCGCCGTGAGCCGTCATCGCGCGGTTCGGCCTCAATTGTGATTGCTTGTGCTGGGCAGACCGCCTCACACAATTTGCAGGCGATGCAGCGCTCTTCGCCATTGGGATATCGCCGCAAGGCGTGTTCCCCGCGAAAACGTGGGGACAGCGGACCCTTTTCGAACGGGTAATTGAGGGTAATCTTCGGGCGCACATAAACCTTGAGCGCCAGCCAAAAAGCTTTGACAAAATCGATGAGGGCAAAACCCTTTAGCGTTTGGGCAAGGCGCGACATCAGGCTGTCCTCCAACTTTGGAACAGGTCCGCGACGCCCGGAATAAACAACATGGCGCCGGCAACCAAAACCACATAAATCATGGTCAGCGGCAGGAACAATTTCCAGCCAATGCGCATCAATTGATCATAGCGGTAACGCGGCGTAATGGCCTTGACCATGGCAAAGAGGAAAAAGAAGAAAACAATTTTGAGGCAAAACCAGAAAACCGGCATCTGGTTAAGGATCGGCACATCAATGGGCGAGTGCCAGCCGCCAAAAAACAGGATCGTCAGCATGGCACACATCAAAACGATGTTTGCAAGCTCGCCAATCATGAACAGCAAAAACGGGGTGGAGGAGTACTCAACCTGATAGCCAGCAACGAGTTCTGACTCCGCTTCCGGTAGGTCAAAGGGCGGGCGGTTCGTCTCTGCCAAGGCGGAAATAAAAAAGATCACAAACATCGGGAAGAGCGGAATGAAATGCCAGTTCAACAGGCCCGTGCCACGCGATTGGCTTTCCACGATATCGGACAAATTGGCCGAGCCCACCAGCAACAGGACGGTAATGATCACAAAGCCAAGGGACACCTCGTAGGAGACCATTTGCGCAGCCGAGCGAAGAGACCCCAAAAACGGATATTTCGAATTGGAGGCCCAGCCCCCCATAATGACGCCATAAACGCCCAGCGAGGAAATCGCGAAGAGATACAAAATCCCCACATTAATATCAGAAATGACCCAGCCCGGCGCCACGGGGATCACCGCCCAGCCGACCAAAGCCAGAACAAAGGTCACCAGTGGCGCGAGGATAAATACAACCTTATCCGCGCCGGAGGGAATAATGATTTCCTTGAAGACGTTTTTCAGAAGGTCAGCAAAGGATTGCAGTAAGCCGAAAGGACCCACAACATTAGGGCCCTTGCGCATCATTACCGCGGCCCAGACCTTACGGTCAAAATACATCAGAAAGGCTTGCGCCAGCAGCAAGGTGATGACGAGCGCAAGGATCTGCAGGGTCACAGGCAAAACCCAGCCGATGGCCCCAGCGTCCGTGGGCCGCGTTGATACAAAATCCCAGATGCCTTCCATGGTCTCCAATCCTGCACACGCAAAACTGCCTGATGCGCGACAACAAGCGGTCTAATCAAGATTGACCGCCGCGTCACGCATTTTCGACACGCAAAACCTGGTCATTCCCGATCCAGGCTGTGGCAGCCCGTCGCGCCGCCGCAGAACCATCCTCTTCACGCCAGAAATCACGTTGGATCAAAACCGGAAGGGGGAATGTTGGGGAGTTATGACAAAAAGGAGACGATTATGATAGCGGGAACGCTCATCCCCCTCCTCGGCTTTATTACTCTGTCGTTCGGCCTCGCTTACGGCGTTTGGCGCTATCTAGATATAAAAGGAAAGGCAGATGGTGACCGCTTGTAAAGATGCACCATGAAAAAACGCGCGATCCGAGCACTCGCGCGTTTTTCTAAATTAAGTTGATACGCAGCGTTTGTGAGATGAACCCGCCAAACACCGCACCTCAAGAGTATTGCCTACCGCAAGCTCTGCAGTGAGAAGATCAAATCCACGATTTGCGTGGTGCCACCGACCAGCGCCAAGGGCGCGCCATTGATCGACCGATAAGAGGTACCGTCAGTGCTGCTATCAAGCCCCAGAAAGGCTGGCGGAAATCCGCTCGGTCCGGTTGCTGTCAACAGATCATTGCCTTCGAGCACCAAAAAGACGTCAAGATCGGGGTTGCGGGTGAGTTGCCGTTGCAGCTGACGGGCTAAACCGCGCGGACCACCAAAATTGAACCGCGTTGAATCCCCATCCTGACCGACAAAGCCGCGATCTCGGCGCAAGGTCCTCGTGATCGTGACTACGCCATTTTCATCGACCGTGCCCAGGGACAGGCGCGCTTCTATGAAGAAAGGTACACGAGAGGAATCGAGTGTCCCAGTTCTAAACGTACCTGCGACCGGCACATCGCCCGCCTCGATAATGGCAAGAACCGTTTCCCCGTCAAATTGTTCCGCATAGATCACGGTATCCGCGCCGGCAGCGGCACTGATGGCCCCCGTTCCAACGAAGTTCAATTCATCATCGTGGTTGAAGAGACGACCCTCATTGTTGACGGTAAGATCAATGCCGTCCCTAAAGGATGGGATTGGCGAAGCGTTACCGGCGGTGAGTTCAAACGCCCCATCGCGGCGGGTCCACCCTTCTTCCGGAATTGCGAGCGTCCCAAGGATTTGCGCGATAATTGCCGTGGTGGAAATGTTGGCACCGGCAGCTGGGTCCCCATCCGGGGCTTCCATTTCAGCGCGATAAACGCCGCCCTTCAGAACCGGTACGTTGAAATCACCGGATACATAGGACTCAGGAAAAAAGATACTGGCCCCATTGTAAACGGTTGCTTTGCCACTATAGGCCTGGGAAAAAATACCGTCGGCATTCCGCATTGAAATACTTGCACCAATCGTATTTTCTGACTGGCCGGTACCGGAAAACACCGGATCGAATTCCACACTGCCCGAAATGATGTCATAAACATCATCGAAGGCGACATCATCACCAGAAACTTGCGTAATTGGCTCCGTGCCCTGACCCTCGGGATAGATAAACGCCGAGGCAGCGATATCGTCTGAAGCAAGGCTCCGGAAATCCGCCTCAGCATCAGCATCGGTGGTATCCACGAATGGGAACATCGTAGAGCCATCCCCGTCCGATGCTGAAATCTGATTTACAAGCGTATGGCTGATACCATGCGAATGCCCGAATTCATGGGTTGATATGGCATCGACATCGATCTCGGGGCTATCGGTCGGCTCTAACGCCCACGGTAGCGTTGACGAAAACTGAACGTCATTGTCGAGGATCGTTCCCGCCAGATAGTCGCCAGCGGGAAATTCAATATCACCGTCGCCATCGATATCTGTACATATATTCAATCCCTCAGCATCAGGATCATAAACGTCGCTGTCACCATCGGCGTCGAGATCATCGCCGGTCACAAAGGTTGTATCGGCGGCAAGGGAGAAAGACGGAGAACTTGCAATTGCCGTGAACCCAACGGGCGTAATGAATGTTGCCTCATTGATGAAATCAAACGGCGCCCGCGGACGATTACCGAGATCGGTGATGTTCGTCACATTCATTTCGATATAGGCACTGGGATTATCGTTCCAGCGGTCAAGGCCCGTTTGAATTGTTGCGGCGAGCACCTCGGGAGATATTTCGTTTGGCGTGCCCGGGTTCGCAGGTTGGTTGGAGTTGAATGTATATTCAACACTGGCGCATCGTTCATCCCAGAAGATCCCAACAACTTCTGATTCGGCCATCATTTCGCCCCGGATTTCGACCACACGCAGCGGATCGGTAATGATGTCCAGCTGACGGCCGGTTTCCGGCCTATCATGGGCATTCGCGGCTATCGTCAATGACGGTAAGAGTGCTAACGCAGCTGCCGCTCCAATAAGACTTTTTTTCATGAAAATAATCCTCTTTATTCAATAATGTTCCCTAGACCGATGATTGCTGCAGCATCACTGCGCGAGATCATCGGTATTTCCAACAGCCCGGCGCGAACGCGCGCGATCAATGATAACATCGACCGAAGTAACGCCGCCCATGGATGATGGCATGCTGATGAAGTTGTCGTTTGACGGAACCAGCGCAAAGAGCCCTTGATTTTCCCCAACGATTTCCATTGCACCGCCCGAAGTACTTTCACTCAGGAACAACATGGATTTTCGACCATTGAAGAAGATAGGTGTACCGGAGGAGACAGATACGCCAGAGATTTTACCCTGCTTGTACCGCCCACCGGCGGTGCGTACCGTTATTGTGTCACCGATATCGCCAAACGCGACCTTGGAAACAGAAAAGGTTGTTAACGTATAGATCCCGGCCTCATCGCGGCCATATTCGATATTGGTAACCTCAGCAACAACGCATGCTGATGATTGAGCGACGATCTCATCAAACTTAAGCTTGCCGACGACATCCGCATGAGCCGGTAGACTGACCGCTGTCATTGCACTCATTAAAAAGTAGGCACCAAGCCCGCCCATCGCCTTTTTTGTTAACCGCATATGTCTCTCCTTCTCGGTTGGGACGCGCAACCAAAGTGCTTTGCTGCCTCGCCTTGATGCCATTATTCAATGTCTCGGCTTGTTATAAAATCACAAGTTACTGTTGGGCGCACAGGAAGAAAATTCGCAAGTAATTGCGTCTCGAATGAAGCTATGAATACGCCAAAAAAGATCTATTTTCTTCGGCACTATCGTATTGTTAGAAAAACAAGACTGCTCTTTTCCGCTTTTATGAGAAAAACTACTCTAGTTTGCAGAGCTGGTAGCGATTAATTTGATGTGAAGGCGACAAAAAACCCGGAAAACACGTGGTTTTCCGGGCTAATTGATTGCCGTCAGAAAAAGCAGCTTACTGAGCTGCTTCCATCATTGGCGGCGGTGCAGGGGCCACGGCGTCTGGGTCTACGAATCGCAGCTCCATAACGAACGATGTTGTACCACCAGCAGGCCGGAAGAAGTCGCTGCGGTCAATTGACAGGAACGATGTTGGCCCAGGGGGGAAGTTCTGCGACAAGCCAACAAAGTTTGTGTGATTGCCACTATCGCCGATGCGGGTCAGCATATCATTGCCTTCTACTTCCAGGACCAGTTGAGCGTCCGGGAACCGGTTCAACAACCGGCGGATCTGTCGGGCAAGCCCGCGCGGATTGCCGAAATTGAACCGCGCAAGATCACGATCTTGACCGACGAAATTACGGTCCCGGCGAAGGGTCCGAAAGACGTTGAGCGTTTCAGCGCCCGCATCGCCCGTTACGCGTGCTAATGACAATCGAGCTTCGATAAACTCACCCACGAAGGATTGGTCGAAGTTTCCGGTAAAAATTGTACCAGCCACCGGGACAAGACCCCCGTCGATGGCGCCCAGAACAACATCACGGTCGAATACTTCAGCCGAGATCGCCTCGTTAACGCCAGCCAATGTGAAGCCAAGGAAATTCAGCGCGCCAGCATTGGTGAGAAGAAGTTCATTGTTCACGGTAAAGTCGATACCGTCACGGAAAGACGGGATCGGCGATGATGCGCCAGGGTTCAATTCCAGACCACTATCGCGGCGTGTCCAGCCTTCTTCCGGGAAGGTTGTCAGCCCAAGCAGCTCTGAGATGAACGCCGTCGTGGAAATGTTGCCACCGGCAGCAGGGTCACCGTCCAGGGCCTCTAACGAAGCACGGTAAACGGATCCCTTGAAGACCGGGACAGCGAAGTCTCCGTCCGGGAAACTTTCCGGTGTGGTGATCTGAAAGGGACCAGCCACGGGCGCGTCAAAAACCAACGCTGACCCACTATACGCCATGGCGAAAACCGTACCGCCGGTTTCCATAAAGACCCCAGCGCCAACGGCTGGTGTGGCAGGCGTACCGGGACCGGTCGTGCCAGCAAGGAAGACCTCATCGAATTCAACACTGCCTTCGATTACGTCATAGGCAGACGCAAAGGGAATATCGCCCGGCTGAATCTGCGTGATCGGCTGTGTGCCAACACCTTCCTGGTAGATAAAGGCCGAAGCAGCAAGATCGTCCGTAGACGGTGTACGCGGCGCCGCTTCCGCAACGCTGTCGCCACCATCAATGAACGGAAACATGGTCGCGCTTTCGCCATCATGGTCAGAAAACTGATTCACGAGACTGTGGCTCAAGCCGTGGGAGTGCCCAAATTCGTGGGTTGAAACCGCATCGACATCAAACGCGAGTGCTGCACCGCCAAGATTACCATTGGGCTCAAGTTCCCATGGAATGCCCGCGCCAAACTGCACGTCATTGTCGAGGATTGTACCTGCTGCATAATCACCGGCCGGAAATTCGATGTCACCGTCACCGTCGATGTCGGTGCATACATTGATGCCTTCAGCAACCGGATCATAGACATCCGAATCACCGTCCTCATCAAGGTCATCGCCAACTTTGAATGTTGTGTCCGCGGCCAACGATGTGGACGGCGAACTTGCGAGCGCACCAAATCCTGGCGGGGTGAAAAACGTGACCTCATTGATAAAGTCACCACCGATGCGTGGGCGCGCCCCCAGGTCGGTCACTGACGTCACGTTCATTTCGATGTACGCACTGGGATTTTCGTTCCAGCGGTCCAAACCCTCTTGCACCACATCGGCCAAAACCTCAGGCGCGATTTCTGTGGGCATACCAGGGTTGGCCGGTGCATTTGAGTTGAACGTGTACTCAACCGAGGCACACCGCTCATCCCAGAAAATACCAACAACCTCACGCACGGCGACCATTTCACCGAGCGTGGCGTTAAATTCAGTTCGACCCGGAATTGGATCGGTTATCACATCAAGCTGGCGCCCGGTTTGGGTTTGAGCTTGTGCAGCTGTCACGCCCATCGATGACACGGTCATCGCAGCGGCAGCGCAAAGAAGCATTTTTCTCACGATAGCTGTCCTTTTACTGATTATTTTTTGTGCTTATTGCTCAAGCGAGCCGAGACCGGCCGGTCCGGACCGTGCGGAAATCGCGCGATCAATGGCTGTGGTCAGACCTGTTGCACCGCCCATATCGTTTGGCAGAGCAACGAGCGACTGGCCGCCGCGCTGACGGACCGCAAAGGCCCCTTGTGAGAACCCGGTCACAGCATAATTTCCATCGCTTGCACTGGTCAGGAACAGCATCGCCTGATCACCAACCATAAAGGACGGCGAAGATGCCGTCACGGCGACGACGGATAGCTTGGATGTTTTGTACCGGCCACCTGTGCTGCGCACCACAACGGTGTTGCCCGCATCGCCAAATGCCGATTTCGTCACACGAAATGTTGTCAGCGTGAAAACACCATTTGCATCACGGCCATAGTTAACGCTGATTGCTTCACCAATGACGCATGCTGATGAACTCTGGGCGATTTCGCTCAAAGACAGACGCGTCATGGTCGTTGCATATGACGATGTACTAATAGCGGATGTTGTAGCAAAAGCGCCCACAACTAATCCCGCAGAAACAAGGCCTAACGCCTTTTTCTTGAGTCGCATTCTCTTCTCCTAATTCATTTTACAAAGCGGATGCCCGGCGTTCTCACCACACGAACAATTGCCTATTCGTTCCAGGTGATGCCTATCGTTGGATCCGCGCCTTTAGGTGCCTTTCCCTATGTTATTGTTCAACATTACGGATATCACTTGTATGCTTCCTATACGAACAATTGCCTATTCGCTTTGTCGGGAAGCAGCCGAAATGTCCGAGCCCAAATAGTGCATTAATTCTCTTGGCTTTGGCAAGAGGGTAAACGCTTTTGCACCTATAACGTGAAGACAGGTTTTCTAATGCTCTTTTATTATTAGGAAAAACCGGTCGTACGCGGCCTTCGCGTGCGCAACACAATTTTTAGGTGCAATGCGTGTAAAATTGTCCGTTTACGGCAATTTTTGATTTGCCTCTGTGATTGGTCGGCTTGCTACCTCCGGAAGTAACGAGGCAAAGGGGCAGGTGTCTGCAGCGGCACACGCCAAGGTTGCGCCGGAGACGAAGCACACGCATAGACTGCGCTTACCCACCCCCAAACAAACGGCTAGGAACAGGCGTGGATGTCAGCGCCAAGCCCGTTCATCAGAGCACAAAAATTCGGAAAGCTGGTGGCGATCATTGCACCGCTATCCACCCGCACAGGGTTTGTTGCCGCACACCCCATCACAAGAAACGCCATCGCAATGCGGTGATCATGGTGGGTGGCAACGCTGCCGCCGCCCTTTGCCGCGCCCGTTCCTTCGACCGCCAGCCAATCGGGCCCGCTTTCGCAGGTGACGCCATTGGCACGCAACCCCGCTTCGGTTGCGGCGATGCGGTCACTTTCTTTAACCCGCATTTCGCCAATCCCGGTCATGTGGGTGCGCCCCGTGGCAAAGGCGGCAGCCACCGCCAGGATCGGATATTCGTCAATCATGGCGGGCGCGCGGATCGCGGGCACCTTAACCCCGCGCAGCTGGCTCGACCGGGCGGTCACGGTGCCAATGTGCTCGCCATTTTGGGTTTCAACATCGCTGATGGTCAGATCAGCACCCATCTCCTGCAATGTTTCAAACAACCCTGCGCGGAGCGGATTAAGCAGCACATTCGTTACGGTGATATGGGCGTTTTGCGCGATCAAGCCTAGCACCAGCAAGAACGCCGCAGAAGACGGGTCACCGGGCACACGCACCGCGCACGCCTTTAGTCTTTGGCCGCCATCAAGTGTGATGATGGTGCTTGCCTCTTTGGGGTCCTCTGCGTTTGAGGGCGCGTTACGCATTAGGGTTGCCCCAAAGGCGGTGAGCATGTTTTCGGTATGGTCGCGTGACAGCGCTGGCTCAACAATCCGCGTTGTGCCCCTGGCGTTTAGCCCGGCCAGCAAAATGGCCGATTTCACCTGTGCCGAGGCAACGGGCAAGGTGTAGTCAATAGCCTTGAGGTGCGCATCACCGCGCGGGGAAAGGGTAACCGGTAATTTATCGTCGTCGGCCACGGCGATCAGCCCCATCTGGCGTAACGGCGTCAATATCCGCCCCATGGGCCTGGCGCGCAGGCTCACATCGCCATCAAAACGGGCGCCCTGGCCAAGACCCGCCACGAGGCCAAGGGCCAAGCGCGCGCCGGTACCTGCATTGCCAAAATAAAGCCGCAGATCGGGCGATGGCCGTGGCCGGGTCGTGCCGCCGATGCCCGCAACTGACCACACTCTTTGCACGCCCCCGCCATGCTGATCTTCGCGTTCATCCACCTCGATGTCTGCGCCCAGCGTGCGCATGGCCGCGGCGGTATGCAAAACATCGTCGCCCTCCAGCAAACCGGTGATGGTTGTTGTCCCCTCTGCAAGAGCGCCCAGCATCAGCGCGCGGTGGGATATTGACTTATCCCCTGGCACGGCAACGGTGCCCTTTACCCCCGCACAAGCCTGCGCCATCAGGGGCCCCGACATATCAACAGCGTTTCCACGCCGGTTCATCCCGCCCCCGCTACGCCCGTGTTTATCTGCCTGTGGCATGAAAATCCCTTTATCGCGTCGATCACCCGCCGGTTCGAATTGACAGGATCGCCCTTGCGTGGCAATGCCCGCCACTTGATTTTCCCCCCAGCTTTTATCTCGGAAAGGGCCCGGCCTTGACCAAACCTGAACTCGGCACGAAACGCGATTGCCCCGAATGCGGCGCACGGTTTTATGATCTCCACAAAGAACCCGCCCATTGCCCTAAATGTCATAACGAATTCATCCCTGAAGCGCTGCTCAAACCCCGCAAGACGCGCGTTGAAGAAGAAAAACCGGTAAATACTGAAGACGAAGATACCGCGGAAGAAAATGAAAATGTCACCTCCTTGGATGAGGCCGACGCGGAAAACCGCAACCCCGCGTCAAAACGCAAAACCGCGCTCGATGAAGATGACAGCACTGATGATGGTGACGCAGACAGCAGTGACGATGATGAGAGCGATAGCGAGGATGAAGCCATCCCGGACATCGACGATATCGCGGTTGATCTCGATGATGATGACGACGAAGACGAAGATGATTCGATTCTTGAAGACCAGGACGACGACGATGTCTCAGCAATCATCAAGCCGGCTGGCGATGATGACTGATTAACCGGCTTATGGCCCGGCACCGGATTTAGGGGGCCGGTCCGTCTTTTTACCTTGCGAGCGCCAGGGCGACACGATAAACACCGCGCTCACCCAAATGGAAATGGGGCTATAGCTCAGCTGGGAGAGCGCTTGCATGGCATGCAAGAGGTCAGCGGTTCGATCCCGCTTAGCTCCACCATAGCGTTTCTCACAAAGTGAAAAGCGCGGAACCCGCGAAAGCGATTTGCGCAGCAAAACGCGTGCGGGCAAAACTGCCACATTTATTCGGATGTGCGCCTTCGCGCACGGACTGGTTCGATCCCACTTAGCTCCCGCCACTTTTATGAACCCTGCGCCTCGCCCAGCTTTCGGATGCTGTTGATGTCATGCTAATTCCTTTTTGTCCTGACACCGCCAAAACTTGAATTTTCATGACGGTATTGGCAAAGCCGTAAGACTGCCCGGCATATGCCTGTCAGTGAACGTGGTTATAAAGGCACCATTTATGGTTCAGGTTACGCGTGTTGATGCGCCCACCGACGGCGTTGATCCGGCATTTTATCGCGCCTTTTATAAGGACATGGCCGCTAAAACCGATGAGGAGGTGATGCTCCATTGGTTAAAACATGGCCAGCTTGAAGGGCGCTTGCCCAGTGAAGCCATTGCCACCGCCCAATTTGAACAGCACCCCGCCCTGCCCGATGATTTCGACATTGATGGCTATCTTAACGCCAACGAAGATGTGGCCGCATCAATCACCTGGCGGTTCCAGGCGATTGAACATTTTCTTAAACTCGGAATGGCTGAAAACCGGCGTTACAAGCCAGAGGCCCCCAAAGCCAGCGATCCCGACCCCGCCGCCGCTGTCAACGCCCTTGAAAGCGTCGATCCTGTTTTCTACCGGGCCGCTTATACCGATATGCGCGATGCTGACGATCCGAAATGTCAAGAACACTTTTTCAAGCATGGCCGTGCTGAAGGGCGCCATCCAAACTTTGAACGCTTTCGCCAGGCCCATCGCAATGGCGCGCTGATCCCTGCTGGGTTTAATCTCGCAACTTATATGGCCAACGCGGTAGATCTGCATGACGAACTTGATCATCCTTATACGTACTTAATTCATTACCTCAACTCCGGCCTCGAAGAAAAACGCGATGGCCGTGTACAAACGGTTAGCACCCGATTTGTCCGCGACTACTACGCCATTGATCTGCCCAAAGATGTTACCGCTGAAGACGCTCTTTCCATCATTCGAACCGAAAAGGCGTTGGGTCTTAAAGACCTGACCTATCTTACCGCAGCTGATATGTGCGGTGTTCACCGCGTTCCCGCAAAACCGTTTCTGGCGATTTTCGACCATGAGGCTTATGTGTTTTCCGGTGCAGAGCAGCATACGGCCAGCCCTGGCGAAAAGCCGACCCCGGACAATTACGCTTTGTGCCTGGAAGACTTTCTGGAAACCGGCCTCGACCGCGCAGCGGATATTTCCTATACGCACAAATTTGATCCCGAGTTTTACGCAAAGCAATACAAAACAGCCCTGCCCCGGCCCTTAAAAATTACCCCAGCCAATGACGCTGACACCGAGGTGGAAACGGATAAAGACGATAATCTTTACACAAACCAACGCATTGAGCTTTTTCGCCATTGGGTCACTACGGGTGTGGCACACGCCATGCATCCCAACCTGATTGTCTGGGCAAAAAAAGAGCTCCATCTGGAAATCCCTGTCCGCCTTTCGAGCGACCTTGCCAATTACCAGCGGCTTAGCCCCGACCTAAAAAATCTGGTGACACCAGGGGAAATCCTGAACCATTTTCTTCACCACGGGCTGGCGGAGAATCGTGCCGGCGTTGTTTTTAACGAGGAAACAGCGGACTGTTTTTGCGGGGCGGCGGAAACCCTCATGCGTCAGGGTAAACGCATAGAGAGCGTTGCCGTTCTCAACCAAATCTTGCGCGGCTCTCCCCATTTCCCGCGAGCGGCCCATAATCTTGGCGATGATCTGTTGCGCCATGGTTTTCATGAAAGCGCGCTCACCCAATATGCCCCGCTCATCGAAAACAAAACCGCACAACAATGGACCTATATCAATGCCAGTAGCTGTCACGAGGCGCTGGGCGATGAGATTAATGCGGTCCGAACGCTGGCGCGCGGTGCCGAAGCCTTCCCCGAAGATGTGAGCCTCGCTGACCGCGTTACGCGCGCAAAAAAGCATTTCTTTCCGCTGATCTTGAAGCGCGCCCGCCAAACCGCCATTAGCCTTTCCATCCCGGCGGCGCGTGACCAGATGCGTGATGTGCTCAGCCTATTTCCTAATGATCAATTTGGCCCTTTGCGCGACCAGGCTATCCGTAACGTGGTCATTGTCGGCAATCATGATTTACCGCAATGCCGATTTTATCGGATTGATCAGAAAATCGAGCATCTGAAAAAGGCGGGGTTCAATGTCACGGTTTATCGGCATACGGAAACACTCGACGCCTATCATGCGCGGTTGTTTGAAACTGATGCCGTGATCTTTTACCGGGTTCCTGCTCTGCCGCCACTTATTAATGCCATCAATGCGGCCAATATTCTCGGTATACCCACTTTTTACGATATGGATGACCTCCTGTTTGATGAGGATTTGTTTCCCCCGCCATTGGAAACCTATGCCGGTCAAATCAGTCCCGATGCCCATGCGGCCATGTCTGCGGATGTACCACTGGTGCGCCATGCCATGGCGCTCTGCCGCTTCGGGATAGCTTCCACCACAAGCCTTGCGCGCGAAATGGAAAAAGTTGTCCAAAGCGGCAAAGTCTTTATCCACAAAAATGCTTTTGGCTCACTGCATGAGCGTATGGCGATGACGCCCACTGACCGTTCAAAGCGCGATCAGATAACGCTTTTTTATGGCTCCGGAACGAAAGCCCATAAGGATGATTTTCACGAAATCATCGAGCCAGTTTTCACGCGCCTCCACCAACATTATGGCGACAAGATCCGCTTCCTTGTTTTGGGGCATATCACCATGACCCCGGCGCTGCTTGCGCTTGGTGACTTTCTTGAGCTGCAAGAACCCTTGTGGGACACCGAAGATTATTGGACATTGCTCCGCGATGAGGCTGATATAAATCTGTCGGTTTTATCGTCAACGCGGGTCACCGATGCCAAAAGCGAAATCAAATGGCTGGAAGCGGCGATGTTCGGCATTCCGTCGGTGGTCAGCCGTACCGCAACCCACGCAGAAATTATAGAGGACGGCGAGACCGGGTTCCTGTGCGACAAAAGCGATGAGTTTTTCGAAGCGATCCGTCAGCTGATCGATAGCAAAAAACGTCGTCAGGCTGTGGGAACAGCGGCGCGCGATGCGGCCTTTGCGGGCTATAGCATCGACGCCATGGCCAACACGATCCGCGAAATCATGACCGGCTTTGAACGCCCAGATGATAAGATCGCACGGAAAAAAATTGCCGTGGTCAATGTGTTCTATCCCCCGCAAGCCGTGGGCGGGGCCACGCGGGTTGTCCATGACAATGTAAATGATCTGATCGAAGAATATGGTGACCGTTTCGAGGTTACGGTTTTTGCGTCATCCAATGGCGAAATACCGTATGAGCTGATCGACTATGTGCACGATGGCGTGCGGGTCACGACGGTGACAACAGAGAACACACCAAACCTCGAAAAACGGATGATTGACCCGCAAATGGCGGTTGCTTTCCGGCGGTTTCTGAATCGTGAACAACCGGATTTAATCCATTTTCACTGCGTCCAGCGGCTCACAACCTCGGTGCTGAGTGAGGCGCGCGCAGCGAATATTCCTTACGTGATCACCGCCCATGACGGTTGGTGGATTAGCGATTCCCAGTTTCTCGTTGATACCAATGATGATATTGATCTTTATACCTATCATGATCCGGCGCATGCACAACAAGGCACAAAGAGCAAAGGTGAAAACCTGCCTATGAATGATCGCCAGCGCGCCATTCGCAAAGACGTGTTTGGCGCCCGGCATATTCTTGCTGTATCTGATCCGTTTGCAGATATTTATCGCAGCACCGGTCTTGATCACACGATCACCGTTGAAAACGGCGTGTCGCAATTGCCAACCGTGGCGCGTACCATCTCGGCAACGGGGCGGGTGCGGCTTGCCCATATTGGGGGTGTTTCGCGCCATAAGGGGTTTCACCTGGTGAAACACGCCCTGATGTCACGCCCTGATTTTACCAATCTGGAATTGCTGGTTGTTGATCACGCGCGCCAGCAAGGGTCGATCGCGCGGGAGGTTTGGGGATCAACACCGGTTACCTTCGTGCCGAAAGTGCCGCAAAAAGAGGTTGCCAATCTCTTTGGCAATATTGACGTGCTCCTCGCGCCTTCAATATGGCCGGAAAGCTATGGCCTCGTGACTCGCGAAGCGCTCATGTGCGGCTGCCGGGTCATCGCGTCTGATCGCGGTGCCATTGGCGGGTCAATTGACCATGGCGAGAATGGCCTCGTGGTCAGTGTCGATCACATTGACGGCGTACGCGACGCCCTCGCCGAGGTAAACGCCAATGCCGATTATTATCTTACACCCCCGGCCACGCAGCCGACTCTGCGGTTCGCCCGGCAACAGGCCCGTGATCTTGCGGCGCTTTACACCCGGATTTTGGGTGAATAAACTTCGCGTAGAGAGAATATCGGGTACCGAAAGCTGGGGATGACAAAGCATCAGGCACCCCTTAGCCACGTGCTTGATTGGTGAGCAGAGCCCGGCGGTGTAGGGGAAACTATGGCCATAGAATTTGTAATTTGCGGGTTGGAACATAGCGGCACCACCCTAATTTCCGACCTGTTTCGGCAGATTGATGGCCTTGATGCGGGGTTTGAGGCCGGCGTTTTGCTAGCCGAAAAGCCAGGCGATTTTGAAACACTTGAACCCTTCGCCACCATCATCAAAGAAAGCTGGAATATTGACGAGGCCGCCTTCGCGCGCTGTTGTGCGGCGACAACCCATTCGGCGTTCTATAAACAATTAAAAGTCGAGAGCGCAGACTTCTTGGGCGATAATACAAAAATCTTCGACAAAACCCCGCGCTATCTCTCCCGTCTTGATGACTGCCTGACCCGTACGGACGTTCCCTTCATCGCAAGCTTCAAGGATCCGCGCGCGATCGTGCATTCGGATTTCAGACGCGCAAAAACGGATGATTTTTTTGGTTGGTATAAAGATTATATGCCAAAGAAGCGGCATTATCTGCGGACCTGTTATCGCCAGTACAAAAATGCACGAGAGCACCAACCGCGGGTCTTTTTCATTTCGCTAGAGGCGCTTGCCCTTGATGCGCGCAATAGTATGGATGCCATGTTCGCCCATGTGGGACAAAACTTTTCGCTAGATTATGTGCTGCTAAACGGCCTGCGTTATGCCAATACGCGGTCAAACGCCGTCTCCATTCCCATTGCATTTTCCTATCTGGCCGACTTTGACGATCAGCACACAGACTCGATTGAAAAAGACTTTGGGGAGCTGGAAGACTGGTTTTACCGCTAGGCTAGTGAGGCGTTGCGCACACACATTCACTGACGATGTGATCGGACCAGGATAGGCCGGCGCGCCGCGCGCAAGTCGGCTTCATCATCAATATCATTCAGGATGGGGAGGAATTTGGTCTGAAAGCTGTTAGGCAAGCTGTCCAGCATATCAGCGCCAGCATGCGGTGCTGACCACCGCACACCGGAAAACTGATCGGGCGCCGCGCGGAACTGTCTTAGGCCCAACAGCCAGAAGCCCCCATCGGCGGCGGGGCCCATTACAGCGTCATGGCCCTGTAACGCGCACGCTGCCGCCACCAGGTGTTTTGACTGCAGGTCAGGGCAGTCAGCCCCTATAAACAAAACCGGCTTTCCGGCAACGCTTTGCGCCAGACGCCGCATCCGGGCGCCAAGATCGCCAGGCCCCTGGGGGCACCGCGCTATCTCACCGCCGGGCGTTGGCCAGCACCGATAGGGAGCACGCAGCCCCGATGGCTCATCAACAGCAACAACAACCCTCAGTGCTGGGAGAATATCGCGCGCGCCCCGAGCCCGCGTCATGGTAAGATCAACCATGGCAGAAAACAGCGTTGCTGCGCGCCCGTAGCCTACGGTGGCACCGAGCCTTGTCTTCACACGGCCTGCCACTGGCGCTTTCGTCAGGATAAAGAGCGTTGTCTTAATCACGAGCGCTCGGTCCGGGACCGGCTGTTAGACGGCGCGGCCCCTGCCCCTAACGTCGATCCTGATCGAGGATTGGCGTGCGGTAGGCGGTTATTACCGTGATAAATTTTCAGGATTTTTTCCGGCGCATAGCCCAACCTGTAAAGACTAACGCAGAGAAAATTCCGCAACACCCGCCGCGCATAGCCATCCTGACGATAGCGCGCCGCGGAGGTAACCGCGCGCGTGCGCATAACTGATATCGACTGACGCCCAAAATTGCGGCGCACCCGCGCGATGATATCGACATCCTCAAAAAGCGGTATGGGCGCAAAACCACCAATGGCCGCATAATCATCGCGGTGGATAAGCAGGCCCTGATCTCCATAGGGGGCCTTCAAAAGACGAGTTCGGAGCATAGCGCCGCCGGCGACCAGTGTTGGGGCCAACCCGTCCTGATCAAAAGCCAGCGAAAAAACGCCCACCCGGTGGCCGCCATGGGCAACACGCTCACTTAGATGACGGCGCACGTCGCTCACCCAACCCTGCGCCAGGCTCGTGTCCGCATGGAGGAACAGAAGCCATGTTCCCCGCGCAGAAGTCGCCCCGGTGATCATTTGCACCCCGCGCCCGCGCGCACCATGGACCAGCCTTGCTCCCAACGCCTCCACAATGGTTGCAGTGGCATCGCTGGAGCCGGCGTCACTGATAATGACCTCGCGGATCAAGCCATCCATAGCGCCGGGCACAAGACTTTCAAGGCAGGCGGGCAAGCCAGCCTCGGCATTCAATGTGGGAATGATAACGGAAAGGGACATGGGAAACGCTGTGGCAGGCCGCGCGCCTCTCGCCCGCGAACAAAGAGTAGGCATTTGTCTTGGCGCAATTGCCAACCCTTCGCCAGTCAAATTATCATGAATTGACTAGCCGTCGGACGCGGGAGCCTGGGGATAAAATGTTCTTGTTTTGTTCTAAATGGCACTTATGATCACATAATGTCTGATCATCCTGCCTCCCGCGCCCCGTCCGTTCCCCCACAAGCCCAGTCTCTGAACGGCGATCATCTGAACGGGCAATTGAGGGGTCACCCGAGAGGCCTGTTAAAAGGGCGCGCCAGCCAATCCAATCGAGGCAGCCGCTATAACCAATTGCAAAGCGAGGCCATTGACGATGGCTGGGAACAAGCGGCCAGTGAAAATAGCGACGCATTTGACAGTCAGCGGGCCATGGCCACCCTGGTTACCGTTGAAACCCCGCGTACGATTATCAACAAGGTCAATAGCCCGTTCGTGGCGTTTGATCGGTCGATCAATCCCTATCGCGGATGTGAGCATGGATGCATTTATTGCTTTGCCCGGCCCACCCACGCCCATTACGGGCTCTCCCCCGGCCTCGATTTTGAAACGAAGCTGTTTGCTAAACCGCAAGCGGCGGCCCTGTTACGGCGCGAGTTAAAAAAAGCCCGCTACCAGCCGCGCACCATTGCCATCGGCACCAATACCGACCCCTATCAACCCATCGAAAAGCAGCACCAGATCATGCGCCAGGTGCTTGAGGTGCTTCAGGAATTTCAGCATCCGGTCTCCGTCCTCACAAAGTCGGCCATGATCACCCGCGATATCGATATTCTGGGACCCATGGGCCAGCGCAATCTCGCTAAATGCATGATGTCGGTGACGACGCTGGACCCTAAACTTGCCCGGGAGATGGAGCCGCGCGCCTCCACCCCGGCAAGGCGGCTTGCCGCCATTCGCCAGATGACCGACGCCGGGCTCGCCGTCGGGGTGATGACCTCACCCATGATTCCGGGCCTCAATGACCATGAATTGGAGGCCCTGTTGACGGCGGCCAAAGAGGCCGGTGCATGCTTTGCCGGCTTCACGATCATCCGGTTGCCGCTGGAGGTTTCCGATCTTTTTCGCGAATGGCTGGAGGCGACCTATCCTGACCGGGCAAAACGCGTGCTGGGCCATATTCGCGATATGAATGGCGGCAAGCTCTATGACCCCAAATGGTCCCGTGCACCCGCCCCGCGCAATGTTTATGCAAAATTGCTGGCAAGCCGGTTTCAAAAGGCGTTGCGCCGTATCGGTTTGACCGCAACGCACCCGGCACTGACCACAGAACGTTTTTGCCCTGGCAATGGCGGTGCAAAACCCAGCATCAATCAGCTCTCGCTCGACTTGGATCCGGGCAAATAAAGATGGTTACCGAAAGGTTAATGGCTTATTACTCGAGGTATAGCGTGCGTCTTCGGCGTTGGTGCCAGCGCGATATGTGATGCGATGTTTTTATCCGCACCCACCATTTGGCGTGTTTTATGTCTCCTCGCTCCAAAGCGAACCCACATTGCCAGCCGGACTTTTCCCTCGAGGCAGATTTTGAGGGTCTGGTTGCTGGTGTTGATGAGGCCGGGCGTGGCCCCTGGGCCGGACCGGTGGTGGCCGCCGCTGTTATCCTCAACCCCAATTGTACGCCAGCCGGTATCCGCGATTCCAAAACCCTGAGCGAACGACGCCGCCGCGATCTGTCGGCGGCCCTTTGGAAAACAGCGCGGATCGGTGTGGGTCAGGCAAGCGTTGAGGAGATTGACCGGCTGAATATCGCCAGAGCCACCATGCTGGCCATGACCCGGTCGGTTGCCAACCTGCCGGTTCCCCCGAGCACATGCCTTATTGATGGCAAACACGCCCCGCACCTGTCTTGTCCAGCCTATCCGGTGATTAAAGGCGATGGAAAGTCTCTTTCAATCGCGGCTGCGTCGATCATCGCAAAAGTTGTCCGCGATCGGATGATGAAGGAATTATCCGTGACGTTTCCCTGGTATGCCTGGGAAAAAAATAAAGGCTATGGCGTGCGTGCACATCGCGATGGTTTGGAACGTTACGGCGTTACCCCGCACCATCGGCGATCCTTTGCCCCGATCCGGGAGCTACTCATTGATCCGCCAATCGCCAGCCTGTGTTAAGGTCAATGGCACTGATGAGCAGAGGTGGGAATGGCACACCGGCCGCCAACAAATTCAACTTCTCCTTTTCTGCAGCTCTTTCTCCGGCTGAAACTGAAAAACATCTTCAAACGGAACGTCGAACTCACGGGCAATGCGAAAAGCCAGCTCGAGCGACGGCGAATATTTACCTGCTTCAATGGCGATGATCGTCTGGCGTGTGGCGCCAACGGCATCGGCCAGGCCCGCTTGTGTGTGCCCGGCCGCTTTGCGCAACTGCTTGATCTGATTATGGACCTTACCTTTGCCCACCACTTTGTTACCTTTGATAGTAGACCAACGCCGAAATCCGCTCCACCAGCGTGCCCACAATCAAGATTCCAAACAAATGAAAGAACAAGGCCGGCGGGTGGGTAATATCGATATTCGTTGCCTCATATTCCGTAAACGCATAATTTGCCAAGACAATGAAAATTACCATGTTGATCAGCGCCATCACCACGAAATCACCATTACGACCAGCCTTCGCCTTGATTGAAAAATCGCGTTCATCCTCGGCAATTGTATTTCGGGAAAGGAAGATGCTCGCATTGACCGTTTCGGCGATGATAAACAAGATGAGTACCGTCAAATAAACCCAGAAGAGAGACTCAGGGGGGTAGTCAACAATATGCAACCCATCAAGCATCCGCATACAGAAATACGCAAAAATAAGCCCCGTCGTTATTAATGACGCCAACGAATATCGTTCATAATTTGCCATGTTTGTCCTCCTACCCCGGCATGGTGCCGCTCAAAAAAGTATAACATCTTTTACATATCGCATTTTCCAAAATGTTCAAGATGTTTTACATTCTTTTTTGTAAGAAAATTCAATTGCGCCTTGACCTGTGAGTCGCCGAGATTCAGAGTGCTGACTCTGCTTCATTTTGAGGATTGTAACCCGGTCAAGCACCATGCCCCGTACACCGACAAAACCTGAAAAAAAGAAACCATCGAAACCCAGCGCCAAAAAAAAGGGCAGGCCAAATGGTGCAAAAAAATCATCGGATGGGTCTGGCCCGCTGGCTATTGATGCGGTGCGCGATACGATTATCAAAGGTGATTGTCTGGCTTCAATGAAGCGGATGCCCGACAACAGCGTCGATCTCGTTTTTGCCGACCCCCCTTACAATCTGCAATTGGGCGGAGATTTATCGCGGCCCGACAATAGCCGCGTTGACGGCGTTGATGATGATTGGGACAAATTTGCATCCTTTACCGATTATGATCAGTTTACGACCCAATGGCTGCGTGAAGCGCGCCGCATTCTTAAACCAGACGGCGCCCTTTGGGTGATTGGCTCCTACCATAATATCTTTCGCGTGGGCAGCGCGCTGCAAGATACGGGCTTTTGGATTCTTAATGATATCATCTGGCGAAAAACCAACCCCATGCCAAACTTCCGGGGGACGCGCTTTACCAATGCCCACGAAACGCTGATCTGGGCGGCAAAATCGCCAACGGCAAAATATACTTTCAATTATACCTCCCTCAAAGCCATGAATGATGATCTGCAGATGCGGTCTGACTGGGAATTGCCCATTTGTACGGGTAAGGAGCGCCTGGTGGGTGCCGACGGGGTGAAGGCACATCCCACGCAAAAACCAGAGGCGTTGCTTTACCGTTTGTTGCTGGCCACAACGCACCCCGGCGATATTGTCCTCGACCCGTTTTTCGGTTCCGGTACCACAGGGGCGGCGGCCAAACGTTTGGGCCGCCACTTTATCGGGTTAGAAGAACGCAGCGATTATATTGATGTCGCCCGGGCGCGTATTGCCGATGTGACGCCCATGGCGGCAAGCGATCTTGAAGTGGCACCATCACGCCGCGCCGCGCCGCGGGTACCCTTTGGCACCGTAGTTGAGCGCGGACTTTTACAGCCGGGCGAGCGCCTCTTCACCAAAAACCGCAAAGTTCAGGCTCATATCAAGGCAGACGGATCGCTCAAGGTAAAAACTGCTGACGGTAATACCGTACAAGGATCAATTCATAAAACCGGTGCACAAGTGCAAAATGCCGAAAGCTGCAACGGTTGGATGTTCTGGCATTTTGAAGAGCAAACTGGTCTCAAGCCCATTGACTTCCTGCGCGAAAAAATTCGCAAGGAACAACCATCAAAACCTACCCGTAAAAAGGCTGGCTAATAGCCCGCCATAATCGGCGGATTAATCGCGTTGAGATGGCTTTTCATTGAGATATAAATCCACCGCCTTGCGCATGACCGTGGGCAGGCCTTTTTTTGTGGGCGCAATCCAGTGTAACCCCGCTGGCAAAGTCTTTGCACGCCACGGGACAACGCGCACGTTCAACTCCAGATGAAAATGGGTAAAGGTGTGGCGTACTAAGCCTGCTTCGTGACCGCGCTTAAGCCGCGCTATCTCTTTTTCACGGGCCATAGCCAACGGCCCGGTAAGCTCCAGGTTTTGATCGCGACTTTGATCCTTAGACGGAATTTGGGTCACCCATTCACTACCGGGCAAACCGAGCATCCCGCCCAATAGTCCTTTTTCAGGCCGCGTCTCCACCGCAATATTGCCATCGGTCCCCACAAGAACAAAAGCGACGCCCCAACGCACTGGCTTTGGCTTTTTGGCTTTTTTCTTGGGATAGTGCGCGGCTGTCCCGGCTTGAAATGCTGTGCACGCCCCTTTGATCGGACATTGCGCGCACTGGGGCGTCTTGGGTTTACAAATTGTGGCACCAAGATCCATGAGCGCTTGGGCGAAACAGCCATGGCGTGCGCGAGGCAAAGGCGGCCAATAGCTTTGCGTGAGCGTGCGCAGGGCCGGTTTTGCGTCGGGTAACGGCATATCATGGGCGAAAAGCCGCGCGGTCACCCGTTCAATATTACCGTCCATAACGATTGCATGCCGGTCAAACGCGATGGCGGCGATAGCGGCGGCGGTGTAGGCACCAACACCCGGCAAGGTCAGCAGCGCCTCCTCAGTATCCGGAAAAATTCCATCAAATGCGGACACAACCATTTGTGCGCACGCGTGTAAATTGCGCGCGCGTGCGTAATAGCCAAGCCCGGCCCAGGCTGCCAGAATATCCTCTCGCGGTGCGGCGGCCATGGCCGTTACCGTGGGCCAGCGCGCCAGAAAATCAGCATAGCGCGGGCCCACGGTCGCAACCGTTGTCTGTTGCAACATGATTTCGGAGAGCCAGACCCGGTAAGGATCAGGGCGCACCCCCGCTAACCGGTCCGCGGGCGACACCCGCCAGGGCAATTCCCGCGCGTGCGCATCGTACCAAGCGAGCAATGTCGGCGCGATATCACCGCGCGCCAGGGCGGGCACAGTCGATGACAAGGCAAGGTTGGTTTGGTGCGCCATGGGCAATGTGCTATCCATTCGCTGGTGGATTTAAAAGAGGATGCCGCGCCTTGCCAGCCTTCGGGTATTTTCTTGCCCAATCCAGAGCGCATCAGTTCAGGAGACCCCCAATGGCAACCAGGGCTCAACGCCGCGCGCCGCCTTCGCTCGGCAAGTATTCGAGCCGCATTGTGCGCAGCCTTGCCCAGTCAACCCGTTATACGAACCCCGATTTTGCCGACCAGTGGAGCGCCATTGTAGGCCCGGCGCTTGCGGCGCTTTGCCGACCGGGCAGGCTGACCGGCGCGCCAGGAAATCAACAGCAGGCGGGCAAAAGCGGCGGGCGTACCCTTGAAGTGATCGTCCAAAATGGTGCTGCGGCAACACGTATTTCCTTGCACGAAGCGGAGATCATCGCCGCGGCCAACCGAGCATTGGGACCCGGCCAGGTAACGCGTCTCGCCATTCGCCAAAATGCTGGCGGCCAGGGCACGCGGACGCACTCAAATGGCAATGGAAAAAAAGATAGTGGCCCCGCGACACTTGCCGGCGTTCTTGACCGGTTTAAGCGATCCTAAAGACTCACCCCTACGGCACAGCGTGACAGCCTCCGCGGTGCAGGATATAAAGCGCAGAATTGAGGTCACCTTCAAACAACGCGCGAATGCGCACCCCCCATCCCGTTCTTAAATCCAAGGCTAGTGTTATGAAATTCAATGCGTACCCCCTCGCCGCCCTTGCCAGTTTCGGTTTGATTCTTGCCGGGTGCAGCGGCTCCGAAACCAAAGCGGCGGACCCGGTAAATGAAACCGATAAAACGGCCAGCATCGCGGAAAACGCAACCTCGCCTGTTGCTGCCGAATTGATGGCGAACCGCGCCCGCGAGGGGGCGCTTGGCGACATGGTGCTGGGCAACCCCGATGCGAAAGTGACGTTGATCGAATATGCGTCCTTCACCTGCAGCCACTGCAAAGGCTTTCACGAAACCGTGCTGCCGGGCTTGAAAGAACGCTTTGTGGAAACCGGCGAGGTCAAATTCATCTTCCGCGAAATGCCCACCGCACCGCACCAGCTTTCTTATATCGGCTCGGTGCTCGCCCGCTGCGCCGCTGACCGGGGCGGTGATGCTGCCTTTTTTGCGATTGCCGACGGCCTGTTCGCGAAACAGCGCGATTGGGTTTTTGGTAATGAGCCAAAGCTCGAATTGCTAAAAATCACCAATCAAGCCGGGATGGACGAAGCGGCCATCGATACTTGTCTAAAGCGCCAGGAGATCGTCGACGTCATCAACGCCAATGTGACCGAGGCAACCGAGCGATATGACGTGGGCGGCACGCCAAGCTTTGTCCTGAATGACGAAAAGCTGGCCCTGACGAAACTTTCGGACCTGAATGAAGCCCTCGCCACCGCGGTGGAGGCGGCCGGCGGCACGGTGCCCGCGGACGGTGCAGCGGATGAACCCACAGAGGATGCGGCGGTGAAGATCGACCCTGCGGATGAGGCTGGCGAGTAAAACCACTCAACTCACATCGTTGGGGAAAAAAGCCGAGGCATCCGTGACAGCGGGGCTCGGCTTTTTTCTTGGCCGTTTCACAGAATCGGCAAGACATACGCTTACATATCTATCGTGGGAGTGGCGGGATATCTGGTACCAGGAGACATGGGCCTAAAGCCATGTTTTAATTCAGTTTCTCCCTAACCCCGAGATATTTTGTTAACGGCGTCCTGGTGCGGTAGACTAGGGCAAGCCTTGGGTGGCCCCGGAAAGTCGTCGCCGCTGGCCACGCCAAATGCTGAAATAAGTTGGGCCCCCAGCCATCACGGGAAAGACGCGTGAAATTTACGAACCTTCGAATGACCGGCTTCAAATCTTTTGTGGAGCCAACGGATTTTGAGATCCATGATGGGCTCACCGGTATTGTGGGGCCCAATGGCTGCGGCAAATCCAATGTGCTGGAGGCCCTGCGCTGGGTCATGGGCGCCACATCAGCAAAGGCCCTACGCGGTAACGGCATGGAGGCTGTCATTTTTTCCGGCACAACCATGCGCCCTGCCCGTAACTGGGCCGAAGTGACACTGACCCTCGATAATACAGACCGCACGGCGCCCGCCGAGTACAATGACAATGAGACAATCGAAATCACTCGGCGGATCCTGCGCAAGGAAGAAGGCTCGCAGTCGATCTATTCGGTGAACGGCAAGGAAGTGCGTGCCAAGGATGTGCAGCTTTTCTTTGCCGATGCGTCTTCGGGGGCAAACTCCCCGGCCCTTGTTCGCCAGGGTCAGATTGCCGAACTGATCAATGCAAAGCCGCAAAATCGTCGTCGCTTACTGGAAGAAGCCGCCGGGATCACTGGCCTGCATACCCGTCGCCATGAGGCTGAGTTGCGGTTGCGCGCCGGGGAAACCAATCTGGAGCGGCTCGACGATGTGATGGGTGAGTTGGAAACTCAAAAGACGGCGCTGGCGCGTCAGGCGCGCCAAGCCACCCGGTATCGCAATCTTTCCGGTGATATCCGCCGGGCGGAGGCCATGGCCGCCTATATGCGCTGGTCCGATGCGGTTGCGGGGGCAAAAAGCGCCCACCATGATCTGGGGGAAATTGGTACCCTCCTCGAGGAAACGGCGCTGGCCGCCAATCGGGCTGGCACAGCCCGCGAAGCGGCGCAGCAGGCGCTGGACCCCCTGCGCATGCACGAAGCCGAAGCCGGCGCCGCTCTCCACCGCCTCACCGTGGCCCGCGAAAATCTTGATGATGAAGCGCGGCGCGCGGCAGCCAATCTTAATCGGCTCACGGAGGAGATGGCCCGGCTCACCGGCGATACCGAGCGGGAAAAAACCCTTTTATGTGACGCCGATGAAGCCATTGCCGCCCTCGACCGGGAAGAAACCGGGTTACGTCAGCGTGAGGCCACCGAAACCGAACGCCTTGCTACAGCAAGCCGGACAATGACCACCGCCGTGGAGACGCAAAAGTCTTTTGAGGAGGCCTTCGACAAAACAAATCGCGAGAATGCCGAATTTGAAGCGCGTCGCCAGGCGCTCACCACACGGATCAATCAGGCGCGCAGTCAGGTGGAGCGTATCACCCGCCAGATTACAAGCCTGGAAGAAGAACGCCAGCGCATTGCACCCGATGCGGCGGAAGGGGAAAAACTGACCGCCGCCAAAACCGCTTTTGCCCAGGCTGGCGAGGCGGTGGCATTGGCCGAAACCGCGCAGCAGCGCGCCGAGCACAACAGGTTGGCGGCGGAAACGGCGGAACTTGCCGCGCGCGGCCCCCTGCGCCAAGCGGAACAGGCCCACGGCGAAGTGAATGCCGAACGCGATGCGTTACAAAAGCTCCTGAGTGACCATGGCAGCGAGTGGCCTGCCCTGATTGAGGATATTGACGTGGAACCGGGCATGGAAAATGCCCTCGCCGCCGCGCTTGGTGACGATTTGAATGCGTCAACTGACGCCCGTGCACCCTCCCATTGGTCAGACGTGGGACGGCTTATGGATGACGGCGCCCTCACCGGCGCGGGCCTGCCCACCGGCGCCATGGCGTTGAATAACTATGTGAAAGCACCGCCCGCGCTGGCCCGGCGATTGAGCGCCATTGGTGTGGTGGCCCGCGAAATGGGCGACCGGCTCGCCGAAACGCTTCAACCCGGGCAACGGCTTGTTTCCCGGGAGGGCGACTTATGGCGTTGGGATGGACTTGTGGTCAGGGCCGAAGCGCGCACGGCCGCGGCCATTCGGCTTGAACAGCGCAACCGGCTCCATGCGCTCAGTACAGAGATTGCAGAAAAAGAAGAGGCCCTCGCCGCCGCGAAAACCAGCCATGACGAAACGGTTGATGCCTTTAGCAAATGCCGGTCCCTCGCAGGTGAAGCCGCCGCTGCCCTTGCCGCCGCCCGTCGCCATGGGGAGGCCAGCCGCGCAACCTTGACCCACCTTGAAAAGGCTTTTGAGCGCACCTCCGCGCGCATTGCCAATATTGATGAAAACCTTGATCAGCGACGCGCGGAAAAACAGCATACTGACGAAGAAGGGTTAGCCCTTGCCGAGGAACAAAAAGGCCTGCCCGATGGGTCAGCGCTGCAATCGGCGGTATCAACGGCGCGTGACGCCTTGTCGCGTGCCCGCACCCAGTCGAGCGAGGCGCGTGCGGCCTATGGTGATCTGACCCGTGAGGCAAAGATGCGTGCGGACCGGCTCACAGAACTTGGCCGTGAGCGCGGTGTTTGGGCGACGCGCCAGGCAACCGCCCGCGAACGTATCAACACCATCGAAGAGCGGCTTGGCGCCGTGCGCGCAGAGCATGAAGGCGCCAAAGAGGCGCCCACCAAGATTGAAGAAAAACGCAAAACACTCCTCACCCAGATTGGTGAGGCGGAAACCGCCCGCAATAGCGCCAACGACGAATTGGCCAAGGCAGTAAATGCGGCCCAACAGTTGGAAAAAACGGCGCGGCTCGCCAATGAGGCAGCCAGCGAAGCCCGCGAAGCCCGGGCGCGTTTGGAGGCGCAGGCCGAAGCCGCCGATACCCGCGTGGAAGAGGCAACCCAATTGGCCCAAGAAAGCTGTGATGCCGCGCCGGAAGAACTTCTGGAGATCGCCGAGCATAAAGACGACAAGCCCTTGCCCGAACGCGAGCAGATTGACCGCAAACTGGAGCGGTATAAACGCGAGCGCGAAAATCTTGGCGGCGTTAATCTGCGCGCTGATGAAGAATTGCAGGATGTGGCAACGCGGCTTGAGGAATTTACCGTGGAACGCGAAGACTGCGAAGCGGCCATCAAGAAACTCCGCGGGTCTATCTCCAGCCTTAACCGTGAGGCGCGTCAGCGATTGCTCGATGCGTTTGAGACCGTCAACAGTAATTTCTCGCGTCTATTCACGGCGCTCTTCAATGGTGGCCAGGCGGAATTGCGACTGGTTGATGCTGAGGATCCGCTGGAAGCCGGTTTGGAGATTTATGCCTCCCCGCCGGGTAAAAAGCTCACATCCATGTCGCTCATGTCCGGCGGGGAGCAAGCCCTTACCGCCACGTCGCTGATCTTTGCCGTCTTCATGGCCAACCCAGCCCCGGTCTGTGTCCTCGACGAGGTTGACGCTCCCCTTGATGATGCAAATACCGAACGGTTCTGTACCATGCTCCATGAAATGGCCCGCGAAACCGACACCCGCTTTATCGCAATCACCCACCACCCGCTCACCATGTCGCGGATGGACCGCCTCTTCGGCGTCACGATGATCGAACGCGGTGTTTCCCAATTGGTCTCAGTGGATCTGTCGCACGCGGAGCAGTTGGCTGCAGCGGAATGAGTTCTTTCTTCCGCGTTTATGAGGGAGATATCCGATCTTTTGGGAACCTTCGTAAGGCACCCTATTCCGAAGCAGCCTCATCAACCACAAGGACAAGGCGTTTCATCCCAGTACCGGCGATAGCGGGTGATCGGTGTACGAGTTGATGGTCACCAGGCGTAGATCCTGACGAAGGCGAAGACCAGGTTTTACCTTTGAAAAGAACGGGGTGCCCCGTCGCAACGGCCTTAATTTTTCCCGGTTCAGATTTTGGAACTGCCATCCCGTACTCAGTACCGGGTCCATCATAAGTGCACACAAGACGGGCCCTGACGGTATCGCGATGAAATTTGCTGCATGCATTGTCGTCCACACCTTCGATCCGGATCGTCACAGCGTCGATCGAAAGAAGGGATGCCATTGCCCGTACCAGCACCGAGACATCCTTTGAAATCCAGTCCAGTATGACATCGTCCGTTATGCTGCGTGCGGACAAAAGCTGGCGGGTAGCATTTTCCGAGTGCGCGATTGGGACACAGACACGTCTGTTTGAGCCAATTGAATAATCACTTGCGCTTAATGCGCCGCGAACGTTTTGCGGCATGGTACGAGCCCAGATTACGGCTTGAGCAGTGCTGTTAGCTGCCTTAATAAAGGAGGTCGCCTCCGTAATCGTAGAAACGACATTATCGCGAGAGATAAGATCGTCATTGAATGGGTTGCGCCCCGGAACATCATTGAAGTCAGACGAGCGTTGAAGCGCAGTTGCAGACGAGAGATTACCAAACATGTGAAAAACCTATCCCGGGCGGGTCCGTGATAGTATCACAAAAGGTGCTGCTTATACGCGCGTCGCTTGTTTGGCATTAAAGCGTTGACTTCATCGAACGACAATAAACGCAGCGAGAACCTCAGGCGACGTCTCCCACGCTGCACCGGTTTCCTACTCTAAAAATCGAAAAATGCTGTGGAAAATGACAAGAAACACTATGGCATAATAGGTATAATATCCGGGCAATTCGCCGGAGGCTCAAAATTGGTTCGCGAAAAAAACAGATACGCCAACGCCCCGAAAAACCCCGATTACACCATTGATCAGGCGTGGGATAGCTACTCACCGGCCGAACATAGCCGGTGGGACCGGTTATTTGCACGCCAGCGCGATATTTTGGAAAATAGAGCGTGCCCTGAGTTTCTTGAGGCGATGAAAGCACTACGACTTTCGGATCAGGGCATCCCGCATATGGAACGACTGTCCGACCGGCTCGAGGTAAAGACGGGATGGCGCGTTGTACCAGTTGCGGACCTTGTACCTGACGATGTCTTTTTCAATCATCTTGCCAATAAACGATTTCCCGCAGGCGCCTTTATTCGTCCGGAAGCAGAATTCGATTATCTGGAAGAGCCGGACATTTTTCATGACATTTTTGGTCATGTCCCGATGCTGGCCGACCCGCTATTTGCGGAGTTTATGCAGGCCTATGGCAAAGGCGGCCAGCGAGCACTGCGCCTGAACCAGCTTGATCATCTGGCCCGTCTTTATTGGTATACGGTAGAATTCGGCCTTATACAAACAGATGATGGGCTACGAATATACGGCGCCGGCATTGCATCTTCGCCAGAAGAAAGTCGTTTCAGTCTTGATGATCCTTCCCCCAATAGAATTGGGTTTGACCTCGACCGGGTCATGCGGACAAAATATATCATTGACGATTTTCAGCAAACCTATTTTGTGATCGACAGTTTCACCGCCCTACTCGACACGTGCTATGCGGATTTTGGCGATGTTTATAACCGGGTCAAAGGGACGTCAGATTTTGAAGCGCACAGCATTGTTGACGGTGATAAGCTTCTTAATTGCGGCACGCTTGCATATTTCAAAAAACGGGCAGTGAGACAGAGACTTTCTGACATAAATCAAACTGCATCTCACCAAACTTAGGCGGGGGGACTTGGCCCGCTTTGGCGACAAGAGTTGATCAAGGTAACGCGAACAGCGCACATCGCGACCGGCAATAAGGCCTGGGAACAACCGGACGATTTGCTGGTTCTTGGTGCGGTCGGGAGCCACGCTACTGGATACCTTTTGCAACCAGTTGAATTTCGTACAGATTAGGCCAATTCTTTCCCGTCACAAACAAACGATCTTCGTCCGGCATATAGGCAATGCCGTTCAGCACATTATCTTTGCCCGTTTTGCGGCGCATGCGGCTTGCCTCCTCCGCTGGCAATAGCCCACTCAAATCAATCAGTCCGGTGACCGTACCTGTGTCAGGGTCGATAATCGCCACCCAATCTTCCTGCCACAAATTGGCGAGAACGCGCCCGCGCACCCACTCCAATTCATTCAAATTACGGATGCGCTGGCCTTTCAGCGTGACGATCACGGCGCGATCCTCGGTCATGGTGGGCGGGGTCAAAAACCGCAATCGCGGGGTGCCATCGCTCATGATCAATTGCGCCCCATCGGTAGTCAGGCCCCACCCCTCTCCCCCATAGGAAAAAGTGCCTTCCTGGGTGAGAGTTTGCGGATCGGAGATAAAACCTGTTCCAGCGCGCCAGGTGAGACTGTAGATTTTGCCGTCTAGGGCCGCGGCGCCTTCCCCGAAATAGATATCGTCGAGCGGCAGCAAGGCCGACGCCGTCCCACTGACCAAATCAACCCGGCGCAAGGATGACGCCCCGTTGAGACCCGTGGTCTCAAAAAGCGTACCATCGTGAAAGAACAGCCCTTGTGTGAACGCATCCTCATCATGGGGATAGGTCGCCACAATCTTATAGCCATAGAGATGAACGTTGCCGTCTGCTGCCGGGTTGGCATGGAGCGCAGCGGTTGCCCCTAACGGCTTTTCGGGCATTCGCACCGATGTGGGTGTCTGATCCGCGGGATCGCTATTGGCGGGCGTGCACGCTTGCGTGAAACAAAAGCCTGCGATGACCCCGGCGGCGAGCGCCATGCGCAACAAAGAACCGTCCATGCGTTACCTGCCTCACTGTTCACGCCCCATCGACCCCACGGTACCGCGTCCGGCCCGCAGACACAAAGGCAGCGCATGATTGCCACCGTCATTGCACCTCTTGTGGGCAATCCCGGCACCGCCTAAATATCGAAATTACACAGCCTCTCACGGGCTCGCTCATTTCGAAGGAACACCCCTATGAAAACGCGCGTATTGATCCTCGGCTCCGGTGCCGCGGGCCTCACCGCTGCCATTTACACCGCCCGAGCCGGGCTTAAGCCGGTTGTTGTTCACGGCTTACAACCGGGTGGGCAGATGACGATTACCACTGAAGTTGAGAATTACCCGGGTTTTGCCGATGTGATTCAGGGCCCGTGGCTTATGGATCAAATGCAAAAGCAGGCCGAGCATGTGGGCACAACTTTTATTGCCGACCTGATTACTGATGTGGATTTGTCCCAGCGGCCTTTCATATTGAAAGGCGATGGCGGCAATACGTATGAAGCTGACAGTTTGATCATCGCCACCGGCGCCCAGGCCAAATGGCTTGGTCTGCCGTCGGAAGAAAAATTTCAAGGCTTTGGCGTTTCGGCCTGCGCCACGTGCGACGGGTTTTTCTATCGCGGGAAAAACGTGCTCGTCGTCGGCGGCGGCAATACAGCTGTCGAAGAAGCGCTCTATCTTTCCGGTTTGGCGGCAAAGGTAACGGTCATTCATCGGCGTGATAGTTTTCGTGCGGAGAAAATCTTGCAAGACCGTCTCTTTGGAAAAGACAATGTGGAGGTGATCTGGGACCATACGCTGGATGAAATTCTTGGCGATGAGAACCCCGCTAGCGTCACCGGGGCGCGGATCAAACATACCGGTTCTGGCGAGACCCGGGACGTACCCGTAGACGGCGTCTTTGTGGCGATTGGGCACCAACCGGCAACAGCTCTGTTTACGGACAAACTAGAGATGAAGCCGGGCGGCTATCTCGTCACGGACCCTGATTCAACCAAGACAGAAATTCCCGGCGTTTTTGCCGCCGGTGACGTGACCGACGATATCTATCGCCAGGCCGTCACCGCCGCTGGCATGGGCTGCATGGCCGCCCTGGAAGTGGAAAAGCTGCTGGCCGCTGAAGAAGGTTAGGGGCTGCATGAAAGAGCGGGCGAAAGACCAGCGCCCGCTCCCATCAAGATTTGCGTTCAAACACAAAGCGGGCTGCGCCTTTTAGGGGCTCGGCTTTTGCACCGAACCTGTCGAGGTGAGCCTGCGCACTTTCCACGAGCATGCGCGCGTGGTCGCGGGCTTTGTCTGCACCTAAAATTTTGACGAATGTTGCCTTGTCCATATCCTCGTCCTGGCCTGTGGGTTTGCCAAGGTCTTCGGCATTGCCAAAGATATCGAGGAGGTCGTCAACAATTTGAAAGGCAAGGCCCAGCTCCTCGGCATAGTGCGTAAGCGCCGCCACTTCATCGTCATTGGCGCCCCCAACAATGCCGCCTGCCCGGGCGGAAAACCGGATCAGCGCCCCAGTTTTTAGCGCCTGAAGCTGCTTCACACCTTCAAGATCGAAGTCTTTTTGCTCCGCATAGATATCAATCATTTGCCCCCCGACCATGCCTTCCTTACCGGACGCCCGGGCAAGCTCCAGCGCGAGGGCACAGCGCACGGCCCCGTCGGGATGGGTTGCGGGCTCCGCGAGGCATTCAAAGGCTTGTGTCAACAGGGCATCACCAGCAAGAATGGCGGTGGCATCGTCAAACGCTTTGTGTACGGAGGGGCGCCCACGGCGCAAATCAGAATCATCCATGGCCGGCAAATCATCATGGATCAGACTATAGCAATGGATCATTTCCACCGCGCAACCGGTGCGGATGGACCGCTCACGCGGGCAATCCAACAGGTCAGCCGAGGCGATCACCAGGAATGGACGCAATCGTTTACCACCATCCAGCGCGCCGTGACGCATGGCGTCACTGACCCGGCCAAGCGGGCCCGCGCCCATGGGCAACATGGCGTCAAGCGCGGCCTCAACCAGACCAGCGGTTTCGCGAATGGTCGTCTCAAAATTTCCCATCACTGATTTCCAGATAGCGATTTCATGAGGCGGTCAACGCGATGCGGACCGTTTGACAGGGCCGGTAAGGCCAGAGCCCTCACACGGGCTACAGGTGCGTTTGGGGAACCCAGTGCGTCCCCGCCCTTCGCATTGCTGGCAGATATCGCGTTGCGCCACCCGCAAACCAATGAAATGGGCCAAGTTCCCGGCGCTATTCGCCGACGCGGTTGCCGCTGTAGAGGTCTTCATTTGGCGCGGATCACCGGGCGCGGGTTCGGTCGGCAAAAAGGGTTCTGCCGATGCCAGCATTGGCGCGGTTGCCGCCTTCGCTTGCGCGGGCGTTGGTGGTTTAGGCGCGACGGGTTCACGATAATCGGCAACGTCGCGGGCATTAGAAACCTTGCGGGCGCGGTTCAGGACGCGTGCTGATAAATTTGATGCAAAAGAGGCCTCAGGCATCAGCATTTTCAGGGTCATGATCAAATCACGATGCCACGCTTGGACCATGGCAGCAAAACGGTTGGCATCAAAGGCCCCGCGCGGTTCAAAGAATGAAAACAGAAGCACATCATCATCGCTTTCGCGTTCCGCCACCGACACATGCAAGCTACGGTTTAGACCCTCAAGGCCCGTGGGCGTCAGATCAAAGCCGGTGAAGATTGCCAAAAATCCAAAGCCGGTAATCTTATCTTCATGGCCCGGCGCATGGATGAAAACGGTGAGGTAGGTCAGGCCGCTCAGCGTGACCCGGTAAATGTGCTGGTGTCGTTCTGCATCGTAATCGTCGGCGATGACCTCATCATTGGTTTGACGCAAAATATCGACCATGGCCGCGCGGGGCCAATAACCCGCCGCATCAGCGCGAAACATCTGCTTGAACATAACTCACTATCCCATTTACCCGTGCCCCGGCATCCCGGTCCCAAGCGCGCACGCTAGCCGATGGCCTTGTCCGGGCCAAGCGCCTTTTTTGCGCCGAAGCCGGTCAACGGCAAGCGGCGTAAAATTAACAAGACTGTGACCTGCAGACGCTTGCGGTGGGCGCCAGCCCATGAAATAACGATGAAGATTGCCGCAGTGCAACATTGCCGCGGCAACCCAATCCGCAAAGGGGCATGCCATGACCGACCATGACATCAACCGAGCAGGTGAGACGGGGACAGGAACGGCTGGACCTGGCGCCAAACCGACCCTCTCTGTCATTCTTGCGCAACCGCGCGGATTTTGCGCTGGCGTCGATCGCGCCATTGATATTGTGGAGCGGGCGCTCGCGAAATATGGCGCACCGGTCTATGTGCGCCACGAGATTGTGCACAATAAACATGTGGTGGAAACACTGCGCGCGCGCGGTGCGATCTTCGTTGAGGAAATTGACGAGGTGCCGGAAGGCGCGGTCACGATCTTCTCCGCCCACGGTGTGTCCCGCAAGGTTGAGGACGGGGCCCATCTGCGCGAATTGGATGTGATTGATGCGACCTGCCCACTGGTCACAAAGGTCCACAAAGAAGGCCGACGGTATGCCGGCAAGGGCTTTGATATCGTCCTGATCGGCCATCTGGGCCATCCCGAAGTTGAGGGCACGCTGGGTCAGATTCCGGGAACCGTCCACGTGATCAGTGAACCGGAAGATGTGGCTACGCTCAACGTCTCCGACCCTGACCAGGTGTCATTCGTGACGCAAACAACCCTATCGGTGAATGATACGAAAGACGTGATTGCGGCGTTGAAAAAGCGTTTCCCCAACATTGTTGGGCCTGATACGCGCGATATTTGTTACGCCACACAGAACCGCCAAATGGCCGTTATCGAAATGGTCAAGCATGTGAACCTCCTCCTTGTTGTGGGCGCCAACAACAGCTCCAATTCCAACCGCCTACGGGAAATCGGTGCCAATCACGGGGTACCGAGCTATCTGATTGAGGACGCATCGATGTTTGATCCGGCGTGGCTGGACGGGGTTGATACAATTGGTGTCACGGCGGGGGCCTCTGCGCCGGAATCACTGGTGCAGGAGACGATCACGCGCTTGCGAAACTATGCCGATATTGCCGTGCGCCACCTCGACGGGGTGGAAGAAAACGTCCACTTCAAACTCCCGCCTGAACTTGCCGATGTGCCGCGCCCGGAGGCGGCGATGAAAGCCTGGTTTCCGGAACCCGTAAAAGAGCCGGTGAAGGAACCTGTGCCTTGATGCGCTCCGTGCCTCGATGTGGCTTGGGTGATAGGACCAATTGGGGTCGACGCTCGTACAAATCCTGATAACGCGAACGTCAAGCGCAGAGGGAACGGCACACAAAAGCCCCGGTCGGAACAGTCCATAAGAATTCTTGATATCAATGCGAAGAAATGCCCGTTGTCACAAGCGGCGGGACAAGGCAAAAACCAATCAATGATGCGGCGGGAAAACCCCGTCAACGCTGTGAATAAGGACATCATCTATGACCGTCAGTCTCCATCAGCAAATCCGAATCGGCGCCTATCTGGTCAAACAGAAACTTCTGGGCCGCAAACGCTATCCGCTTGTGCTCATGCTGGAGCCACTCTTTCGTTGTAATCTCGCCTGCGCAGGCTGCGGCAAGATTGATTTTCCAGCGCCGATCCTGAACCGCCGCTTGTCAGCGAAGGAATGCCTCGAAGCTGTCGATGAATGCGGTGCGCCATTTGTGGCAATCCCCGGCGGTGAGCCCCTGATCCACAAGGAAATTGGCGAGATCGTTGCGGGTATCGTCAAGCGCAAGAAGTTCGTGTCGCTTTGCACCAACGCTTTGCTCCTGGAGAAGAAACTCGATCTGTTTGAGCCCTCTCCGTTCTTGCAATTTTCCGTGCATCTTGATGGCCTTGAAAATCATCATGACAAAGCGGTTTGCCAGGATGGTGTCTTCAAAAAAGCGATCGAAGCGATCAAAGTTGCCAAAGATCGTGGCTTCACCGTCAATGTGAATTGCACGGTGTTTGACGGCTATCCGGCCGATGAGCTTGCCGATTATCTTGATTATTGCACCAATGAATTGGGCGTTGGCATTTCCATGTCGCCGGGCTTTGCCTATGAGCGCGCGCCCGATCAGACAAACTTTCTGAACCGCCGCAAGACCAAAAATTTCTTCCGGGAATTGTTTACAATCGAAAAAGACCGCGGGTCGAAATGGGCCTTGACCCATTCTTCGCTTTATCTCGATTTCCTTGCTGGCAATCAGGAGTATGAGTGCACGCCATGGGGTAACCCGACGCGGAATGTGTTTGGCTGGCAAAAACCCTGCTACCTTTTGGGTGAAGGATATGTCTCCAGCTTTAAGGAGCTGATGGAAGAGACCGATTGGGACAGCTATGGCACTGGCAATTACGAAAAGTGCGGTGATTGCATGGCCCATTGTGGGTATGAGCCCACCGCCGCCGATGATGCGATCTCGAATCCGTTCAAGATGTTGAAAGTACCGCGTTTTGGTCTGCGTACGGATGGCCCCATGGCCAAAGAGATTGATCTTGAAAAGGCACGCCCCGCGGTGGATGTGCATGAGCAGCTCGTGGAAGAAGAGCTAGACAAGATCGCCGCGGAGAAAGAGCGCGCCAAGCAGCCCGCCGAGATTTCCGCTTAAGGTCGACAGCGCATTACTGGAATCCTGGCCAAGCTGCAGGAGAGCGGGGAATTGTCCCGGGTCTCTTGCGGCATTCACAAGGGTTGAGAACACCTTCGTGCTGCCATCCTTGTTAACGGCATTGAGGGCAGCGGAGGGCAAGGTGCGATCCGCTGGGTCAGCGATCGCGCGGATGGCGAGAAAAGCGGCGCCGCCACCTTGCGCCGCGCGCGCTGCTCCATGGCTTTCCATATCAACGCTGGTGGCCCCTGTCTTCGCGAAGATGTCTTTTTTGTCGTTGGCCTCCAGGATCACCTCATTAGCACCATAGATAATTGATGGCGTAATTGGTTGGCCGCGCCGGTTGGGCAGGGTGCCCATAAGCGCCGTGTCACAAGAAAACGTCTCTCCCGCCGCGGTTACAACCGATTGACCGATTACAAGATCACCGGGCGCGAGTGCCGGATCAAGCCCCCCCGATACACCAACGCTGATGATGGCGGTTGCGCCCTCCTCGCAAAAATGGGCGGCAATTGCCTCCGCCCGGGCGGCATTGGCCCCTGAAACACCGATGCGCAAACGCGGGTCTGCGCTTGCCTTACGCACAGCCTGCGCTTCGGACTTCAGCCCACAGACAATACCGATAAACTTGTCCAGTTCAGTCTCCTGTACTTGCTGTAAAAAGGCGTCTGCACGCGACGATTACGCGGTTCCATTTCTCACAAAAGAGGACAGTTTAGGAATAGAAAACCCTTTATCTTAGGCACAAACATATACCGTTCCAAGGAGCGTACCCCGGCAGCAACACGAAAAAAACCTGCCCCCAAAAGGAGCAGGTTTCACAATCGCTATAATGCGACAGCGCAAATTAGGCAGCGCGGCGTTTCCGCCGTACGCCAGCAGCGCCGACCATGGCGGTCACGAATAAAATCGCTGCGCCAGGGACCGGGATCACTGCAGAGCCCGCCGACGCGAGCTGACCACGGATCTGGCCACCCGGGAATTCATCCGTGTGAACATTGATGTAGAAAAGGCCAGAATTGAGCGCTGCCACAAAGTCTGCGAAAGACAATGTTGAGCCCGAAAGCGCCACCGCATCGCTATAGGCGAAATTCGTCACATTCAAATCAAAACCATTGCCCGTGTTCTGGTAATCCGTCGTGTTAAAGGCAAACGGCACAACGATGGGCCCGTTGGCGCCAAATGCCGCATTATGCAGATGTACAGGTCCCACCGGGGCGGCCACGAGGTTGTCATTCAACTGAAACGTGTTGATCGCATCTACACTCAAAGAAAACGAGAGTGTTTCCGCCATCATATCGACTGTCAGCGTCGCGACACCCGTTGGAAAGAGGAAATTCGGGTTGGGCACTTCCTGTGACCCATCAAGATTAGACGTGAACGTCAAAACCTCTGCCTGCGCGGCAACAGCGCTCAACATCACCATGGCCCCGGCCACCGGCACCATTGCCCATTTCGTCATTTTTTGTAGAAAACTCATAGCCCCACGCTCCTTTAATTTAACCTTCATTAACCATAAAGCCGCTGCTCACGAATGCAAACATTTCCGTGATCACATAAAAGAGAGTGCTGCGGTGCAACACGCGCTACCGCCAAGCAATCGCCTAAAGCCAGCGCCTGACCCGGCCACAATAGTCCGTGTAGGCATCCCCAAATTTTTCGCGGAGAATTTCTTCTTCCGGTTTGATTTGAAGCACCGTGATTAACCCCACAAAACCGATCAGTACACCAATGTTCCACCCACTGCCTAACCTTAAGACCCACCCCGACAGAAGCAACAACATACCCGCATACATGGGATTGCGGCTAAACCGGTAGAGCCCGGTGGTCACGAGCTTTTGGGTTTTCCCCGGTTGGATTGGATTGACTGTTGTCCCTGCCCTGATGAACGCCCCAATGGCGATAACCTCGATGAGGAGACCAACGGCAATCAGGATTGCACCCACATGGTCACTGAGCGGAAAGTCGATCCGTAAGCCCGGCACCTGCCGATTAATCACCCACATGAGCGATGCGGTCGCGATCAATTGGACCGGCGGCGGAATAATCAACACTCTCATATATGCCCCGCAAGGTGTGCGGCCTTGTTCCCTGACAAAATTGCGCCTTCGATGGTGGCGGGAAGGCCAGTTTGTGTGTGATCCCCGGCCAGCCAAAGATTGGGAAAGCGCGTGCGGGCTGGTAACCGTTTGTTGGCGCCTGCCGGGGACTGGTCAAAGGTTGCCCGTTTTTCGCGGATGACCCTGACCTTTTCATAGGCCATATCACCAAGCTGGAGCGCCTGGCATGTTTCCGCCCACAGACGATCGGCAACTTCATGATTGGGCACCTCATCCATGCCAATGGCGTGGGCCGCGGAAACCGTTAAGCTGATAATATCGCCATGGATTACCGCCCATTGCGCATCGCTCGACAGCATGCCGAGGAAAAAACCCTTGCCAAGCGCGCGTCGATCCACTGGCGCGGGCGCTTTGAAATGCACATTCAAAATAGAGGCATCATCATGGGGCGGATCAACATCCGGCATCACCTGGCGCAGACGCGACGGGGGCAAGGCAAGGATCACTTGATCGTTTTCGCCTACGGGCACCTCTTCGGATGAAAATTGGAGCCCGGTGACCTTGCCCGCCGCCTCATGAAGACCGCGCAAGCGCGCACCAAATGTCATATCAACCCCTTCGCGTCGCAGGGTTTCAAGGGCGGGATCCACAAAAGCCGTACCCAGACCATCGCGGGCTGTCATGGGGATTGCTGCCTGTCCCCCGAGAGCAAATGTGCGGCTTAATACTGCCCACAAAAGATCGGCCTGGCCAATTTTGGGCGTGGTGTTCAAGACGGCCAGGGTCAAAGGCTCCCACATGCGTTTGAACATCAGATCACGCTGTGTATCTTGCCCCTTATCCTGGCCAGACAACACAATGTCGGCCACAGTTTCATCCGGGCCCGCAAAGGCAAGCTTTATTCCGCCGAGATAATCACCAACCCTCGTCCCCGGAATTCGGGTTTTTCGATCGAATACCCAGAAGGGAATCGGACCTTCGGTAAACCGCAAAGTCCACCGTTCATCCGTGGCAAGATCAACAAACGGATAGAGTGCATAGGGCGGATGCGTTAGCTGATCGCGCGCGCCCACCCGCGTCAAATAGGCAAGTGCATCGCGGTTTGCCGTCATGATGAAATGATTGCCATTATCAATCCGCCGATCAAGATATCGGTCATGGAAAGAGCGGCACCGGCCCCCGGCGTGACCGGCCCCTTCAAACAGGCGGACGCGTTTACCCTGCGCCGATGCGGCAAGCGCGGCAGCAAGACCGGCCAACCCCGCGCCGACAATAAAAATGGTGGGGGTGTTGTCAGCCACGGGTCCCTCCCGCTGGTAACCCCACACCGGGAAAAGCGGGTGCAGCTTTCAAGGGTGGGAATAATCCGTACCGGGCCGACAGCATCAGCTTTTCTGTTTTTGACAGGCTTAGCGGGGCGCCAATCTTGTCCCAGCCCCGCGCCTCCAGACGTTGAAAATACCGCTCATAAACACCCATCATCAACAATGCCGGGCGCACAACGCGCCAATCAAGGCTTTCGAGGGCTGTGCGTACACTGATAAAACGCGCGCGTACCGTCTCGCCGAGGTCCCGCGCCACAAGGCCAAGCCCCGGGGCCCCAATAATCGTCGCCGGATCCGTGGGCACATCATAACGCTCAAGCAGATCGCGCGGCAGATAAAGGCGCCCGATCCGCGCATCCTCCGCAACATCGCGCAATATATTGGTGATTTGCAGGGCATCACCCAGCGATAGCGAAAAGGTGCGCGCCGCCTCATTTTGCGGTGCCCCGAATATTGGCATGGATAATTGCCCCACGGCACCGGCCGCGCGGCGCGTATACTCCAAAAGGGTTTCCATCGACGGTGCGATGATGGGTCCGTGCGCGTCCATCTCCATGCCTTCGATGACAAGGACAAACTCCTCCTTATCAAGATTAAAATTTGCAATCGGTTCCAGTAACGCTTGCCCCGTCAGGGTTTGCGGATCGCCAGTATACACCCTGTCAATTTCCGCCCGCCATTCGTCAAGCGCGCGCTGTCGATCTTCTGTGGTGCGTCCGTCATCATCGGCGATATCATCAACCTCCCGGCAGAACGCATAAACAGCATACATGCCGTCGCGCCGCGCGGGGGGCAAGATGCGCATGCCAAACGCAAAGCTAGTGCCGGACGCGCGCACCACCGCCCTTGCGTGCTGTCTTGCCCTATCCGTTTCTGATGACAGCGCGGTCATGGCGTATGGCCTATCGCTGAGGGCGGACGTTTAAGGCTACCAGCAGCCAAGAAGCCGGCAATCGCCCCGCCCACGCCCGCTACGGTAAAGTCAACCTTTGTAAGCGCCACGCGGCTGGCAAGCGGGTCAGCCTTGCGCAACCGCGCGATCAAGCGTTCGGCAAGTCGAACGATCACAGCGGATTCCATAGCAAGGTGGCGCGACTTTAGCGCCTTTGGCAAGCGGCGCACATCATCCATCAGGGTGTCACAGCCATCGAGCATGCGCATCTTTACCGCCGTCAAGGCTGGGCTCATGGCGGGTGCACGCACGGCATCAATATCAGCGCGCGCGTCAGCCATCCAGTCAGAGGGAATATAACACCGATCCAGCGTCTGCAGATCATCGCCGCAATCTTGCAAATGATTGAGGATTTGCAAAACCGTGCACAACGCATCCGCATACTGATAATCGGCTGGGTCTTCCCCATGCAGATCAAGCAGAAACCGGCCCACAGGGTTTGCCGAATTCTCACAATAGCCGATCAATTCCGCCCACGACCCATAGCGGTTTTTCTGCGCGTCTTGAATGAAGGCTATAGTCAGGTCCGTACCGTGACGAAACGGGATGGACTTTTCTACCATGGTTTCGCGCAAGCGGACCGCCTTTTCATAGCCCGGCAGCGGGCCTAGCGAGCCGTCAAGGACCCCGGCAAACCGGGTCAAGCGCTCAATGCGCTCGGCCGCGGGCAAGGCCGGATTATCGGCAACATCATCAATCGCCCGCGCAAAATCATAATAGCGCGCCACATGGGGCCTTAGGGCCTTGGGCAACAAAAAAGAGCCCACGGGAAAATTTTCATCCCCGGCGCCTTTGCCCGACGGCGTCTCCGCCGACAGGGTTGTTGCTGACTGGTTTGCGCTCACGCTTGTTACCCTTTGCTATTCGCGCGCTCGTGTAGCGCGTTCGCTATGGAAACCCAAGAGACTATGCCCTAGGCCCGGGGTCTGATCCAACCATGATCTGATGGACAGATATAAAAAAGGACGATGCCATGGTCACCCTCCTCTGCGCCTTGACGGCCCTGATCTGGACCTATCTATTTACCGTCCATGGGCGCCCCTTGATCGGATGGAAGACGGCCCGGCGCGGGCATCCCTTCTGGCGCCAGGGCCCGGCTTTATCCGCTGGTGAGATGACCGGCCCGTGGCCCAGCGTTGCGATCATTGTGCCCGCCCGCGATGAGGTGGCAACCATCTGGCCGGTGGTGCGTGCGCACCTTGCAACGCACTATCCGGGGCCGTGGCATCTGACCGTTGTGGATGATCATTCCAGTGATGGCACGGCCGATCTTGCACGCGCAGCCGCCGGTGATAATCCGAATTTTTCACTGACCTCCCCGCCTGCGCTGCCCACCGGCTGGTCCGGCAAGCTCTGGGCCCTCAACCATGCCATTGAGCAGGCGACAGCCATGGCCACGCCGCCGGATTATATCCTGCTGACCGATGCGGATATCTTGCATCAGCCCGAAACCTTGCAACGCCTTGTGACCTATGCGGTGACGCAGGCTACGGCCATGACCTCGCTCATGGCGCGGCTTGACGCACGCGGCTTTTGGGGGGGGTTGTTGATGCCTGCTTTTGTCTATTTTTTTATGAAGCTTTATCCGTTCGCCCGGGTGAATGCGCCGGGTGACCGGCTTGCCGGGGCCGCAGGCGGCTGTGTTTTGGTGCGTACGGCGCGGCTAAAGGCAGTGGGCGGCGTCGCCGCAATTCGCAATGCGCTGATAGATGATTGCGCTTTGGCCGAACGGCTAAAAAACCATGTTCCGCGCGCACCGATTTTCCTCGCCCTTGCCCGCGATGAAATCACAAGCCTGCGAGACAATCACAGCCTCGCCTCAATTTGGCAGATGGTGAGCCGCACAGCCTATACCCAGTTGCAGCATAATCCGACCTTGCTGCTCTTAACGCTGATCGGCATGGCGCTTGTCTATCTCTTGCCCGCAATGGTGATAATCACCGCCATAGCGGGTTGGCCGGTCCCCGCCCCTGTGATCCTCTTTGCTCTGATCAGTTTTGCGCTAATGAGTATCAGTTTCTTGCCGGTGCTACAGCTTTATAAAAAGCCATGGGCTCTGACATTAACCCTGCCGTTGGCTGCGGTTTTTTATACACTCATGACCCTTCACTCAGCGATCCAACACTGGCGCGGCCGGGGCGGCGCCTGGAAGGGGCGCACTTATAGCCTTACGCGGGACGAGCGATCATCCGTGCCCTGAGGGCGCATGAGCCGGTGTGGTATCCACATGGACCGCCGAAAGCCCGCGTGCTGGCAACAAACCTTCAATGCGGGCGCCTTTACTCTCAAGATAAGATCGCTGCGCCGTAAAAAGCTTTCGGTACAGATAGAACGGCACACTTGGCCACAAATGATGCACCAGATGGACGTTCTGATTCAATAAAATATAGTCCGCCAGCGGAAATTCCATAACCCGCGTATTTTCATAGCGTTCGGTGCTATCAAAGGGATAGTGGGGCAACCACTGAAAGAAAATCATCAACATAACCGCGCCGATGAAAGCAGGCACCCAAAACAAGCACAAAACCGCCAACCCCTTGCCAGCCAGGATTAAGCCCCACGATCCAAATTGCAGGCAATGCATCGTGATAATGTGCTCGCGCATCTCCCGTTTGGTCAGGAGTGCGTCGCCGTCATAGACCGTTTTTTCAAAGCGGCACAGCAGAAAATAAGGCACCAGATACATCAACAAACCAGAGCCAGCGGTGGCCATCAGCTTGCCAATACCCCCGCCCACGAGCGCATGGTCAGGGTCTTTGTCGCTGTTGGTATGGCTGTGGTGATGTTGGTGCGTACGTTTTAAGACGGGCCAAGTATAAAACAAAAAGAAAGAGCCCACACGCCCGATCAGGCCATGAACCCATCCATAGGTCCGGTTACGGATGATTGATCCGTGGATCGCATCATGGATCAGTGTGTACCAGGCAAAAGCACAATATCCCAGGATGGGTGTGCACACCCAATAGGGCACACGGCCATAAAGCGCACCGATTACTAAGGAGATCTGTATACAGAGTAAAGCACCAACTAATAGGAAAGATGGCCAGGCAACTTCTGGCATGAAGGCCTTTGCCATCGCCATCTCCGCACGCCGAGCGGTTTTGCTGGCCGTCAACGCTGGTTCTTGCGGTGTGGTGTCGTCGATCATCCGCACATTGGTGCTGGCAATAGCTGTGTCTGAAGCGAGGCTCATCGCGCATATCCTTAACGGTAAAGAAACACTGAAAATTAGGTCGCTGACCTATCTTTATGGGTCCCAGACAAAATTTGCAAGCCAAAATGACATTTGCACACCAAATCATGCTGCTAAGCCTAAGCCAGCGCCCCGGCGCCCCAGCACAACAGCGCAATGGCCCATATCTATGGAACGGGATTCCCGTCTGTTCAAAAATTCTACTGTTCATTCAACACGGTATTCGCCATATCGGACGGATTAGGGACGACGGCACACCACATACTGGGGAGTATTTATGGCCACCGCAAAAGGGGAACATCGCAAGAGCATTATTCTTGACCGGGCGCGCGACGTTTTGATTCGCGACGGTTTTGCAAAATTCACCGTGCGCGATGTTGCGGCCGCGGCGGGGATCTCCCTTGGAAACCTGCAATATTACTTTCCGTCGCGAGATGATCTGGTGGCATCGGTGATCGAAACCGAGCTGACCGCCAGTTTCGCTATTATCGAGGCGGTAAACTGGCGCGATGGAGACCTGGATACGCAGATTTTGGTTCTGACCCGCGCACTCCTGACCCATCTGGCCGGTGATGCAGGCAAGCTCCACCAAATCATGGCATTCCTGGCGCTTAATGATGTACGCTTTCAAAAGCTTATGGATGAAAGCTATGGTCGTATCCTTGACATTGCGCGGACAACACTACGCAAAGCCTTGCCCTCCGTTGGGGACGACGATGACGCACAAAATACATCAGCAGCAATGATTCCCGGCCTTGCGGAGGTGATCGTCGCTTTGTTCGACGGGGCACTAACCCGCATTCACGCCCAGCCGTCCATCATGCATGGCGCCGCGCGCGATGCCTATATCGACCGGATCAACGACACCGTCATCCATATCCTGGCGGGTGCGGAACACGCGACCGGTTGAGACACCAGAATGCGTTCCGCCCCACAGGAAATTTCTTTCATAATTGCGATTGACTTGCAATTGCAATATCCGTAATGGTCCGGTCGCCGACCGTATCGTTTAGTGAAAGAAATTGATCCAATGTTAATTGACCGCCCTATTTCCGTCCGCGCGGCTCTGACTATTCTTGCCGTCAGTACCGCACTCTCCCCGTTCACATCATCGGCGATGGCGGCTAACGCATCGCAACCTGCCGAGACCAACACCGATGACAATCCCGATATTATCGTTGTGGGACGGGTTCTTTATTCAGATCAAGTCAATGCGGTGAAGACGCCAACGCCAATTATTGACGTGCCACAAAGCCTTTCCATCATCACTGCCGATCAGATAATCCAGCAAGGATTTAACAGTGTTGGTGATATTATTCTTTATACACCGGGTGTAAACAATTCTCAGGGTGAAGGTCACCGTGATGCTGTTGTCTTCCGTGGCATTCGCTCTACGGCAGATTTTTACCTCGATGGTGTGCGCGATGACGTTCAGTATTACCGGTCTCTTTACAATCTTGAACAAGTTGAAATTCTTCGCGGGCCCAATGCCTTGTTGTTTGGCCGCGGTGGTACCGGCGGTGTCCTAAACCGGGTTACGAAAAAAGGCGTGCTTGGTGAGCGATTTGTCGGGTTCAAGACCAGCGTTGACACCTTCGGCGCCGCAGACGTTCAAATTGATGCCAACTTTGACGTTTCAGATAATGCCGCGTTCCGCGTAAATGCGTATTATGAATATCTGAACAATCACCGCGACTTTTATGATGGTAATCGTTTCGGCATCAATCCGACACTGCGGTTTGAGTTAACGCCATCAACGGTTATCGATCTGTCATATGAATATATCAACAACGAGCGTTTTGTTGATCGCGGTATTCCTTCGGACAATGATGGCTTGCCTGCAGAACAGCTGCGCAACATCACTTTCGGCGACGAAGATATCAACACAACGACCTTTGAGTCGCACGTCATTCGCGCTCTGGTCGATCATCAGTTCAATGATAACTTCAAAGGCAATTTTAGCGTCTTTTATGGGGATTATGACAAGCTTTATGGAAACTTGTTCCCTGTTGGTTTTAATGATTCGGATTTTCCTGCCGAGCTGCAAAATGATGATGTGGTGGAATTAGACGGCTACATCGATACAACACAACGGCAAAACTTCATCATCTCGGGGAATCTTGTCGGTGACTTTGAAGCTCTTGGCGCTGGTCACACATTGTTGTTTGGCGGTGAGTTTATTGACACCGTTAATAACAATGACCGCTTTAATGCATTCTTTCCAACCGCTGCCGCGGACGGACGCAGATCCGATCAGGAGTTATTTTTTACAACAAGGCCGCTAGACCTAACGACGACCGCTTTAGGCGAACCGAATACACTCAATTTCACCACCGATCTGAATGATGACACAGAGGCCGACCTTACCGTGTTCTCTGTATATCTCCAGGATCAGATTGAAATTGCACCCTGGCTCGACATCGTCCTGGGCCTGCGTTTTGACAGCTTTGACATCACTGTCGATAATATTGAAACATTTATTGATACCGGAGAACGAGACATTTTGAGTAATTCAGATCAGGAATTCTCTCCGCGTCTTGGTGCTATCCTGAAGCCGCGTGAAAATGTTTCCTTATATTTCAGCTTTAGCGAGAGCTTCCTGCCGCGAAGTGGTGAGCAGTTTGCGGACATTAATAGCGCATCTGACCGGCTTGAGCCCAATACGTTCTCCACCATAGAGCTTGGTGTGAAATGGGATTTTACACCAGCGTTAAGCTTCACGGCCGCGGTATTCGAGAATATGCAAAGTTCTCCGCAGGTTTCCGACGATAACCCAGATACACTGGATATCATCGACAGCCGCATTCGCGGGGTCGAAGCAGCAGTCATCGGTCAGGTGACAGATCAGTGGTTTATTTCTGCTGGGTACAGCTACCTTGATGGTAACCAGGTCAACGCTTTTGGCGTCGAAGGGAACCGAGTTCGCGAATTGCCGGAACATACTTTCAATATCTGGAACAATTTCCAGGTCACACCCAAGTTTGGTGTTGGTGCTGGCCTGACATTCCAGGATGAGAGCTTTGCCGATAACGGAAATAGTGTGACATTGCCACGGTTCGCCCGGGTTGATGCCGCCGCGTTCTACGATATCTCCGATAGGCTTCGCGTTCAGGTAAACCTCGAGAATTTGTCGGACATTGATTATTTCCCGAGCTCTCATACCGCAAACAATATAACCGTTGGCGCGCCATTCAATGCGAGGTTCACCGTAAGCGGACAATTCTAAACCGCCCTCCTCGTTCACCCCGCCTCCAGGGGGGAAGGCGGAACTGGTCACCGTGATCTCACGATTGCGGTGACCTTTTCATTTGGGTACGGAGGGACAGACTTCTATTCAGACGTCTTGATCCTGAATGGTGACATTCATACTGAACGACCGTCGTTCGCCCTTGGTTTTGAACGGGTAAACGCAATGAAACATATAAGACGGAAAGATCCAGAAATCGCCAACGCGGGGTTTCACCATAAAATTTGAAACCGAATAGTGCGTGTCCGTCCCAAAGGCGAATTGTAGGTGCCCGTGGGAGGGATGATGGTCTTGATAGTCTTCTTCCCATTCCTGTTCGATATTTTGCGGTAATTGCAGATATCCAACGCAAGAAAGATGACAACCGGTATGAATGTGTAATGGGTTGTAATCATTTTCAAACTGACGCACGAACCAGCCCGAAATGATGTCGAGTGAGAAGCTCTTTTTGGTGTGATCATAGTCACCAAATTTGCCGCGCTTCATGGCGCGCACATGATATTCGATCAAGCCCTGACCCAACCCTGCACCTGCAATGTCGATGATCGGTTTATCAAAACGCAATTCCTCGCGCACCTTCCCCACAAGGCTATCGGAATGGTCCTGCAACCGCCTGGCGTTCATGCCATCGGCCATGGCGCGGTTTAATTGCTCGACAAGGGCTTCGGGCATTTTCACGTAGCCCATCATTGGGCCGAAGGGGGTGAAAAACTCTTTGTCGCCTTCGGGTGCGTAAATCGCCGTCATCTTTGTCTCCGAAAAGAAGGGGTCCCGCTTGGCATGGCTTTGTAACGCCAGAAAAACCCGCCGACCCTCGAGCCTAATGCCAGTCTCAAGCGATGTACAAATAATCCCCGACAGCGGGTTAAAAACCCGAAGCCCTATTTCAGCTTAAAGCGGTCGAGGGCAGCGGTTGCAACGCTGTCTCCCCACTCCTGAACAAAGTGACCCGCCTCCTCCAGGATCAGCGGTTCCGGGCAATGGCGGATGAGGCCATGCAATTTGCGCATGCTGTCTTCGCCAATCACCGGGTCTTGCTGACCAATGGCCATAAAGCTCTCCCCCGCCCAGCGCTCGGACCAGAATTCGCGAGCGGAAAAAGAGGTATCAATCCCTTCGGTGCTACCGCCCTTGACCATCACAAGCTCCGGGAAACGCCGCACACCGGCTTTGAAGGCCTCATTGGGAAATGGCGCACCATAGGCGCCAGCTTCGGCGTCGCTAAGGCTTGGGGTGCCACGCTTCATCAACATAGAAATATCAAGATCCGGATTGGCCCGGTTATACGCCCGCCAGGCAAGAAAGCCCGGCCCGGCATCTTCGCCCACGGGCAAGAATGTATTCATCACGATCAATCGCGAATAGCGGCTGGGCCGTTCCATGGGCAAGGTCAACCCCAGCAGTCCGCCCCAATCCTGGACAACCAAACAGACATTATTCAAATGCATAGCCTCAACAAAGGCGAGCAAGGCCTTGCGGTGAAAATAATAGGTATAGACAGCATCATCTTCGGGCTTATCGGATCGGCCAAAGCCGAACAGATCCGGCGCAATGACCCGGTGCCCGGCGCCGGCAAAGATCGGTATCATTTTGCGATAAAGATAGGACCACGACGGCTGACCATGCAGGCACAAAAACGTCACCTCCGCATCCTTCGGCCCCGCATCAACATAGTGCAAACGCAATCCCTCATATCCGTTGAGCGTGTCGATATAATTCGGCGAGTAAGGCCAATCGGGTAGACCTTCGAACCGGTCATCGGGGGTACGGGCAACGGCGCCAAAGGAGGGGTGGTGCGGCTGGGCGTCGGAAATTGTCATTGGCGGATCCGGGAGTTTGAGAAGGGGGGAACGTGGACACGATACCCCTCACCTATTGAGGATTTGTGGTTGCTGGCAAGTCACAAAAACCATAGACACGAAACCGTTCAAGGTGAAGAAACGAAGAAGGACATTGCGCCATGGCAACGCACTCAGCTGATCTCGCGATCATCGGATCAGGACCCGGCGGCTATGTGGCGGCAATCCGCGCAGCCCAACTGGGCATGAAAACCGTCATTATCGAACGCGAAAGCCTCGGCGGCGTCTGTCTCAATTGGGGCTGTATTCCGACCAAGGCCCTGCTGCGTACCGCTGAAGTCTACACGAATATGCAGCATGCGGACGCCTTTGGCCTGAAAGCGGAAAAGATCAGTTTTGATATCGACGCCGTGGTCAAGCGCTCACGCGGTGTTGCCGGACAGCTTTCGAATGGCATCGGCTATCTGATGAAGAAACACAAAATTGCAGTCATTGAGGGTACCGCCACGTTGGAAAAAGCCGTGAACGGGTCCGGTGCCCCCGCAATTGCTGTGAAGACGAAAACCGGCACCGACAAAGTAGCAGCCAACCATGTGATCGTCGCCACAGGCGCCCGGGCCCGCACGGTTCCCGCGGCCGGTCTTGAGCCCGATGGGAAATTTATCTGGACGGCACGCGAGGCCATGGTGCCCGATATGATGCCAAAATCGCTTCTAGTGATCGGTTCCGGCGCAATTGGAATCGAGTTTGCAAGTTTTTATAATGCGCTTGGCGCTAAGACGACCGTGGTGGAGATGGTGGACCGTATTCTGCCAGCGGAAGATGCGGAGCTGTCAAAGTTTGCTGAAAAGCAATTCAAAAAAGCGGGCATGACCATCCACACCAGCGCCAGCGTTGACGCGCTTAAAACAGGTAAGTCTACGGTCAAAGCAACGATTAAGCATCAAGACGGTAAAGCCGAAACTATCGAGGTTGAACGGGTAATTCTCGCCATCGGTATTGTAGGCAATACGGAAGATCTGGGTCTTGAAGATTTGGGCGTGAAGGTTGATCGCGGCCACATTAGTGTCAATGAGTGGATGGAAACGGGTGTGCGCGGGCTTTACGCCATCGGTGATGTGGTAGGCGCACCATGGCTGGCCCACAAGGCAAGCCATGAAGGGATCATCTGTGTAGAGAAGATCGCCGGTAAAAATGATGTGCATCCACTTGATGTGAAGCTTATACCGGGTTGCACCTATTCGAACCCGCAATTGGCAAGCGTTGGCCTAACCGAAGCGCAAGCCAAAGAGGCGGGTTACAAAACAAAAGTCGGGCGTTTTCCGTTCAATGCCAACGGGAAAGCGATTGCCTTGGGTGAGCCCGAAGGCCTTGTAAAAACGGTCTTTGATGAAAAAACCGGCGAGCTTCTGGGCGCGCATCTGATTGGCGCTGAAGTGACCGAGCTAATCCAGGGGTTTGGCCTGGCCAAGACAATGGAGGCAACCGAAGAAGACTTGATGCACACAATCTTCCCCCACCCGACCTTGTCAGAGATGATGCATGAGAGCGTGCTCGACGCCTATGACCGCGTCATCCATACCTAGGGCTTTGCGTTTTGCGAGCGGCTGTGTTGTTCGCGGTCGCGCAAAGACCTTAACCGCCCGATTTGACGATAGATCAGTCCACCGATGACCGCGGCACTGGCGAGGTAACACGGCCAGATATAGACCCCGTAACCGCCCATGGCGAAAAATTCAGCCATGGGTACCGCCCGCAGTGGGCGCCATCGCTTCCACCGGCGAGGCTGTGGAAACAGGGCGGTGTGGCTGACGCGCCAAACGCAACTCAATGATCTGGCTTTCGACCCCGGTCAGCACATACCAGATGAACAAGAGTGTATAAGCAAGGATCATCACGAGGAGCGGTGTCAAAATTGCCGCGCCAATGGTCGGCCCGCTGGCGCGGATGATACTGGCGGGCTGATGCAGCGTGTTCCACCAGTCAACCGAAAATTTGATAATTGGAATATTGATAAACCCGACCATGGCAATGATGCGAGCAAAGCGCGCAGCGCGGGCCTTATCGTCAATGGCCTGCCAGATCGACAGATAGCCCAGATAGATAAACATCAGAACAAGGACTGATGTAAGCCGAGCGTCCCAAACCCACCACGCGCCCCAAGTGGGTTTTCCCCACACTGCACCAGTGATGAGCGCCAGGATGGTCATGGCCAAACCAAACGGCGCAGCCGCAAGCGCCGCGCGGTCGGCGAGGGAATGGCGCCAAATAAACGCCACCACAGAGGCAACCGTGATCATCGTGTAAGCGCCAAGGGCCATCCATGCGGCCGGCACATGGATATATATGATCCGTACACTGTCGCCCTGTTTGAAATCAGCCGGGGAAACGAAGAGGGCCAGATAGAGCCCTGCCGCAAGGCTGATAAGCGCGCTGGCAAAGACCCAGGGGCGCACAGTGCGTGATAACGCCTCAAACCGGGCGGGATTAGAGAAGAAGGATACCATGACGCTTTAGCTACTCCAGTCCAAGGCGGATCGCCAAGACGGCAAATGGCGGCAGAATGACCCCATAAAAGAGCATAATGGCACCCAACAACAGGGTTTCCGGTGACAACCATTGAGCGCCAGCGAGGGTATTGGACGCGGCGCCAACAGGCCCCAAGCCGGCCTCCACTGCGCCAATACCGAATATCATTATTGGGACAACAAGGGGGGCAGCCAGACCCATCCCCAGGAGACCGCCCGTACGCGCACCCGCCGACACCGCGGCGGCCACCACACCGGCAAGGATAAGTGCCGGGCTCGCCAAAATGAGGAGAAGACTGGCCGCTCCTGCGCGGGCAAGCTCCACAGAAAACATCACAAAAGCAACCGGTACCGCCAACGCGAGGGGGACGGCGAGCGAAATAAACGCCGCCAAAAGCCGCGCGTAAATATAGGGGAGAAGGCTTTTTTGCTCGGCGGCCAGAACCTGCAGCGTGCCGTCTTCGAGATCACCGCGAAAGAGATCGAGTACTGAAAACTGGACCGCCAGCAACAGCCCCAGCCAGATGATCGCCGGAGCCGCAGCACGCAAGGCCGCTGGCCCTGGACCAAGGGCAAAGCCCGACAGTCCCACAAAAATAAGGAAGAAAAAAAGCGTTTGCAGAACGCCGCCGCCACCGCGCACAGCCAACAGCAGATCGCGCCTGACCAGCGTTAATACTAATCCGCCCACAGAAGGTAGAATTGCCTCAGTCATCCTCAAGCACACTCGCCATCTTGGGGCGCAAGCGTAAGCTGCATCGCCGGCACATCAATGGGATCATGGGTCGCGATGATGGCAAAGCCACCTCCCGCAAGATGCGCGCAGCATACATCTGCAACTAAGGCCCTGCCCGCGCGGTCGAGGGCGGCAGTTGGCTCATCAAGAAGCCACAGACTTCGCCCCGCCAGGAGACAACGGGCAAGCCCAAGACGCCGACGCTGGCCCGCAGACAAAACGTGCGCGGGCTCCGACCCAAGGGCGGTGAGCCCCACGGTTTCAAGGGCCCCCATGAGCGCTGGCCGGTCGGCACGCCCCCGGTAACAGCGTTGCCAGAAAATGAGATTTTCCTCGACGGTGAGCTTGGGCTTGAGCGGCACGGCATGGCCCTGGAACACCAATTGCGTTGGCAAAAGCGGCTGCCGCGTGTCGGTTTCGTCAACCCAGACAATCTCGCCCTCACCGGGCACCAAACCGGCCAGCACCTGCAACAAAGTTGATTTGCCGGTGCCATTATTGCCGAACACTTGCAATGCCGTCCCGGCGGCCAACGTGAGACTGACGCCCTCAAAGATCGGCACAGCGCCGCGCACGCAACGCAGATTTTTCACCGTCAAGGCGCCCACGGGCGACCCCCTGTTTCAAACAATCGGAAGCAAAAACGCATAAACGCCTGAATTCGCTTCCCTTCTCTACCGTCTCCGCGACGAATTCGAGCGCCCATTGACCCCATAACCCCTTGGCAGCGCGTCAACCAAGGCTTAAATCTCGCCCATGAAGCCGATAAAGCGAAATCGACGAGTCCTCTATCTTGGCGTTGGCGGGTTAGCGCTCGCCATGGCTGCCGGCTTGACGTTTACGGCGTTGAGCCAGAATATCGATTACTTTTATACCCCTGGCGATGTGATGGCGGCCACCAGCACGGGCGAGCCCTTACCGGCACGGCGCATTCGCCTTGGTGGCCTGGTGGCCGAGGGCACGGTACGCGACGGCGCAGGGGTCGAAAAAATCTTTGAGGTGACTGACGGCAAGGACAAGATCACGGTCACCTATGATGGCATCCTGCCGGACCTTTTTAGCGAAGGTCAGGGCGTGATTGCCCAGGGCCGCTTTGGTCCCGATGGCCACTTCAAAGCCGACATTATTCTTGCCAAACATGATGAAAACTACGAGCCAAAGGAACTGGCCGGGATTGGCGATGAGCCGACGGTGAATGACAGGGTTGCACGATAGCGAGAAGGTGCGGCGAGATAGGGCTCTGTCCGCTGAACTTTCCCAATCGCCTGCCCTCGACTTGATCGCGGGGTCGGGGATAATCCGTCCACAGAGGTTATAGCCAAACTGCCGTGCGATCCATCATGCCTACTCCGCCGCAAGAGGCTGCGCTTTACCCTCGGCCCTTGCCTTGCGTGGAAGCCAGATATTATCGCGCCAACCGATTTCATCAACGCATTCAACAGCTTTTAGGAAACTTACCGGCGGCTTGCCCACCAGGGTCCGGAGTTTGTCGGCCCGTGAGGAGCGGGCCGCATAGAACCGTTCAATCAATCCGCCATTGAGGCGATAAAACCGTTGCAGCACCTTATGCCGCCCTTCGGGTTTGGCCGCATAAAACAGGAACCGTGAAAGCATCCGGTAAAAGGCGCGGTCTTTCCAGCGTTCGCGCGCATGATCACGGGTAAGCGCAGCAAGCGCCGGACCGGAATGGTCATCGCTGCGCGCAATTGCCTCCGCGAGGGCAGCCGCATCGGGGAGTGAATAGCCCGTAAGCGGATGAAAAAGCCCAGCGCCGAGGCCAGCAACGCCAATACCAGCGGGATAGGCACTAAGATGGTCATCAATATTACCCGCCAGCGCGATCGGTAACACGCCGTCTTCCTCCCGCACAATTGCATCAATTGCCCATCCAGCCTGCGCACAATAGGTTTCAATACGTTGACGGATGGCTGCGCGGTCTAGCGCTGCGCCATCGGCATAATATGTATCCTCGACCAGTGCAGTGTCATCGGTAAAGGGTAGAACGTATACGAACCGATACCCATCATCCTGCGGGATAGTTGCATCCATAATAATCGGCACCGTCAAACCGTGGGGGGCCTTAAACCGGATTTCCTGACCCAGAAATTTCTGGAACCCAATGGTCAACGCATCGGATTGGCGTTGGCCCCGCGCATCAATAACAGCGCCGGCAGCGATATGGTCACCATTGTCCAGATGAACCCCATTCGCCTCAACCCGGTCAACGCGCCGACCGGTCACAAGATTGTCGCCGAGAAGCGGCGCCACACATTCCTGCAAGCGTTCCGATGTCGTTGAACAATAGCCGGTATCAAGCACGCGCGTATGACGAGGAAAACGCACCTGTTGGCGTGGCCATTCGACGGCAACCATCGCCTGCATCCACTGGAGGGTTTCGGGCGGTAAATCTGTTTTATGAAAAGACCAGGTGTGATTGCCGCCCAGCTGCGCAGCTTTTTCAACAACCGTAACGGCAAGATCAGGATGGTGAATACGCAGGCGCCAGGCGATCAACGCCCCCGAAAGCCCGCCACCAGCAATAACCACATCTGATTTCATTGGCCTTCTTTCATTGGGGCCTTTTTACGCGTGTTTGCGGCCTGAAACGGCATGAAGCCTGCCCAAATGCGGACGGCAACACACGCGCAATCCTTTGTACGTATCGCTTGACATGTGCTAGTGTCAATTAACGAAGCATGACGGCAATGACCCAAACAGTCCTTCTAACCCTCGGGCGCCTGCCAAAAGCGCTGGAACTGGCCCGTGCCCTTAACGGGGCGGGGGCGCGGGTGATCGTCACCGACCCGTTTGCGCGGCATCTTTGCTGGCCTTCCCGTGCGGTGGCAAAGTCCATTTGCGTGCCCGCCCCGGCGACGGACCCTGCCGGTTACCGGGATGCGCTGCTCACCGTGATTCGTGCAGAAAACATCGATCTCGTTGTGCCCATTTCAGAGGAGGCGCTGCACACAACGCTTTTGGCCCCGCATTTGCCCAATGGCGTCCGGCTCTTTGGCCCCAACCATGAGACCCTGCGTCGCTTGCATGACAAATTGAGCTTTAACCGTGCGGCGCAAGCGGCGGGATTGGACGCACCGGAAACCCACAACGCGCACACGTCGGCCGCGCGCATCCTAGCGAGCGAGGGCGATTACATTCTCAAACCCGCCCATGGCTGTTCCGGTCAAGGGTTTTCACAGCACCCGCGCGGCACCGCTATCCCGGACGATGGGCATTATGCCAACCATGTGGCGCAAGATTACGTGGACGGACGCCATGTGAGTGTCCAGGCGATAGCCCATGGCGGGCAACTTACCGGCTGTGTTGCCTATGAAGGGCTGATCTTTGCCGGCAGTGTTGCCACCTGTTTTGAACGCGTCGATGACGAACCGGCGCTAGAGCCATGGGTACAGCATTTTGTTCGGTACCATGACTATTCGGGTTTTGTCGCCTTTGATTTCATTATTGATGCACGCGGGCCCATGGCGATTGAATGCAATCCCCGCCTGACCAGCGGCGTGCATTTTTTTGATCCAAATGATATGGCCGCTTGCGTCCTTGATCCGGCAACGCCGCGCACCGTACGCCTGAAAGCTCAGCGTCGTTTTCAGGAAGGCCATACCAGTCTGACCGAAGCGTATGGCGATTTCTTCCGCCCCCGCACCTTTTTGCGCCATTTGAAAACTATGGCCGGGGCAAAAGATGTTTTGTTCAGCGCGCAAGACCCCCTGCCCTTTTTGCTCATGACGCCCATGTCATGGGATCTCCTGAAACAGGTAGTCTTTGACGGTCGCACTTTTGGCGAAGCGGCAACCCACGATATCGAATGGCAAGGGGTGCAAATCGACACCGCGACCACGGCCACAACGCAAAAGCAACCGTCAACGGAGCATTATGCATGAGCCGGTTTGACGGTCACCATAATCTGATCGGCGGGCCGTGTGGTCAGGCGCGCGGCGGGGCGCACATTTTCCGGCGCATGGACCGTGAAATCATAGGCCCGGGCCAATTGCGCGATGATCAAAATTGCCTCAACCAACGCAAAACCCGCCCCCACACAGGTATGGGGCCCAAAGCCGAACGGCATATAGGCCCCGGCAGGAATGTCGCCCTCACGCGCCGGCATAAAACGATCCGCATCGAAAACATGGGGGTCAGTCCAGTGGTCCGCATGGCGGTGCAGGGTCCAGGGCGCAATCATCACCAAGGCTCCCTTGCGCAGTTTGCGCCCGCCAATCTCAACATCGCGCAGAGCAATACGCGGCATAAATGTGATCGGCGGATACAGCCTCAACGTCTCGCGAAAAACCGCGCGGATAAAAATCATTTTCTTGGTATCGTCAAAGGTGATGGGCCCGGTACCCACCACATCGCTTACCTCCGCCCGGACACGGCGCAGAATATCCGGCCGGATACTGAGAATATAAAAGACCCACGTCAAAACGCTGGCCGTTGTTTCATGGCCCGCCAGAAAAAATACGCCCAATTGGTCGATCAATTCTTCCCGGGTGAAAGCGGCCCCATTCTCGGGATCACGCGCAGCCATAACGGCAGCAGCAATATCCCCGTTTGCCCCATCCTGTTTTGTATTGGCCGACGACGTCTGTTGGTGATGGTCAATCAATTGGCCCAGATGGTGGCGGATACGGGTACACGCCGCCAGAACCGCCGGGTCCTGATCGATTTTTGCCCAGGCCTTATCGGTAATCAAACGCCATACTTTTACCTGCGCCACACCGCGCTCAAAAATCAGAAAATCGTCAAACACATCGCGCGCCATGTGGGAGGCAAGGGAGACCGAAAACACCGTGCGGCAGATAATATCCGCGGTCAGCTGTCCCATGGCGAGGTCGAGGGAGATCGGCTTGCCGCTATCCGCCGCCGCCTCCAAATGGGCTTGGTAGTCGTCAACGGCGGCAGTCATCGCCTCATAAGCAACCGTCAGACGCATATAGGAAAACGCCGGGTCGATCATCGCGCGCTGGCGTCGCCATTTCTCCCCGTCAGAGACAAAGATCGAATCGCCAATCAGCGGTTCCAACGCCCCTACCATCAGATCGCTTTTGGGAAACGCCCCGCCCTTATCAAGCATGATTTCGCGCACCATGGCCGGGTCATTAAACAGCACGATGGAGCGACGCGAATAGCCGAGTGTGCCGCTTTTCATTCGGTAAGCCGCCGCGGGCAACAGGCTCAACAAGTCACCATCACCGTGCCGGACCGTACGCGCAAGCGCCAACAAAGGGGGCAACATTGCCGGGTGCGGGGGGGTAAATCTATCGCCCATTACTCTCATCCGTATCAGGATTACCTGTCACCACACTATCGGGGGTATCCATAATCATGTCCACCCATCACCTCTTCGACCTCCTGATCCTGGGGCATATCACCACCGGTGCGCCGGGTTTGATAAGTTTCTGGGTGCCGGTCCTATCGCGTAAGGGCAGCCGAAGCCACAAATTCTGGGGCAAAGCGTTCACGATCATGATGCTCATCACCGGATGCTTTGCTGTTGCCATGGCAAGCATGACGCTTGTCTATCCCGTTGCAACCCACCCGCAATTGATGAACCATCCGGAGTTTTCTGATCCCCGTTTAATCCGTGGCATCTTCGGCTGGATGATGCTCTATCTTGCTATTTTGACTATCAATCTGGCTTGGTATGGCTGGCTTGCCGTTCGGCATAAACGTCAGCATGCTGGCAATATGGCCTGGCATAATGTTTGCCTACAGATCATTCTTTTTATTGCCTCGGTCAATTGCGCCATTCAGGGCATCCTTATCGGCCAACTGATGATGGTGGGTATTTCGTTTGTAGGCTTTGCCACGGTGGGCACCAATTTGTGGTTTATCCTGAACCGCGCGCCAACCCCGCGGACCTGGCTTTTAGAACATATCAAGGCGCTGGTGGGCACTGGCATCTCTGTTTATACCGCTTTTTTTGCCTTTGGCGCGGTCCGCTATGTGCCGCAACTCGCGTTAAACCCGGTACTTTGGGCGGTGCCACTCGTGACGGGGTTAGCGCTGATCCTTTATCATCAATATAAGGTTCGTCAGATGATGCCGATTGCGCCCACGCGCGCGCCATCAGCGAGAAAACCCCTACAGGTACCGGCCGAATGACCCACCCCAAAAAACTTATCATTATTGGCGCTGGCGCCGGTGGTCTAAGTGCGGCGATTGATCTGGCGCGGAGCGGACATGACGTCACCGTCCTTGAGCGCAATGGCGAGGCCGGCGGTAAGATCCGCGAGCGGATGGTTGGGCATAATCGCGGCATTGATGTGGGGCCGACGGTTTTTACCATGCGCTGGATTTTCGACTCCCTATTTGAAGATGCCGGCGCAAATTTTGACGATGCGCTCACCCTCCACCCGGCCGAAGTGCTGGCGCGTCATGCCTGGGCAAGCGATGGCAAACCCAATGGCCAGCTTGATCTCTATGGGAATATTGACCAGTCCGCCGATGCGATTGCCGCGTTTGCCTCGCCCCGCGATGCGCAAGGCTATCGTGACTTTTGCGCCCAAAGCCAAAGAGTCTTTGACGTATTGCGCGATAGTTTCATCACTGATCAACGCCCTTCCCAGTGGGAAGTTGTCAAGCGCGTGGGCGCCCACCGATTGCCCGGCTGGCTTGCCACCATCAGACCGTGGCGCACCCTCTGGCAGGAATTGGGAAGCTATTTCGATGACCCGCGCCTGCGCCAACTTTTTGCGCGCTATGCAACCTATGTGGGCTCGTCGCCACTTTCGACCCCCGCAACGATTATGCTGGTCGCCCATGTGGAACAACAAGGGGTTTGGCACGTTGATGGCGGCATGCGCGCCGTGGCGCAGGCCATGCAGGCGCTTGGCGAAAGTCTTGGCGTTGATTTTCGATTTGAGGCACCTGTGGCGCGTTTGCGTCTGACCGATCACCGGGCGAGCGCCGTCGAACTGGAAACCGGTGAGGTGATTGAGGCCGATGCAATTATTTTTAATGGCGATATTTCCGCCATTGGCCAGGGCCTCCTCGGCGAGGCGCTCAAATCCCGCGCGCCGGTGACAACACGCAAACAGCGCTCCCTTTCTGCTGTAACCTGGTCAGTCCATTCACCAACATCGGGTTTTGACCTGGCGTTCCACAATGTCTTTTTTGCCGATCGATATCCCAATGAGTTTCGGGCAATTTTCGGCGACAGGACAATAGCGCAAATGCCAACCGTTTATTTGTGCGCCCAGGATCGCGCAGAAAGCGAGACTGCTTCCATCGAGCCAGGGGAGGCAGAGCGCCTGTTCCTGCTGGTAAACGCGCCCGCCGATGGGGATATCAAATGCCAAACACCGGACCAACTGGAAGACTTAAAGTGCCGTGTTCTGAAGCTTTTGGCCATTTGTGGATTGCAGATTGACGATTTTGATGCCACCGCGTCCCTGACGGCGCCCGCGGATTTCAACACGCGGTTTCCTGCCACAGGCGGTGCTCTGTATGGCCAATCAAGTCACGGGATGATGTCAACATTGAAACGGAATGGGGCCCGTTCAAAGATTCCCGGGCTCTATTTTGCCGGTGGATCGGTCCATCCCGGCCCCGGCGTTCCCATGGCAACCATGTCAGGGCGCCTCGCCGCGCAGCAATATATGGCCGACCATCATACCGCTTGAATGAGGATCCGGTTTCGTCAGTATACATTCTTCTAATATTTTCCTTACAAGAAGGATAAAGCCAGATGTCAGAAAACCTGAAGATTGCTTTTCTTGGTCTCGGTGTCATGGGCTTTCCCATGGCGGGCTTCCTCGCCAAGGCTGGCCACGCGGTCACGGTTTATAATCGCACCGAAGCAAAAGCGTCACGCTGGCTGGAGCGCTATCCGGGGAAGACCGAGCCAACCCCGCGCGCAGCGTCGCTCGGGGCTGAGGTTATCTTTGCCTGTGTGGGCAATGATGATGATGTGCGCGCGGTCACTCTTGGTGACGATGGTGCCTTTGCGGCCATGGCGCCAGGCAGTCTTTTTGTTGACCATACCACGACATCGGCGGCCTGCGCCCGCGATCTTGCCAAGGAGGCAGCACAGCGCGGTTTTAACTTTCTTGATGCCCCTGTCTCCGGCGGCCAAGCGGGCGCAGAAGGGGGTACCTTAACGGTTATGATTGGCGGGGAGGAAAGTGCCGCCGCCCGCGCCGAACCCTTGATTGCCACCTATGCCCGCATGCAACAACGTATTGGCCCCTCAGGTAGTGGCCAGCTGACCAAAATGGTGAACCAGATTTGCATTGCCGGTATCGTTCAGGGGCTTGCCGAAGCCATTCATTTTGGCAAGGCGGCTGACCTTGATGTTGCCGCCGTCATTGAGGTGATCAGCAAGGGCGCCGCGCAGTCCTGGCAAATGGAAAACCGGGCCCACACCATGATGGCGGACGAGTTTGATTTTGGCTTTGCCGTTGACTGGATGCGCAAAGACCTTGGCTATGTGCTTGCCGAAGCGCGCCGTAATGGGGCCACCCTACCCCTTACGGCCTTGGTGGATCAGTATTACGGACAGGTCCAGGCCCTCGGCGGTGCGCGGCGCGATACCTCCAGCCTGATCCAACCGTTGGAAGCCCTACAGCGCATACAAAAGGGCGGGTAAAATAAACTTCGTTTGTATACGGTTTTAAGGCATGTCTGATTGAATTTTAGTCGAAAATTCTAATCCTTCGAGACGCCCCTCGGGCTCCTCAGGATAAGGTTTTTCACGTAAAAACATCACGTTCCTCATCTTGAGGAGAGCGCGTCAGCGGTCGTCTCGGAGGATGAAAGTCGACCGCGACTGAAGCGAACATGCTCTAAGAGCCCAGCCGAAAAGTCTATTTTCGGTTAGACTCTAACGACGACTACTCGCCCTTAAAGTCTGGTTTCCGTTTGGTGATAAATGCCGCGACGCCTTCGGGGAAATCATGAGACTGGCTCAGAATATATTGAAAATCCGCCTCAAGCGCCGTGATCTCCTCACGCGATCCATAATGGGCGGCCCGCAAAATCTTCTTGGCATATTTTAGCGATAGGGGCGCCTTCATCGCCAGGGCCTTGGCGCGCTCAAGCACTTTTTCCTGAAGCGCATCATCATCCTCCACCGCGTTGGCAACGCCAGCCTCCAGGCATTCTTGCGCACTTGCCTTGCGCCCCTCGGCGATCATTTCAAAGGCGCGTTGGTACCCGAAGGCGCGCAGCATAAACCATGTGGCCCCGCCATCGGGCACCAGACTAATCGCGGTGAACGGGGCATAGATATAAGCGCTCCGTGCCATGACAATCAGATCACAAGACAGCGCCACGGCCATCATCACGCCAGCCGTTGCCCCGTTTAGCGCAGCAATATAGGTTTTGTCTGACCGGCAGATCGCGTCCACCAGCGGTTTATAGTCTTTGAGAATATGTTGGGAGATCGTGGAATGTTCTTTTTGCATCCCTTCGGCAAGATCAGCACCCGCACTAAAGCCGCGACCCTCCCCCGTGAGGATGACAATTCGGACCGCCACGCTATTCTCCGCCCGATCAAGCGCCTGCGATAAGGCAAGCCGCAAATCCTTGTTGGCAGCATTCATCTGCTTTGGCCGATTTAGGCAGATGATCGCAACCGCCCCATCCTCCCGGTAGAGCACACTATCATTAACGAGGGGCTCGCTTTCATGGGCAACACTCATGGTCATTCCTTTTCTTGGTCGAACCGGCTTAGGAGGCCGCTTCAATAATCTGCCGGTCCAAAAGCTGGTCGATAGCGTCATCGCCATAGGACAATGACGCCAGAATTTCGCGGGTATGGTGACCCTTCACCGCGATGGTTGGGGCGGGTTCATCAGGGTCAAGGGGGGTTTTGGCAAAACGCGGCGCAGCCGCCGGCTGTCGGCGGGCGCCAAGCGCACCCTTGGCCGAAGAAACCTCACTAACCCGCACCTGATTGTGCGGATGATCCGGGGCCTGATCATAGGTCAAAACTGGTGTGACGCATGCATCGGTTCCATCAAAAAGATCTGACCAATGACCCAAGGCGTGCTGGCGGAAAGTGTCTTCCAACTGCTTGTGTTGGGCCGACCAATATTGGCGATCATTTTGCCCGCCAAACGCCGCCGCATCAATTTCAAGAAGTGACAGGAGCAACGCAAAGAACTGGGGCTCAATCGCACCGACAGCCATAAAGCGCCCATCGGCAGTTTCATAACATCGATAATAAGGCGCCGCCCCATCAAGCATATTGGCCGCGCGGGTTGGCTGCCATTGACCAATTGCCTCCAGCGAATGGACAACCCCCATCATGGCGCTAACCCCATCAACAATCGCCGCATCAACAATATCGCCCTGGCCGGTTTTCTGGGCACGGAGCATTGCCGCCAAAAGACCAGCCACAAGAAACATCGACCCGCCGCCATAGTCACCCATCAGATTCAACGGCACCGGTGGCGGTTGGTCCGCCGGGCCAAGGGCACCAAGCGCCCCGGTGATCGATAGGTAATTGATATCGTGACCCGCCATCTTGGCCCACGGCCCGGTCTGGCCCCAGCCGGTCATTCGCCCATAGACAAGCGCCGGATTAACGTCGTGGCAGTGTGCAGGCCCAACGCCCAGACGCTCCGCCACGCCGGGTCGATACCCCTCAATCAACGCATCGGCCGTTTTAACAAGGTCGAGAACGATTGCCGCGCCCTCTTCCCTACGCAGATCAACCACGATTGACCGCTTACCGCGTTTTTCCACAAACGGCAGATGCAAGCCCGGGCGATCCACCAGAATAATCTCCGCCCCCATATCCGCGAGCATCTGCCCGGCAAACGGCCCCGGGCCAATGCCCGCCAATTCGATCACCCGGAACCCCTCAAGGGGCCCGGGCGATTTCGCTTGGCGCGTTGTGGCGGAAATTCTCTCTGACGCAGTCATGCTTGGCAGTGTACCGGGCACCGCGACAATGAAAACGAAATTTTGCAGCCCGGCCGCGGGCATGCCCAGCAGGCATATACGGCTTGCCTAAACGGCCATGGCCAGGGCTTTTTTAGCGATGTCTTTAATTGGCACCGACAAATCAGCCAGGTGCGTTTTATCGGGCGCGGCGCCTTTGGCGATCATCATTTTAGCCACCATGTAATCGGGCGCACTATTGATCGCATCCGCCGCGATGAGCCGCGTGTCTTTGAAATAAAAAACCGAAAATTGCCGATCTTCGGGCGTGCCGCGCACCACATGATCATCAAAGCCATGGCTCAGTCCGGCAATCTGCAATTTCAGATCATATTGGTCCGACCAGAACCACGGCACATCAAGGGTTGGTTGGGCCTCGCCCATGATTTTTGCGGCAACGCATTTGCCCTGTTCGATCGCATTGTGAACACTTTCCAAACGCCCCTGGCCGCCATAGGGCCAGAGCGGTCTGACGGTACAATCACCCGCCGCATAAATTGCCGGGTCGCTGGTCATCCCATTGACGTCAACAACAATACCGTCGGCGCAGGAAAGACCACACTGCACCGCAAGCTGATCATTGGGAATGATCCCTATACCCACAAGCACAAGATCGGCCATAAGGGCGTCCCCACCATCAAGGGAGATTGAGACCGCACCGTCGCCAAAGGTTTCAAGCGCGCTGGCTTGCGCAGCCGTACGGACTATCACTCCTTGGCGTTCATGCTCATTTTGGAAAAACTGCGACATCACCGGGCTTGTCACCCGGGCGAGAACACGGTCCTCCCGCTCCAAAACGGTTACCGCAAGACCCATTTCCCGCGCCACCGCCGCCGCTTCCAGACCGATGTAACCGGCCCCAATGATCGCCAGACGCTGGCCCGGTTTCATATGGGGTTTGATCGCCTTCACATCGCCCAAGGTCCGCAGATCAAAAACAAAAGGCCCATCGGCACCGGCAATCGGTAAGGGGCGGGGCCGCGCGCCTGTAGAAATAATTAGTGTACTGTACGATATCTTTTTGCCGTCAGCAAGCGCCACAGTCCGCGCATCCCGGTCAATTGCCACCGCGCGATTTCCAAGCATGTAGGATATTTTTTGGTCACGATACCAATCGGCTGGTTTCAAAAATAATCGCTCCTCGGCAAAACCGCCTTTCATATAGGCTTTTGAAAGGGGTGGACGCTGATAGGGCGATACCGGCTCGTCACCGATGAGGGTAATGGTTTGGTCATTCCCGTACTGACGCAGGGATGCAATGGCCTGCGCACCAGCCTGGCCACCGCCGATAACAATAATGTCAGAATGCGCCATGATCGTTGGTCGTCCCTTTCTCGGTCATTAATCTTGGGTCAATTGCTGGTGATGCCACCGCAAATGATCCTCCATAAACGTCGCGATAAAATTATAGGTATGGTCATAACCCGGCTGCATGCGCAGGCGAACCGATTGACCCGTATTTTGGGCCGCCCGCGCAAAGAGCTGCGGCTTGAGTTGATCGTCAAGAAAAGGATCTTCTGTTCCCTGGTCAATAAGGATTGACGTTTGCGTGGGCCCTCGATCTGTCAAAAGAGCGACCGCGTCGGCATTGCGCCATGCGTTCTCATCAGGGCCAAGATAGGCCGTCAGGGCCTTCTTCCCCCAAGGCACACTTGACGGGGCAACGATTGGGGCAAACGCGGTACAGCTGCGATAAAGATTGCGGTGTTTCAGGTAGAGCGTCAGGGCCCCATGCCCGCCCATGGAGTGGCCAAAAATGCCAATTGCGTTCACGTCAACGGGAAACTGCCCCTTGATAACCCCCATCAGCTCGCGGGTGATATAGTCTTCCATTTGATAATGCATATGCCAGGGCGCGCGCGTGGCGTTCACATAGAACCCAGCCCCAAGGCCCAGATCATAAGCCCCATCGGGGTCATCGGGCACGCCGGGTCCGCGCGGACTCGTATCCGGCGCCACAATTACTAGCCCTAACTCAGCCGCAATTTTTTGCGCCCCTGCCTTGGTGATGAAATTTTCTTCTGTACAGGTAAGCCCCGAAAGCCAGAAAAGAACCGGTAGGCGAACCGCCTTGTCGCGCGCCTGTGGCGGCACAAAGACCGCAAACCGCATCGTACACTGACAAACAGCGCTCTCGTGGGTAAAAATTCCCTGTGTGCCCTCGAAAATTTTCGTGGTTGAGATGGTTTCCAGCATCCAATTTATCCCTCAAACCGCGAGATTAATAGACAATCACGGAACGGATGCTCTCACCATGATGCATCAGATCAAAGGCCGTGTTGATCTCTTCCAAAGGTAAGCGGTGGGTGATCAGCGGATCAATGGCGATCTTCTCCCCCATATACCAATCGACAATTTTTGGCGTGTCCGTGCGCCCACGCGCACCGCCAAAGGCAGAGCCTTTCCAGACGCGGCCCGTGACCAGTTGAAAAGGCCGTGTGGAGATTTCTTTGCCCGCCTCAGCAACGCCAATAATGATTGATTGACCCCAACCGCGATGGCAGCTTTCCAACGCCTGACGCATCACGTCGGTGTTGCCAGTGCAGTCGAACGAGTAATCAACCCCGCCATCGCTCAAACCCGTTACCGCATCAACGATATTTGCCGCGCCCACGGCATGGGCATCAACAAAGTCCGTCATCCCGAACTGTCGTGCCATCGCCTCCCGACCAGGATTGATATCTACACCAATGATTTTTTCTGCCCCGACGAGCCGTGCGCCCTGGATCACATTAAGCCCAATACCGCCGAGCCCGAATACTGCGACGCTGGCCCCGACTTCAACCCCCGCGGTCCACACAACCGCCCCAATACCGGTGGTCACTCCGCAACCGATGTAACACGCTGTCTCAAAGGGAGCGTCTTTGCGAATTTTCGCCACCGATACCTCCGGCAGCACCGTAAAATTCGAAAAGGTTGAACACCCCATATAATGGGCAATCGACTGACCTTTAAAGGAAAACCGGCTGGTGCCATCGGGCATCACGCCCTGCCCTTGAGTGGCGCGAACCGCCGTACACAGATTGCTCTTGCCGGAAAGACAAGTCTTACATTGGCGGCACTCGGCGGTATAAAGCGGTATCACATGGTCACCGGGCACCACACTGGTGACGCCCGCGCCAACCTCGCGCACAATACCAGCGCCCTCATGGCCAAGCACGCTGGGAAAGATGCCTTCGGAATCCTTACCCGCCAGCGTATAGCCATCGGTGTGGCAAACACCGGTTGCCATAATTTCCACAAGCACCTCACCGGCCCGCGGGCCTGCCACATCTATCTCGTCAATGACCAGCGGTTGGTTTTCAGCAAGGGCAATCGCAGCGCGGCTTTTCATGATGGTCTCATCAATTGTCTATCGGTGTTCGACAATAGCACCATATCAGGCCCCACCGCTTGGCACGAGCCCCGTTTTTCCGCTAACGCTGGCCCGGGCGGAGAGACCTGTTCCGTCGTCCCCCTTCCCCCCGTACTGGCGAAAGGCATTGCGATATCATGGTCTGGCTTTTGGCCCTGTTGTTTTTTGTCACGGCGCTCCTCTATGCCGCCGCAGGGTTTGGCGGCGGCTCAACTTATAATGCGCTTCTTGTTGTGTACGGAACGGATTACACAATCCTGCCGGTGATTGCGTTGATCTGTAACATCATTGTTGTTGCTGGCGGTGTCGTCACGTTTCACCGCCATGGCCATCTGCATGCGGCCCGCCTTGCGCCCTATCTTGCGGCCTCGATTCCCGCCGCCTGGCTCGGTGGCCGACTGCCCGTACCGGAAGCGTTGTTTGTGGGCCTGTTAGGGCTTTTGCTGGTGGCAAATAGTCTTGCCATGATCGTGACGCGGGGTGTGCCCGATCACACCGCTGCAACCATGCCGCAGACCAAGGGCTTTGATATCCGGCTTGCCGCCATCGCCATGGCAATCGGTTTTTTGGCAGGTCTTGTGGGTATTGGTGGGGGTATTTTTCTGGCGCCGGTTTTGTACCGTTTGAACTGGGGATCACCAAAGGCCATCGCGGCGTCGGCCAGTCTTTTTATCCTGATGAACTCTGCCGCTGGCCTCTTCGGTCAATTAATGAAAGCGCCCCTGGCCGATATCATGGACGGCCTCAGTTCGTATCTTTATCTATTTCCGGCTGTTGCCCTCGGCGGTTTGTCGGGCTCCCTTCTCGCTAACCGTGTTTTGCCGGACGCAATCATCAGACAACTGACGGCTTTGCTTTTATTCTGTGTGGGGGCGCGTCTTCTTTGGCGCTGGGTTCAGATGATGGCTGCTTAATGCAAATGCGTGAACTGAACGGACGCACCTGCAGGCAACGCTTTTGCCCTGGGCATCCGGCGCACCAGCGCATTACAGGTGGCAAAGGGCAGGATGAGCGCACTGTCCTGATTGGGCGCCGCCGTTATTTGCCATCCCGCCGGTGCCAACACGGCCTTCGCCCGCAAAAAAGTCTCTCGCTGGCCGTTGGCGCTAATGTCTGCCGTGAGCAAACCGGAAAGAGCCGTTGACATTGATGGTTGCCCACCCATCGCCGCGATCAGGGGCCGTAAAAATAAATGCGCCGTCACCATGGCCGAGGCCGGATTTCCCGGTAAGCCAATTACCGGAACCTTTCCGGCCGCACCGTTCGTGTGACCAAACCAGGTGGGCTTGCCGGGTTTGACGGCAATTTTGGAAAAGACAAGCGCGCCATGGGCCAACGCGAACGCACGCTTCATATGGTCATGGTCACCAACCGACGCACCGCCCACGGGGACGACAATATCAGCGCCGTCAGCATACGCCCTTTCAAAAACCCGCGTAAGCGCCTTTAGATCATCGGGCACGCAGCCAAGATGGGTTGGCAGCCCGCCCCATTGCGTGATTAGCGGGCCAAGTCCGAGCGGATTCGCGTCAACAATTTCGCCCGGTGCCAGCGCTTTTTTACCGAGCGGTACGAGTTCATCGCCATTGGTAAAAAACATCACCCGTGGCTGGCGATAGACCCGCACCCGCGCCACATTACCCGCAGCAAAAACAGCCCCATGGAACGCCGTCAGCGCGGTGCCTTTTTGGGCAAGGCAATCGCCCGCTGAAAAATCGAGCCCCGCCGGGCGGATATGGCGCGGGGCCGTCTGACCCTGCGTCACCGTAACGATATCACCCGACCGCACAGCGTGTTCCTGAATGAGAACATGGTCCGCACCAGCGGGCACCGGTGCCCCGGTAAAAATCCGCACCGCTTGCCCGGTACCCACAGTACCAGAAAAAGGCGTGCCCGCGGGAGCTTCCCCAATCACGGTCAGCGACGCCCCCTCAGCCATATCGGCAAAACGCACGGCATAGCCATCCATCGCAGCAGCGGCAAAGGGTGGCTGGGTATGATCCGTAAAAACAGCATCGGCAAGAATACGGCCCGCGCACTGATCAATGCCGATTTCTTCTGGCGGCATTGTCACAACGTTGGCCGTCAGCATTGAAACTGCCGTTTCTACACTGATCATAGTGGGGATGGTACTACGCTCATCCATCAAAATCTGACTTTCCACCGGTCTTTTTGAGGAGGCGAATACCGGTAATCACCATGGATTTATCAACGGCCTTGGCCATGTCATAAATGGTGAGGCACGCCGTCGATACCGCCATAAGCGCCTCCATCTCAACGCCGGTTTTGCCCGTTGTTTTGACCTGCGCTTCCACGCGAAAGGCATGGGCAGCTTCATCGGGCGTGACGGATACTTCAATACCGGTAATGGGCAGGGGGTGACATAGGGGAATAAGATCACTCGTGCGCTTTACGCCCATGATCGCGGCAAGTTCAGCAACGACCGCAATATCGCCTTTTCCTTTCTTCTGGCGACGCACTTTTTCAAAGGTTTGTGAGCTGAAGACAACCTGCCCCTCTGCGACAGCCAAACGCGCAGTATCAGCCTTGTCGGAGACATCGACCATCCGCACACGGCCCTTATTGTCGAAATGGGTCAGGTCGTCGGCCATTCACACCTCCGCAAGACGCGGCATGATCTCCACCAGATTGCAGGGCTTGTGGCGGGAATCGAGTTGAAACGAAATGACCTTGTCCCAGCCATCTTTCACCGCCCCGTTTGATCCCGGTAGCGCAAAGATAAAGGTACCGCCCGCCAACCCCGCCAGGGCGCGTGATTGCAAAGTCGAGAGACCAACTGATTGAAAACTCACCTGGTGAAAGATGACCGAAAAGCCATCAATCTCTTTGTCAAACAAGGGTCGCAAAGCTTCCGGCGTCACGTCGCGGCCGGTTAATCCGGTGCCCCCGGTGGTAATGACCACATCTATTTCGGGATCGGCAATCCATGTTTTGACCGTGGTCTGAATAGTTTCACGATCATCGGGTACAATCTTGCGATCACCCAGCACATGGCCCGCCTGCGTTAGCCGCGCGATGAGGGTTGCGCCGGAGGTGTCATCGTCAATCGTGCGGGTGTCGGATACGGTCAGGATTGCGATCCGTACGGGGATAAAGGTCAGTCTCGGGTTGATACCGTGCATGGCGTAAGGGCTCAGTCCTGTTGGGTCCAGCGACGCAGGTCTTTAGCATCACTTGGCCGGGGTTCAATCCAGTGCGTACCGCTTGCGCGGTGTTCTTTTTTCCAGAAATAGGCCTTTGATTTCAGATGGTCCATCATGAAATCCACCGCCGCAAAGGCGTCGCGCCGATGGATACTGGCGCCAGCCACAAGCACAATTGCCTCACCAGCCCGCACATGGCCGACCCGGTGGGCAATCAAACACCCCAGAAGGGACCAGCGCGCCTGGGCGGCCTCGGCAATTACGTCCACCGACCGGTGCGTGAGAATTGGATGGTGTTCCAGGGTCAACCCGGTCACACCCTCGCCGTCTGCCCGGTCACGGACCTTTCCCACAAAACTGGCGATAGCCCCTGCACCGGCAACCTCGTCTTCAAAGGTAGCTAGCAGACGCTGTGCCGGCAGCGGTTTTTCAGCAACCAGAATCACGGGGCCTAGCCCCCGCTCACAGGCGGCAAAAAGGCCAGCTTGTCGCCAGTGGTAAGAACGACCGCGCGGTCAACAACGCCATCATTAAGGACACAAATCGTTGTCTCGGCATCAAGAGCAGCGCCGAGTGCCGGTTCGTCCCGGGTCAGCTGCTTGATCACCGCATTGATGGATGCATTCACTTCCACGGACACGGTCATGGCCCGCATATTGGCAAGATCAGCAAGTTTGCCATAAAACTCAATTTCTACGGTGGGGGCCAGGGCTCTTATCCTCCGGTTACGGACATATGCCGGGCCACCGCAGGTTGGTGCTGTTCGCGGGCGGCCTCAAACCGATGGCGATCCGGCTTCGCAATCATGGCTGCCGCAAAGGCTTCTTCCAACGCAATTTCAGGCGATGGACCGCGAAGCGCGGCGCGCAAATCAACCTTTTGACCATGGCCAAGACAGCCATAAAGACTGCCGGTGCAGGTCACACGCACGCGGTTACATCCCGCACAAAAATTCTCCGTCAGCGGCGTAATGAACCCGATTTGCCCGCCGGTTTCGCGCACACGCATATACCGCGCCGGACCGCCAGTGCGCGTGGGCAACGGTGCCAGCGACCAGCGCGTCGACAGACGGTCTTTCATCTCGGTGAGCGGATAGAAATAGGCATGATTAGCGTGCATCCCCTCACCCATGGGCATCACTTCAATCAGGGTTAGAGTCATGGAACGCCCATGGGCCCATTCGATGATCGCAGGGATTTCGTCAATATTGATCCCTTTAAGGGCGACGGTGTTGATCTTCACGGTGAGCCCAGCGCGCTGCGCCGCGTCGATGCCAGCAAGAACGTCACTTAACACTGCCCGCCGGGTCAATTGCGTAAACGTTCTATCGTCCAGCGTATCGAGGGACACATTTATCCGCCGCACGCCCGCGGCGGCCAAGGCATCGGCGTGGCGCGAAAGCTGGGTTCCATTGGTGGTCAGGGTCACCTCATCCAACGTGCCCGAACGAACATCCGAACGGGCCCCCGAATGGATCATGGCCCCCAACCGGGCGATCAGCGTCATGATATCGCGGCGTACCAGCGGCTCCCCGCCTGTAATCCGTATACGGCGCACCCCGCGCCGGACGAACGCTTCGCTGATGGTGGCAAGCTCTTCCAATAACAAAACATCCGCCTTGGGCAGAAACGCCATCGTCTCTGACATACAATAGCCACAGCGCAGGTCGCACCGGTCCGTCACCGACAACCGCAAATAGGTTATCTGTCGGCCAAAACTATCGTGGAGGGGATCATTCGTGCCTGTCGCCATGCCAAAGCGTACCATGCCCATTGCGGGCGCTCCAGTGTTGGTCCATCCCGCTTTTGGCGGCGCGGCAGACCTGTGACAGCCGATAGATTTTAGCCCCCGATTTTGATAGTCTCATGGCGAAACGTTAAGTAAAGCCACATGGTGCGCCCTTATGAAACTGACCGTCAACGGCAATGACTATCAAGTTGATGCCGACCCTGAAACACCGCTACTCTGGGTGCTGCGCGATGAGATTGGGCTTACCGGCACAAAATTTGGCTGCGGTATTGGCGCTTGCGGCGCGTGCACGGTGCATATGGAGGGCGCGGCCTTGCGATCGTGCAGCCTGCCGGTCAGTGCCGTGACCGGCTCCGTGACAACCATTGAAGGGCTTGGCACGCCGGAAACACTGCACGCGGTTCAGGCCGCGTGGATCGACCATAATGTCGCCCAATGTGGTTATTGCCAGTCCGGCCAGATTATGGCCGCCGCCGCACTCCTCGCCGATAATCCAAGCCCCAGTGACGGGGACATTGACGATGCCATGAGTGGCAATTTGTGCCGGTGTGGCACCTATCCGCGCATCAAAGCGGCGATCAATGATGCCGCTGGACGCTTGAACGGGGGTGCATGATGGGTACCATTCGACGCAGAGCGTTTTTGATTGGTTCAGCCGCAATTGTCGGCGGCGTTGCCTTTGGAACGTGGCAAATCACAAAACCTTATGATAATCCGCTTAAGGATCATCTGGCACCCGGTGAAACCGCGCTGACCCCTTATGTGTTAGTCAATGGCGACGGCATCACTGTTATTGTACCGCGCGCCGAGATGGGCCAGGGCGTCATGACGACGCTCGCGGCGCTCGTCGCCGAAGAGCTTGATGTGGGCCTTGATGCCATCACGGTCAAACACGGGCCCGCGGGCAAGGCCTATTACAACAGCGTGATCCTGGAGGAAGCCGCAAAAGTTCCCGCCACGGACGATAGCGCCGGCGGCGCGCGAATGCGCAGTCTAACCCATATCCCCGCCAAGCTGATGGGGATGCAAGTGACCGGTGGGTCAACATCAACACCCGATGCCTATAACCGCATGCGCAAGGCTGGCGCGGCGGCGCGCTTAGTCTTTATCAAGGCAGCAGCGCGTCAATTGGGTGTCAAAGAACGCGATCTGACCACAGAAAATGGTGCGGTGTTGGGCCCCGACGGTATGCGCATCGCCTATACAGAGCTTGCCGAGGCAGCCCGCGCGATTGAACCGCCCGCAAACCCACCGTTGAAACCGCGCGCCGACTGGAAACTGCTCGGTCGGTCGCAACCGCGTCTCGATATGGTTGGCAAATGTACCGGTACGACGGATTTTTCCATCGATGTGCGACTACCGGGCATGGTGTACGCCGCCGTGCGCATGAACCCGAACCGCGAGGCGCCGCTCAACAGTTTTGATGCTGAGCCCGCGCTTGCCATCAATGGGGTCAAAAAAGTCATGGCGCTCGATAATGGCATTGCCGTGCTGGCGCGCAACAGCTGGGCAGCATTCCAAGGGGCAAAGGCCACGCGCATGGAATGGGCCGCTGCAGCCTATGTGAGCGACAGCGCCGCACATCTGAGCCAATTGCGCGAGACCATGGCAACCGACGAGCCCAACAGCCAAATGCGCGATGACGGCAACGCCGTGCGCAGCCTAAAAAAGGCAAGCGCCGATGGCGCTCCCATCATTTCCGGCACTTATGAGGTGCCTTATCTTGCCCACGCCACCATGGAACCCATGAACGCTGTTGCCTATCGCCATGATGACATCCTGGAAATCTGGGCCGGGAACCAGGCACCCACCCAGGCGCGCAAGGATGCCGCAACCATCAGTGGGCTGAGCGAAGATAAGATACTGATCCACACGACGCTCATGGGCGGCGGGTTTGGCCGGCGGGCAGAGATGGATTTTATCAAACAGGCGGTAAAAATCGCGGTGGCCGAAGCCGGAACGCCGATCAAGCTGACCTGGACCCGCGAGGAAGATATCACGCAGGATTATTATCGCCCCGCCGCCGTGGCGCGATTTCAGGCGACACTTGCCGATGGCAAACCGGACTGTATCAGTCTTGATCTCGCGGCAACCTCCGTTGCGGATTCGCAGTTTGGCCGGCTCGGCATCTCCCTGCCTGGCGCCGACCCCACGCTGGCGCAAAACGCGTGGGATCAGCCCTATGCGGTGCCGAATTATCTGGTGTCTGCCTATAAGGCGCCCATGGCGTTGCCGGTTAGCTCCTGGCGCTCCGTCGGCGCCTCCCAAAACGGCTTTTTTCATGAATGCATGATGGATGAAATCGCTGTTGCCGCCGGGCGCGATGCCATCGATATGCGGCTGGACCTCATGGACCATGAGCCGAGCGTTGCCGTGCTTAAAACTGTACGCGATATGGCCGGGTGGGGTGCGAACACACCCACCGCCGGCGAAAACGGGGCGAAAACGGCGCAGGGTGCAGCGTTCTTTCTGTCGTTCGGTGTGCCGACGGCGCAGATTGTTGAAATTGAGGAAACATCCAACGGCATCGCGCTGAAAAAAATCTGGGCCGCGGTCGATGTGGGTCTCGCCCTCGATCCCGCCAATATTGAAGCCCAAGTGCAATCGGCGATTATCTATGGGCTGTCTGCAGCGCTCGGCGGTGAGATTACCATGCGTGATGGCAAGGTTGAGCAATCAAACTTTCACGATTATGACGCACTGCGACTTTATCAGTGCCCGGAAATTGAGGTGGCAATCCTCGAAAATCTGGACGAGATTACCGGGATCGGGGAGCCTGGCCTGCCGCCGGTTGCGCCCGCCCTTGCCAATGCGGTCTTCGCCCTGACCGGGGAGCGTGTTCGCAAATTGCCCCTCGCCGCGGCCGTGCGTTTCATTTAAGGGGCCGGCCCAGATATTGGTGGTCAGTACACCGCTTATGGCCTTTACGGATAATCCAATTGCGTTTCTTTCCGACAGGATGCGCCGCGGTGAGCATGTTGGCCTTGCCACGCTGATCGCTGTTGATGGTTCCTCCCCCAGACCGGTGGGCAGCCAGATTGCAGTTGCTGAAAATGGCGACAGCACCGGCATGATCACGGGCGGCTGCGCCGAGGCAGCGCTGATCACACAAACCGTGCACCATATGGCGGCGGGATCGCGCGGCGTAACGCGGTATGGCGCGGGCTCGCCTTATCTTGACGTGAAGCTGCCTTGCGGGTCAGGTGTTGATGTGCATTTTGAGGGTGATCTTACCCCCACTATAGTTGCAGAGCTTGCCGCCGCGCAGGAGGCGCGGGCGCCCCATGCCTTATCACTTTTCGCTGAACGCGCGCCGGTTGCCCATAACCCAACGCAGGCGCTTACCGAAAATCCGCTCTTTATGCGGACATATGCGCCGCGTTTCCGACTACTGATTTTTGGTGAAGGCCCCTACCCCTATGCTCTCGCCACCCTTGCCACCCCACTCAATTTTGATATTCAGGTTTTTTCACCGGATACGCACACACGTTCAGCCCTTGAGTTGGACAGTCGCGACGGTACACCGATAATGACCCACGCCATCACCCCGCGTGACGACTTTTCGGCCATCGCATTTGATCCGTGGACGGGTGTCGTGACGCTGTTTCATGACCATGAGTGGGAGATCAATATTCTTAGCGCGGCCCTGGCCTCATCCGCGAGTTATATTGGCGCGTTGGGTAGTCGCAAAACCCACACAGCGCGAATGGCGCATTTGCGCGACCGCGGCTTTTCGGCGGACGTAATCAGCGCGATCCATGGGCCCGTGGGTCTTGATATTGGTGCCAGCGACCCGAACGAAATCGCAATCTCTATCCTTGCACAGATTATTGCCCACCGTCGCGGGCAATCGCACCATATTGCGGCTGACCCATCAACCCGCCTCGCCGCTTACAATGATGCATGAGGTTTCAGCGATCATCCTCGCCGCGGGCCAATCACGACGGTTTGGCTCCCACAATAAACTATACACCCCGATTGATGGTAAACCGATGATCATAGGGGTGATTGAGCGGGTATTGGCGGCGCAACCTGATCAGTGTTTCGTGGTTGTGTCGGCGCAGGACAAAGAGACTGTTAATCTGTGTTTAGACTTTCGGGTGACGGCCATTCCGTGCGCCGATGCTTCCCTCGGCATGGCGCATTCCTTGCGTGCGGGTGCCCATGCGGCGCCAACCACCCACGGGCTGATGATCGTGCTAGGCGATATGCCATTTATCCGTATATCAACAATCGAGCGGGTCATCACCACCGCACGCAACGCCCACAGCGAAAATACCATTGTCATGCCATTCCATGAGGGGCGGCGGGGGCATCCAATTGTCTTCGGGGCGGGTCACCGGGCCAATCTCTTAGCGCTGGAGGGGGATCGCGGGGCGAACAATTTGATCGCCGATAACCCTGGCCAGTGCACGCATGTGTGCCTTAATGATCCCGGTATCCACCGTGATATTGACCGGCCTTATGATCTTGAAAGCCCAACTGAAGTGTAGCGATAGGATGGTACCGCCTCCCCGGTTCGAACGGGGGACCTCTAGATCCACAATCTAGCGCTCTAACCTACTGAGCTAAGGCGGCACGGAACGCGGGCAGCCGCCGGGCGGCAACCACGAGTGAGGTGCTATAATACACCTCGTTTCAAATTCGAAGCCTCAAAGGCGAGAAACCAATGATTTTTCGCCGCCGCGATCAGGAACCCGCGCGGATCAGGTCAATCTCTTGTTTCAGCTCTCGAATGCGGGTGCCGTCAGCCGGGTGCGTTGACAAAAATTCTGGCGGGCTTGAGCCGTCGCCCTTGGCCTGGGCCATCTTTTCCCAAAACCGCACAGCCTCATCGGGGTTATAGCCAGCACGCACCATATAGCGCAGGCCAACCTTGTCGGCTTCGGATTCATGGCTACGCGAAAAGGGGAGCGCATTGCCAACTTGCGCCCCAAGGCCCAGCGCGGTCATCCATAGATTGGCGTTCGCCGAACCGCTTAGCGCCGAGCCGGCCAGTGACAATCCAAACTGGGTTTGGGCCGCGCGGCCTGCGCGTTTTGAGGCATGCTCATAATTCACATGGGCAACCTCATGGCCCATAACGGCGGCAATCTGATCATCATTTTCCATGAGGTCAAGAATACCGGTGTAAAAGCCGATTTTTCCGCCTGGCAACGCAAAGGCGTTGAGTTGATCGGACTGGAACACCCGCACCTCCCACTCCGCCGGATTGCCGCCCGCCGCAGCGATAATGCGCGGGGCCACCCGGTTCATGCGGTTCACATAGGCGGGATCACTGGAAAGCTGTTCGGCTTGCTTAATCCCCGACCAAGCCGATAGAGCCGCTGCCTGAACCTGCTCCGGCGGCGGGGCAAAGGCCTGATCCAGCGACGCGCACGCCGTGGCACCAATTGCCGCAAGCAGCCCGAGAAGCCCTAACCCGGTTTGCTTTTTCGTATGCCCCCAACGAAACGCTTGTTGTTTTGACCCCATGGGTCCCTCCAAATAACTGCCTTGCCAAGGATAATAAGGGGCAACACCGCCGCTGACAAACAGTCACCGCCGTGAGGAGAGGTTTTTTTCTTGGGCTGGCGTTGGCAATTATCGCATTTTCTCAACCGGTTAGGGCGAACCCCAAATACACAGGATCGCAGTCCACAGGCGCGCCGCAGCCCTTGATCGCCGCTGGACTTCATCGATCCGGCCACTTATTACCGGCGTTCGAGATCGCAGGCGGCCAATCGGGGGCGCGGGCGCGCGCAAGGATGGTCTGGTCCAGCCATGAGTAAACGAGATCTGTTGTTTGTGTTGGGCCCACCGGGGACGGCGACAGGTCGGGTGCGCGACGCCTTATTGCTGGCCACCGACCGCAAAGTCACCGGCAAAAAAGCTGACCAGGATGCCGCCGGGCCTACTGCGCTCGACACAATCAATCGCAATCTGATCGACAAATTAAGGCTCAACCCCGACAGCCCGCAAACTCTGTCGCCCGCGCACTTACGCGGTCAGACCTTTCGTGAGGACAGGATTGCGGCGCGCAAGGCGCTCTTTACCCTCGCTAAAGACGATTTTCCGCTGGTCTATACGCACCCCCTGGCGGCCAGCTTGTTGCCCTTCTGGCAAGGGGTTGTTGATGACACGGATATCCGGCTCCTCACCTGTGTCGTGGCGGTCAATCCCCTTCAAACCCTCGATGAGGTTAATGATCCCGATAAATCCGATGCCGATCAGCACACGCGCGAGACCCTTGCCCGGTGGACCCAATCAATGTTCCACGCCCTGCGTGATGCGGACAAGAACACCGGCATCATTGCCTATCCAGCTTTCCTGACCGAGCCCACGCGAACCCTTGGCCAGGCGATGGAACGCCTACCAGAGAAATGGACTGGTACCCTTCGCGAAAATGCCAGCAAGATTGATGAAAAAATCATTGCGCCCAACCGCGACGGGCTTGCCTATACCAACAAGGACTTGCACGACACGCAAGCCGTGCCGGGCTTCATAAAAACACTGTACACAGATCTTTTGAAAGCTAGCGATCCGACACAGGATTTCTTGCTTGACGATGTGTTGGAAGCGTTTTCAGCGCGCTCAGAAATTGATTTCTTCCTGTCGGCGTTTGGTGCAGCCACACGCGATAAGCAGAAGCTGATCAGCCGGGTAAAGGCCCTTGAGACTGAGATACGTACACTGACGAGCCTTGGCGAGAAGTCAAAGCTCGCATTGGAAAAAGCCGAGGCAAGCCGACAATCTTTGCTAAGCGAAAATCGCGCCCTGACCGGGAAAATCACGACGCTCACCGCCGACGTTGCCGCCGCAAAACAGAGCAACAATGAGCAAGTGGGCACGTTAAGTGAGAAGAACGAAGCGCTGAGCCGGTCGCTGGAAGAAAATGATCAGGCGCTGGCCCATCTCCAAACCCTGCTCGAACAAAACAGATTGGAATTTACGGCGCGCGAAAAAGAGCTGACCGGCGAAAATGCGCGTCTGTCGCAACAGGCCGATGCAGAAACCCGGCTTGCCAAGGCCATGAAACGCGAGCGTGCCCAGGACCAACAACGCTTTAACATGGAACGGGCTTCGTGGATTAAACAGCAGCGCCAAACCGCGAAGGATTATCAGGACGTCGTGGCGAGCCTGCGCACCGGCGCGATGCCCAGTTTGGACGCTGGCTCAGGCAACGGGGAAGAAAGACCGGACCAGGGTGAGCAAGATAGTGGCGCGGCAACCGGCGGCGACGCGCTTTCCAATGCGCTCAATTCGGCCGAAAGTCGCATCAGCGCCCTTGATGCCGACAAAGCCAATGCCGAGAGCCGGGCCCGTAAACTTGAGCAGGAGAAGGCAAAAACCGAAGCCCGTGCGCGCGATGCTGAACGCACACTCATTGATCAGGAAGCACGTCTCGCCGAATTGGAACTGGAAGCACAGGCCGCCCGCGAGGAAGTGGACGCCCTCAAGCAGTCAACCTCGTGGAAGATCAGTGCACCCGTTCGCGGCGCAAAGACGGCCATGGCCTCCCCGCGCGAAATGGTAAAATCCATCATCCGGCGCCCGGCCGCGTTGGCAGCGGTACCGGGTCAAAAAAAAACTAGGCTAAACGGCATCCGGGCAAAGACCCCGGCCTCGGCACGGGCAATCGTCAAGACCGGTCTTTTTACGACCCTGCCATTTTTGTTTTCTGGTACCGGTGCGTACCAGCGCTGGCGCGTCCAAAAAACAAGTAAGAATAATGACGATAACAGCGCGGTATCATCACCATCACACGATAAGAGTGCTGCCCCGGCTCTTGAGACAAACAGCGCCAAAACCGAACCAGTGCTTTCGCCCATTCACGACAAGCGCACTGCGCCAACACCGGGAGCACCCGACGAAGCTAAGAAAGTGCGCGCCATCGCATTTTACCTGCCGCAATTTCATGAGATTCCCGAAAATACCAAATGGTGGGGCGATGGGTTTACCGAGTGGAGTAATGTTAAACCTGCACGTCCTCAATTTAAGGATCATTATCAGCCCCATGTTCCCGGGAAGCTTGGCTATTACGATCTTGCGAAAGACCCGGACATCTTTCACCGGCAGGCAGCATTGGCCCAACTCTATGGCCTGTCAGGCTTTGCCTTTTACTTCTATTGGTTCGGTGGCAAACGGTTGTTAGAAACACCGATACAACGGGTACTGAAGGACCCGTCGATCAATTTGCCCTTTTGTCTTTGCTATGCCAATGAAAATTGGAGTCGGCGTTGGGACGGAGCCGACCACGAAATCCTGATCGCACAAAATCATTCGCCGGAGGATGATCTCGCTTTTATCAGTCATATTGCGCAATATATGCGAGACGAGCGGTATATCAGAATTGATGGCAAGCCCCTCCTCATCGTCTATCGCCCGGGCCTATTGCCATCGGCACGCGACACCGCAGAGCGCTGGCGCCAATGGTGTCTCGATAACGGGATCGGCGACATCTACCTTGCCTACACCCAAGGGTTTGAAAAGCTACCGCCGAGCATGTTTGGCTTTGACGCAGCGATTGAGTTTCCGCCCAACAATCACGGCCTAACGGGCAACCCTAATCTCGTGCCCCCCAACGCGGAGGATTTTGCGGGTAAGGTGTTTGACTGGCGCGATCTGGTCAAACGGTCACATCATTATCCGCCTGCGCATTATAAACTGTTTCGCGGGGTTAATCCGTCGTGGGACAATACGGCCCGGCGCGGCGCACGCGGGACCGTTCTTTTGAACAGCAGCCCAGCGCTTTATCAGGAATGGCTGACCAATGCGGTAACCGATACGTGCCAACGGATTGCCAGCCCCGATGAACGCCTTGTCTTTATTAATGCGTGGAACGAATGGGCAGAGGGCGCGCATTTGGAGCCCGACGAAAAATATGGATATGCGTGGCTGGAGGCAACGCGGCGGGCGGTTGTGGCCGACGAGACCGCAAAGGAAGCACCAAAGAGGCCGCTAAACGGGGCAAGCCCAGCAGCAACCTTCAATAGCGCACACCACAAGCAGCGAGAGCCAGCCCATATTAGAGCAGCGGAGCAAGGGGCCCTGAACGACGAGGCCGATGATAGTGATGTCCTCTTCCCGGGTGAACGAGATGCGGCTGCGAAAAAAAAAATCCTGATCGTCATTCATGATCTCTTCCGCCACGGGGCCCAGTTTGGAGCGCTGAATATGGCCAAAACCCTGAAGGAGCGGTTTCACCGCGAGGTGACGGTTATCGCCGGCAAAGACGGCCCCTTGCGCGGACATTTTGAAGCCGTTTGCCCGCTGATTATCCTTGAAGAGACGAATGAGGCGAGCAAAATAGCGGATGCGCTCGATACCCTGACGCGCGACGGCTATCACCACGCCATGGTCAACTCCTCCGCCTCGGGATGGATTGCGCCCTTCCTGAAAGAGGCGAACATCACCTTTATCGGCCTTGTCCACGAGATGGAGACCATTGTCAGGTCCATGGGGCTGGAAGACAATTTGAAAGCGTTTGACGAGTACGGCGCTGCAACGATCTTTCCGGCAACACTTGTGAAAGATCAGACGGCGGCGTTTTTACCGCGCGGTACCTGGCGTAACCCGGTCATCGCCCCGCAAGGTCTTTATAAATCAGATATCTTGATCGGTGAAAACGAACAGTCCCTCAACCGGGCAAAGGAAAAGGCGCGCGAAAAAATCGCTGGTCGCCACGGCTTTCCAGAAACGGCTGTGGTTTTTTTAGGGGTGGGTTTTGGTGACAGCCGCAAAGGTATCGATTTTTTTGTTGATTGGGCGCTGGCGACAATCAAAGTGCACCCCGCCGCCCATTTTATTTGGCTCGGTGACCTCCATCAAGAAATGCGCCCCGGCGTTGAAAAGCGGTTGCGCGCGCACGGGTCCGTCGCCGGGCGGATCCATCTGCCGGGTTTTGTGACGCAAACGCAGGATTATTATTTGGCTGCGGATGTTTATGTCCTCTCCTCACGCGAAGACCCGTTTCCCTCCACGGTGTTGGAAGCGTTCGCATGCGGTGTCCCGGCGGTGCTTATGCGCGGGACCAGCGGGATTGAGGCGTTAAACAACGAGCCTTGCGTACACGTCTTTGAGGGCGAGGGCGCCGATGCCTTTATTGACGCGTGCAAACCCTGGATTGAAAATCGTGCGGCAGCACGCGCCGCAGGAGAAAGCGGCACCGCCCTTATTAAAACACAATTTGGCTTTGTGAGCTATCTCGGCTCACTGCTCGCCCATCTTGATACTGATCATGCCAGCGTCAGCGCCATCGTTCCCGGCTATAATTACGAGGATTATATCGAAAAGCGCCTCGCCTCCATTATTAATCAAACCCATCCGCCGCGCGAGATCATTTATCTTGATGACGCCTCGACGGACGATAGCCTTGCCAAAGCGCGGCAACTCCTCGCCGAAAGCGGGATTAATCACCGGGTACTGAGCAATCAGACCAATAGCGGCATGGTCTTTCGCCAGTGGCAAAAAGGCGTTGCCGAGGCCAATTTTCCGCTGTGTTGGATTGCCGAAGCTGACGACTGGGCCGATGAGCACTTTATCGCCCGGTTGGCCCCAAAATTTCTCAAAACTGAGACTGTCCTTGCCTATTGCGATTCCCGGCAGATTGACGGCGATGGCACCGTCATCGCGCCGGACTATCGGTATTATGTGAAAGACATCTCGCCAACCCGCTGGGAGACCTCCTTCAGCGACAACGGCACGGCGCAAGTTTGCGCAAGCCTATCGGCCAAGAATGCCATTCCCAATGTGTCCGCCGCGCTCATGCGGACCGCACCCCTGCGCGCTGTCCTCGATCAACATTTGGATCGGCTCCAAACCCTACGCACGGCTGGCGACTGGCTTGTTTATGTGCATCTGCTGCAGGCGGGCGATCTCGCTTTTGAAAGCACGCCCCTAAACTATCACCGGCGCCATGAGAACAGTGTCACTATCAGCCAGTTTTCCCTTGATGATCTTTCCGAAATCGCCGCGATGCAGGCTTACATCGGTGAACATTTTCCGATTACCGCTGATCAGCGTGCCCGGGCCCGGCGCTATCTCAATCATCTGATTGAGCATTTTGACATGCGCGGCCAATACACCGATACACAGCTTGACGCCGCAATGCATGGCACCACTGCGGGCGCGGCACCCCAATGATGGTTTGAAGATGTTTGGCGGTAGGCATAGACAAAAACTGGCAGATCGCATGGCGGAAGCCCGTGCGCTTTTCGATGCGGCGTGGTACCGGGCGGCCTATCCGGATGTGGCTGAGTTAGGGATTGATCCGTTCACCCACTTTATTGAAGCTGGCGCCTTAGAAGGGCGCGACCCTTCCCCGCTCTTTGATACGGATTATTATCGCAGCAATAATCCTGATCTTGACGCATTTCCAGATCCGCTGATCGCCCACTTTATCGATTGCGGCGGCCTCGAGGGGCGCGATTGCAACCCGCTCTTTAAGACGCAAGTCTATCTTGATCAGTACCCGGATGTGCGCGAAAGCGGAGACAACCCGTTCCTCCATTACCTAAACAGCGGCGGTATTGAAGGGCGTGACACAGGCACCTTCTTTGACAGTCAGTATTATCTCGATACCAACCCCGACATCGCTGAGCAGGGGTTGAACCCGCTCAAGCATTTTTTGCTAGCCGGCCATGCGGAAGGGCGCAACCCGAACCGTCTGTTTTCAGTCGAATGGTACCTGACAAGAAATCCGGACGTGGCGGAAGCGGGTCTCAACCCGGCGATCCACTATCAACGCACCGGTGGCACGGAGGGACGCAGCTGCCACCCGCTATTTGACGGCGCCTATTATCAATCGCTCTACGCGGATGTTTATGAGAGCGGACTTTCTCCCCTTGACCATTATTTACGCATTGGCCGCGGCGAAGATCGCCGTCCCCATCCCTTGTTTGATCCCCATCATTATCGGCGAGCGGTGGAGGATGACAATCGTCTTTCGGACGTGGGTTATGATCCGTTAGCGCATTATCTGGAAAATGGTGGCGCAGCGCTTATCAATCCGCATGCGCTGTTTGATAGCGCCCACTACCTGAAACAAGTTGATGATACCGCTGGCGATATCATTCCGCTCGTCCATTACATGATGCTGGACAGCACGATCAATATTTCGCCCACGCCGCTTTTCGATCCGGCCTATTACCGTGAACAGCGCGGTGCCTATTTGAACGAAAGCCGGGCCTTACTGGCTGACTATATTGTTGATGGGGCCGCGGCCCATATCGATCCGCACCCACTCTTTCAATCCTGGTGGTATGCGCAACACCATATGGCCGCCGGTGCGCACCCTGGCTCCCCCCTGGAGCATTTCGTTGGCGATGACACCGGCCTTAGCCCCAATCTCTACTTCCTGAGCGATTGGTATCGCGCACAGAACCCAGATATCTCCGCAGACGGAACACATCCGTTCGCGGCCTATGTGACCCATGTGAGCGCACTCATCAATGATTTGCACAATGGTACACCCACTGACCACAGGATCAGGCCAAACCCCTGGTTCGATGCGGGCTGGTATCTGACTGAAAATCCTGATGTCCTGGGTGCTGGTGAAGATCCGCTGGCGCATTATATGACAACAGGTTTTCGCGAAGGCCGCCGCCCCAGCCCGGACTTCGATGCGCGTTGGTACCGCGAAACCTATACCGAAATTGGCGACGGTGATCCGTTGGCGCACTATCTCGAGGGCGGTGCTAAACTCGGCTATGCCCCAAACCCCGCCTTCAATGCCCAGTTAACTGCGGCAACTGGTGATCCCGATGTGTCGGTCATGTTCAGTAAAAAAGGCAAACCGAAAATTGATCCGCGTCAGCGCCAATTACTTGCCGCGTCGTCACTTTTTGATGCGGCGTGGTACCGCGAGAAATATTTGACCCCGGCGGGAACCGATATGGACCCGGTGGACCATTACCTCACATTTGGCGCACATCTTGGGTATAATCCAAGCGAACGCTTTAACACCAAAGCCTACCGTTCCCTCAATCATGATTTGCGCAGCGCCGCCATTAACCCCCTCCTCCATTATATTCAGCATGGTCGATTTGAGGGGCGCCATGCCACCAAGGAAAACCGGGACAATGAGGTTGAAGCGTTTCGTTTTAGTCCACCTGAATATGGGCCGGTCACCGATATTCTGAAATATGATAGCGACGTTGCGGCGCCGGAAACACTGACCGAAACGATTTGCCTGCATCTGCACCTGTTTCACACCGACATGGCTGATGAATTCAGTACCATGATCAATTTTTTGACGGTGCCATTTACTCTGGTTGTTAGCATTCAACTCGGTGAAGATGTTGATCGCTGGAAAGACTATTTTACCGATCAAATCACTCATGCCGAAAACGTTATTGTCAAAGCATGCCCCAATCAGGGCAGAGATGTGCAACCGTGGCTCGTTGCCTTTGCTGACGAAATCGCCGCGCACGATCTGTTTTGTCATATCCACACGAAAAAATCGGGATACAATAAATTCCAACGCTCATGGCGGCGGTATCTGGCCCATACACTCTTCGGCGAAAAGACCATCGTTAATCAAATTCTGTCGCTCTTTGCGGATGATCCCACGGTGGGTCTCGTCTTTCCAGCCTATTTCTACATCCTGCGCAATCAACCGAACTATGGCAAAAATTTTGACGCCTATGAGCGGCTTTATGCCATGCTGTTTGGTGATGTACCCGATACGGAATGTCCGGATTATCCAGCGGGATCGTTCTTTTGGGCGCGTTCGGCAACACTTGAGCCACTCTTCAATCTACAATTGACTGTTGATGATTTTGACACCGAAGATGGCCAGGTTGATGGCACCATGGCCCATGCGTTGGAACGTATTTTGGGCGCGCTCCCTGACGTAACGGGCCATACAAAGCGCTGCATTGCGGTTGATATCCCGTTCGACCTTGTGCGGTATATTCATCCGGCCCGGGTTGAGACATTAAACCCATCCCTCATGCTGCCAGCCTCTTTTGAGATATCGCCAAAAGCGACGCCGCCGGCAAGCCTAAAAAGTAAACGCATTGCCGTTTATTCAGCGATTAGCGGGGGCTATGAAGACCTCGTTCGTCCCTTGACCATTGACGACCAAGTTGATTATTTTCTGTTTACTGATCAACCAGCCCGCTACGATCCCGATTGGGCAACGGTTATCGAAACCCCCTTTATAAGCCATAAACCCGTACGCACCGCCCGCTACGCCAAAACCCATCCGCATTTCTGGTTCCCGGATTATGATTATGCAATTTGGCTGGATGCGAATGTGCTGCCAGTGGCGTCGCTCCTCCCGTATGTGGCACAGCTGGAGGGGACAGGCTATGAAGCGGCCTTTATCCAGCACCCCTTGCGTTATAATTGCATGGAAGAAGGCGGTGAACTGATCAAGTTTAACCTTGATGATCAAGCAATTATCGAAGAACAACTAATGCGCTATGGGCGGTATACTGATATTTTTGGTGAGGAACTGATTGAAACAAATTTCTTTATCTGCCGCCCGCAGTTGGCCACAACTAGGGCGTTCTTTACCCATTGGTGGTCCGAGCTAAACCGATATTCCCACCGCGATCAGCTCAGCATCAATTATGCGATCCTGCAAACCGGCTTAAACTGGCGACCAATATTTGACGATAACCAGTCACTACGTGACTCCTCCGACTTTTTCCTGTTGGAACATGAAATGCCAAATCGCGATCAGTTTATCAGTAAGATTAAATCGCAATTAGAAATGCCAACGCAACCGGTGCGTGCAGCGTCATGACCGAAAACACACCGTCGCAAGAACCGCTGTCCCATAATGTCATCGTTTGTGTCCATAATGGATTGGATGACGTTAAACGCTGTTTGACTGCTCTACGTGATCATTGGGCGGGCGCGGGACTTCAAAAATTACTGATCGTTGATGATTGCTCCGGTGAAGAAACGCGCAGCTTTCTTGATGATTTTTGCAGTGCTTTTGGCCCGGCTGATCTCATACGTCTCGACCAGCAGCATTTTTACACCAAAGCCGCCAATCGGGGTTTGCGCTTTTCCCAAGCGAGCCTGCACACCCTTCTTAATAGTGACACGGTGGTTACGGCGGGGTGGGCAAACAGCATTCGGCGTATTTTTGACGTTGATCCGAATGTCGGCATTGCCGGGCCCATGTCGAATGCAGCCAGTACTCAGTCACTGCCCCATGTGAAAAGTAACGACGGTCAAACCGCGATCAACCATCTACCAACTGGGATGGGTCCGGATCACTTTGCTCGGGCCGTGAGGGGTCTTGCGGCGGGGCTGACTATACCCTACGTGCCGGTTATCCACGGCTTTTGTTATACCATTCATCAAAAAGTTATTGATCGCATTGGTCTTCTCGATGAAGAAACCTTTCCCACCGGATATGGCGAAGAAAATGATTATAGCTTTCGTTGCGAAGATGCCGGGTTTGTGCTCGCCATAGCCCTCGATAGTTTTGTTTATCACGCTAAGTCACGCAGCTATTCAAAAGACCAACAACAAAGCTTCACCAAAAAGGGGCAAAAGGCGTTGGAAAAAAAGCACTCCGTGCGGCGTATCCAGAATGCAATTGCCACGATGGAGGCGCAGCCGTCATTGAGCGCTCTGCGCGAAAAAGTGCTCGCCTATTGGCCGGAACATGATTTCCTCAAGGTGACGGCGGCGGAGAGCGCTGAATGACCACCAGGGTCCATTCTGTTGACAGCCGCAAGGGAGCGGGCGCGGTATTGCGCGATCTGCGCACGGGGCTAGATCACGGCCCCCTATGGCGGAGCTTTGCGTGGGACGAAATCCAGAACCGCTATCGGCGCAGCATTGTGGGCATTGCCTGGATTGGCTTGTCCTACCTCTTCTTTGTTGTTGTGATCGTTGTTTTCTTTCGCGGTTTAGCTGGTGCCGACACGCAGTTTTATCTTTATCACGTCGCCGTGGGCTATGCGGCTTTTACCTTTATGATGGGCAACATCACTGACGGTTGTGAGGTGTTCCGTACTGCGCGTACCTGGATAAAAAGTACGTCTCTGCCCTATTCGATTTATATCTATAAGAGCATTTCGCGTTCGCTGTTTACCTTTGCGCTTCATCTTATCGCCGGATTGCTGGTGATGGTCTTTTTTGGCTGGCAACCATCGGCGTCAATTATCCTTACGGTTCCTGCCCTGATTATTTTTGTAATAAATGCGCTGTGGGTACAATTGCTTTTTGGGCTTCTTGCCACCCGATTTAACGATATTGTCCATCTTGTGGGAACCGTTACCCGGGTTCTATTTTTCACCACGCCAATTATCTGGACTATTGATCAGCGCACGGGTCTTGTGCGCGATCTTGCCATGATCAATCCCCTAACCCACTTCATTGAGATTTTTCGCGCGCCGCTCACGGGCGCCACTATGATGCCGGAGAGCTGGCCTATTGTGCTCGGGATCACGGCACTTGGCTGGGTTGCCGCGATCCTTGCTGCCTCCGCAATGACGCGGCGCTTGCCCTTCTGGCTTTAGGGGGACAAAAGCACACGCCATGGCCCGCTTGATCGCCGACAATATCGCCCTCCAATTCCCCCTGCACAGCAAGGCGCAAGTGCAGGCCGATAGTGACGACACCGCAATAGATGACCGATTGGTGACCGATGGACGCGGGCGTATCATTGGTATCCAGGCGTTACGCGATATCAGCTTTTCTCTAAATGAAGGTGACCGGTTGGGCCTGATTGGTCAAAATGGCTCCGGCAAAACAACACTTTTACAAGTGCTCGCCGAAATCATGGTACCCGATGCAGGTACACTGACGATTGAGGGGCGTTCAACCAATCTTCTCAATATCAATCTTGGCATGCAGCCGGGGGCCTCCGCCGACCGCAATATTACCCTGCGCGGGCTTGCGGCCGGTCACTCCCTCACTGAAATACAAAAACGGCGCGCAGAGATTGTCGCGTTTGCACAGCTTGGTGAATTTGCCCATATGCCAGTGGAAACCTATTCCGCCGGTATGCGGATGCGGCTGAACTATGCCATCGCCACGGCCTTTGAGCCGGAAATTCTGATCCTTGATGAGTGGCTCTCCACCGGTGACATTGCTTTTCGTGAACGGGCGACTAATCGGATGAACCAATTTGTTGATCAGGCGGGTATTCTGATCCTCGCGTCCCATAGCCACAAATTGCTGAAGGACAATTGCAACCGTGCCATCTGGCTCGACCAGGGGCGGATCCGCGCCGATGGTGATGTTGACACTTTGTGGAAAGCCTACGCGGCGGAGCAGAAAAAACGCGTGGCCGAAGATACGAACCCGAAGGCGACCGCATCCTGATGGCAAACACCGGCGCAACCGCAACAGCAAATGGCGATCAAACCGTCTGGTTCACAATTTGCGCGCGTAATTACTTTGCCTACGCACAAACCTTGTTCCAATCCTTGCGCCGTCATGAACCAGATGTACAATTTGTTGTTTTTCTAGCCGATGAGCCCTTTGACGGGGAGGCAATTGACACCCCCGGTCTTGAAATCGTGCCGGCAGCGAGCCTTGGCATTACTCATTTTCCCGACATGACCGTCCGGTATGATGTGATGGAACTGGCCACCGCTATCAAGCCCGATTGTTTCCGCTATCTCTTCGCCCGGCCGGGCGTGGAGCGGGCTGTTTATCTTGACCCTGACATTTTTGTAACCAGCCCCTTGCGGGAAATTCATTGCCTTTTTGACAAAGGGGCAGAATTAATCCTGACGCCTCATATCCGCAAACCCTTTCGTGATACAGCGCACCCTGATGATGCTCAGATTATGCGCGCCGGTGTTTATAATTTAGGGTTTGCGGCCATGGGTCGCTCCGAGGAAGTGAACAGCCTCCTCCATTGGTGGTCTGATAAGCTTCGTGTTACGGGGCACAATGATCTTACTCGCGGGCAATTTGTTGACCAGCGTTATATGGACCTTGCCCCCGCCTTTGTGGCACGCACCGAAGTCTTGCGCCAAGCGGGGTATAATGCCGCCTATTGGAACCTGCATGAACGGGTGATTGATCTCGCCCAAACAGGGGGTGAGCCACAGTGGCGGGCCGATGGCGATCCGCTTGCCTTTTTTCATTTTTCGGGGGTCGTCCCCGGCGATGGGACCATATTTTCCAAACATCAGAACCGATATGAGCCGGAAGATCTTGGCGACTTGACGAAGTTGCTTGATGAATATCTTGGCCACCTTGCACGGAATGGTCATGAGCATTTCTCAGCTATTCCGTATGCTTATGATCGCGATGCCGGGGGCCTGCCACTCACAAAGCTCATGCGGACAGCGTTCGCGAGCCGTTTCCCCGATGGGTCGCCTCTTAGCGAACCCTCATCTGCGTTAACAAAGACGCGATCAAACACGCTGGCACATTTTGATCTTTCGTGGATTACCACCCCCCCTAACGACGGGAAGGAACGCACAAGCCCCGAAGATGCCTTACCGCCCCTCCTGAGCGAGGCGTGGCGTTCGCGCCCTGATCTACAGCGGGCGTTTACCCTCACCACACCGGCGGATCGCCTGCGATTTACCCGGTATTTTGTCGATGAAGGCGCGAAAATATTTGGCTTACCAGCACCCGTGATTGAGGCTTGTGCAGATACCCTTCAAGGTGGGAAGCGTGAGGGACCAAAATCAATGCTGGCGCGCGGGGCGGGCCGGGTATTGGCGGCGGCGCCCAGCCTACGGCCCCTTTATCAGCATATCCCGCTTGGCTTCCGTGCGCGGGTGAAAACCGCCCTCTTCCGCACAGCCGCACGGGAAACAGATATATCGGCCGTCACACAAGCATTGGCAGCCTCAGGCGAGTTCGATCCGGCGCGCGCGCCCGGCATCCAGCTTTACGGATATCTGAACGCAAAAAGCGGCATTGGCGCCAGCGCTCGTGGCCTTGCCAGCCTTATGGATGATGCAAAGATCCCGTACGGAACAACGCGGCTGTCCAACCCGGATGATATACGCGAGGGTGCGGTCTCTTCGGGGCGTTCATCCTTACCTGCACGCTACCGCATAAGCTTGATTAATGCCAACGCCGAACAAGTGCTGGCCATTGATGAGCTTATAGACCCCTTCCGGTTGAAAGGCAGTTATCGCATCGGTTATTGGGCGTGGGAATTGGCGCAATTCCCGCGTGAATGGCTGCCAGCGCTGGGCCGTCTTGACGAAGTCTGGGTACCGAGTACTTTTGTTGCGGATAGTTTGCGCGCAGTGACCAGCAAACCTGTCATTGTGATGCCCCATCTTGCACCGGACATGACGGGTTCTGTCCAAACGGCGACAACCCTGCCCCCGGCGATCCCGGGACAGGCGGTTCTCTTTTTTACGGCGCTTGATCTTAACTCGTACATGGCACGCAAAAATCCGCTAGCGACGATTTCTGCTTTCCGCGATGCGTTTCAGGAACAGGGTGTGAGCGATTCCGATACGCCGCATCTTATTATTCAGATTAATGGCGACCAGAACGCAGCGGCAGACATGGACGCCGTGCGCGCGGCGGTCGATGCCGATCCGCATATACATCTCATGCAGGCACCGCTGAGCGATGAAGCATTTTTTGCCCTCCATCGCCGCGCCGATGTTTTTGTCTCCCTGCACCGGTCGGAGGGCTATGGCCTGAATATGGCGGCGGCCATGGCGGCGGGCAAACCGGTGATCGCCACGGCCTATTCGGGCAATATGGATTTCATGGATGACCGATGCGCCATGCCAATTGCGCATCAACTGGTGCCCGTACCGCCTGGTGCTTATCCCCACGGGGTGGGACAGGTCTGGGCCGAACCGGACCACGACGCTGCAGTGGCCGCCATGCGCACGCTGGCCCATGATGGCTACCAGCGGTCAGCCCTTGGCGCGCGGGCGGCAACACGGATCGCCCGCCATAGCGGATCGCCCGTTTTACGCGCACAGATCCAAGAACGGTTAGCATTCATTGACCCGGCTTTGGCGGATATTTCTGGCTCGCACACGCCTTAAGACAAGCACTGGGCGGGGGGTGGCGGCGCCGGGCACGATGTGCCAAAACGCAAGATAGACTGGCGGTTACTGGCCGCTTTCTCTCCCGCGGTATCTCTAAAGGTTGGCAGGACCGGCGATCATGAAATTCCTCATTACCGGCGGTGCCGGCTTTATTGGATCAGCGGTGGTGCGCCAGGCACTTGATGCGGGTCACGCGGTCGTCAATCTCGACAAGCTGACCTACGCCGCCAATCTCGATAATCTGAAAGGCTGGGATGACCGGCCCGGCTATCAATTCTCGCAAACGGACATTTGCGACGGGCCAGCCCTGCGCGCCCTGTTCGATGAAACCCGGCCCGACGCTGTCATTCATCTGGCCGCCGAATCCCATGTGGACCGATCCATCGATGGACCCGGCGCGTTTATTGAGACCAACATAATCGGCACGTTTGAACTCCTGGCCGCCGCACGCGCCTATTTTGAGGGCCTGAGCAATGATGCGCGGGACCGGTTCCGGTTCCTCCACGTGTCAACCGATGAAGTTTATGGGACCCTTGGCGATGACGGCCTGTTCACCGAGACGACGCCCTATGCGCCGAATTCCCCTTATTCCGCCTCCAAGGCGTCATCGGATTTTCTGGTGCGCGCCTGGGGTGAAACCTATGGCCTGCCGGTGGTGACCAGCAATTGTTCCAACAATTACGGGCCGTATCAGTTTCCTGAGAAATTAATCCCCGTGGTGGTTCTGGCTGCGCTGGAGGGCAAGCAAATACCGATTTATGGCAAGGGTGAAAATGTCCGCGACTGGCTTTATGTGGAAGATCACGCCAGCGCTCTCTTGACCATTGTCGCGCGAGGCAAGCTTGGCGAAACCTATAATGTTGGCGGGCACAATGAGCGGCGCAACATCGACCTTGTCACAACCATCTGTACCCTGATGGATGAGTTATCACCGAAAAATCATGCCCATAGCGATTTGATTACCTATGTGACGGATCGGCCAGGCCATGACATGCGCTATGCCATTGATGCCGGCAAAATCGAACGCGAGCTTGATTGGCGGCCCACGGTTACCGTGGAAGAGGGCATGCGTCTAACGGTTGAATGGTACCTCAATAATGGCTGGTGGTGGCAGGCAATCCGCGAGCGTGGTTTTTCCGATGATCGACTGGGCCTGAAAACGAAGTAGCCGGCGCGGCGATATTATCACATTCGTCAGTATCCGGACATTGAGACGCATATGGCAAACCCTTTCCTAATCATCGGGCGCTCCGGCCAAGTGGCGACAGAGCTTCAGGCCCTGCTGACACACACTAACAGACCATTTGATAGTGTTGATCGCTCACAGCTTGACCTGACGGCTGTCACAAGCCCCGCCAGCATCAACGCATTAATCGATCACCATCACCCTTGTGCGGTATTGAACGCGGCGGCTTACACCGCCGTTGATGCGGCAGAGGACGATGCTGATACCGCCGCCCGCGTAAATGCGCAGGCACCGGGCCACATGGCAACAGCATGCGCCGGGGCGGGTATTCCCTTCGTCCATGTGTCCACAGATTTTGTTTTTGATGGTAAAGCCGATGTGCCCTATACGGAAGATGTCCCCTGCGCACCCCTTGGGGTTTATGGGCAAACCAAGCTTGATGGCGAGTTGAACGTGCGCGAGAGCTGCGCGGTCCATGCGATCTTGCGCACCTCGTGGGTATTTTCCGCCCACGGCAAAAACTTTGTCAAAACCATGCTGCGCCTTGGCAACACCCACGAAAAGCTAACCATCGTCGCCGACCAATGGGGCGGGCCCACACCCGCCGATGCTATTGCCAGCGCCATGGTGAGCATCGCCGATGCGCTTATTGCCGCGCCAGAAAAGTCCGGGCTTTATCATTTTGCCGGGGCGCCCGCGACCAATTGGGCGGGGTTGGCGCGCGCCAGTCTAAGGGCCGCTGGGATCCCAACACCGGTGGAAGGCATCACCACCGCGCAATATCCCACCCCGGCCCAGCGCCCGGCCTATTCCGTTCTCAATTGCGAAAAAATCAAGGAGACGTTCGACATCGATACCCCCGATTGGGAAAAAAGCCTTGTCGATATCGTTGAACAGCTCAAACACGTATAACACCAAAGCGATGGTACATGCGCCCTGCAAAACGGGCCGATGGAGGCTCCCATGAAGGGCATTATTCTAGCGGGTGGATCGGGCACGCGGCTTTATCCGATTACCAAAGCGGCCTGCAAACAATTGCTGCCGGTTTATGACAAACCGATGATCTATTATCCGCTCTCGGTGCTGATGCTTTCGGGGATCAAAGATATCCTCATCATCACAACGCCGGAGGATCAAGAGATTTTCAAACGTCTTTTGGGCGATGGATCGAGCTGGGGGATCAGCCTCAGCTATGCCATTCAGCCCGAACCCAAAGGCCTCGCCCAGGCAATGATCATCGGCGAAGATCACATTGGCGGAGATAAAAGTGCGCTTATCCTTGGCGACAATATTTTCTACGGACACGGACTACCCGAAATGCTGCAAGATGCGGCAAGCCTAACCGAGGGCGCGGTTGTATTTGGCAGCCATGTGCAAGACCCAGAGCGCTACGGCGTTGTGGACTTTGACGAAAACGGCAATGCGCTGAGCATCGAGGAAAAACCGGCCCAACCGAAATCAAACTACGCGGTCACGGGCCTCTATTTTTATGATGAGACCGTGTGCGAGCGTGCCCGACAGGTAAAGCCCTCCTCCCGCGGCGAGTTAGAAATCACAACGCTCAATGAGATGTTTCTCAACGACAATCAGATGGCCGTAAAACTGCTGGGGCGCGGCTTTGCCTGGCTTGATACGGGCACCTATGATTCGCTCTTACAAGCGGGGCAGTTTGTGCACACCATGGAAGAGCGCCAGGGTTTGAAGATCGGTTGTATCGAAGAAGTTGCCTTTCGCATGGGCTATATTGATGCAGATACTCTTCGCATGCTTGCCAAACCCTTGTTGAAAAGTGGGTATGGCCAATACCTCATTCAAATTGCTGACGAAGGATAAAATCCATGGACGTGGAAAGCCTTGCCATTGAAGGGGTTAAAGTTTTAACTCCGCGTCGGTTTGCCGATGATCGCGGCTATTTTACCGAGACCTACAATAAGCGTCAGTTCGACGAACAGGTGGCACCGCTAACCTTTGTGCAAGACAATGCCTCCTTTTCGAAACATCAATATACTGTCCGCGGCCTGCATTATCAGGCACCGCCATTCGCGCAGGATAAACTCGTCCGTGTATTGAAGGGCAGCATCCTTGACGTTGTCGTCGATGTACGACGGGGCTCACCAACCTATGGCCAGACGGCAAGCGCAGAACTCTCCGCCAATAATGGCAAACAACTATTGTGTCCCATCGGCTTTTTGCATGGGTTTATGACGCTGGAACCCGATACGCTCGTCGCTTACAAAGTGACGAATTTCTACGATGGTCCGTCCGATGGGGGCGTTTTCTGGGCGTCACCGGAATTAGACTTGCCGTGGCCCGTGGGCCCAGACAAAGCGCATCTTTCGGAAAAAGACGTCAAGGCACCAAATTTCTCAACTTTTGAAACACCCTTCACATAAACCATCCCCGTACCGATGAGATACGAAGGATGGTATGACCCCGAAAGGTCCGTGAGGGGAACGGTTGAGAGGGTGAACCCCTTCGGGATCATTCATTAATCTCCAGTTTAGCCTTGCGTGTCGTCACCATCCTTGATGGTATTGGCCTCAGCGGTGTCATCTTCCTCTGAGTCATCGACATCCTCTTCCGGGGTGTCATCATTGGTTCTTGAGGCTTGCCATTCCTCGTACTCGGCCTCGGAAAGCTCGCCCGATCCGTCAATATCGAAATTGACGAACTCATCTTCGGTCACATCGGGCGCAACGGCCAACACTTCTGCTAACGATAAACCACCCGATGCATCTGCATCAATGATGGTAAAATCACTGGCCTCGACCGCAAGCGCAGCACCGCCGATTGTTGCTACACAGATCACTGTTCCAAAGAGACGTTTGATTGACATAAGATTTTCCTTTTAGCTTCCATTTTGAACAACGACACACCGCTAATTTCATTACCCAAACCGTATCGCCCGACAGCGAGCTATTGTTGCGATGCGTCGTGGAATGCACATAATCGGGCTCGCCAGGCGACAAAAGGGCAAATGCCATTACATTTATTTCAGTATAGGGATGGAATCGAAAAAATAGTGGTTTTTCAATGTCATAACATCATTTTGAAAAAATGTCTGGGGGGCATTAACCAATAGAAAGCATTACACGGAACGCTTACCTTACCGTCTGTACACGACATAGTGGTAATATTGGACCGATTTTTGGGAGGCTCTTCAAGGCCAAATCCACACCAATTTCCCGCTCTTATGATGGTAAAACGCGCAGGCCTGGCGACACTTTACAAGCGATGGCGGGCACCTTACCTCTGGTGGGCTGCCCGGTTTGTTAGGAAGTGTTTGCCCGGGGCCTTACCTTTTATACGGGAGCTGCCTCTGATGAGGGCCGTGGCCTTCGATATGCGGCACCCACCTGGACCTTAGGTTCCAGGGCAACAAAATTTCCGACGGCCAGGGCGGCACGCCAAATCTTAAGGAGGGCGGCACGCCCCTGTAGGGAAGTGGCATTTTGATGGGGCGACCTGGGTTATGGTTTTTCACTTTGTGAAACGATTGTGGGGCCGCGCGCCAGACCCGCAAAAAGTGCTGATGCGGGAACGGGCAAAGGCCATCCGCGCACAAGCATTTGCCAATCGGCCCGATGCCGCGCCCCATGCCGCCCGCCACTTTTTGGAGGCTATTGCCCCCGTGCCTGGTTCTATCGTCGCGCTTTACGCCGCCACCGGCACAGAGCTTGCCACCCGCCCCCTCGCCGAGGCACTCCATGACGCGGGCCTCTTCAACACCGCCCTACCCGTGGTTGAAAAGCGGGACGCGCCATTAATCTTTCGACGCTTTTCCCCGGGCATGCCCCTTGTCAAAGGCGCTTTTGGCATCGAAACACCCCCAGCAGACGCTGACGCGGTCATCCCCACCCATGTGATCGTGCCCTTGCTCGCGTTTTCGCGGGATGGTGCGCGGCTCGGCTATGGTGGCGGCTATTATGACCGCACGCTGGCGCACCTGCGCCAAAACGGACCGGTTGTCGCCATCGGCTATGGCTTTGGCGCGCAGGAAGTTGACGCTGTTCCCACGGGCGCGCTAGACGAGCCACTTGATTGGATTGTCACGGAGCGCGGGGCCGTTCGGGTTAATCGCTGACCCACCACGTACCGAACCGCAGGAAACAGCATGCGTTTAGCTTTTTTTGGGGATGTTGTGGGGCGCGCCGGACGCCACGCGGTTTTGGACCGCATGGGCAGCGTGCGGGCTGATCTCTCGCTCGATTTTATCGTCGTCAATGTGGAAAATGCGGCGGGCGGTTTTGGCGTTACCAAAAAAATTGTTGATGACTTTCTCAATGCCGGTGTTGATGTGCTAACCACCGGCAACCACGCCTTTGATCAACGCGATGACATTTCGATCTTCGAACGCGAAACCAAATTACTACGGCCGGCAAATTTTCCACCGACAAATCCAGGCAAGGGCTCAGGTCTTTTTACTGGCCTTGAGGGCCAGCAGGTTCTGGTGATTAATGCCATGGGCCAACGCGGCATGATGCCGGTTGATGATCCGTGTACGGCGGTTGACCGGGAGCTTGCGGGGATCGAACTTGGCCGCGATGTTGATGCGGTCCTCGTTGATTTTCACGCAGAAGCCACCAGCGAAAAATATTGCATGGGCCATTTTTGCGATGGTCGCGCCAGCCTAGTAGTGGGCACCCACACCCATGTGCCCACGGCGGATCACCATATTATGAGCGGGGGAACGGGCTATCTCACAGATGCCGGTATGTGCGGTGATTACAACTCGGTCATCGGCATGGAAAAGCAAGAGCCCTTGTCCCGGTTCGTCACCAAAATGCCGGGTAACCGGTTCTCCCCGGCGACGGGCCCGGCAACATTGTGCGGGGTGATGGTGGAGACCGATACCAAAACCGGCTTGGCACACTATATCGAACCCATCCGGATAGGCGGGATCCTAAACCCCGCATAATCTTCCCTACACAGATATTTAGTGTAAAAATTAGTGCTGCCGCAACGGTTCAACGGATCCTTTGTCGACATCATATAATTCTGCGATACATCCACTGCGCCTTTTGTCCGGTTTTATAGGAGATTAGTGCCGGGTTTTTACAAAATCTGGTGCCGCCCATTCCGATCTATTCGCAGGCATCGCAATAGCGATTGAAAAACCAGGCCGATCTGTCGGTCAGGTCATCATCTTTTCAATATTCAGTACCAGGATGCCGCTGGCACCAAGGCCCTTTAACGCCTCTAGCGTATCCCAGAATATCGCTTCAGGGCACACGGCGTGGATCGCCACCATATCGTCACGGCCAGCAAGATTGAGTATTGTTGGCGCATCAACACCGGGCAGTTTTTCCGTAATCGCCGCAATCGCCGTACGCGGCGCATTCATCATAACATATTTCGCATCGCGTGAGCGCATGACGCCCTGAATACGTTTGAGCAACCCCTCGAATATTGCTTGTTTCTCCGCCGCGAACATCGTCTCGTTACGGATCAGGATTGCTTCGGATTCGAAGACTTTCACATATGGTTTCAGACCATTGGCATCAAGCGTCGCACCCGTGGAGACAATATCGCATACAAGATCGGCGATACGTAGTCTTGGTGCGACCTCAACCGATCCCTTCATCATGATCGGCCGGGCGTTGATATCGTTCGCGTCGAGAAATTTCTGCGTGAGACCAGGATAGGAGGTGGCAATCCGCTTACCGGCCAGCATCTCGTGGCCCGTATAGGCTGCCGTTTTTGGCCCCGCGATCATCAGACGGCACCGTGAGAACCCCAGTGCCATCACCGTTTGCGCCTGCGCCGTGCGGTTTACGGTGAGGACTTCCTCCTCGGCAACATTCTCCCCCACAATGCCGATGTCGCAGGCCCCATCGGCCACAAAGGACGGAATATCGTCGTCGCGCAACAGCAAAATATCAATGGGCATTTCTTCCACACGCCCATAAAGCTTATCGCGCCCGCGCGAAATCGTCAGCCCACAGCTCTTTAAAAGCTCAATGGAGCCGTCCGACAACCGCCCGGATTTCTGGATCGCGACACGCAAACGGCTGGTATCGGCAAAGTCATCATCGCTGGTGCGTGCATTTGGCATGGTGCATCATTCCCACTAAATTCGTGCCAAGGCCTATCGCCCACTACGCGGCATGTCCACAGGTAATGGGTATACCCAGCCTGGCACCATCGCCCGAGGGAAAGATCATGAACAAAACCACAGCACCGCCAACCGGAATCACAGACCTTGACGCCCTCCTGGCGGGGATGTCGCCCATATTGCATCCGGCACTCTATGTTTTTGTGACGCTGGACCCTGCGGCACCACCCTATACCGGCCCGTTCCAGCTCCGGTTTCAGGAGGCGGAGGGCGAAACCCTAGTGATAAAGCAAGATGATGCCGAGGCGGCGGGCTTTGCCTCAATTTATCCGTGCCGCATGATCACGCTGCGCATTGCATCATCTCTGGAGGCGGTGGGGTTTTTGGCTGTTGTCACAACCCATCTTGCCGCGGCGGGCATTGGCGTGAACCCGGTCTCGGCCTATCACCATGACCATTTATTCATCAGCCCCGGCGATGCTCAAAAGGCAATGGAGGTGCTGCACGCTCTCAGCCGCGGCACGAACGCGCCGAATTAGGGAAATATCACCAGTTTGATGATCAACCCCACCATAGCGATGACCAGCACCGCCTTGATCCAGCGCTCCCCTTTGGCCATGGCGGTGCGCGCACCGAGATAACCGCCCACAGCGTTGCCGACGGCGAGCGCGATCCCCGCATCCCAGGCAATTTGCGTTCGCGTCGCAAAAATCGCCAAGGCCACCATGGAAAAAACCAGGGCGATAAACACCTTATGCATATTGGTCCGTACCAGATCGATCCCCATGATCCGGTGGAGGATCGGCATCAGTAAAAAGCCAACCCCGATCTGGATAAAGCCACCCCAAAATCCCGCCCCAATCATCAGGACATGGCCGAGGACGAGGTTTTTCGGCGGCGATTGTGGATCGGTTGTTGTATCGGCTTGTGGTGTGGCCCCTTTCTTCTGGTCCACCAGCATGGTGATCAAGATAAGGATGATTACCCCGGCAAGAACCCGGTTAAACCAAACCCCATCAATGGTCACACCGACAGAGGCGCCAAACACCGCGCCCACCGCCGCAAAGACCGCAAGGCTCGCCGATAAGCGAAAATCGCTAAACCCTTTTGAGAAAAACCCCCAAACCGCAACAATATTCTGGGCAATGATCGAGATGCGATTGGTGCCGTTCGCCACGGGTCCAGGCAAGCCCATAAAGACCATCACCGGCACCGTTAAGACGGAGCCACCGCCCGCCATGACATTGATCCATCCGGCAATGGTGCCCAAACCGGTCAGCACCATCAGTTGCCAAAGTTCCAGGGTCATTACCGGGGCCCGGTTTTTTCAGCGATCGGCACTATGAATTGGCGCTTCCATCAACAAGGGCATCGATAAACCGGGTCATATCGCAATCTTTGTTTGATAATCCGTCCACATCATGGGTCGTCAGCGTGACGGTCACAGAATTATAAACATTGGACCATTCGGGATGATGGTCGAGCTTTTCAGCCTGCATGGCAATGCGCGTCATAAACCCGAACGCGGCATTGAAATCAGTAAATTTCACGGTGCGGGTCAATGCATCCCGCTCACTGTCATGGGTCCAGGCGGGACAATCGCGAATGAGGCTTGCACGCTCGGTGTCTGATAGTTTGATGGCCATGGCCAATTCCTCTTTATACGGTATTATGCGTGAGGGGTTTGCGCACTATATCTTGTCGATGACGGTCACCCCCACGGACGGCTTGGTGCCCATGGTGGTCAAGGCATTTGCTGCACCGGCAAGGGACACGCGTGATCTGATGAGCTTGCCGGGCGCCAACCGCCCGTCCCGCATCAGGGCAATCATTTGCGGATATCGCCAGGCTTGCATACCGTGACTGCCAAAAATTTCCAATTCGTCGGCGATGACTCGGGCGAGCGGAATACTGGGATTGCTTTCCTCCGCATCAAGAAGACCGATCTGAATATGGCGGCCACGTTTTCGCAGCGACCGGATAGAGGTGTAACACACCTCCCGGTCGCCCACAGCGTCCACGGAAATTGACGCACCGCCGCCGGTCAAGCTCTTGATGGCTTCAGCTACATTGGGCGTCGTGACGCCATTGAGTTGGTGCTCGGCCCCAACCTCCTTGGCGAGGGCCAATGCTTCGTCTTTCACGTCAATGGCGATGACCCGAGCACCAAAAGCATGGGCAATCATCACGGCGGACAAACCCACACCGCCGCAGCCATGTACAGCAACCCACACACCAGGCTTTACCCCGCCCTGATCAACGATGGCGCGCCACGCCGTGGCAAACCGACAGCCAAGGATGGCCGCGTCGACCGCGTTAATTTCATCCGGCAACGCTACCAGATTGGTATCGGCATAATGCAGCCCCACATACTCAGCGAACGACCCCCAATGGGTAAAACCCGGCTGAAACTGCGCGTCGCACACCTGTTGGTTGGCAGAGGCGCACTGGGGGCACGTGCCACACCCGCCGACAAATGGAACCGTTACGCGGTCCCCCACGGACCAGGTTTGAACAGCAGCACCCACCGCCTCAATGCGCCCAACCAGTTCGTGGCCAGGCACATGGGGCAAATCAATATCGGGGTCGTCCCCTTTCCAGCCGTGCCAATCACTGCGGCACAAGCCGGTGGCGAGCACTTTCACAACGACCCCATGGGGTTCCGGGCTCGGGTCAGCGACCTTTGAAACCTTTGGTCGCCCCTCAAATTTCTCGTAGACAAGTGCTTTCATTGGCTAATCTCACTTGCCCCCCATGAACCGCGTGTCTGAAAATGCGGCCCACACACGGTTTGGGCAATATCGCGGAGGTGCCGGTTTATGGGGCGCTATCAGCGACCGTACTCGGCGCATGGGCCGTCTCCACCTGCCCTTTCAGCCAGCGATTAAGAAACTTCACATAGCCCTGGGAGGCGGTGATCCGGTTTTCGCGTTTGCGGAAACCATGACCTTCATCCGGGAACAGAATATATTCAACGGGCACACCATTGGCCTCAATCGCTGCCACCATCTCATCGCTTTCCACTTGCAGGACACGCGGATCATTCGCCCCTTGGACCACAAGGACGGGCTTGGTGATATTCTGCGCGTGGAACAGTGGGGAGATGGCGCGATGGCGATCACCATCGGTGGCGGGGTCACCCATTTCGTCGAATAGGGATTCCTTAAAACTCTCCCACCAGGGCGGGATACTCGCCAGGGTTCTGACCCAATTCGTCACACCGAATATATTGACGCCAGCGTCAAAAACTTCCGGGTGGAAGGCAAGGGCGGCCATGGTCATATAGCCGCCATAGGACCCGCCCATCACCGCGATATTATCGCCGTCAACCCAGTCAAGACCCGCAAGATACGATTTTGCTTCAACAATGTCGCGCAAATCCACATCACCATGGCGTTTATCATCAAGATGGAAAAAGGTTTTGCCGTATCCTGACGATCCACGATTATTGGCGGCAAGAACCGCAAACCCGTTATTGACCATATGCTGGATCATGGACGAAAAGCCCGTGCGGCTTTGACCGCCCGGCCCACCATGGACAAGGACAACAGCCGGCACAGGCGTTGAAGCAGACGCCCCGAGCGGGCGGTATTGAATGGCGGGGATATCCAACCCGTCATAGCTTGGATAGCGAATAACCTCAGCGGCAACGAGATGGCTGGGATCAATTTTACCGGCAAGAGCATCGGTTAACTGGTCAACATCGCCTTTGGTAAGGTCAACATGAAAAATATCCGACGGGGAACGCGATGAATTCACAATCAAGGCAAGCGTGTCCTCATCGGGCGAAAACCGCAAATTGCGTAAATCGCCCTCGGGCAACCCGTCTGGCAGCGCCACAAATTCGCCGGTCTCGTCAACAATAGAAACAACGGTCCGCGCGTCCTCATTGACCCCGGCAACCAGATAATCGCCCGATGGGGAATAGGTCACGTAACTCACGTCCCATTCCGCCTCCAACATTGCTTCTTGGGCGCCCGTTTCCACATCATGCTTCCACGCCTGCACAAATTCACCGGCTGCGTCGGTACCATAGACAAGGGCCGATCCATCGGGGGTGAAGGTGAAAACCGTATGCTGAATATTCCCGTCATGGGGGGTAATTTCCCGGGCGTCGCCATTACCGGCAAGATCAACAAGAAAAATGGTGTTATCCGCCGAGGTCCGCGATTTTAGTCCCGCAAGATGGCGTCCCTCCCCGGAGACGACGAAATTGCCGAGCCCTTGCGTGTTCTCAAAAATCCGGCTCTTTTCAAACGTTTCCGCGTCAACACGATAAGCGTCAAAAAAACTGGGGTCCCGTTCATTCGTCGCGATGATGAAGGCATCATTGCCCGCCTGCCAGCTCACAAAATAGGCCTTCACCGCCTCTCCCGGTGTCAAATCTGTAACCATGCCGTCAAGGGCACGGTGGAAAATATGGTTGATTTCATCGCCGCCACCATCAGCCGTGTACAGAATACTGCCATCTTTTAAGACACCAATGGCAAAACTTGCATTGGTTGTTGAGGTGGTCAGGGCGCGGCGGTCCCCGGTCTCAACATTAAGGGCGTAGGCGTTAAAGATGCCGGTTTCATCGGAACTGATCAGGACCGATTGGTTATCGGGAAACCAGGCGCGCTCACTCCCCGCTAGGGAATAGGACGTGGTCTCAAAAAACGCCTCCACCGGATATGTTGGTGCAGCCACCGGGGCCACCGCCGATGTTGCCGCCCGAACCGCAGACTGAGTTGCTGTTTGGCCACTATCAGTGACACTGGCACAGCCGCCCAAAATGACCGAAACGGCCCCTATAATTGTTGACGTCAAAAGCTTGTTTTTCATCTGACACTCTCCTCGTTAACCTTTATCGTGACACGAGGGGCCAGCGCATTCAAGCAAGCGGATCAGCCATTCGACCTTCCGGTGCTGTAGCTTACCCCTTGACCGATAAAGTGCGGGATTTACCCCGTACTCAAGAGCATCGTACCTTTTTGCGTAATGTATCTAGCTTGAAAAAACACAAGGAATGCTCATGGCGACCTTCTGACGGAAAAATAGCGCGTTAGGTTTAGGTGCCCATTCGACCGATCAGCCAGGCTCTTAACTGGATCCAAATTTTCGCGACGTCGGGAAGCCCTTGGGGGCAATCTTGCCCGCTTGAGCGCGTTTACCCTCATAACTTTTCCACGTCTCGACGGTTTGTAAACGCCCCGCCCGGTCGACCCAGGTGAGCCCCTCCTTTTTGTGGAAAATTTTTGCATCGGACAGGGTGCCTTGCGCATATTTTTGGAGCAAGACGCCCTTGCCCCGGGTCATGGACGGCAAATCCGCGGCGTCAAAAACTAGAAACTTTTTGTTGGTGCCCACAACGGCAACCATGGTGCCCGCCTTATCAGGCGCATCGGCGGGCCGACACACAACCGCTTCACCGCCAGCCCCCACATTCAGCACCTGTTTGCCTTTTTTAGTTGTGGCGAGACAATCCTTTTCCGCCACAACAAAACCGTGACCGGCGGACGACGCCACCAGAAAATGGCGCGCGCCCTCATAGATATAGAGCGCGCAAACAGCATGATCATTTTCAAGGTCAACCAATAGCCGGATCGGCTCTCCATGGCCGCGTCCACCGGGCAGGCTATGCACGTCGAGGGTGTAGAATTTACCGTTGGTTCCAAAGACCAACAATTTATCGGTGGTCATGGCATGGATCGCCTGACCGGCGCGGTCGCCATCCTTGTACTTAACTGACTTCAGGTCCTCAATATGCCCTTTAATCGTGCGTACCCACCCTTTTTCGGAGACAATGACTGTCACCGGTTCCTTTTCAATCAGCGCTTCCATATCAAGCGCCTCGGCCTCCGGTGCCTCGGCAAAAATCGTGCGGCGCCGCCCGATATCAGATTTGGGGTCGAACTTTTTGCGCACGTCGCGCAGTTGTTCGGCAATCTTTTTCCATTGCCCAGGTTCGGATTTTAGGAGCGCTTTGAGTTCCTTTTGCTCGGCTTTCAGCGCTTTGTGCTCGCGCTTAATCTCCATTTCTTCCAATTTGCGCAGGGCGCGAAGACGCATATTCAAAATAGCTTCGGCCTGCACATCGGTGAGGGAGAACACGGCCATTAACTGTTCTTTGGGTTGATCCTCATACCGAATAATCCTGATCACCTCATCAAGATTGAGATAGGCGATTAAAAAGCCATCAAGGATTTCCAACCGCCGGGCAATTTTCTCAAGCCGAAAGCGTGTGCGCCGGACCAACACATCGCGCCGATGGTCCAGCCAACTGCGTAAGACCTCTTTTAGACCCATCACCCGCGGGGCGCCGCCCGCATCCAGCACATTGAGGTTCATGGAAAAACGTGATTCCAGATCCGTCAGCTTAAAGACGGTTTCCATCACCGCCGCCGGATCAGCCCCCGCGGCCCGGGGCTCCAGCACCACGCGGATGTCTTCCGCGCTTTCATCGCGCACATCGGCGAGGATCGCCAGTTTCTTTGATTGGACCAGATCGGCAATACGCTCAATTAGTTTTGACTTTGGTACCTGGTAGGGGATTTCGGAGATCACGATTTGATACCGACCGCGCCCGATATCTTCGGTTTCCCATTTTGCCCGCACACGAAAGCCACCACGCCCGCTCTCGTAGGTCGCCAGAATGTCTTCGCGCGCCTCCACGCACACACCGCCGGTGGGAAAGTCAGGGCCCAGAATATGATTGAGCAGTGTTTCGGTCCGCGCATTGGGCGTTTTGATCAGATGCAGGCTCGCATCAATCAACTCAGCAATATTGTGCGGCGGGATCGACGTTGCCATGCCCACCGCAATACCGGAGGCACCATTGGCCATAAGGTTGGGGAACGCCGCCGGCAGCACTGCCGGTTCTTTGCCCTCCCCGTCATAAGTATCGCGGAAATCAACCGCGTCCTCGTCAATTCCCTCCAACAGCAATTGCGCGGCCTCGGTCAAGCGGCTTTCGGTGTACCGCATGGCAGCCGGGTTATCACCATCAATATTGCCAAAATTCCCCTGCCCATCGACCAGCGGTATACGGACGGAAAAATCCTGAACCAATCGCACCATGGCATCATAGATTGATGCATCGCCGTGGGGATGAAAATTACCCATGACCTCGCCCACAACCTTAGCGGATTTTTTATAGCTGCCCGTGGGGTTTAGTTTCATCTCACGCATGGCGTAAAGGATGCGCCGGTGCACCGGTTTCAACCCGTCGCGCACATCGGGCAAGGCCCTCGACGTGATTGTGGACAGCGCATAGGCGAGATAACGCTGGGCAAGCGCATCATCGAGCGGTTCCAGAAAAATGTCTTCGGGCTTGGCCGGCGCAGTGGGCGCGGCCTTTTTTTTGCGGGATTTTGTTGCCATGGTCGGTCTGTAGCAGAGTCGGACCTAAAGGCCATGATTTTTCGAATGCAACGTACCGCCAATTGCCTTCGGCCCCTGATCGCTCTCGCGGCCATTATGGGCGGCCTGATTGCCGCGTCCACACCGAGCGTGCGCGCACAACCGGCACCGACTTCTATTCCCGAGCCCGTGGCCCAGGCGCTTGCCAAAGCCGAGGCCCGGGCCGATTTGCAGGTCAGTTTCACCATGGCTTTCCGCTGGTTCGAAGACCCGCCTGTGGTCAGCCGCTATGACGCATCAAGCCAGCGCTGGACCGTGATCGCCGGGTCGCCCGATGCCCTGCCCGCCGCTGCCCGTAAAAAACTGGAAACCTACAAACGCCTTGAGGCGCAGCCGGGTGGTTTGACCTATGCGGACTATCGCCAACATCTTCAGGACATAACGCTGGTGGAGGAAATACCGGCCCGGTTTGTCTATACGTTCGTGTCCGCGCAACTGCCTAAATCCATGGTTAATCTCAGTAAGCGTATGCGCACGCGGTTGGTGATTGACCGTGAAACCGGCGATCTTAAAACCTATCTCGTGGAAGCGCTGGCGCCCTTTCGGGCGAATGTGATGTCATCGCTCAATGATTTTTATTTTACGCAAGAGTTTGAAAAAGTCTTTCCCGATACCCCGGCGCTGATGACGCGCATGCAGTGGCGTGCGAAGGGCAAGCGGTTCCTTCAAACGATCAATGAAGATTTCGAGATCATTTTTTCAGATTTTGTTCTTGTCACTGCGCCATAGGCCCCTCAAGTATCAATCTGTGTGCGGAGGAGATCAATGACCCGTACTCGCGCCTCCGGCAAGGTCCGGTTGGCCAGATGCAAGATCCGCGTTTCAAGAAAATATCCGGTCGTGTGCAGGCCCTCAATCGCCGCGGCCAGATCCGGCGCTGACCCCACACCCCGCAAAAACCCCGGCAGGGGCAAAAGCTTGGATTGGTAGGGTAAGCCAGCCTCGCGGCTCACGGCGCGGGCCGATTTCGGCGAAATATAAACGAGATCGTCGGTTGCCCCCGTGGCAGCGCAACTCTCCAAATTCAAACCAAAGCCAAGATCACCCAGCACGCCCAATTCCCAACGCGCCATGAGAACCGGCCAGATATCGGCATCTTCAAACGTCCCCAGAACAATATCGAGACCATCATAAATACGCGGATGCGCCTCACGCTCCGGCAGACTGGCAAGCGCCACGCTGGTCACCGCGGAAAGACCGGCGAGCGGTAGGCGTTCACCGAGGAGACCAGCGGCCACCGGCTCAGTCAATTCCAGGGAAAAATGCCCGAGACTGTCCTCGAGTCGCCCACGCCAGTGCGCCGCGACACGGTTACCAGGTTGCAGCAAGGGGCTCATCTTGCGCCCGGTGCCCCCGTAAACAAGCCCGGACCAACGACCGCGCTCCGGCGAGAAAAGCTCCGCCACCGCATGCCCCTCCCCATGGGCGCGGGCCGATAGAATAATGGCTTTATCGCTCCATTCCATCTTTACACAGACTTTTGTAAAAATTGATGGTGGTCAATCGACAATATCAAGACCCATTTCCCGATAGCGCGCCGCCTCATCTGCCCAGTTTTCCCGTACTTTCACATGGATAAACAAATGCACCGGCTCGTCCAAAATCTCAGCCAATTCCTTGCGTGCCAACTCACCAATAGTCTTCAGGGTCCGCCCGCCTTTGCCCACAACGATGCCTTTTTGGGTATTGCGGGCCACATAAATTATCTGATCAATCCGCAATTCTTTTTTTTCCGTCCGGGTCCAGCGCTCGGTCTCCACCGTTGTGTCATAGGGTAGCTCGTCATGGAGTCGCAGATAAAGTTTCTCGCGCGTCACCTCCGCGGCCATTAATCTGTCGGTTATATCAGAAAGCTGATCTTCTGGGTAAAGCCAGGGACCCGTGGGGGCACCCTCAGCAAGAAACGTTTTAAGATCGGCAATCCCGTCACCGGTGAGCGCCGAAATCAGAAAAACGCGCGTGAACGCAGCAGCCTGACCAAGCTTATCCAATAGAGCTAATAGTCGATCACGGGGTATACGATCAATTTTATTCAGAACAAGGACGGCCGCCCCATCACTATCGCTGAGCCGTGCCAAAATTGCATCGGTATCGTCGCGACATTTGCGGGCCGAGGCTTCGCCCTTGTCGGCGGCAAGATAGGTTGGCACATCAACCATGCACAATGTCATATCAACGCCCTCTGCCCCCTCCCACGCGGCGGCAACCATGGAGCGGTCGAGCCGGCGTTTGGGTTTGAAAATGCCGGGCGTATCGATGAAAACAAGCTGTGTGGTGCCTTGCAGGGCAACCCCGCGTACCCGCGCACGGGTGGTTTGCACCTTATGGGTCACGATAGAAATCTTCGCGCCCACCATGGCGTTAACAAGCGTGGATTTGCCCGCATTGGGCGCACCGATCACCGCGATCAGTGCGCACTGGGTCATCTCATCTGCTGGCACAGGGTCCGTGCTGCCCAGGGTTTGATCGCCGTCAGTCATCCTGTCCCCATATGCCTTCGCGTTCCAGAAACGCTTTCGCCGCTTTCATCTGTGCACCCCGTTTTGACGATCCACCGCCATGGGCCGGGGCAAAGCCCTCAACCTGTACTTCAATCTTAAAAGATGGCTGATGGGCGGGCCCATCGCGGGCCACAACTTTATAGTGGGGCACGCCGAGTTTGCGTTCCTGCGACCATTCCTGCAGCGCGGTTTTCGCATCGCGATGGCGTTTGGCAAGCACATCAAGCTGCGGGGCCCAGAATAAGTCGAACGCCCGCCCCGCCGCTTCGAGCCCGCCATCAATATAAAGCGCACCCAAAAAAGCCTCACAAACATCCCCGAGGATCGCAACCTTTTCGCGGCCCCCCGCTTCTTCCTCGTAACTCGATAAGCGCACCAGATCAGCAAGACCGAGCGCTATCGCCGCCTTGGCGCAGGTTTCTTTGCGCACAAGTGCATTGAGACGCGGGGCAAGATCGCCTTCGGCCATATCCGGATGGCGCCGCCACAACGCCTCAGCCACCATCAGACCCAATACGCGGTCCCCAAGAAATTCGAGCCGTTCCAGATCGCGAATATTATTGCCGCGTGCCGATAGGCTGGAATGGGTTAGCGCCCGGTTGAGAAGGGTTCTATCGGTAAACGTATGACCAACACGTGTTTCCAACGCACTGATCCCCGTCTCATCAAATCCTTTTTCCAATGGTTTTTTTTGCGTCATCATTCAGTTAACCGGTTTTAGAACACGCGCACCGCGAAACGCGCTGGGCCACGCCCAAACCTGCCACGGGGCGCGGCCCGCTCCATTAATCGAAATCATAATACGATCGGCTTTACCCACAATATCATCAAACGGCACCGTCCCCACATAGGCGGTCACGCGGCTATCTTGCGACTGATCGCGATTATCGCCCATGACAAAATAATGACCCGTTGGCACGCGGTAAGGCCCTTTTGTATCGAGCCGGCCGTCATCACCAGCGCACTCCTGGACCACATAGGTCACACCGTTTGGCAGGCTTTCGCGCCAAATCGGCACATCGCGTTGCTGACCATCGCAAGTCGCCCGGTTCGTCCCTAGAAAATCACGGGCGAGCACACCGCCATCAATCAGTACACGTCCTTCCAATAGTCTTATCTCCTCACCCGGCAGGCCAATGATCCGTTTTATGTAATCGCGATTACCATCTTTTTTATTTTTGAAGACGATAATATCACCGCGTTTGGGTTTACTCGCCAATAATCGTCCGTGCACTGGCAATCGCGTGAATGGCCACACCAATGACGCCCGCGAATAGCCATAAGGTGATTTGCCAACCAGAATAAAATCACCGGTCAACAGCGTTGGGGCCATGGACGCCGAGGGGATATTATAGGGCTGGACAAAAATTATCCGCACAAAAAGGGCAAGACCAAGCGCCAACAGCGCAATCATGGCGAGGGAGGCAAACTCATTTTGACTGCGCTCGCTGCGTTCACTGGTCGCTTCTGACGATTGAGGTGCGGGCTGTGGGTCATGTGTGCTTTCCATCACGCCCCCTCTGCCCTCGGCATTGCCTCGATAATGACAATTGCCTGGGCGGTGGGAAAATCATCGGTAATGGTCAGATGAATGGCCGCGTCAAAACCCGCCGGGGTTAAGGCGTCCAGGCGCGCGCGCGCACCGCCGGTCAAGGCCATAGTTGGCTTACCGCCTGGCAAATTCACAACGCCCATATCGCGCCAAAATACGCCTTTTGCCAAACCGGTCCCAAGCGCCTTGGCGCACGCCTCCTTCGCAGCGAAACGTTTTGCGTAAGATGCCGCGCGCAAATGGCGACGATCAGATTTTGCTTGCTCAATCGGTGTAAACAGGCGCTGCACAAACCGGTCACCATGGCGCGCAAGCGTTTTTTCAATCCGCCGGATATCGATGATGTCATTACCAATACCGATAATCATGACCTGATCTCTTTATGCATATAAACGCTATCGCGGTCATCCTTATAGGAACCAAATGGACCACACGGAAAAAATCCGCAATTATTATAGAGACGGCGTGCCGGGGCAAAATACGCATTTGCGCCCGTCTCCAAATATAGCTGCGTGAACCCGAGGCGGCGTGCCTGATCCTCAAGACAGTGCACAATCGCCGCGCCAATCCCCTGGCGCCGGGATGCCTGCGCCACATGCATGCTTTTGAGCTCACCCATGGTGGAAGAAAGACGCTGCAACGCCCCCACACCGCGCAAAACACCCGCGCGCCAGAACGACCAAAAGGTGATATCATCCTGCTTCAGTCGATCAAAAGAAAAAACATGGGCTTTTCCCACTGGGCTCATGGCCACGCTTAACTCATAGTGATCCTCCAACAGCGCTTTAACCTCGGGATCGTCGAGGGTGTCGTCACGCATATCGAGATTTTTGTGCATTTAATAATGCCCACCCGTGCGCGCATCGGCCATGAGGCGCTTCATTTCCCGCACCGCTTCCGGCAAACCCATATAGACAGCTTCGCCCACCAAAAAATGCCCGATATTCAGCTCCCGGATAACCGGGATTGCCGCCACCGGCTGCACGTTCTGAAAGGTCAGACCGTGGCCCGCATGCACCTCAAGACCCAGCGACGCGGCAAGCTCCGCGCCCTCGCGCAACGCATCAAAAGTTGCACTCATCCTGGCGCGATCCGTCACCCTGCACGCCTCATGATAGGGCCCGGTGTGAAGCTCAATCACCGGTGCACCGGTACGGGCTGCAGCCCGGATTTGATCAGCCTCAGGATCAATAAATAACGACGCTCGCGCGTTAATGGTCGTTAGCGCCGTCACATAATCGGTCATTGCTTTTTCGGCGCCCGCCACATCAAGACCACCCTCGGTCGTCCGTTCATGGCGGTTTTCCGGTACCAGGCAACAGGCGTGGGGGCGTATCTCCTCAGCGATTGCGAGCATCGGCGCCGTTGCCGCCATTTCAAAATTCAGCGGCACCGATATTTCATCTTTTAACCGGCGCATATCCTCATCACGGATATGGCGGCGATCTTCGCGCAAATGGGCCGTGATGCCATCGGCCCCCACCGCAATAACGCCGAGCGCCGCGCGCACCGGATCAGGATGATCACCGCCGCGCGCATTGCGCAGGGTTGCCACATGGTCAATATTCACGCCAAGACGCATTGGTGGATAGTCAGCGGCCGGATTACTCATTGGCTAACCCCGCGGCTACCGGGTTTAACCGCCGGAATGGCCTGCAGATGACCGGGCAACGCGTCCGCTGGCCAACTTTCAACATCCAGCGTGGCCAGCGCCGTCATGGGCGCACCCACATCGGCACTACCGCCGGAGCGATCAATGAGGCAGGCAAGCCCCATCACTTCAGCACCAAGATCGCGCACAGCCGCGATACATTCACGCGCCGACAACCCGGTGGAGACGATATCCTCAATAATCAGTACCCGCGCATTTTCCGGAACGCCAAAGCCCCGGCGCAGGGTAAAGTTGCCGTCAACTCGCTCGGTAAACATAAACGGTTTTTCCAAATGCCGTGCCGTCTCATACCCGTAAATAATCGCGCCCATGGCCGGCGCGACAACATAATCGATCCGGTTACCGAAATGGGTCACCGCTTTTTCGGCCAGCGCCTTACACAGCCGCGCGGTGCGGTCCGGATACATGGAGACGATTGATTTGTTGAGATAAGTGTCTGAATGACGGCCTGACGAAAGCACAAAATGCCCTTTGAGGAGCGCGCCAGCTGCCTCAAACTCCTGCAAAACTTCAGTTTGTGTCATCATGATGAGCCTCATCCCGTTCAACGGAGATTGTAATGCGCGATGCGCGCAATGCGGTCAAAAGTTGCGTCAGGGTTTTGATGTCTTTGACACCAACGTCAATGACAAGATCAAAAAAGTCCGGGGTCCGATTGATAAAACTGATATTGGTCACCGAGACGCCGTAACGGGCAATCACCGATGCAATCTCGCTAAGCCCGCCAACCTCATTATGCACAGTCATTTTTATCGCACTGGCCGCACGGTAGTCTTTCTGATCGGTACGCCAACGCAAATCGACCCAGCGGTCCAGGGCCGGATCGCGGCGCGCCAATTTGGTGCAAAAAATCGTATGCACCTGAATATGGCGCGCACCATCGCCCGGAACACTCTTGATACCGACGATCCTGTCCCCCGGGATTGGCCGACAACAGGGTGCCAGCGAGGCAGCAAAACCCGGCGTAATCCCGGCCACAATGCTTTTTGCATCAACACTGCCCCCGGCATTGGCCGCCCGCACTTCGTTTTCGCTAATCGGCGGGGCGCCGGGATAAATCGCCTCCACCAGTGCGGTCACGGATAAATCCCCGCGTCCGACCCGTGCCAACACTTCATCGGTTGTTTCAATATTCAATCGCTCAAGGGCAAGCTTGACCGCCTTGGGCGAGAAATCGAGCTTCGCACCAGAAAAGGCGCTTTCCGCCACGCGCTGCCCCATGGCAACTTGATCAGAATACGCCAACTCCTTCAGGCGGCGGCGGATGGCCGTGCGCGCGCGGCCGGTAAAGGCAATATCTTCCCACTCCGTCGGGGGGCGCGCATTATCGGCGCGCAGCACCTTGACCACATCACCGTTCGATAGCACCGTGCGCAGGGGCCGGGAGCGCTTATTGATCTCAACCCCGATACAGCTATCACCAATGTCCGTATGCACCGCATAGGCAAAATCGAGCGCGCTGGACCCGCGTGGCAACGCAATCACGCTGCCTTTTGGGGTGAAGCAAAACACCTGATCCTGAAACAGTTCAAGCTTTGCGTATTTCAGCGCCTCGTCAGGGTCTTCGCCCTGAAACAATGCCTGAAGATTGCGCGGCGTGTGGTAAAAATCAAAGTCAGGCGGCACGATATAGTCAGTTTGCGCGGGCAGATTTTGGATGACGCCATTGCCTGAAGTTGCGCCGGGGTCTTTGTAGCGCCAATGGGCGGCGGCGCCTCGTTCGGCATGGTCATGCATGGTCCGGGTACGGATTTGGATTTCGATACGCTGGCGATTGCCACCTGCACCCGGCGGGCCCACCACAGCGGTGTGGATAGACTGGTAATTATTCGGCTTGGGCACCGAGATATAGTCATCAAACTCCGACGGGATCATGCGCCAGCGGGTGTGGATAATGCCAAGGGCCTGGTAGCAATCCTCAATGGTTTCAACAATCACGCGGAAAGCGTAGATATCAGCAAGATCCTCAAAAGACAGGTTCTTCGCCTCCATCTTCCGCCAAATCGAATAGGGCCGTTTTTCGCGGCTCATCACCTCACAGTTTAGCCCCGCCGACGACAACCTTTCCCGCAAGGTTTGGGCCAGATCAACAACGCCTTTCACAGTGTCCGTATGCAGACGGTCAAGCTGGCGGGCGAGCGTGTCATAGGCTTGCGGGTTCAGAATGCGGAATGACAAATCATCAAGCTCATCGCGGAAACGCTGGATACCAATCCGCCCGGCCAGCGGCGCATAAATCTCTAAGGTCTCCCTGGCAATCCGCTCTTTTTTTTCTGCATTCGAGAAGAAATGCAGTGTACGCATATTATGGAGCCGGTCGGCGAGCTTGACCAATAAAACACGCACATCGTCGGCCATGGCCATGACAAGTTTGCGGAAATTCTCCGCCTGTTTGCTGGCACCGGAGCGTAATTCGATTTGCGATAGCTTGGTGACCCCATCAACCAATTGGGCAATCTCTTCACCGAACAGGGCGCGGATATCGTCTAACGTTGTTTCGGTATCTTCAACGGTGTCGTGCAACAGGGCTGTGATGACTGATGCAGGGTCTGCTTTCAGTTCCGTCAGTATGGCCGCAACCGAGAGGGGGTGAGTAAAATAAGGATCACCTGATTTTCGTGTTTGGCCGCCATGGGCCTTCATGGCAAAAACATAGGCGCGGTTCAGTTGATCCTCATCAAAATCAGCCGCATACGCACGAACCCGGTCGACCAGTTCAAACTGGCGGATAAAACCCACGGGCATGGAGGCCGCGGTGCCGGTCGATTCTGCGCCCTCGGCGCTAGCATGGGGAAGCGGCCGAACCATGGTCAGCGCCTCAATCGCGGCTGGCGCCGATGCTGGGTACGCAACAGGCTCGCGCGCTTTTTCACCTGGCGGCGGCGCCCAAGGCTCAGCTTGCGGCGGGCGGCTTGGCGAAACTGCATGGCTCGGCGCAAGCGATGGGTCAGGCTGCGCCGGGCGCGGCTTTTACGGCCGAAAGACGTGTGAACGATAAGGCGTGCACGCGAGGTGCTGGACGAGGGCATGACAGAGGCGCCTTTAGACTGACAAATAAGCCCGTGGGCTGGGCCTACAACAGCGTAAAGCGTAGAACATTTGCGAAGCAACGCGAAACGAAAATGCAATGCCCGCGCGTTATGCAAACGGGCCCAGCAATTGGCGTTAGCTTTTGGGCAGGCTTTGCTGGCCGGTCATGCCAGAATCTTGCAGCGACTTGATAAAGTCGGCCTCATTCAGCTCGTCAAATTCGGGCTTGTCGGCGCTTTCCGCTTCAGGATCCGCGGCCTCAACATCGTCGGTGCTATTATGTTTCTGCAGCGAGGAGACAAGGTCTTCTTCCAACTCATCGGGCTTCAGGGCCCCGTCGGCAATCTCGCGCAGGGCAACAACAGGGTTTTTGTCATTGTCGCGGTCAACCAGAAGGCCGGCCCCCGACGACAAGATACGCCCGCGATGGGCCGCCAGCAGAACCAGATCGAACCGGTTCGTCACTTTATCAACGCAGTCTTCAACAGTGACGCGGGCCATGGGAAATCCTCCGATATCATTAAGAAGATTGGTGGAGATAGAGGCTTCGCCATCAAAGCACAAGGCCCCAAAATCGGTTTACGCGGTGCTCTCGATGGGCGTCGCGGTCACCGGTGACAGCGCCGCTAATAACGCCGCTGCGCATTTGCCGGTATGCGGGTCGCGCCAGTTTGCCCACACATCGCAAAGGGGCGCCAGGACAAAGTCCCGTTTTGTTACACGCGGATGCGGCAGGCATAGCGCCGTGGGCTCGCCAGCCGGGGGCACAATCACGCGGCCACCCCAATCGATGAGATCAAGATCAAGAGTGCGCGGCGCATTGGGCCGTGTGCGCTGACGCTCAAAAACCGCCTCGATATCATGGAGCAAGCCGAGCACCGCATGGGGATCAAGCCGCGTCTGGCCCACAAAGACCGCGTTCACGAATGGCGGCTCGCCGGGATCAGGCCAGGCCGGCGAGGCAAACAGTCGGCTGCACCGGGGCGCTGCAAACAGCCCCGATAAGACCTGCAACACAGCCGCAATTGTTTGCGCAGGCGAGCGGTCACGCAGCGGCGTATTCGCGCCAAGTGCAATAATCAGTTTTGCCGGTCCGGCCCCGGCACTCTTGTGGTCAACGCTTGACATACTCGCAAACACCCATAGGCATTTAGGGATAACGCCCTGATTTTGAACCCTTTCGCGCTTATGAGCGACCCGGCGGTTTTGCCGGCGCCGCGAAACACTTTCAACCGGGCAACCGCATGAGGCAAAGATGAGTTTCCTAAATCTCAAACCCACAGAAAAGACAGCCCTCTTCATTGATGGTGCAAACCTCTATAAGGCCGCAAGAAACCTTGGATTTGATATTGATTACAAGCGCTTGCTCTCTGTTGTGCATGAGGAAGCGCACCTGATCCGCGCCTATTATTTTACCGCTATGCAAGAGGATCGTGATCAGGATTATTCGCCCTTGCGCCCGCTAGTCGATTGGCTCGATTATAATGGCTACACGATGGTGACAAAACTGGCGCGCGATTACACAGACGCGCAAGGCCGCAAGCGGTTCAAAGGCTCCATCGACGTGGAGCTTTCGGTGGAAATGCTGCAGCTTGCGGAACATCTGGATCACGTTGTTCTGTTTAGCGGCAATGGCGACTTCCGCCGTCTGATAGAGGCGGTACAAGCAAGAGGCGTGCGCGTTACCGTAGTTTCCACAATCAAATCAAGCCCGCCCATGGCGTCTGACGAGTTACGCCGCCAAGCCGATCAGTTCATCGACATCACCAGCATCGAAAAAACCATCGGGCGCGCCGCCAATAGTCAAGGGGGCAATCAGGGACAACAAAACCGCAAGCCCCGCGCGGTCCAGGCCGATGATGGGCTCGATGACTATGATTATGATGATGATGACGACTATGACGATAATTTTGATGACGACTAGGCAGGCATTCGCCTCCGTTGAAACACCAGCCCCGCGCCGGGCAACACCGTGAACGCCACAACGCCCGCGCTGAGGCTCATCGAGCCTTCACGCAAGTCTTTTCCCAACACCGCAACACCGCCGCCGGGATGTCGACGTTGCCCCCGGCTTGCGGCCTACCGGGCGGAGAATAAAGCTACGGCTCCCAGTTGGTTTAACGGTGCCGTGCCGCCCCTGGGCCCGGCAACGGCAAGATTACTGATCCTCGGCCTTGCGCCCGGTCGGCGCGGGGCAAACCGCACCGGCCATGTGTTTCATGGCGACGCCAGCGGGGCGTTTCTCTTCCACGGCTTATTGGCGGCGGGGCTGGCCACGGGGCATTATGATGGGGCCAACCCCACGGCCCTATCATTGCCTGATATCGCCATCTCCAATGCCGTGGCCTGCGCCCCGCCGGGTAATGCCCCGGCCCGCACGGAATTTGACCAATGTGCGCGGTTTCTCAAAGCCCAAATGCGGGCCATGAAGCACTTGCACATCGTGCTCGCCCTTGGCGGCCAGGCCCACCGGGCTTTCTTGCGCCTCCTCGGCCTGACGATCAGTGCCCATCCGTTTGGCCATGGCGCACAGTATAATCTGACGATCAGCGGGCGGCATATTCCAAACCACACCAGTGGCAAAATCCGCCTCATCAACAGCTATCATTGCTCCCGGCAAAATACCCAAACCGGCCGCCTCACCCCCGCCATGTTTGCCGCTATTCTAACAAGCGTTAAGACACAGCTTGCCCATCTTTGAAGCGTCGTTGCTTAAATTGGACGTAAGACGACACTTTAAGCCTTTTCTTTACGCGATTCCGCAGGGTGCACCGCACACACGTCGCCTGGGAACGCTATAGCTCGACCAGACCCGGAATGTGCGCTATCGCACGAGGCGAACAAGCGATGGAGACCTCATGAGCCGAAATTTCGGCCTGCCCTCAAAACCGGCCAACGCCACCATGCGGGGAGCAAAAGACGCCCGCCCGGTTGCCACCCTTTTCGTGAGCGGGATTTTTGGGATCATCGGCGCCATGGTTGCTGGGGCAAGCTTCACCGAAGCGCGTATTTTGCTGGCTGGCCTGTTCCACGATAAATCCCTGTTCGCGGCGGTGTTCCTTGCCGGTTTTGGCGCCTGGTTTTATGTGTGGCTCGTGCGTCCGCGCTTTGCGGCGCATTTTCAGCCGGGCGGCGGTGATCCGTTCTCGGACATTTTGCGCTTTTATGCTAAGGCAGCTTGCGGCCTATTACTCTTCCTCGTGATCGCACGGGCTTCGCGCTTCGCCGCCGGGGATATGGCCGCCACCTTACTCTTATGTGCGTGTGGCGGTGCGGGGGCGGCGGCGGCCTTTCAAACGGTGATTGCGTTCGTGCCGGGCTATGACCGTGAGCCGGGTGCCTGAGAAAAATAGCCTGCGTACGGATCATCGCTGACCCGTTGCTGTTACCACAGAACACGGCATCCATCAGGCCCATTAATGGGCGGCCCGTCATTCAGATTGTTTTGGCAACAGGCAAAGCGGGGAAGCTGTTTGATAGAGATCAGCCCGGCGCGGCGATCGTCTTGGCATAGACGATTGCGGTTTCGCCGCTGGTTTGATCGTTTCACCGCCAGGCGTGGCGGCGTCAACGCCAATTTTGCTCGCGGCCATTGATAGCATTTTTTCCGTTGTAGGCAGGTCATCGGTAAGCGGACCAAAACGCAGCGCCATATCGCGGCGGACCATGCGCCGCCCCTTGGCACAAATCCGCAAGACGAACGCCATCGGCCCCTCTTCGGTCCAGACAGGCGGCGCAAGGCGATCACCTCTTACCGTCATCTGCGGTGGGTTGTTCGGTGCCGGTGTCATTGGCGCCGACGCATGAGAGAGACGGCGAGCCTGCTTTTCTTTCAGCAGCATAAAAAACCGCCGCGGCGAGCGTATATAGGCAAGCATGGCCAAAACCAGCTGGGACAGTTTTTGCGCAGCATCAAGACGCTCATCTCGCTGCGGGCTCGGCCCCTCGCGCGCCGGCCCCAAAAGCGCGCCGCCGCCGTCGAAAAAATGCTCAAACTGCGCGAAACAAAAATCCACAAAGCGCAGCATAATACGCTGATGCCGGTCAATCTTACGCCGTAATGCCACCTGTTCCATGGATCCATTATGCCTCGCCTCAGGCCAACGGGGATAAGTCTTTCATTTTGAAACAGTTCGGTGTCGCAGTGAATGGAGGCGCGGCCTCCCCCAACAGATTTTGAGTTTTGGATAGACCTCGGGGCGGCGCGACACTTGCTCAAGAAGACGGGATATCTAATGCAATTCCCGCCTCCCTGTGGCTTGACCACGGGGTCTATGGCGCTGCCCAAAGGCAGTCTATCGATAGCTCTCAGTAGACGGATCACTCTGGACCCCGCGATCAAGTCGCGGGGAGGCGTAGACAAATATGGCGGTTAAAACCAGCGTCGCACTTGCTTTGTATAGGCCTGATAGTCCTCGCCAAAGCGTTCTTCCAGATAATGCTCTTCCGGTTTAATTACGAAATAGAAAAGCACAACACCGGCTAGCGCCGTGAGTATCAACGTCCACAGATTGAGCGTGGCAAAGCCGATCCCGGCACCGAGCAGCAGCATCGCAAGATAGATCGGGTTACGCGTGCGCGCGTAAAGTCCCTTGGTAAAAAGCTGACGCGAAGGCGTGGGCGGGCGCAATTCCTCGCCGCCGTCAACAAATGTCGCCACGGCCAATTGGATCAAAACAATCGCCAGAATAATGAGCGCGGTACCAAGCCCCTCACCCAGAACGCGCGGTAATGGCAAATGCCCGCCAACGCCCACACGTAAAGCAAAGCCAGAGATAAATACTGCCAGCATCAAATAGGGTGGATGAACCCACACTGCCGGTTTTTCATCATCGAGCACACTCATCGCAAATCATCCGTATATATTGTGAAAGACGGTCTCTGTACTGATCTACCCACGCTCGCGCATCAGGCGTTGTTTTTGACGGCCCCAGTCCCGGTCTTTCGCGGTATCGCGTTTATCGTGGATTTTCTTTCCCTGCGCGATCCCCACATCCATTTTGACCATGCCGCGATCATTGAAAAACAGGCGCAAAGGCACCAGCGTAAAGCCTTTTCGTTCCACCGCCTGCACCAATTGGGCAATTTCCTTTCGGTGAAGGAGCAGTTTGCGCGCGCGTTTCGGGGCGTGATTCTCGCGGTTGCCCTTGGAATATTCCGGGATATTGGCATTGACGAGATAAATGCCGTCGGCCTCCGGCGAGGCATAGCTTTCGGCAATTGTCGCCTTGCCCTCGCGCAGGGATTTTACTTCCGTGCCCGTGAGGATTAGGCCCGCCTCAATCACCTCATTGATAAAATAATCGTGCCGGGCCTTCCGGTTTTCGGCAATGGTCTTTCCGGGCCCGTCGCTTTTCTTTTTTGCCATCAGGAAACGAGATCCAGGGCGGCAAGGGCAGCCCGAACTTTAGCCTTTGCGGTATCGCTCGGTTCAACCAGTGGCAAGCGAAGCTCATCCGCACACAAACCAAGGCAGGAAAGCGCGTATTTTGCCGGGCCAGGGCTCACATCACTGAACAACGCATCGTGGAGTGGGGCCAATCGGTCCTGTAGCGCCCGCGCCGTCTCCCAGTCCCCCTCACGGGTTGCGTTTTGCATGTGCGCGCACAAATCGGGGGCAATATTTGATGTCACCGAGATACAGCCATGCCCGCCCATGGCGTTAAAGCCAACCGCCGTCATGTCCTCGCCCGACAATTGAATAAACTCTTCGCCGCTTGCCAATCGTTGCAACGCAACGCGGGCAAGATCACCGGTGGCATCTTTGATGGCGACGATACGCGCCAAACGCGATAGCGCGGCAACACTGTCCACAGAAAGATTGGCAATGGTGCGCCCGGGCACATTGTAAAGAATAATCGGCAAGCCAACCGCGTCGTGCACCGCGGTAAAATGGGCCTGTAATCCCGCCTGGCTTGGCTTGTTGTAATAGCCGGTGACGGTGAGCAACGCGTCGGCGCCTGCGTCTTCGGCAAACCGGGCGAGCGCAATGGCTTCGTCGGTGCTGTTTGATCCCGCCCCTGCAATTACCGGCACGCGTCCGGCCACAACCTCAATACACAGGCTCACCACCCGGCGATGTTCATCATGGGATAAGGTTGCCGATTCGCCTGTGGTGCCCACGGGCACAACGCCGTGGGTACCGCCCGCAATTTGGCGTTCGATAAGGGTGGCGTAGGCAGCTTCGTCAACAGCGCCATCGCGAAAAGGGGTGATCAACGCGGTGATCGATCCGTGTAAGTGTGTCATGGGCTCGTAATCTGGTTGGGGCGCCTGTCGATAACCCTGCCAGGGCCCGGGCGCAAGGACACCGGTGAGGTTAGGCGCCCCCTTAGGACGAAAGATGGGTGAAATTAGGAGAATATGAAGGCCTTGCGCGCCAGCCTGTCCATGTGGCAACCGCCGCGGGCGTGTCCCGGTTGCACTTTTGCAAAGAATTCAGGCTAAGCTTTTCTCACCAGCTTGGTGAAAAGGCTCCCGAATGGCAGCAAATACGCCTATGCTATCGATTGGATTAACATGACCTCCCGCCGCTGGCAGTAAAGGAAACACAGCGCACCTATGATCAATCAGTGGTTCACCAGAAGGCACGTTTCCGGCGCTTTGACACGGCGCCCGCCACGCAAAGGGCGGCTGCCCTATGCGAGGGCCTTTTTGCTATGCGCCGGGCTATTAGCGATCATGGTTTCATCGGCGCATTTTGGGGTACCTTTTGGCGGGGCCGCCGCGACCGCGCAAACGGCACCGCAAATGCGCGGCGCCCTCTCCCGGCTTGTACAAACGCCGCGGGTGAAACCCGCCGCGCCGGGCCCGCGTTTTCTCAATCCGGCTGACTATGCGCGGCTGAAAACCTTGCGTGATCTTCTGGACCGCAAGCAATGGAACACCGCCCGCAATTTGATCGCAACGCTCGATGATGCCGACGCACGCAGTTTGGGCCAGTGGTATTATTTTTATCGGCGCGATCCCAATGTTGACCTTGCGCAGGCTACCGCCTTTCTCGACGGCCATAATGATTGGCCAGCCCGCAGCCGTATTCAGCGTCACGCCGAAGCGCAGCTTGATGACGAAACCCCATCGGCCCGTGTTTTTGACCTTTTCAAAACACGCGATCCAATCACCGGGACTGGTAAGCGTCACTTTGTCCGTGCCCTGATGGCGCGCGGTGATGTGGAGGCAGCGCAGATTTATTTGCGGGAGAGCTGGCGCGATCATCGGTTTTCCATAAGCGACGAGCGGCGCATTTTATCAGACTACGGATCGTGGCTCACGCCGCGCGATCATATTGCCAAGGTTGACCACCTCCTCTGGGCGCGCCAGGTGACGAATGCGCGGCGGCATTTTAATCGACTGCCCGTGCGCGAACGACGTGTTGCCCAGGTGCGGGCGGCATTTTATGTGCGCGCCAGCACGGCCGAGCGGCTCTATCGGGCGTTACCCGCCGCTGACCAGCAAGACCCCGGCGTCCTCCACGCGGCAATCCGCTATTATCGACGAAGCGACAATCAGGACCGCGCCATCGCATTGGTGCGCAGCTTGCCGGATGATCCCAAAGCCCTGCGCAACCCGGCGCGGTTTTGGGATGAACGCAACCTACTCATGCGCTGGGCTCTCAAAAACGGGCGCTTTATGGACGCCTATGAGATGGCGAACGCCCATGGCCTCGAAGACGGGCTTGATCTTGCCGACGCGGAATTTAACGCTGGCTGGATTGCCCTGCGCTTTTTAGAAGAACCGGCGCGGGCCGAAGCGCACTTCACCGCGCTGGCCAGTTGGGCAACCTCCCCCATATCGACGGCGCGGGCCTATTACTGGCTTGGCCGGGCGGCCGCCGCACGCGGGCAAGCTGACCTGGCGGCCAGCCGCTATGGCGTCGCGGCGCGGTTTATCTTCACCTATTATGGCCAGCTGGCCGCCGAGGAAATTGGCGGCGCCATGGCCGCACAAAAGTTCGTACCCACCGCAAGCGTTATGCCCGCCGATCGCACCGCATTTGACGAGCGCGCGGTCGCCCGCGCCTTTCGGATGATTTCTGATCTGAATGACCGCAATGCATTATTGATCTTTTCCTATCACCTTGATGACCGGCTGGAGAGCCCCGGTGAATATCTCCTCCTGTCCGAGATCACGGCTGGCGAGGATGCCCCGCATCTGACCATCCGGGCCGGGAAGACAGCGGTGCGCAAACAAAAGCTCATCCCGGAGCTTTCCTATCCCATATTATCCGTACCCGAACGGGCTACGCGTTTTGTAAACCCTGAAGTGATCATGGGCCTATCGCGTCAGGAGAGCGAGTTTAACCCCCGCGCCTATTCGCGCGCCGGTGCGCGCGGGGTGATGCAACTCCTGCCCAGCACCGCGCAGATCACGGCGCGCAAAGAACGAATTGCGTATTCGCGCGATGCCCTCCTGTCCGATGCCGCTTACAATATCACCATCGGGTCGGCGCATCTTTCTCATCTGTTGGAGAGGTTTGACGGTTCTTTTATCATGACCTTTGTGGGTTATAATGCGGGTCCGCACCGCGTCACCCGCTGGATCGACGAGTATGGTGATCCACGAACACAAGCCGTCGATGCTATCGACTGGGTTGAACTGATCCCCTTTTCGGAAACACGCAATTATGTTCAGCGTGTCCATGAAAATATTCAGATTTACAGGGCACGGATCAACGATGAGGCGATTGCCGGGGCGCTCTCAAATGACTTGATGCGCGGCGGACGCACGACGCATGCAGCGTCTTATGGCCCGCGCCCCAGCCTGATCCTCGACGCTAAACGCCCGGCTGGTGACCGCCGGGCATTACCGCCCCTTTCCGGGCGCACCGCCACGCGCATCGCCAAGGCACCGCTTGATATGCCCGCCGCCCGGGCGCGGGCAAACCATTTGGGCCCAAGATCGGCGCCGACGGTAAACCCGCCAAGTCCAGACGGGCCAAAGTCAGTTGGGAGAGCCAGCGAACCGATCACGGAGGCTCGTGGCTCAACCTCAGTGGCCCCAGCAGCAAATCCACCAGCACCAACGACAACATCAACGTCAACAACAACGTCGATGATGGTTGCGCAGCCACCCCAGATAAAGCCATCAGCACCGCAAGCCACATCCTCTCTACCCGGACAAAAGACGCCATCGGCTCCGGCAGCGTCGGCAAGCAACAGCGTTCGCACTGTGCTTTCCACTCCCCCGGCACCAACGCCGCAGGGACGCCCAATGATAGACGCAAAAGCTGGCGCACCGATTGATGAAGCCGGGTGCGCCAGCTACCGCGCCTTTGTGGCACGCAATAGCGAAAACGCCGCGGAGACTGCACAGGACCTCAACGCCGCCATGCTTGCCGAACTTCGCGGCGGCAATAGTTGCCCACCAGGCACCGCGGCAACTGATGGGACCAGCAAAACACAACCTGACCCCTAGACATTTTTCGATTGCGCCGACGACCAGGCGGCGACCCGCCCAACGGGCCGGCCCCTCTTGCATTCCCCGGAAACTCGTGGTCTTTGGCTTGTGGATAGGTGGCCGAGTGGTCGAAGGCGCTCCCCTGCTAAGGGAGTAGGCGGGTTGAACCGTCTCGAGGGTTCGAATCCCTTCCTGTCCGCCAGCTTCCATTTTCGCCTAAATCCGATAGTGACCCGCCCCCTTTGAACGCAGCCGCGTTGAGATAGTAAAATGGCTGTATCAAAGGAGAAGCAGAATGTCTGGAAAGAGATATTCACCCGAAGAAATCATATCGAAGTTGCGCGAGGCGGAAGTTTATCTCGCCGAAGGCTTGAGTGTCGGCGAAGTGATTCGCCGGTTGGGCGTGAACAAGATCACGTATTATCGCTGGCGCAAAGAGTATGGCGGGATGAAGGTCGAACAAGCCAAACGCCTGAAAGACCTTGAGAAGGAGAATGCCCGGCTGAAGCGATTGCTCGCCGATGCCGAACTCGACAAGGCGATCCTCAGGGAAGCTGCGGAGGGAAACTTCTAGGGCCCTCGCGCAAGCGTACCTTCATCGAACATGTCACGAAGAAGCCTGGCGTCTCTGAGCGCCGGGCTTGCCGTGTCTTGGGTCAGCACCGCTCAACAC
>JBCBBJ010000009.1:0-139217 GCA_038531745.1 Pseudomonadota bacterium
GTCCATGGCGTTACCATTAAGGCGGTCTATCCATAACCCTCCGTAGACGGCGCACCCCGCCTCCCCGCGATCAAGTCACAGAGTAGCGGTGTTAGGTTATTTATAGGGTTGGGGCGTTGCTGCGCACGCTCTGTAATTCGGTATCTTCTCATATAAAAAGCCGCACCCCCATAAAGAAGCGCGGCTTTTCTCGTTCGTTTTGTAATGTCGCGCTTACGGCGCGGCGAAACCGTGTTCGATGCCCCACAGGAACCAATTGTCCACAACGGTGCCCGTGAGCAGGATGCCGATACCGCCGGTGATCGTGGTGAGGATGGCGAACCACCATGCCCAACGGTGTACCGATTCCATGGACGCGTTAAAGCCCATGGTCCAGCGCCAGAAAAGGGCAGCGCGTTCAGACGCCGTACCGCGGTCATAAATCTGTTCGATCTCGCGCTCACCGCCATACCGGCCCACGGCCAGAATGGTCGCGCCATGCATGGCCCAGAGCAGAGCTGATCCGTACAGAAACACAATGGAGAGCATATGGAACGGATTATAGAACAGATTGCCATAGACGAGCGAGAAATTGTTGGTCCAATCAAGATGGGTGAGAATGCCGAACGGCGGTGCTTCGCTCCAACTGCCCATGGCAATGGGGCGAATGAAGCCGAGAACAAGATAAAGCCAGATGGCCGCCGCAAAGGCCCAGCAGATATGGGTGCCAAGACCCAGCGAGATGGCCCGTTTATACGATCGCACCCACCACAAAATGATCGCCGCGGTAAGAAAGAAACCGGCGATCAGCCACCAGCCGCCTTCCTGAAGCGGCGGCAGGATCGACAAGCCATGTTCCGGCAACGGCGCGGCAAGTTCAAGAAACGGCAACTGGCCCGCGAATTTAATTGGCGACCAGCCCACACTGGCCCACATATTCAGGCCAATGATTTCAAAGGCGATAAAGCCACAAATGAGGGAGAATGTGCCCGCCCAACCCAGATAAACCGGACCAATTTGGGCATCACCAATCTTCCCCATGAGCCAGCTAAAGGTGATCATATGATCACGGTCACTGTCGTCCTTAGGCAATTCAACGCCATAGTCCGTATGCCCACGAACTTGCGTCTGTGTAATCAGATATTGATAGTCTACCATCACAAAAATCCTTAATTCAGATGGGCGTTGTTTCAGATGGACGTTGGGTCGATCAGCGTTCGGCGGCCATGGCGGCGTGCCGCAGCACGCCAGCCCACATCCCGTTAGTCACGCCAAAGCGGGAAGTTTCTCCAACCTTCCCAGAATTCAATCCAGGACCCCTGAAAGAAAGGCCCACTAATCACAATGCACAGCGCACTCCAAAGACCGGCATTAAGCGCCAGAAACAAACCGACGCGGTGGATGCCAATGGTGCCAACCGAATAGCCAATGAAGTCTCGGAAGAACGCATTTTCATGCTCCGGTGTTTTCACCAGCTTGCCCCGCCCTGGATTTGTGGCCGACAGCACAAGCCCGCCATGGAGCGCAAGCGAGAGCGTTGTGGTGAAAAAGAAGGTGATCGCCACCATATGCGCCGGATTATAATGAAAATTCCCATACGAATAACCGGTATAGGAGACCCAATCGAGATGACTCATGATGCCATACGGAAACGCATGACCCCACGCGCCCATAAGGATCGGACGCACAATTTCCAGGGTCAAATAGGCCGACACCGCCACACCAAACGCCACCGGCACATGGTAACCCATGCCCAGCTTGCGCGAAATCTCAACTTCACGCAGTGCCCAGGAGATAAAGGCACCACTGGCACAGAAGGTGATGATCTGCCACAGACCCCCCTCCTGCAATGGCATCACCGCGAGGCCATATTTGATGTCTGGTGGCTCAATTGAAATCAGCCACGGGTTCCAGGTGCCGCCCAGAACCGCACCGTAAAAAATTAGGAGCGTGCCAAGCACGGCACAGAACGCGGCCGTAACGCCAAAGAAACCCACATAATAAGGGCCAACCCAAAAATCAAAAAGGTCGCCGCCCACCAATGTACCGCCCTTAATGCGGTACTTACGCTCAAAGCTTAACAAAGCCATTGCAAGACCCTTTCTCTATTCGCTGTACGGTCTCGGTTTTCGTGTCATTATCCCGACACACATCAATACAGATTTATCATCATGGTAAAGATGATCTGTACTCATCGGTGCCGGGCAGGAACCCGGTTTGTGTCGGCCCTTCAGCACCCGATGACCGGGGACCGAAGGGCGACAATCTTATCAACTCAATGAGAGCGTCTGAGCATCATCGATGGTCAGAGAAGCGTTCACTGAGGGGGCTGTGTTCAACCAGTTGTAACGAGGTGAGCTCAGCAGTGTGAAATGAATGATAAGCGCCAGCGTAAAGAGAAACGCGAACAGACCAATCATGGCCCGGCGAGGATCAAACATGAGCCAAATGCGGTACATTGCCTATGCTCCTAACAGTGGAATTTGAGCAAGCGAGTTGAGTGCGAATGTTGCTTCTTGCAACGAGACGTACCCATTTTCACCTGGGATCCATGGACGCCATACCCACACCAGCAAATGCGCAATCAGCGCAATGCCAACGAGGGCAATGAAGTTCATGACGAAATACTTGTGAAAGACTTGGGCTTCATGCGGCGTTATACCGGACATGGAGTCAGCTCCCACGGGCGTATCACTGGCCATTTATTACCTCCTTTTGGTTTTTTGACCTTATGTCGTCACCGCACATAAGCCTGCGGCCCGGCCTTTCTGATGATCTGCCTACAGAGCAAGAAGACCAATCAAAAATGGTGGAAGAGACGCCCCTACCGTCCCATGAACATCCATGGCAACACACTATGGGCCATCTCCGCTGCCTCGGCGAAGATGGAGCCCGACCGGTTAGCGCCAACCCCTTGGGGGCGGCCTATCCGGGAAATCTTACGGGCAATCGTGCCCATCAAAAAGAAAGGATAAGCGAGTGCAAAGTACAGACTGTATTCCGTCCGGTCACGATCATGGCGACTGCGGTGTTTTCTGATTGTTGTTTCACTCATCTTTCTTTTCCTCTCTCTCCTGGTTCGCGCTTTTTCAAGCCAGCCCTTAGTCGGTATCTCACCGTAAAATCGGCTTCTTTGCTAATTTGCCTTGAGGGAGAGCCTTTCTCGCTCTAGGCAGCGCGCTCCCCTTTCATTTGTTGGTGTGTGGCGGCCACAAGATCTTCTTCCACGGCGGAAAGACCTTTGGCGCGGGCTTCGGATTCGGTACGGTCGCGCAAACGCTTTGCTGCGGAAATCCGTGTAAGGATTGGATAGTCTTCGACGATTTTTTCAAAGATTGCATTGGCGCTATCGGTCCAGGCAACGCTGGCAAGCCGGCGCGTTGGTGTTGCCTCGGCGCGGTCCATGTCAGCGGCGAGCGGTAAAATGTGAAATAAGGCATCAAAAAGACCGTTGCACACTTCCTGCACAACCCAGGTCGCACCACTATAGCCCATGACCGGCGTACCCGTATGTCGGCGGATCACTGCGCCTGGAAAAGAAGCCGGAATGTAAACGGAGCGTAGGCCATGTTCTTGAATATACATGCGTTCATTAAAGCTACCGAACACAATAAAGGGCTGGCCAGCGCGCAGTTGTTCTTGCACGTGGTCATTGTCCGTTTTCTCGCCGGGCCGCCGGGCCGCAGCGAACGTACACGGGAGACCAAGGTCTTCTTCCAAGTAATTGCGCAAGCCGCGTGTATAGGTCTCATTGGCGACAATGGCGAAATTCGCGGTGCCAAAGAAATCCTGCGTCACGGAACGCCACAAATCCCAGAGCGGCTTAATCGTGGTATGCTTTTCGCGCTCAATAAACGGTGCCGGGTCAAGCCCGAGCAAGTCACCAAGGCTTTCCAGAAACCGCGTCGTTGAATGAAGCCCAATGGGCGCCTGCAGATAAGGCTTATCTAACGCTTCGCATAAGGAACGTCCGAACTCGCGATACATGCAGATATTCACATCCGCATCCACAAGACGGCGTACATCGGCCACATGGGCACCAAGCGGGAAGGTCATGTTTACTTCGGCGCCGATCCCTTCCACCAGGCGCTTAATCTCGGCAAGGTCCGAGGGCATATTAAAGGTGCCGTAGGACGGCCCGATAATATTGACGCGTGGCTTCGCACCATCCGGGCGTTTGCGTGCTTTGGGATTACGACCCTTGGTCTGGCCATAGGTTGACCACAGCCACAGCATGGCGCGGTCCGCCGTTTGCCATTGATCCTCGTCGATGGTGCGCGGCAAGAACCGCTCGATATTGGCACCTTCCGGGGTGACACCCCCGCCGATCATTTCGGCAATGGACCCCGTGACAACAACGGCCGGCAGTGCCGGATCCAACGCTTCGCGGGCGCGTTTCATGGCGCTTTCGGTGCCGTGTTGACCTAATTCTTCTTCGCCAAGCCCGGTCACCACGATAGGTAATTCATGGGGCGGCAGAGCGTCCGTATAATGAAGAACGCTTGTTACCGGCAGGTTCTCGCACCCCACCGGGCCATCGATCACACATTGCAAACCTTTGATGGCGGTGAAAACATACACCGCGCCCCAATAGCCACCGGCTCTATCGTGATCTTGCACTAACATCCGACCGGTGCCTCCAGATCAGCGTCGCGCTTGGCTTTGATTGCAAGTTTGCGTTCCTGTTTGGCACGGAAGCTTTCATGGGTATCGGGAACATCTTGCCAAATACCGGCGGTATCACCTATGCCCACACCGGCAAAGAACGCTTCCATGCGGTCAAAGCGCGGTTTGCTGGCGATGGCGGCATTTACAACTTGGGCCAGCGAGCCCGCCCCGGCGGGACCCATGAGCGGGCGCGCAGAAATCAGATTGGTAAAGTAAAGCGCCGGGATCGCCGCTTGCTTGGCCGCTTGCACAACAGGCGTTGTGCCGATGGCGAGGTCCGGTTTTTCACTGGCCAACGCGTGGAGATCATCTTCAAGGGATGCCCGGTAGCGCACCTCGACCCCGCGCGCGGCAAGCCATTCGCGGTCAGGCTCTGACCACGGCGTCGCGGGGCAGGCCGTGCCCACATAGCGCACATCCGCCCCGCTTTCGATCAGTAGACGCGCCACCAAAAGCTCTGAGCCCTCATAACCCGAAAGTGTAATGCGTCCTTTAATGGTGGCCCCTGCAAGGGCACCGGTGATGGCCGGCAGGATCGCTGCTTTCGCTTTGTCAATGGCGCGTGTACTGACGTTTGTGGCGGCACCAATTGCCTCCAGCCAGCTTGCTGTGCCCTCAACGCCCACAGGCGCGGAGCCAACAATGGGCCGCCCGGCGGCCGTAAATTCACGGATTGCCGCGGTATAAAACGGGTGAACTGCCCCAATGACCGCGCCATCGAGCGCGGTGTAAAGCTCTCGCCATTCGCGTGTGGGCACGGTTGTCCCCACTTGCAAGTCCATGGGTGCCAGCATTTGATTGATAATCATGGGGTCAGCGGGAAACATTTCGCCCAGCAGCGTTACCTTTGGCTTTTGCGTATGGTCATTGGCGGCGCGCTGCACCGGACCTTCTTCGGCCTCCTGGCGGGCATAGGCAAGCATGGCCCCAGCGAGGACGTCTTTCGCCTCCGCATGGGTTGGAATGCCAAAGCCCGGCACGTCAATCCCGATGATCCGTACCCCATTAATCTGGTTGGGTAAAAGCCGTAGCGGCACACCCGACGCAGTGGGTACGCACAGATTGGTCACCACAACGGCATCATAATTTTCAGGGTCGGCAAGGTTTTCCACCGCCTCTTTGATATCCTCAAAGAGCTTGCCCGTGACCAGCGTTTCGGAATTGAACGGAACATAGCCGACACTGCGCTTGGCACCGTAAAAATGCGAGGTAAAGGTCAAGCCATAAACACAGCAAGCTGACCCGGATAAAATGACGGCCGTGCGTTTCATCCGCAAGCCCACCCGCAAAGACCCAAAAGCCGGACACATGCTCTGCGGCTGATCGTGGGGGCCCTGGGGATAATCCTTTGCATACTGATCAAGAAGTGCACTTTGCCCTGCGGCCTGTGCGGCTTTGGTGAGCGCTTCTTTACCGCCATGGCAGCCGCCATCGGCATGGGCCGATGGTGGTGCAGCCGCGTCGCCATCCGCACCATGATCAACCGTCTGGCCATCAATCTGATCAGGTGTGGCCGACGATAGTTTCGCCATGGCCGTTTCCCTGCCGTCTTGATCGCGCGATATGAGAGTGCGGCTTGCCATTGAAGCTAGATCGCCTCGTAAATGACTTCGAGGGACGGCTTATCCACGGTGTTTTTACCGCGCATGTCCGCCTCGGTTGCTGGGGTCAATTGAAAATCACCGCCCGTTTCTTCCGCCGAGAACAAATTCAATAAATCATCCTGGGACAGAGGTTTGGGATGGATCGGTGGCGCGGTAGCAACATTTTCGGCTAGCGCTTCAAACATGGGGGCCCAAACCTCACCGGGTTTGCCCACAATCTGGTAGTTCGCGCTCTTGCGGCGGATATCATCATCGGCTGGTATCGCGGAGAGGATGGGGATGCCAGCGGCGTCAGCAAACCCTTGCGCCTCCCCGGTGCCATCATCCTTGTTGATGACCATACCGGCAACGCCAACATTGCCGCCAAGCTTGCGGAAATATTCCACCGCCGAGCACACATTATTGGCCACATAAAGCGACTGCAGATCGTTAGACCCCACAACAATCACCTTCTGGCACATGTCACGGGCGATCGGCAGGCCAAATCCTCCGCATACCACATCACCGAGAAAATCGAGCAGCACATAATCAAAGTCCCAATCGTGGAACCCGAGTTTTTCGAGAAGCTCAAAGCCATGGATAATGCCGCGACCACCGCAACCGCGGCCCACTTCTGGCCCGCCAAGCTCCATCGCGTAAACGCCATCCCGCTTGAAGCACACATCCCCGATCGAAACTTCTTCACCCGCTTCTTTGCGGGCACTGGACGTCTCAATGATGGTCGGGCAGGCCCGGCCATGGAACAAAAGCGACGTCGTGTCACTTTTCGGGTCACAGCCAATGAGCAGGACTTTTTTGCCTTGCTGCGCCATCATATAGCTGAGATTGGCGAGGGTAAAACTCTTGCCGATCCCGCCTTTGCCATAGATGGCAATAATCTGCGTCTCCTTGGTTGGCGTGTCGGTCACCACATCGGGTGCAGGTGCCGCCGCTTCCTCGCGCAACGCATCATGCATGGCCTGCTGGCCATTTTCGTTCGCGTCATTGGGGGCACCATCAGCATTCCCCGGAAATTCATTTGTATCAAGATTATCGGTCATGCAGCATCTTTCCAGTTGAGGACCATTTTCAGGCAGGCCGGGTCCTCGAAGGCGGTCTGATAGGCACTTTCAGCATCATCATGGGCAACACGGTGGGAGATCAGCCGCTCAAAAGAGAGCTTGCCGCTGTGCAAAAGCCCTAGAACAGCATCCATATCTGACGGCTGCCATTCCGCGGCGATCCGCATCCGCATCTCCCGCATAAAGGCAGGCGGAAAAGCAAAGCTGATGGGCGCGGCGTAAAAGCCGGCCAAGACAATTTCCCCACCCGGCGCCAAATGACCGATCAAGGTGTCGAGAAGACCAGCATCACCGCTAACATCATAAATTGTTTTATAGTCCGTACGCCCATCACATTCGGGATCAATCACCGGATACCGGTTGGCGTCTTGGCGCTCGGGATTAGTCTCCCACACCACAGGCGGTTCGTGGCCAAGGGCAAGGGCAATACGCGCCACCAAATGGCCGAGAACACCATGACCCACGATCAGGTCAGGCGCGCGCCCCCCGACAACCGCATGGTGAGCCGTGGCAGCAAGCGCCAGCAATACCGCGTCATCGGCAGGCAAATCATCAATGGGGACAGCCCGATTCGCCGGGACCACAAGACGTGACGCCGAGGCCCCGAATATTCCCTGTACGTCCTGGTAACAGCGGGCACCGGGGACGAAAACACGCTGGCCTTGTAATTCGGGATGGCTTTGCGACCAGATCACCCGGCCCGTCGCCTCATAACCCGGCACAAGGGGATATTTCAGACCTGGAAAAATCGGCATATCGCCCGACCACAGCAAACGCTCCGTACCGGAACTGATGCCGCTATATTCCACATCAACCACAAGATCATCGGTTTGCGGGGCCGCAAGGGCCAATCGATCACACCGCACATGCCGTGCACCGTCAAAGATGACCGCATCCGCTTCCATCGCGGGCGCCCCCGCCACTGAACCGGCTAATCTCGCCGTAGACCCCGCCCTAGAAACAGGGGGCGTCGCGGGCGGATGGCCCGAAAGACTTGTCACATCGTGCGGTGCGCCAGAATCGATGGAGTGGGTGCTCATGGGTGTCATTCTATATTGACACTAGCAACTGTCAATCAAAACGTACATCAGTTTTGCTGATCGTTATTTTTTCGGGCAGATAGGATGCGGGTCAGAATGGGGCGGCGGGTGGCAACCTCCCGAACGTCGCAAAAACCAGCGGCCTGCAACAGGCGCGTGAGAGTTGCCGCGGACCGGGGTTTGCCGCTGCCCATGGCCCAAAGATAAAATCCGAAGTACCCGTCGCCCATGGCCTGCGCTCCCGGGGTTTGCGCCATGGGCTCGGCAACCAGCAAGTGCCCTCCGGGCGGCAATGCCCGCCACGCCGCACTCAGCAGCGTTTCCACGTTCGCGTCTTCATGGTCGTGAAGAACGCGGATGAGGGTCACAAGGTCGTATCCCGCCGGCAAGGGATCAGCCAAGAAATCGCCCCCATGGATCGTCAATTGGCTGGCTAGTCCGGCGCGATCAAACTGATGCTGCGCTTGGGCCACCACAGAGGGTAAATCAAAAACACCCACATCAAGATCAGGATAGGCACGTGCCAACCGGTGGACAAAGGCCCCCGCGCCGCCGCCCACATCAAGGGCCCGGCGATGGACGGAAAAATTGATCGCATTCAGGATTTCGTCGCTGATGAAGGCCTGGGTTTGCGCCATCAGCGCGGAGTAATCGGCGGTGTTCTGATCCGCCGACGCGCCCGTTTTTGTGGCATAGCCCCAATAATTGGCGAGGGCCGTGCCCTGGTGGCGATCACGCAACAGGCCCACAGGGTCACCAAGATCCCGGTAGAGCGCCGCATGGTGGCGGACCATGGCAAAAACTGATGCATTGCCAAGAAGCGCAGCGCCATATTCACCAAGGAAGTACCGCGTCGGCTTAGAGGCGCAGTCAGACGTGGCCTGCAACAGTTTGAGCGAAACGGCTGCGCGCGCCAGCCGCTCGGCCCCGTCAACGGGAAGATCCGTATGGGATGCAATATCTTGCGCGGTCATTTCGCGGTCGCGCAACAGGGTAAACAGATTAAGCTCCACGCAAGCAAAAAGAATTTGTGAATACACAAAACCCGCACAGATATCGAAGATTTCCCGGGCTTTTTTCTGCGCCATGGGCCGGGTAAGCCGGAAAGAGGCCGCCCAGGTTTGAAATTTTTCACTGGCAAGCTGGCGGTTGCGCCAATTGATCACCCGTTGGGGAAGAAGACTGCAGGACAGAAAGGACATGGCACTTACCCGCCAACCGCACCGCGTTTCAACAGCTGGCTTGGGACGAGGCGACGCACTTGGGCCTGAATCAAGCCCCGTAGATTATCCGCACCCTGACAGGCCGGGACGGCATCGGCAGCATCATCGATGAGATCGCGCAGTTGCTCTTCGGCGCCATCAAGGCCGAGCGTCAAGACCGCACTTGGCCGTTCATGGAGCGCGTCCTGGCCACCGGGCTTACCCAGTTCCTGGTCGCTCAACATATGGTCGCGAATATCGTCGGCAATTTGATAAGCCTCGCCAAGCCGCTCACCCACATGGCGCCAGCACGGGTCACGGTCACCAACCAGCAAGGCACCGGAACAGGTTGCCGCCACAAAAAGCGCGCCGGTTTTCGCCTGGTGATAGGCGCGCAGGTCAATCTCGCTTTCGCTTTCCCACGCTTGACCGGCAATGATCCCGGCGGGCATGCCGACCGCAGCATTAACCGTTTCGATCACGGCAAAGGCATCCTTCAGGGACAAAGCCGGGGCCTTGGCATTGGGGTGCTCAATGTCCGTTGGCTTGGCATCTTGCGTCTCAAGACCGGTAAAAAGACCACGCGCCAGGGTTTGTCCCGCCAGCACAATCAGCGCGTCACCGGCAAGAACAGCCAGCGGCTGCCCATACCGTTTGTGTACGGAGGGGATACCGCGGCGTAAATCGGCATTATCGAAACAGGGCAGATCATCATGAACGAGGGAGGCACAATGCATCAATTCAATGGCCGCCGCGGTTGCCGTTGCCGCTGGCGCGGCCGGGTCGCCGGAACACGCCGCCACAACCGCAAGACATAATTGCGGGCGCACCCGCGCGCCGCCGGGAAAGACCCCGTGGCGCATGGCCGAGATCAGCTTTACCGGCACCGTCGACGCGCCAGCGGTTACACCCGATTGAGGCCCTGATTGTATTGATTCGGATTTTGCTTGAGTGCGAACTGCCGGGGCGAAGGCCGCCAAGGCCCCGCGCGGTTCCACGGTGCGCAACGCTTGTTCCAGCGCTTGCTCGATATCTGCGTGGTTTCTCACACCGTCTCCTTCGTGATGTCAGTTTAGATAGACATTTTATAATGTCAAACTACACTGACGCGCACGCGCCGCCCGGGAGACCTCGCAAATGCCATCACCTGTTACACCGGATTTTGCCTTGCATACCCCCCGGCCACGCCCGGGGCTGACGCTTGTCCATCCGGAGCGGATGGAACCAGCGCTGTTTCCGGGGTTGCCGCGCAACCGTCCACGCCCAATCTCGCGGGTGTTTGGCCCTCTACCGCGCGAGTTTGAACCTGAAGCCCCGGTGAGTGATTTCAAACGGGCCGATGCTGGCGTTCTGCAACCCCACGCGCAAAGCCGCTATGGCCAAAGCTTGCGCTTTGATCTGACCGTTGATGCGGACGGCTATGCCTGGTGGTATGTGGATGCGCTCAGCGATGATGGCCACTATGGTCTGACCATGATTGCCTTTATCGGCAGCGTGTTCTCGCCTTATTACGCATTTTCCGGTCGTCATCAGCCCACGAACCATTGTGCACTCAATGTGGCGCTCTATGGGCGCAAGCATGGGCGATGGACCATGACCGAGCGCGGCCACCATGATTTGCGCCGCGGGCCGGATTTTTTCAAAGTGGGGCCGAGCATGCTCACATGGGACGGTCAAACGCTGATCGCCCATATTGACGAATACACCGCGCCCATTCCGCGCCGGGTGCGCGGCACCATCAAGGTGACCACACCGCAATTGGGTGACGGGGTCTTTCTGATTGACCCGGCAGGGCGCCATCGCTGGCGACCGCTTGCCCCCCATGCCCATGTGGAGGTCGATTTTTCTGAGCCCGGCCTCACCTGGACAGGCCATGGGTATTTTGACTCCAATGACGGCGATGAACCGCTGGAGGCAGCGTTCAACTATTGGGACTGGTCGCGCACGACGCTAGAGGATGGGCGTACGGCGATCTTGTACAACACCGACCTGCATAGCGGCGCCGCACGGCATGCGGCCCTGCTGGTGGGGAAAGACGCAACCATCACCCCGTTTGAGCCGCCGGCAACCCACCGTCTTGCGCCAACCCCCTGGTTTCGGATATCACGCCGTACACGGACTGATAATCCCGCCCAGACCCGCGTGATCAAAACCTTTGAGGACACCCCGTTCTACAGCCGCTCCCTTATCGAAACCAAGCTGTTCGGCAAGGTCCGCCGCGGTGTACACGAATCATTATCAGGCAACGCGCTGAAACGCCTGAGCACAAAAATCATGCTGCCGTTCCGCATGCCCCGCCGGCCCGGACCTACGCGCTAAACTTCCAAATCTCGTTTGGACCGCCCCAGGGGTGTATGTTCAAACGAAGCGAACGATGACCGCCAGAAGCGGGCGCTAAGCCGATTGACGTCATCAAATGAATCTCGGATCGCAAAGATATTTTCCGGCGAGAGCGTTGTCGCTGTGGGTATAGCCTTTATCCGAGCACAGCGGTTCTTGGCGGCGCGAGAGGTGCGCGCTATGGCCGTTTTGGGTCAAATACACACCCCGGATTACACATAGGTCCTATTCTGCGGTTTTCGCAGGCACGGCCTAGGTGGGACGCTTATCCGACACCATCGACTTTCGCACTTGGGTCTCGTCTGTTTCGGTTTTCTCAAGCGCTTTGTTGGTCTTGCGCAATTCGCGGAAGGCAAAGGCCATCAGAAGCCCGTAAATCACAACCAGCTCCACCACGCCCATATGGCGGATCACAAAACCAAAAACGCCTGTCTCTGAAACATCAGCCATCGTCCGCTCCCGTTGCCTATAGCCGAAGTTCAACAGAAGAGGCAGGGTCGGTCAAGGTTGGCAAACGGATCAATCGTTAACTGTCTCGGTAAGCCGTTGCCGGATAACGTCAATACGGTCGCTGATTCGTTTGCGCCACAGAATAGTCCCGCTATGCATAAAGAGGAACTCCTCGGTTGCATCGTGGAAAGCAGGGTCGGAGACCAACGCCTCGAAGTCATATGAGACAATAGACTGTCCCGGCTCGATCAACGCAAAGGCATCTTCCGTGAGCTGGATATCAGTACTGTAATTGTAACCACGCCTGAACGCCTCAGTAAAAATGAGGCAATACTCCGTGTAAAACTTCTGTGCAAACGCGTAACGTTCGAGAAAATCTTGATAATCGACCAGCATATGAAGAAGATCGCGGTCTTGCAGGATATTACCGCGGCCCGAAGACATAAGCTCTGTAAACGTACCGGCCCTGTCAGCGCTTGTTTGAAAAGCAGGCCCTAGCAAAAGAGCGCGTTCAAATGCAGCAGTGTCTTTGTCCTTCAGCACGCCAGTCCGCAGGGATCGCAACACGGTCCGGAGGTCCTCAGTCATCCGCGTGTGGAATGCGAGGCTGCGGTCAGCGTCCTCCTCAATGCGTTCAAAATCATCTCGAAGCCGTTCAACAATAGCCGCCTCTTCGCGGCGCTCAAACTGGGACGCGTTCCAGTTCGCCACCTGAATACCGATAAACACACCGACCACGACGATGCAGAAATCAATAAAAACCGCGAACCAGTTTTCTTTCTCGATATGGGCTTTGATGCGGCGGAAGATCATGGGCTATCCCCTGACGCGAGTGCGTCGCTCGCGTTGCACGGCTCGCCCAATTTCTGCAAGACGCCGCAGGCGAGCTCCAAAGTTCTCTGGTGCCAATCGAGGTCGATTTCTATGTTCAACGACGCACTGCGTATCCGAACATAAACGTCGGGAGGCGAAGCGCGCTCCGACAAAGCTGCTGTAAATTCTTCGGAACGTCGCTCCGGGGGAATCGCTGCAAGCCTGCTGACGTACCCGATGGGTTTGAAATCTTTGTCGGCCCCCTCGTATAAAGCGGCCCCTGCCGTGATATGGCGTACTGACGTGCTTTGAAATTCCATCAGCAAGTCGACGAGGTCAGGGGACCCAAGAAGGTCTATATCTCCCTGATTAATGAGCTCCGCAACGGTATTGGATCCACCAGTCGGCGCGTGCCAACCGATCGCCAAGCTGCGATCGGCAAACTCTTGGGTTTGTAAATCTATGGTGCCGGACAAGACATCTTCGGCCAGCTCATTAGCCAGATCACGATACTTCGTCACGTTGCGGACATGGCGCGCGATTTGTGGTTCGATGTCGATGAACTCAGCTGCAAGGCGGGCCTTGATGCTTTCCCCTCGTGCTCGTTCGGCGCGCACGTCGTTCCAGTTCCCAAGCTGGATGCCCATAAACACACCGACCACGACAATAACGAAATCGATGCCGATGGCCGTCCAGTTCTGGTCTTTGACGTGTTGGGTGATACGGCGGAGGATCATAGGTTTATTCCGTACTTCATTTGACCGCTGATAATTCGTCCCAGAGCAGGGTGGGCGGCGTGTCGCGGGTCATGTCTTCAACCATATCGACGAATTCTTTATTGAAATAAGTTTTGCAAAGCGGCCAGAGCGCCCGGGTCCTTGGGGTGCCGAGCACGAAGTAAATCACCCCGCGATAGGTTTCCCAGGCATCCTTTGTCATCGCCCCGCTCTTATATTGGAGATACTCGAATTCACGGGCGCGAAGCTGCCCGATCATCCAGAAAAATAGCTGGGTCTTCTCCTCAAAGGTTGGCGTCTCGGGTTGGGAGGCGATGCGTCCGAGCTCTGGAAACTCAACAAATTTATAGACCCCCGTCTGATCATTGGCGAGCTGAGCCTGTCGCGACTCTGAACGCATTTGCTGCGCGCCCTGATGCACCTGAATGGTCAGATGGATCAACGTCGCCGCGACAACGATGACGCCGATAATTTGTGCGATGAGCGCGAGCTGTTCGAGGGTCATCGGACGGTCTCGATTTCAGCGGCGACCATGTCCGCCGTTTCGAGGGTGCGGTCCCGGACTGTGGGGTAGTTGATGATGGCAGCGATGTTCTGGCTAAGGGAGAATTGCAACATTCCCTGAAGGGCCGGGTTACGCCTGATTTTCTGAAGCATCCCGGCGGCGTCGACGGATTTGAGGTGTTCCGCACACCCGCGTGTCAGTGTTTCCGTAACGTCATCGACATTTATCCCCCAGCACCCGCTCCATAGAATCCGCGCTGCATCCGGTTCGAAATATTCACGAATCGTCTCGCGAAAGGGCGGGGATGTCTGGTTGACGATTAAGAAGCTGCGTATCAGTTCATAGGTGATTAAAAGTTCCTCACGCAGGGATTGGTTAGACGGAAACCCGAGCTCGATCGCCTCACCGAAAGCTGCTTGTTCATAGGAGACGGCCCAGAGTTGTGAAGCATGGAAGAAGTCTATGAGAACGTCCTCGCAATTGGCTGTACACGCCTCATCACGCTTCAGAAAGTCGAGCGCGCGCTCGCCTGCTTCGGTGACGATGGTATAATATTCAAGTAAACGGGCCGACCGCGCCGCATTCTGAGCCAGTTCGTCGTTCAGCAAAACGAGGTAAGACCGTTCCTGCGCCCGACGGCTCCGTTCCTCATTCCAGTTCGCCACCTGAATACCGATGAACACACCAATGACGACGATCAGAAAGTCAATTCCAACCGCGAACCAGTTCTGATCTTTCACATGATGTGTTATGCGCCGCAGCAACATGCCCGTACCCCCACCAACCCGTGTTCCAGACCTTGGACGATACCCGAATTCGAAGTCTTGTCACGAGGTTGCTACACGTCAGCATATCGACAGGAGGCGTAAAGACGTAATCTTCTTTAGTGCCGTTATCATCTAATCCACAGAATTTGCAGGCGCTGATGGCGCGGCACGCTTGCCCGAAACCCTTGCTTGGCGCAGTCGGGTTTCGCCCGTTCCTTGCGGTTACGCGGTAACGACAACAAAATGGCCGCACCGGGTCAAGATCGGCAAACGGATCAATCACCAAGCGCTTCATGGACGCCCCGCTGAAGGGCCGCAACGATTTGATCTGGCGCTTCTTCATGGGCCAGATGGCCAAGACCCGGTAAGGTGATCAGTGTACCCCGGCGTGCCATGGCTGCGCACCGGCGTGCATCGCGTGCGGGCACGGCGCGGTCTTTTTCCCCACTGACGAAGATAATCGGTACATTAATTGATGACAGTTTGTCTGGCATACGGGTGAGATCCCAATTGGCCATCAACGCCAACGCCCCGCGCACATGATCCGATGTCGCAAAGAGCCGCTCGTAACAGTCGGTGCTTTGGGCAGGCACAGTGGAGCCGGTCTGCGTGATTAAGCGCTGCACCCGGCGCGGGTCACGGGCGCTTTGGGCAAAGAACCCCGCCGTAAACGGATTAAAGTGTAACATCTTTGCCATGGCCGGAAACAAATGACGCGCCGGGCCCGGAAAGGGCAGCAGCGCCCCGTTTATGCTAATCCCTAATCGGCATGTACCGGGCTCCCGCGCCATCATTTCCAGCATGATGGCCGCCCCGGCGGAATGCCCCATGATGATATCGGGCGTAAACGCCAAACCATCCAATAATTTTTTAATCGCGGCACTGACCACCGACAGGGTTGGCGCACGATAGCGGTCTGTGCGCGTAAAGCCATGCCCCGGCAAATCAAACGCCAGGATGTCAAACTGATCCTTAAGAAGCGGGATCATCCAAGCCCAGCTATGAACCGACGCACCCGTACCATGGATCAGTAGGAGTTGCGGTTTTTCCCTGGCCCCGGCAAATCGCTGAACATGCCAGTGATAACCGGCAGCCGCAATAAACGCACTGGCCTCATGATAGGGCCAAAGGGTGCCGTCGCGCGCCCAATCCAATTGCCCCGTTTGGCTCATGCCGCCCCCCCCTCTTCTGTCAGGGTCCGGACCGATTGCGAAATCACCGACTGGCCGGTACCCGCGCCCGCGCGCGGCAGGGGCTTGAGCACGGCCCCCATGCTCGCCGCTAGGCTGGACGCTGCCTGCGCGCCGCCGCGGGCTGAAATATCAAAAAACAGGGTGGGGACTTGCGCGGCCTTAATCCGCCTTGCGCACCGTTCCGCATCGCCATGGGCCATCTCACGGCCCGGTGTGCCATCAAGCGCGATGTTGCCGCGCCCGTCGCTGAGTACCACAAGGTAGGGGCTGCTGCCTTTTGCCCGTTCGGCCAGCGCCAGCATCAGCGCGCTATGAAGACCCGCGGCAAGAGGCGTGCCACCGCCGCCCGGTAAATGGGCAAGCGCGCGTTGGGCGCGCACCAATGACCGTGTTGGCGGCAATAAAAGATCAGATCCCTGATGACGAAACGCAATCATCGCCACCTGGTCACGGCGCGCATAACAATCGGCCAGCAAATGCTCCACCGCACCCTTTGCCTCGGCCATCCGATGGAATGCGGCAGAGCCCGATGCATCGACAACAAAGATGACAACCGTCTGGGAATTTGTCTCATAGGTTTTGACGTGAAAATCACCCCGGCGGATGGCAATATGATGGGGATGATCATTTTCCTCCACCTGCTGACGAAGACGTTGCCACGGGGCTGCCGCCCGGATTGTGGCCAGCACATCAAGACGTCCGTTGCGCCGCGGATCACCGGGGCGAACACCCACAACGCGCCCCCGTTGCCGGGATTTGACCGCAAGACCTGCAACCCCCCGGTCACCGGTTGCCGGGCTATGGGTTTTTGTCTCCTGCAAAGCCTCAAACGTCCCCGCCATGTTGAGCCCTGTGACGGCAGCAACCAACATATCCTCCAACGCAGCCTCATCAGTGTCCGACAAAGGGTCCGGTGGTTGATTATCCGTTTGCGATGTATCTTCCAGACTATCGGGGGAAGACGCCTGCGGCGGCTGTTCTTCACCTGAGGTGGGGGCGGTTTGCGTATCTTCTGTTGGCGCTTCCGCTGGCCCCTCCTCGTCGGTGGCAGGGGCCGATATCGTCAGCGGAATACCAATCGCAAGCGACAATGCCGCCAGCGCATCGGGCGGTGCTATCACCTTACGCCCGTGGAGACCCGCATGGCAACGCGCCATGAGGCTGGCTTGATGGAGCGTCCGCAAGGAGCTGATGCCGGCAGCCAATAATCCGGCGCTCAGGGCACAAAGTGTCTCCTCTTCCAGAGAGATCGCCGTCAGCCCCGCACGAAGGCCGGCAATGTCCTCACGATCAACCGTAAATGGCATTAGATCGTGTACGGATAGACCATCCAGCGAAATCTGCATGGCCAGACGATCGCGCAGGATTTGCGGCGGTGTCTCCATCTCCGGCCCGCTTTCATCGAAGAGGATCGTGGCGAACCGCGTCTCAATCTGACGGGAGACGCCTCCGCGTTCCAGATGTACCCGCCCCTGATCAATGACACTGGCAATGGCCGCAGCATTGGCCCGCGCCAACCGCTCGGCCATGGGCACGAGGAGGACACCGCCATCACAATCGGCCAACAAACCGTTTTGCATGACCGGACGTCCACGCGCCAGCGTTGCGGTGAGGTCGAGCCCGCCGATTAAACGGTCATCATCAATCGTTGGGGGCATCCGGCGAACGGATGCTACGGGATCAAACAAATCAAGTGTCGCCTCCTGCCAGAAATCGCGGACGGGACCGGCGCCGGCGCGCACATGAATACCTGCAAGCTGCCATGGGGCAATGGCCAGCATCGTTGCGGCAAGACAGGCATGGTTCCATTGAGCGGTAAGATGATCCGTGGGCGGGCGAACCGCCCCGGCAGAAGACAGCGGTGTCGCCGCTTCGCTCATGCGGCGAAAACTTCATCAATGATCCGGGTGATACGTGCGGTATTATCACTTTCGTCAAGGGGGTCTTTGCGCAACCGGTGGCGTAGCGCCATGGGCGCAACGGCGCGGATATCATCGCCCGTCACCTCACCGCGGCCCTCAAAAGCCGCCATGGCCCTGGCGGTGCGCAATAATGTCAATTCACCACGCAGGCCATCGGCCCCGGTGGCAATGCACAATGTTGCCGCTAACGCCAACACATCATCAGACGTCTGAACAGTGGGGACAAGCGCACGGGCCTGTTCAATTTTTTTGCGCAGGGCGGTGTCTTTTCGTTTCCACTTTTTGACGAACCCCGCCGGGTCCTGTTCATAGGCATCGCGGCGTTTCACCACCTCAACGCGTTCTTTCACATCCGTCGGGGTGCGCACGTCAACGGACAGGCCAAACCGATCAAGCAATTGCGGGCGCAACTCCCCCTCTTCCGGATTGCCACTTCCGACGAGCACGAACCGTGCCGGGTGCCGCACGCTCAAGCCCTCACGCTCCACAACATTTTCCCCCGAGGCCGCCACATCAAGCAACACATCAACCAGATGATCATCCAGCAGATTAACCTCATCAATATAGAGAAAGCCGCGATGGGCCCGCGCCAGTAAACCGGGCTCAAACCGCTTTTGACCGTGCACTAAGGCCTGTTCCAAGTCGAGGGCGCCAATGATCCTGTCTTCTGACGCACCAAGGGGCAGATCAACAACCGGCGCGCGGCGCGTAACGGTTTTATGGGGGCCCTTCCCCGCCACTGGGCAACAATTTGTATACTGTGCATCTTGCTCGGCCGGGTCACGATTGAAATCACAATCAGCGATGCTCTCAATTTCCGGCAGTAAGGCGGCAAGCGCGCGAATGGCGGTGGATTTTCCCGTACCGCGATCACCGAAGGCAAGCACGCCGCCAATTTTCTGGTCAATCGCCGCAAGATGCAGGGCGGTCTTTAAGTCCTGCTGACCAACGATAGCGGAAAAGGGAAACGACATGGGGGAGACGATCCAGTGGGTATGTGCGCCGACACAAACGACGCTTTATCGACGCGAACAAAGCGCAATGACCTTAGATTGCGCAAAATGCGCCGCGCCACAACCCGGCATTCCAAATGCAGATGAATGTCACCTGCGGTGGGGTGCACCTCGCGCGACGCCATAAAAAAAGCCCGGTGCACGATGCACCGGGCTTTTTATTCAGGTCCGCAAGGACGCGGCGCCTAAACTACAATAGATCCTGCGATTCGACTTCCGTCCAAATTTCGCTCCAGCGGCGTTTGGCGAGACCGATTTGACGCGCGCTTTTCGCGTCGTCAAGATTGGCGGCCATGCCTTCACCCTCGACAATGATCAGACCAACCATCCCGGCCGCATTGTGCGGCAGGCAGTTGTATCCATAGACCCCGGGCTCGGTCAGCGTCACTTCGAACTCTTCGCCCGCTTTACTTTTCCAGCCTTCGGTACCCGCGGGAATCATCCCTTTGGTCGACTGGGTATTGTGACCCGGATCGGAGGGGAGAAATTTCACCGTGTCGCCCGGCGCAATTTTCAGAATGTTTGGCACAAACACCATGGTCTGGGCCCGGTTATCCGGATGGGCATTCAGCATTTTAACTTCATGCACGGTGCCAGCACCCGCCACGGCGTCTTGCGCTGTCCCGGCGGCGTTTGACGCGGCGGTTTTTACAACCTCGGCAGCATTCCCCGCCGCCTGGTTGGCAGCGGTGACTGCTTTGTCACCAACATTTTGCGCGGCATTGCCGGCGGCAGCAACAGCGCCCCCAGCAGCGGCAGCCGCACCGGCACCAAGATTGGTGGCTTTGGCCTTGGCGGCCTCACCAGCTTCCATCGCGGCGTCACCGGCGGCAGCCATCTGATCCTTGGCTTTGTTGCCCGCATCGGTCATGGCGTCTTTTGCGGAAGCAGCAGCTTCTTTAACCGACGCGCCAGCGCTATTGGCCGCATCGCCCGTAGCGGCGGCAGCTTTTTGCGCTGTATCGCCAACGGCTTTGGCCGCATCACCGGCCTTTTCGCCAGCCGCGTTCGCTGCGGCTTCGACTTTTTTTGCGGCTTCGGACGCGGCGTCGCCGGAATCCGATCCGCCACAGGCACCCACAGCAAAGCTTGCCGCAATCGCCAGCAGGGAAGTTTTCATCGACGTGAATTTCATCATAATCTCCAATTAACCAGTTTGGTTTCCGCGGCCTTATAGACAACCTTTTTTCCCCTGTCATCCACCTGATCAGGCCAGATAGATGATGGTGAAACTCGGCGGGGAAAGCCGCAGAACCTTATGGACTGAATACACGGCGCAACCCGCTTTGGTTCATGATTTTCACGTCATATTGGCGCGAAAGCACGGTTTTTACGGCGATTATGGCGGCGCAAGGGCACGGCCCCTCTATTATGACCACATCAGGGCAGGGTCGGCCTGTGAATCGGGCAAGCAGCATCGTTTCCCCACAAATTGGCGAATCACAATTTTTGCACCACTGCCCTTAAAACGCAGGACTAGCCTACCCGCGGACGACGGCGTACACCCCAACAAAGGTTCATTAAAACGCTTACCACCAACGGAAAATAGCCATGGCCGCCGCCCCCCAGCCCACTGGGCGATCCGATATCATCATTGATGGCATTATCGACGGCAAAGCCGTTGCTGCCGATATCACGGCGCACATTGCTACCGGCTCGGCGCGGTTTGTCGAAAAAGCCGGACGCGCGCCCGGGCTCGCCGTGGTGCTGGTGGGCGATGATCCGGCCAGCGCGGTTTATGTGCGTAACAAAGGTAAGACGGCAACGAGATTGGGTTTTTACTCCGTACAGGAAACACTGGCAGCTGATATTGACCAAAAAACGCTCGCCGATACCGTCCGCTTACTGAATGATGATGACCGCGTTGATGGCATTCTGGTGCAAATGCCCCTGCCTTCGCCACTGGACGCCGAGGCGATCATCGACCTGATTGATCCGCAAAAAGATGTTGATGGCTTTCACCCCGTCAATGTGGGGCGTCTTGCCGCTGGGGCGCGGGCGCCCTGCCTCGTGCCCTGTACGCCCGCCGGCAGTGTCAGGCTGGCAAAGGCGGCCCTGGGTGACGATCTAAGCGGTAAACATGCAGTTATTGTGGGGCGGTCAACCATTGTGGGACGCCCGGCGGCACAATTGTTTCTTGCCGAAAATTGCACGGTGACCATTGCCCATTCGCGAACGGAGGATTTGCCCGCGGTCACCCGCACCTCCGATATTCTGGTTGCCGCCGTTGGCCGGGCGGGTCTGATCGGGGCGGAGCATGTGAAACCCGGTGCTTGCGTTATCGATGTGGGGATCAACCGTATCGCCGCGCCGGAAAAAGGGCCGGACGCCACCAAACTGGTGGGCGATGTGGACTTTGCCACCGTCGCCCCCATTGCCGGGGCCATAACCCCTGTTCCCGGCGGGGTTGGCCCCATGACCATCGCCATGCTGATGCATAACACGCTCACCGCCGCCTGCCGGCGCGCCGGGTTCACGGATATTGATTTCTGATCTTTTATGTGCGGTAGCCCGGCGCCCACGACACCGAAAAATGACGGAGAACATTCTATGCGCCGACTCATGTTTATCGTTTCCATGCTTTTCACGGGGGCATTGTTTATGGCCGGTGGCCCCGCTGCGGCCCAACCGCCCGGTTTTACCTATGGCCCAGTGATACCCGATGAGGGACCGACCGCACCCGTTCCAGGACGCGTCCCGCTTGCCCCTGATACAAATCTCAAAGTGGCGATGGACGTAGTCGAACGGGCTGCCGCTGGCAAAAAGAACCGCAGTTTTGTCACCGCCGCACGGTTCATCAACATGCACGCCGCCGCTGGCCTGCCGCCAGAGCGTGCCCGCCTTGCCCTCGTCATCCATGGCGCCGCGGTGCAGGACGTGACAACCTCAGCATTTCATACCGGCGCTAACGAGCGCGACCACGGCAGCCACGCGCTGATCGCGAGCCTCTTAAAGGCCGGTGTCACAATAACCGTATGCGGACAAAGCGCCGCCGCTCAGGGTATCACCAAAGACGACCTTCTGCCGGGGGTAACACTTTCACTGTCCGCGATCACCGCCCACGCCCTGTTGCAACAGGACGGCTATACGCTGAACCCGTTTTAAGGGGGTGGTGTGGGGGTGGTGGGTCGCGATTGTAGTTACGCAGGGGGAATAGGCTTGAATTCGCCAAAGACGGCCATATGCGTTCAAATACCGGATGCCCAGTATATAAAGTTCTTTCGCCATTCAAATCTACATCGCCCACTGTAGCTATGGAGTAATTAAAGTCCGTCGAAAGCATATCCCACCCGAAGAACCGTTCACAACGGATCTTGGTCGGCAAGATCGTGCGCTATACTAAACTCCGTCAGCAATGCCGAGCTTCGATCACGCTGGCAGATATCGAAAAGGGCTAGTTTCTTCAGGACGGCGCTGGGATGGTTTGCTGCGTGCTGCGCGAACCATAACACCTCCTCTCTCGGCTCATTTTCGTGCCAAGTCGTCAACACAAAACGATTTTCAGGAATTTGTCTATCTGGAAAATCATCAAGATTTGCGTAGTCGACGCTTTCGTCCCAAAGTGCGCAATCTCGCCCCAATGCCATCATATATAAACAGCCGCTGTCCACCAACCAACGACTGACTTTGGCGCGCCAAGTTCAGTCAACGGTCTCTTCGATTATAACGACGGCCGCGAACGGCTCGACATAGCCAAGCTTTGGCAATTCAGTCTCCGGTGTAATTTGGAAATATCGAACATCTTTCATGCGCTTTCCTGCCGTACACTGATCATCTAGAGTCCAACCGAAAAATCTATTTTCGGTTGAACTCTTAGGCTACGCCCAGTTCAGTCACTTGGTGTGTATTGGACACGTCCACCAAGTCTCCCCTTCAAAGATACTTAACCCAAACGCTCACACCCCCTACCCCCTATCACGCCAGCCGTTCGTAATCGGGTAGCGGCGGTCGCGGCCGAAGTTTACCTTTGTTACCTTCGGGCCGGGCGGGGCTTGGCGGCGTTTATATTCGGCCACATAGAGGAGGTGTTCCACCCGGCGGACGACGCTCTCGTCATGGCCGCGGGCGATAATTTCGCGTACCGGCATTTCCCGCTCCACCAGACATTCGAGGATATCGTCCAGCACCTCGTAGGGCGGCAGGCTGTCATCATCACGCTGGTCTTCGCGCAATTCCGCTGAGGGTGGTTTGGTAATAATCCGCTCCGGAATCACCTGCCCGGCCGGGCCCAACAGGCTGCCATGGTAATGCGCATTCCGCCAACGGCACAGCGCGAAAACTTCCGTTTTATAAATATCCTTAAGCGGATTATAGCCGCCATTCATATCGCCATAAAGCGTTGCATATCCCACCGACATTTCGGACTTGTTGCCGGTTGTCAGGACCATGGGCCCGAACTTGTTGGAGATCGCCATCAGCGTCATGCCGCGCAAGCGCGATTGGATGTTTTCTTCGGTTGTGTCGGGGGCATACCCGTCGAACAGAGGCGCGAGCATGGCGTCCATGGCCGCAACGCCGGGCGCAATCGATACCTCGTTAAGCTGAACGCCAAGCGCCGCGGCACAGGCGCTGGCATCTTCCAAGCTCTCCGCGCCGGTATAGCGCGAGGGCATCATCACGCAGCGCACCCGGTCCGCCCCCAGGGCATCAACGGCAATGGCGGCGGTCAGGGCGCTATCGACCCCGCCCGACAGGCCAATGACGACGCCCTTAAAATGGTTCTTCTCCACATAGTCGCGCACGCCGAGCGTCACGGCACGATACACAACTTCGTCATCGTGACACCACTGCGCAGTGGGTCCATCCGTACACGTCAACCCGGTATCATCGGGACGCCAACGGGTCATATAAACACCCGGCGCAAACTGATCACAACGATGGGTAATCGTGCCATCAGCATCCATTACAAAGGACGCACCGTCAAAAACAACCTCGTCCTGGCCTGCAAGTTGATTGACGAAGATAACCGGCAAATTGGTGGCGCGGGCGCGCTCTGCCGCCGCGATCTCCCGTTCCTCCGCTGCCTTTCTTCTAAACGGTGAACCGTGGGGGGCAATTAAGATCTGCGCCCCTTGCTCGGCGAGTTTTTCACCGGTTCCAGGCACCCACAGGTCCTCGCAGGTCAGAAGCCCGAGCTTGACCCCGTTCAGCTCTGTCACCTCAACATCCGTACCCGGTGTAAAGCGCCGTGGCTCGTCAAACACACCATAATTGGGCAGGCGGATCTTGTTGCGCCGCGCGGCGATCTCACCATCTTTGAGCAGGAAAGCGGCATTAAAGAGCCCGTCTGTCTCGCGCCAAGGGGCAGAAATGATCATGGCGGGCCCTGCCGCCGTTTCCGCGGCAAGGCGCGTCACCGCCTCGCGGCACGCACGCTGAAAGGATGGTTTTTGCACCAGATCTTCCGGCGGGTATCCGGACACCACAAGCTCACAAAAGACGGCAAGATCAGCACCCTGATCACGGGCAATGCCGTAGGCGCGGTGTATCCGCTCGATATTGCCTTTTATATCCCCAACAATGGGGGCAATCTGGCAAAGCGCAATGGCAAGCTCAGCGCGCATGACGATCATCCTTTATCAATTGGGCAAGACTTTTTTACTCTGTATACGCTGTTTAGTTTCCACTACCTGAATCCATCGGTGCCGTTGCTTCCACCGCCGCCTCCACCGCATTGCAGATATGATTGACCTGGTGATCAGACAAATAGGGGTGCATGGGCAGGGAGAAAATACTTGCTGACAACTGTTCAGTATGGGGAAGGGCCGGGTCGTCACGGCGCGGCGCATAGGCCGAAAAGGCTGGCATCTGATGTAGCGGGGTTTTGTAATAGATCGCCGTGGGCACCCCCCAGTCTTTTAGCTGGTTGATGACCGCGTCGCGGTGGGGCGTGGTGACAGAATAATAGCCGTACCCGGATTTTGCTTTGGCACTGGTTTTCTGCAAACCGACAATACCCTCTAACCGGCGGTCATAGATTGCCGCAATATGGTGTCGCGCCGCCAGTTCATCGTCAAAGATTGCCAGTTTTTCCAACAGGATTGCCGCCTGAAAACTATCCATACGGCCATTGAAGCCCACACGAACCGAATCTTTCCGATGCGCATCGGTGCCATGCCAGCGGATGGACATGAAGGCTTCAATATCGTCTTTATCTTGAGTGAACATGGCCCCGGCATCCCCATAGGCGCCTAGTGCCTTGCCGGGGAAAAAACTCACCGCTGTATTCGGTGCAATATTGCCCACACGATTATCACCATACTGACCACCAAAACTCTGGGCACCATCGGCGAGCATATATAGGCCTTCACGTGACGCAATATCGTTCAGCGCGTCATAATCCGCAGGCAAACCAAACAGATCTACCGGGATGACTGCGCGCGGATGCAACCGGCCCTGCGCCTTTACCGCGTCTATGGCGCGCTGTAACGCGGCCGGGCACATATTAAAACTATGCGGATCAACATCCACGAAGACAGGCGCCGCCCCTGTCAACAACACCGAATTAGCGGTCGCGTTATAGGTAAAGGCTGGCACAAAAACCGCATCGCCGGTCACCAGACCGCGCGCCAGCAGCGGCGCCACGAGCGCATCGGTCCCCGACGCACAGGCGATGGCCCCGCGCGCACCGGTCCAGTGGGCAAGCTGTTCTTCCAGCGCCTCAATCTCCGGCCCGGCAATATAACGGCCATGGTCTAAAATTGCCGAAAGACGTTTTTCGATTTGCGGTCGAATACGCGCCTGCTGCGCTTTCAAATCGATAAATGCAATCGGCTGATCTCCACCCAAGGCAACAGGTTTCGCGCCCGTTTTGGGTTTTGTCGCCGCTGATGGCCCGGTGGTTAAACGATGGGTCACACGCTGTCTCCTGACGCATTTGCGTTGTCGCGCGCGCTGGCACTGCGCAACCCGGCGGCGGTTTCCACGGCGATGGCTAACGCCAGGGCGCGGCGTCCGCGGTGTGCCGCCTCAGGTGAAAACGGCGTACCCGCCGCAATATCGGCCATAAACGCTTCAAACCCAAACGCTAAGGGATCACGTAATCCTAAGGGTTGCTGATCGGTTTCATCATCCTCGGCAAATCCGCTGCTAAGGGTTAACCCGCTCGAGGCGTCCATGGTGCGGTTCAAAAAGTCCACATGGACCGCCCCGTCAGTAGACGCCAGCTCAAGGGTACGTTCGCGCTTTTCAGATCGCCGGCTGACGGACAATTCAATGGTTGCCGCGCCCGCCTGTAGGTGTGCATCGACGGCGTGCCCCGCGGCTGAGAGATCGGCCCGCGCCACCGTCACGGTTGCGATGTCGTCGAACAGGCACGCGGCAAGATCGAGATCATGGATCATCAAATCCATCACCACAGAAACATCTTCCCCGCGTCCCGTTGCCGGCATACACCGCCGACTGATCATTTTGTGGGGAACCAACGCCCCGTCAAGCAAGCCGAGCGCCGCGGCCACATGGCGTTCTTGATGCCCCACATGGAGCACGAGCCCGCGCGCCGAGGCGGCTTCAATCATGGCGTCGGCGGCATCGAGGCTCAGCGCCATCGGTTTTTCCACAAACACATGGATGCCCGCCTCTAGCGCCTGCAAGGCGAGGGCACCATGGGTGTGCGCCGGTGTTGTCAGGACAACCGCATCAACCCGGTCAAAGAGATCGGCGATGGTGTTAGCGCATTGCGCCCCGAACTTGTCGCCGAGAGCACGCGCCGCCGCCCCGTCGATATCATGGACGCCAACCAATTCGGCGCCCGGATGATCATGGATTTTCCAGCCATGATAGCCGCCGAAAACACCAGCCCCCACAAGACCCAGCCGCACGGGAGCATCCTGTTCCGACGGGCCCTGCACGGTGTTTGCCTTTGATTTTTTACCCACTGCCGCCGTCAAAACGCACCTCGACACATCGGCCGCGCCGATTGTCCCTTAATTCTTCGACCGAGCGGTCTTTGTTCCCGACCGCGCAAGCGGTTGATGTCGCCATTGCCTTGTTGGTGGACTGGTTTACCCACACACCAAGGCACCTCAAGGACGTACAGTACCCGCACAAATGCCCGGATCGAACGGGCCCGGCGATCAAACTATGTTTCCCCCTGTTTCAACTTGGAAAAACGGGCGCGCGCGAAGCGGGTCCCAAGGCCGGGTCCTTTTGCGTTGCCGCACCGGGCTCGGCTGCTTAGGTATCCCACAGGCTCAACCCGGTTATTAACCCGCATTCGGCCATGAGGGGGCGCGCGCCATGCCAGAATTTTCACCCACACCCATGGAATTTTTGTTCTGGGAGGCTTTGGCGCTGATTGTCGCGGCATGCATCTTCGCGCCAATTTTCCGCAAATTGGGGTTCGGCACGATCCTTGGCTATCTCGTGGCCGGCGTTGCGGTGAAATTGACGCTGTCCACCGGCCTCGCTGACCACCCGGAAGAATTGCTCCATTTCGCCGAATTCGGCGTTGTGCTTTTTCTTTTTGTGATCGGTCTGGAAATTAATCCCAAGGCCTTGTGGCAAATGCGCGGCGACATCTTTGGCCTTGGCCTCGCGCAAGTGGGCATTACCGGTATTGCAATTGCCGCCATTGTGCTCGCCTTAGGGTATAGCTGGCAGACGAGCCTGATTACTGGGTTGGGCCTCGCCCTATCATCAACAGCGCTGACCATGCGGGCCCTCGATGAAAAACGCGAACGGGCAACAACCCATGGCCGCAAGATTTTTGCGATCCTGTTGTTTCAGGATTTGGCCATTGTACCGCTCCTCCTGCTCGCCACTTTTCTTGCGCCCCTGCAAGATGCGATCAGCCTGGGCGAGACATTGACCCAGCTTGGCGTTGCGGTCGGGGCGATCGCGTTTCTGATCGTGCTTGGCCGGTTTGCGCTGAACCCCATGCTCGACTTGTTGTCACGCGCGAATATGCACGAGATTATGACGGCGGCGGCCCTTGGGATTGTGATCTTTGCCGCCCTAATGATGGACCTTGCCGGAATGTCCTACGCCATGGGAGCGTTCATTGCGGGAGTATTGCTGGCCGATTCCAATTTCAAACATGAAATCGAAGCCAATGTTGAACCGTTTCGCGGGCTCTTTTTGGGTTTGTTCTTTATGGCCGTTGGGCTCAGCCTTAATCTGGAGGCGATTTTTGCCCAATGGCAACTCATCGTGATCGCGGCCCCAACCTTGATGATTATCAAGGCGGCGACACTTTATCTTATCGCCCGACTTGGTCGTACCAATCATATCGTCAGCACAAAGACCAGTATTGCCCTTGCCCAGGCCGGCGAATTTGGCTTTGTCCTGTTCGGGGCAACGGCCGCGACGGGGCTTCACCTCGCCAGCGAGGCCTCAACCCTGATTGCCATCGTCACCTTATCAATGGCGCTCTCCCCATTGTTTGACCGTCTCGATAAGATTCTGGCCCCCAAGGCTGGCGCGGACACCATTAACGAGAGTTTCGAGGATGCGGCGGGGCGTGCCCTCGTGATCGGGTTTGGCCGGTTTGGTCAGCTTACCGCACAACCTTTATTGGCCCAGGGGATCGACGTGACCATCCTTGATTATGACGCCAACAGGGTGCGCGAAGCGGGGACGTTCGGCTTTCGTATCCACTATGGCGACGGCACCAGGCGCGATGTATTGCGCGCCGCGGGCGCAGACCGCGCAGACCTGATCATCGTGTGTGTGGATGATCCGGCAAGCGCCAACGATATCGTGGATCTTGCCCAACAGTTTTTTCGCAACGCCAAGGTGCTGGTTCGCTCCATTGACCGCCAACATTCAATTGAGCTGGCCCGCCGCCAAGTGGACTATTCCATCCGTGAGCTGATGGAATCTTCCTTTGTCATGGGTGAACAAGCGCTCATCCACCTTGGTATCGACCAACGTGTTGCCGCCAAAACCGTCGAGGACACCCGCCGCCGCGACACAGAGCGCCTCGCCGCCCAGATCGACGGCGATACCCGCTCCGGGATTGATAATCTGCATACGAAACCGGTAAAGCCGGAGCCCCTTGTGACCCCGGTGAGCTGACAGTTTTTTGGGGTCCTCCAATGCCGTGTCCCGGGGCATATTGGGTTGGAGCCACTCTCTTCGCCTCCCCGTGGTGTAAACACGGGGTCCATCACGCTGTGCCCAAGGTGATCTAGTAACCACTCTCGGTAGGCGGAACATCCTGGACCCCGCGATCAAGTCGCGGGGAGGCGGTGGTGATTGCAGAACCTATACCTTATAACCAATGTCATGCTCCGCCCGAACGATATCGGCGCGATGACCGCCTATTGAACACGCGTGACGGTGTAGCCGCGGCTGCGCAGCATATCGACAACAGAGTCTTTACCCACCAGATGCCCGGCGCCCACAGCGAGGAAGTAGTCGCCCTCCCCGGCCATCATGACTTCGATCTGTTCGACCCAATTGGCGTTGCGGTTTTTGAAGATGATATCAAACGCTTCTTCGGAGCTATCACGGACAGAGCCTACCAGTTCGGCATCAAGGCGATCCACATCACCGGTTTGCCAGATGGCCAGCATCTGTTCGGCAAAACCGCCAAAGTCAGTGAGCTGATCAAGGGATTCATCAGTGTTGGCAAATTCACCAATCATGTCGAGCGACGCGAGTGCTTCGATTTGCGAGACCGCGGTTTCAAAATGGCCCAGCGTATCCATCTCGCTATTGGCGCGCGCAAGGATTGTTGTCTCCGCCCCGGCTTGCGGGTCATAGCCAGCCTGCTGGAAAGCCACTTGCGTAAGGGACAGGATCGCAAGCCACGGCCGCAAGGGCTCTAATTGCGCGGCGGGCACACCATATTGCTGCGCCACAGCGGCAAATTCTGCGGCACGTTCCGGGCCCAGCGTTGAGGAAAGCGTCACCCCCGGCGGGTTGAGGCCAAGACGTTGCACCGCCGATTGGATGGCCTGGACGGCTTCCGGGCTTTCATTATCCGCTTCGGTAAAGGTGATTTCAGTTTCCAGCATGGCCGCGTCAAAGGTCGGGGTTGTCCATTGCAACCCAGCCGGGAGCAGATGGAAGGTGCCAAACAGATAAATCTCACTGTCCGCATCCGCCATACGCCACATGGCCGGGCCCTCGCCAAACGATACGGCTTGGGCGACCTCTTGCGATTGGGCATCGGCACCATTGGCCAGCCCGCCATTATCGCTGGTGGCCGTGCTGGTGCAGGCCGCGGTTAAAAGACCGAGCCCAGCGAGGAGGAATGCAAGTATTTTTATGGATGATCTTTCTGTCTTGGTTGTCATGGTCCGATTAAACAGATGGGGCCTGAGGAATGCAAGTATTTTCATGGATGATCTTTCTGTCTTGGTTGTCATGGTCCGATTAAACAGATGGGGCCTTACGATTTTGCAGCTTTTTGTTTGGCGAAATATTCCTTCGTCATTTTGGTTACCAGCGGCGACAGGGCAATAAGCGCAATCAGGTTGGGCGCGGCCATCAGACCGGTGAGCGTATCGGCCACCAGCCAGAACAAGCTGACCACATCCTCAATCGGGTTGTTGCCATTGTTATAAAAGAGCCCGCCCTGCTCAAATTCCAGTACCGTGGCGCCAAACATCACCAATACAATCCAGCTGATCCGGAAGGGCAGGATGCTCGCCGACCCGAAGAGATATTCGCAGCACCGCTCCCCGTAATAACTCCAGCCTAAAATGGTGGTGAAGCCGAAGACGGTCAGGCCAACCGCAACGATATGGCTGCCGATACCCGGCAATGAATTGTCAAACGCCTGCACCGTTAGGGGGGCCCCGGTCTCGCAGCCATTAGGCAGGGCAAGGAGCGATTCGCGCACAAAAGGCGCGCATTCCGGCGCGATAATCCCAGCCGTCAGGATGACCAACGCAGTAATTGAACACACAACGATCGTGTCGATAAAAGTGCCGAGCATGGCCACAACGCCCTGGTTCACCGGGTCTTTGTTTTTAGCTGCCGCATGGGCAATGGGGGCCGAGCCTTGGCCCGCCTCGTTGGAGAAAATGCCCCGCGCGACCCCTTTTTGCATGGAAAGAAGAAGAAGCCCGCCAATGAAACCACCTTTTGCCGCATCAAAGCCAAAGGCGTTGGAAACAATCTGTCCGAACGCGGCAGGCACCGCACCAATATTCAGGATAATGACGATTAGGCCCGCCACGAGATACGAAATTGCCATGGCCGGTACCAGTTTACTGGCCACGGTGGAAATGCGTTTGATGCCACCAAGGATCACCGCTGCGGCGCCCACAGACAAAAACAGCCCGGAAATCCACGGCGGGGCGCCATAATTGGCGTTCAGCGCATCGGCAATGGAATTGGCCTGAATTGACGCACCCGTTCCCCAGGCAGCAAGAATACCAAACAAGGCAAAGACCGCACCAAGCCAGACCCATTGGTTGCCCATGCCGTTCTTGATGTAATACATGGGCCCACCCACATGGCCGCCGGCGGGACTGTTCTCACGAAACTTCACCGCGAGTACGCCCTCAGCAAATTTAGAGGCCATGCCGACGAGCGCGGTCAACCACATCCAAAAGACTGCGCCAGGCCCGCCAATGGCGATTGCAACGGCAACCCCGGCAATGTTTCCCGTACCAATGGTCGAGGACAGGGCCGTCATAAGCGCCGCAAAGGGCGACACATCCCCCTCCCCGGCGCCGCTACGTTTGCGGAACAACTCTCCCAGCGCGTAAGGCAATTTGAGGATGGGCATAAATGACAAGCGCGCCATCAGGAAAAACCCGGTGCCTAGGAGCAGTAACAAGACGGGCGGATAGGCAAACTGATTGGAGCCCCACACAAGGCCGTTCAACAGGGTAAAAAAGTCGGAAATCATTTGCACAGTGTTATGGTCCTTTTGCCCTTGCCCGGCCCGGCGATCCCCGCCACAGCCATGTCCCCTATCGGAGGTTAGTGGCGCAGACTACCGGTGCCCGGCTCTTGGGTCCAGTGATTGGGGTCCAGTGATTGGGGTCCAGTGATTGCGGACCGGTGATCAGGGCCAATGATTAGGGCGAGTGCTCGGCCTGACCCGAAGTGAATGCACTCCCTGTTGGCGTTTGCCGCCGGGCGGTGTAGGAGACCGATTCGCGTTTTTGTTGCGGGACATATCTCATGCTTAATTCCATTCGCGGCGCCATGAAGGGCGTTTTTGCCTGGCTGTTTGCCATTGTGGGGATCGCGGCTTTCTCCGTTGTCGGGGTGCCGGAACTCCAGAATTTTCAGCAAAAGCCCCCCATCAAAGTGGGCAGTGAAGTGGTCACCCAACGCGATCTGACCACCGCCTATAATCGCGCCTTGCGCCAGGAACAAAGTCAGGCGGGCCGCCGCTTTACCCAGGATGAAGCAACCGCCGAGCGGATCAAAAGCCGGGTCGTTTCCGATCTCACGGTGCAAGCGGTCACACGCCTTGAGGCCAACACGCTGGGCATGACCATGCCGCGACAGACCGTAACCGAAATTCTCGGCCGTCAGGAACTTTTCCAGAACAAATTGAGCGGGAAGTTCGACGAACAGGTGCTGGCCGATATCTTGCGCGCCAACGAGATTACCCCGCGCCAGTTTGATCAACTGATCCGCGAAGACCTTTTACGCCAGACCCTTTTAGAGGCGACAGCCGCAGGCGGGGATGCGCCGCGCGCCCTGGCCGATATGCATCTGGCGCGCCAAAAAGACCAGCGCACTGTCACCTGGCTTTCCGTTACCGACGCCATGACCGATGGCCCCGTTGATCCGACCCCGGAAGACCTGCAAGCCTGGTACGATACCAACAGCGCCGCCTACACCACACCGGAAGTGCGGATCTTCTCCGTTGCCTCACTGCGGAATGCAGATTTTGAAGAGGGTCTTGAGGTTCCAGAAGAAGAACTGCGGGAGATTTATGAGGCGAACCGCGCAACCCGGTACGAGGAGCCCGAACGGCGCACGCTTTACCAGATCACCTACCCTAGCGAGGGTGAGGCAGAAGCCGCGGCGGCGCGTCTACGCAACGGGGAGCCGTTTGAAACGCTAGCCCTTGAGCGCCGGACGACCCTTGCCGCCTCGACACTCACCAACACCTCTCTAAAGGATATGGTTGACCAGACCGTGGCCGAAGCCGCCTTTGCGGCACCCGCCGAAGCAGGCACCATTATCGATCCCATCAAGGGCTTGTTCGGGTCCACGGTGGTACAGATTGTTGATACACAACCCGGCAGCTTGAAATCCTTTGAGAGTGTGCGCGATGAAATCCGCACAGCCATTTTATCTCAGCAGACGGAGCGCCTGGTTTACGAAAAGCTCGAAGCCATCGAAGAACAACGCGATTTTGGCACCAGCCTGCGCGAGGCGGCCGAACAAAATGAGGTGCGCCTCACTCAATTTGGCCCCGTGGACCAGTTCAGCCTGACCCCGGGCGGGGCGATCCTTGACGGCATCGCTGCCGAAGCCCTGGAGGCCGCGTTTGACCTGTCCGAGGGAGAAGATTCCGATGCTATCGAAGTGGATGATGGCGCGGGCTATCTCTTGCTGACCGTTGACGAAGTGCGCGACCCGCAACTCAAACCTTTTGATGATGTTGCCGCCGATGTGGAAGCGGCATGGCGCGCCAATGAAAAAGAAAAGCGCGTCACCACCCTGGCCAACGCCATTGCCGAGCGGGTGCGGGCCGGTGAAAGCCTTAGCGTTGTGGGCGATAGCTATGACCGGGCGCCAATTACGGAGACGTTTGCCATCAACACCCCCAGCCACAACACCTTTTCACCAGCCGCGCGCCAAGCCCTCTTTATGGCCGACAAAGGCGATACGCTGGTGGGTGATGCCCTGGGGAGCGGCGTAAAAATCGTCAGTACCGTCACCGAAATCGATTTTGCCCGCGGCGGGATCAACGCGCTGGAGCTCGATAGTTTTCAGCAATATATCGGCCTGCAGCTAAATCAGGAACTCTTGCAGGCTTATGTACAAACCCTGCAAGATGATTATGGTGTCACGCTCAACCAGCCCCTGATCGACCGGACATTATCGTTCGACGAAAATGGTTGATGGTAGGCGCGCCGGAAATCCATCCGCCCCGTGAGCAATTTGAGCAGGGGTATGATAGCGGCGAGAGCCAGCTTGTTTACACCCGGGTTGTCAGTGACCTTGATACGCCGGTATCAGTATACCTGAAACTATGCGGGGGCTGTGAAAACAGTTTTTTGCTGGAGTCTGTGGAGGGCGGCGAGGTACTTGGCCGTCACTCGATCATTGGGCTTGATCCCGATCTGATTTGGCGCGCCCTTACCGGCCCGGACGGGAAAAACCGTCCGCAAATCAATCGGGCCCCTGCCCTTACCCCGACCGCTTTTGACGACGACGACGCACCGATGATGACAAGTTTTCAGACGGTGCTTGATGCCTCGCGTCTTGATGTACCGGAGGGATTGGCGCCCATGGCCGCCGGTTTGTTCGGCTATTTTGGCTACGACACCGTGCGCGAGGTCGAGCACCTGCCACGCCCGAAGAAGAACGGGCTTGATATTCCCACAGCCATATTCATCCGGCCGCGGCTTGTGGTTGTGTTTGATAATATCCGCCAGGAGATGACCTTTGCTACGCCGGTACGACCTGACGATCAAACAAACGCGAGCGATGCCTATGCCGAGGCGCTGGAGCGCCTCGCGCGCGGCGTGGCGGCCCTGAAAAACGCTGTGCCCGGCGAAGCCACCCATCTCTCACCGCGTCATGAGGCGACCAGCCAAGCCGCAAAACCGCAATCCAATACGACGCGTCCGGACTTTTTCCGGATGGTCGAAAAAGCACGCCGCTATATTGAAGCGGGCGATATTTTTCAGGTTGTTCTCAGTCAGCGTTTCTCTACCCCTTTTGAAAAACCACCATTTGCGCTTTACCGCAGCCTGCGCCGCGAAAACCCTTCGCCCTTTCTGTTCTTTATGGCCTTTCCCGGCCATGCACTCGTAGGCTCAAGCCCGGAAATCTTAGTGCGTGTGAAGGATGAGGACATCACCATCAGACCGCTGGCGGGCACGCGCCCGCGCGGCCCCTGCCCGGCGGAAGACAAAGCACTAGCCAAGGACTTGCTCGCCGATCCAAAAGAGCGCGCCGAACATCTGATGCTGCTCGATCTTGGGCGCAATGATGTGGGCCGCGCTGCGCATATGGGCTCGGTCACTGTCACCGATGAATTCGTTATTGAGCGCTATTCCCACGTGATGCATATCGTTTCCAACGTGGTCGGACGATTGCGTCCTGGATTGCGTCCCCTGGATGCAGTCCTGGCGGGTTTTCCGGCGGGAACAGTATCCGGCGCACCAAAAGTGCGGGCCATGGAGATTATCGACGAGTTGGAACATGACGCGCGGGCGCATTATGCGGGCGCGGTCGGCTATTTCGCCGCCGGCGGTGACGTTGATACGGCGATCACCCTGCGCACCGCCATCGTGAAAGACGGCGTCTTGCATGTGCAAGCGGGTGCAGGGATCGTCCATGACAGCAATCCCGATGCGGAATATACCGAATGCGTCAACAAAGCCCGCGCCTTATTTGCCGCCGCGGAAAAAGCGTGAGTGCGGACTCTGAATTGGGCGCAAAGTATAAAGGGGCTTAAGGCGCAAGCCATGGGGCTATCTGATCACGCCCCAAAATTGTCTGATAATCGGGACGCGGCCGAATGATACTGAAAGCGTCGCCCTTGACCATCACCTCTGGCACAAGGGGTCTCGAATTATATTCCGAGGACTGAACAGCGCCATAGGCACCGGCCGACATGAACGCCACAAGATCGCCGGCCGCCAGCGCAGGCAATGAACGTGCCCGGGCAAAGCGGTCGCCGGTTTCACAAATTGGCCCCACCACATCATAGGCAACCGGGTCACCCGCGTCGCGGGCAACAACCGCGCGCAGATCATGATAGGCATCATACAAGGCCGGGCGCAGAAGATCGTTCATGGCAGCATCGATGATCAGAAACCGTCGATCTGTGCCGGGCTTGTTAAAAATGACCTGGCTAACCAGAATGCCTGCATTTCCCACAATCATCCTGCCGGGCTCAAAAATCAGCTGCACACCGAGTGGATCGGCAATCCGCCGGATCATGGTCGCATATTCATCAGGGTGCGGCGGGATCGCATCACCATCCGCATAGGGAATACCAAGCCCGCCACCCAGATCGACCCGCTCAATGGGAATACCCTCAGCGCGCAAGCTTAAAACCAGATCGGCAACTTTTTTAAATGCGGTTTCAAACGGGGCAAGGTCAGCAATCTGCGAGCCGATGTGCACATCAACCGCCTTCACGGCGATACCCGGTAACCTGTGGGCCTGCGCGAAAAGGGCGTGGGCGCGGGACCACGGAATACCGAATTTGTCCTCCGCCTTGCCGGTGGAGATTTTCTCATGTGCGCCAGCACTCACATCAGGGTTCACCCGGAAGGCAATCGGCGCCACGGCCCCGCGGGCCAGGGCGACTTCGTTTAATTGATGAAGTTCGGGTTCGGATTCCACATTGAATTGGTGGATGCCCTCCCCGAGCGCATAAGCCATTTCATCGCGGGTTTTGCCCACTCCGGAAAAAACGATTTTCTCACCTGGAATCCCAACCGCCCGGGCTCGGCGCAATTCACCCTCAGACACGACATCGGCACCCGCCCCCTCTTGCGCCAAGACTGTCAGTACCGAGAGGTTCGAGTTTGCTTTGACCGAATAGGCCGTCAACATATCCGCATCACCAAAGGCGCCGCGAAACACCTGCATATGACGGCGGATCGTTGCTTCGCTATAGCAATAAAACGGGGTGCCGACGGCGTCCGCAATATCGGTGAGCGCCACGTCCTCCGCGTGCATAACACCGCCGCGTTCTTCAAAATGATGCATAGGGTTCTACCGGGTTGAGCGTGTCTGCTCGTCCGCATCATCGGGCGGGCGGACGGGCACTTTTTTGCCGCAAGAAGACACCATCAGGGCGAGAGCGAAAATCAGTATCAGGAGTTTATGCATTATACCGGGTCCTTTAGCTGGTCTCGCCAGCGGTCTGCCATGTGTCTTACCCGATCGGGCGCTGTGCCGCCATAGGATGTGCGCGAGCCAACCGATGCGTCAACGCTTAGGACTGAAAAGACATTATCGGTGATACGCGGCTCAACCGCCTGCATATCGCTAAGGGATAAATCGGCCAAACCACATCCTTTTTCCTCCGCCAAGGCCACGAGTGCGCCGGTCACGTGATGCGCATCGCGGAAGGCAAGACCGGGCCCGCGCACCAGCCAGTCAGCCAAATCGGTTGCTGTCGAAAACCCGCTATCGGCCAAAGCCAGCATTGCCGCCTCATTAACGGTCCAGGACGAAACCATGCCGGTCATCGCACCAAGGACCAGCGCAAAATCATCAAAGGCACGAAAGGTGGCGGCTTTGTCGTCCTGCATGTCCTTGGCATAGGCGAGCGGCAGTCCTTTCATCATCATTTGCACATGGGTGAAGGCACCAATCATCTGACCGATCTTACCACGGATCAATTCTGCCGCATCGGGATTGCGTTTTTGCGGCATGATAGAGGAGCCTGTGGACCAGGCATCGGACAAACGCAAAAACCCAAACGGCGCACTGGACCAGATAACGATTTCGTCCGCCAAACGCGACAGATGACCGGCGCTGATGGTTGCTGTGCTGAGCGCCTCGAGGGCAAAATCGCGCGACGACACTGCATCGAGCGAATTGGCAGCGGGCCGATCAAAGCCAAGCGCCGCTGCGGTCCTTTCCCGGTCAATGGGAAAGGACGTTCCAGCCAAGGCCGCCGCGCCAAGGGGGCATTCATTCATCCGCACCCGCGCATCGGCGAACCGGGCCCGGTCACGGGCAAGCATCTCCACATAGGCAAGACAATGGTGACCAAACGTGATGGGTTGCGCGGTTTGCAGATGGGTAAATCCCGGCATGATCGTCTCGGCGTGCTCGCGGGCGCACTGGGTCAGCGCACCCATGAGCTCGGTCAACGCACGCTCGCTATCGGTGCAGGCCGTGCGCACCCAAAGGCGAAAATCAGTTGCCACCTGATCATTGCGGGAGCGCGCGGTGTGCAAACGCGACGCTGGTTCCCCAATATGGGTGCGCAATCGCGCCTCGATATTCATATGGATATCTTCAAGGGCCGCCGAAAATGGAAAGGAGCCGTCTTCAATTTCGCGGGTAATGATGTCGAGCCCGCGATTGATCTCTTTGAGATCATTCTCGGAGATTATACGCGTGTGCGCGAGCATGGCCGCATGGGCCCGCGAACCGGCGATATCCTCACGCCAGAGCCGTTGGTCCACATCAATCGAGGCGTTGATTGCTTCCATGAGAGCGGCGGGCCCATCAGCGAACCGCCCGCCCCACATGGCGTTGGATGCCTTTACACCGTTGCGCGCCGTTGTGTTTTTATCCTTGTGCGGTCCACTCATGGCAGTTTTGTCCTTACATAAATACGCGCCTAGGGGCCACGGCAGGGCACGGGGGCCCACTGTGGAGGCACTAAGGCGCGACCCTGTCGACATTGACGATGGCGGCCGGCAATTTGTATTGCCGGGGAAAACATCATTCGTCCAGCACGATCCAACACGCCCCGAGTGCCTGCCAGGTGACCATCAACCAGCGGGCGTTAAAACGGGCATAAGGGACACCGCCGGAAAGGGTACGCAAATGAAAACACCGCGTTTTTGGTTGATGGTCTGGGGCGGCATCGGCTCGCTTATTCTGGCCTATGTGCTGATCGCCGCGAGCCTGAAGCCGCCAGCCCGTGGCATCGACACTACGCCCCTTTTGGTGGGGGAAATGGTGGATTTTACGCCCGCCTTTCCGCCCCGCCCGGCCCCGGAAATCCCGTTTCAATCGGGCGATACCATGATCACGCTTCAAGAGTTTCGCGGTCAGGTTGTGCTGGTGAATTTCTGGGCAACCTGGTGCGCGCCCTGCGTGAAAGAATTGCCATCGCTTAACGCCCTTCAGGCTCAGCTCGAGGACCAGAAATTCAAAGTAGTTGCAATTGCCGCGGACCCGCGCGGGCCCGAGGTTGCCCGCACCTTTCTCGACAAGCTCAATATCAGCAATCTTGATCTCTATGCCGATCCGCGTCTCCTCTTCGCCGCGGCCATTGGCGGCGCCAATGTGCTGCCGGTCTCTATCCTTTATGATGGCACAGGCACTGAAATTGGCCGACTGACCGGCGAAGCGGTCTGGGATAGCCCGGAAGCCATCCGCCTCATTCGCGCGGTGATTGAGGGACGCGAGGTTAAGTAACTCAAGCCCAAGGGCACCGATGGATTTTTGGCGACAATGCCGCTATCCCCGGCATAGCGCCGGATAGCAAATTGCGGCAACAAGGCGAATTGCGTTGGTATTTTCATGGTCTTCTCAGATCGCACGTTCCTGTTTCTCTTTTTGCCGATTGCCCTTGGTGTCTTGTTTCTTGCCCGGAAGGCGCGTGTTTATCTTCTATCAATCATTATACTGAGTATTTTATTTTACTATTATTCATCAGGCATTCTCGTTACCCTATTGATTGGTGTGTCCCTATTTGCCTGGGTCGCTGGCATCCTTGTTTCCCGTTATCGGTCCAAGATATTAATCTTTTGTTCCGTTGCTATCTTATTTCTACCGCTTGCCTGGTTCAAATATGCCTTCTTTGCCGGAAAAATCATTGGCCTTGACGAAGATAGCGCGTCCTATGACCTCTTGAGTACAATACTTCTACCTGTGGGTATCTCATTTTATACTTTCCAGGCTGTATCCTATGTAATCGATGTCTGGCGCGGAACCCTCCCCGCAGACCGCAATATTTTCCGCTTCACGGCCTATTTGACCTTTTTCCCACAACTAATTGCAGGCCCCATTGTTCGGTATGCGGACGTGGCAACGAAATTTGCAAACCCGGACACTAGCAGCGACCGCTTTGTCAAAGGGATCGTACGTTTCACCCACGGGCTGGTCAAAAAAGTGCTGATTGCCGATACCATCGCGCCCATCGCAACCGCCTGCTTTGCGCTCAATGGGGCAGAGTTAACCTTCGCAACGGCGCTCATCGGTATTGCGGCTTATACACTGCAGATTTACTTCGATTTCTCCGGCTATTCCGATATGGCTATCGGATTGGGATTGATGGCGGGCATCCGCTTCCCGGAGAATTTCAACGCACCCTATCAGGCGCGGTCAGTCACCGAGTTTTGGCGTCGCTGGCATATTTCCCTATCAAGCTGGTTTCGCGATTATCTATATATTCCCTTGGGTGGGAACCGACATGGGCCGGCCCGGACCTATTTCAATCTCTTCATTGTTTTTCTTGCCACCGGCCTCTGGCACGGTGCAGCATGGGTGTTTATATGGTGGGGCCTTTATCACGGCTTATTTTTAATCGGTGAGCGGATCATCTGGGGAAAGGCAGCAGGGCAACAATCGCGACCCGTGCTACGCTGGCTCTATTTACTGCCGGTTGTTTCCAATGGTTGGCTGTTGTTTCGAGCATCCTCGATGGATCAGGTTTACCAATTCCTCCGCGCCCTCCTAAATCCGTTTCACGCCAGCGCGTTTACGCTGCACCCAAACCTGATCGGTGCATTGGCCCCGGGTGCGATGTTGATATTTCTTGTTGGGCTGTTGTCTTTTGTAACCAAGCCATCCCAGCCTTTGGGGGTGATGCTAGAACGTCAAGTGGATCAACCAAATCGTCGCCTTTTGCCATACGCGTACACGGCAGTGTCTCTCGCGGCTGTTTCGGTTGTCATTCTATCTGCAAACTATAGTCCGTTTTTATATTTTCGTTTTTGAGGACAAACCATGTCGATGGTCACACCGAAAAATCGCAAAGCCGAACACAATTATGTGGTGGGACTCTTTGTTATTTTCCTCAGTCTCCCCTTGGCCTTCCGTGTCATCGCGCCATTGACGGAACCCTATGGTCGCAAACCCTTTACCCCGCAACCCACACTATCCGCTCTTGCCAATAACGAACCCTCGGACGTATTTGAAACGTTTTCCAATGCCCAATTCGAACGGTCCATCGCGGTTAAGACAGCGATCAGCCTGAAAAACAAAGCTCAATACCATCTCCTAAATTATCTTGATACAGAGCAGGTTATTTCTGGCACAGACGGATGGCTTTTTTACAAACCACAATTTCTCGATGGCACATGTTATCGTGATCAGCGTCTGTCATTTCTGGGTCATCGGATTCAAACATTCGTCAGCATGGCCCGGACGGTTGATATACCAGTAGACATCAGCATGTCCCCAGATAAAGCGACCGTTTATCCTGACCGTCTCCACCCGCGTTCCCGGTGGCTTACGGCCTGCCATTCGGCAAATAGTACCAAGCTAAGGACGATAATGCGGGCGCGTGTTCCGGATTTGATTGACCATTACGATGCAATCATTCCGCATAAGGGCAATGACAAACTCTATTATCAAACCGATACCCATTGGACCGAGATTGGCGCGACCTATGCACTTCGCCAATTGGCAAATCGCATGCTAAGCGTGCCCGAAGATGATCAACAATCAATCCTCGATGATTTTGATATAGGCGAAACGAAGAAAGTCACGGACTTGGCGGCGATATCTCTGCTTGGGCAACCGGAAAAGCTGATTAGTCTTTCAGACAGATCCCGAGAACATATTAAAACCTCGCTCCTCAAAATACGCAAAGAGGTCGTTTTCATTCACGATTCTTTTTACGGCACCTTGCAAGTGTTCAAATTCTTTCCAAAGGCTCGCACATTCAACCGCGGTAATAAGACAATGGCTCGCCTCCTAGTTTCTGAGCTGAAAGGTAATGCCGCAAAACGCCTTGTCTTCAACGCCGTTGATCGCAATTTTGTGTCGCGTATGGAGCATTACTTTGTGTCAGCACCAAAAGTCATGGACGCCGTGACGGCACGAAATGGCGCGCTTGCAAAACAAATTTGCCCGGCACGTGCGCAGCAAGATCAATATCCACACTCTGTCCAATATCGTAATATGGTCCCCCGCCAGGAACCAAACGCAATGCCGCGGGGCAGAGGTAAATTTACCGCAACAACAAACGATCCAATTTTAATCCTTCAAACGAAGGAGCCAATCCGTGGGCAGTGTCTGAAGATTTCGATTGAGGTGACAAAAGCTGACCGCGTAAAAATCTATTTACCGCCATTCCACCGCACTACCGATGTGCGACCGTGGGAAGAGGGGCGCACCCTCACCTACCGCTTAAAGCCCGGCGTAAACGATATACATCTCGTCCTCCCCCGTAACCTTCGCGGACACAAGCTTCGTATCGATCCGATCAACACGAAAGCCCCGTTTGGTCTCACAACGCTGGCGGTTTTTCGCCCCTAAAACAGCGTCGCTTCACTTGTAATGGGGACACGACTCTACGTCTTTGTCTGTACGCATTTGCGGATAGCAGACCGCACACTCTTCGCCTAGAATCGCAAAAAAAGAGGTCACCTTACGATGACCTCTGATCACTTGCCCGCTAATGAGGAGACGTCTTAGGCCGCGAGCTTGCGGATCACATAGTGCAAGATGCCGCCATTGCGGAAATAGTCGAGTTCGTCGCCGGTATCGATCCGCACCAGGAGGGTAATATCTTCGGTCGAGCCATCCCTGCGGGTGATGGTGGCTTTGATATCGCCGCGTGGCTCAATGGTGTCCATACCGTGCACCGTGACGCTTTCATCTCCTTGCAGGCCCAGCGAGGTCCATGTTTGGCCATCTTTGAATTGTAAGGGCAACACGCCCATGCCGATTAGGTTTGACCGGTGGATACGCTCAAAACTTCCGGCAATGACGGTGCGTACACCGAGCAAAATGGTACCCTTAGCGGCCCAATCGCGCGAAGAGCCCGTGCCATATTGTTCACCGGCAAAAACCACCAGCGGGGTGTTGGTCGCTTTATAGGCCATGGCCGCATCATAGATCGGCATTTCCTTGCCTTCCGGGCCTTTGGTGACGCCGCCCTCGGTACCAGGCAGCATTTGGTTCTTGATGCGAATGTTGGCGAAGGTGCCGCGCATCATCACATCATGATTGCCCCTGCGCGATCCATAGGAGTTGAACTCTTCAATGGGGACTTGAAAGCTCTTAAGATATTCCCCAGCCGGACCATCTTCCTTGATAGAGCCCGCTGGCGAAATATGGTCCGTCGTGATGGAATCCCCAAACAGTGAGAGAATACGCGCATTTTCCACCGGACGCACCGGCGCCGGGGTTTTTGACATCCCCTCAAAATAGGGTGGGTTCGCCACATAGGTTGAGGTTGGCCATTGGTAAACCTCAGAATCGGTTACCGGAATGGCCTGCCATTTCTCATCGCCTTTGAACACGTCACCATAGCGGTCAGCGAACATTTTCGCCGTAACGCTTTCGCGCACGGTTTCCGCAATTTCATGATTGGTTGGCCAAATGTCTTTGAGGAAGACATCGTTGCCGTCCTCATCCTGACCAAGGGGGTCAGTCGTCAAATTGATATTCATGGAACCGGCCAGCGCGTAGGCGACAACGAGTGGCGGTGAGGCCAAATAGTTGGCGCGCACATCGGGCGACACCCGGCCTTCGAAATTCCGGTTCCCCGACAGGACGGAGGCCACGGCCAGATCATTATCATGGATGGCAGTGCTGATCGGCCCCGGCAACGGACCGGAATTGCCAATACAGGTTGTGCAACCATAACCCACTAGATCAAAGCCAAGGGCATCAAGATCATCCTGCAGGCCAGCCTTGGCGAGATAATCGGTCACCACCTGGCTACCGGGCGCGAGAGAGGTTTTCACCCATGGCTTGACGTTGAGCCCTTTGGCGCGGGCTTTTTTGGCCACCAGTCCGGCCGCGATCATCACCGATGGGTTGGACGTGTTCGTACACGACGTAATCGCCGCAATCACCACATCGCCGTGCCCAAGATCATAATCGGCCCCGGCGACGGTGACGCGTTTTTCCGCCTCATCGCCCTTGCCATATTCTTTATCGAGGGAACCACCAAAACTGGTTGGGGCGTTAGAAAGAAGCACCCTGTCCTGCGGGCGTTTCGGCCCAGACAGAGATGGCACCACATCGCCTAAGGCTAGCGACAAGGTATCGGTGAACACAGGATCCGGCGTATCGGCATCGCGCCACATGCCCTGTTCTTTGGCATAGGCTTCAACGAGCGCAACGCGCTCCTCGCTGCGCCCGGTGGCGCGCAAATAGCGGATAGCCTCCGCATCAACTGGGAAAAAGCCACAAGTGGCGCCATATTCCGGCGCCATATTGGCGATCGTTGCCTGATCTTCCAGGGAAAGATGATCAAGACCCGGGCCATAAAACTCCACAAACTTTCCGACCACACCCTTTTTGCGGAGCATTTCAACGATGGTCAGGACAAGGTCGGTTGCCGTGGCGCCTTCGGGCATTTTACCGGTGAGTTTGAAGCCGATAACTTCGGGGATCAGCATGGAGATCGGCTGGCCAAGCATGGCCGCCTCCGCCTCAATACCGCCGACACCCCACCCGAGTACGGCAAGACCGTTCACCATGGTTGTATGGGAATCGGTGCCCACCAGCGTGTCGGGATACGCATAAGTCTCGCCGTTCACATCGGCGGTCCAAACGGTTTGCGCCAGATATTCGAGATTAACCTGGTGGCAGATACCGGTGCCCGGCGGCACAACCCGGAAATTATCAAACGCGCCCTGCCCCCATTTCAGGAACTTGTAGCGCTCGCCATTGCGTTCATATTCGCGGTCAACATTCTTTTCGAATGAGTTTTCGTCGCCAAAATGATCAACCATGACCGAGTGATCAATCACGAGATCGACGGGCGCCAGCGGATTAATCTTTGACGGGTCTTCGCCAAGATTTTTCATGGCATCGCGCATGGCGGCCAAATCGACCACCGCTGGCACGCCGGTAAAATCCTGCATCAAAACCCGCGCGGGGCGATAGGCGATTTCGCGGCTTGTCTTGCCCGCTTTCAGCCAGTCGGCAAATGCGCCAATGTCTTGCGTGGTAACAGTGCGGTCATCTTCAAACCTCAGCAGGTTTTCGGCCAGCACCTTGAGCGAAAAGGGCAAACGCGAGAGATCACCCACCTGATCGGCAGCGGCCTTCAAGCTGTAATAGCTGTAATCTTTTCCATCGACGGTGAGCGTTTTCTTGGTTTTCAGACTGTCATGACCTGGCTTCACTGGGCATACTCCGTGGGGTGCGCGTTGAGCGGTGATAATGTTGGATTTTGTGGGCCCGTTCACTGACCCAATATCGCATTGTTATGCCTTAGGCGCCTGCCCAACGCAATTGGGCCAAAAGGTGCGCGGGCAGGGGTCGCGAACGGTTGCTGGTTGTGAAACGGTCCGCCATAATAACGCAATGATTCGAAAGCGTAGTGAGAGTAGATAACCATGACCGAAGGCCCAACCCGATCCATCTCCAAAACCCGCGCTACCGTTGCTTGCTTTTCCGCCATCGGCACCCTTGCCATCGCCCTGGTGGCCACAAGCCCAGCAATTGCTCAAACACCGCGCGCCATTGCCACCTTTGGCGATTGGGGGGTTTTTGAAAAGGTCACCGGCGAGGACAAAATCTGCTTTGCCGCCACCGAGGCCAAGTCAAAACAGCCCACGAATGTAAAGCATGGCGATGTGTTCTTTCTGGTCGCCACGTGGAAATCCGGCGCGGCAATCAACCAGCCGAGCCTGATGACCGGGTATAATTTGCGCGCTGCGCCAGAACCAAAATTGCGTGTGGGCTCCGACAGCTGGGAGATGTATTCGTCGGAAAACGAAGCTTTCGTGGAAAGCGACGCCGATGAGCGCCGTCTCGTGAGCGCCATGCGCCGTGGTTCCACCATGCGGGTGTCGGCCATGTCTGAACGGGGCACCGCAACAAGCTACAATATTTCCTTGTCAGGCGTGACGGCCGCGCTGCGCCGGGTTGAGGAAGCTTGCCGCTGATGTAACCGTCCGACGGATAGCAATTTTCGCAGCATTATCGTCCCCTTGAAGAAATAAACTGCATTACCCATTTCTTAATCATGGGAGATGGGGCATCGCATAGTACTGATTTGACCAGGCCCCCAAACGTAAGGGGTTTGGCGTGGTCATAAATATCCTCCTCGGCTTTTTCCGGTTATTGGGCCGCTTTTTCGGCCGCATTTTTCGTGGCAGCGGCCAAGCCACCCGAACGGCGACCAAAGCCGGGTCTAGTATGGCCGCCAAAACTGCGGATAAAAAAGATCCGCCACGCGACGATGACCTCGCCGAACCGGTCGGCGGCGGCCTTGAAGCTATGCTTTTCAAGCAACTTGCCCGCCCGCGTTTAAGCGAACAATCTGCCTCCGACCTAACGCTTGAGGATGCACGGATCTATCTGCAACAGGCCGAGCGGTTTTACACTTTCGATTTCAACCTCTTTGCTCGCAGTGATTTTTTCTATGAGGAAGTGGAGGAAGATTACCTCAACACCGCGTTGGGCCTAAACGAGCAGTCGATTGATGCCCGCTTTCTACAAATCATGTCACTCTTTCGGCGTACACTGAATGATAATACACGGCGCCTCATGGTCGTCTTTCCGCCAATAATCCTCAGCTTATGCCTTGGGGCCAGTGCAGTTTTGGCACCGCCTCTGTCGGCGCATTTAACGCCGCTGACGACCAGGCTCAATCTGTCTTTTATTGACCCCCATATTCTCGCCTCCATCCTTGCTTTTACGGGGATTAGCCTGATCGGTGTGTTGTTGGCACTCCTGATTTTTAGCTGGCCGTTTAAGGTGGCGCAGCAACGCAACCTCCTCAATCTTGACAATTACCTCACGTCAAAATTTGCCCGGATCAATCATAATTTCCAGGTGGCCAAACGCCGGGCCCTGAATGTTGAGCGCAACAAACGCATGAGCCAGGTCGATGCGTTAAAAGATGAGGCCGGTGTTTGGACGCTCTCCTACCAATGGTTCGCCATGCGCCTCTTGCTATGTGAACAGATGATCCGTAACCGCCTTTATCAAGTCCGCCGCAACACCATTCTTTATTGGCTTACGGGTATTTTTCTCACTGCCCTTGTGGGCGTGATCGCAACATTCCTTGCCCAGCGTTTTGCAACACCGCTCCCCGGTCTGACGATTGGTATACTGAGTGCCACAGCGCTCTATCTTGTACTCACCTACGGCATCTATCAACGGACCACATCGCTTTTCTCAGCGGTGCTGGAGGAAAACGAATGGAGCCGGTTCCACCTCGTTGACCTGCACCGCACCATTCAGGACCATGTGGGCGAAGACAAAGTTCAGATCGTCACCTTCCGCGACCGTAACCGCATGGAGTAGCCGCACAATGCCCCTGCTCTCACCGTCGGGTCCCCAAAATATATGCGACGTTCTGGCACAGGTACCGTGGCTGTGTTAGTGTGCTGGCGCCATGCCTTTGTAGGGAAACTATGAGCATCAGCGCCTATCTTTATTTCGACGGTGACTGTGAGGCGGCCTTTACGCTCTATCGGTCCGTGTTTGGCGGCGACTATCAGGCCCTGCGCCGGTTCAAGGACGGACCGCCGGAATATAATCTGGCTGCGGAGGGCGCTGAAAAAATCATGCATTTGTCACTGCCCATCGGCAACACCGTTCTGATGGGCGCTGATGTGGCCGCAGGCATGGATCAAAAGCCCATATCGGGCAGCAATTTCTCCCTCTCGTTCAGCCCCGCATCTCGTGAGCAAGCCGATGCTGTTTTTGCTGGCCTGAAAGAGGGCGGCACGGAAATGATGGCCATGCAGGATACGTTCTGGGTATCTTACTTCGGCATGGTGCGTGACCGTTTTGGCATCCAATGGCTGATCAATTTTAATCTGGAAGACCCAGGTCGTCCGGGCGCGTAACCCTCAACAGGAAAGGAAACAGGAATGTTCAACCAACAATTGATGGATGTGGCCAACAAGCTTGTGGAAGGCTGTAAAACCAACAATGAACGCGAGGGCCTCGATACGCTCTACCATCCGGAGGCAGAGTCCCACGAAGCTATGGCCATGGAGGGGTCCGGCAGCCGTATGGTCAAAGGCATCGACGGGATAAAAGCAAAGCATGATTGGTGGGAAAACGCCCACGAAATGCATGATGGCAGCGTGGAGGGCCCATTTTTCCACGGCGACGACAAATTCAGCGTGATCTTTGGCCTTGACGTGACCAACCGCGAAACAAAAGAGCGGATGCAAATGAAAGAAGTTGCTCTCTATACGGTTGATCAGGGCAAGATTGTGAAAGAAGAGTTTTTCTACGGCGCCGGGTAAACATTGACCCCACCAGTCCAGCCGCAAGATAAATAAGACTAGCTATCACCGAGGTACCGAGAAAAAGGCCCGCGGCGCGCAAACGCGTGCGGGCCCATATCCTCAGTATGCAGCAGCTATCTTCATGGTTTATCATATAATGCCGACCAAATGCCGATCGCTCGTCATGATTGGTTTAACCAAACGCGAAATTCAGGAAAGAGCTTTATGACCACTAAATTCACTGCCCTTATTTTCAATAACGATGCCGGCGAACAAACCGGCGGGCTGAGCGGTAATGGCGCTAACTTTATGCTCGGCGGTAACACCGCTGAAGGCGATATCGGCTTGCTTGATGCAAAGGGCGCGCAAACGGTGCATCTTGATGGCGGCGATGGCAATCTGACCCTTGGTGGGCCCGGACACAATGGTGACATTGGCCTCATCTGTGACGAAGGAAAGCTCCGTGTACATATTGATGGTGGTGCGGCAAACATTTACCTTGGCGGCGAAGGGGCCGGCGGTGATATCGCGCTTAAGAACCATAAAGGGGAAACCACAGTTCATGCCGATGGTGGTAGCGGTAATATCACCGCTGGCGGTGGCGGAACCGAAGGTGACATCGCCCTGCAAAATACCGAAGGTGGGCAAACCGTGCATATCGATGGCGGCGGCGGCAATCTGACCCTCGGCGGCGCGGGTAGTGAAGGCGATATTGCGCTAAAAAATACCGACGGCGTCCAGTCCGTTCATATTGATGGCGGCGGCGGCAACATTACCCTTGGCGGTGGCGGCGCACAGGGCGACGTGATCTTGCGGGACGGGCACGGCAAACAGACAATCCATATTGATGGCGGCGACGGCTCCATCCATGTGAACGGTGCTAAAATGCCCACCGCTGACCATGTTTTTGCCGCCGATTACGCCCTGCCGAGCCTAGGCAATGTCGCGAGCCATATTGACACCCACGGCCACCTACCGGGTGTGCCCTCAGCTACCGACATGCAGCGCGACGGTGTGGACCTAATGGTAATGAACGCCAAGCTATTGGAAAAAATAGAAGAATTGACGCTGTATATTTTGGGTCAGGAGGCGCGGCTACGCAAACTTGAGGCACAGACCTGAATCAGAGCGGATATATTGCCGAGGCATGGGCCAGGATGAAAAACAAAACGGAACCTCACGAAACCGTGAGCGTCCTCGCGCAGCCGTGTTTTGCAGCGCTTATCGCCTTGGTTTATCCGTAACCCGCGGTTGTTGATCCATGATGTCCCTAATCACGTAATTAACCATACCAACGCGCTCGGATGTCCCTATCCCTCCCCCCACAAGACTCGGGTGCGTTAGAGACCGCTGCATTGTTCCCCTTTTCAATGCAGCGGTTTTTTATGTGCGTGTACCGGTTCCCCAAAATATTTGGCATACCAATATTTCTTGCTTGCAGCGTCCTACACTTCCGATTTGAATCGGATCGAAAGCTCTAGTCGTTCGAGACGTTGTTCGGGCTCCTCAGGATAAGGTTTTTTAACTTCATTTAACACGTTCCTCATCCTGAGGAGAGCGCGTCAGCCCTCATCTCGAAGGATGAAGGTCGGCTCCGATAGCGTTATGCGTTTTATTTCTGTACGTACTTTACTGACGTCAACGCCCAGAAAAAACGAACTTTTCTCATGAATTGCGGCAACACCCTGAGACAGCTATCGGCACGGGCTATCAGCGATCGCCCCTCCGACGTTCCCCAAACCCTAGATCAGCGCGAGAATTGACTCGTAAAGCTCATCAGCCGCCGCAATGACCCGTGCATTGGCATTAAACGCCTGCTGAAAAAGGATGAGATTAGAAAGCTCTTCTTCCAAATTGATCCCATTTTCTGAGAGGTTTTGAACCTCAAGGGATTGGGTCAGCGCCGCCGCAATCGCCGCATCATCACCAATGGCATTGGCCGCCGCCCCGATTGACCCCAATGCATTGGCAAGCGACGTGGCCTCACCCCGGCCCGCCGCAAAGAGTGCGTTTGCGCCCCGCCCATCATCGGTGCCGGTCACCACAGACCCGATAGTTGCGCCCGCTAGATCAAGACGCCCAAGCCGCAAATTTTCCGGCACCACGCGCAAGCCCGTCGCCGTTTGCCCATCGGCAACAATCAATGGGTTAAACCCGGCGCGTGCCGCAAGCCCGGCACTGTCATTTGCAATGGCAACACCGGCACCGCCAGCCGCCGCAAAAGAAACCGCCTCGCCACTGATCGATACCGCCAGCGCACCACCGCTGGTGCCATTGATTGCCGATGACAGACCATCGAGCGTTGGAGTAAACGCCACCGGCGCACCACCGTCAAACGAAAGCTGATTGGTGGAAAAATCAATCAATAGCGTGTTGAGGAGCTGTCCATCCGTACCAAGAACAGCCAAGACGCTTGTCCCGGAAAATCCAGCAATATCCGCATCGGTCAAAGCCAACGTCCCAACCAAATCACCAGCGGGAATAGAGACGTTACCCGCCACCGCACCATTGAGAGCAGAAACAAAATTAGTTTCGGCGCCGTCAATGAGTGTTTGCAGAGCTGGCAGATCATCGGTGAGAAGCGAAAGAGCACCGCCAATGGAACCGCCAGCAATAAATGACGTGATGTCAGTGGTGCCCCCATCACCGTTCTCTGGCGGGGTCGCCGGTGTGGTCGATACAGGCGACACAAGAATTTGTGGGGTTGGCCCATCGGTGCGGGACAGGCGCGCCGCGCCCGCCGCGTCCGCCAGAGCAACACCGCCAGGGCCAGTTAGAATTGCCCGGCCGAGATCATCACGGCTAACCGTGATATTGATCAGGGTACCAAGGGTGCTGACTTCAGCCGAAAGCTGGTCGGCGATCCCTCCGGGGCTCTGCCCATTTCCAAGCTGTTGGTTCAGACGTCTAATCCGCGCGAGAATATCATTGGCCTCTACAATATCCGTATCAAGACGTTGTGAGGCTTGTTGAGTTTCGAAATTGATTGCCGAGCGCGTGCGACCAAAAGCGGACAGGGTTTGATCGAGCGCTGATAACGCCTCCGCCCGCGCGGCAGGACTGGCGGGATTTGCCCCAAGACGGGCAAACGCCGCCGTTGCTGCACTGGCGCGGTCAGCAAAGGAAAGATCATCTCCGAATTCGCCCAGGGTACTGACAATACGGTTGAGCGCTGCACTTCGGGTTTCGAGGCTGGCGCTATCACTCGTCGCCGCCGCGAATGCGCTTTGCAAAAAACTATTTCCTGCATCGCGTGCAATCTGCGCCTGTACGCCGGACAGTTGGCTGATCACAGGATCGGCGCGGAAGCTCACCTCGCGCCGGGCGAAATTTGGTGTTGTGAGATTGGCAATATTTTCCGACGTGGCACCGATGGCGCGCTGCTGCGCTAAAACGCCGGATGTTGCAATATTGATGATGGAAGTAAGGCTCATCGTAGGTGCCTTTGGCCCTTTAGATGGCCATGAACGCGCGTCAGAACACTGTCATCCGTACACACCTTCCGACGAGGAAAAATCTGCCGGGTGGGTAGATTTTGACCGGCGATTTCTGCGCCTGCTCGGGCGCGCCGCAGCGCGGAGACGTGCAAATGCGCCATTTCTAAGGGCGGCGCTTGCCGATCAGATGGGATTGCCATGTTCATGGGTTTATGAAGAGCAAATGTGAGGCCACCTTTTCAAAGCCATTTGCCAGCTATGTTTTGGGCCCCCAAGCTTGATGGCTTCGCCTAATGGTCAGACTTTTCCTACCCGGCAGGTTCTGCATGTCTTTTTGTGTCCGTATAAGGATTTTTTAACCCCATTTTTCCCGCCATTACTGGCAAACACTACTGGCCCGGCTTTTGCGCTCATATCCCGAGTAAGACTGTGCATATGGTCAGAAAATGGATGTAACCGGATTTTTGATTTCACCCGCTGAAACTGGCGGTTCAAACCGTCCGCCCGCCGAGCGATCAGCGGGCGAGGACGTTCAAGCCTTTGCATTATCGCTAGAGAATATCGGTGCGCTTGCCTTTGAACGCGCGGCAATAGCGGTTGAGGCCCATGGCGTCACGCCGCGAACCCAGGATACGGTTCTCGATAAACCCACAACCGCGCACCGGGGCGAGGCCACTGGCAACGATGCGGATGCCCATGGGCCTGATGTGGGATTGCGGTTTCAGACGGCAAACCACCGGCCGGCCGCGACCCTTCATACTGCCGCTCAAACCGCCGCCCGGCATCACTCAGAGACACCGCAACCTCTCGCACCCGTAACACAACCATCCGGATTGCCGGTGCAAATCAGTCCACTGATCGCCAACGGGTCGTCAGCCCTTACCGGCCAGACGCAGGGTCAGCCCGCACGACGCCAAGCGCAAGAGCCCGTTTCGGTTCGCCCGGACGTCACAGGCCGCCCCTCGCGTACCTTTGACCCGCTTGGTGCCCAGCGCCCGGCAATACGATCAGCAACGCGCCACGCGCCAACCGCCCCGTCCGACTTTGCGCAAATTGTTGCCCGGCACGTGGGACGCGGCGAAACCCGCTTTGACGTGCGTCTCGATCCGCCAGAATTGGGGCGGATTGATGTGCGCTATCACGCACAAGAGGGTGATCAGGCACACCTCACCTTGACTTTTGAGGAAGAAACAACACGCGATCTCTTCCGCCGCGACAGTGAAACCCTTCGAGCGTTCTTAACGGAGCACGACATCGATGTGGCAAGCGATCAGTTGCAGTTTGATCTGGCCCCGGATCAAGACACATACGGGCGGAGCACTAGCGATACCCTGTACCCTGACGTTAACACTGCCCACAATGGGGCTATTGCCGTCACCCTCCCCCTTATCAACCAAGACGATCACGCCTTGCCCGAAAGCCAGACCGGCACACGCCTTAGCGCACCGGGCGACGGGCACCTAATCGATATTACCGCTTGAGGACAGTATGGATTTATTACCAACCACCGCCAGCGTTTCAACACAGGCACCTACAGCATCCGGTTCGGCATTCTCTCAGCTAACGGATAATTTTGATGCATTTTTGACGTTGCTGACCACGCAGCTGCAAAATCAAGATCCGTTGGAACCCTTGGATACGGAGCAATTCACCCAGCAATTGGTGCAATTTGCCGGTGTTGAACAATCCATCCAAACCAATGCCAATCTGGAAACGCTGATCCAGCTGCAATCAGTGGTTCAACGCGATGAGGCGCTAAGCCTTGTGGGCCGCGTTGTTTCTGTTGACGGTGGCGAGACTATTCTATCCCCGACGCGAACGGACCGCACCACACGATTTGACTATACGGTGCCCACTGGCGCGCAATCGGTCCGTCTTGAAATCATTGATGCGCAGAATGAGGTCGTGGCAACCCTAAATGCGCGCCAGGACGCCGGTCGCCATCCGGTACTCTGGCAGGGCACTACGCATAATGGCGATGCGGCCGCGGACGGCACCTATCGCCTTCGCGCCCGCGCTGAGGCACCAGATGGGACGCAAACGGAACTTTCCGTGCGAACCCGAAGCACAATTAATGCGGTCGATTTGAGTACCGGTACGGCGCAACTGGCCGTGGCGGGGCGTCTGGTTGATCCATCTGCCATTCTCGATGTGAGTACAGATTTTTAGGAGCCTATCATGGGGTTTTCAGGATTATTTGCCATTGGCGTTTCCGGAATACAGGCGCAAGCCGCGGGTCTTGAGGCGATTTCCAACAATATCGCCAACAGCCAGACCACCGGCTATCGGCAAGTCACTGCAAGCTTTTCGCAATTGGTGACGAGTGCGGGGCGTCCGGGCGAAATACAGACCGGGCCCGCCCGACAGGGCGAGGGGCAAGGCGTGCAAGCGCGACTTGAAACTGATCACCATCTCCAGGGTCTGATCCGCCGGACCGATACCGGGACCCATCTGGCAATCAGCGGGCGTGGCTTTTTTGCGGTGCAGGACCCCTCTTTGGCGGGTACAGACGATAATGTTGGCAATACCCTTTTTACCCGCGCCGGTGATTTCGAGGCCTCAGCCCAAAACCTGCTCGTCAATGGTGCCGGACAAACATTGCTTGGGGTTCGGCTTACTGATGCCGGTGCGGTCAATGGCGCTGGGGCCCTCGGCACCCTCGGTGGATTAGCGCCAGTTGACCTCTCTGTGGCGACTGGGCGCGGCGCTGCAACCGAGGCTATCAATTTGTCAGGCACCCTAAACACAGGTGGCGAGCGATCCGTGCAGATTTTTGATGCGAACGGCACCGCGCGCACGCTCACCGCGGCGTTGACCCGGTTCGATGCCACAACCGCCGCAATCTCCCTATCTGACGGACAAACTGAGATCACCGCCGGCACACTGGTGTTCACGGCGGATGGTACTCCGGACCTTGCCGCCTCAACGGTCCCCGCGACAATCGATATCAACGGGCAGACCGTTGCGCTCAACCTTTCACAAGTGCGCAACACCGGGGCGGCCACAGGATTTAACATTGTTCAAATCGGCGGCGCCGCCTTTGGTACCGTCACCGGTTTTGAAATCGATGGTACGGGTGTCTTACGGGCAACACTGAGTAATGGTCTTAGTGAGCCATTATATCAAATTCCCCTGGCAGTGTTTACCAACGCCGAGGGTCTGACCCGCGCGGACGATACGGCGTTCCGTTTTGATGCATCGGCGGGCACGCTCACCCTGACAACCGCCAATACGAATGGCGCTGGCCTTCTTGAAGCGCGTGCGCTGGAGAATGCCACAGTCGATATCACGCAATCGTTCAGCCGGCTTATCGAAACTCAGCGGGCCTACGCCGCAAACGCCCAAATCCTTTCGCTCACCGATGAGCTTTATGAAACGCTCAACGCTACCGCAACCTGATCATCTGTACCCAAATGAGACAGTCTTTTGAGAAAAAGACAAACTTATTCAGTGGCTTACGGAACTTTTTACCCTACCGCTTAGCCGTTTTTTAGGATGACCTCGCTATTTTGTGAAGACTGTAGCGTATCCATAAGGACTTCAACATCATGTCGGTAGCTGTGCAATCCTCCAGCGTCACCCAGCAGAAAGAGGCCTATATCATCGGACCCGATGGCACGCCTCTTACGCTTGCTGACCTGCCTCCAAAAACAACAAAGCGCTGGGTAATCCGGCGCAAAGCAGAGGTTGTGATGGCCGTGCGTGGGGGCCTGTTGACCCTCGAAGAAGCATGCGATCGATATTCCCTGACGGTGGAAGAATTTTTGTCCTGGCAAAAGGCCATTGAGCAATTTGGCATGAAGGGGTTACGGGCTACGCGGGTGCAGCAATACCGTTAACGTCTTATTAAACCCTAGACGGAGAATGCCACGTACCCCATCGCGTGGCATTTTCTTTTTGTACACCTTCAACCCTGAACCGGATAATCACCGTCAAAATAGAAACGGAATATTTACGTCGTCCCGGCAATATTTGCCCAGTCGCGGGGCCGGTGGGTGTGGATGTGTTGCTCTTCTTTTTGAAGGTCAACAATTAGGTAACACCATTCGCTTTTCCGGCTTTGTGAATTGCATATTGATGCGGATGGGTCTGTGCGTACTTTGTTGGCGTTTTTAGAAAATTTCGGTCTTGCGCGCCTGGCGACCATTATTGGCGTGACGGGCGGTGTTGCCCTTGCCTTGATCTTAATCATGGTACGGATCGGTACGGAGCCTTATCAAATTCTTGCCGCTGACCTTGACTATGCGGATGCGCAGGATGTGGTCAGCGAATTAGAGCGCAAGGGTCAGGAATACCAAATGCGCGAGACAGGTGCACGGGTGTCCATTCTTGTGCCGCGCGATGAGGTGAGTACGGTGCGCTTATCGCTCGCGAGCGAAGGGCTCTTGGCCGGGTCAATGGTTGGTTACGAGATTTTTGACAAGCAGCAGAGCCTCGGCACCACCAGTTTTCAGCAGAATTTGAACCGGGTGCGCGCGCTGGAGGGGGAACTGGCGCGATCTGTGTCGGCCATTAGCGGCGTTCGATCAGCGAGGGTGCACCTTGTTTTACCCGAACGGGCGCTTTTTGCCCGTGACCAGCAGCAACCCAGCGCCTCCATCATGGTGGATGTGACCGGCCGCCTTGGTGCGGGGCCCATCGCGGCAATTACCAACCTGGTGGCATCGGCCGTTCCGGCACTCACCCCGAACCAGATCACCATCCTTGATAATCGCGGCACCTTGCTCGCCGCTGCCCATGATGCCGCAAGCGAGGCGGCCCAGGGTGTCATGGTCAGTGATCGGATGGCCGCGGCGGAGGCGCGCCTGCAAACCACCGTCAATGATCTGATTGGCCGTATTGTGGGCCCCGAAAATGTCCGGGCCCGCGTCGCCGCCGACTTTGATGTGAGCCGCGTGACAGAAACCGCAGAAATTGTTGACCCCGATAGCCAGGTGGTTTTGTCATCAACCTTGATTGAGGAATCCGCTGACGATAATCGGCCCGCGCGCGGCGTGAGCGTGGGCAATGCGTTGCCGAATGCCAATGCTGCCGATCCGTCAGGCGATGCGGACCGGTCGCAAACACGGCGTACGGAAGAAATTACCAATTACGAAATTACCAAGACGGTTCGCAATGCCGTTCGCGATGAAGGCCTTGTGTTGAACCGCGTCACCGTTGCTGTGGCAATCAATAACCGGGATGACAATGGCGCGGTGACGCCCCTTGGTGCCGATACCCTCGCGCGGCTGGAAGCGCTTGTTAAGTCTGCCGTGGGGTTTGACGCCACCCGCGGCGACCAGGTTGATATTGTCGATATGCCGTTCTCGCCGCTCGCCGCCGACGCCCCTATTGGCGCGACACCACCAACAGCCGCCGGGCCCTTGGCCGCGTTTTCCCAGACCCGCCTTGCTGAGTTGGTTGCCCTTAGTCTTGTTGCACTTGCGCTGATTTTCTTTGTGATCCGGCCTCTCTTTTTTACAGGCACGCCATCGCTCCCGGCGCGCAGCGCCGCTGCGCTTGGGACCGCGCCATCGTCCAAAACCACGGCGGAGCCGACCACCCTTGAAGAGATAGGTGGCGACCGCAACACCAACCTTGCCGTCGACGGGACCAGTGGTGCAGACCTTGAGCACCGTATCGATATTGCCCAGATCGAAGGCAAAGTGCGCGCCTCCTCGGTCAAACGGGTTCAGGAAATCGTTAATGGGCATACAGAAGAGTCCGCAACCATTCTGAAACAATGGATCAGGGAGGCCGTATGAACGCGATCGTTCCAGCCGAGACCACCCTTGATGCTCCAGCCCTGACCGGCCCGGAAAAGGCCGCTGTCATTATTCTCGCCCTAGGCGAAGAGAATGCCCGTCCGCTGTGGGAGAGCTTTGACGAAGATGAACTGCGCGAGGTTACCCTCGCCATCACGCAACTGGGTGCGGTGACAAGTACCATGGTTGAAAGCCTCATGGTGGATTTCGTTGAGAATATCGCCCGCACGGGCCCCGTCTCCGGGTCGGCGGCAACCGCACGGCGAATGCTGGAAAATATTCTGCCCCAGGACAAAGTGGATTCAATCCTTGCCGAAGTGAAAGGCCCGGCGGGACGCACCATGTGGGACAAGCTTGGCAATGTGAACCCGGTTTTGCTTGCCCGCTATCTCGCCAAGGAACACCCGCAAACCATCGCGGTCGTCCTATCACGGATTAACCCTGACCACGCAGCCCAAGTTATTGCAAAGATGCCTAGCGCCATGGCCGAGGAAACCGTCAATCGCATGCTAACCCTAGGACCCGTTCAAAAAGACGTCCTGAACGAGATTGAACGAACCTTGCAAAATGAGTTTATCACGTCCCTGACCGAAACCCAGGGGCAGGATACATTCGAAATGATGGCAGAGATTTTCAATTGCTTTGATCGCCAAACAGAGCGCCGATTTATGGAAACCCTGCAGGAGAAAAATCCCGATGCGGCCGAGCGAATCCAGGCACTCATGGTTGTATTCGAAGATCTTCTCCATATTGATGATCATGATGTGCAGATTTTGCTGCGCTATCTCGATAAGTCCCAACTGGCGGTTGCTCTAAAGGGGGCAACCGACGAGATCGCCAGCCTCTTCTTCCGGAACATGTCCGAACGTGCAACCAAAATTCTGCGTGATGATATTGATATCATGCGGCCCCTACGGGCACGCGAAGTTGAGGCTGCGCAGCAAAAAATTGTCGAGATCGCCAAACAGCTCAATGACGATGGCAAGATCTTTCTGTCGAAACGCAATGAGAATGAGGTGATCTTCTAATGGCAGAAGCCACCCCCCTTGCGCTTGATCACTTGCCTGACTGGACGGGTACTGATGGCCTGCCTCTATTGGCAGATCAATCCGGCAATAGTGACGGCCAGACCCCTGCGGTAACAAATGGCGCGCCCACGCAGGCCGCCCTGATCGCAGCTTTTGAGGCCGGACGCGCAGAAGGCCTTGAGGAGGCCCGTGCAAATGCGGCCGATATGCTGGCACGCGAGGATGAAGCCAAACGCGCCGCCGCCCAAGACCATGAACAAAAAATGGCGCTCATCGCTCAGCTTGAGACGTCTCTTCTTGGCACCATTCTCCCCGCTATCAATGCGTATGAATGCCAACAAAAAGAAACTTTCCGCCAAATCATCACGAGTATCGAAACGCTTTTTTGTGATAGTCTTGACACACGCCTGGTAGACCGGTGTCAAAAACTCACCAGCGCCATTGAGCCATTAGTGGAAAATAGTGCGGGGTCTGCCATCACTATTCACGCGTACCCTGATGATATTTCAACACTATCAAAGGCACTATCGGATAAGACCGAAATTGTTCTGTGCGACGACGAGACCCTGCGCCAAGGGACTTGCCGCATAACATGGCAAGGCGGCGACGTCTTCTTCGACCCGTTTGAACAGGCAGATAAGCTATTGCGTGCGCTAAGCGATCGTTTGGCAACACCGCCAATGCCAGAAAGACCTCACGATGACCAATAACCCCTCCCAAGCAATATCAGATACCGATCATTCTCTTGATCCGCAAGGAGACGACTTTGCGAACGCATTGGAAGAATTTGAGGCCAATGTTGACTTTCCCGCAGAGCCTTCCACGCCGGAGGCGGGGGCTGATCCTATTTCAATGGACGAGCTTTACGACGTGCCAGTTACCGTATCGGCTGTTCTGGGCCGTCGGCGGATGGATGTGGCAAGCCTTCTTGACCTGGAGGCAGGGGCTTTGATTGATCTTGATCGCAAGGTTGGTGAGCCTGTTGATCTTTATATCAATAATCAATTGATAGCTCGCGGCGAACTGGTAATTGTAGACGGTGGTCTTGGCATTTCCATGACGGAGATTATTCACCCCAATGATACGGCGATCGCCTTGAGCAAGATGCACGAAGATGAAAGTTAAACCATGCGCTTACTGATTATTGGCCATCAATCGTCTGAACTCTCTGCTGCAGCCCGTATCGCCCTAAATGCGGGTGCCAAGGTCTCACTTGTGGGGTCAATTGAGCAAGCCATGGCCACCATCCGTAAGGGCGGCGGGGCTGAGCTTGCCATGATTGACATGCGTTTTGATGTGGCCCGGTTTGTTTCCATGTTGGCAACAGAACGTTTTGCCATGCCGGTTGTCGCCTGCGGTATTGACGCTGATGCCGATGCGGCGGTAGCGGCGATTAAGGCGGGCGCCCAGGAGTTTGTTCCCCTGCCCCCCGACGCGGATTTAATCGCCGCTATTCTTGAGGCTGTTGTTGCCGAAAAAGATGGCATCCTCGCCAGCGACCCCATCATGAAAAAGGTGATCGCACTGGCAGATCAGATCGCCGCTTCCGAAGCATCGGTGTTGATCACCGGCGAGTCTGGCGTCGGTAAAGAAGTGATCGCCAGCTACCTGCATACAAAATCGAAACGCAGTGATGCGCCCTTTATCTCAATCAACTGCGCGGCGATCCCCGATAACCTTCTGGAGTCGGAGCTTTTTGGTCATGAGAAAGGGGCCTTTACCGGCGCGGTAGCCCGGCGCATTGGCAAGTTTGAGGAAGCGCAAGGCGGCACCCTTCTCTTGGATGAGATTTCAGAAATGGATGTGCGCCTCCAGGCGAAATTGCTTCGGGTTTTGCAGGAGCGGGTGGTTGACCGTTTGGGGGGCCGTCAGCCTATTCCGGTTAATATTCGCGTTCTTGCGACCTCGAACCGCGACCTCGGCACAGCCGTGGCAGCGGGCACTTTTCGAGAGGATTTGTTGTTTCGTCTCAATGTTGTCAATTTACAGGTACCACCGCTTCGCGAACGGCCCATGGATATTCTTCTGCTTGCCGATCATTTCGCAAAAAAATATGCGGTGCTCAATGCATGCGCAGAACGCCCCCTTTCAGAAGGGGCGCGGGCTGAAATCATGAACGCCGCGTGGCCGGGCAATGTGCGCGAACTGGAAAACGCGATCCACCGCGCGGTCCTGCTTGCCACTGGTGATCAGATTGATGCGGAGGCCATTCGATTGCCCGATGGGTCGGCCATGCGCCCGGCCATCCACACACTTAATACGATTGATGAGACGGGGGAAAATGCCCTTGCCGCGGGGTCACTGGTGGGGCGCCGGGTTGCCGATGTGGAGCGTGATCTGATTATCAATACGCTAGACCATTGTTTTGGTAACCGCACCCACGCGGCCAATATTCTTGGGATTTCAATCCGTACTTTGCGCAATAAACTCAAAATTTATGCCGAAGAAGGGGTAAACGTGCCCCCGGCCGGCGACATGCGTGCGCATGGTTAGGGGGATATTGTGAAGTATAAAGTCTACAAAGAAAGTCCGTTACCGGACGTTGATTGGCAGAAACTGCGTAAGCGGATCGAAAAGCCAATCACCAGCTATCAACACCGTCATGATCCCCTTTATTATGATGATGAAGATATCTGGTTCTGGCACGGTGATACGCGCAAACGGGCAGCCTTCACCGATATCGAGAAAGTTGAACAGGCAACCCTGCACGGCTTTGGAAAGATGATCCGGCTAATTTATCTGCGCGGTAAAGGACCAGCCGATAATGGCAAGCCCGCTGACCTGCACCTCATTGATGTTGAGGCGCTCGACCGGTCCCCCGCCGATATTGCCGCGGACCTACACGAACGGGTCATCAATGCCCATGCGCAAGTCATGAAAGCGCAGCCTAAACGCCGTTTTAATGCCAATGACTGAACACGTGGACGGGCAAATGAAAGGACAAACCGTTTCTCGCCTACGCTTGCCACGTGCCCTCACGGGGCTTGGCGGCGTCAATGGGCTTGTCCATACGGATATGATTCTGGCTGGCGCCGTGCTGGCCATCCTGACGCTCTTGTTTTTGCCAGCGCCCAGTTGGCTTCTCGATATCTTGCTGGCGATCTCCATTACGTTTTCCGTGATGGTGCTGATGACGGCACTGTTTACGCGGCGGGCGCTGGAGTTTTCGACCTTCCCGGCGATCCTTCTCATCGCGACCTTATTACGACTTGCCCTGAATATCGCCTCCACCCGCTTGATCCTGTCCAGCGGTAATGAGGGCACATCGGCCGCTGGCCAGATCATTGAGGCATTTGGCACCTTTGTGATGCAAGGCAATACAGTCATCGGAATGATTGTTTTTGCAATTCTTGTCATTGTAAATTTCGTGGTGATCACCAAAGGCTCGGGCCGCATTGCCGAGGTGGCGGCACGCTTTTCCCTTGATGCACTGCCAGGCAAGCAAATGGCGATTGATGCCGATCTTTCCGCCGGTCTGATTAACGAGGCAGAGGCGCGGGAGCGGCGCAAAACGCTTGAGGCGGAATCAACCTTTTTTGGGGCCATGGACGGCGCCTCAAAATTTGTTCGCGGTGACGCCGTCGCGGGTCTTCTCATCACGTTTATCAATCTGATCGGCGGTATCGTCATCGGAATGGTGCAGCAGGGCATGAGCTTTGGTGCCGCTGGTCAATCCTACAGTCTACTGACCATCGGTGATGGCCTTGTGAGTCAGATCCCCGCCTTGATCATTTCCATCGCCGCTGGCTTATTAGTGTCAAAAGCCGGCGTTGACGGTGCCGCCGACCGGGCCATGGGCGCGCAATTTACGATGTATCCGCGCGCATTGGCCATGGTCAGTGTGGTATTGCTGATCTTTGCGGTCCTGCCCGGCATGCCGATTCTCGTGTTTTTAACATTGGCGATCCTGTTTGCTGGTGGGGCATGGCTGGCAAATCGTACGCTCATGCGTACACAGACCGCGTCGAGTGAGGCCGAGGCAACCATGGCAACCCCAGTGGAGGACAGTACGGACCACATGTTGGCCATGGACGATTTGCGCCTTGAGGTTGGGTATGGCCTTCTGCCAATCGTCACCCCGCCGGAGGGGCCTGGTCTCACCGATCAGATCAAGGCGCTACGCAAGGCAATAGCCCAGGAATTAGGCTTTGTGACCCCGCCCATCCGTATACTGGATAATCTGCGGCTTGAGGCGAACAGCTATGTGATCTACCTGAAAGAACAGGAAATCGCGCGCGGTGACGTGCGCCCGGGTCAATTTTTGGCCATGGACCCCAACGGGGGGCGGATCAACCTGGTGGGTGAGCCAACCAAAGAGCCGGCCTTCGGTCTTGACGCGTTGTGGATTGACGATAGCCAGCGGGATCAGGCAAGCCTTTCCGGGCTCACCGTCGTTGATGCGGCAACGGTCATGACCACCCATGTGACCGAGATGATCAAAACCGAGGCCCCGGCGCTTCTTTCCTACGCTGAGACCAAAGCGCTCTTGAATGCCCTGCCTGAAAAGCACCAGGCACTTGTCTCCGATCTTATTCCGGCGGTCGCCAGCGTCACCATTGTGCAACGTGTCTTGCAACGGCTGCTGGCTGAGCGGGTATCGATCCGCGATTTGCCCACTATTCTAGAGGCGCTAGCCGAACGGGCACCGCAAACCAGCGATATCACGGCGCTCGGCGAGCATGTACGCACCCGCTTAGGGCGACAAATCCTTGCAAGCCTCGCCGAACCAGGCGGGCAAACCGCTATCCTTATGCTGTCGCCGACCTGGGAGCAGGCATTTCATGCCGCCCTCACCCCCGAAGAAAGCGCCCCGCCAACCGGGCCTCAATTGGCCATGGCCCCGTCTAAAGTGCAGGATTTTGTTGCCGCAAGCCTTGCAGCGCTTGAAAAAGCAGCCGCCGAGGGTGTCAGCGCCGCCATTGTCACCAGCGCCACAGCGCGCCCTTTTGTGCGCTCAATCATGGAGCGGGTACGAGCCCAAACATCTGTGCTTTCACAAAATGAAATTCACCCGCATACTAGGCTTCGGAGTATGGGACAGATCTGAAGAGTGAATTTGGGTTGTGATCAAACGGTTTATCGCCTCAAGCGTTGAGAAGGCGCAAGCCAAAGCCCGCAAGGCGTTTGGCCGGAATGTTGTCATCCTGAGCATCCGCGACCTGCCGAGCGGTGACGTGGAAGTTGCCGCCGCCGACGAGGAAGGCGCGCGCGCCTATTATGCCGATCCGCAAAACCGCAACGCCCCGGTCAGCCCGCAACCGCCGGGGGCTGCGTCCCCATCTGACTCGCCCGCGCATGAGGATAAGATCGCCCCGCAAGACACAGCCCCCCGGGGGGACCGCAGGAAACCCGGACGGCTTGGTCGAATTCCGTTTTTTAATCGGCGTAAAGACGACCCGGGCTTTAACGAGCGGGCCGATGAGCCCCCGGTTCATGGACCGGAAGCTGAATCCCTGACCACCGCAGACCGCCACGAGCCCTTGTTTGACGAGGAACCGCTGTTTAGCGAGGGCCCGCCGCATTTTGATGAGCCGCCAGTCACAAATCCGGCTGGGGACGACCCCTATCAACATCGAACCGGGAGGGAAAACGCAGACCAAAACGCAGGCCAAAACACAGCCGCGGCTGCGCCCATACCGGCACGATCGGTGTCGCCTGGCCAACCGCTTTCGGCACCCCTGACCGCGACCCCGGCGCCGCGCGCAGCCATGGGCGCAGATCCGGCGAGCGGCGGCGGCTCGCGTCTGAATGAACCGTTGGAACAAAAATTCGGGGAGAACAATCTCTCCCAATTGCGCGAACGTCTGACCGGGCAACGCGGGCCCGGCGATAGCGCCATGGATGATCCGGGTACGTCATCACTTGCGGCACTCTTGTCACCACATGGTGTTTCCGACCGTCTGCTCGCCATGATCCGCAATGGTGCACGCCAAGCGCAAGTTGATGATGAGCTTTATCGCCTCGGCATGGGGTTCGCAGAAACCTTCAACTTCTCGCCCCTGCGCTCAACCGCGGCGGTGCCGCTCATGCTGGTGGGGCCCACAGGTGCCGGTAAAACCTCGTGCGCCGCAAAGCTTGCGGCCCTGGCGCTTGCCGAGGGGGAAACGGCAATCATGATCACCACCGATGTGGGCCGGGCCGGCGCGTTGGAGCAATTTGCCACCTATAGCGAGAAATTGAATATCGAGTGTTACGCCGCCGAGACACCCGATGAAATCGCCTTAATCATGCGTGAGACGAAACCCCAAGGTGCGGTCATTCTTGATACGCCGGGGATTAGCCCTTATGATGCAGGTGATCTTGCGGCGCTGAAATCCTATCAAACAGCTATTGGCGCAGAGCCGGTATTGGTGCTGCCGGCAAGCGGTGATGTGGGCGAGTACACCGATTGGGCCCACGCCTTCCGCGCCTTTGGTGTGCGCTGTTGTATCATTACAAAATTCGACGCCACACGCCGCGTGGGCGCCGGGCTTAGCGCCGCATTTGAAGGCAATATGACCCTCACCTATTTTTCCGAAACGCCGTTTATCTCCGAGGGCTTATTGCCGGCGAGCCCGGAATATCTCGCCTACCGGCTGACCGCGAGCTATCCGGGCAGGATCGTCCAAGCTTAAGGCCAATACGTGGTGCCCGTTAAACCACACTCTCATCGCTGACGCGGCGCCATGCGAGACCATCGCTCACCACAAGCGCACCACTGGCCCCAATATCTTCCGCAAAAGCGATGGCCCCAGTCCCGGCACTGGCTGGTGCCGGTAATTCGGCACGCGGCGCACCAAAAGCGCGAACGGGGGCACCGCAAAGGAGGCTGCCGCTGGCCGGGACCATAAACACGGTTCGGCTATTGGTGGTACACCGCAAAATCGGCGTCGCATTGTCAACATTATTGTGGAACTGCACCACGCCATCCGTCACAGACTGGGCAGTTTGTTCAAGGTACAGAATATTCTCAACACCGTCGAGATTATTATTACTCCGTGTCGATATCTTGCCTTTCGTTGATGGAAGCCCCCACAAACCGAGAGATCCGTTCTCATCGTAAATCAGTACTTTACCGCCAGTGCCAAAGCCACCAGATAGACGCTGGATAAAAAAGGTTTCGTCTCCCCCCTGACCAATTCCCCAAAACGGATTATCCGCATCAGTATCAAAGTCAATACGAGCGAGATTTGTCCCGTTTCCCACTTGTAATTGATAAAGACTTGTCATTGCCGTGGTGACGTCAATACGCATGGCTTCGATAAAGGTGAGGCCATCGGGGCTAACCTTGGCTGAAAAATCGGCATTCCCCAGAACCCCGAACTCCACATGACCTTCGAAATCGGTTTGGAACAAAAACCCGGCCGTGTGGGTTTGCGATTGCCGGTTCAACACCAAACGCATATCGCCGGAACCGGGTGTCACATCATCATGGCTAAACAGCGCGGCATCGCTTTTAACGGCGAGCCGATTGACCGTGTCCGCGCTTGTGTTCACACCGAACTGCGCCACTTGATCACCGGCGCTGCTCGCGCCATTGGCGCTCACCACTGACCACGCACTTCCATCAAATACGCAAAGCGCGTCCTCATCTTGTACAAAAGCGCGCCAACCCCGGATCGGCGCAAAGAATGCCCAGAAGCCATCCTGAAAAACGCACAAAGTCTGCGCCGGTTGCCCCGCCCAATCGGCGCCGGTGGCATCGGCGGTGAGCAGATAGCCATCACCCTCCAGCGGCGTTTGCGGCTGGCTATTCTGCGTGCGGGAGATCACCGTGAGTTGGACCAGCGCGTCGAGGCGGCGCAGTCCCTCATTGACGGTCACATGTTTTTGCGCCTGTTGCGGCATGACATAGGGCAAGGCAAGTTTGGGAGATTGTTCCATGATCAATCCTTGGGCGGATAACTACGAAATTGGTGCCGGTTTGGCGGCGAAACAGCAGCCTAAGGCCATGCGCCGCAGACGGGGATAAGTTTCACCTGCCGCGCGAACGCAAACGCGTTGGCTCGCCTGCGGGTTCCTCTTTTTTTGTGTCAGCACCTCCGCTACACACGGGCGAAAAGAAAAGGATCAAGGCGATGTTTGATCGCGCCGAAATTATCGATGGCAGTTTTGAGGCGATGGTCAAATCCCTTGCGCAGGACCACTCCTCCGTAGACGGTGCATCACTGGCGCTATCGCCCGAAACCCTTGTGGATGTGTTCGATACCCAATTGATGAGCCGTCATCTAGATTTCATGGCCCGGCGGTCAAAGGGTAAGACCTTTTATTCCATCGGCAGTGCAGGGCATGAGGGAATGGCCGCCCTTGCCCTGGCGACGCGCCCCACGGATATGGCCTTCCTGCATTACCGCGACGCGGCTTTTCTGATCCAGCGGATGAAACAGGTGCCAGGCGAAACGCCGCTGTATAATATGGCGCTGTCATTTGCCGCGGCGGCGGCGGACCCGGTTTCCGGGGGGCGCCATAAAGTGCTGGGTGGTTTGCGGGTGAACGTGCCGCCGCAAACGAGCACGATTGCCTCTCACTTGCCCAAAGCTGTGGGGGCTGCCCATTCCATCGGTTTGGCGGCGAAGGTCAAAATTCCAAATCCAGTGTTGCAACCGGATGGTGTGATTATTGCCAGTTTTGGCGATGCATCCGCAAACCATTCCACCGCCCAAGGCGCCATCAACGCCGCCGCCTGGGCCAGCTATCAGGGGGCACCCATGCCGCTGGTGCTTGTGTGTGAGGATAATGGCATCGGTATCTCCGTGCCCACACCCGGCGGGTGGATCGCAAACAGCTTTTCGCATCGGGCAGGCCTGACCTATGTGGCATGCGATAGTTGCGATGTGGGCGAGGCGGCGTCGATCATGCAAAATGCGGTGAGGTTTTGCCGTATTCACCGCAAGCCAGTTTTCATCCATACACGGACAGTTAGGCTTATGGGGCACGCCGGTGCCGATATCGAAGCGACCTATGAAAGTCTCACCCATATTGAGGAAACGGAGGCGCGGGACCCCTTGTTGGCCACCGCAAAGACCCTCATTGACCGTGATATTCTGACAGTGGAGGAAATTTGCGGACGCTATCGCCAAATGGCAGACCGCGTGGCCCGGGTCAGTCAGATTGCCATGGGTAAGCCGAAACTGACCCGCAATGACAGTGTCATGGCCCCATTGGTGCCAAAACCAAAAGCCAGGCGCGGCAGCGACAACCCCGTTCTCCCGTTGCCCCCAAAGGCCCGGCGCGTAGCAACACTTCCCCGCGAGGCGTTCGACGGGCATAAACCGATTACCCTATCGCGCTCCATTAATTTTGCTCTAGCTGAGAGCCTTTTGCGGTACAAGCACTGCGTGGTGTTTGGCGAAGATGTGGGGCGAAAGGGCGGTGTTTACGGGGTCACTGGCGGTTTACAAAAGGCGTTCGGCCAGGCCCGTGTTTTCGACACTCTCCTCGATGAACAATCTATTCTTGGACAGGCCATCGGCATGGCTCATAACGGTTTTGTTCCTATCCCTGAAATTCAGTTTCTTGCCTATCTTCATAATGCGGAAGATCAGGTTCGCGGTGAGGCCGCAACGCTATCTTTCTTTTCCAATGGTCAGTTCACCAATCCCATGGTAATCCGCATTGCAGGTCTCGCCTACCAAAAAGGGTTTGGCGGCCATTTTCACAATGACAATTCATTTGCCGTATTGCGGGATATTCCCGGCCTGATCCTCGCCTGCCCCGCCCATGCGGGTGAAGCGCCGGGCATGCTGCGTGAGTGTATTCGCCTTGCCCATGAGGAACGCCGGGTTGTTGTCTTTCTTGAACCTATTGCCCTTTATAATACGCAGGATCTGCACAAGGATGGTGACGGCAAATGGATGCACCCCTATTCAGCGCATGGTGGAACCATCGCGCTTGGCGCCATTGAGTACCATGATGAGAAGCGGGACCCAAAACAGAAAAAGCTTGATCTGGCGATCATTACCTATGGCAATGGCTATTTTCTGGCGCGTCAGGCGGCCCATTATTTGGCTCGAGACAAGGGGTATTGCACGCGGGTCATCAATCTGCGCTGGCTCCACCCTTTGCCAACGGAGGTCATCAGATCAGCAACAGAGACGGCCGGGACCATTCTTGTTGTTGATGAATGTCGCCAGACAGGCTCCCTCAGTGAACAGATCATTAGCGACTATATGATGCGCGGGGAAAAACGCCCTGTTGCGCGGCTTTGCGCCGATGATAGCTTTATTCCTCTTGGGCCTGCCGCCTACACAGTTCTGCCAAGCCGCGATCAGATTATCGCACGCGCACGTGCTCTTCTTGAGCAGGGAGCCACCACATGACCCGCCGCACAGCGCTCGTTATTGCGCCTGGGCGCGGTGCCTATCAGGCCGACGAGATGGGCTATTTGAAAACCTATCACACGGAACGCTCAAATTTTATCGCTATGCTGGATCGGTTGCGCGAACGCCAAGGGCAAATGCCAATTAGCATTCTGGACGGCGAAGAGCAGTTTATCCGTTCACGTCATACCAATGGCGAAAATGCTTCCCTCTTAATCTTTGGTTGTGCTCTTGCAGATTTTATGGCGATTGACCGCGAGCGGTTCGACATTGTGGGGATCGCAGGAAATTCGATGGGCTGGTATTTGGCCCTTACGTGCGGCGGCGCTCTTTCGGTTGAGAATGGCGCACAGCTTGTGAATCATATGGGCACGCTGATGCATGATGACGGCGTTGGCGGGCAGTTAATTTATCCTGTTACGGACGAAAATTGGCAACCCTGCCCCAAACGCCGTGAAATGATTGCCCGCGCCATGGAAACCACACGTGGCCAGGGGTACGCTGTCTTTTCCTCAATCGAACTTGGGGGCAGCCTGGTGTTGGCCGGGGATGAAGCCGGTTTGGACCGTTTGGCGGGGTTACTTCCCAACGAGGGCCGCTATCCCCTGCGACTGTCCTATCACGCGGCGTTCCATACACCGCTCCTCGATTTTATCGTGCCGCGCGCACAGGCCGCCTTGTCATCAACTTTATTTGCCCAGCCCGATCTTCCCTTGATTGACGGGCGCGGACAAATCTGGACCCCCGGCGGGGCAGATCTGTCGGCGCTTTATCACTACACCCTTGGTACGCAGATTACGCAAACCTATGATTTCACCAGCTCTGTCACTGTGGCCATGCGCGAATTTGCGCCCAATGTTGTGATTGTTCTCGGTCCGGGGACAACCATGGGGGCCCCAGTGGCACAAAGCTTGATCAAAACGGGCTGGTATGACCTCAAATCAAAAGAAATGTTCAAGGCGATGCAGACCACAACCCCCCGAATCCTCAGTATGGGGATGCCTGCACAGCGGGCATTAGTAACTGGTTAATTCCCTGTTAAAGATCAAAATAAGCCCACAAAAGAGCAGTCTTTGGACGGGCCCGGCGCGGCGTTGATTACAGGAATGTTAAGAGTGCTTCTGTATCCCTTGGGATGAGGGAAAGATGCGCCGTGCACATACCGAAGTTGCTCACAGACTATGAGGGTTTCCTCAGAATTGAAGAGAATGACCGCGCCGGTGTAAAGCTGCGGGTGCGCGCCCTTTACAGCTTTGGGCTGATCTTTGTCGGCATTCAGATTCTCAATATCATTGGGATGACAATCACCTATCACCAATGGACCGGTGACCATACGATTGCTGTTGTGGTGTCATTGGTTGTCCTTGGCATGATCCAATTGCTCCGATTTTTTCGCAATTTCACCCTTATTGCTGGCGCTTTAACGGCATTGTGCTGCGCGGGTGTTCTTGCTTCGTCTCTGCCTGATCATACGGGTATTCACTCGGCGCTTCTTCCGCTTTTAATCCTGATGCCGCTTTTGTGTGCGTTTGTGGCGGGGCCGGTCATGGCACTGATCAGCGGTGTTTTCATCGTCGCTGTTCTCACGATCATGTATAGCTGTACGGTCCTGCATCCAGACGCGGCGCTGGCACCACTCGCCGATCGATCAATTCAACGCTATATTCAGGCTGTTTTCTGCGTCTTTCTTGTCTCTGGTCTCTCGGCAATTTTCAGCGCGACCACATTTCGTGCTCTTGATTTGTTGGAAGAGAACGTTCTGAAAGCGCGAAGTGCAGAACAGGCAAAATCGACTTTTCTTGCGGCCATGAGCCACGAATTGCGCACGCCCATGAATGGCGTTCTTGGTCTGATTGATGTTCTTGACGGCACGCCGCTCGATCCAGAGCAACGAAAATTACTCCGTACCGTGAACTCCTCAGGCCGGTCTCTTCTCGCGATACTCAACGATGTGCTCGACCTTTCCAAAATAGAGGCTGGAAAGCTTGAAATTGAGACACAGACCTTTTCGCTCCATGATTTAGTTGATGATGTCTCTGCCTCTTGGCGCGCTGCCGCCCACGCAAAGGGTCTCGACTTTACCTTGGAGAAGGCCGACAAGCTGCCAGATAGGGTGCAGGGGGATGATCTGCGCCTCCGTCAGATTTTGACCAATCTTCTTTCCAATGCGATCAAGTTTACCAATGATGGCGCCGTGTCACTGTCAGTGGCGACGGAGCCTCTCCCCACCGATGAAAGTAGCGTTACCTTTTGCGTGCGCGATACTGGGTTAGGCATCAGCCCTGATCAATGTGATCGGATCTTCCTCGCGTTTGAACAAGCCGATGCGGGTATCACACGCCATTTCGGTGGAACAGGGCTTGGACTTTCTATCTGTAAAAAGCTTTCCACCATGATGGAGGGAAGCCTGACTGTTCAGTCAGTACTCGGTGAAGGCTCGTGTTTTACCCTCAACGTACCGCTGCGCCGCCTGGCCAAAGCCCCAACTGAGAAAACCACAGACTTTACAGCGGATCATTTAGACACAATGCGCGCAGCCCTGGCCGGTCGCAGTGTTCTGATTGTTGAAGATAACCTCACCAATCAGCTCGTGGCGCAGCACATGCTCAAAGCCCTCGGGATCGAAACTGTCACCACGCCAAACGGGGCCGATGCCCTAGATATCATCCGTACCCGGTCATTTGATGCAATTTTGATGGACAAGCATATGCCCGTTATGGATGGCCTCACCACTTTGCACAATCTGCGTGGTTGCGCAGAGCCTTATGCGTTGACACCCGTTATTGCGTGTACGGCCGATGCTATGGATGGCGAACGTGTTGATCTGTTGTCACGGGGCTTTGACGGCTTCGTCTCCAAACCACTTTCTGAAACGTCTCTGGTGACCGCCCTGTATTCCGCAATGGGTCTAAAGCATCGCGATGCGAGTGATACTAGCGATCCTAAAGACGCACAGGTCGCCTGAAGCGGGCGAGTTCTAATCTGCGCCGCCCACAGCATCGCGTAGTTTTGCTTGAACAGCGCGGATGCGTGCAGCATTGGCCCCGAGATCCGACCGACCGACCCGGCTTTTTGACCGCATATCAATCCGTGTACTGTTAGCTGCCGATATATCCACGCGGACCCTCACAACAAAATCATCAACGAATCGAAAGAAATCGGACGTGTGGGTCGTCTCAATAGTTCCGGCGTCTGCGTCACGTGCGATCACGTCAAACCCCTCCATAGACTGGAGAACTGATAGCGCAGCTTGGAAAACCACGCCGCCCTCAGCCGGTAGTATGAGTGGCTCGATATCGGGATAAAGGCTCTCCTGCTGTGCACGGACAGTCGACCCGCCCACTGTCTGTGCGCCTGTATACTCTGGCGGATTTTTTCGTTTTATCGACGCCGATGCGCCCGCAACAATCTGCGGCGGATCATCAAAATCGGTGGTCAGATCATGTATTGGATGTTGGCTGGCAAGGTAAGCGCCATAAGCCACCGCGCCAACCGCACCAATGCCGGCAACAATCAATAATGTCTTTATCATGCTTTCACTTTCTCAGTGTGGGGCGTGGCTGGTTAACGGCCTATCCCGCTGGATTAAGCCGATCATCAAGTCTTTTCTGGAATGCTTTAATCCGCGCCACATTGGCCCCAAGATCAGACCGACCAATGCGTGATTTTGACCGCAGATCAACCCGCACATCGCCATTTGGTATGGTCTGAATACGAACGATAAAATCATCAACAAATCCGAACCAGGGCGATGTATACGCCGCTTCCAACCGGCCGGCATTTTTGTCCGTGGTAAGAACATCCATCTTCATGGCGAGCAACGTGTCCGCTGCCGCGTCAAAGACTGTATCCGCCGGGGATTTGAAAATCTGCGCTTGCAAATCTGGATAGAGTTCCTGCTGCCAGCGGATCACCGATTTGCCGGTGTCGCCATAGGGGGCGTCACCGGCATAGTTCGGCGGGTTTGATCGCTCGGCACTTGCAGCCGCAATGATTGCCGGGGGATCGGTAAAATCCGTCGTTAAATCATGGATGGGGTTCGCGGGCCCGCGCGCCCGTTGCTCGGTGAGCATATAGGTCAAACCACCACTCATCCCGATGGCAAGAAGGCATACCATCAACACGGACCGCTGACGGGAAACAAGGCCAATCACCAAGGCCACCGCACTAGCGATGCCTCCATAGGCGAGCCAAGGACCCACAGTGCGCAAAATGGTAAAAGCGTCGCCCAGCCCCCAAAGACCAAAACGATAGCCCGGCCCCGCCGCCATCACCGCCACGCCGAGTAAAACAGTGACGATGGCCACCAGTAGGATCACGATACGTATCATTTTACCTTTTCCAATTCGCAAGCCAGTTGAATTTATTCATTCGTGCTGTCGAGAAGATCAAGCGCCGCCGCTGTCATTGCTTCGACGCCCATTTTCAATGTTGGCTCCGGCACAGGGGCAAAGAATGGCGAATGAATTGAGGGCGGTGTCGGCCCGTCCCCAGCCTTGGCGCGCGCAAAATCACCAGGGTCCGCACCGCCAAGCCAGAATATAAAAGACGGAATTTTCTCATCCGTTTGGGAAAAATAGGCAAAATCCTCTCCGCCCATCACCGGCGCCGCTTCAATGATCCGTTCCCCACCAAAACGGCCCTTGAACACGTCAACAACCTTTGTAGTAAGCGCCGGATCATTATAAGTGGCGATCAGGTTGTCCTCCTCGATTTTAATTTCGGGATAGAGGTCTTCGGGCAAGCCGGCCGACGCGGCCTGTGCCCGCGCGGTGCGCGTAATACCTTCCAAAAGACGTTCACGTACCTCTTCTTTATAGGAACGAACGGTCAGCTTCAGGTGCGCCTCGTCGGGGATAATGTTATGCTTATACCCCGCGCGGAAGGACCCAACGGTGATGACGCCTGCCTCCAGGGGATCGACCTCCCGCGCCACAATCGATTGCAGGGTTGTGACGATCCGGGAACCAATAAGAATGGGGTCCACGGCAAGATGGGGGACCGCGCCGTGCCCGCCTACGCCTTTGACGATGATGTCTACACTATCCACGGCGGCGAGTGCATAGCCTGGGGTGTACGCGATTGTGCCCGCGGGCGCGGCCCCGCTCACATGCAGTGCAAGATTGTAGTCAGGCGTTGGCATCCGATCAAAAAGACCATCGTCAAGCATCGCCAGGGCGCCAGTTCCCGTCTCTTCCGCTGGCTGCGCAACCATGACCAGCGTACCAGACCAGGTATCTTTGGCCGCAATCAGTTGCCGCGCAGTCCCCAGAAACACACTCATATGCACATCATGGCCGCAGGCATGCATCACCGGTGCATCATTTCCTAGATAGTCCTTAGACGTTACTTTACTGGCATAGGCGACGCCGGTTTTTTCTTCCAATGGCAAGCCATCCATATCGGCGCGCACCAATACGGTTGGCCCCGCCCCATTCTCGAAAACCGCAATAATGCCATAGCCGCCGACCCCGGCCAAAACCTCGCCCGCATCGGCAATGGCTTTATTGCGCACCCATTCGGCGCCAATGTTTTCCTGCACCGAAAACCCAAGTGATTTAAGCGATTTGGCAATACGCTTTGCGCTTTTTTCCTCTCGATAGGAAAGCTCAGGATTGGCATGGAAATATTTGTAGTGCTTTTCCACCGCCGCATAATCTTCCGCCACCGCTTCGCGCAAATCATCGGCATAGGAAGCCTGGCCAGCCAGGGCGGCATGGCCGACCGTCAATAGTGCTATGGATGCCAACATCAAAGACCGCATGGCTGTTCTCCTTTTCAATTCTTCAATCTGACTACCGGTGATTTGAGCCTACCACCTGTCTTCGCTATACAGACTAATTTGGCTCGATGAGTGGCATCGGGCCGTCGGCAATCCCCGCCTTTGCCTTAGCGGCGGCAACGTCCGCCTTTATTTCTGTGCGCAACTTATAACCATCAAAGATTACGCCGTCACGGATAATGGTTTCAACACCGCCGGTGCGCACGGCCTTGTTTTCGCCGTTGAGCTTGATGTGTCCGGTTGCATATAAGGTTTTTAGATTGGCCAGGGGGTTTTGCGAAACAATAATCATATCGGCGCGTTTACCCACCTGAATAGAGCCCGTTTCATCAGCGACGCCCAAAATCTTTGCCCCGATCAGGGTTGCCGCCCGCATAACCTCCAACGCGGAGAACCCGGCCTCGCGCAGCATTTCAAGCTCCTGAATATAGCCAAAGCCGTAGGTTGAGTAGATGTAACCCGCATCCTCACCGACGCCCACCTGACCGCCGCGATTTTTGTACTCATTAATAAAACGCATCCATTTTTGATAATTGTTGCGCCAGGCAATTTCCTGCTCCGTCCCCCAATCAAACCAATAGGACCCGTGGGCGTTGCGGTCTGGCGCAAAAAAGGCCCACAGGCTTGGCAGGGTATAGGTGTCATGCCATTCGGCGCGGCGCGAACGCATCCAATCACGGCTGGCCATATAAATTGAAAAGGTGGGGATAATCGAAAATTTCCGTTCAAGGAGTGTATTACGCACATGGTTCCAGTGATCCGACCCCTGATCAGCCGCTTGCGCCCAAAGAACACCGGCCTGTTCAAAGCGGTGTTGTTCATTGTGATAAACATAATCGGCGGGATAATCCTGTAAGACCCGATCTTCAAACAAGGCCTCCGGCAGGCCATACCAATGTTCCATGGAGCCTAGGCCGTGGGCGGATGTATTTAACACATTCGCGTGGGCCACATCTAGCTGCGCGTGGTGCATGGTTGTTTTGAGACCGAGCTTCCTGGCTTCCTCAAGCCCGGCCCATAGAATTTCTTCCGGCGCACCAAAGAACTTTACACCGATTGCCCCTTCGCGCTTTAGGGCGCGGATGCGTTGGCGGGCTTGTTCCGGCGTATTCACATCCGGCGCCGCCCAGCCGCGAAAGACAGGGTAGGGATAAATCCGCGGGCCATATTCGCACCCAGCTTCAATGCTGGTGTTCAACTCCGCTGTCCAACGTGCTCCTTTGCTATTGCCCAATTCGCGGACACTGGTGATGCCGTGGGCAAGCCATAGCTTCAGGATATATTGATATGGCACACCTTGACCACTGTCCGTATCGTGAATGTGCCCATGCAGATTAATAAAACCGGGGAGCACATATTTGCCAGTGGCATCAATCTCATGGGTTCCGGGCGCCAGGCGGCGGGCATCAATCGGCATGATACCCGGTGCCCCAATATTCCGAATTTGCGTGATACGCCCCTTTTCCACGGCGATATCCATAGGCCCCTGTGGCGGGGCGCCCGTGCCGTCAATCAGAATTGCATTTCGGATGACCAGTCGCTCGTGGGGTCCATCAACCCAGTTGGGTTGCGATATCTCAGCGCCTTGCGCAGAGGCGTCATCGCTGCCCCAGACCCCTGTGACGATGCCCAGCATCAGCGACACAGAAATAAGCGAAAGTCTTGCCGTGGTGAACGATAACGCGCCCATGGTGCCCCTTTTGAATCAATTCCCCGGCACAATATCACTTCATCGCAAAATTACATCCATTCCCCGCAGGCCCGGTGGCAGAGGGCAAAACAGCCATTGACTACAATCGTCATCGATGCGAAGGCTACGGGTGTCGACGATGAGGAGCGCCCCCCCCATGGCCAAAGAAAAACCACCCAAAGAGGCGTCGAAACGCCGGAAAGAAAAACAACGCGCCCCGAGCGAGCAGTCGCCGGAGCGGATTACCCCGGCGGAGCAGGCTATTATGGATGTGCTATGGCAGCGCGCGCCGCTTGCCGCCGCCGATGTAATGACGGCCCTACGCACTGAAAAAGACTGGACTCCCACAACAGTCAAAACACTGTTGAGCCGTCTGGTTGAAAAAGGAGTCGTTGAGACGGCCCGCGACGGGCGACGTTTCCTTTATTCACCGCGGCTCGCCCGCGCCCATTACGAACGATCCATGACCCATTCTTTTGTTGACCGCCTGTTTGGCGGCCGGGCGGCACCGCTTGTGGCACATCTTGCCGACGCTGAACGGCTTACCGATGAGGATATTGCCGAACTCGATGCCTTATTGGAGGAGTTGAAAAATGATCGGCGCTGATCTTTTTGCGTGGCTGGTGGAAACAAGTATTGCACTTGCGCTCATCACCGGTCTGGTCCTTCTGGTCCGCAAGCCCGTGTCCCGTCATATCGGCCCCAATGCTGCTTATGCTCTGTGGCTATTGCCGTTGATCAGGCTTTTCCTGCCGGACCTTGCCCTCCTCCCCGCAGTTGAACCGGGAGAAGGGCCAGTGAATGGCGTATCAATTGAATATGTTGAACCAAACCTTGCGCTAGCGCCTACCGGGCAAGAGACAAGCCTGAGATACCGAGACAGTGGCGCTATCATCAAAGACCAAGACTCTGCGCCAAGCAAACCAGCGCCCACAGACAATTTGTATAGAGATCGATCCTATATGGAGGTGCCAGAGGCATCGGGGATCGTTGCCCCCTTATCGTCTATGGCGCGGCCGGCAAGACCGTCATTTTCAGCGCTATCGCCAACGGTCTTTATCACGGCTGGTTTCGTGGTGTGGCTCGGGGTGGCTTGTTTATGGCTCACAGCCATGTTCTGCCGGCAAGGATTGCTTCACCGAAGCCTAAGGCGTGCATCGCGGCCAGCCGATAACACGCTGCGCTCCCAAATTGAGGCGATCTGCGCGGAGCTTGGGATCAAACGCACCATTCGGGTCCGCGTTTGTAAGCAGCGGGTACACTGCGACAACCCACGGGGCGAAGTTAGTGATGTTCCCGTCGTTATGGGCCCCCTCGTGATGGGGTTAGTCCGCCCCACAATCATTCTGCCCGCGCGATTTGATACTCTCTACACGGCTAATGAGCAGCATATGACTTTATTGCATGAATGCATGCATGTGCGGCGCGGCGATTTATGGGTCACGTTGGCGGCTTTGTGCTTTCGGGCGCTAAATTGGCATAATCCGCTGGTGCACGCCGCATGGCGATCTTTCCGTGCAGATCAGGAAGCTGCGTGCGACGCCAGCGTGCTGCGCACGCTCTCACAGCCGATACCGGCAGCCAACAAAACTGCTGGCACCAAGCAGGCGGGTCAATATCAGGCGCGAATACCCGGCGGCCTTGTTGATTACGGCAGTGCCCTGATCAAATCGGCACGTCTCGCGGCAGACCATATGGCCAGCGTTCGGGCCCTACCGACCCCATCCTTAATTCACCAGCATTCATCCACCCAAGTGAAGGAGCGTCTTATGCTGATCAAAACCAGTGGTGATCGAAATCGTTTTCTTGAGGCTGGCGTTGCGCTGGCCGCCCTCGCTGTGGGGCTTGGCCTGACGGCAAACTACACACACGCGGCGCAACTAACACCGGAGAAAAGTCAGCCTGTAAGCGAAGCGGCAAAAAAGGACAAAAAACCGACGCCAGAAACTGACAAACAGGAAAGCTTTTCCGTCTATATCGACAATGATGAAGACATCATAAGCATCAATGGCAACACCTTGACCAAAGAAGAGCTCAACGATGTTCTTGCTGCTTTAGAGGATATGGATTTTTCTGGTTTTGCAGACCGGTTTAATGATCTTGATCTTGATCTCGACCTCGACCTTGATCTTGATGGTATTGAAGACGCCATTGAACTGGCCGGTGACCGTTTTGCTTTCGCGTTTGGTGCGGAAATTGAAGACCTTATCGGCAATTCAATCACCGAGGATAACATCATCCGTATGGTGACGGGCGGCGACAATCGCTTTTCCTTTTATATCAATGATCAACAGGCAGATAAAAGTAAAATCGCCAAGCCATTCAAATTTAAGCGCACCAACGATGAGATTATTCTCCGAACGGGTGACTCAGAAAATTTGAGGGTTGAACGCGATGGCGAGAATCTCATCGTTAATGGCAAGACTGTTGATCTCAACCAATGCCAACAGGAAAACGGCCGGGACGCCAGTCTAATCCTCCGGGTTGATGATGGGCAGGATGGCGCGGTTGAAGTGATCTGTCAGAAAACCACCAAACCATTATTCGCCAACCGTCACGGGTCCAATCGGGGGGCCTTCGCGCAGTCAATGGTCCTGAAAAACCGTCTCCAAGCCATGGAGAAAGATGCCGAACGTCAGGCGGCGAACGAACAGCGGAGCCTGGAGCGCACACGCGAGCGTGCCAATGAAATGGTTGAGCGCGCAAAAGATCGCGCAAAAGAGATGGTCGAACGCGCAGAACGGGCCGCGCGCGATGCTCAAATCCGCCAGCGTCGTGCAGCTACAGAACGGCAACGCGAAATTAGCCGTCTGCGCCGCGAATTGGAACGCCTTGAAGCCGAGGAAGAAACAACACCAACACGTCTAGCGCCGCGGCCCGCCCCGGCACCATTGCCAGAGCCCGCGCCATCGGCCGAGCCCGCCCCCACGATTGAGCCGGCGCCAGTACCACCCGTTCCTGCCCAATAGATTGTAATCAGGGTACGAATATCTGGAAAAAAGGCTTTTTTAAGTGAAGATAAGGCAGTTTGGCGCCTAAGCCTCTAACCGAAAAATCGGTTTCGTCTGTCGAAAACATGTCTTTTGAGAACCGGCGCGCAGCATACATTGGTTCGGGAGCACCGGAAGCACAGAAAAACGCGTTTGCAGACGACAAAAATAGATCTTTCAGTTGGGCTCTAAGGCGCGCCAAACCGCTCCCGCCAGTCTTCAACCGTTTCGTCGTCAACTTTTGCAAAGAGTACATCCGGTGGATGGAAAGCCATCCCTGCCTCAATAGTCGATAGCGCGTTAGTGCTATCGGTTGGCCACGCACCATTTAGTGCATGGATTGCCTCAACGTCATCGGTGAATGTGCGATGCATTTTTTCACTGGTGAACGGGATGATTGGTGCAGAGACAATGGCAAAAAACCGGATCAGGTTCATACCCATGCGCACGCTAACCGCCGCCTGATCGGGATCGGTCTTAAACGCCGTCCATGGTGCCGTGGTTTGCAGATATTCATTGCCGGCAACCCATATGGCACGCAACTCTGTGCACGCTTTGCGAAATTCCATCGCCTCAAGATAGCCCGTATAGGCTGTCAGTCGTTCATCCATCTGCTTGATGAGCGCCGCTTCGGCCGCTGTTGCCTTACCGCCGGTGGGAACAGTCTCACCGAATTTCGACTTACAAAAACGGGTAATTCTATTGACAAAATTGCCCAGCACATCGGCAAGGTCTTTGTTCACGACACTGACAAAATGCTCCAGCGTGAACGACGTATCATCAGACTCCGGCGCATTGGACATCAGATACCAGCGCCAATAATCAGGCGGGAGCAAATCCAGCGCCTGATCCATAAAGATACCGCGTTTTTCGGATGTGGAGAATTTACCGCCATACCAGGTGAGCCAGTTGAGCGATTTTAGGGTGTCCACTGTCTTCCACGGTTCGCCGGAACCAAGCAGTGTCGCGGGAAAAGACACCGTGTGGAACGCCACATTGTCTTTGCCCATAACTTGCACATAGCGCACATCATCTGCACCCGCATCGGTGCGCCACCAGCGTTGCCAATCGTCACCTTTGTTTGACGCCCACTCCTGCGTGGCGGCGATATATTCGATGGGCGCGTCGAACCAGACGTAAAAGACTTTGGCTTCATAACCCGGACGCGGCTCACCGTGCCGCGTAACGGGAATACCCCAATTCAAATCTCGGGTGATGGCGCGGTCCCGCAGGCCTTCCTTCAACCACTTCTGGGCGATTGAGCGCGTCAGTAACGGAAAGCTGTCTTTCGCGGCCAGCCAATCCTCAATTTGTGCCTGTTGTTTTGATTGCAATAGATAGAGATGGCGCGTCTCGCGCACTTCAACATCATGGGAGCCGGAAACGGCTGAGTACGGATCTTTCAGGTCTACGGGGTCAAGCAACCGTCCGCAATTATCGCATTGGTCGCCCCGCGCTTTTTCATAACCGCAATGGGGGCACGTTCCCTCCACATAGCGGTCGGGCAGAAACCGCGCATCGGTGTTGGAATAAACCTGCCGGTCGGTGCGCTCCTCAATCAGGCCCTGGTCCTCCAGCACATTGGCAAAATGCTGGGTAAGCGTATGGTTCGCCGGGTGGGAAGACCGGCCAAAATGATCGAAGGAAAGCCCGAATGCCGCGCCTGCCGCCCGCTGCACCTCATATTGGGCGGCGCAATAATCGGCAACCGGCAACTCCGCCGCCGCCGCCGCCAATTCCGCTGGCGTACCATGTTCATCGGTGGCGCAAATAAAAACAGTCTCATGCCCGCGCGCCCGGCAAAACCGGGCGTAAACATCGGCTGGCAGCATGGAGCCAACCAGATTGCCAAGATGTTTGATGCCATTGATGTAGGGCAAGGCGGAGGTAATAAGAACGCGTGTCATGGCACTGGGGTAGGCGATAACCCTGCATTGCTCAAGGGTATGATCGCTTAACAGGACCTACGTTCGGCGAGATGATCGCAAGGCGCCCCGCCCCGAGGCGCGCTTACTTCATCGGGATCATCTGTACGTCAATGACCGCGTTGCCGCCGGCGGGGTCGATATCGATTTTGTTATAGGCCTTGCGAACCACCGCCTCGCCCACCTGGAGTTCCTGGGTGGTGCCGTCAAATTTTACTTTGACCTCATTGGCGCGGCTCATGCCTTCCGGCGGCATATCCCACAGGAAATGCACAGAAAACATCACCCCGCCGCCCTTTTTGTTTTCGTATAATCGCCAGGTGCGATCGACAAACAGCTTTGAAAGCGCGATTTTTTCACCATCCATGTGAAACCCCTTTGTCTGCCCATGCTGAAGCCTAGCGTAATCGGGAGCGCGTGCAAATGCCGACTTTTAGACAAGGATCAGACGGGATCACGCTGGCGGATATGGGCGTAATAGGTCCACAAAATGTGGGCTGCCAATCCGCGCCAGGGGGCCCAGCCTTCGGCAATGTCGTTAAGCATGGCCGAGGAGGGTTTTTCGGGAAGGCCCGCCGCGTGGGCATAGGCATGTTCCATGGCGATGTCGCCCGGGGGCCAAATATCAACCCGCCCCTCGCAAAACAAAAGATATATCCCCGCACTCCACGGGCCAACGCCTTTCAGCGTGGTGAGAAGCAACCGGGCCGCATCATCATCGGCGCGGGCCACAGCCGCGAAGGAAAACCGGCGCGCTCTCACCGCTTCGGCAAGGCAATGAACATAGTGGGCCTTTTGACGGGTGAGGCCGAGCGTGCGCAAATGCTCTTCGCCTAATGCCAAGACTCGCGCAGCCGTCAGCGGCTTTACCCCCGCCCGGCAGCGCGACCAAATCGCCTGGGCGCTGGCAACGGAAACCTGCTGTTCCACGATAATCCGGAAAAGCGCGGCAAAACCTTCGGGGCGTTTACGAATATGCGGCACACGGATCGCCGCCAGGGCCGTCGCCAAGGCGGAATCGCGCGCCGCGAGAAGCGTGCAAGGGGCCCTCACATCCCCAAAAATATCCGTTTGGCCCATGCCCTTTTCCCTTATCCGCGCCATCATTGGGCACAATCTGATGCCGGTCGAGCCCCCTAAAACGACCAGCGCGACAAACCAATCAATGTCCGCCCGGCCCGTTGAGAATATTGGCCAGCGCAGTATGGTCCACCCATGAACCGAGGCGAACAAATCCGCGAGGCGTTCAAACGCGCCCTGTTGCAGACCACCAAAGCCATTGCTGCTTCCGAGGAGGCAGAGGTGAGCTTTGGCGGTGACCACCCCCATGTGAGCGGGAAGACAGCGCGCATTCCCCTGCCGGAACGGGTGTTAACCCGGGAGACCGCTGCCATTACCCGCGGCGAAGCCGACGCGGCGGCCCTGCGCATGGCGTATCATAACCCCCAGGCGCATGCGCGATTAATGCCGAAAAATGCCGCTGGGCGCATTGTGTTTACCGCTTTGGAAAATGCCCGGGTTGAAGCCCTTGGCGCGCGCGCCCTCACAGGGGTGGGAGACAATCTCGCCGCCGCACTGGAAAAGACGTTTTCCCAGAAGGACTATGACAATCGTAGCGACAATGATGTGACGCCGCTGGCCGATGTGGCCGCCTTAAAAGTGCGTGAGGCTCTCACCGGGCGCACGCCCCCTGCCTCCGCCGAACCGCACATGGAGTTTTGGTCGCGCCAGTTGGATGCCAAAGCCGCAAGCTCCCTGGCGGCGCTGGCAAAGATCAATGCCCTTGATGATCAAGAAGCGTTTGCCGTGCTAACCCGCAATTTGCTGCGGGATCTTGACCTTGATGACGAGGAAGAGGGCAATCAGGAACAAGAAGATAGCGAAAGTGAAGAGCAGAACGAAGACGAGGAAAACCAGAACGATCAATCACCCGATGATGAGGATAGCGACCCCACGGCGGAGAATCCGGATGATGCCCTACCCGATGGGGATGATGCCGCCGATGGCGAGGCGGACCTGTCAGAGCAGGACTATGATTTTTCTTCTGAGGATGATGACCAGCCCGATGAGGAGGGGCAGTCCGTGGTGGGGCGCATGCCGCAATCGGGCGACACGGGTGAAAAATATCGTCCCTATACCATGGAATTTGATGAGATCGCTGACGCCGCCGATCTATGTGACCCGGAAGAGTTAGAACGCTTGCGCAAAACCCTCGACCGGCAGTTGGAGAATTTCCATACCGTGGTGTCGCGCCTCGCCAATCAATTGCAACGCAAATTGTTGGCCCAACAAAACCGCAGCTGGGTTTTTGACTTGGACGAGGGTGTTCTTGATGCTGCGCGGCTTGCCCGGGTTGTCATTGATCCGATGCAACCGCTTTCGTTCAAACAGGAAAAAGATCAGGAGTTTCGCGATACGGTTGTAACGCTCCTGATTGATAATTCCGGTTCCATGCGCGGGCGGCCCATCACCATCGCCGCAATCTGCGCCGATATTCTGGCCCGCACATTGGAGCGGTGCGCGGTGAAAGTTGAGCTTTTGGGCTTTACCACCCGTGCCTGGAAAGGCGGCATGGCCCGGGAGAAATGGGTCAATGATAACCGCCCCGCCAAACCCGGACGGCTCAATGATCTGCGCCATATCATCTATAAGTCTGCCGATGCGCCGTGGCGGCGGGCGCGCTCGTCCCTCGGTCTTATGATGAAAGAAGGCATCCTGAAGGAGAATATCGATGGCGAGGCGCTTCTTTGGGCCCATGATCGCCTGATCGGACGACCAGAAACACGGCGTATCTTGATGGTTATCTCTGACGGGGCGCCGGTTGACGACACAACATCATCGGCCAATGGCGGCGCCTATCTGGAGCGGCATTTGCGCGATGTGATCGAATATATTGAAACCCGCTCCCCGGTGGAATTGCTGGCCATTGGTATCGGCCATGATGTGACGCGGTGGTATGACCGTGCCCTGACAATTGCCGATGTTGACCAATTGGGGAGCGCCATGGTGGATAAACTCGCCGAGCTTTTTGACGAGGACCCGCAAAACCCTGGCGCATCCCGGCGGTAAGATCATGATACGGGCGGTAATCGGCATCGTTGTTGTCGTCAGTGTGCTCAGCGTTGCTTTTGTTCACCACGGGCATCAGCTTTTTGAGCGAGAAGGGGTACCGCTTGCCGCCGGTGAATGGACCGATATCGCTGCCACGGTCGCGCGCCATCCACTGACCGCGGAAGCATCCGTGGACGTACCCGTACAACGCGGCTTGCTAACCTATCGCGGCGGTCTTGAACTGAAGAGTGAGCATCCTGCCTTTGGCGGGTTTTCTGGTTTTGACGTGGGCGCCGATGGGCAATCCTTCACCGCCCTGTCGGATCGAGGGTTCTGGCTTGAGGGCACACTGATCCATGATGTGGACGGAACGCTCACCGACGTGAGCGATCTGCGTATGGCGCCGCTCACCGATGATCAGGGGGCAGCGCTGCAGGGCCGTGCCGCCGATAGTGAAGGCTTGCATCCCACCGGCGAAGGGTTTCTCGTTTCCTTTGAACGCGAACCGCGTGTGGCGCATTATCGCCGACAGGCAGCAAAGCCACCTGTTCTTGACCGAATCATAGTCAATTATGGCGCGCTTGACCATTTGCGTACCAATCAATCCCTTGAGGGGGTCACCCGCAGTGAGCGGGGCCAGATCATCGTCGGTGTCCAGCATAATAAGGACCGCCCCGACCAGCATCAGTTTTACCGGTCACCGCATGATGCGTTTTATCTGGCGCGCACCAAACCTTTTTATCTGACAGAAATCGCGTTTCATCGCGCTCGGTTGTTTTTACTTGAGCGCCATTATTCAAAAAAGACCGGTCAGATGATCAGAGTATCGATGGCCACGGTGACGGGTACGGACTTACCATTAGAAACATCCACACCGGTTGAGCTTGCCCGGTTCGATGGCAGCGACAGAATAGATAATTTCGAAGGGATGGCGCTGCGCACCCACGATGGTCGAACGCAGATTTTCATGATCTCTGATGATAACTTTAGTGGAAAGCAAAAAACCCTACTGATGCAATTTGACCTGAGCCCAGGCGTTGAATGACAATGACTTTCGGTGATGCCGGTTTACGTTCCCGCGGTAGCGCGAGCGAGAGAGACACCCCGCGCACCGTGTATTTCCGATCCTAATATGTGGTGGCGGAGCTGGGGTGAATCTACGCGGCGGTCCCCTTTTCTACCCTGCGAAAACGGGTGTTATTCTAGCGTTTCTTTTTCTTGTTCTCATACGGATTATCCTGTTTTTTCAGGATCAGCCGAATCGGGACAGCCGGGATATCAAAGGCCTCGCGGATGGCATTCACCAGATACCGCTTATAGGATGTGGGCACATCATCTGCCCGCGAACACTGGGCTACAAAGGTAGGAGGCCGTGTTTTCGTCTGGGCGATATAGCGAAATTTTATTCGCCGCCCGGAAACTGCCGGTGGTGGATGGCGACCGGTGGCCTCATGCAGCCAATCATTCAGATCGGGTGTTTTTATTCTTGCGTTCCAGTCGCGATAAACCGAAGTAACCGCTGGCATCAAGCCATTGATCCCCAAACCGGATTTCGCCGAAATCCTGATAATGGGCACTCGCGGTGCCTGCGGCAAAAGGCGGTCAACACGCTCACGGATATCGCGGAACGCTTCGTCACGATCAACCACAAGATCCCATTTATTGGCCACAAGAACGAGCGCACGCCCCTCCCGCATGCATAAGTCGGCCAGCGTCAACTCCTGTTTTTCCAGCGGTGTAAGCGCATCAAACATCAGGACACAGACTTCGGCGAATACGATCGCGCGGATGGAATCGGCAACGGAGAGCTTCTCAAGTTTTTCCTGGACTTTAGCGCGCTTTCGCATGCCCGCCGTATCATAGAGTTTTACGGGCCAGTCACGGTCTTCGCCTTCCCACGTCCACTCAATACCAATGGCATCGCGGGTAATGCCAGCCTCCGGACCCACCAGCATCCTGTCTTCGCCGATAAGACGGTTGACCATTGTTGACTTTCCCGCATTGGGCCGACCGATAATCGCCACACGGAGTGGTTTTAACGGATCGTCCCAGGCAATTTCGTCTTCTTCGGCTTCGAGGCCCGCAAGCGGCGTCAGGTGAGGCTCCAACGCTTGGTAGAGATCCGACAAACCCTCCCCATGTTCCGCAGACAGACCAATGGGTTCACCCAAGCCCAGGCCATAGGCGTCGTAAAAACCGGCATCGGCCTGTTTGGCATCAACTTTATTGGCCACAAGAATGATCGGCTTGCCGCCGGCGCGCAAAAGCCCGGCAAAACTCTCATCCATAGGCGTAACACCTGCCTTGGCGTCAATGATGAACAGGCAAACCGTGGCATCGTCCATGGCGATCTCGGTTTGCTGGCGCATGCGCCCTTCAAGCGCGTCAATGGGCGCGTCTTCAAGACCGGGGGTGTCGATCACCAAAAAATCAAGATCACCAAGCCGGGCAAGCCCTTCGCGGCGGTCGCGCGTCACCCCAGGCTGATCATCGACGAGGGCGAGGCGTTTGCCCACCAAACGGTTAAAAAGGGTGGACTTGCCCACATTAGGCCGCCCGATAAGCGCAACTTTGGCGGCCATGGCTGGCAGTCTCCGAACGGGGTTTGGCCGGATGCACCGGCCCTAACCCCTCATAGGTAAGGGGTGTTATTGATAGGCGCGCAGCTTGCCTTTTTGGGTCAGCACATAGATCTTTTCACCAGAAACCACAGGGGAGACGAGCGAGCCTTCCTTGATCTTTTTGGTTTCGACGATTTCGCCGTCGGTGGGGTCAACCTTCACCAGTTCGCCTACGGACGAAACAAGAACCAGATGATCCCCGGCAAGCACCGGCCCGGCCCAGGCGATCCGCCCCTTTTTCTTTTTGACTTTTTCGTGTTTGCGCAATTGCGAGACCCACACGATTGCGCCATGTTCCCGCGAGACACAGACAAGTTCAGAATCGACCGACACGAGATAGATAAAGTCGCCAGCGACCCAGGGCATCTGTAGCCCGGCAACGCTTACCGCCCAGACCCGGTCACCCGACCGAATATCAATGGCAACCAATTGGCCCGCATGGCTGACCGCATAAACAAGACCGCGGTCAATCACCGGACTACCGGCAATATCATTTAAGGTGGAAAGCGCCGTAAGCTGAGCATTGCGCACTAGTGAGTCTGTCCAGAGCGGACGCCCGTTCTCGGTCAGGAACGCCACAAGCTCGCCCGAAGAAAACGGCGCGACCACAAGATCACCCGCCGCCGCTGCGCTAGAGGACGACAGGATGCGTGCTGCTTCCTCAAAGGACTGGAAGTTCCATTTTTTTTCGCCGGTTTCCTGATCGAATGACAGAAAATCATTGGTGATGGTGGTGGCATAGACTGCGCCGCGATAGGCCGTGGGCGGGGTGCGGATGGGTGCATCGGTTTTGGTCAGCCATTCTTGCTCGCCAGTGTCGGCATCCAGCGCAGCAACAAAGCCAAAGCCGGAGCTTACAAAGATTTTCCCGCCCTCATAGGCAACACCGCCGCCGAAGCCTTCCTGGGCAGCCTTTGGGCGTTGAAACATTTCCTGGACGCGGAACCGTTCGCTCACATCCTGCGTCAATTCAGTGCGCCAAACGAGGGAGCCATCCGCTTCGTCAAAAGCGGTCACTTTGGCTTCAGCGTCCACAACGAAGACTTTGCCATCGGCGATCACGGGCGGCGCAAGCACCAATTCCAACCGGTTAGAGGCTTTGCCCACATCTGCTTGCCAGGCAAGCTCAAAGCCGAGATCGGCGCTCAGATGATGGAGCGTGTGGTCGGCCTCGCCGCCAGGCTGTGGCCAGGAATTGTTCACATAAGAAGGCGGTGTACTGACGGAAAGGCCCGCATACCGCGCATCTGCCTTAACGATATCTTCCAGCGCCAGCACCGGGATACGGCCATCATCATTTAGGTCAATTTCGGTGGTATCGTCGCCGCCAAAAAGCCCGCCGCCCAGCGGCCCGCCCGAACACCCAGCAACCGCGGCGAGGCCAAGGGCGCCGAGCGCGGTGCGGGTTAAGGGTTTGGGAGCTTGGAAAAAGCTGGAGACAAAAGTGGAAAAACGCATAGGAAACTTGCCTGATCATCGAACGGGTGAGCAACTCACCGGGAATGCCATGTCTATTGAGCACGGACCGGCGCAAATAACAATTTGTCGGCGCGCTGACTGCTATCGAATGAAGTGTATCGCCAAACCGTGCCGATTTTGTGGTGACGGATGGTCTCTACCGATCACGACCGGGCTTGCCCGGATCCTCTTGGGGTGCTTCGGCGTCTGGGATCTCGGGGTCTAGTATCTCGACGCCATCAACCGCCGGTATCGCGATGGGTGCCGCCTCGCTAGCCTCGTCAACGTTTTCAGCGTTTGGGGTTTCATCACCCACCGTCGTGCCCAGCGTTTCCAGCAGATCCTCAACCCGTGTCTTACCGGAGATATTGGCGCCATCACGGCCAGCGCGCGCAACCACCGCAAACTCCCCCGCGCGCGATTTCAAGATTGCCGGGACGTCTGGGTTCAAGGCCAGAAAATCAAACGCCTGAATGGCGGCTTCATAATCATCATCCTTGATCGCCGCGAGGGCAACAACCTCACGGGCATAATAACCAAGCGGACTTAACGCGTTCGGCAGGTCGCCAAGATCGTCCGTCACCGCTTTGCGCCCGCCATTATCAAGGGACAAATACGCGGCGCGTAGGCGGGCGAGGTCGCGTAAGCCATCGCTCACCGCCTCATTGGCGATGACATCGCGGTATAACCGATAAGCCTGGGCCGTATCGCCATCACGGGCCAGCAAGGGCGCCCGCTGAAAAGCTGCCAGCGCGGCATAGCCGGGCGCATCGCTTTGCGTCACTGCACTGAGGAGCTCTTCGCCGCTTGCGGGCGCATCTTCCAAAGCCAGCAGCGCCTCGTGATAGGCAAGCGCGCCTTTTTCTGCAGCAGCTTCTTTTTGGCTTGAATAAACCTGCCATCCCGCGACGGCCATCACGATTGCAACACCAAAGCCGATCAGGATAGGGCCAATCTGGCGGATCACCTTCATTTGGCGTTCTTCGGCAAGTTCCTGGTCTACTTCGCGTAATGTGCTGTCTTCTGACGTCACCGTTTTCGTCCTGTGTTTGCGAGGGCATCCTTTGCCGGTGTGGTTGCCATTGGCACCCGCCAGCGAAGGCCGTACATATCTGTCTTTCAACACTGGCGCAATCACTGGCGCACTCGCGTGATCGGCAACGGGGAGCGGAGGATTTTATGGGAACGGTAAAAGAGGCTTTGTCGATATTTTGGCGCCGGGCCATGGCCATTTGGCTGGTTATTGCGTTGCTATTCACCGCCGGTTGTATGGGCGGACCGTCCTATCGCGATGCCACCGTACCGCTGGAAACCGCCGCAAATGTGGATCTTGACCGATATCTGGGCAAATGGTTCGAGATTGCGCGCCTGCCCAATCGGTTTGAGAAAAACTGCGAGGCAGTGACGGCGCGATATGACCGGCGCAAGGACGGCAAGATCCTTGTGGTCAACACATGCCGGAAAGGCGGCGTTGACGGACCGGCCGATAGTGCCATTGGCCGGGCAAAGGTCGTCGACACCACCACCAATGCCAAACTCAAGGTCAGCTTTTTCGGCCCCTTCTGGGGGGACTATTGGATTTTGGATGTGGACCCTGATTATCGCATTGCCCTTGTGGGGGAGCCGTCAGGAAAATATTTGTGGATATTGGCGCGCACACCCACCTTGGCACCAGAAGACCGGGAACTCGCCCTGCGCAAGTTACGGGGCTTTGGGTACGATACGAATGCGCTGTACTTCACACGCCAACCACCCGGCGGCGGGCAATAGGCAATTTTTTGGTTAGAACTGATCACTGGACAAGTCTCCCCAAGCCTCGGGGCCATTATGGAGGATCGGTCAAGATATCTTCATTTTCAAAGGCTCGGCGCAATACCCCCGGCGCCAATGCTGACAAGGGCTTGATGGTCACCATAGGCGCGGTCACCTCCCCCGTAATCTCGTAGGAAACCGCGAGGAGCCCTTCCCCTTTTCGATTCACCAATAACGGTCCGATCAGCGGTGTGTTCCCCAAAATCGCGTTGATCTGATAAATCGGCGCCAGCGCCCCGGCGAGGGCAACGCCGGTGCCATCAAGACCGATGGTGCCCGCCGCCGACAAACCAACAGACGGCCCCACGGCGTTAGCCTCACTAATGTCGATTTTACCGTCGCTGATCTCAAACAGGGCCTCCACCGATTGAAGGGCGATACCCTGGTCACTCATCAAGTCGGCCAAAGCTTCCAAAGAACCAGCTGCGAAAAGCTTTGCCAACATCGGCGCGTCAACCACCTGGAGCCCCCGCGCTGCGAGTGTGCCGCCAATGGGCCCGCCGGGTCTGTTAGCGAGGGCGAGCGTCATTTGACCAGCCCCGCCGCGCAGCGAGGTGAGCCCGAAAATGCCGCGCATTAGATCGCCAATATTTGTAGTCTCGGCAACAACCGTTCGCTGCACCGGGGGTGACTTTTCGCTATCCGGGCTCGATGTGGCGTCGGCCGGATCGCTGGACAACAGCACCGACAAGGGCCGACGGTCGGCGTCAAAACCTGACAAGTTCAAGACCTTTAGATTTTGGGAATCATGGACAATGTCGAGCGATGCATCAGCAAGCGAAATACCATTGCGCAATTCCAACCTGTCAAACCGCAACCGCGCCTTCATCCCCCGGCCCCAATCATTCGCAGCACCTTCTTGCCCATCCTCAACTGTCCCCTTGCCCGTATTGGTGCCAAGATCGGGGTTAGATAAAAACCGCTCAACAACCGGGCCTAAATTGATAAAGCTGCCCGACACGAGGGCTTCTAAGGCTTCCCCGCGCGCTCGGCTCGCCTCAAAAGAAAAATCTGCATAGCGATCAATCGCCACGACAGGCATGGCAAGCCCGGCGAGACGCCCGTCGGCAAAAAGACTATAGGTACCCTGAATATCGAGCCCCTCACCGTCAATGGTGATTTCACCGCTTTGGCGACCGTCGGCACCATAGCGGATCGTCAGATCAAGGGCCGTTAGCACACCTGGCTGTTTGCGCCACGCGAGATCATCAAGCGTAAGGGTGGCATCCGAAAAATCTGCGGCAATGTCGAGCCGTGAAAACGTCCGGTATCGCCCGCGTGCATCAATCGCCAGATCAACCGGTCCGGCAAGGACGGATCGCGTCGGGATGCCCAATAGGTCAGCCGTAGATGCATCAAATCGACCCGCCAGGGTCAAGCGCGAAGGATCACGGCTGGCCGTAAAGTCCTGCGACCACACAATGTCAACGGGCGTTACCCCAAGCCGGGCGGTCCCGGCAATGGACAATCCGCCATCAGACAAATCCATGGTACCGACCGCATCGGTAAGGTCGAGGTCCTGCCAAGCTTCCAGTAGAATTAGATTTTCAAACGCCGCCGTTCCATCATAGCTAAAGCGCGGCTTGTCTTGTTGCCAATCGGGACGCCGGATCACGGTCATGTCCACAGCAGCATCGCCCGAAATCTGCGTTGGCTTTAAGCCTGATGCCTGAAGAAGTGAGAGAGGTTTTTCATTGATAAGGCGCAACATATCGGTCGCCTCACCCCTCGCCGCAAATGAGAATATCTGCCCGCCACCCCGCGGCGAAAATTGCGGTAGGGTTACAGCTCCCTTTGAAAAATTAACGGGCCCAGCAGCGCCGCGGTCAACAGCGATCTCTAGTTTGTTCCCATAAAGACGACCGTTACCCCGGGCACGGGTGAGCGGTGTCATGCCCGGAATAATTTCCGCATCAACATTCAGCACGTCAAAGCTCAAGAACAAACTGTCATTGGGAATAAAGCCAAGGCTCGACTTTACACCCGGGGCCATGTCCATGGTGAAGAAAAGATTTTCCGCATACCCCTCTTTAATCCGGCGACTGACCCAACCGCGTGCGCGCGGCGCAAGGCTGACCGGCCAAAGTGCCATCAACCGCTCCTTGCCGATGCGCCCTGATGTTTTGAGATTTGCTTTTAACCCAGGTGATTGTGGTGGGCCATCGGTTTGGGGGTTCTGGAAGGAGAATGACCCGTCAAAGCCGATATCATCTGTGGTCACCGCAATCTGGTCGAGAATGATTGCCTGGCGCCCCAAAATCGTGCCCGCCGCCTTGATTTCATTTGCCCCAAAAGGTTCGGCGAAAAATCCGGGAAGAGATAACACCGTCTCCCCGGCTCGAAGATCAAAGCGCACAGCATTTGTATTTCTTGGAAGCGTTGCTGTTCCCGTCAAATCGGTGGTAAGCGCCGGGCCTTTGACAGATAGATTGTCCAGGGTAAGGGTACTCGGGTCGCCCGCATAGGAACCGTTTGCAGCAAAGTACTCAACCGCAGGACCGGCACCATCCAGCCCCATGGCGGTGAGGCCCATGGTGCCCGGCGCGCCACGCAAGTCGAACAGAGCTGATTTGACCGTCCCCGCCGGACCAAGCGATGCTGTCATTTCACCAGAAACAGAGCGAGGAAGCGGAATGGCCTCTGCCCCCCCAAAATGGGCCACGACCTTCGCGAGCGGAAACTCCTCAAAAATAAGCTTAACCGGGGTTTCAGGATCACTGCCTGCAGTTTCCTGCTCCAGGCGGAGATTTATCAATCCTGCTGCTTCACTTGATTGTACGGGTAGGGACAAATCAAAAAGGCCCGTACTCTTTTTGTAATTGATCCCACCGCCAGATACTCGCAGCGATTGCTCCTCCGATGTAAAATCGATGTAAATCTTGCCGACTTGCGCCTCATCAAGCGCACTGTTGTAAATACTCTTTCTCAGTCGGCTGACAATTGACTGAAATGATATCATCATGTGCGCTGCGGGGGCGGCATCTGATCGGGTATTGGGCGATTTTCCCACCATCTGATCGGAAACAACAACCGATAATTGATCCAGATGGACACGCCGCAAGGCGCTTACCCCGTGGCGCAGTCCAGCCTTATCGAACCAGAGGATAAGCTGCGGCGTACGCAGTGTCAGTGCTTCGTCATTATGACGAATATCAAGATCGTCGATGGTCAACCGATAACGCGATCCATTATCCCGTTCGGTTTGTATGCGAATTTGCCCTGTGTATACGGCAGAGGCGGGTGGCAGCTTTGCTTCTATGGCGCGGTGGATAACCGGTTGAAGGATAGCAAGGTCAACTTCGCCGCGTTCCGCCTGCCAAATCATCCACGCCCCCAATGCCAGTACAATCGCCATGGAGGCACCGATCACCTCCAAACCGATAAGGGCAACGAAACGCAGATTAGGTTTCTTCACAAAAATACTCTGTCTACAGCCTACTATCAGGTAGAGTGAAGCTCTTACCCGAAAACCGCCCAACCTGCGGCACCTTCAGCATCAGAGTTTCATATTGTGTCGCGCAATACAAATAGGTACGTCAAGGCAACCGCGCATGCAGCAACCCGCAGGAGAATACCCCCATGGCAACACTCGAAGAAGGCAAAAAGGCCCCCGCATTTACCTTGCCCACCGACGGTGACGGCACGGTGTCGCTGAAAGACTTCAGGGGCCAGAATGTTGTTGTCTATTTCTACCCCAAGGATGACACCCCCGGCTGCACCAAACAGGCGATTGGGTTCACTGAACTTCAAGACGCGTTCGCCGAAGCCGATACACAGATCATTGGCATTTCCAAGGACCCCGTGGCCAAGCACGATAAATTCAAAGCAAAGCACGATCTTGGGATTATCCTCGCCTCCGATGCGGACAGCGACGTGACCGAGAAGTTTGGGAGCTGGGTCGAAAAAAGCATGTATGGCAAAACTTATATGGGGATCGATCGGTCGACTTTCCTGATCGACGGCACCGGCAAGATCCGCCAGATCTGGCGCAAGGTCCGCGTAAAGGATCATGTGGCGGCGGTTTTAGAAGCGGCCAAAGCACTTTAATACCCCGGTGGCATCGCCGGGATTTGCGGACCCGCGTGCAAGGAGAATTGAATGATACCGGCAGGGACACAGGTAGGGACACTGGCAGGCATTGACCAACCGGCATTAAGTCAGATCGGTAAGCAATGCCTTGCCGTGTTGAACGCCGGTGAACCGTCGGCAAAGCTCGCGGCGGTGGGCCAATGCGCCAGTCGCTGGCTTTCAGCTCAGGCCTTCACCTTTAACGACACCGATTCTGGCGCCTTTGCCGATTGGCCGGTTGCCTCCCACCTTCCCGATATCCCCCAAAGGCCATCGCGCTTACGTCTTGTGCGGCCTGCTGATGTGCCCCGTCGGCGTTTGGGGTCTGAGGCGGGGCGGGCCAGCCTGTTGCACGCGATTGCGCATATTGAATTCAACGCCATCGATCTTGCCTTTGATATGGCGGCACGGTTTACGCCCTCTGTGGCGGCCATGGGCCTGAATTGGGAAGCCTTCCTGACCGAATGGCTAACCGTTGGGCGCGAAGAAGCCCTTCATTTTTCCTTAATCAATGACCGGCTTACCGCGTTCGGATTGGCCTATGGTGATCTGCCCGCCCATGCCGGGTTGTGGGATGCGGCGCGGCAAACTGCCGATAGTGTGCTGGCGCGTCTTGCCATTGCGCCCATGGTGCTGGAGGCGCGGGGTCTCGATGTGACCCCAACAATGATCGAAAAGCTGCGCACGCACGGGGACCATGACAGCGCCCTGATCCTGCAACGCATCTATGACGACGAGATCGGTCACGTGGCTATTGGCACCAGCTGGTTTGAGGGCGTGTGCGCAAAGGAAGGCAAGCAACCGCTGGAGACTTTTCACCAATTGGTGGCTGAGCGTTTTAGCGGTCAGATCAAACCACCCTTTAACGTGGCGGGCCGCGCCGAAGCCGGTTTGGATTTTGCATTTTACGGAAGGTTGGCTCGTCAGGAGACGGAATGTCGTAAATGATCGAAAGAAATTAACCTTTATTGCGAAGCCGCGGGGGCGCTATCGCGCCTGTCAACCGGCCCCAGCGCAAAAAAATAAGGTTATCCTGTAACAATGTGGTTGCGAAATGTTCACATATGCGGTGCTATGGACGTGCGGGGTTCATCTGAATCGGGCCTGTGGGAGGGCTGAAACGGTTCAACGCCAACGATCCTTTGGGCGATATGGCTCGTATGTTGGTAGTGTAGGGTTAAGGGGCTCAGTCGGCGCATGAACCGGAAGTCGGGTCAATTTAAACGCTCGTTCGGTCGCTTTTTCAAAGAGCGGCAGATTTATCATCGAAGCGACGGCGTTGTTCACTTTATTTCTATGTCATCCAAGACGCAGATTGCCTTGGCCATGGTGGCCACGGCAGCGCTGAGTTGGATCGCCTATGCGACAGTAAATGTTGTTTTCAAAGAGCAAATCATTGTCGCAAAGGAGCAGGAATTTCGCCTGATGGCGAATAACCACTCGCGCATAATGCTCAAGCAAGTGCGCGCCTATGACGAATTGAACATCCAGAACGCGCAGCTGCAAAAGAATATGCTGGCAGCAATGGATGAGCTTGCCGGGCGCCATCAGATGCTCCGCGCGGCGGTCTCACGAAAATCCGACGTTGATGACAGCCTTGTTACGCTGTCCGAGCGTCTTGCCGAAGCGGGCAATCCAAATGGCGCGAAACCCAAAAACGCCAATCGGGTTATGGTTGACGTAAAGCCTGGCGAGCCCACACCGCGCCAGTCGCGCACCCGAAAGCTTCAATTCAAGGCGAGCCAGGAAGCCAGCAATACACAAATCGACGTGAATCCGACCGCCGGCAATGAAGGCGCCGTCGAAGATTTGGAAAAAGCAGCCACCAGCCTCTACACCGAACAGCTTTTACTACTTGCAGAGCTGGAAGAAAGCGCATCACGCGAGGCGCAAGAATTACGGTTTGTGCTCGACGCCACAGGCGTGAAGGCCACGAAATTCCTCACAGCCCCGAAAATTGCCAATACCGCTTTCGCCCAAGGTGGGCCCTTTATTGATATTGCCAATCTTGACACTGCCTCCCCCGTCTTCATTCAACGGGTCAACCGCACCATCAGCGTTTTGAACGAGCTCGAAGACCTGAAGGCTGCCGTTGAGCGGATCCCCCTTTCCTCACCCAGCGTGAGCGCGCGGCGGGTGACCAGCCCCTTCGGCTTTCGGCGTGACCCGTTCCACGGCAAGCTTTCGCCCCACAATGGGCTCGATTTTCAAGCCGCTTATGGATCGCCGGTGACGGCCACCGCCCGCGGCGTTGTTCGTTTTGCGGGCTGGCGCCCTGGCTATGGCAAGACCGTTGAGGTTGACCATGGCAACGGGTTTATGACGCGTTTTGCCCACATGCGAAAAATTTCCGTCAAAAAAGGACAAAAAGTCCAACTTCATGGTAAGGTGGGAGAATTGGGGTCGAGTGGGCGTTCGACAGGGCCGCACATTCACTACGAAATCCATTATAATGGTAAGCCGCAAAACCCTGCGCGGTTTATCGAGGCAGGGCGGTATGTTTTCGAAAGCTAAGTCTAAAAAAGCATCTTCAGGCGCGGCTGGCGCAGCGCCGGTGACCGAAGATACTGTTTCAAAACAAGCCAGCCCATCACAAAGCGCGAACGCGAAGTCTTCTTCCAAAAGGTCCAGTAGTATGAAGTCTCCCGGCGTCCCCTCCCTCATTTCCACCGATGTGGTGCTCGAAGGCAATCTCGTTTCCACCGGTGAAGTTCAATTTGACGGCAATATCACCGGCAATATTCGCGCAGCTTCTTTGATCATTGGCGAAAAAGCCACCGTAAAGGGCGAAGTTGCATGCGAGGCCGTCACCGTGCGTGGCCGCGTGGTAGGCATGGTTCGGGCCCGTAATGTGGCGCTCGCCTCAACTGCCCATATCGAAGGCGATATCATGCATTCGTCCTTGTCGGTGGAACCTGGCGCCCATTTCGACGGCAATTGCCGCCACTCCGATGATCCGTTGTCTGATGATGCGGCGCGGGCCTTCGACCGCCCTGCCGGCACCAACCCGTCTGCACCCCGCCCCGCCCCCTCAGCACCGAGCGGGTCAACGGCGGAAACGACAACCATGGCGCCCGCTCCTGTTGCGCACGCCCAACCACAAACCGCCGTTCCCTCTCTCGATGAGGCGCTTGTGCGTCCCACGGCGCGGGCAACTGGTCTTGGTGATCATAATGGGCCGGGCTTTCCGCCACGCGCGGCGTCGAACGGTGACGCCGCCGGTCAGGGTGGTGCGTCTTCTTTTATGGTTAAGAACCGCTCACCGCTGCGCTAAGGCTCGCGCAGCAGATTTGGGGCTGGCACGCACAAGCGACCTAAGATCACGTGTGCCAACGTCAGCATTTTCAAAATTAATCGATCGTTTTCGGGCGCGCAAATTGTGTGCCTGATTGATTTATGGCCCGCATCGGGCCAGCCTCTTGGCACTATTTTAGCCAGAGAGATCGCCCATGCGTAATCGGTTTTGTAAAATCGTTGCTACCGTTGGCCCTGCCAGCTGGTCCCCGGCCATGCTGGCCCTGCTTAACAAGGCAGGCGTCGATATTTTTCGCCTGAATATGAGCCATGGTGATCATGCAAAAACAAAGGCGGTGGCCGACGCGCTACGGATCCTGGAAAAGGAAACCGGCACCCCAATCGGCGTTTTTGCCGACCTACAAGGGCCGAAGATCCGTACCGGGACGTTGAAAGATGACGGGATCAAACTTGGCTATGGCGACGAGTACCGGCTGATCAACGCGGCCGCAACCGACGCCGCAGACGTTATCACGATCCCCCATCAAGAGCTGCTGGATGTGCTGGAGCCTGGCGATATTCTAAAACTAGACGACGGCAAATTGCAGATCACGATTGTCCGCCGCGATGGTGACGCCATCATCGCCCGCGCCGATACGCCGGGGCTCCTCACCAATAAAAAAGGGATCAATGTTCCAGGTCGCCAATTGCCCATCTCTGCTCTAACCGAGAAAGACCGAGCTGACCTGGAGCATGCTAAGGCAATCGGTATTGACTTTATTGCCCTTTCTTTTGTTCAGCGTCCGGAAGATGTTGATGAGGCGCGCGCTCTTATTGGTGCCGACATCGGGATCATTTCAAAAATCGAAAAACCCTCTGCTGTTGATCATATCGATGCGATCATTGAGCGGTCAGACGCGATCATGGTGGCGCGGGGCGATCTTGGCGTCGAGTGCGCTGCCGAAGATGTGCCGCTTATCCAGCGTCAGATCATCCGCAAATGTCGCGCGGCAGGCAAACCGGTGATTGTTGCGACGCACATGCTGGAATCCATGGTTGATTCCATCGCACCAACCCGCGCCGAAGCCTCCGATGTTTCCAATGCTGTTTATCAGGGTGCTGATGCGGTAATGCTGTCCGCGGAAACGGCGGTTGGCCGTCACCCGGCCTCCGCCGTGGCCATCATGGATAGGATCATTGCGGCCACCGAAAAAGACCCGGATAGCCATTCATATACCCTCGTCGATATTGAACGGCGAGACCATACAACCGCGGATGCAATAACGCTCAGTGCCCGGTCAATCGCTGAGACCATCGATTGCCAGCTTGCTGTTGCCTATACAAAAACCGGTTCTACTGCGCGGCGACTGTCACGCGATCGCCCGCGATGCACCATTATCGCTGCGACGCCAGATACCCATGTGGCCCGTCAGCTTTGCTTGTTCTGGGGCCTTGCCCCTTTCGTCACTGATGATATCGAAGATTTCAGCGAGATGATCCACAAGGCCGATAGCCTCGCGGTGAGTGTGGGCGGTAGTGTTGGTGACCGGATGATTGTTGTGGCGGGATATCCCTTTGGCCGCAAAGGCAAGACCAATACACTCAAAATTGCGCGTATTGGCTCTGTTGTAGAATAGTCATTTCACGAACCACCCCTGTTACCAACGAATTTTTGGATAGCCTTTTGCTCCCAGCCAATCATTGGTTCTGGTGAAATGACCACAACCTAAAAACCCTCTGTGTGCCGACAGCGGGGATGGGTGCGGGGCGGTTAAGACAAGATGCTTGCTATCGTCAATTAACCCGATCTTGCCTTGCGCGTGTTTACCCCACAACAAAAAAACCGTTGCCTCCGACACTGCGCTGATATGGGCAACAACATTATCGGTAAACCCGTGCCAGCCCCATTTTGCGTGGGCACCGGCTTTGCCCGCCTCGACGGTTAGCGCCGCATTCAGCAAAAAGACGCCTTGTGCGCTCCAGTGGCTGAGGTCGCCATCGGTGGTTGCGCTTAAATCTCCGCCAGGGGCCTCCTTCAAGATATTCCGGAGCGATGGCGGCAATCGCACGCCAGTGGGCACCGAAAAAGACAATCCCATAGCCTGTCCCGGACCATGATAGGGGTCCTGCCCCAAAATAACGACACGAATATCCGCCGGTCCGGAGGCGTGGAAGACCCGAAAAATATCCTCTTTAGACGGATAGATGACCATACCATCATGAGCGGCTTCGCGCAGCCGGGCGGTGAGTAACTGACCCTTCGGCGTGCTCATTTGCTGATCGATAAAGAGCCGCCAAGATGGGTGGATGGCCGCAAGATCAGGGGCAAATCCATTACCGGCGAACGCTGTCGCTTCTGTCGGGGTCATACACACCGATCAAGCGCGCCGAGAAATTCTGCACTCGCCTTGTGTTCAAGGGGCAGACGAGACCAGGTGATCTTGATTTTTGCCAGATGAAAGGAAGCCATACTGTTCTCCAACGCGAAACGCATAAAAAAGTAACCCGTTTCGCGTCCAGTCGCCACACTTGATCGCGCGGCCCTACCCAATATCGCCACGATCCCTTTTACTTCGAACCATCGGTGTTCTGCGCGCCTACGCCGCCCCAGGGTCGACCAGCGCGCGACCGGTTTGTGGTGCGAATATCAAGATCACCATCATGGCCGATCCAGATGGCATGGGCACCCGCATTCCAGCTATCGCGCCGGTCAATTAACCGCGCGTCGCAATTTGCCCGTAATCGGCGGTTTACCGGAAAATGCGCAACAACAAGATCAGCCTGCGCACAATCATCGGCCAGCGACAATGGTGTACGTGTTACGGCCAAACGCAAATTAGTACGCACGGTCGCGACGCAACCATAATTATCGCAGGCCGCAAGACGTGCCATACGCACCGCCTGCTGACGGTCAGGGTCAAGACCAACCTGCTCGAGCCAGTTGGAGACCGCAAATCGACTACGCCGCCGATCAAAGACCGCAACCGTGCGGGCCGGGTCGCCGGTGATGACCGCACTGTTCAAACCATCATCGGCAATGACGATATCCGGGGGCCGGGTAACAAGCGCTAACCCCGCCATGATGGGGATCGCCATCAAACCAGCAAACCGCCACGGCGCACGCAACAGTAAGAGAACGCAGCCCCCGATGGCCGTGGCCACAAGCCACCAGCCCGGCTGCGCGGGGATCATGGAAACCGCCCCTGGCCAGTGGGAGACCGATTGCCCTACAAAGATGATGATCCTGATTCCCTGTGCCGCCAAGCGCCAAAAAAAACCATCAAGCCCCAAAGGCATTAATGCAATGGCGATAAGAATTGCGGGCATGATCCACAATCCCATGATCGGCATGGAAACAAGGTTAGCGGGCAAGCTGTAAAGAGCGGTGCGCTGAAAATGAAAAAGCGCAAAGGGCATTGTTGCCGTGGCGGCAATGGTATCGGTGACCCCAACCCCAAGAGCATAGGCCCAAAGCCGTCCGAGTGGAGACTTTTTTCCGTCAGACGGCAGTTTCGGCGCGGCGGCGGCCGTCGCACTATGCGGCGCGGGCTTATCCTGAACGCGGTCAGTCCCGTCGCGTTGCCGACGGTGGGCCAAATACCCCTCATAAACAGCAACCAGCGCCGTCACCGCGGCAAAAGACATTTGAAAGCCCGGATGCAACAAGGCCTCGGGCGTCGTGGCGAGAATGACCATCGCTGCAATCATCACATTGCGTAGCGACAGGGCTTTGCGGTCAAGCAGCACCGCCAAAAATATAATGAACGTCATGATGAAGGCACGGCGCGCCGACACCGCGCCACCGGAAATTACCAGATAGGAGAGCCCGCTGAACAGCGCACCAACGGAAGCGATCTTCTTGGTTGGCCAGCGGAGGGCAAGACGCGGGACGCACGCCAACCCAAAGCGCAACCCAAAGAAGACAAGACCCGTGGCAAGACCCATGTGCAAACCTGAAATTGCCAATAGGTGTGCAAGACCGGAATCGCGCAGCGCTTGCTGGGCGTCTGCGGCGATAGCCTCGCGCTTGCCGGTGACAATAGCCGCGATAACATCACCGCCCGTACCGGGCGCTTGCGCACGAATATGGCGAAAAAAGCGCATACGGAGGATTTCGATCTGCGCGGATAGAGGTTGGCGCTCACCCGCCTGACCGGTCTCTATGGCGCGAGGTTGTCGCACAAGAAATCCAACACCGCCAATTTTTTGAAAATAAAGATACCGGCCAAAGTCAAAACCACCAGGCAATACGGGCGATGGCGGCGGTGAGAGGCTGCCCCGCAACGAAAGCACCGTCCCCGGAAGGATTGGTGACATCTGCCCGCGCCACGTTACCCGAATACGCGCCGGTAGCTGATTGCTTTGTAATCCTTCAATTGAGGTGGGTTCAACGGTGAGGCGCCAGCCGCTCTCGCGGCTTTCCAGTTGAACGAGCCGCCCCGTGATATCCGCAAAGGCAAGCTCTTGCATCAATACCGGTGCACCGACTTGGTGGGTACGGATGGATGCGCACGTAAACCCTGCGATCAAGAGACATAAGCCAAGGGCAACCCGGATCAGCCAGGGGTGCACCCTGCGCCAGCGGAGCCAAAGGCTTACCACCCCAACCGCCCCCAACGCCCAGAGCGCCAGCCCGAGCGATGGCTCCCCCGGAAGCAAAAAATAGAGGCCGATACCGATGCCTAGCCAGACCGGCGTAAAAAGCACAAGTCGCGGTTCATCCATGGCCCACCAGCGTCTTAGCGTTGGCCAATCTTTGGCAGGCTCGCGCCGCACCGCCATGCCCGATTCGGCAAGGGTACGGGTGGTTTTACCTGCAAGCGCTTGACCAATTGCGAAGATCTTGGCGAACACGGCCAAGGGGTCCTGCCGTGGCGGCGGTGTGTCGTTGGCGTCCGGTGCGCCATGGTCATTGAGCGTTTGCGACATTTGAGGGGCGGGGCAAGGCGACCATAAAGGCCAATGGAGTTTGCAAAGGAATGTGCTAAACGCCACGCGCACGACCATTCTATGGGAGCCGAAGCGCCGCGCGAATGCAAGCGGCAACCCAAGCCAACCCGTTGGCCACGCCTCTGGCCTAAACGCATCAGGACTTTTTAACCATGCCCGAGACACCGTCTTCGCCACCCGGCGCACGATCTGCCTCTGTGGTGACGCGGTTCGCCCCCTCGCCCACCGGATATCTGCATATTGGCGGGGCCCGCACAGCACTATTTAACTGGTTGTTTGCCCGTCACCATGGCGGAAAATTTCTATTGCGGATCGAAGACACAGACCGCAGCCGCCATAACGAAGACGCGGTGGCGGCCATCATCGACGGCTTGGCATGGCTCGGCCTTGATGCCGATGCACCGCCGATTTCGCAATTTGAAAATCGCGCGCGCCATTGTGCCGTGGCGCATGAATTATTGGCGTCTGGCCATGCCTATCGCTGCTATCTTAGCGCGGAGGAGATTGCGGCCCTGCGTGAAAAAGCCCGTGCAAAAGATACCCGTTTTGAAAGTCCATGGCGGGATATGCCCAGCGATAAGTACCCTGATGGTCAACCATTCACCGTGCGGTTCAAAGCACCCCGCCACGGCGAAACCATCATTGAGGATGCGGTGCAAGGGCAGGTCACTTTTCCCAATCAGGCGCTCGACGATCTCATCTTGTTGCGCAGCGGCGCCGGCCAGGACGCTGGCGAGCCAACCTATAATTTGGCTGTTGTTGTTGATGACCACGATATGGGTATCAGCCATGTGATCCGCGGTGATGATCATCTGATTAATGCCGCGCGCCAGAGCCAGATTTACGATGCCCTTGGTTGGACCCGCCCGGTCTTTGCACACATCCCGCTGATCTTTGGCCCGGATGGCAAAAAGCTTTCAAAGCGCCACGGCGCACTCGGCGTTGAGGCCTATCGCGACCAGGGCTATGTGGCGCCAGGGCTCGCAAATTACCTCTTGCGCCTTGGCTGGGCCCATGGGGATGAAGAAATCATCGAGCGCAACGGCGCAATTGATTTGTTCTCGCTGGACGGCATCAACAAGGCCCCGGCGCGGCTCGATTTTGACAAACTTGCCCATGTGAATGCCCACTATCTAATCGCCCTTAGTGATGACGACTTTCTGGCGGCGGCAAACCCTTTTCTCAATGATCAGCTTAAAGATGAAAAGGAAGCTCTCCGCCGGGCGGTCCCCTATTTGAAATCGCGGTGCGCAACCCTTGCCGACATAAACGAGGCGGCGGCCTTCATCGCGCCGGAACGGCCCATCACCTTGTCGGGCAAAAAGGCCAAGCCGCTGCGCAAAGAGGGGACTCGCAACACCTTGATGGCATTGCAGGCACATCTCGGTGGCAACGCCGATTGGCGTGTTGCCGACAATCTGACAGAAAGTTTAGAGGCTTTCGCACAAGCAAATGAGCTTGGGTTTGGACAATTTGGCCCGCCCTTGCGCGCGCTCCTCACGGCTGGTCACCCGTCACCCGATCTTGGTGTCGTTTTGTTCATTCTGGGCCGTGGCGAAGCCTTATCCCGTCTCGCCACAGGGTTAGAGACCCAGGAGATAAACTAGTATTTTCAATGGGTTGTCCCAGTTCAGACCTCCGCTGGGGTTTCTACAGAGCCTGCAACATGAAGGTGAGAACCCCGTGTGAAGTCAGGCCTTGGTTTGGGTCGGCATTCGCGTATATTGCAGCGCAAAACAGCCTTTAGTCCCCTAAGGAGTCCCCATGGAAAGCACGTTAAAACCCGCCGGCACAATGCACTTGTCCTTTGATGGCAAAACCGGGGAATTTCCGGTCTATAGCGGCACCGACGGGCCCGACGTGGTCGATATCCGCACCTTTGCCAAACAAACCGGCACATTCACTTTTGATCCCGGTTTTACCTCAACCGGCAGTTGCGAATCGAAAATCACCTTTATCGACGGGCAAAACGGGGTCTTGCTCTATCGCGGTTATCCGATTGATCAGCTTGCAGAGCAATCAAGCTTTACTGAAGTTGCCTATCTGCTCCTTAAAGGTGAATTGCCAACCCATGCGGAATTTGAGGAATTTGATAATGCGATCACCATGCACACCATGGTGCATGAGCAATTGAAAAATTTCTTCAACGGCTTCCGGCGCGATGCTCACCCCATGGCGATTATGGTTGGCGTCGTAGGCGCGCTATCGGCATTTTATCATGACTCCACCGACATTAATGATGAAGAGCAGCGGAAGATCGCCAGCCACCGGATGATTGCCAAAATGCCGACAATCGCGGCAATGGCGTTCAAATACTCCACGGGCCAGCCCTTTATCTTCCCGAAGAATGATCTGGGGTACACTGAAAATTTCATGCGCATGTGTTTTGCCGTGCCTGCAGAGGATTATGAGATCAATAAGACGCTCGCGGCTGCTCTCGATAAGATTTTTATCTTGCATATGGACCATGAACAAAATGCCTCAACCTCCACGGTGCGTTTGGCGGGCTCATCAGGGGCCAATCCGTTTGCCTGCATCGCCGCGGGTATTGCCTCGCTTTGGGGTCCCTCCCATGGCGGTGCCAATGAGGCGGCGCTCAATATGCTGCAGGAGATCGGCAGTGTTGAGCGTATCCCGGAATATATTGCTCGGGCAAAAGACAAAGACGATCCCTTTCGTCTGATGGGTTTTGGTCACCGCGTTTACAAAAATTATGACCCGCGCGCGACCGTGATGCGCAAATCCTGCCATGAGGTGTTGGACGCCATCGGTGTCAAAGACGATCCGTTGTTACAGGTGGCCATGGAGCTTGAAAAAATTGCGCTGGAAGACGAGTATTTCGTTTCCAAAAAGCTTTATCCTAATATCGATTTTTATTCAGGCATCACGTTGAAGGCGCTTGGCTTCCCCACCGACATGTTCACGGTGTTGTTCGCCCTCGCGCGGACCGTTGGTTGGATTGCTCAGTGGTCGGAAATGCTTGAGGACCCCAGCCAGAAGATCGGCCGGCCACGTCAAATTTATACTGGCGCGGCAAAACGCGATTTCGTCAGTGTGTCTGACCGCGGCTGAGGCGTAAAACGCTGCCCAATCCGACCGTCGATAAAAGGTGGGCGTTCGTTTTCTCTCAGCCTTGTGCTGCCACATCAGCCATTTCGGCGAGGGCGGCATGGATATCGCTGACAACAACCGAGCCCTCGCCCACGGCATTGGCAACCCGTTTCACCGACCCAATCCGCACATCGCCCACCGCATAAACACGGGGCAACGCCGTTTCATAGCGCGTTGGCATCCGGTCGAGCGTCCATTGGGCTTTGACGAGATCAAGATTGCCGAGATCAGCCCCGGTTTTGATAAATCCGCGCGGCCCTTTCGCCAATGTGTTTGGCAACCAATCGGTAAAGGGCGCCGCCCCGATAAAGAGAAACACATAAGGGGTCGACAAGCCCGTGCCCGCCGGTTTGCCGCCAACCATCACATCAATCTGCGCCAGATGGCCATCGCCCTGGAACGCTGAAATTTCTGTTTCCGGATGCAGATGAATATTCGGCGTCTCTTCCAGCCTACGTACGAGATATTCCGACATGGTCTCGCGAATATCGGGTCGCCGATAAAGCACATGAACCTGGCGTGCCGATTGGGATAAAAATACCGCACCCTGCCCCGCAGAATTACCGGCGCCCACCACCGCAACATCCTGATCGTTACACAATTGTGCCTCCATGGGGGTAGCCCCGTAATAGATGCCGCGCCCTTCAAAAATCTCGAGTTGATCGATCGGCAGTTTTCGGTACTGCGCGCCGGTGGCGATGACCACAGCTTTTGCCTTAAAGGCCCGGCCATCAGCCAGTGTCAGGCAATAGGCGTTGCCACCGGTCAACGGCTCCAATTTTTCTGCCCGCACGGGCGAGGCGATCCGTACCCCGAATTTCTGCGCTTGTACCGCAGCATTGTTTGCAAGCTCCCGGCCGGAAATCCCTGTGGGAAACCCCAGATAGTTTTCAATTTTCGACGATGTACCCGCCTGACCACCCGGGCCGTCAGTATCAATGGTCAAGACGGAAAGACCCTCTGATGCCGCATAAACAGACGCAGCCAGACCGGCCGGTCCAGCGCCCACGATGAGAACATCCGCACACGCTCCATCGGGCAAAAGGTCGAGACCATACGCCTCACTTACCTCACGTATATTCGGCTTGCGTAATGCCAACGAAGAGCCCCGCAAAACGACTGGCAAATCATCAGTCGTGAACCCCTTAGTCACCAGAATTTTCTGTGCAACGGGGTCATCGTCACTGTTAATCCATGCATGATTAACCTCATGCTTGGTGAAAAGATCGCGGATTGCAAAAACCGTGCGATCACCGCGTGAGCCGACAATGACAGTTGTCGCAAGACCCGATGTGCGCGCCCAGGCGCGCCGCGCCACAAACGCGCGGATAAATACATCAGAGAGCGCGGAATTTTCCACCAATAGACGTTGGAAATCTTCCTGGGGAATATGCAGGAGCGTGCCCGCTTCGGCCATTTTCCCCGTGGCAAGCGTTGTTTGACCGGTGAGCACAGCAAGGTCGCCAGAAAACTGACCCGGCGTCATCCAACCAATCCGCCGTGTTTCGCCAGCATCGGTCACCAACACATCGAGCTGGCCAGATAAAACAACAAGGCAATCAACCGCCTTGTCACCCTCGGTAAACAGAACAGCCCCGGCAGCGTGGTCACGGGCCTGCCCAAATTGGCGCAATTGCTCAATTTCAGCGGAGGAAAAAGTAAAATTGACCGCAGCGGGAGGCGCGCCCGCATCCGTATTTCGGCGTAGCGGCGATTGATGTGGGAGGCTGTCGGTCATGGAAAACTCCTTGTCCTGCAAACGCAGCTTGAGGGCGCTGTTGGCAGGCCTATCGGGGCAAATCTATCCCGTCAATCTCGCACAGGTGTGATCAATCGTGGTTCGTATGGAGCGGATGGTTGGGGTACATTACCAAGGTTAGAATAGGAATTTTGTCGTGTCGCTATCTCAACTCACTTTCACCCGCTTCATGGTCCGTGCCGTGAGCGCTATTGTCCTTCTTGCGGCGCTTTATGGTGCATGGGTGATGATCCTAACCGTGCAAAGTGACGGGGCTGCTGGCCTTTTTGAGCCCGATGCGACGGCACAAACCACCCCCATGCAGGTGAAATCAGCCCGCACGGCGCGCTTGAAGAACGCAAATGGCGTGGGTAACAGGAACAGGCCCATATTAGTGGAAATGTTTCTTTCTCAGTCTTGTTCGTCATGCGTACCGGCGGCTGCTTTCGTGCGCGAACTCGCCGAACGTGAGGATGTGGTGATTTTATCGTGGCATGTGGACTACTGGGACACATTATCCGTGGGCAGACATGGAAAATGGAAAGACCCCTATTCAAGTCCCGATTTTACCCGTCGTCAGCGCACCTATGCGCGTCAAACCTTTGAACCCCGCCGGGTTTACACCCCGCAAGCCGTCGTGGCAGGGCGGGCCGAATATGTTGGCGCTCGCCGCGGACAGATTAATCTAGCTATTACACAGTATGCAGATGATAACGCTTTACCAATCGTCACACTACAAAAATCACCAGGTACCGATGGGTCAGAGCTCCTTCAGGTGAGCGTGTCAAACCCGCCTGTGGGTGCAAAACTGCGCGTAGTGCAGTTTTTACCACTGACCCAAACGAGTATTCTTGGCGGCGAAAATGCGGGCGTCGATTGGCAGGAAGCAAATGTTGTTGTGGAAAGCACAATCGTGGCGTTATCCCCCGGCGGGCCCATGACAATTGACCCGGCGGTTTATCAATCGGTACCGGGAACAAATTGTGCCATCTTGGTAGAGAATAAAAACGCCCAGGCACTGGCAGCTTCCTATTGCTGACTGGCCCCAGTCACCGGCGATTACACTGGGCATCGATTCCGAGATGGAATCGCTTTTAAGCCTTGCCGTCAGGTGTTTCATTGATAGGGACACCATAGAGCTCCAGGCGGTGTGACAGCAGCCGGTAGCCATGCTCTTCCGCGATGCGATGCTGGAGCTTTTCAATCTCGTCATTGACAAATTCGATCACGTTACCGGACCGCACATCAATGAGATGATCATGGTGATCGTCGGAGGCTTCTTCATACCGCGAGCGCCCGTCTTGAAAGTCGTGGCGTGCCACCACATTGGCTTCTTCAAAAAGCCGCATGGTCCGATAGACCGTCGCAATGGAAATGCGCGAATCGATTTCACTGGCACGTCGGTGAATTTCCTCCACATCCGGATGATCGGTTGCAATAGAGAGGACCCGCGCAATGACGCGGCGCTGTTCTGTCATCCGCATGCCTTTTTCGACGCATAAGCGTTCGAGGCGGTGTGCGGCATCGCGATCCGCTTGATCGCTTTGCGGTGTGGTTGTCGCGTTGGCTTTGGGCGCATTCGTCATGCCGGGCTCACTAATCGTTGCGCTGGCGCATTCGAGCCAGCTTTTGGTAACGTCTGACCGCACCGCTCGCCATGAGGTTAGAGGGCGCGGGCCATGACTAGCGCGTCGCTGCCATCTTTGTAATAGTGCTTACGCCGCGCCACCTCGTGATAGCCAGCACCCCGATAAAGTGCAAGCGCAGCCCGGTTTTCGCTGTCCACATCAAGAACCATCCGGCAGAGCCCCTTGGTGCGTGCGGTGTTTTCGATCCCTGTCAGCATAAAGCGCCCCAGCCCTTGTTGCCGACCGGGCGGGGCAACACCGAAAGAAAGAATTTCGCCCTCGTCCCCTATGCGGCGCCACACGGCGAAACCAGTGGGCGGCGGCGTTTCGGCGCCGATTGGCATTGCCAACCCCGCAAGAAAGACGAAGACGTGGGGCGCGGCTACACTGTGCGCGATTGCCCCCTGGGGCCAAGCACGCGGCCCGAATGCGGATTTTTCAAGTGCCACAAGGAGAGGCGCATCCGCCGCCGTCGCGGCCCAACCGTGAAACCGGCCGTCATTCGATGTCATGACCGCGCCTGCGCTTTGCGGAGCGCGTCAAAGGCCGATCGCGCGGATGGTTTTGCATCGGGCGGGCGCAAATAAAACGGTGCTGGCTTTTTGCCGGTTACCGGCAGGCTGGCAAGTGTTTTGATGAGCGACGGCCCATCAATCTGATCGACCGATTGCGTTTGTGTTCTCCATTGCGCGAGGCGCTGAGAGACAGTGCAATCCTGCAATAGCACACGCCCCGACCCTGGCAGCCAGCAGCGTGCACCCGCCGGCACCGATTGTTCAAGCCAGTCCGCCGCCGCCTGCGGCGTCAGCGCCAATGGTGCCGTCACGGTACGGAGCGTTTCGTCACCCCAGTCATAAAGTGCAGCGTAAACTTCCCCCCGGCGCGCATCAATCAGCGGCGCAATAAAGCGCGCGGCATCATCGTCACCCGATACCTGGTCCGCCCATTCGTTTGCTACAGAAAGGGCCAGCGCCTCGAGGCTCGTGATGCCCACAAGGTCGCAAGCGTGGCCCAGCGCCAAGCCGCGGGCAAACGCAACACCAACTCTGATCCCGGTAAAACCGCCGGGTCCGGTCACCACCCCAATGCGCGCCAGATCAGACACCCGCCAACCTGCATCGGCAAGCGCCCTTTGCGCCATGGGCGCAAGACATTCCGCATGCCCCTTTTCGAGCAATTCCGTTTCATGGGCCATGATACGCAGATCGTCATCACCGGAAACAGCCAGCGTGACCGAGCACCGTTGCAGGGCAGTATCAATGATCATCAGCTTCACAGAACACCCCCTTTGCCAAACGCCTTGCCCCTTACCCCAGAGCACGGACCAACCGGCGGGCAGGCGCACCGTCATCCATGGCCGCAATTGTGACTTGTGGCAATCCGGTCTGGCGGAGTATGCCGGTGATCGTGAATTCAATCTATCCGTGAGGCGAACTATGCTGGCCACATCGCTCTTCTATCCTATCGTTGCCATGACCATGCTTACCCTTTTGGTGTTAGCCGTGATGATGCTTCGCCGCGTGCGGTGCATGCGCTTGCGCGGGCTCGGCATCAATCAATTGCCAGGCACCCGGGCGGGGCTCGCCGATCAGCCAGACGGGCCTGTCTGGGATGCGCGCACAGCAGCGGCGAGCGACCAGTTTGCTAATCTTTTCGAGACACCGATCCTGTTTTATGTTTCGTGCTTAGGCCTCATTATCCTTGATGCGGTGAGCCCGGTGTCATTCTTTGCCGCCTGGATATTTGTTGTGGCACGGATGGCCCATGCGGGCATCCATCTCACCTACAATCTTGTGGGCCACCGCTTTGCCGCCTTCGCTGTCTCCATGGTCGCCTTGGTCAGACTCTTCATCAGCATGCTCATAGCTGTTTTCTCAATTGGATGAGGTATCATGACACCTGACACCAGCATTCGCCTTGCCGCCATTCAAGCCGCGCCGGTCTTGTTTGACAAAGACGCCTCCACCGAGAAAGCCTGCGATCTTATCAGACAGGCGGGCAAGGACGGCGCCGCCTTTGCCGTCTTTGGCGAAACCTGGTTGCCGGGCTATCCCTTCTGGATTGAAAGCGCCGTCAACGACGCCACATGGCAGGCAAGCGCCGACTATCTGGCGAATGCCGTCACCCTCGGCGGGCCGGAAACCGTGGCTTTGTGCGCCGCCGCGAAGGAAGCCGGTACTGATGTGGTAATCGGCATTGCCGAAAAAGATCCCCATAGCGCCGGCACCGTCTATTGCACGGCCCTCACAATCGGCTGCGAAGGTGAGATCCTCAACCGGCATCGCAAGCTCAAACCCACCCACGCCGAGCGCATCATTTGGGGCGATGGCGACGCGGCAGGCTTGCACCCCGTGGAGCGGTCTTACGGGAAGATTTCCGCTCTGAACTGTTGGGAACATCAAATGATGCTGCCCGGATATACGCTTGCGGCGCGCGGGACGCAGTTTCACGCCGCGCTGTGGCCCGGATGGGAAAAAACACCGCGTCCGGAGGAATATTGCTGGTCACGCCAATTGGTGCTGTCGCGCGCCTATGCCAGCCAAGCCGCCGCTTATGTGGTGTGTGCCGCGGGCTTGCGCCTGAAATCTCATATTCCTGATAGGTACAAACGGTTTGACCAGTGGGAACATGCCGGCCATTCCGCAATCATCGATCCCCGCGGCGAGATTATTGCTGGCCCCGTGGAGGGCGAAACAATCCTCATGGCGGAAGCCAGCCTCGACACCGTGCGCGCCGCAAACGCCGCGGTGGATATTGCCGGGCATTATTCACGCCCGGACATTTTTGACCTGCAAGTGGATGATACGCCGCGAGAGGGATCTGTGCGATTTACCAGCGAAGGTGTATTCGATGAACCGACCGCCACCAAACCGGCGGAATGAAACACCGTCCTTATCAATTGGAGGTGCGCCAGGTGACCCGCAGCCAGGCGCTGGTCCTTTAGCTGGCCTCTGCTTTTGCAAGCTTCGCCTTCAACGCTTCTAGCTCACGTTTCAACTCGTCAAGTGAAGGCTCCTCCGTATCAGGCACCGGCGGCGCTGACGGCGCAAAAGGCGCACCCATGCCTGCAAAACCCTGCATACCCGGTATAGAAGACGAGAACATTTTCATGGCCTGTTCATACATCGCCATATTTTTGCGCACACTATCCTCAAACATTTTATAGCCAGGGGTGTGCCCCAAAGTCTGATCCAATTGCTGGCGAAACTCCTCCTGATTGCGCGCAAAACTATCCATGCTCATCTCCAGATAAGAGGGCACATAGCTTTGCATACTGTCGCCATAAAATTTAATCAGCTGACGGAGGAATTGTACGGGGAGCAGGTTCTGACCTTTATTCTCCTGCTCAAAAATAATCTGTGTCAGAACAGTACGGGTAATGTCTTCTCCCGACTTGGCATCAAAGACGACAAAGTCATACCCGGATTTTACCAATTCAGACAGAAAATCGAGCGTCACGTACGAACTGGTTGCCGTATTATAGAGCCGCCGGTTTGCGTACTTTTTAATGACAATGACATCGTCAGTGTCGAGACCATTCCCGGCATCGTTCGCGCCATTATTCTTCTTGGCATTTGCGGCGTGACCGTCCGTTGTTTTTTCGGTTGTTTGCTTGCTCACCGCAAACTCCTTTTTTATCAAGTCAGTATCCTACCGTATTTTGTGCACCTGCACAAACGTATGTTGCGCATGCGAAGAGCAAAAACATCGCCGGCCAATACGCCTTAATGAGGCGCACCAAACGGTTGTTTCGAACCGTCAGGAATGCCAAAAGACGCCGACAATTCGTTAACGCCGCAGGGTCGGCGGCGAGCCCCTATTTTTTGAAGGAGAATTTAATGACTGATGTGATCATTGCATCGGCGACGCGCACCGCCATTGGCGCATTTGGCGGCGGTCTGGCGAGCGTGCCTGCCGCAGAACTTGGCCGCACGGTGATCGCGGAGGCCATTAACAGGGCCGGCATCGACGGCGCAGATGTGGATGAGACCATCATGGGCCATGTGCTGCAGGCAGCTCAGGGCCAGAACACCGCCCGCCAAGCCAGCCTGAACGCCGGTATCCCGCAAGAGCGCCCGGCCGCAACCATCAATCAGGTTTGTGGCTCTGGCCTGCGCACTGTGGCCATGGCGGCCCAAGCGATCCGTGTGGGCGATGCGCGTATCGTAGTTGCCGGTGGCCACGAAAACATGTCCCAAGCGCCCCACGCAGCGCATCTGCGCGATGGCACAAAAATGGGCGCCATGACCCACGAGGACACCATGATCAAAGATGGATTATGGGACGCCTTTAACAATTATCACATGGGCCAAACCGCAGAAAACCTTGCCGAAAAATATCAGATCAGCCGCGACGCGCAGGATGAATTTGCCGTGGCCAGCCAGAACAAAGCCGAGGCCGCACGCGCCGCCGGATACTTTGCCGACGAAATCACGCCCGTGACCATTAAGCACCGCAAAGGCGACATCACGTTTGATCGCGACGAATATATCCGCGAAGGCGCCACCATTGATGGGGTCGCAAAACTCCGCCCAGCATTTGTGCGCGACGGCGGCACCGTTACGGCAGCCAATGCGTCGGGCTTGAATGATGGTGCGGCGGCCATGGTGATCATGAATAGTGACGACGCGGCAGGCCATAACATTGACCCCCTCGCCCGCATCGTTTCGGCGGCGCATTGCGGCGTTGACCCCTCGATCATGGGCATTGGCCCGGCACCCGCCTCGCGCCTTGCGCTGGAGAAGGCCGGCTGGACCCTTGATGAGGTTGATCTGATTGAGGCCAATGAGGCCTTTGCCGCCCAGGCGCTTTCTGTGGGTAAAGAACTCGGCTGGGACCCGGAGAAAGTAAACGTCAATGGCGGGGCGATCGCGCTGGGCCACCCCATTGGCGCATCGGGCACCCGGATTTTGACGACGCTTGTCCACGAGATGAAGCGCCGCGACGTCCATAAGGGCCTTGCCACTTTATGTATTGGCGGCGGCATGGGCATCGCCATGTGCGTTGAGCGCTAAAGCCCCCATTCATCTTTATACCAATAAAAAAAAGGAGGAACAGAATGGCCAGAACAGCAATCGTCACTGGCGGCACCCGGGGGATCGGCAAAGCCATCTCACTGGGGCTGAAAAATGCCGGGATCACCGTCACCGCCACCTATGCCGGCAATGATCAGGCCGCCTCAGCGTTCAAAGAAGAGACCGGCATCAATGTGGCCAAATGGGATGTGGGTGATTACGACGCCTGTATCGCCGGGATTAAGGATGTGGAGGGCGCACAAGGCGTTACCGATATTCTCGTGAACAATGCCGGGATTACACGCGACGGCTTTTTCCATAAAATGTCCGTGGACAAATGGCGTCAGGTGATCGCCGCCGATCTCGATTCCGTTTTCAATATGAGCCACGGCGTCTTTGGCGGCATGCGCGAGCGCGGCTTTGGCCGGATTGTGAATATTTCGTCCATTAACGGCCAGAAGGGCCAGGCGGGCCAGACGAATTACTCGGCCGCCAAGGCCGGCATGATCGGCTTTACCCGCGCCCTTGCCCAGGAAGGCGCCCGGAAGGGCATCACCGTCAACGCCATCGCACCGGGCTATATCAACACCGAAATGGTCGGTGCCATGGATCAAAAAGTCCTCGACAGCATTATCGGCGGCATCCCGGTGGGCCGCCTTGGCGAAGCCGACGAAATCGCCCGGTGCGTGACGTTTCTGTGCGATGACAATGCGGGCTTTATCACCGGCGCCGTCATGACCGCCAATGGCGGGCAGTATATCGCTGCGTAAAACTGTTCTTGGGTGTTGCGGCACCAAGCCGTGCGAAACCATAAACACCGTCGCCACCAGAATATTGGGGCGGCGGTTTTCTTTTGGGGCAGCGGGCGCTAGGCGACCGGGCTTTCCAGCCCTATTCTCTGCCCTTGACGTGGCCGCGAACCTATTCCAAGCGATGTTACTTGCAAGAACAGCACGCGGGGCTCTGCCCCGCGGCCTAACAGGACACCTAACCGATGGTTGCCATTACCTTGCCCGATGGGGCGGTTCGAGCGTTTGACGGGGCAGTCACCGGATTGGCGCTGGCTGAGAATATTTCAAAATCGCTGGCCAAAAAAGCAATCGCGGTCAAGGTTGACGGCGCGCTCACCGACCTTTTCGCGCCCATTGAGAACGACGCTACCGTAGAGATTGTTACCCGCACCGGCGATGATGCACTGGAGCTTGTGCGCCATGATGCAGCGCACTTGCTGGCGCAGGCGGTTCAGGACCTTTTTCCCGGCACCCAAGTGACCATTGGGCCCGTCATCGATGATGGTTTTTACTATGACTTCGCGCGTGAGGAGCCTTTCTCAACCGATGACTTTGCCCGCATCGAAAAGCGCATGGCCGAATTGGTGGATGCCGACCTGGCCACCCACAAAAAGGTGCTGCCCCGCGATGACGCCATCGCCCATTTTGACGCCATGGGCGAAAGCTATAAGGCCGAATTGATCCGCGACTTGCCGGATACTGAAGAAATCAAGATCTATTATCATGGCGACTGGCATGACCTATGCCGGGGGCCACACCTTCCGTCTACGAAGCATATCGGTAAAGCATTCAAACTAATGAAGCTGGCCGGTGCCTATTGGCGGGGCGATAGCAGTAATGCGATGCTCCAGCGCATCTATGGAACCGCTTGGCTGAATGAAAAGGATCTCAAAGCCCATCTCCATCGCCTTGAGGAAGCCGAAAAGCGCGATCACCGTAAACTGGGACGCGAGCTTGATCTGTTTCACTTACAAGAAGAAGCCCAAGGCTCAGTTTTCTGGCATGCGAAAGGGTATGTGATCTGGTTGATGCTGGAGGCTTATATCCGGCGTCGCCTGGCGGGCGCGGGCTATATGGAAGTAAAGACGCCGCAATTGCTCGACGCGAAATTCTGGGAGCAATCGGGTCACTGGGCTAAATTTCGTGAAAATATGTTTGTTGTGCCCGATGAAGTGCCGTCTACGGATGATGATCAACCGATGATCTCTGCCGACGCAAAGCTCATGGCAATTAAGCCCATGAATTGCCCAGCCCATGTGCAGATTTTCCGCCAGGGTGTGAAGTCCTATCGCGACCTGCCCATCCGCATGGCGGAATTTGGCTGCTGCCACCGGAACGAGGCCCATGGTGCCCTGCACGGATTGATGCGGGTGCGTCAGATGACGCAGGATGATGCACATATCTTTTGTCGCGAAGATCAAGTGACGGACGAAGCAATCGCTTTTTGCGATCTTCTGCATACGGTTTACCGTGATCTTGGTTTTGATGAGGTTGCGATTAAACTTGCCACCCGGCCAGAACTTCGCGCCGGTGACGACACCGTGTGGGACCGCGCCGAAGCGGGGCTTGAAGAAGCCCTCAAGCGCGCGGACCTCAGCTATGAAGTGACCCCCGGTGAAGGGGCATTTTACGGGCCTAAGTTGGAATTCCACTTGAAAGACGCCATCGGCCGGTCCTGGCAATGCGGAACGTTGCAACTGGATTTTGTTTTGCCTGAGCGCCTTGATGCGTCTTACGTGGATGAGGCGGGCGCGCGGCAGCGCCCGGTGATGCTACACCGTGCTATCCTCGGCTCGCTCGAACGGTTCATCGGTATCCTGATTGAAAACTATGCCGGTAAAATGCCGTTTTGGATGGCGCCCACACAAGTGGTGGTGGCAACGATCACCTCCGACGTTGACGATTATGCCCATGACGTGGTGACCGCATTACGGGCGCGTGGCCTGCGCGTTGATGTTGATACGCGTAATGAGAAAATCAATTACAAGGTGCGCGAACACTCCCATCAGAAAGTGCCAGTGATTGCCGTTGTGGGCGGCAAAGAAAAAGAAGGCGCAAAACTCTCGCTCCGGCGCCTGGGTTCGCAAGGCCAACAAATTATCTCCTTAGCCGAAGCATTGGAAAGCCTGGGCGATGAAGCCTTGCCGCCGGACATGAAGCCGCCGCCAGAAATCAACAATGGCTGAACCGGCGGCACCGACCGCCCAGAAAACGCGGGCCGCTAACCTTGGCGAACAGATATCGGCGGCGCGCTCATCCTGGCAATATTGGCTACTTTTTTTTGGAGTGCTGCTACTACCCTTGGCGCTCGTCCTTTCGCACAAGATGGTTGGAGTGCTTGTCCTCATAGGCGGAATCATCACGGCAGCCTCGCCGCGCATCTGGAAAAATACTGCGTATAAGGAACAGTTTTTATCTCCTGCTTCGGGGTCTATAGCTCTGTTTTTTTTCCTCGGCCTATGTCTGTGGCTGGCGATCACGGCAATCTGGTCAATCGCACCTAAAGCGCCAACGCTTTTCTTGATCCCAATGGCCCCCTGTCTCGCGGCACTTGCCATGTCGCGGTGGATTGCCAGCGGGCCTGTGGGACAAGCCGAACGCCTTTGTCGGGTGTTTGCGTTCGCGATTGTTACCTCTGCAATCCTGTTGGGTTTTGAAGCCCTCACGGGCGGGTGGTTACGCCTGATAACCCCGCCGACAGACCTATCCTGGAACCGCCATAAAGATATTGCCTATTTGGGGCGCGGCGTGACGATCCTTGTTCTGATGGTTTTTCCCGCCGCCCTGATCATGCAGCACCGCCAGCACCATTGGCTGGGGCTATTCATATTGACGGCGCTCGCGCTTTATACCGGGATCAGTTTTACGATCAGCGCCAACGCCCTCGGCCTTGCGGTTGGCGTTTTGGCCTTTGTAGTAGCGTTGAGACATCCGCGCGCCACGCTCATGGCGCTAACCGGGTTCATCCTTGCCTGTCTGATATTTATGCCTGCGGTTGCCGCCGCGCTCCCAGCAGCGTTGCTCCATGCGAGCCTGGAAGGTTCGGTCCCCGCGTCCTGGCTCCAGCGGCTTTATGTTTGGCAGGCAACGGGCGCGGAAATTATTACTGGCCTGCCTTTTGGCCACGGCGTTGATTATGCGCGCATTCTTACCCACACAACACCAACCATCGAAATTGCTGGGGCTATGGGCCCGCTCCAGGTCTTTCCCATTCATCCCCATAGCGCATTTTTACAATTGTGGCTGGAGGGCGGTCTGCCGGCGGTTTTGCTTGCCGCCGGTGGGCTAATTTATGGCGTTAGAGCGTTACTTGATAGCGGCCTGTCAACGCGAACCCGCGCCGGGTTCGCGGGCGTTATGGCGGCCAGTCTAGTAAGCTTTGGCGTGGAGGCGAGCCTTTGGCAACTTTGGCGCCCGGCGGCCATTGGCCTTGCGATGGCGGCGCTGGTTGCGTTTGACCGCGCAACACAACGCACCGCAGCGCGGGCCGATTGAACCATTTTTCCCGCTCGTCTTTACGCTTTGCAGAGAAAATCGTGGTCTTTGCGACAGCATGGTTAATAAATCCACGCAGCCGCGCGCCCTCCCCAAAAATTCCGCTTTGATCGCTCGCCATGCAGCTTTATAGAATTTAACGATACCGCACTGCACCAAAACGCTACGGTGTGGGTGTGAGGATAATCCGGTGACCTGATTGCCGGGCAATGTGGCAAGACCGGTGGCTGGCGGGGGCCCTATATGAATTTTGACGCGATTATCGATGAGGGTGCTGAACCAGTGTTGGCCAAAAGGCACGGGGACTCTCCCGCGGTGCCAAGTCCAACCGGCGCTGCGCCCAATTTTAGCCTTAAAGAAACCAAGGCCACCGTCACAGCAATCGTCGTCACCTATTATACCGGTCCCGTACTGGCGCGCACCATCGCCTCGCTCAAGGTCCAGCCCGAAATAGCCGAAATCATTATTGTTGATAATGGCAATTGGACCGATGCGGTTGTGCGGGCCGCCGTCCCTGGCGACACAAAAACCAGCGCCGACGAACCGCGAATGGAAATTGTTTCCGGCCACGGCAATGTGGGCTTTTCGGCTGCCTGTAATATGGGTGCGGCGCGCGCCGCCGGTGACTATCTTTTGTTTTTGAACCCTGATGCCGTTTTGCCCACCGGGGGCGTCAGCCAATTGCTCGCTGACGGGCAAAATCGTGATCATCCGTGGCTGATCGGCGCAAAACTTGTTGACCCCGATGGGATTGAGCAGGTGGGGTCGCGCCGCGCGACACTCACCCCGTGGCGGGCCCTGGTGGAGACCCTGCGGCTTTACAAATTGGCGCCTCGACATCCCTATTTCCGGCGTTTCAATATGCATGCTGATCCCTGCCCGGGGGAGGTTGTACCCGTCCCCGTCACGTCGGGCGCCTGTTTTTTGATTGGCGCCAAAGATTTCGCGCTGGTTGGCGGCTTTGACGAAAAATATTTCCTTCACGTGGAAGACGTGGATTTTTGCTTGCGTTTTGGCCAGGCGGGCGGAACCGTTTATTTCAACCCGAAGGTGCACGTCACCCATTTCAAGGGCTCCAGCCGGGCCAACCGGATTGGGATTGAGTTTCATAAAACCCGCGGCATGCAGCATTATTTTCGCCGGCATTTTGCCCGGGTTTATCCGCCGTTTTTCTTGCCTCTGGTTTCGATTTTCCTTTGGCTGCGCCTGTCGGCGTTCTGCGTTTCGCATATGGCAAAACAGGCGCTTTGCATGGTTGGCTTACGCCAAAAACGGGGCCGCGCCGGCATGGAACGGGCCCGCGCCTTTGTGGCGACGCGTTCAGCGCGCCGTTAAGACGGGTCACATCCGCGTCAATTCACGCCTCATCCATTCGTTCAATCGATTTTGCACTTGCGAAGGCCCAATGCCATTCGTAGATAACGGTTCTTGTATTCTTGAGGAACCGGAACCATGGCGTTTGATGACCCTGTCCTGCCCAAATCTGTCACCGCTGAAGAGGTCTTGTCGCTGCATCACTGGACCGATGAGTTGTTTTCGCTGCGCCTCACACGACCGGCGGCGTTCCGCTTTCGCTCCGGTGAATTTGTGATGATTGGCTTGATGAATGAGGGCAAACCGCTTCTGCGCGCATACTCGATGGCGAGCCCGGCCTGGGATGACGGCCTCGATTTCTATTCGATCAAAGTGCAGGACGGTCCCCTCACCTCGCGTCTTCAACATATTAAGGAAGGCGATAAAGTTCTGCTTGGTAAGAAGCCAACCGGCACCTTGGTTTTGGATGCGTTGAAACCCGGCAAACGGCTTTATCTCTTCTCCACCGGTACCGGTTTTGCCCCCTTTGCCAGCCTAGTACGTGAACCGGAGACATACGAAAAATTTGACGAAGTTATCGTTACCCACACCTGTCGCAAGGTCACTGATCTTCAGTACTCAAAGAAAATTGTCGATGACATTGCGGAGGATCCGCTCGTGGGCGATGAAGCGCCAGGTAAGCTGCGCTACTATGCAACGACCACCCGCGAGGAAAGCCCCTATATGGGACGCATCACAGACCTGATGGACTCGCGCAAACTGTTTAGTGATTTGACTGTTGATCCTTTAAACCCGGAAACAGATCGGGTGATGATCTGTGGCTCCATGGAAATGCTCGCCGATACAAAGGCCCTGACGGAGAGTTTTGGCCTTGAAGAAGGGTCAAATGCGCGGCCCGGCGATTTTGTTGTTGAAAAGGCCTTTGCCGAGTAAGCCTTTGCTGTGTAAGCGTGGGCTATCAACGCGTGATCTTCGGTGGACCCAAGGCATGCTCGAGCGCTTTAGCATGGATTAAATGGTGACCACCGCCATAAACAACAATGATTTTTTCGTGACGCTGAAGGCTATCGGCAATCACCTCTACAATGTGACGATCACGGATATCTGCCACGGCCCGGGCCAGATCATTGCTGCGCCTGTTAAAACGCGGATGAGTAAAATAAGCGTCCTCTGGTTGGTAGCCATCGGCGAATGAAACGCCGTTCATTGCCTCATACCAGGCGACGAACCCTTGAACAGATAGCGGCGCAGTTAAGGCATCGCGTACGGCTGGTGCCATTGCCGCGTTCACGCGCTTGATATGGTCTGCCAGATTGAGTTCTCGATGATCCGTGAGCTGATCTTCACGCATCCACCGCTCTATCGACCGCAAGATGTGAAAATTCATCTGATCGTGCGCGTCAAACCCAAGCGGCAAAAGTAGCGGCAGACTATAATCATCGGGCGCTTCAGCACCGCGAAAATCACCACCCATTTGGTGTGCTGTTCGAATGGCAAGAAGCGCTTCGCTATCTGAGGGTTGCCCCTCTTCCAAATCGGCTTTACGTAAGAGCTCTGCGGGCTGATTAATAGCCGTGGACACATACCCCTCAACAAGCACAAGACCGGGGCCAGGATTGAAGCTCTTAAAGGCCCTGATCACCAATTGATGGGTTGGCGTGCGCGCATCGGCCTGATGCCGGGCAGCCACATAAATCAGCGTCTTCCCGCATGCACCATAGGTTGCCATGTAGGGGAATACGGTAATCGGTTGCTCATGGAACTGCGCCCAGGGCAAATTGTCCGCTGGCGTTGGCAGGCATGTGGGCCCGGTTTGGTCAGCAGTCTTCAGAATTTCGGCGGGCTGGCCGCAGCCCAAGAGGAGCACAGACGCGAAAACGGCCAAAAGCCTGGCACACCCTCTTGTTTCCCATGACAGTCCGAACGCAGCGGTCTTTGGAAATTGCATTGGTTAATCCTCTCCACCGCTGTCCGCCTTGAGACCTATGGGGCCATTGTTTCTGTGACAATTCCGCCACCATTTATGTCACAGTCCTGTCACCAGGAATCAGCTATGTTTCCGGTATAGGAGTTGAGTATAGTCCTTCCAAAGGAGAATGTGGTTTCAGGCACCGGGTTTCGCATACGATAGGCCCCGACTTTACTGATTTCGCCGGGAGTGCCCTAGGCACTCTCATCGGCGCCACCAATCTCGTGTTTTCAAAAAATGAGGTGGTCTTGTGAATGTGCACGAGGTTTCCCCCGAAAGTTGTCCGGCATTAGTACTCAATGCGGATTTTCGGCCGCTGAGCTATTTTCCGCTTTCGCTATGGTCCTGGCAGGACGCCCTAAAGGCCGTTTTTCTAGATCGTGTTGAAGTTGTAGCCCATTATGACAAGCTAGTGCGTAGTCCGTCCTTTGAGATGCAACTGCCATCGGTTGTCTCGCTCAAAAGCTATATCAGCCATTCGCGCACGCCAGCTTTCACGCGGTTTAATGTGTTTTTACGGGATAGTTTTTCCTGCCAATATTGCGGATCAACCGAGCGTGACATGCTTACATTCGACCATGTGATCCCGCGGTCCAAGGGCGGTAAAACCACGTGGACGAATATCGTAGCGGCCTGTAGCCCCTGCAACATTAAAAAGGGCGGGCGCTTGCCCAAACATGCCAGAATGTTTCCACACCACACGCCGGTGCGCCCAACCATGTATGAATTGAATGATCGGGGCCGCGCCTTCCCGCCGCAATATCTGCATGATAGCTGGCAGGATTATCTTTACTGGGACACCGAACTGGAGCCATAAGCGCCGCACGAAAGGAAAGCGCTTTTGTCCACGTCCGATGATATTGGCCTCGAGCACACGATCACTGTCATCATCGTCAATTACAATGCCGGTGCGCGTCTTGCGAAATGTCTTCGGCATCTGGAAACCCAAAGTTTTCGAAATTTCGACATTATTATCATCGATAATGCGTCTACGGATGGGTCGCTAGAAGCGGCCGAAGCCTCCCCCCTTTCAATTTCTATTCTCCGCGAGGATGACAATCACGGGTTTGCCCGCGCCAATAATATTGCCGCACGCATGGCACGGGGCACTTGGCTTGCATTTCTCAATCCCGATGCCTACGCGCATGAAGACTGGCTTGCCAGTCTGATGTCGGCCACCGAGCGGTATGGGCACGTGGATGCATTTGGCTCCACCCAATTGAATGCACAGGACCCGGCAATTATCGATGGCTTAGGGGATGCCTATCACGCCTTTGGCGTTCCCTACCGCGGTGGATTTGGTCAGCAGACAGATCAGATTCCGAACGATGGCGCGTGTTTTTCCCCCTGCGCCGCGGCAATGCTAATGCGCAAAAGCCGTTTCGAGCAGCTCGGCGGTTTTGACGAGCGTTATTTCTGTTACGGCGAAGATGTTGATCTTGGCTTTCGTTTGCGCCTGGCCGGTGGGCATGCGGTTCAAGTGCGCGAGGCGGTCGTGCACCATGAGGGCTCGGCCCTTTCCGGGCGATATTCTGACTTCACGGTTTATCACGGCAACCGAAATCGCATCTGGGGCTGGTTCAAAAATATGCCGTTGCCTTTGCTAGTGACGCTTTTGCCGTTCCACTTGGCGGTCAATCTCTATTTGTTGATACGCGCCTATGGCGTCAATATTGGCCCAGCCTATGCCCGCGCGCTGCGCGACGGGTATGGGGGGCTCGGTGCCATTTGGGCAGCGCGGCGGGCCGAACCGGCGCGCCGCGCATCGCTTGTTGCATTGATCCGTGCCCTGACTTGGTCGCCCATGAAGGTTTCCAGGCGGGCACCTGACCTAAAGCCACTGCCAAACAGACAGACACAGCCTTAAGCAAGATCGAAAAGCAGCACTTCAGCGTCGCTTAACGCTTCCATTTCAATTTCCGCGAGATCGGAGATCGCTAAGCCATCTCCGGGCTGCAAGATATGGTCGTTGATTTCGACCCCGCCGCGGGCAATCTGCACCCAGCCATGACGCCCTTCCGCAAATCGATGGGTGATCTTCTCACCCGGTTTGAAAACACCGGCGTAAAGATCCGTATCTTGATGGATCGTCAACGCCCCATCGCGGCCATCACGCGCAGCCACCAAACGCAGTTGACCGTTGCGCTCATCGCCAAAGGTTTTTTGCTCATACCCTGGCGTGATCCCCTGTTTATCCGGTAGCAACCAGATTTGCAGGAAATGCACAGGCTTGTCCTTTGACCCATTGAACTCCGAATGGTGGATACCGGTGCCGGCGCTCATTCGCTGCACGTCACCAGGGCGGATGATTGAGCCGGTGCCGAGCGAGTCTTTGTGTTCCAGCGCGCCGTCAAGCACATAAGAGATAATCTCCATATTGGCATGGCCGTGCTCACCAAAGCCCGCGCCGGGCTGAACCCTATCCTCATTGATCACCCTTAGTGCGCGAAAGCCCACATGCCGAGGATCATGGTACTGACCAAATGAAAATGTGTGGTTGGTATCAAGCCAGCCAAAATTATGGTGGCCGCGTTCATCGGCCCGTCTAAGAGTTAACATGGGATCGTTCCTTTTAAGAAGGTGCGCCTAGTCGGTTAGCGGCTGTTGCACATAGCCCAGCACATCGTCCAGTACCTGCTCCAGATTACGTTGGGCGTTTTGTTCAGCTTTTTGCTCGTCAACCATCTGTTGATCAGCGGCTATGATCGAAACATCTGTGATGCCCACAAAGCCTAATATGTGGCGCAAATAGCCGGTAGAAAAATCGATATCACTGCCGATCTTTGTGCCACCAGACGCGGTAATGATCACTGCGCGTTTTTGTGTGAGCAATCCTTTCGGGCCATCCGGTGTATACTGAAACGTACGCCGTGCGCGTGCAATTTGATCGATCCAAGCTTTGAGCGAAGCCGGCACCCCGAAATTGTAAATTGGGGCACCTAACACGATTAGGTCGGTACGTTCTAACTCCTCCACCAACATATCGGAAAAGCTTAGCGTAGCCTGCGCCGCCGCAGATCGCTCCGTAGGCGGTGTAAAGTTCGCCGTAACCCATGCCTCATCGATGAGAGGCATGCCGTCTGCAAGATCACGGTTCGTGATTTCGGCTACGACGCCAACATTGCGCAAGCCGGTGAGGAATTTGTCGGTTAGGGCCCGCGTTGCAGAGCCTGTATGACGCGCGCTGGCGTCAATGCGTAGGATACGCAGAGCAGAATTGGCCATGGGAATGATCCTTTTGAAACGTGTCGCGGCGGCATGCAGGTCACCCCAACAAAAGAGGGCGAAAACCCATTGTTACCGGTGATAGTGCTAATTTAATTGTTCCCACCTAACGCTAAAAGCCATTGAGTTTCGAATTCATTGTTCGTAAATATCGAACAATGAATGAGTTAGACCAATTGCAGAGCTTTGTGGCGATTGCCCGCGCCGGCTCTATTTCCCGCGCTGCGCGCCAGACCCACATGGCCAAGTCAGTTCTGAGCAAACGCCTTGCGGATCTTGAAGCCCGCCTTGGCACGAGCCTGATCACCCGCACCACGCGCTCACTTTCCCTTACCGATAGTGGTGCACAGTTTTTACGCCGGGCCGAGGCTATTCTGGACGAGCTTGCCGAAGCTGAACGCGAGGCTAGGGGTAGTGTTGGGGCGCTAGCGGGCAAATTGCGCGTGGCGGCGCCGCTCTCCTTCGGTTTGGCGCATCTGGAGCCCGTGATCGCCGACTTTATCCTGAAGCACCCGGACCTTGACGTGGAGATCGACTTTTCTGACCGGCAGATCAATCTTGTGGAAGACCAGATTGATGTGGCTGTGCGGATTGGCGATCTGGCTGATTCGAGCCTTATTGCCCGCAAGGTTGCCCCCATTCACCATCAGGTGGCAGCCGCCCCGACCTTTTGGGAACGCCACGGCGTGCCAACCCATCCTGACGATCTGGCCAGCCTTGATTGCCTTCACTATCTCAACCTCGCCCGCCCTGAACAATTACCGTGGTGGGGACCGCGAGGCACCAGCGGGGTGGTGCGCCCGTCAATCCGGCTCCTCGCCAGCAATGGTGATTTCCTCGCCGATCTCGCCGCCCGCGGCTGTGGTTTCGTGGCGGAACCCGCCTTTATCCTGGCGCCGTTGGTGGCGGCGGGGCGGTTGCAACCGGTGCTCGAGGATTATGAATGGGCAGCCATGAACCTCTATGTGATTTTTGCACCCAATAGGCGGATCAGCGCCAAGGCGCGTGCATTTGCCGATGCTATCATCGAACAATTTTCGTCGGCTTCAAATCCGACAAAACTGTAACGCGGGAAACACAAGTTTGAGCCTTTAATCCTTATACTGCACACCCTTAGGCTCAATACCCCATACACAACTGTTTTAGGAGAGAACGCATGACAGCTTCCATCAAACAAAGAATTGCCCGGCTGGAGGCGCTCGATTTTGGCCCCACCTATACCGAAGACATCCGTATTGGCATTTCACCGCTGAATGAGACACCCCCCGCCGGGGCGGGTGCGACCGTGATGCCAGGAACGACTATCGCATTCAGTGATGATATACTCGCCGATCTCCGCGGTGATCTTGAAGATGCGATATTGCTTTCGTCTATGGCCGCTGACCAAAAGGCGACCCGGCGCTATCCATCGCGTGAGTGGTATACGGAATATCAAGGCTGGCTGGAGACTTGCGGCTTCCTTATTCAGAGTACCGCCTTTCAACGGCGCTTAACATCAAAGTCGGTGTTCAGAATTGCCGATGAAGCGCTCGATTTTATCGGCGCGGTTACCGGCGGCACGGCCGCGCTTTCGGTGTTGCAATCAACCCTGATGGCCCTGTCGGAAAAAGCCGATGATGACGGGCTTATCGCTCTGTTTGAAAGCGAAACCAAAAACGCGGGCGATGGGGCGTTTCAATTGGGCCAGGCTAGCCTCTCCGGCGATGGGCGCGCTGTTCTGCCATTTGGCTTATTCGCTTTCCGATCCACGTCCATCAAGAAGAAGTTTCTGTTTTTTTCGTGGGATAAAGATGCGGTCGAACTCTTTGCCTCTGCGTCCTCGGCGATTTTTACGCAGGCGGACTATGCGCCACTGCGCGATCAAGTGAACAGCCTGATCGCTAACCGTCGTAAGGAGCGACTTTCCCGGTTGACGATCTAAAGAGACATAATGAGCGGTTTCCGAACGCCGGTTTTGTACTCGGAACTGGTCAAAAACCGCCCAAGACAATCGACTTGGAGTAAACCACGGCATTCTTTATAAGGAGCAGTTATGGATTATGTTGTTCTACGCGATATGTCGATGTTGCCCACGGGAGAACCCCTGACCACGCCTTCAAGGGGCCCCTTTGCCCGCCCCGCAGGTCTTCCGCCAGGTCGCACAATGCGCCGCACGGATGCACCTGGCCTTCAAGGGGTTAAGGTCGAGCGGCACGATTTATCCCAAGGTGACCTAAGCGATGTGGAACGGGACCCAACGATTATTGGCGCGGCACAAGCCTTTCCTACGCGCCTAATCACCCCCCTCGAAGACGCCCCCGCTGCATCCGACAACATGGTGGTTAATGGTAGCGCCTGGGGCATTGACGCGGTTGGCGCCACAAGTGCGACTGTCGATGGTGCCGATACGATCGTCGCTGTTCTTGATACTGGAATTGATAATACGCACACGGCATTTTCCGGAATGACCCTAATTGAGGAAGACTTTAGCCGAACAATTAATGGTGATGCTGACGGTCACGGCACCCATTGTGCCGGAACCATTTTTGGGCGTGATGTTGATAATACTCGCATTGGCGTCGCCCGCGGTGTGACCACAGGTCTCATTGGTAAAGTGTTCCGCGATGACGGCACGGGCGATACAGGCATGATTGTTGATGCCATGAAATGGGCAACCGATAATGGAGCCCACATAATCTCCATGTCTTTGGGCTTTGATTTTCCGGGCTATGTTAATCGTCTTATCACGGAGGGAAATTACCCACCGGATGCAGCCGCCTCCCTTGCCTTGCAGGGTTATCGTCAGAACGTTCAGCTTTTCGACAGTCTCGTCGCCCTGTTGGGCTCGGCAGCCAATGCGGGCCTTGCCAGCGACGCCTTGATTTTTGCAGCGGCTGGCAATTCAAACGACCAAACGCGGGACCCCCGGTTGGAAATTGCTGTTTCCATGCCGGCAGCAACCGAAGGCATTGTTTCTGTGGGCGCTGTGCAACAATCCGATGACGGATTGTCGATAGCCCCTTTCTCAAACACTCTGCCACAAATTGTTGGGCCAGGCGTCAATATTCTTTCGGCCCAGGCGGGCGGTGGTCTGACGGCCATAAGCGGTACGAGCATGGCAACCCCGCATATGGCCGGTCTTGCGGCATTGTGGCGGTCAGCCCTGATTAAGCGCGGCCGGACACCAACAGCGGACCGCATCCGCACACAGATTCTGGCGACGGCAACGCGTACTCCCCTTGCCGCCGGTTTTGATCCCAGCGATATGGGCGAAGGCCTTGGCCAAGCGCCAGCTCCCTTGATCGGATAAGACAAAAACCCACCAAGCTCAAATGTACTCATCCGGGGGCAGATCGGTCCAAGGAACGCCTCAAGGAGCCGGGGGGAGACCGAAGGAGCCCAAACCAAAAAAGAGAAGCCGCGTATCGCCATAGGCGCGATCGTCAAGAGTGGTTAGGCCTTCTACCGCGGGAAGCGGATCGGTCCTTGCCTGTTCCAGAACAATCAGCGCGCCGCAGGCAAGCCATTGACCACTGATCAGGGAGCGGATCGTCGGCTCGGCCAGCCCTTTCCCGTAGGGCGGGTCAAGAAATGCCAGGGTGAAAGGCCCCCCAGCACTGGCCGGGATTTTACCAAGGGCAGCGGCACTGCGGCGATGGATACGCGTCTGGCCAAAGAGATTGAGCGCCTCGATATTGTCGCGGATGACCGCGCGGGCCCCCGCGTCCGTTTCAACGAACAAACAAAACCCGGCACCGCGCGACAGAGCTTCCAACCCCAGGGCACCGGAACCGGCATAAAGGTCAATGACCCGTGCCCCCGCAAGATCAGTAGCCACATCGGGCCAGCGCCCATGGGCCAGGACGTTAAAGAGCGCCTCACGGGTGCGATCGGTGGTGGGGCGGGTAGCTTGCCCTTTCGGGGCATGGATCGGTCGGCCCCGATAGCCACCACCAACAATCCGCATAGGGTTTAGTCCGTTTGTAAAAGGAATTGCTGGGTAACAAGACAGCTACGGTCACGTTTGGTAGAACGTACGCACACAGACCATAAGCAAGGCGGCTGGTATGACGAATGGCCGGCAATCAAAAGGATCACCGGCCATCAATGATTTTGCAGGCGTGGATTGCGCTTACAAAGCCGTCTTGCGGAACAGGAGTGTCATGCGGTCTGACTCACCGATCGCCGTCATCTGCGCTTTCAGCTCTTCATTATCTGCGCTACCGCCCAAGGTGGGGGGCAAACGCCAGACGCGGTCCTCATTACTCGGCTGATCCTTCGGATTTGCATTGATTTCACTTTGGTCAACAAGCTCAAAACCGGCAGCGGTGAACGCCGTGATAACGGCACTTTGTTTCACATAGCCCTGATCGCCGGTGGCCCAACTGTCTTCATTGCCTTCGGGCCCGCGGTGTTGCACCACGCCTACAAAACCGCCCGGCTTCAGAACCCGTGAGGTTTCCTCCAGCGCGCTTGTGAGAAAACCGCCTTTTTCTTCAAACCGGTTCAAGTGATGCAAAGCGCGGATCATGAGTACAGCATCCGCCGTACCCGCCATTTCGTCAGGCATGTTGCCAAACGCAAAGGCTTTGACCGCGGCATCGTCCTCACCCCGCGTTTCGCCGGCATTTTTTGTCCAGCTTTGCGCCCAGCTCCGCCTCGCTTCCAAAAACTCTTCATTCACGAAGCCGCCAAACGCCGCCCACATCTCCGGATCGTAATCAACGCCCACAAGCGTGCCATCCGATCCCAGATAGGGCATCAAAATGCCCGTATACCAACCATTATTGCCGGGCAGAACCTCCACCACGGTCATGCCGGGTTCAATCTTCAGGAATTCCAGCGTTGCTTTCGGGTTGCGGGCGCCATAGCGCGCTTTGATAGCCTCTGGTTGGCTTGCCAACACGCTGTCTAACCGCGCGCCGCTATCGGTTGCCATCACTTCAGGTTGCAAGGCCGTTTCAGGTGCTGGTGTCGCGTCTGTTGGTGTCGATGTCTCCGGTGCCGCCTCTGTGGTCGAAGGCGCTTGCGTTTCCGCTGGTGTTTCGCCAGAGCACGCGCCAAGGGCAAAGACCGCGACCGTGGAAAGGAAAAGATTTTTCATAGGTAATCCCCATTGCTTCGATGCAGGGTGCATAGACCATTGCGCCGCCGCTGTTAACCAAGCGGCCAACAGATTGCAGGACTTTCACACTTCGCGTATGTGCCCACGGGCTGAATTTGATGACGTTTTAGTGGGCGCGGTTTGAATACCGCTTAAACTCCAACCGGGCGATGGACCGGCAATGCACCTCATCGGGGCCATCTGCAAGCCGCAACGTGCGCAAGTGCGCGTAGCTTTGGGCAAGACCAAAGTCAGTGGTCACCCCGCCGCCGCCATGGGCCTGAATTGCGTCATCAATCACTTTCAGGGCCACACGCGGCGCCGCCACTTTGATCATGGCAATTTCCCCTTGGGCGGCTTTGTTGCCCACGGTATCCATCATCCAAGCAGCTTTGAGGGTTAGCAATCTCGTCATCTCAATATCGATGCGCGCTTCAGCAACGCGTTGCTCCCAGATTGAATGCTGGTAGATCGGCTTGCCAAACGCCTCGCGGCTGACCAGCCGTTTAACCATTTTTTCCAGGGCAACTTCTGCTGCCCCAATCGTGCGCATGCAATGGTGTATCCGCCCGGGGCCAAGCCGGCCTTGCGCAATTTCAAAACCACGACCTTCGCCAAGCAGCATATTTTCCTTCGGTACCCGGACATTATCGAGTTCCACCTCCATATGCCCATGCGGTGCGTCGTCATAACCAAAGACCGGCAGATGGCGCAGAATTTTAACCCCTGGCGTATCAGCGGGAACCAGGATCATGGATTGTTGTTTATGGCGCTCGGCCGATTTGTCCGTCTTGCCCATAACGATATAGACTTTACAGCGCGGATCGCCCGCCCCTGATGACCACCATTTGCGCCCATTGATCACATAGTCATCGCCGTCGCGGGTGATTTCCGTTTCGATATTCGTGGCATCGGATGAAGCAACTTGCGGTTCTGTCATCAGGAAAGCGGATCTGATTTCGCCTGCCAAGAGAGGAGTAAGCCATTCTTCCTGCTGGGCAGGTGTCCCATATTTTGTCAGCACTTCCATATTGCCGGTATCGGGCGCTGCGCAATTGAAGACCTCCGGCGCGATATGACAGCGCCCGGTTAACTCCGCAATGGGTGCGTAGTCGGCATTTGACAGGCCAGGGCCATAATCTGGATCTGGATGAAACATATTCCACAACCCTGCAGCTTTGGCCTCGGATTTCAAGTCTTCAATGACAGGGGGCACTTTCCAGCGGGCATCCGGGCCAAAATCCGTATGCTGACGTTCATAGACTTCATTGCCCTCATAAACATGGGCGTCCATAAAGTCAGAAACGCGTTTAAGATAGTCTTTACAACGGTCGGAATAGGCAAAATGCATGGGAATGCTCCTCAACGGTACTTAATAGAGTATCGCCTCAGCCGGCACGAGGGAAAGCAGAATTTACAGTTGACCCTGCGACTATTCCGGCTGTGGCGCGAAACTGACCGACCGGGCACCTACCAGTGGCCCGAGCCCGGCCCGCCCTTGATCGGACCTTTGATGGCGTCTGTGACCCAGCCCGCATAGAGATCACCCGGTTGGGGGCGCACGTGCTCGCGGCCAACAAAACACGCCTCCACCCGGGCTGGATAAAAGCCGAACCAACCGGCAATTTGACCGTAGCCCATACCCAAATCGTCCAGTGGATCGGGGTAGCAAAAAGCCGCCTGCCGCGCGTGCAGATCGTGAGAAACAACGTCATAATAAACCGCCGCTCCCTTCCATTCGCACACAGATAAAGCGTCAGTTTCAACCAACATGGTCAAATCCACATCCTCCGGCGGGAAATACCAGACCGGCGCACCCGCCGTCTCACAAATGCGCAAGGCGCGGTGGGATTTGGCCAGGGTTTTTCGGTCGAAGATCACTGTGGCCACGATGGGCCCCCCGGTCGCCATCTTCATGGAAACATCTTTAGTATTGGGGTCGGCAATGGGCCCCGGCGGGCGGACCTCCGGTGGGCGCGGATAATCCCAAACGGATTCCTCGCCCGGGCCGATGGGGTCAGCCGGTGGCTTTGGCCCCGCCCCCCAACCAGAGCGGTGCACCGCCACGCGGCGCAGCAGTTGGTCTTTTGATGGTAAGTCTGCCACGCTGATGGCCTCTCTTTACGTCCGACAGACTATACGCCGTTTTTTGGGGCGTTGGCCTAGGCTATTTGCGCCGAGCGCGAAAAAAATCCCGCAACAGTTTGCCCGCTTCCGCCGCAAAAGGGCCGTGGTCAACCGCCGGGCGCCAGTGGCATGTGGAATGATCAAAAACCTTTGGCCCGTGCCAAACACCGCCGCCCTTGGGGTCGGATGCGGCGATCACCAGCCGCTCAACCCGCGCGTGGGAAATGGCACCAGCACACATGGCACATGGCTCTAACGTCACAAAAAGCGTGGTGCCCGCAAGCCGAAAATTATTCTGCGCCAGAGCCGCCACCCGCAGCACATTCATTTCTGCATGCCCTGTGGGGTCAGGCACGCTGCGTGTCGTGTTACCCGAACCCGCGACAACGGCGCCGTTATTATCCACAAGAACAGCCCCCACCGGCACCTCGCCCCGCACCCCGGCCGAGCGCGCTTCTTCAAGCGCAAGTCCCATGAACCGTGCGTCGTTGGTAATTGGTGCGTTTCTTTCCACCGAGAGACTATCGCGCAGCCCCTCAGCTGATGCTAGACGGTGACGATGGAAAAGACTTCTGACAAGGTAAGAATGCAAATACATACCACCGCGCCCGACGGCGAGCGCATTGCTAAATATCTTGCCCGGGCGGGGGTTGCCTCGCGCCGGGAGGTGGAGCGGATGATTGCCCAGGGCATTGTCACCGTTGATGGCACCGTCTTAACGACCCCGGCTTTCAAAGTGACGTCAGCGATGGATATCCGCGTGGATGGTACCCGCGTGGGCAAGGCCGACCGGGCCCGCGTCTGGCGCTATCACAAGCCGGACAATCTCGTGACAACCCACGCGGACCCGCAAGGGCGCCGCACCGTTTTTCAGGCGCTGGAGAGCCAGTTGCCACGCGTGATCTCCGTGGGGCGGCTTGATCTGACAACGGAAGGGTTATTGCTACTCACTAATGATGGTGGCCTTGCCCGGACGCTGGAATTACCCAGTACCGGCTGGACCCGGCGATATCGCGTGCGCGCCTGGGGCCGGGTCTCGCAAGGCCAGCTTGACGCCTTACAAGATGGAATCACTGTCGACGGCATTGCTTATGGGCCAATCCGCGCCAACGTCGATAGTCAGCAAGGGGATAATGTGTGGGTGACATTATCAATCAAGGAGGGCAAGAACCGCGAAGTCCGCACCATTATGCGTGCCCTTGACCTGCAGGTGAACCGGCTGATCCGCACCGCCTATGGCCCGTTTCAGCTCGGCAAGCTAAGTCGGGGGGCGGTCGAGGAAGTGACACCCAAACAGCTGAAAGATCAGCTCGGCAAAAAAATCTGTACGCAAATCGGTTTAGAGTAAAGCAATGCCCAATGAAGTCGTTAACCTGAAACAAGCCCGGAAAAAGCGCAAACGCGCCGCCAAAGCGAGCAAAGCCAAAACCAATCGCGAAAAATTCGGCCGCACGAAACTGGAAAAAGCCATGGCTGATCGGGACAAGGCAACTTCCGACGCCCTTCTCGACGGCCACAAGATAGAAGGTTGCGACACCGATCCACAGGGCTAAGGCGCGTCTGGCACTGGACACGACACCGGCGCCTCATCAGAGCCAGAGTGGTTGTACCACGTAGCTAATCAGCAGACGCCTGAAGAAATCTCTTCTTATTGCCCTCTAGCACAATAGCGGTCAGGACACCGTTCCAGACGGCACCGGTATCGACGCAAATTCGCCAGCCCTTATCGACCACTTTTTTTGCTGACTGATGGCCATGAATAACAATTTTATCCGGGCGCTGATCGGTGGGTGCGCTATGGAATTCACCGCGAACCCACATTTGATCGCGCTCGGTTTGTTCGTCTAGCGGCACACCCGGTTTAATGCCTGCATGCACGAACAAATAATCCCCGATGACTTTCCGGACCGATAGCCCATGTAGGAACTGGCGATGGGCTTCTGGGAGAACAGCACCAAGCTCCCGGGCGAGATCACGCGGCTCGCGCGCTGCGCTAACGCGCACCCCATAATTCGACAATGTCTCCTCTCCTCCCCAATCGAGCCAATGCACATGCTCATCGGGATCGGCAAGAAATCCCAGCAATTCATCTTCGTGATTGCCTTTCAAACAAATCAGCGACGGGTCGGTTTTTTGCCGTGCGATCAACCGATCAAGCACACCCGGACTATCGGGCCCACGATCCACATAGTCGCCCAAGGTAATTATCGTGCGCGCACCGGGGGCAAGATCGGCACTATCCACGTCAATAAAATCCAATAGGCGATCAAGAAGGTCGGCGCAGCCATGCACATCGCCAATCGCATAAACCCGGGTTCCAGCGGGTATATGCGCCTTGCGGCCACCGGGGTGGATCGCATCCATTAATGATCGTGCATTTAGCATTGTGCGCCTCCGGCTTTATTTCACACGCCTTTGCGCAAAAGCCCAGCATTGGTTTATCGAACAAGAACGTAGTCACCCCGCCGCTGGCGAACGACCATTCTGGCCCGGCAGGCCCGGTGACGATATGCTATACAGGGTCGCCGGGGATTCGAGATGTTCGGCGGCCAGATCGGTCTGTCAAAAGACGCGACCACGAGCAAAACGGGAGACAAGTGTGACAATTCTGGTGACCGGCGGGGCGGGCTATGTGGGCGCCCATATGTTGCTGGCGCTGGAGGCAGCGGGCGAGCCCGCAGTTGCGCTCGACGACCTGTCCACGGGGGTTGCCGACCGGGTTCCAGCCTCCATTACCTTGATCATTGGAAATTGCGGTGATCAGCGTTTGCTGGAACAGATTTTCCGCGACCATGCCATCACTGAGGTCATTCACTTCGCGGGCTCGATCCTGGTCTCCGAAGCGCTGAGCCGGCCGATCGATTACTACCGCAATAATGTGGTGAACACGCTGAACCTGATCGACGCCATTATCGCCCATAAGATCGACCGTTTTATCTTCTCCTCCACTGCCGCGGTCTATGGAAAGCCGGATCGTATTCCGGTGTCCGAAACGGCAATCCACCAATCGCTGACGGCCTATGGAGCGTCCATGGCCATGAGCGAGCGGATCCTCGCCGATGCCACGCGTGCCCACGGCCTTGATCATGTGGTGTTGCGCTATTTCAATGTGGCGGGCGCGGATCCTGACCTGCGCGCCGGGGAAATGGGCAAGCCCAGCCACCTGATCAAAGTGGCCACACAGATCGCCGTGGGTTCGCGCCGCGAAGCGCTGCAGATTTATGGGAATGATTATCCGACCCCCGACGGTACAGCGATCCGCGATTACATCCATGTGAGCGACCTTGCGGACGCGCACCTGTCCGCCCTTAGCCATTTACGTGATGGCGGGCCCTCATTAGTGCTGAATTGCGGATATGGTCGCGGTTACTCTGTGTACGAAGTGATAGATGCCGTTGAGCGGGTCAGCGGCGCCAGAATTCCCGTGGAAAAGGTGAGCCGGCGGGAGGGCGATGCCCCGCAACTGATTGCCGATAGCGCCGCCATTCGCACGACGCTGGATTGGCGCCCACGCTATGATGATCTCGATTTCATTATCCGTACTGCTATGAATTGGGAGCGAAAGCTGGGCGAAGGCGACGGTAAAAGCGAGGCTGGCTCAACGGATAAAAACGAATGAGCGGCCTGCGTTTAATCATCGGTGCCCGCGTCTTTTTCGCGCTTCTCTTTATTTATGTCACGGCGCAATCGCTGGTGCCGGCGCCTGATATGCCCGATGAAGGCGCCGCGCTAGCGCGTTGGCTTGCCGCGCTCATCCTCGGCGGGGCGCAGCATGCTGACAAAGTTACCCATTTTCTCGTTTATGCCCTGCTCGGTTTTTTTGCCGGCGCCAGCGTGCCCCTCCTGCCCCACCAACTGGGCAAGAAAGTAGGAAGATACAGCGTTTATCTGCTGCTTGCGCTCAGTCTTTACGGTCTTGTTTTGGAAGGCATACAGCATTTGGGCGGCGTCCGTCGTGGTGACTGGGCCGATGCGCTTGCCAATATTCTTGGCGCAATCGCCGGGGTGACCGCTTTTTTGGTGGCCGCTTGGGTGACCTATCGAATGGTCGCGTCGCGTAATACCCCTTGGCACTCCTCTTTATGAAAACAGCCATCATCATCCCGGCCCGCTATGGGGCAACCCGGCTACCAGGCAAATTGCTGTTGGCAGAAACCGGCAAAACCTTACTCCAGCATAGCTGGGAACGGGCCTGCGCGGTCACGGGGGTGGATCGTGTTTTAATCGCCACCGATGATATGCGGATCAAAACGGAGGCCGAACGCTTTGGCGCAAATGCTGTCATGACCCGGACTGATCATCCCGCCGGCAGTAACCGCGTTGCGGAAGCGGCCGCCACAGTGGACGCAGACCTGATCATAAATCTGCAGGGCGATGAACCGGAAATTGATCCCCATGCGGTTGCCCATCTGATTTCAATAGCCAAGGTGGAAAAGAGTTTTGCAGCAACGCTCGCCTGCCCCTTTCCGAATACCAACGATAAGGGCCCCGGCTCCGCCCATGATCCAAATTGTGTGAAGGTCGTGATGGGCGTGGAGAAAAACGCAAAAACACGCGCCCAGCGCGCTCTTTATTTTTCCCGGTCAGCGGTGCCCCATGGCGGGCCCTATTTTTTGCATATCGGTCTTTATGCCTTTCGCGCCGATGCGTTGCAGCGCTTTGCCGCCGCACCGCCAACCGCGCTTGAGCAAACTGAAAGCCTGGAGCAATTGCGGATCCTGGAGATGGGGGAGAGCGTTGCCGTTGGTCTCGTTAAATCGCATGTACCCGGAATAGACACCCGGGCAGACTATGATGCATTTGTAAGCCGCCACCGCGCGGGCTAACACGAAACCGTAAAAACAGCATCAAATGAGATATCAAAAACAAAAAAGCGGACCTTGCGATCCGCTTTTTCGTGATAGTCGAGGCGCCGAAACCGACGCGTAAATGGCATCTATGCGATCCCGCTGGTGATTTGGCTTGCCGCATAAAAAGCCGGGGCAAAAGCAGCGGCGATAACAAAGATGGCTGAGAATGAACGGAATGTGTTTTTCATGGGTCTCTCCTGTGTTGATACCTTGTCGTTACCAGTTGGATATAGTCCGCTCAGGAACCAAGTAACAGGCGATCACACCTTCGTTAGTCGCAACAATTCATCCTTCTATCGAATGGAAAATTGGTTTTTTCGATTGATCCTATCGACCATTCCGCTCACCGAACAGGGCCCTTTTTGGTCGTCGACAGGCGTCGGTGCAGGATGCAATAGACGCAAAAAAAAGGCGGATCCGAAGATCCGCCTGAAGTTGGGGCAAGGGGTCAGTGGGACGGTCAAAAGCCCGGATTAGACAAGCCCGCTGGAAATCTCGCTAATCACATAGGCCGCTGGCAGAAAGCTCAACGCAACAACCATAATTGCCGACAATTTTTGTACTGATGATCTCATTTCTTCTCTCCAATTTAACCGTGTTCGGTGGGCTATGCCGCCCGCCTGATAACCATGATTTAGACACCCCTCGGTCCCAATTAAATGCATTGAAGACTGCACCGATCGCAGCAAACAATCCATTCGTCGCATTGATAGTTAGTGCCCTCTGCTCACCGCATCCGCGGCGCATTTCATCGACGGGCGACCTTTTGAGGTCTTGTCCCGGCACCGGGCACACCCGTTTCGCGCACACCCAGGGTGCTCGTCAGACGCGGTTACATGTCAATCCAGGCCGAACAACGGGCCCCCCCGCGCCTTTGGACTTGAACGGGGCGGCAAAATACGGCTTTTTATACCTCTCACAGGGAGTATAGCGGCGCCAAACCCGCGCGCCTTGCCCGGCCCTTCATAAGGAGACGACCCCATGGCGGAGCTATTCACGCTGCCCAACCTCTTCACCCTTCTGATGCTGATCCTGCTCCAGGCCGTGCTCGGGTTCGACAATCTGCTTTATATTTCCATTGAATCCTCCCGGGTGGAGGAAAGCAAACAACAGATGGTGCGCCGGCTCGGTATCGGGATTGCAATTGCGCTCCGGCTCATCCTGCTGGTTGTTGTGGTGCAGTTAATCCAGTCCCTGCAGGAGCCGTTTTTCAGTATCCATGCCGGGTCCTTTATTGACGGCGAATTCAACTTTCAGTCGGTTGTCTCCATCCTCGGCGGCGGCTTTATCATGTACACGGCACTCAAAGAGATCATGCATCTATTGGCGGTGGAGCATATCGAGCACACCGAAGGCCACGCGACCAAATCGGTATTTGGGGCCATCGCCATGATTGTCACGATGAACCTTATTTTTTCATTCGACAGCCTGTTGTCCGCGATTGCGTTGACCGATGTTGTGCCGGTCATGGCGACAGCCATCATCATTAGCGGGATCATGATGATCGTGCTGGCCGACGGGGTGTCGGCGTTTTTGAAGGCCAATCGAAATTTTGAGGTAATTGGCCTGTTTATCCTGTTCATTGTTGGCATCTTGCTGATCACGGAGGGGGGGCACCTCGCCCATCTGAAATTGTTTGGCTATCCCGTGGATGCGATGTCGAAATCGAGTTTCTATTTCGTGATCTTTGTCATGGTGATCGTTTCGGTGGTGCAAAGCCGTTATCGCACGAAGCTTGATCGGCAGCGTAAGCGCGAATTGAAAGTCCCGGACGCGCAGAACCCGGCCGCAACCCGCGCCCATTGATGGTCAACCATCTCCATTGCGTTGGGTATGGGTATACGGCGCGGGCCGTCGCCCGCCGTCTTGATCGAAACCGGTGGACCGTGAGTGGTACTACCCGCGATGGCGCGCGCGCCGCGGCACTCCGGCAAGACGAGGTGAAACCCGTTTTGTGGCCGGATGACGCCGCGAGCGCAGCGGCGGCCAGCCATTTGTTAATCTCGGTACCGCCATCGAAACCGGACCAAGAGACTACAGCACCGTGCCCCGCGCTCGGGGCGCTGGCACCCCTCATGGCTGATGCGCCCGGCGTGCGCTGGATCGGTTATCTGTCATCTAACGGGGTTTATGGCGACCATGGGGGCGGCTGGGTCGACGAGGACACACCGGCGAACCCAACAACACCGCGCGGTCGCCGGCGCCTCGCAGCGGAGACGGCGTGGCGCGATTTTACCCGGACACAACCGATGCCCGTCGAGGCCACCATCTTGCGGCTTCCAGGCATTTACGGCCCCGGCCGCAGC